>ALYF01000017.1 GCA_000293845.2 alpha proteobacterium IMCC14465 | reverse complement strand
ACCATGCGTCGGCTTCCCAGCTCAACTAAAATTGTGCGGACATCAATGCCATAATCTTCTGCCGCTTTTTCAGCATGACGCAAGAAGGAAGAATACACACCTGCATAGCCGAGTGAGAGCGTCTCGCGGTCAACCCGTACCGGACGATCCTGCAACGGGCGCACCAGCTCCTCGGCAGCATCCATAAGCTTGTAAACGTCACAACCATGCTGCCAGCCCTTCCGGTCCGCAGCGGCAATAAATACTTCCAGTGGCGCATTCCCTGCCCCTGCCCCCATACCGGCTAAAGACGCATCGACGCGGCGCACGCCGTTTTGCACGGCAACAATGGAGTTCGCAACGCCTAGAGATAAATTATGATGCGCGTGAACACCGCGCTCGGTTTCAGGGTTTAATACACGGTCATAGGCTTGCACCCGCGCCGCATAGCCATCCATATCAAGCGCGCCACCGCTATCGGTCACGTAAACCGTAGTCGCGCCATAGCTTTCCATCAGCTTGGCTTGCTCAGCGAGTTGCTCAGGCTCAATCATATGGCTCATCATGAGAAAGCCGATTGTATCCATACCCAAATCGCGCGCGATACCAATATGCTGCTTGGAAACATCAGCCTCGGTGCAATGGGTCGCGACACGTACAGACCTAACGCCAAGGTCATAAGCCCGCTT
>ALYF01000016.1 GCA_000293845.2 alpha proteobacterium IMCC14465 | reverse complement strand
GCTTTGCGTTTTTGGATGCGCCTGTATCCGGTGGTGAAGCGGGTGCTGTGAATGGTGTTCTCACAATTATGATAGGCGGCAAGCCAGAGGCTTATGAAACAATTACCCCCGTAATTGACTGCTATGCGAAGATGCACAAGCTGATGGGGCCTTGTGGTGCGGGGCAGAAAACCAAAATGGTGAACCAAATTGCCATTGCGGGTCTTGTGCAGGGGCTATCAGAAGCGATTAATTTTGCTCAGCACGCCGGATTAAACGCTGAAGACGTGATTGAGGTGATTTCTAAAGGGGCGGCGCAATCATGGCAGATGGAGAATAGATATAAGACGATGATTAATGGTGAGTTCGATTTTGGTTTTGCTGTTAATTGGATGCGAAAAGACCTCACTATCTGTTTTGAGGAAGCTGACAGGAATGGTGCGGCTTTGCCTGTTGCGCGTTTGGTGGATGGATTTTATGAGGAAGTTCAGGCTCTTGGTGGTGAGCGTTGGGATACCTCAAGTTTGATTGAGGTCGTTCGAAGTAATTCCAAAAAATAAAATCATTGTCAAAAATTTAAATCAAATAAACTTACTGATATTAACTGTATTTCAATTATTGAGTTTATAAACAAAAACTTTTTCCAGTTTCATTTTTTGTAGTTGGGGAGAGTTTTTTGTTTTTCTTTAGTTTTATTAAAAAGTATAAAAAAACTAACAATAAGAATAAAAATTTATTTCATTTTACAGCTTTAAAGTATCTGTACCGTCCTGCTGTTAACGTATTTGCGTTCGTCATACTGGTGTCATGTGGCGGTGGTGGCGGCAGTGGCGGCAGTGGCGGGGGGGGGGGGGCTGTTCCACAATCCCCACAAGCCCCGCCAGCTCCGTCAGATTCGCCGACGCCGCCGCAAACTTCCGATAATGGGAATAGGCGCGGGGACAGAGTCTTTTCAGACACACATGCGGTTGTGCATCCCTTATCTGCCTATCAAAATCATCCTGAATATACCGGTCAGGTGGGGTTAGATGTCATTAACGCCGCCCGCGCCTATGTTTATGGTGTTTCGGGTGAGGATGTTGTTATCGGCTTCACCGATACCGGCATTGACACAACCCATGATGAATTCCCTGCCGGCAAAATTGTACTGAATGACCTGTCGGCTTATAACGGCCTTACCCCGTCAACTGATAAGTTACGCCACGGTACGGGTGTTGCGAGTGTAGCTGCCGGACAGCGAGGCAGTGGTAATGGAATGCACGGCGTGGCGTATGATGCAAAAATTGCCATGTGGACGCTGCATCTGGATAATCAGGATTATCTCAATCTTGACGACACAATTTTTTCTAAAGCGCTGACAGCCCTTGAAGACACAGCCGGAAGTGGCGTGATTAATCATAGCTGGGGCTATGACATTGCCTTTGATCCGTCTAATGCCGGTGCGCAGAAAAACCTTATCGCCGCGGATTTTACCAATAGTATTAGAATCATGGCGCAGAGTGATGCTGTCCATGTTTTTTCTGCCGGTAATAGGGGCGAGGCGGAGGTCACGATTACGGCGGCTTTTGCGATGTTATTTCCTGAGTTACGGGAGAAGGCAGTCATCGCTGTTGCGGTCGACAGTAATGGGGTGATTGGCGACCAGAGCAATCATTGTGGACATGCGAAGGATTTATGCCTTCCCGCACCGGGCGGTTATAATGACCGGGCGGAATATGTTGTGGCAGCCTATCCGGGAGGGAGTTATCGCCCGGTATTGGGGACGTCTTTTGCGGCACCGCATGTGTCAGGTGCTCTCGCCATTCTCATTGATTTGTTCGATGGTCAGATGACCACAGCCGAGTTGATTGACCGACTTTTGTTAACGGCTGACAAATCGGGGCGTTATGCTGATGCGGATATTTATGGTCAGGGGCTGCTCGATTTAGAACGTGCCATTAATCCGGTCGGGGTTAACTATATCCCCATTGGCGGAGGGCGACGCATTCGGGTGGATGATAGCCGCTTTGACTTTAGCGCCTTTGGGCAGGCAGTCGACCCCGAATTGCGTGATCAGGCTGTCATTATTATCGACAGCCTCGGCGCGCCCTTTAAAGTTCCTCTGCGTGTTTTTGATGAAAAGGATAAGACGGGCGGCGTGTTGGATGGTGACGCATCATCTGAAACGTTTGTTACCCGAGCGGGCGGGGGAACTGTGACCGGGCTGGCGCCCTTAAGTCAGGGGCAGGTCAATGGGGTTACTTTTCAGAGCTGGCAGAATGAACCGCAAAATATTCTAGGGCTTGTCCCCGTTACCGGACAGGACGGGGTGATGCGCAGCATGCTCGCGACACCTTATCTCCAATTTGCCGGATATGGGTCAATCGGTCAGGTGACAGGTGACAACTGGCAAGTGACGGGCTTTAATAGTTGGCAGTCTGAGGCGGTTGCTTCGGCTCATAAGTCACCCAATAGTCCCAACAGTCAAGACAGGCAATCCGGTGGGGTGGTGTCTGCTTTCCAGAAAAATTTTAAGGGGACATATGTTGGTTTTCAGGGCGGCGTGATGCTTGAAGATAAGTCATTGCTTGGCACGCAGGGGCAAGGCGCTTTCCAGCTAAATGGTGACGGGCGAACATTGTTTACAGGTATTGGGGTCACGCGTAATATGGGGCAGGGCTGGTACGGGGCGGCATCGGCCTATCGGGGGCATTCCGAAACGACCAAATTGGATAGGCAGTTCCTATTTGGCGGCGTGGATAATCTTCAGACCTCCGCCTATGAAATGGTTCTTTGGAAAAACTTCAAAACTAAATTGGCTCAGATTCGTCTTACCCAGCCCGTGCGGCATGAAAAAGGCGAAGTACATCTCAATCTGCCGGTGCGTCGAACCCAAAGGGGCGCTATATTGTTTGACCGTCATGTGTTGCCGGTCACATCATCGGCACGGGAAATTCAGACCATGATGAGCCTGCGGTCACTTTCGGCGAAGAAATACTGGTATATGGATATGAAACTCCGCTTTAATCCTGCCCATGATGCGGATGCTGATACACAATGGGGCGTGCATGGCGGCATGCGCTGGCAGTTTTAGCTGTTCAGAATTTCGGCGGCTTCTAGCGCAAAATAGGTGAGGATGCCGTCGGCTCCGGCGCGTTTGAAAGCGAGTAGGCTCTCAAAAATTGAGGATTGCCGATCCATTAAGCCCTGCTCGGCGGCATTAGCGAGCATGCTGTATTCGCCGGAAACTTGATAAGCAAAAGTTGGGATATGAAAATTATCTTTCACGCGTTGCACGATATCGAGATATGGCATGCCGGGTTTGACCATGACCATATCTGCCCCCTCGGCGATATCGAGTTCAATCTCGCGCATGGCTTCATCTGAATTAGCGGGGTTCATCTGATAGGTGCGCTTATCACCCTTGAGACGATTTCCTGAGCCGACGGCTTCGCGGAAAGGGCCATAAAAGGCGGACGCATATTTGGCGGCATAAGCCATGATTAAGGTATCGGCATGTCCGGCAAATTCGAGCGCATCGCGAATGACACCAATACGCCCATCCATCATGTCGGAAGGGGCAATGATATCACACCCAGCTGCGACCTGATTGAGTGCCTGTTGTGCCAGTATCTCGAGGGTTTCATCATTTAAAATTGTTTCGCCTTCGAGTAGGCCGTCATGACCGTGATCGGTATAAGGGTCGAGTGCGACATCACATAATATGCCGATATTTGGCACGGCAGATTTAATCGCATCCGTCGCAAGGCAAACCAGATTTTCTGGATTGCAGGCCTCATTGCCATCGGCGGTTCTTTTATCTGGAGCTGTGTTGGGAAATAGCGCCATGCAGGGTATGCCCAAATCTGCGGCTTTCTTGGCGGCTTCGACGGCTAAGTCAATGCTAAGTCGATGAACCCCCGGCATGGCGGATATTGCTTCGCGTTCATTTTTGCCATCCCGGATGAAAATAGGCCAGATAAAATCATCCACTGAAAGATGCGCTTCGGCGACCATGCGGCGCACCCAGTCCGTTTGGCGAAGACGCCTCATGCGGATTGATGGAAATTGCGCTTTGGACATTCAATCAGCTCTTATGCAGCTAGGCTGTTTCGCCAAATAATTCGCGCCCGATAAGCATACGCCGGATTTCAGAAGTACCAGCACCAATCTCAGCCAGCTTGGCATCGCGCAAAAAACGCCCGACAGGGTTATCATTAATGTAACCATTGCCGCCCATAAGCTGGATGGCATCTAATGCACATTGTGTGGCGTTTTCAGCCGCGAACAAAATGGCTGCGGCAGCGTCCTTACGCGTTGTTTCATTGCGGTCACAAGCTTGATTGACAGCATAGATATAAGCACGTGTGGCACTGATTTTGGTATACATATCTGCAAGTTTGGCCTGAACCAATTGGAATGTGCCGATAGGTTTGCCAAATTGCTCTCTTTGATGCACATAAGGAATAACGGTATCAATACAGGCCTGCATAATACCAAGTGGCCATGCGGCAAGAACGGCGCGTTCATAATCAAGGCCACTCATCAAGATGCCAACACCTCCATTAAGCGGACCCATCACATTTTCTTCCGGTACCTCGCAGTCTTCAAACACAAGTTCACCTGTGTCTGAGCCGCGATGACCTAGCTTGTCGAGCTTTTGGGCGCAGGAGAAACCAGGGAAGTCTTTTTCGATCAGGAAGGTTGTAATGCCATGTGAACCGGCATCGGGTTCAGTTTTAGCATAGACAACCAGCACATCTGCTGTCGGGCCATTGGTAATCCAAAACTTTGTGCCATTGAGAATATATTTGTCGCCTTTTTTCTCGGCTTTGAGTTTCATGGAGACAACATCTGACCCTGATCCGGCTTCACTCATTGCAAGCGCACCGAGATGTTCGCCGGTGAGTAATTTGGGCAGATATTTTTCTTTTTGAGCTTCACTGGCCCAGCGATTAATTTGGTTCACGCATAAATTGGCGTGCGAGCCATAGGAAAGACCAACGGCGGCGGAGCCACGGCATAGTTCTTCGACGATAATGGCCTGTGCCATATAGCCTAAATTAGACCCGCCATGATCTTCGGAAACGGTGACGCCGAACAAACCCAGTTCACCCATTAAAGGCCATAGATCTCGCGGGAAAACATCTGTGCTGTCGATTTCAGCGGCACGCGGGGCAACCTTGTCCTCGACAAAATTGCGGACGGATGTCCGCATCATTTCGACTTCTTCGCCAAGATTAAACTGAAGAGTTGGATAAGAATTTGTAAGCATTATGTCCCCCGTTATGAAAATTCATATCACCACAAAAAGCGTTAATGTCAACTTGGTGGGTGAATTTCCGGACGCGATGAATAGCCATGTAATAGATTAATTTAACCTCTGCAATATGGGCTAAAACAGCTTCGGGATAAAACGATTTGTCTGCGCCATATAGTCCTGATAGCCGGGTCGTGATTTTATCATGTTTTTTTCCAGCAAATCTGCGCCCGATATTTTGATAATCAGAAATGTCATTAAAGCCGGGGCGAAAATTACGAAAAGCGCTTTGAATGTAATGGTAAGAGACACAAGCCAGATACCCCACCAAAAAAGGGCATCCCCAAAATAATTGGGGTGGCGCGATACCGACCATAAGCCGGAATTGAGAACTTGGCCTTTATTATCTGGGTTTTTTCGAAAACTGGTCAGTTGGATGTCTGCGAGTGTTTCTATCAACAAGCCGGACAGGGCAATGAGTGCCGCAGGATATATCCAGATATTTGCCGAAACAGGCGCAACACTTAGTCCAATTTGAACCGGCAGAGCAATAATCCACATAAGCAGGCCTTGAAGCCCGAAAACGATGTAAAGACTGCGCCACCAGAATCCTGGATTATTGCGCCGTATCGCCTGATAGCGATGGTCTTCCTCAGCCTCGCCAGACCATCTGATAAACAAGTGCAGTCCCAACCGAAGTGACCATAGAACGACCAGAATCGTCATAATTGTCTGCGCTTCACCGCCTGGGTTTGCTAGATATAAAGTAACGGCTATGGCACCAAAGCCAAATCCCCAGAAACTGTCGACGATGCTGACATCTTTAAGAAACAGCGATACGCCCCAGACTCCGCTCATCATGATAAAAATCACGCCTGCGGCAATTTTCAAACTTTCAAAATCATCCATGCAGTATATATATGTTCTTTAAAGGCCGCTTGTAAGAGTTTATATGGCATTTTAGACTTACTCACGTCATCCTGTGCGCCGCTTGTTTAAATTCATGGTTGAATGTGCTAAACAACTTCAGCGAATAAATTTCAAATAATTTTGAGAAAAAGCTTATGTCTGCATCTGAAAATACTGTTCAAACACTTGAAAATAATGATTTTTTCACTCGTTCTCTAATGGAGACGGATCCGGCATTGGCCCGGTCAATCGACCAGGAAATGACCCGCCAGAAGAATCAGATTGAACTCATCGCTTCTGAAAACATTGTCTCTAAGGCTGTTCTGGAAGCGCAGGGCTCAATAATGACAAATAAATATGCCGAGGGTTATTCCGGACGACGCTATTATGGCGGGTGCGAATTTGTCGATGTTGCCGAAGATTTGGCGATTGAGCGTGTTTGTAAGCTTTACGATTGCGCCTATGCCAATGTTCAGCCTAATTCAGGCTCGCAAGCCAATCAGGCTGTGATGCAGGCTTTGATTAAGCCGGGCGATACTATTCTGGGCATGAGTCTGGCTGCTGGGGGACACCTAACGCATGGTGCCGCACCGAACCAATCCGGTAAGTGGTTTAATGCCGTGCAATATGGTGTGAAACAGGAAGACCATCTGATTGATTATGATGAGGTTGAAGCGCTGGCTGCCGAGCATAAACCACAATTGATTATTGCTGGCGGGTCAGCCTATCCGCGCGTGATTGATTTTGCCCGTTTCCGCGAGATTGCCGACAAGCATGGGGCTTATCTTCTGGTTGATATGGCGCATATCTCCGGTCTGGTTGCGGGGGGCGCGCATCCTAGCCCTATCCCGCATGCACATGCTGTAACGACAACAACGCATAAAACCTTACGCGGACCAAGGGGTGGTCTCATCCTGTCAAATGATCTGGATTTGGGTAAAAAGTTTAATTCAGCGATTTTCCCAGGTATTCAGGGTGGGCCGCTGATGCATGTGATTGCTGCTAAAGCTGTTGCTTTTGGTGAAGCGTTACAGCCTGATTTTAAGCTTTACATCCAACAAGTCGTAAATAATGCTCGCGCTTTGGCGGATACGCTGAAAGGTCACGGTTTTGATATTGTTTCCGGTGGCACGGATAATCACCTTGTTCTGGTTGATTTACGTCCAAAAGGCTTGACCGGTAAGGTTGCTGAAATTGCTCTTGAGCGGGCATCCATCACCTGCAACAAAAATGGTGTGCCATTTGACCCTGAAAAGCCGATGATTACGTCTGGCATTCGCCTTGGTACACCTGCCGCGACGACGCGTGGTTTTGGGGTTAATGAATTCCGCAAAGTTGGCGATTTAATTGCCGAGGTGTTGGATGCTGTTGCCCAGTCCGGTGCGGATGAAGCCCCGCAGGCCGAAGCCAAGGTCAGAGCTGAAGTGACCGAGCTTTGCGGTAACTTTCCAATCTACTAAACCCAGGAAATTGGCTGATGCGCTGTCCTTATTGCAATAATAATGAGACACAGGTTAAGGATAGCCGTCCCACGGAGGATAATGCTGTTATCCGCCGTCGCCGCCATTGCGCAGATTGTGGCGGTAGGTTCACGACTTTTGAGCGTATCCAACTCAGGGAACTGACAATCGTTAAAAATACCGGACGTAAAGTCCCGTTTGACAGGGATAAGCTTATGCGTTCAGTGCAAATTGCTCTGCGTAAAAGACCTGTTGAGCAGGAGCGCGTCGAGCGTATGGTTAGTGGTATTGTCCGCCGATTGGAAAATCTGGGTGAGGGAGAAATTCCTGCCAAGACCATCGGTGAAATGGTTATGGAAGGTCTATTTGCTCTTGATCAGGTTGCTTATGTCAGATTTGCTTCTGTTTATCGTGACTTCAGAGAAGCTAAGGACTTTGAGGAGTTCCTCGGTGACATGCCTGTTGGCGAAGGGCCTGTTGTCGAAGGTTATGGGGATTAGTCCCTACATTCCTGTTCACTTATTTAACAATAAGGTTGGCTGATGATCGATAAGCCGCCACTCACAAAAACAGATAAAGATTTTATGTCACTCGCTTTGCATTTGGCGCGTCGCGGGCTTGGACGGGTTGCGCCTAATCCGGCTGTTGGCTGTGTGATTGTAAAGCAAGGAAAAATTGTTGGGAGAGGGTGGACTCAACCCGGCGGCAGACCTCATGCGGAAACCGAGGCATTGTCTCAAGCAGCTTCTCAAGCCGCGTCCCAAGCTGAAGCGCATGCATCCGGCGCAACAGCCGCAACAGCCGCAACAGCCGCAACAGCCGCAACAGCCTATGTTACATTGGAGCCATGCGCACATCAGGGGCAGACAGGCCCTTGTGCTGCGGCCTTAGTCAAGGCAGGTGTGACAGAGGTACATATCGCCCTAAAGGACCCCGATATGCGCGTTGCCGGTCGGGGCATTGAGATGCTTGAGGCGGCTGGGGTGACGGTTAGGCTCTATGATGACGACATCACAAATCTCGCTAGAGATTTAAATATCGGCTTTTTAAGCCTTCAACATCTCAAGCGGCCAATGGTTACATTGAAAATTGCCACAGATAAAAATGGCATGATGCGCACCCCGCCGCACCATGCGCGACAATTGACCGGCAAAATGGCTCAACGACGCATGCATCTCATGCGCGCCGAGCATGATGTTATTTTGGTCGGGCGCGGCACATTGGAAGCTGATAACCCCAAGCTGAATTGTCGCTTACCAGGTCTGGCGGCGCAAAGTCCTATACCGGCTGTGGCGACCAGCCAGAAAAACCTGCCGGATGATTATGTGCTTTCAGCTCATGAGAAGCTGATTGTGTTACATGAGACGTCCCCGCAGGATATGTTGGTTGCGCTAGGTCAAAAAGGGGTTACCCGCGTTTTGCTGGAGGGTGGGCCGCGATTAGCCAAGGCATTTTTAGACGCTGACAGCGTGGATGAGATTATTCACTTCCAAGCGCCATTTGGCATTGAGGAGAGTACATGGCCGCCTGAGCAAAGTGATTTGCAATTTATGGGTATTGAAAATATGAGCCTGCAAACAAACTATTCTATGACGCGGGTTGAAATTTGGCCAACTGACATATCTATTGGAGCAGACCTGCAGGCAGCGGCAAAAGATCAGATTTTTTTCTATCGCCGCGCTAGCTTACTGTTTTGATAAACAAGTCTCTCTCAACAAGCAGGGACTTAGTATAATGAATGACTTAAAAGGACGCTCATGTTTACCGGAATAATTTCAGATGTTGGCACAATATGTGAGGTCACCCAGATGGGTGATACGCGTTACGTCATTGAGACATCTTACGACACTCACGGCATTGATATTGGTGCTTCAATCGCCTGTTCTGGTGTTTGCCTGACGGTGATTGAAAAAATGCAAAACCCGTCCCCGCGTTTTGCTGTCGAAGCTTCGGCCGAAACGCTCAATGTGACAACCGCTAAAAACTGGGCGGTGGGTAGCAAGCTGAACCTTGAGCGGGCGTTAAAGATGGGTGATGAACTTGGCGGCCATATTGTGTCAGGTCATGTTGATGGGATAGCCGAGATTAAATCAATCGAACCTGATGGTGACAGCCTTCGCTTTGTGTTTGCGGCACCGGAAGAGCTGGCCATGTTTATCGCCTCTAAAGGCTCAGTCACACTGGACGGAACATCTCTTACGGTGAATGAAGTTCGCGGTAATAATTTTGGGGTCAATATGATCCCTCATACGCAAGCTGTTACGACTTGGGGGCAATCCAAGCCCGGCGATTTGGTCAATATCGAAATTGATGTGCTGGCAAGATATGTCGCCAGATTAAAAGAAGTAAACGACTAATCCGCAAATGGGTGTATGCTCACCCGCAAGCGAAAAGGAAGACCATATGTCAGAATTTGGACAATATCTCTCCACGACAGAAGAAATCATTGAAGATGTGCGTAATGGCAAGATGATTGTTCTTGTCGATGCAGAAGACCGTGAGAATGAGGGTGACCTTGTTGTGCCGGCACAGATGGTGACGCCTGAGACGATTAATTTCATGGCAAAATACGGACGCGGGCTGATTTGTCTTGCTTTGACCGAAGAGCGTTCGCAACAACTCGACTTGTCGCTTATGTCCTCGCAGAACCAGTCACGTCACCAGACGGCTTTTACTGTTTCAATCGAGGCGCGCGAGGGTATCTCTACGGGTATTTCAGCCCATGACCGCGCCCATACGGTATCGGTCGCCATTGATCCGACCAAAAATGCGGCAGACATTGTTTCCCCTGGGCATGTGTTTCCGCTCGTCTCAAAGCCCGGTGGTGTGCTGGTACGCGCCGGACATACAGAAGCGGCGGTGGATATTGCGCGTCTCGCCGGGCTTTATTCGGCGGGGGTTATTTGTGAAATAATGAATGATGATGGCAGTATGGCGCGCTTGCCTGATCTGGTGCAATTTGCCCAACTCCATGGGCTGAAGCTTGGCACAATCTCAGATTTGATTGCCTATCGCCGCCGCCATGACACGCTGGTTGAGCGTATTTTTGAAGAAGATGTCAAATTGCTCGGCGATATTGATTTCAAGGCGGTGGTTTTTAAAAACGTCATTGAAAATGAGGAGCATATCGCGCTTATTAAGGGCGATATTTCGACAGATGAGCCTGTTCTTGTTCGGATGCATGCGGAAAACATCCTGCTTGATTTATTTGGTCAAAAAGTTGGTAACGCCGCAAATAGAGGGCGGGTTTTGCAACGTTCGCTTGAAATAATCGCTGAAGAGGGTAGAGGCGTTGTGGTGCTGATTAGAAACACGTCCCCGACGCCATTCTCGGATGCTATGCACCCGCTGGAGAATTCTAAAGAGCCACTTCGCCTCAGAGAATATGGAATTGGCGCGCAAATTCTGCTGAATTTAAATTTGAAAGAAATTGAGCTATTATCCGACACGCCGCGCATGATTGTAGGGCTTGAAGGGTATGATATTGAAGTTGTTGGTCAACGTGCGGTGTTTGGGGAAAAGGACTGATTTTGACTAATAAGAAAATTCTCATTGTGGAAGCCCGGTTTTACGAACCTTTGACCGATGCACTTGTTGAGGGTGCTGTCGCAGAGATAGAAGCCGCGGGATATGCGTATGAGCGCATTGCTGTCCCCGGTGTTCTGGAAATTCCTGCGACCATCGGCTTTGCAGAAGATACAGGTCAGTATGATGCTTATGTCGCATTGGGGGTTGTCATTAGAGGTGAGACAACGCATTACGATACAGTCTGTGCCGAAAGTGCGAGAGGTTTAATGGATATTGGTATTCAACACCGCCTCGCCATCGGTAATGGTATTCAAACAGTCGAAAATGAAGCGCAAGCCTGGGCGCGCTGTGACAAGAACAACAAAAATAAAGGCGGCGGGGCGGCTGTGGCGGCGTTAAGGCTAATGTCTATTCGTGACGATTTAAAGGATACCAGATGAGCGTCGCCGTTGGGGCGCATAGCGGCCGGGAAGCCGCGCGGCTTATGGCTGTGCAGGCTTTGTATCAAATGGATATTGCGGCGACCCCGCTTGAAAAAATCATTGAAGAATTCAACACTTACCGTCTGGCCTTTCCGATAGAGACGGCTGATGGGCCTGTTGAAACTGTAGACGCAAAAGACAATTTTCTGGATGCAGACCGTGATCATTTTGAGGCTTTGTTACGCGGGGTGGTTGATGAGCAACGCCAGATTGATAAAGCCATTAATGATCTATTGCGCGAAGGTTGGGTGCTGAGGCGTCTGGATATTACGTTACGCGCCATTATGCGTGCCGGCACTTTTGAACTGATGTTTTGTAAAGATATTCCGGCTAAGGTCTGTATTTCTGAGTATACGTCGATGGCGCATGCTTATTTCAATGCGCCTGAAGCGGGGATGGCGAATGCCATATTTGAAAAAATTGCTAATTCAGTTAGGCCTTAAGAAGTAACGTCTTGAAAAATCATGTCTCAGAAAAACGAGTTTGATCTGATACGCAAATATTTTGCACCCCTTGCAGAAGCTGAGGGGGCTTTTGGCTTGCAGGACGATGCCGCGCTTTATTCACCGACCCATGGATATGATTTGGTGTTGACCACCGACACGATTATTGAAGGGGTGCATTATCTCCCCGATACCCCGCCGGAGAAGATTGCTGCCAAGCTTTTTGGGGTTAATGTTTCTGATTTGACTGCCAAGGGCGCAACCCCGAAAGTGTGTTTGCTTAATTTTGCGCCGCATCAAAATGTTACGGAAGGCTGGATTGCGGCATTTGCGGATCAGGTCGGTGTGGCGTTAAAGACTTACAATATAAGCCTGCTTGGTGGCGATACTGTCGCCGCGCCGGATAAGGCCATGTTTGGCCTGACTTTAATTGGTGAGGTGGCGACGGGATGCATGGTTCAACGCGCCGGCGCAAAGTCCGGTGAGGACGTTTTCGTAACAGGAACGATTGGTCACGGCTATATTGGCCTTGAAGATGCCAAAGCTGGGCGGTCATCACTCTGCAGAGACTTGTTTGAGCATCCCCAACCGCCTCTGGCTTTTGCTCTTGCAGCCGCGCCTTATATATCATCGGCGGTTGATGTTTCTGACGGTCTTGCCGCTGATTTGGGACATATTTGTAAGGCATCTGGCTGTGGCATGGCGCTCAACATCTCGGCAATCCCATTTGCAGATGAGGACCCAATGTATTTAATGGCGCAGTTAAATGGCGGAGATGATTATCAATTGGCCTTTACCGCCGCTTCTGAGAATTATGACGCGTTGATGCAAGTTGCAGTAGACCATGGCATACAGCTGGTTAAAATCGGGCATGTTGTGGATGGTAAGGAGCTTATTCTGCTAGATTCCGATGGCGCGGCGCTTAAACAGCCTTTTTCTGATTTGTCGGAAAATGGCTTTTCAGGTTTCTCACATTTTGGTTCAAAAAAATAACAACACCTTTTTCTGATAGCCTGTTGCCTTTTTCAACGGAATTTGCGATTTTCCTGAAACTTTAACGGGATGTTTTCAATTCCCACAAATAAATGAAATGAGGATGATACCCATGAGCACAGACATGATGCTTATTATTGGAGCAGGGGTTCTGGCAATTCTCTACGGCGTATATGCGATTAGAAGCATTATGGCCGCAGATGCCGGTAACGAAAGAATGCAGGAAATTGCATTGGCCATTCAGCAGGGTGCTGCTGCATACCTGAACCGTCAATACACAACTATTGCCATTGTTGGCGCCATAATTGCAGTTCTGGTGGGCTGGTTACTTGGCCTTAAAGTCGCTATCGGATTTCTTGTCGGCGCGACTCTCTCTGGTGTTGCAGGCTATATCGGCATGCTCGTATCCGTGCGTGCCAATGTGCGGACAACCCAGGCTGCCAGCGAAAGTCTGGGCGCAGGTCTGTCGATTGCGTTCCGCTCAGGTGCTGTCACCGGCATGCTGGTTGCGGGGCTGGCGCTTTTGTCTGTTGCTGTTTACTTTGTCGTACTCACCCAATTTATGGGTCTTGACCCGTCAAGTCGTGAAGTTATTGACGCGCTGGTCGCACTTGGATTTGGTGCATCGCTTATCTCAATTTTTGCTCGTTTGGGCGGCGGTATCTTCACAAAAGGTGCTGATGTTGGTGGCGACTTGGTTGGTAAAGTTGAAGCCGGTATCCCTGAGGATGACCCCCGTAACCCTGCTACAATTGCTGATAATGTAGGTGATAATGTAGGTGACTGTGCGGGTATGGCGGCTGACTTGTTTGAAACCTATGCGGTCACGATTGTGGCAACAATGGTTCTGGCCTCTATCTTCTTTAACGAGCTGGCGCTGATGGTATATCCACTTGCGATTGGGGCGACATGTATTGTTACCTCTATTATTGGCACATTCTTTGTCCGCCTTGGCAGCAATAACTCTATCATGGGCGCGCTCTATAAAGGCTTTATCGCTTCTGCTGTTCTCTCGCTCATTGCGCTGTATTTTGTCACCGACAATTATATTGGCCTTGGTCAGATTGAAGAGTCAGGCTTCACGGGTATGGATCTCTATATCTGTGGCGTTCTGGGTCTTGTCATTACGGGTCTGATTATCTGGATTACTGAATATTATACCGGCGTGAATTATCGTCCGGTTAAGTCGGTTGCGGCGGCTTCGGTCACCGGACATGGTACGAATGTTATTCAGGGTCTGGCAGTTTCCATGGAAGCTACGGCTTTGCCTGCACTCGTTATTGTCGCAGGTATTCTTTCGACCTACAGCCTTGCGGGTCTGTTTGGTATTGCGATTGCGGTTTCAACCATGCTTGCGCTTGCCGGAATGGTCGTTGCGCTCGACGCTTTCGGGCCTGTTACGGATAATGCCGGTGGTATTGCCGAAATGGCTGACTTGCCGGAAGATGTGCGCAACACAACAGATGCGTTGGACGCTGTCGGTAACACAACCAAAGCGGTCACAAAAGGCTATGCTATTGGTTCTGCTGGCCTTGGTGCGCTGGTTCTGTTTGCGGCCTATACGGAAGATTTGAAGTATTTCTCTGCCAATCCAGAGAGATTTTCTTACTTTGCAGATGTGACAGTCGACTTCTCACTTTCTAATCCATATGTCGTTGCTGGCCTCTTTATTGGTGGCCTGTTACCGTACCTGTTTGGTGCGATGGGTATGATGGCTGTTGGTCGTGCCGGTGGCGCGATTGTTGAAGAAGTACGCCGTCAGTTCCGTGAAAAGCCAGGTATTATGACGGGTGAAGAAAAGCCGGATTATACGGCAGCTGTTGACTTGCTGACCCGTTCGGCGATTAAGGAAATGATTATTCCTTCATTGTTACCGGTACTGTCACCGATTGCTGTTTACTTTATTGTTGAACAAATTGCTGACCGTGGCGCGGCTTTCTCTGCGCTGGGTGCCATGCTTCTTGGTGTGATTGTTACGGGTCTGTTTGTGGCCCTTTCCATGACTGCCGGTGGTGGCGCATGGGACAATGCGAAAAAATATATTGAGGACGGTAATCATGGCGGCAAGGGCTCAGAAGCTCATAAAGCAGCTGTGACGGGTGATACGGTCGGTGATCCTTACAAGGATACTGCCGGTCCTGCGATTAACCCGATGATTAAAATCACCAATATTGTGGCACTTCTGCTGCTGGCTGTTTTGGCTCATTAGCGTTTAACAGTTACAAAAATAAACCCCGGCGCCTTTAAGGTGTCGGGGTTTTTTAATGCCTGAATGAATAAATTAGTTGCTGGGTAAAGCGTTCGGGTTACCAGAATTAAATCGTCCGAGATTGCCAAAGAGTTGAGACAGCAGGCTCAGTTCTTTACCTCTGGTCTCTGTCACGCGATCGACAAAAGCCACAATATTGCCATCCTCAAGCGTGTAGCCGCCAATATCGCTCACAATGTCATTCTCATCAAAATAGATGGCTACAATCTTGCGGTCCGTCACTACGGGCTTTTGATATGAATTGGTTTCAATACGGCTTGCAATATAGAAATAAGACGACCCATCTACCGATGCGATGGTTGAGGGCGACCCCATAACACTCCGCACCATTTCCTTGCTGGAAGACCCAATAGTAACTTGCTCAAGGGTTTGCTGGTCGAACACATAACCGACATTGGAAACAATCGGCGCACAGGCGATTTGGGCTGCCACTAAAGAGGCTGTAAGCGTGAGCGTCCCGAACCGCATATATTTGCTTAGAGATGTTGTGAGGGTAGTTTTCTTATCCGTGATTGTTCCGGTCATTGGTTAGCTTTCATAATGCAAATATGTGTTGTGACACTTATAAACTCTTAACTTAAAGTTTCCTAGTGATACAGCCATCTTGACCTTTTGTGCAAGAGGGCTATTTTGCGCTTCAGTCACACTGAATCAAGGTGAAGCATGCGACAATTCTTTTTATCTCTCGTTAATTCTATCAGATCTTTATTGGGTATGAATAAAGAGGTGGATATGTATCTGCCGGTTTATACCGCCATTATGAAGCAGGCGCGAAAGCCTGCGCTTTATGGGCCGAAAGGAGCTAATGATGATTTCGATGGCAGGTTTGAAATTCTCGTTATGCATATCTATCTTGTGTTGCGTCGTCTTAAGGCTGATGGGCAGGGGCGGCATGGTGCGGGGCAGGTGATTTTTGACCTGTTTTTCAGAGATATGGACCAGGCAATGCGGGAAATGGGCGTCGGGGATTTGAGCGTTAGCAAAAAAATTAAAAAAATGGCCGAAGCATTTTATGGGCGTGTCGCTGCTTATGATGAGGTGGTAGATGCCGGTTCCGACCAGCTAACATCGGTTATTCATAGAAACTTTTTTGCCGAGTCTGATGGTGACGAGAATCAGCAACGCGCTGTGATGTTGGCAACGTATATGACGCAATTAGATGCGTCGTTAAGCCAGGTGCCTTTGAATCAACTCTTATCGCGCGACATTTTTTCTTTTGATAATGAATTGAATTGAGCCAAGATTTAGAGTTACAGGCTTCAGAGCTACAGGCTTCAGAGCTACAGGCTTCAGAGTTAGAAGGTGCAGATATGAATAATGAGTTCAGTCGCATCATAGATATTGCCAAAATAAAACCTTCCGGCACGCGTTTAGAAACCTCCGGCTTGGAGGATGAATGTCAGGCGCTGACAAAACGGCTTGGGGTCGAGGCCTTAGAAAATTTGCGCCTGGATGTTGAGATTAATCCATGGCGGAAGCAGGGTTTGAGAGTTGAAGGTGTTATTCAGGCGGATATTAAACAAATTTGTGGGGTCAGTCTCGAGGTAATGAGACAGCATATTGAAGAGCCATTATCCTTTTTTCTTCTACCAGAACATCTGACGAAAGGGCTTTCAGATAATGAAGATGAGGAT
Source organism: alpha proteobacterium IMCC14465 (assembly GCA_000293845.2). Lineage (GTDB taxonomy): Bacteria > Pseudomonadota > Alphaproteobacteria > RS24 > RS24 > Micropelagius. The sequence goes on along the minus strand of ALYF01000016.1, from coordinate 4,903 downwards.
TTGCCTGAAGCACTGGAAAATGGACGGGCGGATATTGGGGAAATAGCAATACAGACCTTATCACTCGGCATCAGCCCTTATCCGAGAAAAACAGATGCATCTATGAGTTATATAGAGTCCGACGATAATGAAGATGACCAGAAACAGGATAACCCTTTCGCAATTCTGGAAAAACTTACGCCTCCAATAGTGGATTGATTAGGCGTTGCTATAACAATAGATTAGGTTAGATTACCGCGATTATACTAACTTTGACGAGTAATTCATGTCTCAAACAAGAATATCGATTGATGTTATGGGTGGTGACCGAGATGCGGAAACCGTTCTCGCAGGTGTGACGATTGCTTTAGCGCATCGACCGGATACAAGTTTTTTATTGTTTGGGGATTCGGAAGAAATAACGCCGCTTCTCGAAAAATTTCCGACACTGAAAGCGGTCAGCGAAGTCCATCATTGTGATGTCGCTATCGATATGGATATGAAACCCAGCCAGGCTTTAAGGCATGGGCGCAAGACAAGCAGCATGTGGCAGGCGATTGATGCGGTGAATACAGGCAAAGCTGATGGTGCCGTGTCTGCAGGGAATACTGGCGCGCTGATGGCGATGTCTAAAGTTATATTGAAAACGCTGAACGGTATTGAACGCCCGGCGATTGCAGCTATCTGGCCGACTATGAAGGGTGAAACAGTTCTGCTTGATATGGGTGCCACGATTGGTGGCTCGGCGGAACAATATTTTCAATTTGCGGTTATGGGTGATGCTTATGCCCGTATCATTTTTGGATTGGAAAGCCCAAGAATTTGTCTTCTCAATATCGGTGTTGAGGAAATGAAGGGCACGGATAGTGTTAAACAGGCCGCAGAACTGCTCACGGCTTCTTCGCTTAATTTTTGTGGCTATGTTGAGGGAGACGGTATTTTTCAGGGGGGTGTTGATGTTGTTGTTACCGATGGATTTACCGGTAATGTGGCGTTGAAAACTGCTGAGGGCGTTGCCAAGATGATGAGCGCTTATCTCAAGCAAGTTTTAAGAAGTTCTGTTTTTGCCCGTATTGGTTATTTGTTTGCCCGGGGAGGTATTGGCGCCTTACGTGAACGGATGAATCCTGACAATGCAAATGGCGGGATGTTTCTTGGTTTGAACGGGGTTGTTGTTAAAAGCCATGGCGGTGCGTCGCCAGAAGGTATTGCGTCTGCGGTGGAGCTTGCCATTGAGGTGGCTGCCAATAAAATGTCCGACAAAATTGCTGTTGAGTTAGATGAAATGGAAGAAGAACTGCTTGCTTCTCAAGAATAGCGGCTGAATTTTGGATATTAGGCGTTTAAAATGTCCACGGTTTTATAAATTTCACTTAATAAAAATAAATAAAGTCTTTATTTACTATAAAAATCAGTTGTTACCAGTCTATTCCATGTGCTTATATTTAAGCTTAAATTTGGAGGTTACATGTCAAACAAAACACTAACACGTGCTGATTTGAGTGAAGCCGTCTATAATGAAATCGGTCTTTCCCGCGTTGAGTCATCTGAAATTGTGGAAGCTGTGCTAGACGAAGTATCCACGGCCTTGGTCGGGGGGGAAGAAGTTAAACTGTCTTCTTTCGGAACATTCTCCGTGCGCCAAAAAAGCGGGCGCATTGGGCGCAATCCGAAAACCGGGGAAGAAGTCCCTATCACGCCGCGCCGTGTCCTGTCATTTCGTGCCAGCCATGTGATGAAAGACCGTATAAATGAAGCCTTTAAGAAATTAATATCCAAGTGACAAAGTCACCACAAGCCTTTAAATCCATCAGTGAAGTGGCAGAAATTCTGCAAGTTGACACCCATGTATTGCGATTTTGGGAAGGCAAGTTCAACCAGATTCAACCCATTAAAAATGCAAGCGGGCGGCGGCTATACCGGCCGGATGATATTGCTTTAATAGAGGGTATTAAGCATTTACTTCACGATAAGGGGATGACGATTAAGGGCGTGCAAAAGCTGCTCAAAGAAAAAGGTGCCAGTGTGTTATTGCGTTCCGATGCCGCCGGTCTTGATCCGGTGATTGTTTCTGATGATGAAAATACAGGCCCTAATCCCAAAACAAAAATAGCCCTTCAAAATATTCGTGAGACTTTGGAGAAAGCGAAGCAGCTTCTTAAAACTAAAGAATGATGCGCGCAATAAACCCTGTTGCGTCTTCTCTTAAAAACTCCTAGATAATAGCCCATAGCCTTTAATTGGACGGAGTGTAGCGCAGCCCGGTAGCGCACTTGTCTGGGGGACAAGGGGTCGTGGGTTCAAATCCCGCCACTCCGACCAATTTGGCAAAAAACCCCTAAAATCTGGGAAATTCCTTCCTTTTTCAGTGATGCATAATTACAACAATGGGATATTTATCTTTATTTTCCGAATTATGTTCATTTATCAATGTAAGCAAATTTGTAACCTTGTAATTGCACCTTATTACAATGGAGGGAATATAGATGCGCCTAAACACGAGTAAATTATCTTTCGATAAGATGTATAAAAAAACTTTTGTTTTTGGGCTTGCTGCGGTTGTTTCAGGGGGGATGAATGTGTCCTCTTCTTCAGCGCAGGCTCTGGATGAAATTGTTGTCACAGCTCAAAAGCGTGAAGAAAGTTTGCAAGAAGTAGCAGCTGCGGTTTCAGCCTATAGTAGTGACTTTTTGGAAGAACGCCAGATGTCCTCAATTTCAGGCCTTGAAAAATATACGCCAAACCTTCGAATTGCTTATGCGCCAAATAATGCGACGGCTGCACAAATTTCAATTCGTGGTGGTGTGACCATTAACCCGGCCATTACATGGGAAACGACCGTTGGTATGTATATGAACGGCGTTTATATCGGTAAGACACAGGGCGGTATCTTTGATGTTGCCGATGTGGAGAGAATGGAAGTATTGCGTGGACCTCAAGGAACGCTTTATGGCCGTAACACACTTGCCGGTGCCATTAATGTTGTCACGAAAGCGCCGTCAGATGAGTCTGGTGTATCCGCTGAAATCGGTATCGGTAATTACAACCGTAAGCACACGAAGCTGAGTATGGATATAGGACAAACAGGTAAACTACGTACGAAAATTTCAGCCTATATGCTGGATCGTGACGGTGTTGTCGAATCTTCCGGGCCCGATGGCGATTTAGAAGATAAAGACCAAGTATCTGCGCTCGTAGCATTCAGCTATGATGTTACAGATAATGTTGTGATTGATTATACCTATGATTACAGCAACATCACTCAGAACCCGCCATATTCACAGCCAGTTCGTGTGAGTGCTGGGGGGATTTGGGACCCTGCATCACCTTTCTATGCATTTGGTGGTGCATTCTTCCCACTTGACCAGCATGTCTTTGCTGACAGGCAGGAAAATGTCCAACTTGATAATACTGTGCAGGAAAAATCTAAAATCAAAGGTCACTCCTTAACGCTCGAAGTCGAGCTTGATGATGCTGTCTTCAAATCGATTACAGGTATTCGTGATATGGAATGGTCTGATGATTTGGATCTTGACGGTTCACCTTACTTTATTGCGCATACAGCGCGTTACACAGACTTTGAGTCTCAGAGTCAGGAATTCCAGCTTGTTGGGTCACGCGGCGATATTAATTATGTTGTCGGCGCTTATTATTACTCAGATGATGCCTACACGAATAACCCGCAACAATATTTTGGTGGCGGCGTATCGTTTGACTCTCAATATGGCAGTGAAACGGAAGCCTATGCAGTTTATGCACAGCTCGATTATCCATTGACTGACCAATTGACGGTCAAAGGCGGCCTACGTTACACGGAAGAGGAAAAGAATATCGTCCGAACAAATATTGCCCTCGCATCGAGTGATCCGGCAACAATTACGGCATGTGCGAATACTTTCCCATGTACATTTATTCCTGCTGGAACAACTGCCTCAACAGATTTTGACGATGTGTCACCAGAGCTTGCATTTGAATATGCCTATAATGATGACATTAATCTCTATGCGCGTATTGCTAAGGGCTTTAAATCAGGTGGTTTTAATGGGGAAGCCGGTACAATCGGTGAAACAACAAATCCATATGAAGCTGAAGAGGTTCAATCTTTTGAGATTGGTGCGAAGATGCGCCTGATGGAAGATCGTCTACAGTTGAATACAGCCCTGTTCACCAATGAGCATGAAGATATGCAATTATCCATCTTCACTGCACAAGGTGCGGCGGCTTCTAACGTGAGAAACGCCGGTCAAGCTACCATTAGTGGTCTTGAAATTGAGGCGCTGTTCATGGCGAATGAAAGCCTGATGATGAGATTCAGCTATGGTTATTTAGATTCTGAATATGACGAGTTCTTGGAACTTGGTGTCAATGTTGGTGATAACAGAGCTTTACCTCATGCGCCTGAAAATACTCTGGGTGTTGGTTTTGATGCTGATTTGATGAATAGTGAAAATGGTTCCCTCAAATTGAATGTTGATTATTCATATGTTGATGACCATTTTGCTTTCCCATATGCATTGGTCGGTGGTGATGGTGGCGGATATAACGCCTACAACACGCAGATTGAGTCCCGCGGCACAGTTGATGCCCAGCTCATCTGGTCAGACTTGCCATTCGGTAATGACAGCATGAAGCTGACGCTCTGGGGTAAAAATATCGGAGATGAAGAATATATCGCAAACTACATTGATTTCGGTGCAGGTTTTGGCGGTATGACACTCGGTTATTTTGGAGAGCCAGTCACTTATGGCCTGACAGCTTCAATGAGCTGGTAAACCTAAAGGTAAAAGTTGTTTGTTAAAATTATTTGGAGAAATCTGAAAAATTTTTGAGCAATTACAAATTGAAAGAGGCGGGTTGACCCCCCCCTTTTTTTTTTCTTCTTTTTAATGCGCATAAAAATTTTTCGCCCCCTAAAAAACCTTCG
>ALYF01000015.1 GCA_000293845.2 alpha proteobacterium IMCC14465 | reverse complement strand
AAGTCCTACTCGATGATTGATGAGACGACGCCAGCGCCGACTGTTCTGCCGCCTTCACGGATCGCAAAGCGCAGCTTCTCTTCCATCGCAATCGGCACAATAAGCTCAACTTCCATCTCAACATTATCGCCAGGCATAACCATCTCAGTGCCGCTCGGCAACTGACAAACACCCGTAACATCCGTCGTACGGAAGTAGAATTGTGGACGATAATTCGTGAAGAATGGCGTGTGACGACCACCCTCCTCTTTCGTCAAAATATAAGCCTCAGCTTTAAACTTCGTATGCGGCTTGATCGAACCAGGATGACAAAGAACCTGACCACGCTCAACTTCCTCGCGCTTCGTACCACGCAGAAGAACACCAACATTATCGCCGGCTTCACCCTGATCAAGAAGCTTACGGAACATCTCAACACCCGTGCACGTCGTCACCTGAGTATCCTTGATACCCACAATCTCAATCTCTTCGCCAACATTAACAACACCGCGCTCAACACGACCCGTAACAACCGTACCACGACCCGAAATCGAGAAAACATCCTCAATCGGCATCAAAAATGGCTGATCCTTCGGGCGGTCAGGCTGAGGAATATAAGCATCAACTTCGGTCATCAAAGACAAAATCGCTTCCTTACCAATCGCGTCATCACGACCCTCAAGTGCCGCAAGCGCAGAACCCTTAACAATCGGAATATCATCGCCAGGGAACTCATAAGAAGATAAAAGCTCACGAACTTCCATCTCAACAAGCTCAAGAAGCTCTTCATCATCAACCTGGTCAACCTTGTTCAAAAACACAACAAGCGCTGGAACACCAACCTGACGCGCAAGCAAAATATGCTCCCGGGTCTGAGGCATCGGACCATCAGCAGCATTAACAACCAAAATCGCGCCATCCATCTGAGCCGCGCCAGTAATCATGTTCTTCACATAATCAGCGTGACCAGGGCAATCAACGTGAGCATAGTGACGACCATCCGTCTCATACTCAACATGAGCCGTGGAAATCGTAATGCCGCGCTCCTTCTCCTCAGGCGCTTTATCAATATCAGCGTAATCAGAAAACTCCGCGCCGCCACTCTCTGATAAAACCTTCGTAATCGCTGCAGTCAACGTCGTCTTACCATGATCAACATGACCAATCGTTCCAATGTTAACGTGAGGCTTCGTGCGCTCAAACTTCTCTTTCGACATG
>ALYF01000014.1 GCA_000293845.2 alpha proteobacterium IMCC14465 | reverse complement strand
TTCTCTTTATTTTTATTAAATTTTTTTTTTTTTTTTTTATTTTTATTAACCAAAAAATTTTTTTTTCCCCTTCAAGAAAAAAAAAAAAAAAAAAAACTATTTTTTAAAAAAAAAAAAAAAAAAATAAAAACCCAATTTTAAAAAAATTAAAATTTTAAACAAACTTAATAAAAAAAAAAAAAAAAAAAAAGGGGGGGAAAAAAACCCCGCCGTTTCAATCTTGATATATGAGAGTAACTTAGAAGTTCATACCCATTGACACGCCATAAGAAGCTGGCTCGCCAAATACGAAAACATCATAAGAAAGCGCTCTAAAGCCGATACCATCAATACGATATTCTTCATCAGTAATGTTTTTGCCCCAGAATTTCAGGAAGGCAGTATTACCGCTAGAAAGCTCATAGTTAAACTTCATATTAACATTGATCAAATCATGCTCATCATTTCCTTCATCCTGCGAGGAAAGATGCTCATCTTTGTGGTTCAAGTTAATGTGTGCGTACATGTCCAGCCTGTCAGTCAACTGCTTGTTATAATCAAGAGCAATTGTATAGGCCCACTCAGGAACACCGAGAGGCTGATCTCTTGGATCGACAACATTAGGCGTTCCCGCAGGTGCAAGAGCACAAATTACAGCGCGTGCGCCAGGAGGCTGACAGAGATATGGGTTTACAACAGGATCATTTTGAACATCTGTGTAGGCGGCATTACCGGACACGGTAAAGTTGTCACCAATCAGATGGACGAAATCAAACTCGAAACCTTCCATTTCAGAATTTGTGTTCACTATGGAGCGGTTCGTTGCAACAGATGGCTCTTTTGGAACGTTAAACTGTTCATTTTCCAGCTCATATTGGAACGCAGCAACATTCAAACGGGTACGCCCATCATTGAATGTGCTTTTGATACCAATTTCATAAGCTGTGATTTCTTCTGGATCGAAAACCAAGTCTTCACCATAACCCAAAACCGGATCAGGTGAGGAGGTTGCTGTTTCGTTGAAACCACCGGCACGGAATGACTCGGTACGAGACACATAAAGCATTGTGTCTTCGTTAAAGTCATACTCAACCATGATGGTTGGGTCCGCACTGTCAAAAGAAGTGGAAGCCACATTCTGAGGAATAACGTTACCAAGCACGTCAATATTATCACCAAAGAGAGGTGAAAGAGGTTGTTGGACAACATCTTTTTCTTCATCAGAAACACGGAAACCAGCTGTAAGACGCAGATTATCTTGAGCGTGGTATGTGAATTGTGAATACGCTGCAAGAGCATCAGTTTCAACAATCAAAGGCAGACCTGAACCTTGTCTGGAGTTCCGGAAACCTGCGGTACAACCAGCAACAAATGCTGTTGTTGGGTTTGGCGCCGCTGCGTAAACAGCAGGATTACAAAAACCAAGAGCTGTACCAAAGTCAACAAAGGCCTGAGCATCTGTTGGATTTCTGTAGCCACCATCAACGTCTCTGTTGGTTGCTGTATCCTCATTGAGGTAATACAGGCCGGCTGTATATTCTAACTTGCCGTCCATGACATCACCCGTAAAGGTAACCTCTACTTGTGTCTGCTTGTGGTCATCCGGACCTGTGCTGACACTATTGTAGAAGTCAGTCATTGGTGTAGCTAGAGCCTGAAGGAATCCGCTTCGGAAAGGAATAAATCCTGTCGGGTTATTGGGACCGGCAGCAAGGGCAGCAATATTTTCTAGATAACCGCCCGTAATCGCATTCAAACCTAAGCTAACACCTGGAACCAGATCACCTAGATACGGACCGGAGCCGACTTGAACCGCTTCAATTTGACCGACATCAGGCTGAAGTGATACTGCACGTGCACCGTCTTGTGTTCTGTAACCGACATTGAATTTGACTTTGTGATTATCAGCAAGGTCATATTCAGCCGTCAAAGAAACACCCATTGTTTCCATCTCGCCTCTGCCAACATTTTGCAAAGAGTTAGCTGAATCCTGACGACCATTACGTGGTGTTAAGACACCTGCAAAACCGAAAAGTGATGCTTCAGCAGGCTGGTAAGCTCCATCCGGAACAGCTTGATAATAAAGCGGTGTGTTTTCCATATTGCTGTAATCAGCAGCGAAGTTAACGGTCAGTTTGTCGTTAACTTCGTTCAAATATGCAAATCTGTAACCGACCTTATCACTGGCGGCGAAGTTTTCACCCAGGCCTTTATTGTCGACCCAACCACCATGTTCTGAGAAGTAAGCTGACAATCTAATCGCTGAAGAGTCATCAAGCGGAATATTCACAGAACCCTGAGCTTCTCTTTGACTGAAAGAACCAAAACCAACTTCAACCTTACCGAAATATTCATCCGGGTTTGGTTTTGCAGAAATCAGGTTAATAGCACCGGCAACGGCGTTACGACCATAAAGTGACCCCTGAGGACCTTTAAGAACTTCCGCTCTTGCAAGGTCTGGGCTATCGAAAGCAATACCGATGATTTTACCCATATACATGCCGTCCACATACATGGCGACCTTACTGTCGAGACCATGCTGAGGGTCACCTGTACCGATACCACGCATGAAGATTCTAAACCCGTTGGAGTTCGCCGCAGCTGGATACGTTACCAGACCTGGCGTAAACTGTGACAAATCGGCAAAGCCATCAATGTCGCGAGCTTCCAAGGCCTCAGCATCAAATGCTGAAATAGATACTGGAACATCCTGAAGTGATTCTTCTCTTTTTTGGGCCGTGACGACGATGTTATCAATCGCTCGGCTCTCCTGCGCCTTTCCTGGACTGGAATATGAAATTCCAGTAGCTAGCAATGTCATCGCAAGTGATGACACATAAAGTTTTCTTGACATGTTTACTCCCACCCTACTGAATAATATTTTTAAGCAACGTCGCAAATTTTACAATCAATTACAAAATTTAGACACAACTAAATAATAAGAGAATACCAATCGAAAGAAAACAACCTAAAAATGGGGAAGAATACAGCCATCTAAAGATAATGGTATTTTTGCAACAGTCATTATTATGTGCAGTGATTTCCGCTACCGGTCAAAATCCTAGGCTTAGTTCCTTTGAGTTTCGGGCTTTAAGAGCGCCCTGCCCCACATGGTGCCATAAAATATACGACCTTTTTCATCGATAGTAGGTCCGGAAAATTCTGAATTAAATTTTTGTCCACCAATAATATAATGAAATGTTTCATTGCCAGAATCCCAGTTCAATGCTTCTAGCGTCCATTCCTTATTGCGGGCGCCAATAAAATAAACCTGCCGCGTGCCAAGACTGACCCATGGCACGCCATTCGGCGAACTCACCTCAGCATTCACCCAAGCCGAATAAAGTTTTCGAGACTCTGGATCCCATTGGAATTTTTGCACACCATAAGGTTGAATATCAGGATTGCCACCGAGCGGCCCGATAAACAAACCATTCACACCCCCATCTTTGGGCATAAATGACGGCACATTTCTCGGCTGGTTATTCACCACAAGCACACCATAACCTGCGACAATTACAGTTTGCTCTGTCTGGATTTTCTTGAGATTCAACGGCCCCATCGTGACGGGCGCAAGACCTGCAATCCGCCGTGAAGGCGCACCGGGAAGTTGTTCCCAGTCTTCCGGAATATCATCTCGCCACATAAGTGTGACATTCATCAACTCATCACCATCCGTCAGCGCGATGAGGCGGTCTTCATCACCAAAGCCCATAAGCGCAGGCGTTGCACCAGAGCCACCACCTTTGCTACTGCGATATTCAGCAACCCAGGCTCCGTCTTTCTCATCCTTAGAGAACCCCGCACCCGTCCAAATAACTTTGTGCATGTGATTGCGCGACACAACATAAATGCCGCCCTCATCATCCAACGCAATCGAGTTTCTAACCCACCCATAACCAACACCCAGCGACTCGGTATTTTCCGCATCAGCATAGGCCAACTGAATCATATGATGCTGAGTGAGGTCGGCAGAAATGGCGACCAGATAGCCGTTTTCTGTTGGGTAAACAATCCAGCCATCATAGGTCATATTCATACCCACTGTCGGCCCGGCGGCATTTTCCGGCAATCTGAAAATGGCTTTTTCAACAATATCGGAATCCGGGTCTCCCTCCACGGCATCCCCATAAGCACGAATGGAGCCGTCCTTATTGGCGATATATATCCAGCCATTTTTCCCGACGACACAATAAACTCCGGAAAGATCCATTAACGGGCTGACAGCTCGCATTGCCGTTGGCAAATTCCAAACGCTGTTATCTTTATCAAGACTTGCGGTGATTTTTTCAGCCCAAGATTCATTATATTTTTCAAATTTATCACTCGGCATATGCGCCAGGATTTCATAAGTCTCACTATCCAGCTTATAAATACCATTGACCCCATTCGCCCAAATAACGCGTCTTCCGTCAGGATAGAGGCTAGATGTATAAGCGCCGAAATAACCCGGACCTAAAAACTGATAAACGATTTCATTCGGCTTTAATCTGCGGGTCACATCCATGGGCCCGTTAATTGCCGTGGCATCTTGCTGAGCTGGATCACCATGCGGTAGGGCATTCACCCCGTCTGCGAGCTCGGTGTTTTTCGGGGCAAGGCGCATACCGACATCGGAGCCGCGTAAAGCTTCCGGTAAATCAGGCGCCACTGAAAGAGCCGGCCATTGCTTGCCGGGCATCGGTGTTTTGCCGGGCGGCATTAGTATCTTGATTGTGATTGCCAGACCCGCGATGAGGAGAACGAGACCGCCGAGAATAGTGAGAACAACTTTTTTAAACGTCATCTGTTTGGTCTCTTATTCTTGGGCTTCAAAATCAGCTGGCAGGTTATGGAAGTAACTACACTCTTCATTACGATGGCGAATGCGCCACCCCTTATCGGTTCGGATAAATTCATCCACATACCAAGCGCCGACAAAAAAGACATGCGGCTGGTTTTCACGTTCAACAATCATCGGGTTGAATAAAATCGTACGGCTCTTGGCTACATCACCATTAAACGTGATAAGGGGCACACCAATCATATGCTGACCGCCATTAAATTGTTGTAACGCCCTGTCCAAATATGTTTTGGCTTCCGGCAGGGTGCATTTCAAACCGCCCGTTGCCGTGTAATCTATAATGGCATCTTCGGTGAAAAAATCATCCAGCGCTTCCCAGTCTCTATTGTCAATGGCTTCACAATAGAGCGCGAGTATGTTCTGAATTTCCATTCTGTCAGATAATTCTTGATGACTGATCATAATCCCCCCCGATCAGATAAAAATAGGAATTAGCCTTCCCCCAAATAATTTTGGCGATAAACCGCAAATTTTTCTTTAATCATCTCTTCTGAGAGACCGAAATCAGAAAGGTCATATTTATGCGGCGCACGGTCCTCTCTTTTATTGGCCTCAATCCACTGGCCCATATCAGCAATGACATCCGGCGTGACATCTATACCTGCCGCCTCCAAAACCCGTTGCCCCTGCCCGACAGGGTCTTTCAGCAATTCGGGGTATTTCACATCCACGAATCTTTCCTCCGGTGAGTTTGAACGCACCGACATAAAAGAATCCGTCCACTGGCTTAATCTTTCAAACCAATAATCACCGACCATCGCATGGGTGATGTCCTCCGACCCCATGCGGTAGAGTGTCGACTCCATACTGCAATAAGACGGCACGGTTGATACCGGATCGCGGTGGGTCATAACAATTTTAGCATCGGGGAAAACGGCCATCGCCGTATCCAGCGCCATAAGATGCCCTGGCGTTTTCAAAACCCATTTCTTACCTTTGCGAGATTGGTCTTGCCACATGAAGGCTTGATATATTTCTCTTAAATCGTTGTATGCCTGCGTGCTGTCCTGCGTCCCCAGCCATGCGGCATAGCTTGGCACATAATAAGTCGCTTCCATCATACTGCTGGAAAAAAGCTGTCCGAGAATAATCACTTCCTCATCCGGCTGGTCAATACTCATTGGATGAATGGACATAATCTCAGGAATTTTCTCAACCATATAGGCAAGAATACCCTTGGCAGCTTCACGGCGTTGGCTAGAGTCGCCGCGTATTTCGCCGGGAAAGGGCGCGTAATTTTGCGTCTCATACCATTTAATGCCTGTCATGCCCTTTGCGGATGACAACATGCGGTGCATCATGGTGCTACCTGTTCGCGGCAGACCAACAACAATTGCACTTACATCTACGGGCAACTCTTTAATCTCAGGGTTTTGCTTCACCAATTCGACATGGCGCAAACGATTGACCATGGCATTAATGACCATGCCTTGCGCGCCGCCAATACCTTCTTCATTGAGACGTGCTTCGGTATTAATCGACTGGATAAATTTATCCATATGGCCGAAAAACCATGTATCGCCAAAATCATCCAAACCGGCAGCTTGTCGGGCGGCTTCAAGAAGCGCCTCCCTCTCGGGCATGCTCATATACCGTAACCCCCAGAGACTGAAATCTGCTGACCAGTGACATAAGCCGCGCGGTTAGAGGCAAGGAATACAGCCGCGTGCCCAATCTCTTCAGGCTGACCCCATCTTTTAAGCGCAAGGTTTTTATGTACCTCTTTTACCCAAGTCTCATCAAAGTGGCCTTTTTTGGTCAATTCCAAAAACATACCGGCTTCGATAACACCAACCAGAACACTATTGGCGCGGATATTGTTACGCCCCTCTTCACGCGCAATACCTTGAATGAGTGATTCATTCGCGGCTTTTGGCGAGACAGATAAGACATCTTCATCAGGGAACTTCCAATCACCCGCAGACCCAAGATGCACCAGCGACCCGCCACCATTGTCACGCATGTGTAAAACACTCGCCTGTGCCGCCGCGAAAAAACCATTAACTTCGGTATTAATGGCACGCTTCCATTGCTCGGTTGAGACATCAGCAATCTTCACCTGGTCGACAAGTGGCCCTGCCCCCCAAACAAGCGTGTGGATACGACCATGCACCTCAGCAGCTTCCGCAAGCGCGCGCGCGGCAGCGCCATCTTCGGTGACATCACAATGATGGATTGATACTTTGCGCCCTAAGGCTTCAGCTTGCGCCGCAATATTTTTGGCAACGTCTTCCTTAGACCGCCAAATGAGTGCGAGGTCTGCCCCCGCTTTTGCAAACTCCATGGCAACATGTTGGCCAATGCCGCCAGTCGCCCCAAAGATAAGAACCGCCCCGTTCGAAAACATTTCCTGCATTTTACCCCCCATAACTTCTCGATTATGCCCCGATTATCTCCTGATAATATTTGAGATTACTCAGACCTTTAACAAATTGATAAACAAAAAATCTTGTGCAAGAGTAACTTCTTAATATTTTGTCGCAAGTCGAATTTCATTAAAATTTTTAATGAAAAGAAAGTTTAGTTGGAGGGAACATGCTTTTAAAAGATAAAGTAGTCATCATAAATGGGGTCGGACCTGGAATGGGTCAGTCCATGGCAAAGCTTGCCGCGCGCGAAGGTGCAAAGGTTGGCATGGGTGCGCGCAATCAAGAATTCCTAGATTCAGTCGCCGCAGAAATCAAAGATAGCGGCGGTGAAGTTATTGGTGTCTCCACAGATATTTCGCAGGAAGACCAATGCCAAAATCTTGCCAATAAAGTTGTTGAAGCCTTTGGACGAATTGACGGGCTCGTGAACTCTGCGTATCTGCATGGCGAATGGGCGACAACTGATGTTGCCGATACCTCAAGCTGGTCAGACCTCTATGAAGTGAATTGCCTTGGGGCATTACGCATGGCGCAAGCTTGCCTGCCTTCCATGAAGGAGCAAGGCGGCGGTGCGATTGTAAATGTATCGACTATGGCGACAGTTAACCCGTTTCCGGGCGAAGCGGCTTATGCGGCAAGCAAGGGGGCAATGCTCGCAATGACGCGCCATATGGCCAAAGATTTTGGTCAGTTTGGTATTCGCGTAAATGCTACCCGCATGGGATGGATTGGCGGCAAGCCGGTCTATGATTATATCGACCGTCAGGTTGAGGCTGGTTTTGAAAGAGACGCCGTTGTCGGCGAAATCACTCAGCGCATTCCGCTTGGCATTATTCCACCAGAAGAAGATTGCGCTTTGGCAGTTCTTTATTTCATCTCAGATTATGCACGCGTTGTTTCCGGAGGTACTCTGGATGTCAATGGCGGTCAATATATGGCGCCATAATCCATGCCGGACTCATCACCTGAAAAAATCTGGCCGGAAAAAGTCTGGAAAGACTTTTGCCAACAACTGGAACAAGCCGGTACGGATGTTCTAAATTGGGAGGCATCACCTATGGAGCAGGCTGAGGGATTGCGTTATCTCTCCCGCCTGTTACGCATCAGCCTTGATATGAATTTGGAAAATGCCGATCCAGAATTTCCATATTTTTATCAAGCCTCCCATGAGACGGCAAAAATCGGTGCTGATAATCCCGATAATATTTACCTAAACGCCACGATAAGCGGCCAGAATAGCTACCGCGTTTATGGCAATCGGGGCAGCGCACCTGTTTTCAGCTTTGGCAGTAAAGCCAATCGCTATGCCATTGATGGTACAATGGCATCGACCGGCGAGCTTGATGTGCGCGATATGCATGTTGAAGCAGATGGTAGCTTCGAAGTGATTGTCAGCAAAGACAAGCAAGATGGCAACTGGTTGCCGCTTGCCGAAGACAGTTCAATGTTACTGGTAAGGCAGACTTTCCTCGACCGTAAGTCAGAAGAACCTGCCAAGGTTCATATTGAAACCCTTGACGGTCCGGCAACCCCGCCCCTCGCTGAAACACAAAACATCGCCGCGGCTCTGACAAAAAGCACCGCCTTTGTGCAAGGGACAGCGAAACTTTTTATTAATTGGGCAGAGACATTTAGGCGCAATAATCTCAACACGCTTGATACTGTTGACCAGACAATGTTCTTCAAAGCCGGTGGCGATGCGATGATTTTCTATCTTCACGGCTACTGGGATATTCCAACCGGTAAGGCGTTAAAGATTAAAACATCAATTCCAGAATGCGAGGGCTGGAACTTTCAGCTTAACAATATCTGGATGGAGTCTCTTGATTACAGATATCACGACATCCACGTTAATAATGCTTCAGCAAAGCTTGATGAAGATGGCGGGGTAACGATTATCGTTGCAGAAAGTGATCCCGGCTTTGGTAATTGGCTCGATACGGCAGGTCATACACGCGGCACGATGCTGCTCCGCTGGACGGGTGCCAATGAGCATCCAGTTCCCATATGTGAGGTAATAGATTTATGACCCAATTAATTGAAGCACGCCTTGAAGCCCTGGAAGCTGAAAGCGCCATTCGTAAACTCAAATATACCTATCTCAATGCTTGTGACCAAAAAGATGTGGAGACAATTAAAGCCTGCTTTACCGAAGATGCCGAACTGGATTATCCACCTATCGGCAAATTCGGGCTTGAAGGTCTGATTGATATTTTCACCCAGATGGCCGCTACAACGCCGATTACAGATGTGCATCAGGCGCATAATGGTGAGATAAATATTGAGGGCGACACGGCGACAGGTTTTTGGAATCTCGGCTTTGCCACTTACGACCCGAGAGATAAATCTTTCCGGCTCCTATCGAGTTTTTATCACGACCGTTACCGCAAAACTGAAACCGGTTGGAAGATTTGCTATTCACGTTCTGAACCTCGCGCAATTGTAGATGGCAGTCTCGCGGAAGACAGCATCAAGGCGGAGTGGCTCGCTGAATAAACATCAATAAATCTTGAGGTCTGTGAGAGGGTTTTAAAATGAAACTGATAAAGAAGATTTTTATCATTCTGTCTGTATCTTTAGCTGTGATTGCGTTTGGCATTATTATTTATGATGTCACCACACGCTTTGATGACCCTATCTGGGACACAGTACAAGAAGGCGCGGTTGACCCGCAAATCCCACCAAAGGAAAAACTTTCCTTCAATCCGACGCGGCATTTATTATGGGGCGATTTACACGTTCACACCTCTTATTCTTATGACGCCTATACAATGGGGACACGCGCCCTACCCGAGGATGCCTATATATTTATGCGTGGTGGCACGATTAAACATGCCTTTGGTTATCCTATCCGCGCTGGTCGCCCGCTTGATTTTGGCGCCGTCACGGATCATGCAAAATATCTAAATGGCCCGCGCAATATGGCCGGCGATATGGCGGCGGCGCCAGATGAACAGATTATCAATAGCCTGAAAAAAGGCAGCCCCCTGCAATATACCTATGCATTTGTTGACCGCCTGACCAACCGCATGGGTTCTAAAGAAGCCCGGGATGCATATTTTGGTGAGGTGTCCGTCAATGATGCGGCGCTGAGCGCATGGGCAGAAATTATTGATGCCGCCGAGCGTCATAATGACCCGGGACGCTTTACGACTTTTATTGGCTATGAATGGAGCTCCATGCCAAATGAGGCCAATCTGCACCGGAATGTAATTTATAAATCCAAAAATGTCCCTGTCTATCCTGTCTCGGCAGTGGATACTGAAAATCCCGAAGATTTATGGCGCGCCCTAAATGACCAGCGCAGTCAAGGCATGGAGATGCTTGCAATTCCGCATAACTCCAATGTTAGTGACGGCAAAATGTTCGAAGCGCTCAGCTTTGAGGGCAATCCCATGAATTCAGACTACGCCGCCATGCGTAATCGCAACGAACCGCTGGTGGAAATTTTCCAAATCAAAGGCGCGTCGGAAACCCACCCGACCCTATCGCCGGAGGATGAATTTGCCGATTTCGAAATTTTGGACCAGATGCTGACTTTTGAAGAACGTTTCAGCACGCCAAAAGGCAGCTACGCACGCGATGCCCTTCAAACAGGATTAAACATGGCCCATCAAAGCGAGTTTAATCCTTATATGTTTGGCGTGATTGGCAGTAGTGACAGCCATAATGCGACCTCATCCGTTGAAGAAGATAATTTTCATGGAAAACTGCCCTTGATTGACGGATCCCCCGCTCAACGTCTTGGCGTGGCAGCTGTCGCTCAAGGTAACAGAAATGTTCGCGCCTATGGTGCCGCCGGGCTGGTTGCTGTTTGGGCGCAAGAAAATACGCGGGACTCGATTTTTGACGCTATGGAGCGACGCGAAACATTTGCGACATCAGGGCCACGCATGTCGCTTCGTCTGTTTGCCGGATGGGATATTGACCTCGACGCATTGGAAGGCGATTGGCTGGAGATTGCCTATGAACAGGCTGTCCCAATGGGCAGTGTGTTGGAAGGTAGCAAAGAAAACGCCTCCCCCAAATTCCTAGTTCATGCCGATAAAGACCCGATTGGCGCCAATCTTGACCGATTGCAAATCATCAAATTATGGGTTGATGCAGACGGCAAAAATCATGAAAAAATCTTCAATGTTGCCGCCTCAGATAACCGCTTGTCTCAATCTCAAAATGGCAAACTCCCGACGGTTGGGAATACGGTCAATATTGAAAATGCGAGTTATGAAAATACCATCGGCGCAGAGACGCTCTCGGCCATTTGGCAAGACCCTGAATATGATGCCTCACATAATGCGCTTTATTACGCACGGGTCATTGAAATCCCAACACCGCGTTACACAACTTATGATGCAAAATTTATGGGCCTGACCGCTCCTGAACCTGCTTTGCTTCAGGAGCGCGCGGTCAGTTCCGCCATCTGGTTACAAACGAAATAAAGCGCTTAATTTGTCCCCGCCCTATTCGTATGTAATACGCCCTTTTTCGCCATAACGACGTTGAAGTACCATAGACTCGAGCGTGCCGTAACCCTTATGCGGCTCTTCTTCGATTTTCTCAGCCGGTATAATAACATCGGCATAATCTTTCGGTGCCCGCCAACCCGGATGCGGATTAATTTTCACATAGCTGCCACCAATCGGATGCAAACTGCGCCATTTATTGATTTTCTTATTCAGCTTTTTGACAACATTTGGATAGTCTTCCGTAAGGTCATTTTTTTCATACGGGTCGGCATCCAAATCAAATAGCTGATTGTCAAAATCTGTCGATGTCATCTTGTGGTCGATATTTTGAACCAACTTCCATTTGCCATCAATTACCCCGAGCTGAAATTTATTATAGACCGGAATATTCGAGGCGAAATAAAGCGCACCCTTCCGCTTCGATACCTTTTCGCCCGTAATCGTTGACCAGCGATTAACGCCATCAATTTTTTTCTCAGTGCCATTTTCAACACCTGCCGCATGCGTCAGCGTGGGGAGCAAATCCATCACAGAAACAATCTCATCAACCTCACTACCGGCAGCGAGTTTTTCCGGCCAGCGCATAACCGCTGTGACGCGAATGCCGCCTTCATAGACTTCAAGCTTGCCGCCGCGATAGGGGCCATTATCAGAACCATAATTTTCAAACCCGCCATTATCACTGAAGAAAAATACAATCGTATTATCGGCAACACCTTCTTCATCAAGCGCGGTCAAAACCTTGCCAATTGCCTGATCCATCGAGTCGACCATCGCGGCATAAGTCTTACGGGTACTGCCGGGCAAATCCAGACGTGAAGAATATTTGTCCTTTAAGGCCTCCGGCGCTTCCATAGGGGAATGCGGCGCAAGGAATGGGACATAGAGTAAAAACGGCTTGGTTTTATCCCTTAAATCAGTGATGAAACGCGCCGCCTGTGCGCCATGAACATCCGTCGCATATTCGCCATTATGATCGACTGGTTTTCCGTTTTCTTGAAAGTCATGCCCATTGGCAATTTGATGGTCAAAATAGCTGACCTGCGTATGCATATGTCCGTAAAAAAGGTCAAAGCCGCGCGCATTTGGGGTGTGCTGTTCAATCGTATGACCGAGATGCCATTTGCCGACCATGGCGGTATTGTAACCGGCGGCCTGAAAACTTTGCGGCAGGAAATGTTCATCAAGAGAGACGCCACCATTTTCCCAAGGCATGAGAACTGAATAGGCGACACCAAGTTTTAACGGGTCGCGGCCTGTCATCAGCGCGGCGCGGGTCGGCGAGCAAAACGGCGTGGCATAAAAGCGGTTCAACTTCGCTCCTTCCTTGGCGAGACGGTCAATATGCGGGGTTTGAATATCACTGCCATGATAACCGACATCTCCCCACCCAAGATCATCGGCGAGAATAATGACAATATTCGGGCGTTCGTCTGACTTATTATTAGAAGCCATTTCAGAAGCTTGTGCGGCGGTTAAGCCTGCAATCCAAAACACCATGAGCAGGGATAAGGAGACGGAGAGGCAAAAGCTCACACCACCTAAATTTAGCCCTCTTTTCGTAAATAAAATCATTAAAATATCCCCCCTTATTTTTTCCAAGACCCATTTTTGTCTTATTTATGACTCTCGTTTGAAATTTTTACCTTGAGATATAAACAATACCAGTTGAATAATTAAATCAAGAATTGTTCTTAAAAAATTGAATGAAATATATAAAACTGAGTGAGGGTGTTATGAAAAATTTTAAAAACAAGACAGCTGTTATTACAGGTGCAGGTGGCGGCATAGGCGGCGCACTTGCTAAAGCACTCGCCAAGCGTGGATGCCATCTGGCGCTCGTTGATTATAACACTGACATGCTTGAGAAAACACGGGGAGCTCTCTCACAAACAGGGGTGAAGCTCTCGTCACATATTGCTGATGTTACGGATAAAAAGCGCATGGCAGCTCTGCCCGAAGAAATTATTGCTGAACATGGGAGTGAACATGGTCATATTGATTTGCTGATTAACAATGCCGGCATCACACTGCAAAAAAGTTTTGATACACACAGTATTGAAGACTGGGAACGCATTGTGAATTTGAACTTCTGGGGCGTGCTTTATGGGTGCAAGTTTTTCAAACCTTATCTGGAAAAATCTGCAGAAGCCCATGTCGTTAACATGTCCAGCATGACAGGTATGCTTGGCCTCCCTGCCCAATCCTCATATTGCGCGACAAAGGCAGCCGTTAAGGGGCTGTCGGAATCGCTTTGGGCCGAATGGGGCGCTGCTGGCATTGGTGTCACCTCGGTTCACCCCGGAGCGATTAAGACGGATATGATGCAGGCCACCCTCAAGGATTCGGATGATTTAACAGCGGCAAAGAAAAATATGGAGATGGTCGCCAAAATCGGCATGGCACCAGATATGGCTGCTGAGAAAATTCTGCGTGCCGTGCAAAAAAAGAAAATGAAAGTTCTCGTCGGTAAAGATGCGGTCATCATGGATATGATGAAAAGATTTACGCCGGGGCTTATTCACGGATTATTTGCCAAAGTCGCGCGCAAACAACATGCCGCCGCGCTCAGTAATCTTGCCGCGTTCAGCAATCATGATTGACAAACGCACGGTAATTCATTTGTTATGATGAGCGATGGAGGACTGAAATGAGTACAGCAGAAAACCCGAATATAGACTTCAACCCCGAGGCACTTGTGACATCAATCAAGGTTGAGATTGATGCCCCCGCTTCGCTGGTCTGGGACATACTTATTGATATGCCCAAATATGGCGAGTGGAATCCGTTCTGTATTGAATGCGACTCCACTTTGGAAATGGGCGCACCGGTCAATATGAAACTCAAAAGTTACATCACACCGGATGAGGTTTTTGATAATTGCGAATTTATTTGCGCCTTTGAACCGGAGAAAATGATTTCGTGGGAATTGCCCTATTCGGATGAATGGCCCTACCCGGCGCGACGCGACCAAATTATTGAGAGCCTTGGCCCCGAAAGATGTAGCTATTATTCAACCGATGCGTTTCTTGGCGATAACGGTATTCATGTTATGCGCTTTGCCGGACCTTGGGTCAAAATCGCTTTTGATGACACGGCACACGCACTCAAAGCCCGCGCAGAAGCGCTCTATCAGAAAAATTAAGAGGGAAATATGTCTGAAAATATGAACTCAGTGGTCAGTGATATTCTTGGTAGCGAGGGCGATGGCCTCGCTGATGATATCATGGTGAGCGCCGTGGAAAACTACGTCAAACATTTTAACAATGGTGATTATGAAGGTGTGGCCAATCTCTATGCCGAAACGGCAACGGTTGAAGACCCGATTGGCACGCCGATTAAAAACGGCAAAGACGAAATAAGAGAGTTTTATAAAATGTCTACCCAACTTGGCGCAAAACTCGCACTCAGCGGCCCTGTTCGGGTTGTGGCCAATCGCGCCGCTTTTGCTTTCAGCGTGACCACACAGTCACCCCAAGGCAATGTTCAGGTTGATGTGATTGATACATTTAAATTTGATGCAGAGGGTAAAGTGACTGAAATGTGCGCCTATTGGGGGCAATCAAACGTCAAAATGTAAATCCGTCAATCAGCAGGATTTATAAAACCGCGCCCGTCCAATCGTCGATAGCGTCACAAAGACTCTCAATCGCGGAAAAAGCAAATGAGTTATGCCCGGCACCGGGCAGTTCCATAGATTTAACAGACGCTGCGTTAATGTAATCCTTCGGCGCTTCAGCCAGCGGCAAACCTAAATCATGTTCACCCGCGGCTATAAACATGGGCGCGGTGATTTTGTTCACTTCAGGCCTGAAACTTCCTCGTATCATGGACATATACCCACCTGCAGAAAACAGCGACGACTGAACTTTCATTAACAAAGCATGCGCGCCTTCATTCTCAGCCCCAAAAGTAACGGAGTCGAGGCTGGGCCCGCCGCTTTCATAATTAATGAAAGGCGCCTTAAACATGTTCATCACGCGCTGTTCCATTTCTTTTTCGAGTTTTTCTGGCTGTTCAAGATAGTGCATATCATCTTCTTGTAAGCCCCAATCCAGCCCACCGGCATTTGAGCCAATCAGACAGATGGCATCAAATGGCAACAACGCATTAATCAGCGTCACCATCATGCCGCCCATAGAATGACCCGTGCCGATTTTTTTCACATCGGCAATCGCTGGATGCGCAAAAAATTCTTTTAGTGCCTGAACCGTGAAACTGACCGACTGTCGGGGTGTGAAAAATGGATGCGTGTCATCAATGGCATTTTCTCCAATGCCGGCATGATCCATCAGCATGACGGCATGACCATGCGCGCACATGCGAGATGCGAATGAATAATCAAACCCCTCAGCCTGACCCAAATTGAAATAGTCTTTGGTATTTCCCCCACCGGGCTGACAGAAAAATAAGGTTTTGGCAGGCGTGTCCGGCAGAAATAATGAGGCTGTGAAATCTGTCTCATAGCCTTCCAACAGAGTGACTTTCGTCTTCAGGATTATCGCATTATTAAGCATTATTTTTTTAACCCTAGAGTTTTCAGTTTTGAGGAGGATTAGATTTGAGGGCCTACTGTCAGCGACAAACCATTATGCTCTTCGCTTAAAATAATTTGGCAACATAATCTGGATGTCGGCTTAATCTCGACAAGTTCTTCGAGAGATTCGAGCATATAGCCTTCATCTTCCGTCCGCTCGCCCGTCCGCGCGTTCCAGTCCTCATCAATATAAACATGGCAAGTTCCGCATGAAGCCATGCCACCGCATGTCCCCTCGACCATACCCGCATCCCGGATGCTGTTCATTAATTGAGACCCGGGAGTCGTTGTAATTTCTTTTTTTACGCCATCTGCGTCTGTAACCTGAATATTAATCATTTTTACCTATTAACAATAAATCGCACGAAGTTTGTATTGACTGGTTTGTCATAGTGAGTATTTTCAGAAACATGTTCGAAAATAATTAAACGTCTCTTACCTACTCCGATTGCCCTTTTCAAGCAAGACTTGTCTCAGGGGTATAAAGTAGGCAAATTCATAAGGGATAATCTATGATTCCAGGGGGGAAAAGCAATGGCAGGCGTTTTAGAGGGTCTAAAAGTTCTTGATTTAAGTTGGGGGGTTGCGGGTCCTATGACCGGCATGTTGCTCTGCGACCATGGCGCAGATGTTACGCGCATAGAACGTCCAGAGGGCGACCCGTTTGAAGGGTTAGTTGGGTATAAGGTTTGGCATCGCGGCAAAAAAAATGCGGTTTTAAATCTTAAAGACGATGCCGACCTTGAGCTTTTCTACAAGCTGGCGGCAGATGCCGATATTGTCATTGAAAGTTTCAGACCTGGTGTCACAACCCGTCTAAAAATTGACTATGCGACCCTAGCCGCGACCAACCCTAAACTGATTTATTGCTCTATCACCGGTTATGGTGATGATACACCAGATAAAGATAAACCTGGTTATGACGGTCTTGTTGCCGCCCGAGTTGGTTTACAATATGAACAACGTGGCTGGCCGGAAGGCAGTATCTATCACATTAAAGGCATGCCCGATGTTTTTGAAGATTTAGAAGTCGATAATGAATGGGTGCAAGGTCCCGACCGTGAAGGCCCATTGCATGTATCCTCACCATGGCCGAGCCTTGGGGCATTTTTCTCGGCAACGACAGGCATTTCAGCAGCTTTGTTCGCCCGCGAGCAAACCGGCAATGGTCAGCAGGTTAAAACCTCTCTCCTTCAGGGTGCGATGGCTTGCTCCAGCGGTGTCTGGCAACGTATGGACGAGCCGGATGCAGAAGGTTTCAATACTTGGATTATGTGCAGTAAAAGTCCTAAAGGGCATTTCAAAACATCTGACGGGCGCTGGATACATAACTGGGTTCCAAACCCGCGCTTTATACTAGAATCCTCCAAAGGTGATAAGCTCGACGCCAATCCGGATTTGACCGTTCAAAATGACCCGGATCGTTTCGGTATTGGGCCAGAAGAATTGCTCGTGATGACGCATTATCACCCTATCCTTGCGGATGCGATGAGCAAATTCCCTTGTGATGAATGGGTTGAAGCTGCGGCGACTGCCGGCGTGACAATGCAGGAGTGTCGTTCCATTGAGGACTCGTTGACTGACCCGCTTCTGATTGATGATGGCTGTGTGACAACGGTTGATGATCCCGAGCTTGGGCCTATTAATCAGGTCGGTATTACCTACCGCCTTGAAAACAGCCCCGGTGAGGTGAAAGGCCCAACCCGTGCCACCGGAAGTGATACAGATGCGGTCAAAGAATATGCCGCCTCTCTCGCCTCCCCTGAAGTTTTAGAGAAAAACAAAATCAATGGCGACCCACCGCTAAAAGGCATTCGCGTGCTTGACCTTGGCTTGGCGATTGCTGGACCATTTGGCTGTCAATTGCTGGCAGATATGGGGGCGGAAGTTATTAAAATTAACACGCTTTGGGATAACTTCTGGCATCGTACGCATATTGCTTATATGGCAAATCGCGGCAAACGCTCCATTGCTTTAATGCTGAAACATCCAAAAGGCATGGAAGTATTGAAAAAGCTCATCGCCAGCTGTGATGTTGTGCAACATAATATGCGCTATGCCGCTGTTGAGCGTCTGGGTCTGGATTATGACACGCTCAAGAAAGAGTTTCCCGAACTGATTTATTGCCACACGCGCGGTTTTGAAAAAGGCCCTCGTATGGGACTTCCCGGCAATGACCAGACAGGGGCTTGCCTGTCGGGTATTCAATATTCAGACGGCGCCGTTCATGCGGGTGGACATCCGCTATGGTCGCTCACATCTCTGGGTGATACTGGCAATGGTTTCTTGTCTGCTATTGCAATTTGTCAGGCACTTTATGAACGCAAAAAAACCGGCAAAGGCCAGTTTGTTGACACATCTATCATAAATGCTGGCCTGCTTAATACGAGCTATGCTGTCGCCAAACCCGATGGTAGCGCGGTTGACAGACCACTTCTGGATTTAAACCAGACAGGTTTTGACACGTATCACCGTATTTATAAAACCACAGATGAATGGATTATGGTCACGGCTTTCAGTGACGCACAGAAATCTGCTCTTGATGGTATTATTGGTGCCGGTGCTGATGCGGCTCAAGCCGAAAGTGTTTTTGCCGGAAAATCGGCAGATGAATGGCTGAAAATTCTTGCCGATAGCGGTGTCCCCGCCGAATTGTCAGATAGAAAATATTCTCTCGGCCTGTTCGATAATGCGGACTTCAAAAAACGCGGCTGGACTGCAGAATATAATGACCGTTTTGTCGGCAATCTCGAACAAATTGGCCTGACCTATGACCTTTCTGACACGCCAGCTCGCATTCCGTCCAGCCCCCTCATCGTTGGGGATAATACCGAGTCCCTATTGCGGGAGCTTGGCTATTCAGAAGAAGAAATTGATGTGATGGTCAATGAGACGGCTGTTCTGTGTGACCCCCCGCGTGAGGGACAATCAGAACTCGAAAGCCCTTGGAAATTATAACTTTATTAAGTGTAAGAATAGAAACATTAACTGGAGAACATTATGCGCCCGGATCCGATACTTAGAATTGACACAGCCTTCTTCTGGGAAGCTTGTGAGCGTGGGGAGTTTGTTGCTCAAAAATGTGGGCCTTGTGATATTTTATGGCATCCGCCGCGCCCGATGTGCCCCAAATGTCATAATACCGAAAAGGAAGTCCAGCAGCTTTCCGGCCTCGGCACAGTTGTCAGCTGGTGTGTTGCGGTCAGACCTCAAGCTTTTGGTTTTGAAGAGTCCCCCATCGCCGCCCTTATTGAGTTGGATGAAGGCTTGCGCTTTGTTTCAAATATTGAAGGGGTCGCTGAGGAAGATATGCAACCAGGTATTCGTGTTCAGGTTGCTTTTGCCGATACATCAGGCGGCAAAAAAGTCCCTGTTTTTAAACCCGTTTCAGAATAAGCGCAGGCCCCAAGCATAACCTGTATTTACAAGTCTCATTAAAGCCAGACTCAAATAAAGCCAGACTCAAATAAAGCCAGACTCAAATAAAGGAAGACCAGCATGTCTAAAACAAACAACCAAGCAGCTATTGTCGGCATTGGTCAGACCGAATTCTCAAAAGATTCAGGTCGATCAGAACAACAGCTCGCCGCCGAGGCCGTCATTGCCGCCTGCAAAGATGCCGGCATTAACCCCGAAGAAATTGACGGATGCATTACCTACACCATCGACAATTCTGATGAGGTAGACCTTCTGCGTTCTGTTGGGTGTAAGGAACTTAACTATACAGTAAGGCTGCCCCAAGGCGGTGCCGCCAACGCCGCTACGCTTTATCACGCTAAAAACGCTGTTGAGTCCGGCGTGTGTGATGTTGTCGTTATATGGCGCGCAATGAATGAAAGATCTCAGTATCGCTTTGGTCAGCCCACAGTTTCGATTAGCCCGGATGCCAATAGCTCGACATTTATTGAATGGTGTTTCCCATTCGGTGCGCAGACACCCGCTTCATGGGAGGCGTTGTCATGCGGTCAATATCTAAGCAAATATGGCGTGACCTCCGAAGATTTGGGTAATATCGCCGTGCTGATGCGCAAGCATGCTGCGACTAATCCGAATGCGTGGTTCTACCAACAACCTATCACACTTGAGGAACACCAAAACAGTCGTTGGATTGTAAAGCCATGGCTTCGTCTTCTGGATTGCTGTCAGGAATCTGATGGCGGTGTGGCTATTATTGTTGCGCGCATGGATAAAGCTAAGGACCTGAAACAAACACCTGCCCGCTTACTGTCAGCGCAGTATTCCTTCCTGTTTAATCATGAAATTATCTCAGACTTTTACGAGGGTGACCTGACAGGCCTGCCTTTCAGTGAACGGGTAACAGAGAAGCTCATCGAGGATGCTGGCATCGCGCCAAAAGATACAGATGTTGCTATGATTTATGACAACTTCACCCCGCAAGTCCTGCGCCAGCTTGAAGGCTTTGGCTATTGTGGCCCGGGTGAAGCTAAGGATTATATTGCCGATGGTAATATGGAACTTGATGGCAAAACACCTCTTAGCCCTAATGGAGGTCTCATTGGTGAAGGTTACATACATGGCATGAATAATATCACTGAGGCTGTGCGCCAGATTCGCGGAATAGCGGCAAATCAGGTAGAAAATGTCGAAACAGCTTTTGTCGCTTCGGGTGTCGCCGGCGCAATCTTAGGTAAATAGGAACTAAAAATGGTGCAAATTAAAGCAGGTACGAAACTTTTCAGCGCAGTCTGTGACACGCAAATCATGGTTCTGCGTGTGCCATCTGATGATTTGGATGTGACATGCGGCGGCCTTCCCATGCAAGCCGAAGAAGCTGAGGAAAAATCTGCCATGACAGGTGAAGCAGGTGAAGGCAGTCTTGTCGGCAAACGCTATGTTGACGAGGAAGAGACAATGGAGTTTCTCTGCACACGCGGCGGCGAAGGCAACATCTCAGTCAATGGTGTTGCGCTGGAGGTCAAACAGGCCAAGCGCCTCCCCTCCTCCGATTAATCTGATTAAACCGGACATATAAATGAATATTCACCTCATCCTTCAGATGGCCGCAGACAGCATGCCAGACAGGGAAGCTGTAATTTGCGGGTCTCAAAGACTGACCTATCAGGACCTCGCCGATGCGGTAAATTCACTTGCTAACAGCCTTGATGATACCAAGAAACTCGCCTATCTCGCCGAGACAGGTACTTCGGCACCTGTGGCCATGTTTGCGGCTGCCTTACGCGGCATTCCCTATGTCCCGATTAATTACCGTTTGGCGGATGACCAGATTACCGCCTTGTTAAAAAGAGTCTCTCCGGCATTGTTAATCAGTGAGGACACGCCCGAGATAGATGGTATTTCCAGCATGACGCCTGCCCAGGTTTTTGAAGCTGGCACGCCATGGGAAGGTTTCGCCCCTGATGAGGAAGGCGGCATAGCCATTGAGCTGTTCACCAGCGGCACGACGGGTGATCCTAAATCCGCTATTTTGCGGCACGATAATTTGATGGCCTATATACTTGGTACAATTGAATTTATGAGTGCTGAAGAAACGCAAAGCACTTTGGTCAGTGTCCCGCCCTATCATATTGCAGGCATCTCGGCGATTTTAAGTTCTGTCTATGCAGGCCGGCGCATGGTGCAATTACCAAATTTCTCACCCGAAGCCTGGCTTGATTTGGCCAAGCGGGAGAATGTCTCGCAGGCATTTCTTGTCCCGACGATGCTTCAACGCATTATAGAGCATGTAACAAGCAATAATGAAACGCTTGATCTCCCCGCCATGCAGGCCATCGCCTATGGCGGTGGGAAAATGCCTCATGCCGTTATCGAACAGGCTATGGCGTTACTGCCTCAGGTGAATTTCACAAATGCCTATGGACTCACCGAAACCAGTTCGACCATTTGTCTGCTTGACCCCGACGACCACCGCGATGCTTTCCAATCTGACGACCCTGCAATACGCGCAAGATTGTACTCCGTTGGCAGACCTTTACCGGCTGTTGAGGTTGAAATCCGTGACGACGATAACGCGGTCTGTGGTGCGGGTGAAGCCGGATATGTTTTTGTGCGCGGCGAACAGGTGAGCGGCGAATATCACGGTAGCGGTTCTTTATTGGATGCGGAAGGCTGGTTTCCAACCCGCGACAGAGGCTATCTGGATGATGCCGGATATCTCTTCTTAGACGGGCGCGCAGATGATGTTATTGTCAGAGGCGGCGAAAATATTTCCCCGGGCGAGATTGAAGATGTTTTGATAGACATGCCAGATATCAAAGATGTCGCCGCAATTGCCGTTGCAGATGATGAATGGGGCGAAGCGGTTGGCGTGGTGATTGTACCGGCTGATATGACCGCGCCGCCTGAAATTGAGGCCATAAAAGCTCATGTTAAAGAACAACTCCGTTCCAGCCGCGTGCCGACACAGGTCAAATTCGTGGAAGAACTGCCCTATAATGAGACCGGCAAACTTTTGCGCCGGGTGTTAAGGGATGGTTTCACAACCTAAAACAGCAGCGAAGAAACTCGTGAGCGCCACCAGCTATGCCAATTGCCTACTGGCGCGTTTAAACTTGCCGCCTCTCAGCGATGAACCTCATAACGACATTCACCCAGCCATAAATAATGCCCGTTCAGGCGTGCAGGGTCATGCGCTTCCTTTACGTAACAACAAATCAATTCCCGTAGCCCTCGCCGATTATGCGGATGGGGCGCTTCTTGCCTTGAAATCTTTAACATCCAACAACCCCGTCCCAGAGAATTTACCAGCCAATTTACC
>ALYF01000013.1 GCA_000293845.2 alpha proteobacterium IMCC14465 | reverse complement strand
CTTAGAGTGGGGGTGGATTTGGTTTTAAACCTACTGCTCCCCCCCTCCCATTAACTGGCGGGGTGTAGCTCGTCAGGCTCATAACCTGAAGGTCGTAGGTTCAAATCCTACCCCCGCAACCAAAAAAAATTTAATTATATCAATTATTTACTATAATATTGACTGAGCTAACCTTGTTAGCGTTAGAATTATTGACGCGTTCATTGCCGCATTCAATTAAAGCGATACTCACATCGTAACCTGGTTCTTGGGGGTTACTGAGAGTGGGGGTGGATTTGGTTTTAAACCTACTGCTACCCCCCTCCCATTAACTGGCTGGGCGCTGCTCGGGACTTGGGTCTTGGTTCTGGGTTGGTTGATATATCAATTTGTATCTACATTAAGGCTTATTTAAAGCTACTTAAGGGTAGCTGAGAAAAATATCATCATTATTTGAAACGATAAAAATAACCCCCCAAGCAATGATAAACTTGAGGGGATAAGGTAAAAAAGGAAAATTACTATTATTATTCTAGTGGGGTTATAAGCAGGGAGGGGGGTGCATATGACCCAACACAATTTTGGTTAGCGGTAAATTATTAAGAATTTATGAACTAATTATAGAAATTTCGATAAATGAAAAATTAAATCTACTATCCCGATGCTCCTGAGAGTGGAGGTGGCTTTAGTTTTTATATAATATAGTTTTCCCAAATAATCATAAATACCGCAGCTAGTGAATAGGAACATGTTACGTTTAATGAGGCAACAGACAAAGATACAACTTATGCAAAACTAAAAAAAATATTGAGAGAGATACCGAAGTGCTGGTTAAGCTCCACGAAAAACTTATTGAAATTACAAAAAACTAATTAAAGTATTAAGCCAAAAGAAGATTAATGATTTCTGGGAATACCCGTCTCCAGTTAATTGCGGCTTGGGGTTATTTTTTTTGTTTGTCTCAATCAATTTCGTTAAGTAATTCGTCCCAATCCTAAGCAAAATCGAAAACACATATTTTTGTAATATATTCTAAAAATATATTTCATATTCTTATAACAAAAAAGTAAGACAGCTCGCTTAATCAAAACTTACAGCAAATAGGAGCCTGTCATGTTTCGTTTAAAATTAACTACTTCAACAGCTATATCTTCTCTTTTAATCGTTCCCGCTTTTGCTCAGGTGAACCCTTCACCTGCGTCAGAAAAAGAAGTTCAGGAAATTGTAGTCATCGGTCAAAGAGCTGCAACAAAACTTGCCCGAGAATTGGAGAGAGATGCGTTTAACAATATTTCCGTCATCACGGCTGATGACGTTGGTTCGCTTCCCGACAGAAATGTGGCTGAATCAGTCAGACGTGTGTCGGGTATTTCCATTCAGAATGATCAGGGCGAAGGACGTTATGTTTCTATTCGCGGTCTTGGCAAAAATCTCAATTCAACCAGTGTAAACGGCGTGAATATGCCGTCCCCTGAAGTTGATTCTAGAGGCGTGGCGCTGGATGTTGTAGACAGTGACATCATTCAGGAAATCACTGTTACCAAATCACTAACATCTGATATGGATGCTGACGGTATTGGCGGTAATATCAACATTAAAACAGTTTCGGCTTTTGACAGAAAAGGCCTTTTCATCAAAGCCAAAGCCGAAGGGATTTATTCAGACTCCACTGAAGAATGGGGTGAAAAATTTTCTGTGAATGGCTCTAATGTCTTCTCTGATGGCCGTTTAGGCATTGCGGGCAGCATTTCTTACGATAAGAGAGATTTTTCAACAGACAATATGGAGCTTGATGGCGGCTATCTGACATTTGGTGATACACCATATCCAGAAGAGTTTGAACTTCGGGATTATGAAATTTCCCGTCAACGTCTGTCAGCGTCACTGAATATTGATTTCCGTCCTGACGCAAATAAGGAATTTTATGTCAGAACACTTTTCAATGAATTTGAAGATGATGAGGTAAGAAGAAGAGTCGAGCTGAAACTTGATGATGTTGCCAATATCACTTCTCCATCTGCCGGTATTTTAAGGTTTGATACAGATGGTGTTGATGAGGATGGTGATGATTTAGAAATTGATACGGATCGTGACATCAAATTACGTCTCGAGACACAGAAAATTACCTCACTGCAGACTGGCGGTGTCATCAGGTTTAGCGATTATGAGCTTGATTTCTCATTGGCTACGAGCCACGCCGAAGAAGCAGAGCCTGGGCGTATCGATGCCGATTTCAGAAAAGAGACCGCATCAGGAGATGCCAGCCTTAACATGAGCAATCCACTTTATCCAAGTTTTGCGGGACTTGATGCGAACTTTGGAACAGGTTTCCGGACAGCTTCGGAATTCCTCTTGGGGGGCATTGAACTTCTCGATGGCATCACCGAAGAAGACGAAGATGCATTTGAATTCAATCTGAAGAAAAAAACAGATTATGGTTTTCTTAAAGCCGGGATGAAGATGAGAAACCGCGATAAATCCTACGAGATCACAACGCTGGTCTATGATGGTGATGAGGCGGCTGATCTTTCACAATTCAGTACTGTTGTCGATTATGACATTCATAATTACGGTCCCGGCGTTAACCCCGCCACCTTTAAATCTTACATCCGAGAAAATGTCGCCGCTGGCACATTTGATCTGGAAGAGTTTGACACGGCTGAGAAAAGCAATATTGGGGATTACAGTTCCGAGGAGGAAATCTTAGCTGCCTATATTATGGGTCAGTATGAATTCAATAACGGCTTAACAGTCACAGCCGGCGTCAGAATGGAGGAAACTGAATTTGAAGGAACCGGCAAGGCCGTTTTCCTTGAAGAAGGTGATTTGAGCGCCACGTCCTCAGGTGAAACGGTTGTTTTTGTTAATGATGACAATGACGAACGTGTATCCTTTACCGAAGTCACAGCTTCAAGTTCCTATGATGACATCCTGCCGTCCCTAATGGCGAAATATGAGAAGGACGATTCCATTTTCAGATTTGCTTACTACCAGTCAATAGGCCGTCCCAGCATCGCTCAATCCACGCCTGCAGCGGAAAGTGAAGTCGAGTATGATAGTGGTGTGCTTGACACAAGAGAAGCCACGGTCGGCAACCCAGATCTGAAACATCAGCTTGCAACAAATCTAGATGTATCTTTCGACACCGTTCTGGGCAACAATAGTTATGTTTCAGCTGGCTTATTCTACAAAGATATTGACGACTTTATCGCCAATCAGACGTTTGAGAATGTCACATATCAAGGTCTAGAATATGATGAGCTGACCATGCCTGTTAATCTGGACAGTGCGGATGTACAGGGTTTTGAGATTGCCTATCTGAAAACTTTTGAGGAATATGACGGTCTGCTAGGTGGGATCATACTTGGTGTGAATGCTACGTTTGCTGACAGCTCTTCCAAAGTGTCAACCGGATCTGATGGAGAAACCAGAGAAATCCCGACACCGGAATTCTCGGAAGATATCTATAATATTATCCTCGGTTTTGATAAATACGGCTACGACATCAGATTGGCTTATTCTTTCCAGTCCGAATATCTGGACGAAATCAATACGGGTGGAAATGGCGTTGACCGTTATTCAGACGAGCATGAACAGCTTGATCTCACCATTTCCTATGATGTTAGTGACCAGTTAGAATTGACCGGTCAGTTCAGAAATATTACGGATGAGAAAGCTAATTACTATTTACTTGGGGAGGATGGTACAGAAGTATTATCCCAGTATGACGAAATTGGCTACACTGCCCGTATGGGTCTGCGCTACAAGTTCTAAGGCTCGTATGACGTGAAAATCATATTGTGGAGGGGCATGGATCCGTGTCCCTCCTTTTTTGGAGGATATAATGCAAAATATATTATTTACTCTAATTTTAAGTGTGATTTATGCTTCTACCCTTCCTGGGGTGGCTCATGCTGTTCCCCCAGTAGCCGTTTTGCAGCCGAGTGCTGAAACGACCATTATGCTGGAAGATGGTGATATTGCTGATGACCCTGCCATATGGCACCGGGAAGGTCAGGATGGCGGCGGCCGCATTCTTGGTACAAACAAGGTCAATGGGCTTTTTGTTTACGATACGGCAGGGAATACAGTTGCTCATTTGAAAGTTGGCATGGTGAATAATGTGGATCTTGTTGAGATTTCTGGCGCGAATATTAATCTCGCCGTGGCAAGTAATGACGGAGTAAATGGGATAAGTCTTTTCTCTCTCAACCAGATGTCTGGTGAGGTGACGCATATGGGCGATCATCCGGTTGGTAAAACTGAGCCTTATGGCATTTGCCTAGGCATAAGAGATGGCGGTTATGTATCGGCCGTGACTTACAAGGATGGAACCATTCAGATTTGGGAAATTCCTGCAAATTTCGATGAGGCTTCAGCTTATCCGGAAAAACCTGCGCGAATTTTCAAAATCGGCGGCAAGATTGAAGGCTGTGTGATTGACCGAGAGGGCAAAGAGCTTTTTGTTGGGCAGGAAGAATATGGCGTCTGGATGTTTGACCTAACAGGAGACAAATCTGGGCCTATAGAAGTTGTTCGCATTACATCTGAAAATGAGATTGTCGGAGATATTGAAGGCCTGACATTATATGAGCCGGAAGAAGGACAACAGTATCTCATCCTATCGTCACAAGGGTCAGATATGTATTATGTGCTGGAAAAAGCGCCAGACTATCGCATTTGCTATAGATTCAAGTTGGCCGGTAACACAAATCTACAACCGGAAATTGACAAGGTGACACATACAGACGGTATTGCGGTAACGTATCTACCGGTGATGCCAGATTATCCAGAGGGGCTTTTTGTCGCTCAGGATGATAAAAATGAGGGTGTGTCTGGCAGAATACAAAACTATAAAATCATCGGCTGGCCCAAAATCGCTGAAGGCATCTCACAAGCGGGTGTTTGTCAGTAATTTATCCCTAGTTTAGCAAATTTTGATTAACACATTGGTCTACACCACTTGAGTTCCCCAGCATGCTGTGACCTCTGTGACGATTGCACTAAAATGGAAGGTTGCTGTCTGAAAACTCAACTACTCTGATATTTGAGAATCCGCGAACGCGATTATAAGAAACTCCGCCTTTGATGTCATATCTATCCTCTTAATTATATGAGCTAGCGTATTCAGATTCGGGGGCAAACAGGCTCTAATTACTGAGTATTTTTTGCAGTAATGACAAATTGCTGATGTCTCAACATATTCTGAATGACTTTATTCGAGACTGAGTTTTCCCAACCCAGAACCAAGACCCAAGTCCCGAGCAGCGCCCAGCCAGTTAATGGGAGGGGGGGCGTCACAAGCTATAAACTAAATCCACCCCCACTCTAAG
>ALYF01000012.1 GCA_000293845.2 alpha proteobacterium IMCC14465 | reverse complement strand
CTGGGAAGCCGACGCATGGTCGGCGGGCAGGAAGATATGATTGTCGATGTCGCGCTGGATCTTGTGAAGCAAAAAGAAGAGAATCAGGAATCGTCCTAAACCTTTGCGCGACCGCAACTGACTTTCACATAAGCTGATTTAAAACTTGTCACATATTCGCATGGCAGGACTGAAAAGCCTGCCTGAATCTGAATTCCATCTGGACTCTATCGGGGTTTAAGTGACCTGCGCGTTACGTTGAAATTGTGATGATTTGACAACGTTGTCATAAAAGGCAATTATTATTTTCAATATTCAGAGATTTTAACATTTTCGGGAGGGGTCAATGCTTACATTTCTAGATTTATCCGTGATTGCGATTTATGGCGCCGTATTGATGGGTGTCGCACTTTATGTTTCGAGAGCGCCTGCGGATCACGAAATAAACAGTAAGGATTACTTCCTCGCCGGGAATAGCCTGAAGTGGTGGGCTGTCGGGTCGTCTTTGATTGCTGCCAATATTTCAGCTGAACAGATTATCGGGCAGTCAGGGCAGGGGTTTGTCGTCGGGCTCGCAATTGCCGCCTATGAATGGCAGGCCGCGCTTGTATTGATTATTGTCGCAAAATTTTTCCTACCAATTTTCCTTGAGAAAAAAATCTACACCATGCCGCAATTTTTAGAGACCCGCTTTGGTGGCGAGGTGAAATTGCTCTTAGCGATTTTCTGGGTTGTGCTTTACACATCCGTCAATCTAACTGCTGTGTTGTGGTTAGGCGGGCTGGCGCTGAACGCGCTTACCGGATGGAGTGTCATGTATTGCATGATTGGGCTGGCTGTTTTTGCCGTGCTTTACTCAACATATGGTGGCCTGAAAGCTGTGGCGCTGACCGATATTATTCAGGTTGTCATTTTGGTTGTCGGCGGTGCGGCGATTACAGGTATTTTGCTTTCCATGGTGAATAATGGCGGCAGTATGCTTGGTGGCTTTGGTGTGTTGATGAATGATATTCCCGGCCACTTTAAAATGATTTTATCACCAGAGCACCCAAGCTATCAGGATTTGCCGGGTATCTGGACTCTCCTTGGTGGTTTGTGGGTTTTGCACTTCTCTTATTGGGGGTTCAACCAGTATATTATTCAACGCGCGTTAGGGGCTGAAAGCCTGCAAGAGGCGCGTAAGGGGTTGGTTTTTGCTGCGTTTTTGAAACTGTTAATACCTCTCATTGTTGTGATACCCGGCATTGCCGCTTTATGGTTGGCACAAAATGCCCAATTGGATATGGCAACGCTCCAGGCTAAGCCAGACTCTACCTATGGAGTTTTGATGACACTCATGCCGCAAGGTCTGCGCGGCTTGGTATTTGCCGCACTTATCGCGGCGATTGTGTCGTCACTGGCATCAATGATGAATTCTATCTCGACGATTTTCACGATGGATATTTATCGTGATTATCTCGTGACCGAGAAAACCGAACAGCATTATGTGACGGTTGGTCGGGTGACTGCATTGGTCTCGATTGTGATTGCGGTTATTTTGGCGCGCCCGTTTTTGGGTGGCATGGCAAGTGCTTTTCAAACCATTCAAGAATATTCAGGTTATATAGCACCGGGTATTGTGGCGGTTTTCTTGCTCGGCATGTTCTGGCAGAGATGTAACGCACAAGGTGCTTTCGGCATGCTCATCGTATCGGTTGGCTCGAATATTATACTTAAGCTGGCCACGCCGGACACGCCTTTTGTTATCCGTATATGGGTTGTATTCCTCGGATGCATGGCGGCAGGTTATATCATTTCCCTGCTTACGAAAGAGCCTGAGCCCGGACAGCCTGTTGACGTTTCGGGCATTAGCTTTGAGAGCGCGGCACTGTTTAACCGCGTATCAATTTCTATCGGGGTCCTGCTGACAGCTATCTATATCTTCTTCTGGTAGAAGGTTGGCTCGTAAAATTTACTGCGGACAGTCAGTCAGTTCTTCAGTCTTGGCATTGCTAAGGCTCGCCTGATGAAGTGACAATTCCCAACCTTGTTTGGCTTGCACGAATAAGGGGACTTCGACCTTGGTTGGGTCAAGCCCTTTATTAACAAAACAAGCGAGAGGAATAGCCAGCTTATTCCACTGATTGCGCGGGAGGTCAGACAAAGTTGACGACATGTTCAACGCACTAAGACAACCTTCACCGCACGCCATACCCAGTATGATATTATCATCGCCTGTCGCGGAGACTTTAAGCGTCAGGCTAAGAGTAAGCCTCTCATAATCTTCTATCTGGGTAAGGTCAAACGGACGCGCCAGACGCGCTGAGGCCTCAGCTCTATTGGCATTTACCCAGCTTAATTTTCTGGAGTCTTCCTGCGCTTGATAATCTGTGCCTTCAGAAACAAGACTGCCGCCAAGGCTTGTCAGATTAAGCATGGGAGCCGGGGTGTTCGAATTGGTAAGATCACCCAAATAAAACTCCAACGGGTCGACGGCCTTGCCTTTGGCAATGATTTCCCCTGAAAAGATTTCTTCGGGCTTTTTTAGAATTTCGGATACGGGCAGGGTGGCGACTTGAACATCATCGCCATAATTTAGACCATAACCGAATTGAAAAGTTGTACCGGCATCTTTGCGTACTAATTCGCCTGTCGCCCCGACGGGCCATGCAAAGGGCAGTTTGCCGACAAAATCAAATCGGGGCTTACCATTGGCATCTGCAATCAAAACATCTGCAATGCCGCCAGCTTCTGTGCCGGGGAGCCATGCTGCGACGAAAGAGTCGGACAGGTTAATATGGCTGTTTACCCAAAGTGGGCGCCCGCTTATGAAAACGGATATTACAGGAATGCCCTTGGCTTTTAGTTGCTTGAGAATGGCGAGATTAGGGTCGCCTTCAAATTCATAAATCAAATCCATGCGGTCGCCGTGAAACTCCGCATAAGGTTCTTCGCCGAAAACAACAATTGCTATATCAGGCGCCATATCAGTCTCAATGTCAGGCTCTGTGTCAGGTTTTTGTTGATAGCGACCGTCTTTTGACCAGCTAATGGTGCCACCTGATTGCGTGATGGCTGTTTCAAGACCCTCATAAATGGTCTCACCGGTTTCAAATTCTTCATTGGAATTATTATTGCCTTGCCATGAGAGCGTCCAGCCGCCGGTTTGATCTTTCATAGAATTCGCCGCCGCGCCAACGACAAGCACATTACTGCCGGGTTTGACGGGGAGAGTGTTATTATTATTTTTCAAAAGCACAAGGGACTTACGAACGGCTTCGCGGGCTACGTCACGGTGTTCGGCACTTCCTAATGATTGCTGTTGTGTTGCAGGGCGTTTTGAAGGCAGACCGGCTTCAAAGACACCGGCGTTCAATTTGGTTTGGAGAATTCTCAACACTGCTTCGTCAAGGCGCGCCATTGGAACGGCGCCGCTTTCCACTTGTGATTTGAGAGACTCGTAAATGCCTTTCCAGCTTTCAGGTGCCATATACATGTCGACACCAGCAAGGAGAGCATCGGGGCAATTAGTTGCTGTACATCCGGGTATCTCTGCATGGCCGTTCCAATCGCCGATAACAAAACCTTTGAAATTCATTTCATCACGGAGCAGGCCGGTGAGATAAGTTTTGCTTTCATGCATTTTGGTACCATTCACACTCGAGAATGAAGCCATGACAGTCTGCACGTCGTTTTTAAAAGCCTGCTTATAGGGATAGGCATGAATGTCACGCAGTTCTTGCTCTGTAACAATTGTGTCGCCCTTATCGATGCCATATTGCGTTCCGCCGTCACCCACAAAATGTTTGGCAGTTGCAATGGTTTTCTTATCGCCCAAAAATGTCTCTGAACCGGGCTTGCCTTGTAGCCCTAAAACAAGAGCAGCACCCAAATCTGAAACAAGTTGTGGATTTTCCGAATAGCTTTCATAGGTACGTCCCCAGCGGTAATCGCGGGCGACAGCAACTGTTGGTGCGAAGACCCAATCAAGACCCGTAGCGCGAACTTCATGCGCAGTGACGGCGCCAATGCGTTCCAACAAATCTGTATCGCCTGTTGCCCCTAAGCCTATATTATGCGGAAAGATAGTCGCTGATTGCAGATTGTTATGACCGTGAACGGCATCTGTTCCCCAAATTGCTGGAATACCCAGACCGCCATCAGATGTATCGGTTGATGCTAACCAATAAGCATCGGCAAGGGCGACCCAGTCTTGCCATGCGGCTGATTTACCCCCGCCCGGTGCAGAATTGCCGCCATTTAGAATGGATCCGAGATTATATTCTTTAACTTCTGCGGGCGTGACTGAGGCAATATCAGCCTGAATGACTTGTCCAATTTTTTCTTCAAGCGTCATTTGAGATAAAATGAGTTCCGCCTGATTAGCCCTGTCCTCGCTACAAGCATTGAGTTGCAGACCAATGAGGGCAATGGCTATGAAAAAAATGATTTTACGAGTGGCGCGGTTGTCAAACATTGGAATTCCCTGTTTTTCTTTTATCTATAGACATCTTTCCAGACAGAAAGGTTTGAAAATAAGTGATTGAATTGAAATGGCGGTATCGGCTCAGAAGGCTTTGGGTTTCAGCATTAGGTCAAGCTCATGTGATCTCTAATTTTTGAAAGATATCGAAATAGTTATTATCTCCCATTTTCACCTCTTTTTTTTGCGCTTCTTTCGGTAATTATTTGTCTTCATAAAATGGTTATTGTCTTTATTGGACAATGTCAATGTATTATGGGACAATATTAGCCATGAACGGCAAAAATTATGCTGGTGTTATATTTTAACGAAAGAAAAAGCTTTAAATATGTACCAGCCAAAATTCGAGCGCGGTTTACTGGGAATCAATCTAGGTTTTATGGCTCTGTGTTGTATGTGCAGTTCTTAAAGGGGTTATTTTGAGTACTATCCACGATGTTGCAGATAAGGCCGGTGTATCCGTCAAGACCGTTTCCCGGGTTCTCAATGATTATAGTCATGTGAGTGCAAAAACCCGCGATAAGGTCCAGTCTGCCATAGATGAACTGAATTATTCGCCAAGCTCTATCGCCAGACAAATGCGCTTGGGAGACACACTTAGTGTTGGGTTGATGTATGGCGATCCGAGCAGTGGCTATCAATCCAGCCTTAATCAGGCGTTTTTGGAGGCATGTTTTAATGCCGGGCGTTATCTGGTTGCCGAACTGTTAAATGAAAATGATCGGGACTGGGTGAAACAAGTCACCCGTTTTTTAGATAAAACCAAAATCAAAAATTTTGTGCTGGTGCCGCCGCTTTGTGACTCGGAAGATGTTCATGAGCTTTTGCGCCATCGCGGCGTTAATTTTGTGCTTATTTCACCGTCTCAAACCTTTCCATCCTGTGTGTCTATCGTCATTGATGAACAAAAAGCTGCAATTCAAATAACAAAACACCTGATTGATCAAGGACATGAGCGGATTGCCCATTTGACGGGGGATGTGATGCATGTGGCGAGTTTGTTACGTCAGCGCGGCTACGAAAAGGCGCTAACTGATGCAGGGCTTCCTATTCGCTCGAACTTTATTAAAGAGGGTGGGTTTAACTATAAAAAAGCGCTTACCTGTTCGCAGGAATTACTCTCCTTGCCCGAAAATGCGCGCCCGACGGCCATTTTCTGCTCGAATGATGAGATGGCGGCGGCAACGATGATGATTGCCAGTAAAATGGGGTTAAGCGTGCCTGAACAGCTAGCGATTGCCGGGTTTGATGATTCGTTTATTTCAAAAGTGCTTTGGCCGCAATTGACATCCGTCGCTCAGCCTTTTTCTAAAATGGCATCCGAGGCCATGCAGCAGCTTAACAATTTCCCGAAATCTCAGGAATTTGACCCTATTGTGAGGGTTTTGCCACATAAATTACATGTTCGAGACTCAAGCCAGTCGCAAAGCTAGCCGAATTTTTATTAAAAATTTAATTGTTTAATGACTGCTGAATAAACGGCATTTATAAAGTTGCACACAACTTATGTAACATAAATGTAACAGAATTTATCCTGATGTAACAAATATTGTCTGATAAAAATAATTACAATTGACAATGATGGACAATTTTAGTTCTTTGGTAAATAATATAAATAATTTGGTATAGAGGGGGAAAACTTATGCCTAATTTGTTTGCCAAAAAAGCATTTAAACATTCATTGCTTGCAGGGGTTTCGGTTGCTGCAATTTCAATGGGTGTTGATGTTGCGTCAGCTCAACAGAGTGTTGAGGAAGTAGACGAGCTTATTGTTCAGGGTATCCGGAAAAGTCTTAAATCATCCGGTGATATTAAGCGTAATGCTAAAGGTATCGTTGACGCCATTTCAGCTGAAGAGATGGGTAAGTTCCCGGATACAAACTTGGCTGAGTCGCTTCAAAGAATTTCAGGTGTTTCAATCGACCGTCAAAGAGGTGAGGGGTCTACCGTCACCGTTCGTGGTTTCGGTCCTGAATACAACCTTGTAACATTTAACGGACGCCAATTGGCTACATCTACGCTTGGTGATGGCGCAAGTGCTCCTTCTTCTCGTTCATTTGATTTTGCCAATCTTGCATCTGAGTCAGTTGCAGGCCTTTCAATTTATAAAACAGGTCGTGCGGGTGTTCCCAGTGGCGGTATCGGGTCGGTCATTAATATCAACACAACCCGCCCTCTTGATGATCCTGGTTTCAAAGCTACAGGTTCATATAAAATTGTCAGTGACGAGTCTAGTAATGGTGGCTCTTCGGAGACTCCAGAAATTTCTGCGCTTGTTTCAAACACATGGGACATTAATGAAGGCACATTCGGTGTTTCTCTGTCTCTGATTTCACAAGAGCGTGAAAGCAGTGTTAATGAAGCGACAGTAGGGTGGCGTGATGCTTATTACGGCGCTGAAGGCAATTGGGGTTCAATTGTTGGAAACGACAATCACACGGTTACTAACGGCCCGGGTGATACAGATGTATATCGTATTCCGCAAAACATGGGTTATGCCCTTAAGGATTATGACTCAGAACGCTTCAACGGTCTTCTGACTTTCCAATATGCGCCAAATGAAAAAATTACGGCAACAGTCGATATTCTTAAGGCAACTTATGAAATCGAAGAAAGACGTAACAATGTCAGCATCTGGTTTAACCATGGCAATGTTGCATCTGTTTGGGGTGATGGTAATCCTACTCCAATCGTTTCTTATACTGAAACATTCGATGCTGCTGCGCCTTCCGATTTCTCAATGGGTGCAGGTCTGACGGCTAATGAAAATATTCTTGATAGTATTGGTTTGAATCTTGAGGTTCAGGCAACTGAAAACCTCAGCTTGGTATTTGATTACAACCGGTCATCTTCCGAGTCTAAGCCAAATAGCGAATATGGCTCAAACAATGATATCGGTACTGCAGCCATTCAGCTTGCAGGTCAGGGTATTGATTTCTCTGGTGGTTTGCCAATCATGTCCGTCACTGGTCAGACTGATCAGGCAACACTTTTCAGTTCTGCTAGTCGTCAGTTCACGGGTAATGTCTTCCGTTATGCCTACATGAAGTCAGACATTGACCAAGGTCAGGTTCATGGTT
This sequence comes from alpha proteobacterium IMCC14465, assembly GCA_000293845.2. Lineage (GTDB taxonomy): Bacteria > Pseudomonadota > Alphaproteobacteria > RS24 > RS24 > Micropelagius. Next base: position 40,482 of record ALYF01000012.1, on the reverse strand, counting down.
CATATGACTTTACCAATAATGACACGGTTAATGACTACATTGACAGTATCGATTTCGGTGTTTCAATTATTGAAAATGAAATTGAGTCAAAATATGGCTTCCGTCAAAATGACACATGGGGTGGAATTCCAGGAAACACACCAGCAAATACGCCAGACGACTTGTTCAAACTGACTAATTTGCAAAGTGCATTTGATGGTATGAGCGGCGCTAATCAGTTAATCTCTCAGTTCCACCGTTTTGACTTTGCGGAAACTGCAGATTTCCTAAGAACTAACTATAATGTTTGTGGAACTGATAATGTTTGTTTCCCAGGTTACACTGGTAACAACCGGACTTTGGAAGAAGAAACAACATCCTTATACATTCAGTTGAATAAGGAATTTGAGCTTTTCGGTCGTCCGGCTAATGTTGTCGCCGGTCTGCGTCACGAAGAAACTGAAGTTACATCCACAGCCTTAAGTCAGGTGCCTGTTGCGTCGAACTGGGCGACTGCGAACGAGTTTTATCTCGGTTTTGCGCCAGGTGAAAACTTCCTAACTCAGACTGCAGAATATGATTACCAACTTCCTTCATTGGATTTTGATTTTGATTTTACGGATGATATCAAGTTCCGTATGTCATGGAGTGAGACTATCACACGCCCGACATATTCAGACTTGCAGGCTGGTTATACTGTTGACCAACTTTTCCGTATTGACCGCGGTACAGGTTCAGGTGGTAACCCTGAGTTGCTTCCATTCGAGTCTGAAAACCTCGATTTGTCAGCTGAGTATTACTATGGTGATGTCAGTTACTTCTCTGTTGGTTACTTTACCAAAGATGTAAGCAATTGGATTACTTCCGGTAATGTTGATGTGGCGCCATTTAATGTTGGTCACCCTGGTCAGGGTCCACGTTATGATGCTGCAGTTGCCGCTCTCGGTGATACAGATGCTAACGCTGTAAGAAACTGGATCATTGCTAATTACCCAGAGTCAACTAGCGTCGATGCAAACGGCTTGACTGTTATTAATGGTCTGTCTACAGATCCGGATATTCCATTCCGCTTTACGGCACCAACGAACGGAGCCAATGAAGAAACAATCGATGGTTGGGAAATTGCATGGCAACATGATTTCACCGATACAGGTTTTGGCTTCGTGGCTAACTACACAATCGTTGATGGGTCAGCAGAATATAACAATTTAGTTAATGCTGCTGCCGGTAACCAGTTTGCTCTTGTCGGCTTGAGTGATAGTGCGAACCTTGTTGGTTACTATGACAAAGATGGTATTCAAGCACGTATCGCTTATAATTGGCGCGACACATTCTTGAATGCGACTGGCAACCATCCAACTTACGTTGAGGAATACGAACAAATTGATGTAAGCGCCAGCTACAGGGTCAATGATAATGTTACTGTATTCTTTGATGGTATCAATATGACGGAAGAGGATCTGCCGCGTACGCATGGACGAGACTCTTCGTATACATTCTTTGCAGCCCCGGGCTTTGCAAGATACTATTTCGGTCTGCGTTACACTTACTAGACCTATCCGTAGGTTAGACTGAACACACTTTGGTGGGCAGGTTAGATTAGTTCTCATTTGAGGCTTGACTAACCTGCCCCCTTTTCTTTTAAACTGAATTTAATTCTAATTATTAAAAGTGATTTTTATGACAAATGTCGTTTTGCTAACAAAAGAAAATCATAAAGACCTCAAACTGAAGAAAGATAAAAATGCTCACCTCGCCTTTGGGGTAAGCGTATGCGCGACATTCCCAGTTGAGTTCAGGAATATACAGACGCATTATCCAATATTTTTTCAAAAAAACCCCGAGAATGAAAAATTTACGCCTGTGGCTCTTCTGGGCCTTGAGCCATCTGAGAATTTATTTGTAAGTGAAGCGGGGTGGGATTGTAGTTATATTCCACTCGCTCTTGATGTTCAGCCTTTTATCATTGGCCGTGCTAATGAGGATAATGAAAGTGATGGACGCGTATTTGTAGATCTCGATAGCCCCCTTATCGCTGCTGAGGATGATACGGATGGTGTGCGTATTTTTGATGAAACCGGTGTGGAGACTGAGTTTCTTCAAAACACTGTGAAGAATATGGAAATGCTTCATTTCGGTTTTGAGAGCTGCAAAGGATATGTCGAATGGCTGGTTAAATACGACTTGCTTGAGCCATTTGTTCTTGATGTAGCTCTTGATGATAACTCGCTGAACAGGCTGACGGGTTTTCAAACAATCAATGAAGACCGTTTCAAGGAGTTAGAAGACGACTTGCTGCTTGAAATGCGAGGCAAGGGATATTTGATGCCCACTTATATGATTTTAGCGTCACTCGCGAGCGTCACGGGATTAATTGAAAGAAAAAATCTTAAACTTGGAAAATGAATACTGGTTTTCCGAACATAGGAGGGTTTCGGAAGTCTATGTCTCTTCAAGCAATATCAGAGATATCATCTCACGACCCTGAGGCCTTGAAAGAGGGATTTGCTGCGGGGCGTCCCTTTATTGTGCGGCAATTGCATAAAGACTGGCCGTTGGTAAGAAAAGGGTGTGAGTCCGCCTCGGCGCTCAAGCAGTATCTTCTAGAACACAGTCTTAAACGGGAATTTGTTTTTGCGATTGGTGAGCCAGAGCAAAATGGCCGGATTTTTTATAATCAAGATATGGGCGTCAATTTTGTTGAACGCAAAGCGCCATTCGACACCGTGCTGGGCTATTTTGATGAAATCCGTGACGCCGGGGAGGATGTTGCGCTTTATTTAAGTTCTCTCGAGATACATAAATATTTTGTAAACCTATTGTCTGAAACGCCGCGCTATCTTGAGCATGATAACTATCGTGCAGGCTTATGGATTGGTAATAAAATTCAGGTACCATTGCATAATGATTTTCCAAGTAATGTTGCTTGTGTGATTGGTGGCCGCCGCAAATTTACACTCATACCACCTGCGCAATTTGAAAACCTTTATCTCGGTCCTATTGATTTTACACCGGCAGGGCGCGCGGTGAGTATGGTTGATTTGGAAAATCCAGATTTAAAAAAATATCCAAAATTTGCTAGGGCGCTTGACTATGCACTGACTGGTGAGCTGGAGCCGGGGGATGTTATTCATATTCCGAGTATGTGGTGGCATGCCGTTGAAGGGTTAGACGATTTTAACGTCATGTTGAATTTTTGGTGGCGAGAAAACCAAACATTTCTTGGTGGCCCTGATGCTGCAATGAAATTAGCCATCGCGACGATACGCGATTTGCCGCATCAAGAAAAACAACACTGGCAGCAATTATTTGACTATTATATATTTAGAAATTCCGAGGATAATATAGCTCATATTCCCGAAAATAGTCGGGGTATTTTGAGTGGAATAAGTTCGGATTTGGCACGAAAAATTAAGAGTTATTTATTGGAGGTCTTGAGTTAATGAGTCGAGATATGTCTGCAGATGATAAATCTAAATTACGAAAAATCGTTATCGCCGGCGGCGGAACAGCCGGTTGGATGGCGGCGGCAGCCTTGTCTAAAACCCTTGGTGAGTTAGTCGATATTAAGCTGGTCGAGTCCGAACAAATCGGAACGGTCGGTGTTGGTGAGGCAACAATTCCGCCCATTATTACGTTTCATCGTATGCTGGATATTGCGGAAAATGAATTCATGCGGGAGACACAAGCAACCTTTAAGCTGGGTATTAGTTTTGAAAATTGGCGTGTGGAGGGTGAAAAATATATTCATTCCTTTGGCACAACCGGCAAGGATCATTGGACCAGCGGGTTCCAACATTTTTGGTTAAATGGTCTCAAGCGTGGTCATGATATGGCCTATGATGATTATTGTTTGGAGCTTAAAGCGGCACTGGATAATAAATTCTCGCATCTGCCTAATGAGGGTATGAGCTATGCCTTTCATCTCGACTCGTCGCGCTATGCAAAATTTTTGCGTGGCTTCTCAGAGAAGAATGGCGTGGTGCGTGTTGAAGGCAAAATCAATAAGGTCAATCTCAACGGCGAAACTGGGTTTATAAGCTCTTTAGATTTGGATAATGGGATAACGCTTGAAGGTGATATTTTCATTGATTGCACGGGCTTCCGTGGCCTGCTGATTGGCGAAGCACTTGGGATAGATTTTGAAGATTGGACGGACCATTTGCCTTGTAATGGCGCAATTGCCGTTCAGACCGAATCTGTTCGCCCGGCTGTTCCCTATACGCGGTCTATTGCGCATCATGCGGGTTGGCAATGGCGTATTCCACTTCAACATCGAGCCGGTAATGGAATAGTCTATTGCAATGAGTTTATGGATGAAAATCAGGCGCTTGATAAATTACTCCAGACCGTTGACGGGAAAACCATTACGGACCCGAATTTCATTAAATTCCGTGCCGGAACACGCAAAAAACAATGGCATAAAAACTGTATTGCGGTTGGTCTCTCAAGCGGATTTATGGAACCTTTGGAGTCGACCAGCATTCACCTCATCCAGCGTAATATTTTGCGGTTTATACGCATGATGCCGTTTCAGGAAATATCTCAACGCGATATTGACGAATTCAATAATCAAGCCGATCTGGATATGGAAACCATTCGTGATTTTCTTGTTCTGCATTATGTCGCGAATGAACGTGATGATCCGTTTTGGAAAATGTGTGCGTCTATTAAAATGACGGATAGTCTCAAGCAGAAGATTGAACTGTTTAGGGAAACCGGTCGGGTATTCCGTCATAATGAAGAATTATTCGCTGAAAATTCATGGATTCAAGTGATGTTAGGGCAGGGGATTATGCCTGAAGCGTATCACCCGATTGCGGATAAGATGACGGATAATGAGCTTAACGTTTTTTTGAAAACAATCCGCGAAGGTGTTGAAAAGACTGTCCAAAATCTTCCAATGCATCATGATTATGTGAAGCAATATTGTGGTGTGAAAGAACCAGCATAACTTAAAAAAGAGAGTAATAATGACAAGGTATTGTTTAGTTATCGTGGTTTTATTTATGGGCTTTACTGTCCCGGCCAATTCAGCGTCCCTCGAAAATGGAAATTGGAAACTTATTTGGTCGGATGAATTTGATGGGTCAAAACTTGATTTATCAAAATGGACTTATGATGTTGATTGCTGGGGCGGCGGCAATAACGAACGTCAATGCTATACGGATAAAACTGAAAATGTGAAGCTTGAAGATGGTTTTCTCAAAATTATAGCGCTTAAGAAGCAGGCCAAAGGTCCTGCAGTTCCCCAAATTGCTCGGGACGGTTATATGCCGAACCCAACGAACAGCAAAACATTTGAGAAAAAAAGCCAAGCCTATACGTCAGGCCGAATTTCAACTCGCGGCAAACAAGCTTGGAAATATGGACGCTTTGAAGCCCGTATGAAACTGCCCATGGGGCAGGGCATGTGGCCAGCTTTCTGGATGTTGCCTGAAGAATGGCGCTATGGCGGTTGGGCGGCATCGGGTGAAATCGATATTATGGAAGCGATTAATCTTTCTGCGACCTGCGCTGAATGTGCGGTTGGGCGTGAAGACCGCGTCTATGGCACTCTACATTTTGGTGGAGCGGCCCCGAATAATATTCATAAAGGTAAAAATATTGCGCTCTCTGCTCCTGTGGACGGGTTTCATGTTTATACGCTCGAATGGAGCGAGGATAGAATGGATTGGTATGTGGACGGTCAGCATTTTTCGACTCTGACCTCTGCGGACTGGTCGACCATACCCGAAAAAGGTAATCCGAGTGAACATGCACCTTTCGATCATCCCTTTCATATGATTTTGAATCTTGCAGTTGGTGGGAAGTGGCCTGAAGAGCATAATGATGTTGGTTTTATAACTCAGTCATTTCCTAAGCAATTTGTCATTGACTGGGTGCGTGTTTATCAGTGTCAGCAAGATAAGCAGACTGGAAAAGGCTGCCACAAAAATTAGGATAGCGTTTATGCTATGCGTTATGAGGTGTCTTTTTGGTTGGTGTGGATTACACAATATTATTTGTCACGCTTGTAACGATTTTATTTTTCGGACTCGCAGGCAAAAAGAAACACGACACGCTTGAAGATTTTTTCCTCGGTAGCCGTAACCTTTCTTGGCTGAAAATCGGTGCTTCGCTTTTTGCTACTAATTTCTCCGCCTCTGCTTTGGTTGGGATTACTGGCGCGGCTTATCTGACGGGCATTGCCATTTATAATTATGAATGGATTGGTATTCTGGCGCTGATTTTCATGGCGCTTGTTCTCTACAAAATGCTACTGGGTAGCGGTGTGTTCACTATTTCTGAGTATTTGAGCAAACGCTATGACCATCGCGTCATGATTTTTTATTCCGTCTTCATGATTTTCATGATTATTTTCATCGATTTGGCTGGTGCATTATATGTTGGGGGATTGATTTTAAGTTCACTTATTCCGTCTCTATCCGTCACTCAAATTATTATGCTGGCTGTTATTTTTTCGGGTGTTTATGTTTTGGCTGGCGGGCTGGCGGCAATTTCCCGCACGGATTCTTTACAGTTTCTCATCATCATTGCTGGATCTGTTACCGTTGCCTATTTTTCTGTGGCCTCAATTCAGCTAATTGATGATTTTCAGGCTGGTTTGGCGCCGGAAAGTTTCTCCTTGATACGCCCTTTAAATGATCGCGCCGTGCCATGGCCAGGTCTCATAACAGGCATTCCAATATTATGTGCCTATTTCTGGTTTGCGAACCAAAATATGCTTCAATGGGGGCTGAGTGCAAAAAGTTTGCGAGATGCGCAATTTGGTTTGGTTTTTACAGGCTTTTTGAAACTTTCCGTATTTTTTATTCTGGTTGTCCCGGGTGTCTTCGCGGCAGTTCTTTTCCCGGGTATTGATGAGCCGGATAAAGTCTATCTTATTTTGCTGACAGAGCTTTTGCCGGCAGGAGCACTGGGACTGGCTATGACAGGCCTGGTCGCTGCCTTGCTTTCCAATACCGACTCATCGCTTCATGCGGCGACGACAATCTTTACGCTCGACCTTGTGCGTAGAGGCAAGCCGAACCTTTCTGATAAACAACTGATTTTAATCAGCCGCGTTTTCACACTTGTGATTATGATAATCAGCGCCTTCTGGGCGCGTGAGATAGATAAATTCGATACGCTTTTCGAATATGTCCAAAGCACTCTATCTTATTCGATCACGCCTTTGGTGACGGTTTATGTCGGGGGTATCTTTATTAAGCGCATTACGCCCAATGCGGCCTTTTATAGCCTGTTGATTGGTATTGCCAGCTCACTAAGTCTCGCCGTGCTCAAAAATTATATACCAATATTTGATTTTCATTATCTCTATGTGCCCTTGCCAATTTGTATTTTGTGCCTGATATCCATGTTCATCATCAGCTATGTTGATGCTTCAACTTCTGATAAGGCCGTGGTGTTGGATAAGCATCTTACATGGTCGGGGGCAGAGCATTCCGTGATAGAGGTTTTAAAAGACCGTGCTTTGCTTGTAGCTACGGTCTTGCTTCTTATCAGCACCTTGTCGTTTGTTTTTCTGTTTGCCTGACTTATTTTGCGCCCATAGTTTTAGCCACATCAAGCATTCTGTTGGCGAAACCCCATTCATTGTCATACCAGCTCATGACCCGCGCCATTTTTTTGCCGATAAGCTGGGTCTGAGTGGTGTCAAAGATGGAGGAGTGGTGGTTGTGATTAAAATCACTTGAAACCAGCGGGGCTGAATTAATGTCCAAAACGCCTTTCAACAGCCCTTTGGATGCTTTGCTCATTTCATTATTAATATCACTCACACTGGCTGGTTTTTTCAATTGAACAACGAGATCAATGACCGATACATTCGGCACAGGGACGCGAACGGCCGTGCCTTCTAGGCGGCCAGCAAGCTCAGGTAAAACTTGACCAATTGCTTTAGCAGCGCCAGTGGATGTTGGTACGAGAGACAGCGCCGCACCACGCGCTCGGCGGGGGTCTTTATGGACTGTATCCAGCAAATTTTGGTCACCAGTATAGGCGTGGATCGTTGTCATATGTCCCTGAACAATCCCAAATTTATTGTTTAAGATTTTGGCAACCGGTGCGAGACAGTTAGTTGTGCAGGACGCATTTGAAATAATTTTATGCTTCTGTCTGATTTTCTTATGATTAACCCCATAAACAACGGTCAAATCGACTTCTGAGCCGGGCGCGGATATCAGCACTTTTTTCGCACCTGCCTCCAGATGCTTTCCTGCCCCAATGCGGGATGTAAAGATACCGGTGCATTCCAGCACAATATCTACATTAAGTTTTTCCCATGGGAGATTGGCGGGGTCACGTTCTGATAGGCATGCGATATTTTGATTACCGATTTTCAGACCAGACTTTAACTGCCTGATGGGTGCGTTGAAATTGCCGTGAATACTGTCATATTTGAGAAGATGAATATTGTTTTCAAGTGAACCAAGGTCGTTTAGTGCAACAACTTTTAAACCTTTAATATTATTTTCAACAAGGCTTCGAAGCACCATGCGACCAATGCGGCCAAATCCGTTAATGGCAATATTGATTGTCATGGCGAGCTCTCTTCATTTTATCTCAAATTGATTTTTTTTAGTCTTCTTACTTATAATTTAGGTAAAAATGACAGCGTTGTCAAAATTAATAAGGTTTATATGCCACTGTCAATAGGAAGATATGTGGATGAAAATATATTTAAGAAGTGGCGTGTTGCTTTATATATTCGGAGAGAGCGTGCCAGTTTTCTTGTTCGAGCATCTCCTTATTCATCATCCAAGTGCCGCATACGCAAAAGACATTTTCGAGAGCGAGATAGTCTGCTGCGTTATTTTGTGAAATGCCGCCTGATGGCATAAAGCTGATTTGCGGCAGAGGTGCGTGGATAGATTTTAGATAATCCGGCCCTCCTGCTATGCCTGCGGGAAAGAACTTCTGATAGGTAAACCCTTTTTCAAGCGCGATCATTGCTTCGCTCACTGTCGCAATACCGGGGATTGCCGGAATGGATAGCCCCCCCAAAGTATTGAGTAATGTCTCATTAATGCCGGGGGTAACGATAAAATCGCTGCCGCTGTCAATCGCGGTCTGACAATTTTGTGGTGTGATAACTGTGCCTGTACCCACAATCATTTCCGGGCGCGCCGTTTTGATTTTCTCAATGGCTGCAGCGCCTTGTTCACTTCTGAAGGTGATTTCAACTGTGTTGATTTCAGCCGCCGCAAAAGCATCTGCTAATGGGATGGCGTGATCAAGATTGTAAATGGTCAGCACCGGTATAATTGGCTTGGTTTTTATTGTGTCGAGTATTTTGCTCAGCTGAGTCATATCAATTTCTTTTTAATCTCGGTTAAAGCCAAAGGCCGCCGCGCCTAGAAGTGGAGCGGTTGGTTCAATCAATAGTTTGACGGGTATATTTTTTAGCATGTCATTATGTGGCCATACCGAAGTGAAGGCTTCAAGCGCTGTCTCGGAAGATAAAAAATTCACAAGATGTTTGGCGACACCACCGGCAATAATCACCCCGCCACGCGCGCCAGTAACAAGTGCCATATTTGCCAGTGACGACATAATGGCATTGGCACGAATGTCGCAAATGCTGGCATAAGGTTCTTCGCCGGCTTCTGATTTCTCGATGATTTCATGCGGACTAAGTTGTTCATACGCAACCCCTTGTAATTCACAGACCGCCTTTGCGAGATCATTAAGCCCCTTACCGCCACAAAAATTCTCTACCGACACATTCGGATTGTCGCGTTGAAGAATTCTAACGATTTCAATCTGCGTTTCATCGCGCGGGCTAAAAAGGCTATGTCCGCCTTCACAGGGCAGGGGGCGCCATGATTGATCTTGCTGGGGCACAAGAATACACGAGCCGAACCCCGTGCCGGGGCCAGACACAAGAATAGGCGCATCAATATGTGCCTCTCCGCGGTTAATTTCAATAAAGCCTTCATCACCAACTTTTGGTACAGCCATTGCCATAGCTGAAAAGTCATTGATGATATCTACTGAGGAGATACGGCATTTCTCTTCAATCAGTTTGTTATCAACCAGCCAATTTTGATTTGTGAATTTGGCCTTACCGTTTTTCACCGGACCGGCAACGGCAAGAATAGCTTTTTGAGGCTTGTGTTTAATGCCGTGAACAAATTTTTCGAGAAGTTCGTTAAACTGCTCAAACTCGCAGGTTTTGAATTTTTCGTAATCGCTTATCACGATTTGCCTATTCTCGGTTTCCATGGCAATGGCAAAGCGCGCATTGGTTCCCCCAATATCCCCCACAAGTATCATGCTACATTTCCTCAAAGAAAATGGAGCCGCCACTTTCAGCGCCGGAAACGACATTGCGTAAGGGGGCAAACAGGTTACGCCCCATTGTTTGGTAGGTGGTGTTTTCAGAGGGTTTAAATGCTTTGTCGTGAAGATTCTCACGCTTGTTAAAATCCTCTGCCAGATTTGTTAGAGTTGCTTTCTCGCAATCGAGGCAAATCATATCGCCATCTTTTATGCGCGTAAGAAATCCATTATCAGCAGCTTCGGGTGTTATTTGAATGGCAGCCGGCACAGCGCCTGAGGCACCGGACATCCGCCCATCCGTCACCAGAGCGACGTTAAAGCCTTTTTCAAGCAAAGAACCAAGTGGCGGAGTGAGTTTATGAAGCTCAGGCATGCCATTCGATTTGGGGCCTTGCCCAATTAGGACAATTATCACATCTCTTTCAAGCTCGCTGTTTTCAAAAGCTGTGACAACATCATTCTGGTCGTAAAACACGCGTGCGGGCGCAGTGATAATATAATGTTCGTGTTTTACGGCTGAGATTTTGACAACACCGCGCCCCAAATTGCCTGAAACAGTCCGCAAACCACCATTTTTGCTAAAGGGTGTTTGGGCATCACTGATGATGCTGTCATCGCCGGATGTTAAAGGCCCGTCGCGCCATTCAATTTCACCGCCTTGCAAGACTGGCTCGGTAGCAAAAGACTCCAGCCCGTCTCCAAGAACGGTTTTAACATCCGCATGAAGGTAGCCATTATCCAAAAGCGTGCGGATAACATAGCTCATGCCACCTGCGGCATGGAATTGGTTAATATCGGCTTTGCCATTTGGATAGATTTTGCAGATGAGGGGAATGACTTGCGACAGCTCGTCAAAATCATCCCAGTTGATGTGAATGCCAGCCGCTCGCGCAATGGCGGGTAGGTGAATAGTATGATTGGTTGACCCACCTGTTGCCAGCAGGCCAATCATGGCATTCACAATTGATTTCTCTGTGACGATATCGGCAAGGCGATTTTTCGTTTTAGATTTTTGTGCATTCTCAACGAGCTGCTTAACAGCTTCACGAGTCAGAGCATCGCGTATATCTGTTTCGGGTGGAATAAAAGCTGCACCAGGGACGTGGAGTCCCATAATCTCCATCAACATTTGATTTGAATTTGCTGTGCCGTAAAATGTGCATGTTCCTGCGCTGTGATAGCTTTTCATTTCGGTTGCCAGCAATTCCTCACGGCTGGCTTCACCGCGGGCATAAGCTTTTCGGACACGGCTTTTCTCTTCATTGGCCAGACCGGAGGGCATTGGCCCTGAGGGAATAAAAATGCTTGGCAAATGTCCGAATTGTAATGCACCCATTAACAGGCCGGGAACGATTTTGTCGCAAATACCAAGATAAATCGCAGCTTCGAAAGTGTTATGCGATAAGGCAATTGCCGTGGACATGGCAATCACGTCCCTTGAAAATAAAGACAGTTCCATGCCGGGCTGACCTTGTGTCACGCCATCACACATAGCAGGAACGCCGCCTGCCACCTGCGTTGTTGCGTTGAATTCTCTGGCAAAGCCGCGAATAAGTTCTGGATAGCGCTCATAGGGCTGGTGGGCGGAAAGCATATCATTATAGGCTGTGATGATTGCAAGATGCGCCCAGTCGCCAGCTATCATGGATTTTTTATCTGCGACAGGGCAGGCAGCCGTCGCATGCGCAACATTACCTGCCGATAACCCTTTTTCATGATGTGCGGTCTGAGCTGCTTCAATCATATCGAGATAATTTTTCCGACTAGCCTGTGAGCGTGCCGTAATTTTTTCAGTTATCTCAATGATTTTCTTATGGGTCATATTTATCCCCGGGTAAGAAACCGGACTGTCGCGAGATTAAATCGTCGCAAGAATAGTCAGTTTCGATTTTAAAATGTTAATGGCGTGATTTACAGGCAAATGTTTATCAGGCTGTTCAAGACATGATCGCAATAAATCATATTTCTCTTTCCCCGTAATCATCAGAACGGCCTTTTGGCACATATGCAATGTATAAGGCGTAATGGTCATACGTGATGTATAGGTGCCGGTAATGTCGTTTTGTTCAGGATGAATGGGGGCGACCAGAAACTTGTCACGGCGGGTCATAAGCGTTTGATATTCTGGCGCTGTTGCAAACCAAGAGGCGATATGCCCATCAGCACCCATGCCGAGGACAATGTAAAAAGGGCGGGGGAGTTGTTGATAATTCATCTCAACGCTCAGGGCGCCATCATTCGGTGTCGCGTGACCTGATTTCATAGGAATGAAATTCACATGACCGGCCCGGTTTTTCACCAGCGTTTCTTTAATTATGCGCGCATTCGAGCCTTGGTCGGTTTCGTTCACCCATCTTTCATCTGCCGGGGCGACGTAGATATTCTGCCAGTCTAAATTTACCTCAGATAATCGGTCATATACCGGCCCAGGGGTGCTGCCGCCGGACATAAAGAGGGTGCAGCTTTGACCACCCAGCATTTTTGAAAGGCGGTCGACTGCAACGCCATTAAGCTGGTCGCGTGTATCGAAGACCTCAATTTTAGGATGTTGTATGGTCATATTAAGACTTCTCATCCCACCACGCACGGTTTTCACGATCCAGCAACATGGCGGATTGTAAAGGGCCATTTGTGCCTGCCATATAGGTCTCTATGGGTTGATTAGCCTCATTCCAAGACTGCAGAAGATTATCCGTCCATTGCCATGCTGCCTCGACCTCATTATGCCCCATAAAGAGGGATAGGTTGCCACGCACCACATCCATAAGAAGACGCTCATAAGCATCTGGGTAGCTCACTTCGGAAAAGCTCTCCGCATAAGACAAGTCAAGCGGGAGTGATTTCAGTGCCAGATGGCCAGGGCCGGGTTCTTTAATCTGCATGTAAAGGCGCATGCCTTCATCCGGTTGAAGCCTGATGACGAGGCGGTTCGGTTCTCTAATACCGTCGCCAAAAACATTATGAGGGAGGGGCTTAAACTGAAGAACAATCTCAGAGCGCCGCGCCGCCATTCTCTTGCCAGTCCGCAGATAAAACGGGACACCCGCCCAGCGCCAGTTTTCAATCTCAGTCTTGATGGCGACGAACGTCTCGGTCGTGCTGTTTTTTAGCTTGTCCGGCAAGCCTTCCGTATAGCCGCTGACAGCTTGCTTATCGACGTGACCGCTCACATATTGTCCGCGTACGGTTTCCTTTAATACTGATTGTGCATCAAAACCCTTAAGCGCGCGCAGGACTTTGATTTTCTCTTCCCGCACGTCTTCAGCTTTTAACGATATCGGCGCTTCCATAGCCGTCAGACAAAGCAGCTGAAGCAAATGGTTTTGCATTATGTCGCGAACAGCGCCGGATTTGTCGTAATATTCATGGCGATTTTCAACGCCCAGAGTCTCTGACACAGTGATTTGAACATGGTCAATTGAGTGGTTAGACCAAAGAGGTTCAAAAATTGTATTGGCAAATCTCAATACAAGAAGGTTTTGAACGGTTTCCTTACCCAGATAATGATCCATTCGAAAAATTGAGTTTTCATCAAATACAGCCCGAACCCCCTGATTAATCTCAATCGCGGATTGTAAATCTGTGCCAATCGGCTTTTCCAGAACTACACGCGCGTTTTCAGATTTTGTTCCCGTCTCGGCAATGCTGTTACAAATCGGTACATAAAGATGGGGCGAAACAGCCAGATAAAAAATGCAAGGTTGGTCTTTATCTGAAATCAGATTTTTCAAGTCTGTCCATTTTTCGCATTGTTGGGTCGCGTCCATTTCCAGATAGGTCAACATGGCGGCAAATTCCGTCCATTCTTTTTCCGGGAATGCATCACCTTTGGCCGTTGCTTTAGCGCAGGCATCATATGCAAGCTTAAGGAATTCTTCTTCTGTGAGAGTCTGTCTGGATATGCCGATAATTTTGCTGGCGCGGTCTATTTGTCCGTCAAGAAATCTATGAAACAAAGCCGGTATCAACTTTAATTTCGAGAGATCACCTGTAACGCCAAAAATGACGATATCAAAAGACCCGACAGGAATAAATTTAGCCATATTAATTACCTAATATCCAGAGGTGATAAAACAACCCTAATCCAGAATGGTTCAACGGTAAATTACTTATAAATGACAACGCTGTCAATTTATGCTTTGGATATGTTTTGTGTTCTTTAATGGCTGTTGATGAGGGTGTTATTTTTTGTCTGTGCTTTTGCGAAGAATAATCTCTGATACAAATTCATGCTTTTTGTTCTCGACGGCCTCACCAGAGATTAATCTTATCAGAAGATTTGTTGCATAATCCGCCATCTCGATGACGGGTGGGGAGACGGTCGTCAGGCTCGGCCAAAATAATCCGGAAAACCTGCTATTGTCATAACCGGCGACTGCAATTTCATCTGGGATTTTTTTGCCATCATTCAGGGCGGCCATAATCACACCCATTGCCATCTCGTCATTAGCCGCAAAAATTGCCGTTGCCTCTGGCAGTTTTTTCATAATATCTACATAGGCGTTATGACCAGACTGCATTGTAAAGTCGCCAGTTTTGATCGTTTTGCGTGATGCATTCAGCCCGTATTGTTTCATAGCAGCAACGAAACCTTTTTGGCGGTTTAAGGCAGCCTTGTGAGATTTCAATCCGCCGAGAAACGCGATGTCTTTATGACCGAGATTAATGAGATGTTCGGTAATCTGAAAAGCTGACTTTTCTTCATCGACAAAAACAAAATAATCGTCTTCGCTTGTTTCTTGTGGCGATATAAGAACCACTTTAATGCCGTGTTTTTTAAGAGCAGTCATCAGCGCGGTGTCATCACAAAGCGGCGGGGACAATATCAAGCCGTCAATGTTGAAGGCGGTGACATAGTCTAGTGTTTGTTCGATAAATTTTCTTTTGCTGCAGTCAGTTGTTTCAGCAACCGCATAATAGCCATGCTTATGACAGGCCTGTTGCATGCCCGTGTAAATTTTTGAGACATAATCAGTGTTCACATTATCGTAAAAATGCGTGATGACATAAGAGCGGTTGCTCGCAAGTTGACGGGCAGAAATATTAGGGCGGAAATTAAATTTCTTTGCCGCTTTAAGAACAGCTTCGCGTTTTTCTTCTCGCACATGGGGGCTATTATTAAGGGCGCGAGATGCTGTTTTTAGTGACACGCCGGCTTCTTTGGCAATATCCGTAACGGTTACTCTTTTTTTATTTATGCGCGAGGACATTCTCTTGTTTTCCAAATATCTGGCCAATGAACAAGGCGACTGAGAATACAATTTCAACTCTGTCTATATCTTTTTTTTTATGCGAAATGCAAATGCAAAATCCTGCACAGGGCAGGGGTTTGTCGTCGCTATGAAATCCAAATTTGTTTCAAGGCCGTGCTCGTCTCTGACGCGAAAGGTAAAGCTGTCCGTTCCCCAATAGTCTGTATGGGGGTGTAGACAAAAATGTTGACTCCAACGGGATTTGTACCAGGTCAAAAATTTGCCAAATTAAAACAATTTGTCCATATGCATTTATCTATATTATAGCAACTACCAAGTTTTAAGTATCCCGATGAGGTGATAATCACTACAATAGCATTTATTAGTAAATCTATATTGTTTTGGTTAGCCTGAAGTTTTAATTATGACCAACAAAATTGTAATAGGAAAAGAAGAATGGTGCGGCCTCCCTGAATTGGGCTTGCCTGCTATTAAAGCTCGCATTGATTCTGGCGCTAAAACTTCCTCTATTCATGCTTTTAATATTCATACGTTTGTGGAGGGTGCAAAAAAATATGTGCATTTTGATATTCACCCTATTCAAAATAACCGTCAAATCGTTCATAGCTGTAGAGGTGTGGTTGTTGACCGCCGCGATGTCAAAAGCTCTAGCGGAGAAAAAGAAAAGCGCCATGTGATAAAAACGCCTGTCACTCTGGGTGGTGAGTCATGGGAAATTGAAGTCACGTTGACAAATAGAGACGCGATGGGCTACCGCATGCTCATTGGACGAGAGGCAATGAAAGAGCGGGTATTAATCGATCCAGATAGCTCATTCTGCCTCGGCAATCAAAATGAAGCAAAAATTGTAAACTACTATCGTAAAGTTACGCCTAGAAAAAATGGACTTCGAATTATTTTGCTAGCCAGCAATCCTGAACTTTACTCGAATAAACGTATAATGGAGGCGGGGGAAGAACGTGGCCATGAAATGCGTTTCATAAATATTCGCCAATGCTATATGAACATCAGCGAAGCAAACCCTGAAGTACATTATCGTGGTGGTGAGGTTTTAGAGAGTGTGGACGCTGTTATACCACGCATCAAACCTTCAATGACATTTTATGGCTGTTCTATTGCCCGACAACTCGAGTCGATTGGGGCTTATTGTTTAAACGACTCTGTCTCAGTAGCACGCTCGCGAGACAAATTACTTTCACTACAATTATTATCGGGCAATGGGATTCCTATGCCTGTCACTGGTTTTGCCAACTCCCCGGTTGATACATCTGAGATTATCGAAATGGTAGGCGGTCCACCATTAGTCATAAAATTATTAGAAGGAACGCAAGGCAAAGGTGTGGTCTTGGCAGAAACCAAAAAAGCTGCTGAAAGTGTTATCAACGCATTTAAGAGTCTACGTGCTAATATTCTCGTCCAAGAGTTTATAAAAGAAGCTCAAGGCAAAGATATACGCGCTTTTGTAATTGATGGAAAAGTAGTTGGTTCGATTCAGCGCGAAGCCGCAGCAGGTGATTTTAGAGCAAACTTACATCTTGGTGGAACAGCCAGCTCGGTAAAAATTACCGCTGAAGAACGTAGGATTGCAATTACTGCAGCAAAAACAGTCGGATTAAAAGTCGCTGGAGTTGACATAATTCGTTCCAAGGACGGGCCAAAAGTTTTAGAGATCAACTCGTCACCAGGACTTGAAGGTATTGAAGATATTACAGAAAAAGATGTCGCTGGCCTGATGATTGACAGCATTGAAAGGAATGTGAAACGAAAAGTTTTAGTCTAGTCAGATTATATAGTTATCTCATCCATTTCACATGTTCTGTTACCCAAGCATTTTGGAGCTTGGGACTGAAGGACAAGTTTTAGACCGCAACGGGATTTGCGACTTGTCGCTCATGCTCTTTAGCTTTGTCCCATAATTTCTGATGCTCATTTAAGATATTTGCCCTTAACCTTATAGCCGCGATAATGATTTCAATTTCTGCCTCAAATGAGACCGATATCACCCTGTGTAATAGCCAGATAACGAGCGATATCTTTCAGCTTATCCGTGTTGAGAAGTTTATAGGGGTGTAAAAAATTGATTGTTTTATTGTTACTCCAAATATTTATTTAAATATATTAATATGCGGTAACAGGGAAATATCCATGCAAACCAACTTAATTCACGCCGGCAGAACATTACTGGCATTGTATTTTCTCTTTCCTGGTTTCATGAAATTTGTTGCTTGGGATAGATCTGTAGCCCTCATGGAAACACATAATATGATATTCATTCCCTTGTTACTTGCGCTAGCTGGCATCATTCAAATCGGCACCAGTATTTGTTTATTGATAAACAAACAAGTGGCAATCTGCTCCATCATTCTTGCATCTATGGTTTTGGTAATTAATGTTAATCTGCATGATTTTTGGAATGTTTATGAAGGCGTTGATAGAGGACATGAGCTACAAAATTTTGTGAAAAATCTCGGTATATTCGCAGGGCTTCTCTTATTAATTGCATTGAATTGTGAACCATTTGAAAATAAAGAAGACAGCTAATCACATAGCCTTGGTGACGCGCGAAATACTTGCTCGCCTCACGAGCATTTCAGCTTACTTTTCGTTTATTGAAATGCGAAGGAAGCCATGCCACTTGATAATTTAAACACTCAACATTTTGAGCCCACGCGGACAGCCGGCGAAGCAGCACTAAAAGCTTTTACACCGCAAATGGGCAAACGTTACACCAATGGCCGTAATTTTGATCGAGGCGCTGGTCAACACCGTGATGTATCCATGCTCTCACCCTATGTGCGACGGCGCCTTGTGCTTGAACAGGACTTGGTGACTTCAGCGATACAGGCGCACGGCTTAGAAGACGCGGAAAAGTTCATCCAAGAGGTTGTTTGGCGTAGTTATTTTAAAGGTTGGCTAGAGCGTCGCCCAGTCATTTGGGATCTTTACAAAGACGGCTTGACCCAAGACCTGGAGGCTTTAAGCCGCGATCGTAGACTGCGCCGGTGTGTTGAGGCGGCTGAGGCAGGTCAAACCGGGCTGGACTATTTTGACAGCTGGGCAGAAGAACTCGTCGAGACGGGCTACCTTCACAACCATGCGCGCATGTGGTTTGCCTCTATATGGATATTCACACTCGAATTGCCATGGCGACTTGGTGCAGACTTCTTTTTTAGACATCTCCTTGATGGTGATCCCGCTTCAAACACTCTGGGATGGCGCTGGGTTGCTGGCCTCCATACGCGGGGCAAGCCCTATCATGCTCAGGCGTGGAATATTGCGAAGTTTACCAATAGCCGCTTTGACCCGTGTCCATCAGACCTTTCAGAAGTTGTTGAAGGTCTCGAGAACGAAGAACCAGAGGGTTTGCCAGACGTATCACCAGTGCGTACACTAAAAGCCCCTGTTTTAAACCGCCCAACAGTCTTGCTCATAACTGAAGAGGATTGTCGCCCCGAGGACTTCGACCTGTCATCTTTGAACCTTGTCGGATGTGCGACACTCGCGGCAAGTCATCTGCGTTCGCCGCTAACTGTTGCTCCAATTGTTGAAAAATTTGAGCTGGGCGCGTTGAGCGATACCGCATCACGACTTAATCTGGACATCACCGAATTGCGGGCAGGGGTACCATCTGATTTAGCTCGGTGGGCTTCGTGTGCAGGCGCGACCCAAATCGTCACGCCATTTATCCCAACCGGCCCGCTCAGAGACTGGATAGTTGAAGCCACGCCCGCTCTGAATGAAGCCGGAATAGAGTTCGTTGAATGGCGCAGAGATTGGGATGACGCAATTTGGCGTTACGCGACGGCTGGCTTTTTTAAGGTAAAGAAACAAATCCCCGACATACTTCAAACCACAGGTGTTATGTAATATTCATTATGAAGACTTAGCCGAGAGCGTCGCAAGCGCCGAGATATCGACTGAGTCATTAAAGGTATCCCCGAAGTTAACGAATTCAGATTATCTCTGGGAGCCACACTTCATATAAAGGAAGATTTTAACCGCCTTATTATGGGTTTTAGGCTCAATGGGGGAGGGGTAATTAATACTGATTTTTATCAATATAGTTGGCTGAAATATATGGCGGAGAGGAAGAAGTTATAACCCCCTTATTTTACTGTTCAAGCATGTCTATTGATGTCTCTCTAAGTTATTAATATTATTGAATAATATTTTGTTTGTTTCCAAACATGTTTTATAGTTTCTATGCAAATCTTCACCTAAAAGTGTAACAAGGTGTAACAAGATTTTAGGCGGAGACATAAGGATTCAACCCCCATACTGATAGATTTGAAGGTAAAGTCTTTTAAGAAAACTGGTTATTATTCCGACAGGGATAGTCTTTACTTAAGGGTTTCGACTAGTGGTGCTAAAAGTTGGTGGCATAGAATTAAAACGACATATTTGATGCTTGGGAGTTATCCCGACCTATCACTAAGCGATGCCAGAGACCTTAACCTGTTAGTTAAAATAGAGATTAAAAAAGGTAACTCGGTTAATTTCCTAAAAGACTTTCTCCACAAAACGAAAGACGCTGAAGTACTGCAAAAGCTCTTTTTAGGCATTACTGATTTTAAACTAACTAAAGGGGCAGTCACATTCGAAGAGGCACATCAGAAATGGCATCAACACATGGTCGACGCTAAACAGTGGCGTGATGGAAATCATTTAAAGCAAAACCTCAATGAGGTTAAAAATATCTTCTATCCATATTTTCAACACAAGCCTGTCGACACTATTACTCAAGAAAACATCGTAGAAGCATTAACTAAAAAAGTGGATGGTGAGCAGTTCTGGGTTGCACGACATGAGACAGCCAGCAGAAACTTAGCCAGAGTAAAAGGCATATTTGATTATTGCAGGTATGTTTTAAATATAGATTTTTTCAATCCTGCCGACGTTAACCATGATTATATTCTTGTGAAGCCAAGAAACTTAAAAACAAAACATCACAAATTTATAGAACCTGAAAGATGCCCAGAATACTTTGCCGACTTCATCAGCTCCAGAGAGATGGATAGGGACGTTAACATCGCCTGTCTGGTCGTAATGATGACTGCAGTTAGGGCAGGGGATGTCGCCGCAATGCAATGGGATGATGTTGATTTAGAGAATAAGGTTTGGAAGTTTACTGTCGGCAAGACTGACAGGCTTTATAGAACACCACTGACCAGTGAAGTAGTCGAGCGCATTGCGCCACTAAGAAGTAATCATAAGTATGTATTTGATAACGATAGAAGTAGGCTGAGACATATCTCGCCAAATGTAATCACGATGCAGTTTAAGAAAATTCCCGGCTATGAAGTTACAGCTCATGGCTGGAGAGCGTCGTTGAAGACATGGGCGACTGAGAACAGTTACCGCCAAGAGGTGACTGAAATGCAGTTGTCACATGAAAAAGATAAGCTGGAGGCCGCATATAACAGAACAGATTACTTTGCAGAGCGAGCAGATATGCTTAATAATTGGCAAAGATATTTGATGGGGGAGTGAGTGCAGGTAAATTTGAGTTCACAAGCTCTAATATTTTTGACAAGTCGCTACGGTGATGCGGCTTTTAAGCCCCATATGACTCCGATTTTTTAAGTCGATATGCCAATTGCGGCCGGGTAATACCAAGCATGCGTGCTGC
The DNA here is from genome assembly GCA_000293845.2 of alpha proteobacterium IMCC14465. Taxonomy (GTDB): domain Bacteria; phylum Pseudomonadota; class Alphaproteobacteria; order RS24; family RS24; genus Micropelagius. The sequence continues at coordinate 19,374 of ALYF01000012.1, read as the reverse complement.
TTTCGATAAATTACCTTTGGACTTATTAACTGCTTTTTTTAAGATTTCGCTTTCAAGTTCTTCAAGACCCATATCGGAACTAACCAGTTTTGATAAAACATCATCCATAGTTTGTGGTGTTTCTGAGGTCACACTGTCTGCAAGCTGAGCATCTTTTATTTCGTCCTCTGAGATAAACTTATCTAAATGCCCATTGTTGCGAACTGTCATCATATAGGTGTCAATTTTTTCGCCTGACGTAAATAAGTGCTGGATATCAATCGGCATGTCCGGTTCAGCTAAAATCACCCCACGTTCAATCATATTTTCCATTTCACGGATATTCCCGGGCCAATCGTAAGTAAAGAGGGCGTTAATTGCACGCTCTGAAAAGCCCGATGGGGTGCGATTGTGTGTTTCAGAAAAATGTTTGAAGAAATGGTTAATCAATAATGGTATATCAGGACGCCTTGAGGCGAGGGGCGGTATATTGATTGGAAAAACATTAAGCCGGAAATAAAGATCTTCACGGAAATTGCCTGCCTTTACTTCATCAAGAAGATTTTGGTTTGTTGCTGCCACTACACGTGTATTGACTTTTCGGGTATGTTCATCACCGACGCGTTCAAATTCTTTTTCCTGGAGAGCACGTAGTAATTTCCCTTGTGCGGATAAGCTTAGTGTGCCGATTTCATCTAGAAATAAAGTGCCTCCGTCTGCGCGTTCAAAACGGCCCTTGCGGGAGGTAACAGCACCTGTATAAGCCCCTTTTTCAACGCCGAAAAGTTCAGATTCAATCAAATCCTCAGGAATAGCGGCACAGTTAACGGCAATAAAAGGTTGATCAGATCGAAGAGAAATCTTGTGTAATTTTTTTGCAAAGATTTCTTTACCTACTCCACTATTACCCAAAAATAAAACAGTCGCATCGGTTTTGGCTACTTTATTTAGTTTGTTAAATGCAACCTGAAAGCCTGGTGAAACGCCGATAAAATTTTCATCCGATGAGTTGACTGAGTTTTTGCCGCTTAAAGGCATAACGGCTTTAGGGTCTGGTAAGATATTTGGAGCGCGTTTTTTTGTTTCTTCAAATAAAAGCGCTTTTTTATCTGTATCAGTTTTGTTAAAATTTTGTAGGTGAGGCTGTAATATTGCCATTTCATCACTAGCATCATCCCATTCTTCATAGGTTTTACCTACAATACGACAATGTTTATAACCTTGTGTGCGGCACTCTACCTCTTTGTAAATAATTTGGCGGCCAATAAAAACAGATGAAAAGCCACTCGCATAACCAATTTGGAACCAACAAACAGGGTCTGGTCCAATATCAAAAAACCTCAAATGTGCATCATCTTCTATACTGTCATGCCAAATATATTCAGATGTAAATTTGCCTTTGCTGACATCAACGTCAAAATCTACACATTCTGCGAGTGTCACCCCTAATAGGGCATGCATTTGTGGACCAACAGAAAAGACATCATATAGTTCATCATTTTTGCGCACACGAGATGCCATTTCTGCATCAAGTGACCCCGCGGTATAGCCAGTTCGCATGAGAATAGCCCGTGCCATAGATGCACCTGCATTTTCAATCATATTGTGTCGTAACGCCCCAAAAGCACGACTGTGTAGCAAAAACATGCGGCGTTGATCGAACCAAATATGTCCTTTATCGGGCGCAAATTTGATGCGTTTTGATAGGTCGCTAATGTCGGGCATATCCGAAATTTTATCATTTGAAGAAGATAGTAAATCTTGGCCAGAAATACTGGTTCCACTAGAGGGGGTATTTTCAAAGTCTATAATTTCATCAGATGGTGACATTTTAACACCCTTATCAAAAACTGTTAATTTAATCTTATAATTAATACTCAAATTTATTTTTACCAAAAGGTCAAATTAAATTTTTGATAATGATTTGCTCAACCTTTAAATTTAGTTAGAAACTATTAATATTTTCCGCCAAAGAAAATTTTAACATATTGATTTTGATAGGGTAAATTCCCTTATTTATTAATTCGGACCTTGGGTTTCAAAAAATTGGCACAGTTTGTGCTTATAAATATTAAGATTTGCGGCAAGTAAACAAGAATTAAAAATCAAATAATGACTTCAAAGTCATATTTGGGGGGAAGTAAGTTGGGATTTATAGGGTTTAAGCGCTTTACAGGCGTGATGTTTCTGCTGTTTGTTTTAATTGCATGTGAAGCACCTCTTGAAATGCAAGGGGTAGAGCAGTCTTTAAAAGATAGTGTGCGTCGCACTGACGTAATTCAGGATGTGATTTTATTGCCTGATGGGACCGCTATTTTTGTCGGTAGCGACGGGTTAGTATTAGAGTATTCGACTGATAGTCAAAATATTTTACGTAGCCAACTTGGCTCATTTAGTGCATTTCCAAGCTTAATAGATATTACGATTTGTCCGGATAATTCAGTCTATGCGTTAAGCTTAGATGGTGATGTTTGGGAGCGCGAAGCGCAGGGTAATTGGTTACCTAATCCTGTCGATACCGAGGAGACTCTGCAAGCGATTGAATGCGCTCCAGATGGCAAATTATGGTTGGCAGCCAGTTTTTCAACCTTGTTTAAAAGTGAGGGCAGGGGTGAGGACTGGCAAAGTTTCTCGACATATGAAGATGCTTTTTTAACCGAGTTGGATTTTGTTAATAAAAATACTGGCTTCGCTGTAGGTGAATTTGGTACCTTGATGAAAACTAATAATGCGGGCGAGAGCTGGGATAATCTTGCATCAACGCCTTATGATTTTTATCCGCTTTCAAGTTTTTTCCTTAATGAGCAAACCGGCTGGGTTGGTGGTTTAAGTGGTGATATTTTAAAAACCACTGATGGTGGACAAAGCTGGTCTAGCGAGACCGTCAATAGCGAAGCGCCAATTTATCGAATTCAGGAGATTGCAGGTGAGGTTTATGCCATCGGCAATTCTGGAACATTCTTACGTTATACAGATGAAGCGTGGGTGAACGCCGACATAGGTGTTAGCACATTCGGCTATTTGCGCGCCATTGCGGGGCATGAAAATGCGATTTACTTGGGTGGGCAGGCATTGGCTACTAAAATCAGCATGACCCCTTCATCAAATCAAACGACAAAAAAAAGTAAATAGGGTATTAAAGTGAATTTTATTTCAAGTATTTTGGTTAAAATTGAACGAGGAATTTTTAACAATCCGCGTCTGTCACTGAGTGCAATTTTGCTTTTGACTGTTTACTTCGCGATACAGATTCCTGCGTTGAAAATGTATTCAGAATTTGCTGATCTTCTGCCGCAAAAACACCCTTACATTCAGCTTCATAATGAGGTGCGAGATAATTTTGGCGGGGCTAATAATGTCATCATCGCGGTTGAGGTTGAAGAAGGTGATATTTTTACCAATGATACCATGAGTTTGGTTGATGATTTAACCAATTCTGTCGACAGCCTTCCAAGCATTAACCACAATCTTATTAAAAGTATAACGCACCGTACCACGCGGAAGGTGTGGCTTACATCCGAGGGTGATATTAATTCTGAGCCTTATTATGACCCCTTAAAAGAGGGCTATACAGATGAAGAATTAGATGCCATGCGTCAAGCTGTAAAGGCTAATCCGCAGGTTTTTGGTATCATGGTATCCCCAAATTTAAAGGCGGCCTTAATTAAAGGCACGTTAAATGAGGGGCGACTGAATTACCCAGAGGTTTTTTCGAAAATTCGAGAAATGCTCGATGATGCTCAATCAGCTAAAGGGGTAAAAATATATGCAGCCGGTCAACCTGTTTTGGTCGGGTGGGTTCATTCATATCTGCTCGAGGTTATACAAATCTTCCTCCTCACAGCAGCTATTTTAATGGCCTTGTTGGTTGTTTATTTCCGCCGGTTTTACGCTATTGTCATTCCGCTCATTGGCATCACAATTTCAAGCATTTGGGGTTTGGGCGTGATTTCTTTGCTCGGATACAATCTTGATCCGCTTACTATGGTGATTCCGTTTTTGGTGTCAGCGCGAGCGCTATCGCACGGAGTTCAACTTGTGCAACGTTATAATGATGAGCTGGACGTATCCGAAACAGGCTCTGAAGCGGCACGACGAACTTTTGAAGGTTTGTTCCGCCCCGGTTCACTGGGTGTTGTCTCAGATGCGACGGGTATTTTCTTAATTTCACTTGGTTCAATACCGATTAACACAAAGCTCGCCCATTACGCATCGCTTTGGGCGTTAAGCGTTGTGGTGACCGTTCTGATAGCTGTTCCACTAATGCTGAGTTTAATTCCAAAGCAAAAAGTGATTAACAATCTTAACAATCCGATTATGCGACTAATGCAAGTTGTAGGTGACCGTCTTGTGGGGCAAAAAACATCGGCAATCACGCTGGTAAGTCTTTTGGTATTGACTTTTATTGGTGGGGTATATGCTTCTCGCGTTCAAATTGGGGAGTCAGAGCCGGGCTCACCAATTCTATATCGTGACCACGATTACAATGTATCAGCTAAAGCTATCAACGAATTATTTCCGGGTTCGGAAGAGTTGATTGTTGTTGCACGGACAGATGAGCCCGGCGGCATGAAACGCCCTGAGGTTTTGCGTGCGGTTAAATCATTACAAACATATATGATGACAGACCCGGTAGTTGGCGGGGTTAAGGCTTTACCATCTTTAGTGGAGCAGGTGAACAGATTGATTCACTCCGACGATCCAAGATGGTTATATATTCCTGATGACCCAGCCTATGCAGGTGGCCTTTTATTCACTTATATGGCGTCCAGTCCTATTCCAGGCGCTTTACAAGAATTTGTGTCGCCTGATGAGGATGAGGCCAGTATTGTGGTTTTCTATAAAGACCATAAAGGCACAACAATTCGCCGCGCATTCCATATGCTTAAAACATGGATAAATGATCCCGCTAATCAAGTTGAAGGACTGAAATTTGAGTTGGCAGGTGGGATTATTGGTGTCACGGCGGCGGGCAATGAAGCGGCATTTGAAACTAATATGGTTGTTCTGCCGTTGGTCTTATTGCTGATTTTTGCTTTTGTCACCATCTTCTATATGACTTTCCATTCTGGTTTCTTAATGTTGGCGATGATGACTTTTGCGACCACGCTAACCTATGCCTACATGGGGGTCGCTGATATTGGTATTAACACCAATACTGTTCCCATTATCGCTATTGGTGTTGGCGTTGGGATTGATTATTCCATTTATATGATGGACCGCATCAGAGAAATGGCGTCCAAAAATGGAAACAATTTAGATGACGCAATTCGTTCAGCCTTGCGATCTGCTGGCTTAGCGATTTGCTTCACGGCTATCACGCTCGTTTGTGGTGTGATTATTTGGAAATTCGTATCAAGTCTCAGATTCCAGGCTGATGCAGCTTTATTGCTCTGCGTCATGCTTGCATTGAATGCCATTGCAGCAATTTTGCTTGTGCCGGCATGGATACGGATTTTCAAACCCAAATTCATAACTCAACAAAATACAAGCAGAGTTATGTGAAGTTGAACAACTTAACCTTAAAGGGAGGGTGCTATGAAAAAGATTGTTCTAAGGGCTGCAAAGTCTTTGCTGTTTAGCATTGCTGGCGTGGCCATTGTATTCATGCCGAATACATCTAAAGCTCAAGATTGGGACATTTCTGGTTTTTTGGAGAACGTAACCCATTATCGTGATGATTATGGCCTTTCGAAAGTCAGAAATACATTGCAAGTCGAGCTAAATAAAAACTACGGGGAAGCGGCTGGTATGTCCAACTTCTCTGTAAATGCAATTCTGCGCGGCTCTTATGATGCTGTTTATGATCTTAATGATGATGAATTTGGTGATAAGGCCGGGGGTTCTGTGTCTTTGACTGGTGTCGGGGTTCCTGCGGGAACGCTTGGGCCTGGCACTCCAGCTATACCTGCACATTTTACGCCATATGGTTCGTCTGTCATCACAACAGGCTTCCCTGCTGGCCCAAATCCACAATGGGGATTTGATGCCACGACGAATCCCAATGATGGGCTAGCTATTCTCGGCCATGCTATCCATGAGCAAGGTAATGGTGTTGTTTTAGCCTATCCGGTGCGTCCTTGTGATGTCGACTCACGCGGCTGTATCGAAGATTATCTCGACTTTTCAGAAAATGATTTGAAACACCCAGAGTTCAATGATCATGCAGACTTTATTCGTGAGCTTTATATTGATGGTACAATCAATCTTGATAGTGGCACAGATATTGGCGTGCGTTTGGGTAAGCAACAGGTTGTTTGGGGGCGTACGGACCTTTTCCGTGTTCTCGATGTCTTAAACCCTGTCGATTATTCTCGTCATAATATTTACGATGAGCTTGAAGATATTCGTATTCCTCAGTGGATGCTGAATGTCGAAGCCCGTTATGGTTCCGTCGGCCCGTTTGCTGATTTGAATTTTGCGGCTGTTTGGAACTTTGATGAATTCCGACCAAACAATTTAGGTCAGGGTGGTAGCCCGTATTCAATTTTGGATGCAGGATCATTCTTCAGAGCCATGAATGTTTGTTGGGAGCTTGGTTGTTCGGTTGGTAACTTTGCCGGTGGCGGCGTTTCGACAGACTTTGGTCCAGGTCAAATTGGTATTCGTAAGGCGAATTTGCCTAATGGTCACGACCAATGGGGTTTGAAGCTTGAAGGTGTAATCAACGAGATTGGTTTCTCTTTGAACTATATCGATTATATTTCCCAATTGCCAAGCTTGCGAGCTAATCAATTCCCAGCCACAAATGCCTTTACTGGACAAACTCAAAATTGGCCATATTTGATTGCCTTTGATATTGAGTTTCCGCGTATTCAGCTTTATGGCGGTTCGCTCGACCTCTATCTAGAGAGCATTAAATCAGCTATTCGAATTGAGGCGGCTTATACCGAAGGTGAGGAATTTGCGAACACAAATGTCCCGGACCTTTATTCATCTAGCGATGTTTTCCGTTACGTTGTTGGTGTTGATACCAATATGAAATTGCCATTTGTGCAGTCAAATTCACTGGCTTTGATTTCAGCTCAGATTTTTGGTCAGCATATTCTTGATCATGAATTGGTTGATAGTGCTGGTAGCGCGCTTGGCCTTCCTGGTTTCACGCAAAAAGGTATTCCCGATTGGGAAGATAACTGGACAGCAACATTATTGGTTCGTCAGCCATTCAAAAATGGTCTGGTAAACGCACAAATTATTATGGCTCACGATTTTGAAGCTAAAGCTTCAGTAGCTGCGCCATCTATTGAGTTTCTGTTGAGCGATAGCTGGAAAGTTGTTGTTGGCGGGAATATCAAATTTGGTGCTGATCCACAATCATTCGACGATTGTCGTAGTTGTAACCCATGGGGTCCATTTACAGCATCTGGATTACATACTGATCCATTTGCGGCTGGTTCTGTTGGTTTGGCTGGTTTTGAACCACTTGGACGCTTCCGTCAGGGCCCAATCGGCTCTGCGATGGCTGAAGACGAGTTCCAAATGACAGTTCGTTATCGCTTCTAAGAATTGAGGAGATTAATTATGAAACTTTTAAAGCTTTTGAAAATTTCGGTTATTGTGAGTTTGATTTCAGGCTCTGTATATGCCGATGTGGTGGACGACTCGTTCTTCCCCTACAAAAATACAACGCCTAAATATCCGGGCCTAACTGTGGGGATGACGATTGATCAGTCAAATGTTGATCGCTATTTCGACATTTTAGATCCAGGTATTGCACAACAAATTAAAGATGGTTGGACAAGTATTAAAGTTGGTCCAACAACATCATTTGATTTGCATCCAAATTATATTAAAGAGACGCGAAAAAGCCTCAATAATGTAACGCTTGGTGAAAAGGTTGGTCAAATCAACAATTTTGTTGCTGGCCGTCCTTTCCCGCAAGAGCCTAAGCTTGATGATTCACGCGCTGGTGAGAAGCTGGCTTGGAACTTTAAATATGGTTATAACTGGGGTGACAACGCCGCGATTTATCCTTTCTACTGGCGCTATAGGAACATGAAAACTGGTCAAGTTGAACGGACTATTAAGGCGAATTTTCACTTCTTAAACTTTAAGCATCGTGTCAATCAAGACCCGAAACCTGAGTTCCCAGGTAACCCGGATGAAATTTTCCGTGGTATTTATGTTCAGGTTTTGGAGCCGTTTGATTTGAAAAACACTCAGCTTTTAATTCATCGTTATTCTGATGATCTGAACCGAGATAATGCTTGGCTGTATCTTGGCTTCCAACGCCGTGTGCGTCGTTTGGCATCTGGTCAGGTGACAGATAGCTTTTTGGGTTCTGATCTCATGATTGAAGACTTTGAAGGTTATAATGGGCGGATATCTGACATGAATTGGGCATATAAAGGCACTAAAAATGTTTTGCTGCCATTCTATGATCATAATTCACTAGAGTTGACAGGTGAGTTTAATGAAAAAGACGGCTATGAGTTCGTTGATTTCAGTGGTCGTGGTGGATGTTTCCCGAATATCACTTGGCAATTGCGTAAGGCCTATGTGCTTGAGTCACAGCCAGTTGACGAAAACCATCCAATTTCAAAGCGGGTGCATTATGTCGATGCTCAAACTTTCACAAAACCACGGACATTGATTTATGACCGTAAGGGTGATTTGTGGAAAACGTTCCTGATTGGTCAAGCACACCCTGACAATCATGACGATATTAACAAGGGTTCAGGTGTTTCTGTTGATGACTCATTCTCTATGATTGATGTTCAGGCAGATCACTGCACGACGGGCCAATTTAAAGGGCAGGTTGATCCGTCCCTTAACCCACAATCAAAATTCACTGTTCAGAACTTAAGAGCGACTGGCAAGTAAGCCATTAGCAACTTAAATATGAATTTTGACACAAAAAACGGGGGTGTTCTCTTGGGCACCCCCAATTTTGAGTGAAAAAAATGAATAAACTTCCTGTATGGGTATTTTTTAATTTTCGAAGCCCTTATTGTTACTTAATCTCGAAAAACTTATTCACGCTTTGTGATGATTTTGACATTGAATTTGTCTGGCGCCCTCTAGGCGGCTGGACAGGTCGTTCTCCACCTGAAAGAGCAAAACATAAGCTCCCTATAGCGCGCCAGGATGTTGCGCGCTGGTGCAAACGGATGAATATTCCAATGAATCCACCTCCTATTACGACAGACCCAACCCGTGCTGCTGCTGCGTCTTTTTATGCAGAACAGGAAGGGAGATTAAAAGAATATATTATTGAAACAATGAAACTCGAATGGTCTGAGGGGGTCGATATAGGCCAGACAGATGCCATTGAAACCATAGCGCAACTTGTCGGTTTAGATAAAACCTCTTTAGTTGCTGCTGCAGATTCGGCTGATAATCACGAAAAACTAACTGCCAGTGCGCAAGATGCTGAAAAAATGAATGTTATTGGTGTGCCTACGTTGGTTATTGAAGACCAGATTTTTTGGGGCAATGATCGCCTTGATTTCGTTCGCGAGGAACTGCAAGCACGGGGTGCGGCGAAGCCATGACCTTTACTTTGTATAATCGTGATGATTGCCCATTTTGTTGGAAGGTTAGATTGGTTGCGGAATTTGTAGGCATCAAGTTTAACGTAATCAGTGTGGCACGCGGTGAACAAAATGAAGATGTGATATCGCTTAATCCGGGTGGTACTGTACCGGTTATGATTGCGGAGAGTTTTGTGCTGTGGGACTCGTCCTTGATTGCTATTTATTTGGCTGATGCACACAAAGAAATCGGTCTGTTGCCAGAAAACGCAGCGCATCGCGCGCAAATTTTACAAATCTGTCAGTACAGCGATAATTATTTTGGGAAAGCTATTTTTCCATATGTCAAAGAGATGCGCAAACCCAATCCCGAAGACCGAGATATACAAATATTGTCTCAATCCCGTGAGCGTTTTGAATATGCTCTTGGTTGGCTAAGCACATTTTTTTCACAAATGGGAGGCTCTGAAAAACCAAATTTGATGGATTGCACCTTTTTTCCACGCTTTGCATTAGCAGATAAATATGGCCTTAAATTTGATCACGCTCAAGATTATGCGAGGTGGTATGGGGCGTTTAAGGAGCTTGATCAAGTAAAGGCGGCTTATTATTAGATTTGTTTATATCATCGAATTGTAGAGTATTAATCTTACCATATCATAAAAAATAAATGTGTATTTTGGGAGTGATTAAGAGGATTTCTAAACGTCAAATCAGTTGATTAAATTCATATATATCAATTGGTTATTAGGATTAAGGGCAAAATGGTTACTGAAAATATAAAAAAATGGCACGCTTTTTGCTTCATAGTATTTAAATTGTTTACAAATCACGATATAAACGTTTTGTAGGAGGGGTAAATGATTGATGAATACGATCCATATGATCGAACACTTGATATACCTGATGGAAGAAATTGCGCACGCGTGATGGGAGTTAAGCGCAATTTTTTTGTAGAATTCGAATTTGTTGCAGGTGACCCAACTTTAACTGTTGAATTGGTTTTGCCGATTGCTGCTTTCTCAGAGTTTTGCACTGTCAACGATGTGTTGATGTTAGATTCAACCAGTGAAGAGGCACATAAAGATTACGAAGTTTTGTGCCGGGAGCATGGAATAGTTCCTGGGCGCCCAGACGAGTTGCTGGCGCGCTAGAAAAAGCAGATTAGGGGAGTAGAAATGTCACTAGATATCAAAGTAAATGTCATAAAACCAAAGCGTCAAACCTATGGAAATATCGCTGAGCGTTTTGGGGAAGATAGACCGGCTTCACGATATGAAGAAGCTACACTCGATTTAGAGCCTAAAGAAAACTTTCATTATCGTCCCACATGGGACCCTTCTTTTGAAATATATGATGAAGGTCGTACAAAAATTAAAATGGAAGATTGGTATGAGCTTAAAGACCCACGCCAATTTTATTACGGGACCTACACAATAAATCGCAACAAAATGTTCGAGGGTGCTGACTCGCAACTCAACTTTGTTGAAAACCGTAATTTTCTCTCATCGGTTGATGCTGAGAGCCGTGATTTACTGAAAAAAATTCTATTGCCATTGCGTCATTATGAGTGGGGCGCAAATATGAATAATATGGAAATCACGCGCTTTGGGAGCGGCACATCAGTTACACAGGCTTGTGCGTTTGACGCAATGGATCGTTTGGGTTTGGCGCAATTAATCTGTCGTATTGGGTTGATTTTCGATGCGTCAATGGAAGATTCTGATGAGGATGTCGCCCAAAAGTCTGACAATGCTTCTGTGACTGCGTCTTGTCTGCATGTTACGCGTGTTGAGTGGGTTGGAGAAGACCTCTGGCAGCCACTTCGCAAAGCTGTTGAGAATTCTCTTGTTCTTAAAGATTGGTTTGAGCTTTTTATCGCCCAAAATTTTGTCTTGGACACACTTGTTTATGAGTTCGCTCATAATCATTTTGATCAGTTTATGTCTGAACGTGGGGTGCAAAGCGCATCTATGATGACTGAAATTTTCCGAACATGGTTTGCAGATCGTGATCGTTGGGTAACGGCTGTCATTAAACGAGTTGTGAACGAGAGTGAAGAAAATAAAACTTTAATTTCTAGCTGGATTGATGAATGGGCCGAACAAGCTTTGCCCGCCATCGGGGCATTAGCAGATTACGCTATGCCGGATAAATCTGGTGAGATTACGACTGCTTGTATGGATGAATTAGATCGGAAAAAATCCGCCATTGGTCTTTAGGCATTTAATTATACAAGGAACAAAATGGGGTATGGAGGAATAAATGGTTAGGACTGTATCTATCACTTTGCTTAATAATGACGACTCGCGTCCAGTTTTGCAGGCAATTGAGCAAGATAATCCTGATTGTGAGATTCAACAGCTCCCATCACTTATAAAAGTCGACACATCGGGGCCGTTGAGGATTAACCGCGGAAGTGTTGAGGCTTTCTTAGGCAGGGACTGGGAGGTGCAGGAACTGCATTTATCTCTCGTCTCTTTGTCTGGTGAGGTCGATGAAGATGATGATTATTTTGAACTTAGTTGGGGCAAGAGATAACTCTTTTGTCAATTTCTATAGGAGGAAATTATGACAGTACATAAGCGTACAAAAAAAATGGGTATTAAGGAGCGTTATGCTTCCATGACACGTGACTTAGGTTGGGAGACGAGCTACCAGCCAATGGATAAAGTCTTCCCATATGACACATATGAAGGAATCAAAATTCATGACTGGGATGCATGGGTTGATCCGTTCCGACTGACAATGGACGCTTACTGGAAATATCAGTCGGAAAAAGAACGCAAGCTTTATGCTGTTATTGACAGCTTTGCGCAAAATAACGGTCAATTAGGTATTACTGACGCGCGTTATTTAAATGCTGTTAAAATCTTCCTTACCGGCGTATCGCCTTTGGAATATGCCGCTCACAGGGGTTATGCCTTTACGGGTCGTCATTTTAGAGGTGTTGGAGCGCGGATTGCCTGTCAGATGCAATCTGTTGACGAGCTTCGGCATGCACAAACTCAGCTGCATTCTATGAGCCATTACAATAAATTTTTCTCTGGTATGCATTCGCATAAGATGATGCATGACCGCGTTTGGTATTTGTCTGTTCCAAAATCTTTCTTTGATGATGCAATGACAGCCGGGCCTTTTGAATTCCTGACCGCTATTTCATTCTCTTTTGAATATGTTTTGACCAATTTATTGTTTGTGCCTTTCATGTCCGGTGCGGCGCATAATGGTGATATGGCAACTGTGACATTTGGCTTCTCGGCTCAATCAGATGAAGCTCGTCACATGACGTTAGGTATTGAAATTATTAAATTCATGCTTGAGCAGGACGAGGCGAATGTGCCGATTGTTCAGCGTTGGATTGATAAATGGTTCTGGCGTGGTTACCGAATGCTGGCACTTGTCTCTATGATGATGGATTACATGTTGCCAAAGCGCGTCATGTCTTGGAAAGAGGCATGGGAGATGTATTTCGAGGAAGCTGGCGCAGCCTTATTTGAAGATTTAGGCCGTTATGGTATCCGTATGCCAAAATATCATGAAGTTGCAACATGGGAGAAAGATCATCTTTCGCACCAGGTTTGGAGCACATTCTATAATTATGCGGGTGCGGCTGCATTCCATACATGGATGCCTAATGATAATGAAAAGAGCTGGTTGAAGGATAAATATCCGGACAGTTTCGAAAAGCATTACGAACCACGTTTTGATCACTTTACGGCTAAAAAAGAAGCCGGAGAGCGTTTCTTTAACGGGTCTTTGCCAATGCTCTGTAACACATGCCAGATTCCACTCATCTTCACAGAGCCGGGTGATCCAACAACGACTTGCTATCGTGAAAGTGAGTATAAGGACGATAAATATCACTTCTGTTCAGATGGCTGTAAAGACATTTTTGATTATGAACCTGAAAAATATATCCAGTCTTGGATGCCTGTTCACCAAATTTATCAAGGAAATTGTGGCGGTGCCGAGCTCGAAGATGTGCTGAAATGGTACCAGATGGATCTTGGGGTCGATAATGGGGATTATCATGACTCTGAGGATTTCAAAATGTGGACCGAATGGTCAGAGAACCAAAAAAAGGCTGTCTGATTTAAAGTTACAAGAGGGTAAAAATGAGCGTTAAGTCAATAGGTGATTATTCTTTCACTCCAAAAGATAAGGTGGAAAATTTTCATGGAAACATGCTGGTTTACATGCAGTGGGAAAAGCACTTGTCATTTTGTGCGCCCTTGGCTTTCCCATTGCCACCAGATATGCCCTTTGGAGATTTGGTAGCGGGGGTCCTTGCCCCCGCATACGCCGTACACCCAGACTCTGAAAACGTGGATTTTGAAAAAGGTGAATGGCAATTAAATAATGTACCCTTCACCCCTGATTTTTCAAAATCACTCCAAGAAAACGGGCTTAGTCATAAGTCTGTTATCCGTGTCAGGACGCCGGGTTTAGAGGGGTTGGCAGGTGCTGACTCAGCGGCTGGGTGAAGAGATGTTTGAACTCGTTGTCGAACCAACCGGTGATGTGCTTGAAGTTAAAGAAGGGCAAACAATTTTAGACACCCTTCTTCGCTCAGGTATTTCTATTCCTTATCAATGTGGTCATGGTTTGTGTTCCACCTGCAAGGTGACGATCCTTGAAGGAGAGGTGGATCATGGTGAAGCGTCGCCTTTTGCGCTCATGGATTTTGAGCGTGATGAAGGGGTCGCATTAGCTTGTTGTGCAACAGCGCAATCTGATATTGTGATTGAAGCTGAAATTGATGTTGACCCTGATGCGCGGATAATTCCTATACAAGACTTTGATGCCAAAGTTGAACGAGTTGAGAAATTGACTGGGGATATTATTTGCATTTGGTTGAAGCTTGATAAGGATTTGGATTTTCAGGCCGGGCAATATATTAACCTGCAAGTGCCAGGTGTTGCCCAACCACGCGCTTTTTCAATTGCCTCGTCCGTAAGCCAATCAGACTTGATAGAATTACATGTGCGGTATGTGCCTGATGGAAAAGCCACTAGTTTTTTACATAATGATTTAAATATTGGGGATACGTTAAAAGCCTCTGGTCCATTTGGCCGGTTTTTTGTGCGAAAATCCCGTACGACACCGGTTATGTTTATCGCCGGCGGGTCGGGTTTGTCTAGTCCGAAGTCGATGATCCTTGACCTGCTTGATACTGGTTTCAAGCAGCCTATTGAGTTGTTTCACGGTACACGCACGGCTGCTGATGTTTACGACAAAGAGTTGTTTGAGACATTAAGCAGCGAGCATAAGAATTTTTCTTATACGCCTGTTCCTTTTGATATTTCCGATGAGTCCGGCGCGGATTGGGTCGGTGAACATGGTGTTTTGCAAGATGTTATCTCACAAAAATTCGAGGGGAATTTTAAGAATTGGACGGCTTATCTTTGTGGTCCCCCTGGCATGATTGAAGTTTGCATTCGTGCGCTCATGCAAGGGCGTTTGTTTGAGAAAGATATATTTACTGAGGGTTTCTTAACTTCTGCGGAGGCTGAGACAGCTTCAAAATCAAAGGTGTTTAAACGAATTTAAGGCTGTTTAGATTATGAAGGCGAGCCAGATAAGTCAGGGATTTGATGTTCATGTGGAACATGTAGATGGAAATATTTCTTTTTTCTGTCCTGATAACCTGTCCATTCTGTCCGCAATGGAGAAAGCTGGCTTGGCGGGTGTGCCAGTCGGATGTCGTGGTGGCGGTTGCGGTATATGCAAAATCGCTATCACAAGTGGAGATTTTACAAGAGGGAAAATGAGCAAAGCTCACATATCCGATGAGGATATTAAGTCCGCTTCAGTCTCATTAGCTTGTCGAACATATCCACTAAGTTCAATAAAAATAAAACCATTAGGGAAAGTTTTTAAAAAGTTCCAGCAGACCAAGAGTTCGTTATAAAATGGCTTGGGATATTCATAAGGAGGGTAAATTATGGCACTTACTGGAGTATTAAGACCCGGATATGTTCAGATTCGGGTTATGGAAATGGAGCCGGCATTAAGGCATTATCGTGATTTGGTCGGGCTGAATGTAGTCAGCACTGAAAGCGATGGTCGGGTCTATTTAAAAACATTTGATGAATTTGATCGTCATAGCATTATTTTGCGTGAAGCTGATGAGCCTGGCATGGATTTTATGGGTTTTAAAGTCGATAGCACTGAGACGCTTCATATGTTTAAACAAAAAATTGAAGATTATGGCATCTCAACAGAGACCATTGCAGCTGGTGACCAGCCGGGGCTTGGCGAGCGGGTGCGCTTTGTAGCACCGACAGGGCATAATTTTGAATTATACGCCGACATTGAAGCTTCTGATAATGGTCCAATGACAGAAAATCCGGATATTTGGGAAAAGCCACCACATGGCATGAGCCCAGTACGGTTTGATCATTGTCTGCTTTATGGTGGCGATATTGATGGTGCAGAGGATTTGTTCACAAAGGTTCTCGGTTTCCGCGTTACAGAAGTTGCCAAGGCTGAAGATGGTGAGATGCGGATTGCGATTTTTCTTTCATGCTCAACAAAAGCTCATGATATTGCTCTTGTTCGCCATGACGAAGATAATAAATTCCACCATTGTTCTTTCATGCTTGAAGATTGGAACGCAATTGGTCATGCGGCAGATATTATGTCGCGCTATGATATTTCTGTAGATATTGGGCCAACGCGTCACGGTATCACGCGGGGGCAGACTATTTATTTCTGGGATCCGTCAGGAAATAGAAATGAAGTTTTTGCTGGTGGTTATGACTCCTATCCGGATCATCCGGTTCGTGTCTGGTCGGCTGATCAAACTGGTAAAGCCATTTTCTACTATGAAAAAGCAATTAATGAGACTTTCCTCTCCGTCGTAACCTGACGATAATTGATTGTTTGTTATCTAAACTTATAGAAGTGCGGTTAGCACAACCTTTGGATCGGGTGGGGTAAGCAACTCCACAAACCCCACCCGTTTATCCTGAAAGATATATAATGAAAGACAAAACCTTACATTTCATAAATGGATCTTACACGGCCGGTGACTCCGGTATTATGTTTGAAAATATTTCTCCTGTGGACGGCAGCTTGATTTCTGAAGTTTGTGAAGGCAAGCAAGCTGAAATTAATCAGGCTGTAGCGGCAGCTAAAGCGGCTCTTAATGGCCCTTGGGGGAAAATGACCCAGGACGAACGAAGTGCAATTTTACATAAAGTAGCAGATGGTGTAACCGCTAGATTTGATGAGTTTTTGGCTGCGGAATGCCGCGATACAGGCAAGCCTGAGTCGCTGGCACGCATGATTGATATACCGCGTGGCGCTGCAAACTTTAAAGTCTTTGCTGATTTGGTGAAAAATATACCTGGTGAAAGTTTTGAATTAGCTACACCAGATGGTGCGGGGGCGCTGAATTATTCAATAAGAGTGCCGCGTGGGGTTATTGGGGTTATTTCTCCTTGGAATTTACCGCTTCTTCTAATGACTTGGAAAGTCGGCCCAGCATTGGCTTGTGGCAATACAGTCGTGGTCAAGCCATCAGAGGAAACCCCAACGACTGCAACGATGCTTGGTGAGGTAATGAAAGAGGCGGGTGTGCCTGACGGGGTTTATAATGTGGTACATGGGTTTGGCCCTGACAGCGCGGGAGCCTATTTGACCCAGCATAAAGATGTGGATGGTATTACATTTACCGGTGAAACACGTACGGGTGAAATTATTATGCGCGCCTGTGCTAATGATTTGCGTAATATTTCATTTGAATTGGGCGGTAAAAATCCGGCGATTGTGTTTGCTGATTGCGATATGGATAAAGCGATTGAAGGCACAATGAGATCAGCTTTTGCAAATTGTGGGCAGGTCTGTCTTGGGACCGAGCGGGTTTATGTTGAGCGGCCGATTTTTGATGAATTTTTAATTCGCCTCAAAGAGAAAGGCAGCCAGTTGGTTCTAGGTAAGCCTGACGACCAAAAAGCAAATTTTGGCCCCTTGGTATCCAAAGAACATCAGCAAAAAGTTCTTTCATATTACAAAAAAGCTGTGGAAGAGGGTGCGACTGTTGAATTGGGTGGTGGTGTGCCGGATATGCCAACTGATTTGCAGGCAGGTGCATGGGTTGAACCGACTATTTGGACTGGTTTAAATGATGATTGCAGCGTGGTTCGGGAAGAAATTTTTGGTCCTTGTTGTGCGCTTTTACCTTTTGACGACGAATATGATGTGATCCGTCGAGCTAATGACACGGATTATGGTTTAGCTTGTGCCATCTGGACTGAAAATAACTCACGGGCGGTTCGCGTTGCCCGTCAGATAGATGCTGGCATAATTTGGGTCAATTCATGGTTTTTAAGAGATTTACGAACGCCTTTTGGCGGTATGAAAAAATCAGGTATTGGTCGTGAAGGTGGCGTTCATGGATTGGAGTTTTATGCAGAATTGAAGAATGTCTGCTTGAAAGTTTAAGAGGGTAATATGACAATTTCAAAAAAAGAAATAAACCAGGCGGCAGAGCTAATTCAAACGGCTTATGAAACACATCAACCCATCGCGCCATTGCGTGAAAGATTTGATATGTCGATTGACGATGCTTATGCCATTCAAGAGGAAAATACAAAACATTGGATTAAATCCGGACGGCATTTAAGTGGTCGTAAGATTGGTGTGACCTCGCATGCCGTTCAAAGCCAGCTTGGTGTTGACCAGCCGGATTTTGGGATGTTGTTTTCGGATATGGCGTTTGCTGATAGTGAAGAAATTCCGATAAACAATCTTTTACAGCCGCGTATTGAAGGTGAAATTGCATTTTATTTAAAGCGGGATTTAGATCAAGAGAACGTGACTTTGGCAGAGGTGGTTACCGCGATTGATTATGCCGTTGCCGCGATTGAAGTTGTTGATAGTCGGATTGCGGATTGGGATATCCAAATCACCGATACGATTGCCGATAATGCGTCTTCTGGTCTTTATGTGTTGGGATCGCGTCCCGTTAAGCTGGATGCGTTTGACCATCTAAATTGTGGCATGGTGATTGAGCATCGTGGGCAGCCTGTTTGCACAGGTGTTGGTTCGGCCTGTTTGGGTAATCCACTTAATGCGTGTTTATGGTTGGCAAAAAAAATGCTGTTAGTAGGGCGTCCTTTAAAGGCAGGTGACTTAATTCTATCGGGTGCTTTGGGGCCGCTCACCCCGGTGAGTATGAATGAAAGCTATGAAGTCAAAATTAATGGTCTGGGTTCTGTTAGAGCTAATTTCAGTGGTTAGCTAAAGCAAAAAGGTTGGCTATGTCCAAAATAAAATGTGCGCTTATCGGTTCAGGCAATATCGGAACCGACTTATTAATTAAAATTCAGGAAACCTCAGAAATTCTGGAGGCGGCACTTGTGATTGGTATTGATGCCGAGTCTGATGGTCTGCGTATTGCGCGCGAACGCGGTGTGGCCACCACTCATGAGGGTATTGAGGGCGCAGTGGCATCTGATATTTGGTCAGAGATTGCGATTTGTTTTGATGCGACCTCGGCAGGTGCGCATAAAATCCATAATGAAATTTGTATTCGCGACGGCAAGCTGATGGTTGATTTAACCCCGGCGGCGATTGGCCCGTTTTGTATTCCTCCTGTGAATGCTGATGAGCATGTCGATAAACAAAATGTGAATATGGTGACATGTGGCGGGCAGGCGACAATCCCTATGGTCTATGCCGTGACCCGTGTGAGTGACAGCGTGCCTTATGCGGAAATTGTGGCTTCTGTTTCGTCGCGCTCCGCTGGCCCCGGAACACGCGCGAATATTGATGAATTTACAGAAACCACGGCGCGCGGCGTCGAGGTGATTGGTGGCGCGGAAAAAGGCAAAGCGATTATTATTCTTAATCCTGCTGAACCACCGATGATTATGCGCGACACAATTTATGCGTTTTCTGTCGGGGGCGAAGA
>ALYF01000010.1 GCA_000293845.2 alpha proteobacterium IMCC14465 | reverse complement strand
GCTTTTTTAGCGGCTGGTTTTTTCGCAGGCTTCTTCTTAGCCTCAGATTTCTTAGCTGGTGCTTTTTCCTCAGCCTCGTCTGGTGCTGCCATCAGCTCTTCAATACTCACCGTAATGTCTGTGACATCAGCCTGCTCAATCACAAAATCAATGACTTTGTTTTCGAATAATGGCGCCCGAATTTGTGCCATTGCTTCAGGATTATTGCGGAAATAATTAAAGACTTCCTGCTCCTGCCCCGGGAATTGACGCACACGCTCCATAAGACCCTGATTAATTTCTTCCTGCGTCACTTCAATCTCATTGGTTGACCCGATTTCAGCAAGCACAAGGCCTGTGCGAACACGGCGTTCAGCAATCTCACGATATTCAGTGCGCAACTCATCTTCGGACTCATCAAGCTCATCAATTTTCTTGCTTTGATTTTCCAGCTCATGCTCAAACTGATGCCAAATTTGATTGAACTCCAAATCAACCATACGGGTCGGTAGTTCAAAATCATGCGCATCACTTAGCTTGTCCAGCAAATCCCGCTTCACCTGCTCACGGGAGAAGTTTTGATAATCCTTACCGATTTGCTCGCGCACCATTTCCTTGAGTTGATCAAGTGACTCCATGCCCATAGTGGTGGCAAATTCATCATTAATCTCAATCTCTTTCGGGCCGCTAACTTCATGGACAGTGGTCTCAAACACAGCAGCTTTACCTGATAAATCAGCATTGCCGTAATCTTCCGGGAAGCTCACCTCAACATCGAAACTGTCACCGGCCTTTTTACCGATAATTTGATCTTCAAAACCGGGTATAAATTGATTGGAGCCAAGCTCAAGTTCAAAACCTTCAGCCGCGCCCCCTTCAAAAGCCTCGCCATCAATCTTGCCGAGAAAGTCGATTTTCACACTATCACCAGATGCGGCTTTGGCTGTTTTCGCCTTAGGCTCAAATTGCTTGCGCGATTGGGCAAGACGTTGAATAGACTCATCAACTTCCGTATCCGAAATTTCCGCAACTTTACGATCAAGAGAAATATCTTTGAAATTCGCCAGCTTAATTGGCGGGATGATGTCGTAAATCATATTGAAGACGAAATCAGCATCACCATTAATGACATTTTCAACATCGCCATCTAGATTGACTTCTGGCTGAAGTGCTGGACGCTCATCACGGTCACTCAGCACTTGCTGGGTTTGGTCATTCACGACCTCTTGAAGAATTTCACTCATGAGCCGCGCGCCATAAACTTTTTTCAAATGCGTGACAGGAACTTTACCCTTACGGAAACCCTTAAGTTGAACCTGATCTTTCATTTCAAGCAACTTGGCATCCAGACGCGAAGCCAAATCGTCTTTGGCAACGGTAATTTTCAACTCACGGGAAAGGCCTTCAGCGGAGGTCTCTTCAATTTGCATCATTACATCCATTTTTTTTGTTGCCCACTTGTTTTAATGAGCAGTGATTAAGTATCGTCAGGTCGCTTATGGTGCGGGCGGAGGGACTTGAACCCCCACGCCTCTCAGCACTAGAACCTAAATCTAGCGTGTCTACCAATTCCACCACGCCCGCATTTAAGCAGAACTAACTCTGGCGCGGGGTATAGCAATTTAGTTGACGTCTGACCAGCCTCTTATGAGTATTTGTTAAGAGTCTTTAAGACATTCTTTAAAATTAAAAGGCACTCGAAACTGTTTAATTTTTACTCAAGTGAACAATAATTAGGCAGATATTTATATATTTTCACCCCGATTTAATAATTGATAAAAATAACACAATAAATTCAGAGGTTTATAACCACCCCTAATAACTGAAATTTTTGGCACGGTTTCTGCTTTGTTATGTACATAAATTCTGAAAGGACAATTCTATGAAAAAAGTAGAAGCGATCATCAAACCCTTCAAATTAGATGAGGTTAAAGATGCATTACAGGAAGCCGGTCTACAGGGCATAACTGTAATCGAAGCAAAAGGTTTTGGTCGTCAGAAAGGCCACACCGAATTATACCGCGGCGCAGAATATGTTGTTGATTTTCTGCCCAAGGTTAAAATAGAGCTTATCATTGGCGACGATATGCTTGAAACTGCGATTGAGGTTATTCAAAAGGCCGCTCAAACCGGTCGCATTGGGGATGGGAAAATATTTGTTTCCGATATCCAAGAAGCCATCCGCATTCGTACCGGAGAGTCCGGTATAGATGCACTCTAAACACACTAACTTAAATTATCCGGAGATAAAAAATGTCTGATGCTTCCAAAATTCTTAGTAAAATCAAAGACGATGATATCCAATATGTGGATCTTCGTTTCACTGATCCACGCGGCAAAATGCAACACGTCACGCTCGACTCATCCCTCGTAGATGAGGACTTCTTCTCAGAAGGCGCCATGTTTGACGGCTCATCAATCTCAGGCTGGAAAGCCATTAATGAGTCCGATATGTGCCTGATGCCTGACACAAGTTCAGTTTCTATGGACCCGTTCTATGCCCAGCCAACGATGACAATTTTCTGTAACATTACAGACCCAATCACAGGTGAGTTCTACAACCGTGACCCACGCTCAACGGCTGTCAAAGCCGAAGCCTATCTGAAATCAACAGGTATTGGCGACACAATCAATTTTGGCCCAGAAGCTGAATTCTTTGTCTTTGACGATGTTCGTTTTTCATCAGAACCTTATAATACAGGTTTTGCTCTGGACAGTTCAGAACTGCCGGTCAATTCAGGTACTGAATATGAAGCCGGTAATATGGGTCACCGCCCACGCACTAAAGGCGGCTATTTCCCAGTCAACCCAGTTGATAGCGGACAAGACCTGCGCGGCGAAATGCTTAGCGTCATGAAAGATATGGGTCTCGAAGTTGAGAAACATCACCACGAAGTTGCCGCAGCCCAGCACGAGCTTGGCCTTAAATTCGGCACACTGACAAGCATTGCTGACGATCTGCAACTTTACAAATATGTCGTTCATAACGTCGCCCATGCTTATGGCAAATCAGCGACCTTTATGCCAAAGCCAGTCTATGGCGATAACGGCACAGGCATGCATTGTCACCAGTCCATCTGGAAAGAAGGCAAGCCTCTCTTTGCTGGTGACAAATATGCCGACCTCTCCCAAGAGTGTCTTTACTATATTGGCGGTATCATCAAACATGCCCGCGCTATTAACGCGCTGACAAACCCGTCAACAAACTCTTACAAGCGTCTTATTCCTGGTTTTGAAGCCCCTGTGCTTCTGGCCTATTCTGCGCGTAACCGTTCTGCGTCATGCCGGATTCCTTTCGCGACTTCCGCACCGGGCAAAAGAATTGAAATTCGCTTCCCTGACCCAACAGCCAACCCATATC
Source organism: alpha proteobacterium IMCC14465 (assembly GCA_000293845.2). Lineage (GTDB taxonomy): Bacteria > Pseudomonadota > Alphaproteobacteria > RS24 > RS24 > Micropelagius. The sequence goes on along the minus strand of ALYF01000010.1, from coordinate 88,199 downwards.
TTGCTTTCACAGCAATGATGATGGCCGGTCTTGACGGTATCGAGAATAAAATCGATCCAGGTGAACCAATGGATAAAGACCTTTATGAACTGCCACCTGAAGAATTGGCTGACGTGCCACAGGTTTGCGGATCCCTGCGTGAGGCTCTCGAAGCGCTCGATGCAGACCGTGACTTCCTGAAAAAAGGTGGTGTCATGGATGATGACCAGATTGATGGATATCTGGAGCTGAAGTGGGAAGAAGTATACCGCTTCGAGCACACGCCTCATCCAGTCGAGTTCGACATGTATTACAGCGTCTAAGCGCGCATCATACATAGAAAAGGGCCGGTTCATCCGGCCCTTTTTTTATGCGTTATTTGTTACGCGGTTTTAGTCGCTTAGCTTATTGCGTGTCTCAGTTGTGGTGCGCACAAGATCCATTTTACTAATCCGCCAACCCGTCCCGGGCACATAAACCACATCATCAACATAAGTCCCCATGAACATCCAAATCTGACCATTCGGCATATCGTGCCAAGCCTGCACATAGGTTTCCAATCCGGCTGACCCGCCAGTTACGTCACAATCTGATGATATCTGTACATCCAAATCGCTAACCCGTTGCGTGCCGGTAAGATGTTGGGTAGGTCCCATCGGCCCAAGAGTCTGCGCAACGATATCAGCCCAAGCATCAGGCCCAACAGCATTCATTTCAGGCGCCCCCTCACCCGAGACAGAAAACTGAGCATCTGGCGTGAATACTGCGCGGTAAAGGTCGCGCCCCTGATTGAAAGAGTCACCCTCTGTAATTCCCAGCAAATCCGTCGCCTTCGCATAACCACGTTGCAGATATTCAATTTCCTGTCGTGCGGCAGCTTCAACCAAACCCCTCGGGCAAACACCGTTAGAGCCTGCTTTATTTGGCATAAATATCGGCGCGAGGACGGCACCCAGCACAACGAGTACGATAGCGGCAATTATACCTTGAACATTTTTCATTATCTTCTCCCTCGGTATGAATTTTAGGTATGAATTTTAAGTATGAATTTTTAGTATCCGTAATTTTTCTTATAACGCAAGGCAGCTTCTTTCTCAAAAGCCTGAAACCCTGAAACAGCCTTCAGAACACCCATTTTCAAATCAGGCTCTTGCCCGTCGCCCATACGAATAAGCTGAAGGCAGAACCAGCCCTGACGTCCCCAACCGTTAATGCCGCGAATAATCGCAAACGGGCTGGTATCGCCCAGAAAACCCGGGCCAAGCCTGACGGTTTTCTCAAATTCTTCTGTCGCGGCCACAGCACCAGATAACAGCTTATTTGCAATATCAGGGTCACTACACATGGGACGCGCCAGACCAATCATGTCACAAGCCCCTGCATCGAGGGCAGCATTCATACCCTTACGGGTGCGAAACCCGCCCGTCACCATCAAGGCGCCATCAAAAACATCCCTTATATCCTTGGCATATTCAAGAAAATACGCTTCCCGCGCCACCGTGCTGGGCAAACGGCTTTCGCTTTTAGACGAGTCCATCGCGCCCCCCTCAAGACCGGACATGCGTGGCTGTTCATAAGTACCGCCGGAAATCTCCAGCAAATCAAGTTTTTCGTCATTTAGCCATCTGGCGACCTGCACCGCTTCCTCGTGGCTGAACCCGCCGCGCTGAAAATCAGCAGAATTGAGTTTTACGGCAACAGGGAATTTTTTGCCGACTGCCTTGCGGGTGGCACGCACCGCTTCCAATAAAAATCGGGCGCGATTTTCAAGCGAGCCGCCCCAACTATCTGTCCGTATATTCACATCCGGCGATAAAAACTCCGAAATTAAATAGCCATGCGCCGCGTGAATTTGCACACCGGTAAACCCAGTCTGCTTTGCGGTTTTAGCGGCAAATGCAAAGCCCTCAATCGCCGACTGAATGTCAGCTTCCGTCATGGCTTGTGGGTCCCCAAACATTTTGCCGGGCATATTAACAGGCAAGTCAGACGGCCCAACTGGCGTTTCATTAACGGTTATCGGCGTTTGCCGACCGGCATGAGAGATTTGCATCCAAAGCTGAGTATCATTGGCTGTCCCCTGCCCACTCCAATGTTTCAGCGCCTCAAGTTGTTCATCCGACTGCGCCCCTTCAATCACGACATTGCCAGCACGCTCCAGATATTTATGATTAATCTGCACATTACCTGTTAACAACATACCCGCACCGCCGTCTGCCCAGCGTCTGTAAAGCGTTGAAAGCTTTGACGTGGCGCGATTTGCGGGGTCGGACAAGCCTTCTGTCATGGCGCCTTTGGCAATTCTGTTTTTGATAATGACGCCGCAAGGCAAGGTGAGTGTATCGGAGAGAGTTGTCATGATAATCCTTTTACTGGCAAATCTTTTTACTGATTGTGTAAGCACACTACGTTGAAGAAAATATCGTCGCAAGCGTTTCTGGTGTCGGCCTCAAGTGACCCATTTTTTTTATCGCCAATTACTTATCGCTAATTTTTTTTACCGCCATTTCTTTTCCGCCAATTTTTTTCCGCCATTTTTTTTCCAACGCGTGAGCAAACATGTTTAAAATTCAACTCAATGAACGATTCGACTTAGTTTCGACTTAACTTTTACTCAGCAAGGCGATTGCCGGAAGTTTCCTTATGCCAGCGCGAAAAAAAACAGACGATACGCCAGACTTATTTGGTTCTGAAGCAAAACCCTCCAAAAAATCAGACGCTAAACAACCAACCAAAGTTCAAGCCAAACCGACAGAGACATCAGCAGAGACTTCAGCAAAGACATCGGCGAAGAATGCACCAAAAAAATCTGGCCCAAAAAAATCAGAGGCGTATAGCGCTGCTGATATTGAAGTTCTCGAGGGTCTCGAACCTGTCAGGCGCCGACCCGGCATGTATATTGGCGGCACAGATAACCGCGCCCTGCATCACCTTTTTGCCGAAGTGATAGACAACTCAATGGATGAAGCGGTTGCCGGACATGCCAGCTTTATCGAGGTCAATTTTGAAGCCGACGGCACATTGACTGTTGGCGATAATGGGCGAGGGATTCCTGTCGACCCGCATCCGAAATTCAAGGATAAATCCGCGCTGGAAGTCATTATGACGACACTTCATGCCGGAGGTAAATTCGGGAGTGGCGCCTATGATACGTCGGGCGGTTTGCACGGGGTCGGTGTCTCTGTTGTGAATGCACTCTCTGATAAACTAATAGTTGAAGTTGCGCGTAATAAGACCTTGTATTCACAAGAGTTTTCCAGAGGTGTTGCTCAAGGAAAATTAAAGGAAATTGGTCCTGCAGGTAACCGTCGTGGCACCAAAGTCAGCTTCACGCCCGACACTGACATTTTTGGCAATAACAGCAGATTTGACCCGTATCGCCTTTACAGCATGTCGAAGGCCAAGGCCTATTTATTTGGCGGCGTTGAGATAAGATGGCACTGCGCCGAAGAGCTTATTTCTGACCCAGAAAAATGCCCCGCAGAAGCCGTTTTACGCTTTCCTGAAGGATTGCGAGATTATCTTGATGAGCAAATTGGAAGCCGCCCAACTGTTACCCCCGCCCCTTTTGCCGGTAAAGTGCAGAAAGATGGCTCGCATGGCAGTGTTGAATGGGCGATTAGCTGGGTTGGTGGCAGTGACACGCATCTCTCCTCTTATTGTAATACTGTGCCAACTCCCGAAGGTGGGACACATGAGCAAGGTCTGCGCGCGGCGCTCACCAAGGGGCTTAAAGCCTATGGTCAACTTGTTAGCAATAAGAAAGCCGACATCATTACCGCCGATGATGTCATGGGCTCCATCACCGCTCTGGTCTCGGTTTTCATCCGTGAACCAGAGTTTCAAGGGCAAACCAAAGACAAGCTCGCCTCCCCCGAAGCCACGCGCATCACCGAACAAACCATTCGCGACGCATTTGACCTCTGGTTAGCGAGCGATAAGCTATCAGCGACCAAATTACTCGAATGGGTCATAGATCGCGCTGAAGACAGACAACGCCGCAAACAAGAAAAAGAAGTCAGCCGCAAATCTGCTGTTCGTAAACTGCGCCTACCCGGCAAACTGGCGGATTGCAGTCAAAACGAAGCGGCAGGCACCGAGATTTTTATTGTTGAGGGCGATAGTGCTGGCGGCTCTGCCAAGCAGGGACGGGATCGGAAAACCCAAGCGATACTCCCGTTAAGAGGGAAAATCTTGAATGTTGCCAATGCCACAGTCGCCAAAAAACAGCAAAGCCAGCTGATTTCCGATTTGGTACAGGCGCTTGGGTGTGGCGCGGGGGGTACCTATGATGGTGACAAGCTGAGATATGAAAAAGTTATCATCATGACCGATGCCGATGTTGATGGGGCGCATATTGCGGCGCTTCTGATAACTTTCTTCCATGAGGAAATGCCGGATTTAATCAGAGACGGGCATCTTTATTTGGCTGTCCCACCACTTTACCGTCTCGCACAGGGCGGGAAAACGTTTTATGCGCGGGACGAAGAACACCGCGAGGAACTTATGGCAACAGAATTCAGGTCAAACGCCAAGGTCGAAGTCAGCCGCTTTAAAGGGCTGGGCGAAATGCTTCCGGCGCAATTGAAAGAAACAACGATGAAGCCGGAGAACCGAACGCTCCTGCAAATCCAGCTTCCTGAGGAAGATGCCAAGCAGACCGCAGATTGCGTTAACCGTCTGATGGGCAGCAAACCAGAAATGCGTTTTAGGTTTATTCAGGACAATGCCGCCTTTGCTGATGAAAAACTGCTGGATATTTAAGTCCCTTAAAACTAGAGAGCGCTTTACAAAGCCTTAAATTTATCTATTTTACAACTCAACTTGCAGGTCAGGCCGTGGTGGCCTGAATTTAGTCACCCCAACGGGGGTGGCTTGATTAAAAATAACTTTGAATAAAACACTTATAACGTCACGGAAAATTATGAAATTTGATGAACTGGGTCTCGCACCCGAAATAATGACTGCCATTAATGAAGCCGGCTACACAACACCGACACCCATTCAAGCAGAAGCCATTCCCCATGTGATTGCCGGCAGAGATGTGTTGGGTATCGCCCAAACAGGCACAGGCAAAACGGCAAGCTTTACCCTCCCAATGATACACCGCCTCATGAAGGGGCGCGCCAAAGCCCGCATGCCGCGCACTCTTATCCTTGAGCCGACGCGCGAACTCGCGGCACAGGTAGCGGATAATTTTGATGTCTATGGCAAAAACACCAAACTGACCAAAGCCCTCCTCATTGGCGGTGTGAGTTTCGGCGATCAAGAAAAAGCCATTATGCGCGGTGCGGACGTTTTAATCGCCACACCCGGCCGATTGCTCGACCATGTAGAACGCGGCGGCGTCCTGCTACGCGGCGTGGAAGTGCTGGTTATTGATGAAGCCGACCGCATGCTTGATATGGGGTTCATTCCCGATATTGAACGCATTGTGAAACTCCTGCCCTTCACGCGCCAAACCTTGTTTTTCTCTGCAACCATGCCGCCCGAAATTACCCGCCTGACGGAGCAATTTCTTTCTGCACCGGCGCGTGTAGAGGTCGCGCCGCCTTCCTCGACAAATAAGAATGTCAGCCAATTGCTTGTTTCAGTTTCTAAAGCCCAGAAACTTAAAACTCTCAAAAAGCTTTTTGACGAAGAAGACGTCACCAATGGCATCATCTTTTGTAACCGCAAGAGAGATATTGGTGATTTACTGAATGCTCTGCAAAAAAGCGGCTATCCGGCAGTCTCTCTTCACGGAGATATGGATCAGCACATGCGCCTTAAAATGCTTGAGCGTTTTAAAGGCGGCGAAGCGACATATTTAATAGCCTCCGATGTTGCGGCGCGGGGTTTAGATATTCCTGCGGTCAGTCATGTTTTCAATTATGACGTACCGACCCATGCAGAGGATTATGTTCACCGTATTGGTCGGACCGGACGCGCAGGCAGAAAAGGCGCTGCCATTACTCTTTTCTCCAAAGAGGATGGCAAATATGTTGACGCGATTGAAAAGCTGATTAATCAAAAAATTGATGTCAACAAAAATGCCGACACTTCCGAAGATGAGACATCAGAGGATAAAAGGGCTGATAAAGATGCCCGCAAACCGCGCGAAAAAAATAAAGATAAAAGAGAAGATAAAGGCACCACGACAGGACAACGTACCGGACAAGGCACCGGACAACGTAAAGGCCTCGCCGCTTTCTCGAATAATAAAAAAGACAAAAAAGATAAGAAAGAGACGCCGGAGACAAATAATCCATCTTCACAGGCTCAGGAAAAACCTACCCCACAAGCAGCCCCTAAAGAGACAAAACCCAATAATGCGCAAGTGGGGTTTGGGGAGAATATCCCGGCATTTTTGAAAAACGCACCAGAATAAAGCTTTAACTTGCCATATTTTTCAAGAGGTTAAGGAACTTTTGCGTATAAGGTGGGCGCATCATTTTGAGCGCTTTCTCAATCGGCGTTTGACGATAAATCGGCTTCGCATGTGAGAAGTTTTTAAACCCTTCAATGCCATTATAAACCCCCATACCACTCGCACCGACGCCGCCGAAAGGCAGGCCTTCTTGCGTGGCATGAACCAGCAGGTCATTAATCGTCACCCCGCCAGAAATCGTGCGAGTGACCACTTCATTTTCTTCATTTTTATCTGAACCGAAATAATACAACCCCAACGGACGATCATGGGCGTTCACATAATCAATCGCTTCATTGACGGTCTGATAGGTTTTAATCGGTAGAATGGGCCCGAAAATCTCTTCCTGCATAAGCTTCATTTTGTCCGTTGGATTAAAGACGAGCGTTGGCGGGATTTTATAATGCTCTTGTTGAGAAAAGCTCTCATCTGCCGGATTAATCTCGACAAGCTCGGCACCTTTTTTCTTGGCGTCAGTGAGATAATTTTTCAGCCTGTCATAATGGCGTTCATTAATAATGGATGTGTAATCCTGATTATCTTTCAGCGTCGGAAACATCGTGCGAATGCTATCGGCGGCCAGAGCCGCGAAGTTTTCTTTCTGGTCTTCAGGCAGCATAATGTAATCTGGCGCCAAGCAAATCTGTCCGGCATTTAAGGTTTTAGCAAACATGATGCGGTCGGCTGTCTGCTTCATATTGGCAGATTGCGAGATAATCACCGGCGATTTTCCACCTAGCTCCAATGTTAATGGGACAATATTTTCTGCCGAGCCGCGGATAACATGCGGGGCAATCGTCGTGGACCCTGTGAAAAGCAAATGGTCAAACGGCATTGAAGTAAAAATCTCACCGGTTTTAGGGCCCCCAGTAACCACAGCTAATTCTGTCACGTCGAAATATTGCTCAACGAGTTGCTTCATAAGCGTGGCGCAATGCGGCGTATATTCAGAAGGTTTGATGACACATCTATTTCCCGCAGCAAAAATACTGCCTAGCGGTGTAAAAGCGAGATTAAAGGGGAAGTTCCAAGGAACAACATTACCAACAACGCCAATAGGCTGATACTTAATAGATGCCCGCCCCCCAAGCAGGTTAAACGGAAAAGACGATGCCCTTGAACTACGTTTCATCCATTTGGCAATCTTGTTCCGGTTCGCTTTTAAAGAACTTATTGTGGCATAAATATCTGTCATCATGCTGCCGGCATGACTTCGATTGCCATAATCTGCGTTTAATGCCTCAATGATAGCGTCCTGATTATCCCCCAAAAGCGCAATTAAGCGATTAATACGGTCGATACGTAATCGTAAAGATGGTGAGCCCTCTGCAAGTTGCGCATTTTTCTGAGTATCAATGATGAGTTGTATTTTTTTTCGGCTTGTATCCGATACTTTAGGGGTCTTAACCATCAACACTTCTCCAAGAACAGCATTACACAAAAATTCATTACAAAATTAAGTCAGTCGTCTCATATCGACTTTATGCTCTGACATTAGTCTATTAAATCATAAAGTCACAGGTCAAATTAATAGTCAAAATGTTGCGAGACTGATACAAAAGTGCCTTGAGAGATATTTCTAGTTTTAATCAATGACGCAATAGCAGATAATTACACAGATCATTACAGAGGAAGCCGCCATGACCAAAATGTCACTATCAGATATCACGCTTGAAATTGATAATGAACTGGCAACCATCACACTTAATAGACCAGACACATTAAATGCACTTTCTAAAGGCGTGCTTGAAGGTTTTTATGAAGCGCTGGATCATATTGAGTTTGGCGGACACAATATCAGATGCTTGATTATAACCGGTGAAGGCCGCGCTTTTAGTTCTGGCGCTAATCTGAGTGAAACCATGGATACGGGTTCTAATGAAAATGGCTTCCCTATAGATGTCGGACTGCAATTGGAGCTTAGTTACCACCCGATTATGCGCCGATTAAGAAATCTCCACTGCCCGATTATCAGTGCGATTAACGGCCCTTGCGCGGGTGCGGCAGTCGGCATTGCTTTATCTTGTGACCTGATTATGGCAGCACGTTCATCTTATTTTCTTCTGGCCTTTCGTAACATCGGCCTTGTTCCTGATTGCGGTGTGACATGGATTGTCCCGCGCCTCATTGGTGGCGCCAGGGCGCGTGAACTGGCACTTCTGGGAGAAAAGCTACCGGCTGAAACAGCTCTCGAATGGGGTCTGATTAATCGTGTCTTTGACGATGAGTCCTTGATGGAAGAAACCGTCAAAGTCGCGCGGAAACTTGCCGATGGCCCTTCGGGTCAACGTTATATTCGTCAGGTCATGTGGGATAGTCTCGATAATAACTTTGAAACCCAACTCGACCGAGAGCGTCAATTGCAATTTCAGGCCGGGCAGACCAAAGATTTTCATGAAGGCGTCACCGCTTTTCTTGAAAAGCGTCCTTCAAAATTTACAGGAAAGTGAAGAGGCAAGTAAAGAGGAAGAGAAAGAGCTGACACCAGTGCTTTAAACTCAGGAAATAACGCAGCTCGCCAGCATGCCAATAAAGCTGACCGCCATCAGTATCATCAGATGCGGCATGACTTATTCTTCAACACCAAGCTTTTGAAGAACCAACTTATTCACGGATTGTGGGTTAGCTTTACCACCCGTTGACTGCATAACCTGACCGACAAACCAACCAGCCATTTTTGGTTTCTCTTTGGCTTGCGCAACCTTATCAGGATTAGCTGCCAGCACCTCATCAACCGCCGCTTCAATGGCGCCGGTATCAGTGACCTGTTTTAAGCCTTTTTCTTCAACAATGACCGCAGGGGCTTTGCCCTGGTCTGGCCCATCCTCAAACATCATCTCAAACACATCTTTGGCAATACGGCTGGAAATCGTATCATCAGCGAGTAGGTCAACCAGCGCGCCAAGGTTTTCAGGACTGACCGGACTTTCAGTCATATTCAGGCCAGCCTTGTTCAGTCCGGCAAATAGACTGCCAATGACCATATTCGCGACTGTCTTGGCATCTCGCCCGGTGGCAGCGGCTTCAAAATAAGCCGCACTTTCGGCCTCGGCGACAAGTATACCCGCATCATAAGCCGACAGACCATAATCCGACATAAATCTTGCTTTTTTATCATCCGGCAGTTCTGGCAAAGTTGCGGCAATCTCATCGACAAAATCTTGCGAGAAAGTCAGCGGCAACAAATCAGGGTCCGGGAAATATCTGTAATCATGCGCTTCTTCTTTTGATCGCATGGAACGCGTTTCGCCATTTTTAGGGTCAAACAGACGCGTCTCCTGATTAATCGAGCCGCCATCCTCAATAATGGCAATTTGCCGACGGGCTTCATGTTCAATCGCCTGACCAATAAAGCGTATGGAATTAACATTCTTAATCTCACAGCGCGTGCCGAGTGGGTCGCCAGGCTTACGCACAGAAACATTCACATCGGCGCGCAAACTGCCCTGCTCCATATTGCCGTCACATGTGCCGAGATAACGCAAAATCGCCCGTAGTTTTTTAACATAGGCCTGCGCTTCAGCAGACGAACGCATATCGGGATGCGACACGATTTCCATTAAGGCCACACCGGAGCGGTTCAAATCAACAAAGCTCAAATCAGGATGCTGGTCATGCAAAGATTTACCCGCATCTTGTTCTAAATGCAGACGCTCAATGCCAACAGTTTTGGTTGACCCGTCTTCAAGGTCAATGATGATTTCTCCTTCACCCACGACAGGCTGAAGAAACTGCGAAATCTGATACCCTTGCGGCAGGTCGGGATAAAAATAATTTTTTCTATCAAAGACCGAGTAATTATTAATCTGCGCTTTTAAACCCAGCCCCGTTTTCACGGCCTGCTCGACGCATTTCCAGTTAATCACCGGTAACATGCCTGGCATAGCGGCATCCACCAAAGAAACCTGCGTGTTCGGCTCAGCGCCATATTCCGTCGCCGCACCGGAAAAAAGCTTGGCTTGAGAGAGTATCTGAGCATGCACCTCTAGACCGAGAACAATTTCCCAGTCTCCGGTCGCACCACTGATTAAATTATCATTTGTTGTTTCACTCATGAGTTCTACCTTATCGCACCCTTTTTCCAGTCACCTATGCCCACCAGATATCAGGACGGGCATCAAACCCGGCAGCCTGCTCAATTTTTTCAGCCATGCCAAGCAGAGCTTCTTCACCAAAAGGCTGACCGATAAGTTGCAAGCCAAGCGGCAGACCTTGCGAGTCCAGCCCAGCAGGAACAGATATACCCGGCAGGCCGGCAAGGTTGACCGTGACCGTGAACACGTCATTCATATACATGGCCAACGGGTCATCAAGATTTTCACCAATAGCAAAAGCCGAAGACGGCGTAGCTGGCGTCAACAGAACATCACATTTCTCAAATGCCTGTTTGAAATCATCAGCAATCAACCGACGGACTTTGAGCGCTTTGAGATAATACGCATCATAATACCCCGCCGACAGCACATAAGTGCCAATCATAATGCGGCGGCGAACTTCAGCACCAAAGCCGGCACCTCGGGTTTTTTCATACATATCAAGAAGGTTTTCGCCTTCCAGCCGCGTGCCGTAACGCACACCATCATAACGCGCGAGATTGGACGAAGCCTCAGCAGGGGCGATAATATAGTAAGCCGGAAGCGCATATTTTGTATGCGGCAGGCTGACATCCACAATCTCCGCCCCCGCATCTTTTAGCCAATCAATGCCTTGTTGCCAGAGCGTCTCGATTTCGCCTGACATACCATCAATTCTGTATTCCTTAGGAATGCCGACTTTTTTACCGTTTAAATTCGCCCCGAGCGCGGCTTCATAATCCGGCACAGGCGCGTCAATTGATGTGGTGTCTTTGGCGTCATGACCCGCCATCGCACCCAGCATAATAGCGGAGTCTCTCACCGTTCTTGTTATAGGCCCTGCCTGATCGAGGGAGGACGCAAAAGCCACAATCCCCCAGCGTGAACATCTGCCATAGGTTGGCTTCAGACCAACCGTTCCTGTAAAGGCGGCAGGCTGACGGATAGAACCACCTGTATCTGTCGCAGTGGCAGCAACACCAATATGCGCCGCAACGGATGCCGATGAACCGCCCGACGAGCCACCAGGAACGAGGTCAGTGTCTTGAGATTCTGAAGCCTGACTGCGCCACGGATTAATGACCGGACCGAAACAGGAGGTTTCATTGGACGACCCCATGGCAAATTCGTCATTATTTAATTTACCCAGATGAACCGCACCCGCATCCCAAAGATTTTGCGTGACCGTGCTTTCATAAGTTGGCGTAAAATCACCAAGAATTTTGGAACAAGCCGTTGCGCGCACGCCTTTCGTGCAGAACAAATCCTTCACACCAATCGGTAAACCTTCAAGCGCACCGCCCTCACCTGCCGAGAGTTTTGCGTCTGAAGCTTTTGCCATATCCAGAGCCTTTTCTGGTGTTTCCAGAATGACGGCGTTTAATTTACGCCCGGCTTCCATTGCCGCAATATGCGCTTGTGTCAGCTCTTCGGATGTAAAGTCTTTCTGGCGTAACCCGTCGCGGGCGGCGGCAAGAGATAAATCTGTGAGTTTGGATGCGCTCATGGACTACTCCACCACTTTTGGAACGGCAAAATAATCATCATCACTGACAGGGGCATTCGCCGTGATATCCTCAACATAGCCGCCATCCGTAACCGCGTCTTCACGCCGCTTAATCTCGGTTTCAACCACAGCCGTCATAGGCAAAATATCATCTGTATTGACTTCACTGAGCTGCTCAATAAATCCGAGAATTGCATTCAGCTCCGTTCCAAGCGAAGCAATCTCCTCATCGGGCACAGCAATGCGCGCGAGCCGGGCAATCCGGTGAACGGTCTTATCATCAACAGGCAAATTATCATCAGGCAAGTTATCGGCAGACATAGACACCCCTAACCAAATATTCAAAAAGTGACCGGAAACTAACACCCGTCGAAATACTAATCAATCAATACGGTTGAATATCTTCCTGTTCGCGAAAAATATCACCAGAAATATCAATAAAACAAAAAAACTGTTATGGTCAGCTATGCCTATTCTGGATGACCTCAAAACGCTGCCACACTTTATCGAGTCCGGTCAAAAACTGATGGGGCTTGACCTTGGCACCAAGACCATTGGCCTCGCCGTCAGCGACACAATGTTTAAAATCGCAACCCCGCTGGAAACCATAAAGCGCACCAAATTCACAAAGGACACGCAAGCTCTGCGTGAATTCGAGGCAAGCCATAATATTGGCGCGCTGGTGATTGGCCTGCCGCTTAATATGGATGGCAGTGAGGGGCCACGCGTCCAAGCCAGCCGTGCCTTTGCGCGAAATCTGTTACAACAAAAAGACCAGCCAATAGTCTTTTGGGATGAACGGCTCTCCACCTCTGCGGTAACGCGAACATTAATTGATGCCGATATGAGCCGCGCCAAACGGGCAGATGTCGTCGATAAAATGGCGGCGGCTTATATCTTGCAGGGCGTGCTGGATTTACTGAATAACTAAAATAGATTTTAAGTTCTTGCCAAGACTCGTGCGGAACAGTATATAATAGTGCTTTAATGACTGGTACGTCCGAACCATCCGCCCTTGAGGGCTTCTCCGGCCGACATCTTCTCGGCATACAGGGCCTTTCTCCTTTAGAAATTGATTATCTGCTCAACCTCGCTGACGATTATGTCGAGCTGAACAGGCGTGCAGATAAGAAAAATGATATCCTCCGTGGGCGAACTCAGATTAATTTATTCTTTGAAAGCTCCACCCGTACCCAAAGCTCATTCGAACTGGCGGGGAAACGCCTCGGTGCGGATGTCATGAATATGAATCTCTCCGCCTCCTCCATTAATAAAGGCGAAACACTCGTTGATACCGCCGTTACGCTCAATGCCATGAACCCGGATTTGCTGGTTGTCCGGCATGGGTCATCCGGTGCCGTTAATCTGCTGTCGCAAAAAGTTTCCTGCGCTGTCCTTAATGCGGGAGATGGCGCACATGAGCACCCGACACAAGCCTTATTGGACGCATTGACCATTCGGCGCGCCAAAGGAAAACTCCAAGGTCTGCGTGTTGCCATATGTGGCGACATTGTTCATTCCAGGGTTGCAAGGTCTAATATTTTGCTATTGCAGGCTATGGGAGCGACGGTCAATCTAGTAGGACCGCGCACCATGCTCCCAAAAAGTTTTGACGGTCTTGGCGTTCATCGTTTCCACGACATGAAAGCCGGTCTTGAGGGGTGCGATATTGTTATGATGCTCCGCATTCAGAATGAACGCATGCACGGCGCTTACATCCCATCAGTGCGTGAATATTTTCATCTTTATGGGTTGGATTATGAAAAACTGAAATTCGCTAAAGAAGACGCCTGCGTGATGCATCCCGGCCCGATGAATAGAGGCGTCGAAATTGACAGCATACTTGCCGATGACCCTGAGCGCAGTTTGATTGCCAAGCAGGTTGAAATGGGCGTTGCCGTGCGTATGGCGGTGCTGGAAGCGCTGGCTAAAAATCTTCCTAATGGGTCAGAAGACCTACCCAATGGGTCAGAAGACCTACCCAATGGGTCGGAAGAGGAGTCAGTATGATGCACGCCATTACAAATACGCGCCTTTTTGATCCCGCTTCAGGTCTCGATGAGACCGGCACTATTCTGTTTAACGATGAGAGCATTATTGCTTGCGGCAAAGATGTTAAGCTTCCTGAAGGCACCACAATAACGGATGGCACGGGGCTTATCACAATATCGGGGCTAGTTGATATGCAGGTCTTTATCGGCGAGCCGGGCGAAGAATATCGCGAAACCCTTGCCACCGCTTCACAGGCCGCAGCGGCAGGCGGTGTGACCACTATGATTATGATGCCGGATACGCAACCCGTTATTGATGATGCCGCCCTTGTTGATTACATCTCCCGCCGCGCCCGTGGGACAGCAATCGTCAATGTGCATCCAATGGCAGGCATTACCAAGGGGCTGGACGGTGAGATGATGAACGAGTTTGGGCTATTGCATGAAGCCGGAGCCGTTGCCTTCACAGATGGCAATCGCAGTGTGATGAATGCCCGTATCATGCAAAAGGCCATGAGTTATGCAGCTCATTTCGACGCACTGATTATGCATCATGCCATTGACGCCAATCTGGTAGGCGAAGGTGTCATGAATGAAGGTGAACTTGCTATTCGCCTCGGCTTGGCCGGTATTCCGGTTATTGCCGAAACCATTATGATTGAACGCGATATCCGTCTGGTGGAAGCCACTGGTGCGAGATATCACGTCGCTCAAATTTCATCGCGGGAGAGCATTGAGATTATTCGTCAGGCTAAAAGCAAAGGCTTACCGGTGACTTGCGGCGTGTCAGTTAATCATCTGATGCTCAATCAAAATGATGTTGAGAACTACCGAACATTTGCCAAGCTGATGCCGCCCCTAAGAACTGAAGAAGACCGACAGGCATTAATTGCCGCGCTGGCAGATGGGACGATTGATGTGATTGTTTCCGGTCATAACCCGCAAGGGGAAGATGCGAAAAGACGACCATTTGGTGAAGCCGAGTTTGGGTCAATTGGGGTCGAGACACTGCTCGCCGCCGGACTGACACTTCATCATGAGATTGAAGTCCCCCTGCCGCGTCTCATTGAAGCTATGAGCGCAACACCCGCGCGATTGCTTGGCTTGAAAGCCGGCACGTTAAGCGTCGGTCATAAGGCAGATTTAGCACTTATTGATATTGACGCCCCTTGGATTGTTGATGCCGACAGCCTTCATTCGCGCTCTAAAAATGCTGCCATAGAAGGCCGGAAAGTTCAGGGCAAAGTGATGGAGACATTTGTCGCGGGCAAAACTGTTTTCAAAAATAATGACTGAGATGGCTGATATCGTGATTTTTATACTGATGGGCTATCTCATCGGCTCTTTCCCTTCCGGTCTTGTTTACACACGCCTTGCCGGTATGGAGGATATCCGTTCCATCGGATCGGGCAATATTGGCGCGACCAATGTTTTAAGAACAGGCAATATTAAGATTGCCATAGCAACTCTACTGACCGACATGCTCAAAGGCGCTTTGGCTGTCCTGATAGCTAAACAGTTTCTCTCTGACACTGGCGCGGCCTTTATAGGGGTCGCCGCATTTCTGGGGCATATTTATCCGGTCTGGCTTAACTTTAAGGGGGGCAAAGGAGTCGCTACTTATATCGGGGTGCTGGCGGGTCTCTCGTTCATAGCTGTGACCGGCTTCATCTTGATTTGGCTCATAATGGCAGCACTGTTAAGATACTCATCTCTTGCCGCCTTAACAGCCAGCCTGGCTGTCCCTGTTATTTTTTACCTTTTACCGGACATGCAAACCATCGCTCTTATAAGTCTGGTGATGACTTTTATTGTTTTTTTCAAGCATCTTGAAAATATCCAACGCCTATGGAAGGGTGAAGAAACTAAAATCGGTAACACCAAAAAATAAAAAGGAATAATCCTGTGTTTCCACCAATATATAACGGCGTGCTTAACAGCCTCCGTGCAAATTCTTAGTAGTCTTAAAAATGAGTAGCCGTGAGCAAAGCATCCTTGATGCTATCCGACTGATACGCAGCGCTAATGTAGGCCCAATAACCTATCATCAATTAATTGCGCTTTATGGAACTGCTGGTAAAGCCCTTGAGGCTTTGCCCGAACTTGCCGCCAGAGGCGGTGGCAAAAGAAAAATCCGAATTTTTTCAGAACGCGATGCCGCTAAGGAATTAAAAGAAGTCAAAAAAGCCGGGGCAGAATTACTCGTTTCCGGCGATAATAATTACCCTCTTCATTTGGCGCATATTCCTGATGCGCCGCCTGTCATTACCTATCTGGGCAACATCCATTTACTTGAAAAAACTTGTGTTGCCATTGTCGGTGCGAGAAATGCATCTGCAGCAGGATTGAAAACAGCGCGTAAGCTTTCCGGCGGACTTGGCGAACGCGACTATTGCATTGTATCGGGCATGGCGCGCGGTATTGACACTATCGCCCATCAAGCTGCGCTTGAACACGGAACCATTGCCGTTCTTGCCGGAGGCATAGACAATATATACCCTAAAGAAAACACTGACTTATATCATCGGCTATGCGCGGAAGGGCTAATTCTGGCTGAAAATCCGATTGGCACCAAACCGCTGGATCGTCATTTCCCCCGCCGCAACCGAATAATCTCTGGGCTATCTATTGGTGTTATTGTGGCGGAGGCATCTATCGGCTCGGGTTCGCTTATCACCGCAAGAATGGCCGCCGAACAAAATAGAGAAGTGATGGTCGTCCCCGGCTCACCCGAAGACCCGCGATGCATTGGCTCAAATAATCTGATTAAAAACGGCGCCAGCCTTATTCAAAATGTCAGTGACGCGGTTGATATACTTTATCCGTTAAGGGAAAGAATGATTGAAGAACCGCCAGAAGATAAAATTTTTAAAAACTTTGAAGGTGACCTCAAACAATCTGACCGCATGAAGGTCGTAGATTTGCTGGGGCCGACGCCGAGCTCTATTGACGAGTTGGTGACGATGAGCGGCCTCCCCGTCTCGGTGGTGCATATTATTTTGCTGGAGTTGGAACTTGCCGGCCTGCTTATCCGGTCATTTCGCGGCGTTAGCCTGTTAGAAAGACCGCCGGAGCCGCGTGAAATCTAGCCGCACCAACCATCACGTTTACCACCGCGATAGGCGCGTGCCAATTTTTTGGATATCAGCGTGTCTCTCAAATCGGGAGCGGAGACGAGCAAACGGCCATATTTACCGCGTCTTCCATCCGTATATAAGAATCCCTGATCTTCTAGAAAACGCTGCGTGAAGTCCCGCGCTTTTTCGGCAAGCTTTTTTTCCGATACACATTTAGCACTGCCAAGTTCCGGCGTGTCAAAATCAGCAAACCGGACTTTTTGCGTCGACATGAAAGGCGGCGCATCTTGAAAACTTAACGTACAGGTGTCACCATCATAACACCCGAGCAACACTGCCGTATACACAACACCTGAAAATACAATACTTACCATGAACGACGCCCTTTAAAGCTTCAAAACAATATCACGCTGATTTCTAGTTTATGACATATATCGACCGCTTATCCACCAACCAGAAGATGTATAATTATAAAAAATTTTATGCCGTTTGACATTCCTAATTTGACATCTTGGTCAGTTTCACCCATTTATGCGTTTCATAATTAATTTGCCTATTCGCCTAAGAGGATTTGGAGAGACTGATGGACCTTGTCATTGTCGAGTCACCGGCCAAAGCAAAAACCATCAATAAGTATCTAGGTAATGACTATAAAGTCCTTGCCTCCTTCGGTCATGTGCGTGATTTGCCGGAAAAAAACGGCTCTGTTGACCCAGATGAAGAATTTTCCATGATTTGGGAGGTTCAGTCGGCCTCAGGTAAACGGCTGAATGAAATTGCTGATTATTTAAAAAAATCTGATCGCCTTATTCTCGCGACCGACCCCGACAGGGAAGGTGAAGCGATTAGCTGGCATGTTCTTGAAGTCATGCGCGAAAAAGGTGTGCTGGACGGTAAGCAAATCCAGCGTGTTGTGTTTAACGCCATTACACGAAATGCCGTTACCGAAGCCATGAACCATCCGCGTGAATTGGATGAAAAACTTGTCCATGCCTATTTGGCACGCCGCGCCCTTGACTATCTCGTCGGTTTTAACCTTTCGCCGGTTCTGTGGCGTAAATTGCCAGGCGCACGCTCGGCAGGTCGTGTGCAATCTGTTGCGCTAAAGCTCATTTGTGAGCGCGAGTTGGAAATTGAAAAATTTATCCCTCGCGAATACTGGTCGGTTTCTGCTGATTTCAAAACTCAAAATGGCGATAAACTTCCAACACGCCTCACACTTCTCAATGGCGGTAAGGTCGAAAAATTTACCCTCACCAATGAAGCCGCGGCTATGGCGGCTAAGGATGCGATTGAAAGCGGAAACTTCAAAGTCAGCCGCATTGAAAGTAAGCCCGGGCAAAGGAACCCTTCCGCGCCTTTCACAACATCTACCTTACAACAAGAAGCGGCCAGAAAACTCGGCTTTAACGCCAAGCGAACCATGCAAATCGCCCAGCTTCTCTATCAGGGTATAGATATTGACGGTGAAGCGACCGGCCTTATTACCTATATGAGAACCGACGGCACGCAAATCGCGCCCGAGGCTGTCACCGAAACAAGAGATGTCATCAAGGAAGATTTCGGGCCGGATTATCTGCCAGAAAAAGCCCGTGAATATCAAACCAAAGCCGCCAATGCCCAAGAAGCGCATGAGGCTATTCGCCCGACCTCCCTCGCCCGGCGACCGGAATATATCACCTCTACCTTGGATGCTGACCAAGCAAAACTTTATGAGCTTATCTGGAAGCGCACCATGGCAAGCCAGATGGAAAATGCGCGGGTGCAACGTACCAGCATCGACAT
The DNA here is from genome assembly GCA_000293845.2 of alpha proteobacterium IMCC14465. Lineage (GTDB taxonomy): Bacteria > Pseudomonadota > Alphaproteobacteria > RS24 > RS24 > Micropelagius. Next base: position 69,378 of record ALYF01000010.1, on the reverse strand, counting down.
CACCGATGAGGCCGGCACAACAGGTCTGCGCGCAAGCGGCACTGTGATAACATTCCCAGGCTTTCTGAAACTTTATGAAGAAGGCAAGGATGACGAAAAAGCCGACAAGGAAGAAGAACAAACCTTGCCGCAAGTGACTGAAGGCATGTCGCTGGATTTACAAAAAGTATCGCCTGACCAACATTTTACCGAGCCACCCCCTCGCTTTAGCGAAGCGACCCTCGTGAAAAAGATGGAAGAATTGGGCATTGGTCGCCCATCCACCTATGCGAGTGTTTTGAGCGTGTTGCGCGACAGAGATTATGTGTTTATGGATCGCAACCGCTTCCATCCGCACGATAAAGGGCGTCTCGTGACCTCCTTTCTGGAAAGCTTTTTTAATCAATATGTGGAATATGATTTCACGGCAGCTTTAGAAGGCGATCTCGATAAAGTCTCCAATGGTGACCTCGACTATAAAGATGTGTTGAGAAAATTCTGGGAGAATTTCTCTACCAGCGTGGACTCCACTATGGAGATTAGAAACACCCAAATTCTCGATAAAATGAACGAGGTGTTGGGTCCGCATATTTTCAAAGATACTGGCGACGGCGATCCGCGCATTTGCCCGAAATGTAGCGAAGGTGAGTTAAGCCTAAAAACCGGTAAATTCGGCGCTTTTGTCGGCTGTACACGCTATCCAGAATGCCGTTTCACACGGCCTTTTGCTCAAGCAGAAGGCAGAGAAGGTGACATTGAGCGCGAGCTTGGCACGGATCCTGAAAGTGGGTTACTTGTGCATCTTAAAGACGGACGCTTTGGCCCTTACATCCAACTGGGTGACCCGGGTGAAGATAATGAGAAACCAAAACGCTCAGGCTTGCCAAAGGATATGATGCCCGCCGATATGACGTTGGATTATGCGCTTCGTTTACTGAGCCTGCCGCGTGTGGTCGGACAACACCCTGAAACGGGCGACGATATTACAGCCGATCTCGGGCGTTATGGGCCTTACCTAAAGCACGGCAAGCAATCAGCTAGCCTCGAAACAGTCGATGAGCTTTTTGAAATTGGCGTAAACCGCGCCGTCACGGTCATTGCTGAAAAGAAATCAAAAGCCCCGGCACGCGGAAGTTCTGTGATTAAGGAATTGGGCGAGCATCCTGATGACGGCAAACCCGTTAATGTGATGAATGGGCGATATGGGCCTTATGTGAAACATAATAAAATTAACGCGACAATTCCTAAAGACGAAGAACCCGACTCTGTTACGCTGGAGCGTGCTTTGGAACTTATCGTCGCGCGTGCCGCTAAAGCGGGTACAAGTAAAGCCAAAACAGGTAAAGCGGGTACCGGTAAGAAAAAAGCAAAAAAATCGTAATGTTAGCTTTTCAATAAGGCATGTGATTAAGCTTTTGCAAACTTCCTCTTACCTATCGCTTGGCATGAGCCTAAGCCACAGAGGGAAGGCTTAGAGAGAGTGCTTAAAGGGAATGCCTAAAGGGAAACTAAGTGTGTAGCCATTCTGTCAGACCCGGGCGTCAAGATATTCTCGACTTTATTGCCCAAAACCCCGGCAATACCGGCAAGCGCGAAATCGCCAAGGCTTTTAACGTGCGCGGCTCTGACCGTATTTATCTCAAACAATTACTCAGAGAAATGACCGCTGAAGGGCTTATTGAGGGCAACCGCAAGGACGGTGTCAGAAAAGCTGGCACGCTTCCTGCTGTTGGCGTTGTTGAGATTACCTCGCGCGATGAGGAAGGCGCACTTCACGGCAAAATTATCATACGCGGAGAACAACAAGACGCACCGGATATTATTATATTCTCCAAACGCAAACAGCCCGTTATGGGAGACCAAATTCTCGCCCGATTAAATGAAACTTCGCCGGGTATATATCGGGCAGATACGATTAAAGTCATTGCCCGTGCCGGACATGAGGTTGTTATCGGTATTCTAAAAGGAAATCTGACACCTGATAAAAAAGGCAAAATATCAGCTTATCTTGAACCGATAGAGAGACGCGCAAAGCATATATTCAATATTAGCGGCGCCTTACCTGAAGATTGTCAGGAAGGTGATATTGTTGTCGCGGAAAAAATATCCAATGCCCGCTCAGCCCTAAGGCATGTCCCACAAAATGTAAAAGTTACAGAACGCATTGGCCCTGCTGACGCGCCGGATGCATTTAGCCTGATTGCTATTGCTGAACAAAACATCCCGATTGAATTTCCAGATGCCGTCATACACCAATCAGAGACGCTGACAAATTTTAGCATGGAAGGTCGTCAGGATTTAAGAGACCTCCCTCTTATCACGATTGACCCCGCAGATGCGCGTGACCATGATGATGCTGTCTATGCCTGCCCCGATGACACACCCGACAATGAAGGTGGCTATCATATTTGGGTTGCGATTGCCGATGTTGCCACTTACGTCCCGCCCGATACAGCGCTAGATAAAGAAGCCCTTAAGCGAGGTAATTCGGTTTATCTACCTGACCGTGTTGTCCCGATGTTGCCGGAAAAGATTTCGAATAATCTATGTTCTTTGCGTCCAAATGAAGAGCGCCCTTGTCTGGTCGTTAAGATGACCATTGATAAAAACGGCAACCGGATAGGTCATAAATTTTCCCGTGCGATTATGAAATCAGCGGCACGGTTGAGCTATCAACAGGCGCAGGCAGGCTTTAACGGTGAGCCGGACGCAGCCGCCGCTCCGGTATATGAAACCGTCCTGCAACCTCTTTGGGCGGCTTATCAGCTCATGGCAAAAGCCCGTGATAAGCGCGCACCGCTTGACCTGGATATTCCCGAACGCAAAATCATTATGAATAACGGGAAGATTGAGGATATTTACACCCCGCAACGACTAGAGGCCATGCGTCTCATTGAAGAGATGATGGTCAGCGCCAATGTCTGTGCCGCAGAAACATTGGAGAAGCATAAAACACCGCTTATTTACCGCGTACATAATATTCCAAGTGATGAAAAGGTTTATGCACTTGCGGGTTTTGTGAAGCCGCTCGGCGTCGTGATTGACCTCGGTCAGCCCATGATACCTGGACTGTTTAACCGCCTGCTCGCGGGTGCGCGAGAAACAGAATATGGTTTCATGGTGCAAGAAGCTGTATTGCGCACTCAGTCTCAGGCTGTTTATGACCCTGAAAATATCGGTCACTTTGGCCTGAACCTGTCCCGCTATGCCCATTTCACCTCGCCAATTAGACGATATGCAGATTTGATTGTGCATCGCGCCTTAATCCGCGCCCTGAAATTTGGCCCCGACGGTCTGCCGGATAGCCAAATCGAAACGCTAGACGAAACCGCCGCGCATATTTCCACAACCGAAAGACGCGCCATGCTCGCCGAACGGAGCGCAAAAGAACGCTATCTTTCAGCTTTTATGTCAGCACGCATTGGGGATGAATTTGCCGGTCATATCACAGGCGTGACTAAATCGGGGCTGTTTATCCGCCTAGATGAAACAGGTGCGGAAGGCTTTGCTCCCATGTCCTATCTGGGGCGCGAACGGTTTTTCGTTAATGAGGATAGTATGTCGCTCACTGGCGGCACGACCGGCACAACCTACCGCATCGGACAGGCTCTCACCGTGCGCCTGTTGGAAACCAATCCAATTGCAGGTGGTATGCTGATGGAACCAGCATCAGACGGTGATGAGGCAGGTGACAATATTAAGCCGCGCCGTGGAAGCTTTAGAAGACCTGTTGCCGGTAAAAGAGCAGGAGCTGGAAAAAAAGAGGCGCGCCCGACCTCAAAGAAAACAAAACCCTATAAGGGGCGAAAAAAAAGCACCTCAAGGGCTGGTCGTCGTAAAGCAAAAAAGCTAGAAAAACCTAAAAGCAGTTAAATAACGAACAAAGCGCATAGCATGGCGGCGACTAGCATGACAAAGACTAAACAACTCACAGAGCTCGATAACAAAATCGAAAAAAGCGTAGATGAACGTGCTGACCTTACCCTGCCCTATATACGCCCGGTTGATGCCGCGACGCTGATTATCGTTAATCGGCAGACCAAAACACCGAAAGTTCTGATGGGAAAGCGTTCCGCCAAACATAAATTCATGCCGAATAAATTTGTTTTCCCGGGCGGACGTGTCGACCCATGTGATAGCCGTTTGGTTGTACCATCAAAAATGCGCATAGCTGTGATGCGGCATCTCAAAGCCGAAACAAAAAAAAGCCTGACGCCCGCACGCCTCAGAGGTCTCGCGCTTGCCGCCATTAGAGAAACCTATGAAGAAACAGGTCTCGTGCTGGGGAAACCCGCGACAACAAACGCGACATCGCGTCACCCGGTCTGGCGTGCGTTTTTGGAGTTGGGTGTCGAACCAGCCTTGAGCAATCTAGATTATGTGGCCCGCGCCATTACCCCGACCAAGCGAAACAGACGCTTCGATACACGGTTTTTTATGGCGGATGCGACAGAGCTTTTTAATAAGCCAAGCGATATAATGAAGGGGAGCGGCGAATTGCTTGATTTGCACTGGATTAGCCTCAAAGAAGCGCTGAAACTTGATCTGCCGATAATTACGCATGAAATTGTGAAATGCATTGAGGCGCGCCTGCAATATCCCGATGCCCGCCGTTATAACCGTCCGGTGCCGTTTTATCGTTTTGAACATGGAAAATTTATCATTTCAAACCTAAGGGCAGGCTGAATGCCCTTGACTTTCTGGTGTAAATCTTTAATTTCCCGAAATCGGATTTAGGTAATTATCTTCGGAGAAAGCTCATGGCGAAACCTACAACAGTTAAAATTAAGCTCGAAAGCACAGCTGGCACAGGATATTTCTATGTCGCTAAAAAGAATGCCCGCACCATGACCGAAAAAATGGTTGTGCGGAAATACGACCCTGTTGTTCGTAAGCATGTTGAATTCAAAGAAGGCAAAATCAAATAATCTTAATGAGATTTAATGATTACAAATGACATTAAGCCGGTTTCGACCGGCTTTTTTATTGTTCTTTTGATTGTATATATTTTGTTTCATCGTGAATCTGCGCTATCTGCATAAGTGTATCTTTTTAGAGTCCCGACACGATAAGATAAAATATGGCACAACATGAAACAGCTGAAATTCTTGCCCTTAATATGCTGACATGGATGGCAGGCAATGAAGAAGCGATGAACAGTTTTTCGTTACAAAGCGGCATGGCGATACAAGATATTCTCGATCAAACCGGTAATCCTAAGGTTTTAGCGGAGCTTCTCGCTGGGGTGATGGATTTTATGCTCGGCTTTGAGGAACTGCTTACACAGTTTTGTGAAGATAATGAGTTAAACCCTGAAGAACCTGCGCAATTAAGACGTTATTTGCCAGGGGGTGACGCGCCCGATTGGGGTTAATTACGGAGTTAAATTGAGTAGTATGCTTTCCGAAGAAATATCCAGCCAGATTGAAACTCTGGACCTTGACCCTGACAGGCCTCTCGTCATCTCAGATGCTGATGAGGTTCTGCTCCAATTTATGCACCAATTTGAGATTTACCTCGATCGCCATGATATGTGGATTGATTTGAGCAGCTTTAAATTGCAGGGCAACATCAAATATAAGGGAGGCGATGAAGTTGTCGACATGACGAATAGAAACATCATTGATGATTTTTTCGCCGCCGAGACGTTAAACTTCTCTCCCGTTGACGGTGCGGCTGATGCGCTCGCGGCACTCAGCAAAGAAGCGCAGGTCATTATTCTAACAAATCTACCCCTTGCGCAAAAAAGCGAACGACAAACAAATCTGTCCCAACACGGTATGGATTATCCGGTTGTTGTCGGCTCCGGCCTGAAAGGCCCGGCGGTTAAAAGCCTCGGTGAGAAAATAAACGCTCCGTTATTTTTCCTTGATGATATTCCACATAATATTAATTCGGTTGCTGAACATATGCCGCAGTCCGGTCGTATTCACATGATTGCCGACCCGCGCCTATCAAAACTAATTGGTGCAGCCGAAGGCGCCTCAGCCAGAATTGACCAATGGCATGAAGCCCAGAGCTGGATTTTGGAGAAGCTCACCGCATCTAAAACTTGAAATTCTTCACAGCTCTCGCAAAGATGAGACATGGCGACACCCCACCCAACATTAGAGTCAGAAGCTGCGTCTCAAACAGGCCTATGCCGCGACTGTAGTACCCGCATTAATCCCGCTAAGGACAATAAGATAACGCGATGCCCAGCCTGCAAAAGCCCGCGCTTATTATTTCATCCTGAACTTTTTAACCTTGGCATTGCCCATATTGACTGCGATGCATTTTTTGCGGCGATTGAAAAACGCGATAACCCTGAACTGGAGGACAAGCCTGTCATTATCGGTGGCGGGCAAAGAGGCGTTGTCTCCACCGCCTGTTATATTGCGCGCATCCGCGGCGTGAACTCTGCCATGCCCATGTTCAAAGCCTTAAAATTATGCCCTGATGCTATTGTTATAAAACCAAGCATGGAAAAATATGCAGAAGCGGGCTATCAAATACGAGATTTAATGAAAGAACTCACCCCCCTCGTTCAGCCCATATCTATTGACGAGGCCTTTCTGGATTTGCGCGGAACAGAAAAACTCCATGGTCTCACCCCAGCAGAAACAATCCTTAATCTTGTTAGAAATATCCGCAAAACGGTTGGTATCACCGTATCTGTTGGCCTGAGCCATAATAAATTTCTGGCTAAATTATCCTCTGACCTTGATAAACCAAACGGGTTTACAGTCATTGGACAATCTGAAACGCTCGACCGCCTTGCGCCCATGCCGGTATCAAAAATATGGGGAGTGGGCAAAGCAATGCAGAAAAAACTCTCCGCTAATGGCGTCAAAACAATCGCCCATCTTCAACAACTCGATGAAGCGTTCTTGCTCAAACAATATGGCAATGTCGGACAACATTTATTTCGATTATCGCGTGGGTTGGACGATAGAGTCGTCTCCCCAAATCGTGAGGCAAAAAGCATTTCTTCGGAAACCACTTTTGATAAAGACATCGCAGACGCGGATAGCTTGACGAAAACCCTCTGGCAATTAAGCGAGAAAGTTTCCTTACGTTGCAAGAAGGCAAGTAAGGGCGGCAAAACAGTTGTTTTAAAACTCAAAACCGGCAATTTTAAATCTCTGACCCGTAACCGCACCCTACCCGTGCCAACCTGTATGGCTGAACGGATTTTCAGCACCGGAAAAGAATTGCTTAACGCTGAACTTCAAGACAACCCACGAACGGCCTATCGCCTTATCGGTATTGGTGTGGCTGGGCTTGTTGAAGCTGAATTCGCAGATATGCCGGATCTTGTATCGACCGATAAAAGAAACTTGCAGGCGGAATTGGCTATGGACAAAATTCGCATTAAGTTTGGACAAGAGACAATCGGTAAAGGGCGATCTCTTAAATAAATATTTTAGGAAAGATAATGATAAACCCTGAAGAAAAAATTAACGCGCTTGGCCTCATCCTCCCTGCCCCTAAACCGGCTGTGGCAAATTATCTGCCTTTCACACAAGCTGGCAATCTCGTAATGATTTCAGGTCAAGGACCTGTCACCGCATCCGGTGACGCCATTAAGGGACGACTTGGTGAAACAATTGAAATTGAAGACGGTCAACGTGCCGCGCAACTTGCGGCTTTGAATATTATCGCTCAAGTAAAAGTCGCCTTAGATGGTGATTGGGCGCGCTTTGGCAGTTGCGTCCGCTTATGTGGCTTTGTGAATTCCACACCGGATTTCACGCATCAACCAGCAATTATTAACGGCGCTTCTGATTTAATGGTTGAGGTTTTTGGCGATGCCGGACGCCATAGCCGGTCGGCAGTAGGCGTTGCGAGCCTTCCAATGGGCTGGGCAGTTGAGATAGACGCTATATTTGAGGTTCATTAATGGGTGATATTGCCCCCCCCATATTACGCACAGTCAGTACAGTATCGGAGATACCAGCCGCGCAATGGAACGCCTGCGCCAATCCCAACCCTGCGCATTATAACCCATTTGTCGACCATGCCTTTCTGCTTGCACTAGAGGAAAGCGGGTCTGCCACGCCAGAGACGGGATGGGCTGCCCAGCATCTTATTTTAGAAAACAGCCTAGAAAGCAATCAGGCCAACCAGATTGCAGGCATTGTGCCGCTTTATCTCAAGTCCCACAGTAAGGGGGAATATATTTTCGACCATGGATGGGCCGAGGCATGGCACCGTGCAGGCGGACAATATTACCCAAAACTCCTGAGCGCCATTCCCTTCACGCCTTCGGGCGGGCCGCGGCTTCTGCTGCGCCCGGGACCAGAACAGGAAATAGCACGAGCCGCCCTCACGGAAGGGATGATTGCCTTAACCGGAAAATTTAACGCCTCCTCCCTGCATATTAACTTTCTGCCTGAAGATGACTGGAACGCTTTAGGTGATTGTGGATTTTTAAAACGCACCGACCAACAATTCCATTGGCTCAATCGTGACTTTGAAAATTTTGATGGATTTTTAGCCAGCCTCACAGCGCGAAAGCGAAAAAATCTCAAAAAGGAACGTATCCGCGCCTTAGAAAATGGTATTGAGGTTGAGTGGCTCACCGGTGCGGATTTGACAGAAGCGCATTGGGACACTTTCTATGACTTCTATCTCGACACCAGCAATCGGAAATGGGGACAGGCCTATCTCACCCGCGCGTTTTTCAGCCATATTAATGAAACCATGCCGGATAAGACCTTGCTGGTCATGGCACGACGCGACGGGCGGTATATTGCCGGTGCGTTGAATTTCATCGGCGGCGATGTGTTATTCGGGCGTAATTGGGGATGCATTGAAGATCATCCATTTTTACATTTTGAGCTTTGTTATTATCAAGCCATTGATTTCGCTATTGCCCATGGATTAAAGCGCGTCGAAGCTGGAGCGCAAGGTACGCATAAGCTCGCACGAGGCTATGAACCCTGCCGCACATATTCCACTCATTACATACCCCATGAAGGCTTTCGTGATGCGATTGAAAATTTCCTTGAACATGAGAGACGCCATGTTGAACAAGATATTGAAACGCTCAAAAATTATACACCATTCAAACAGAATGAAAACCAAATAAAGAAGGAGAGCGATGATGAGTGATTATGATAGGGACAATATTTTTGCCAAAATCTTACGCGGTGAAGCGCCATGTGTAAAAGTCTATGAGGATGACGACACTTTTGCCTTCATGGATATCATGCCCCAAGCTGAAGGCCATGTGCTGGTTATTCCCAAAACCGAGGCTTGTGACATGATGGATCTCAATGAGGAAATGACTCAAAAGCTGATTGTGACTGTCCAGAAAATTGCCCGAGCTGTGAAATCAGCCATTGGCTGTCCGGGCGTGATGCTGACACAGCTTAATGGAGCCGCCGCAGGGCAAACCGTGTTTCACACGCATGTCCATATCATCCCACGCTATGACGGGGTGGATTTGGGCATTCATGCCACGGATATGGTAGACCCGAGTGAGCTAGAGAAACTCGCCCAAAAAATCAGAATGAAAATTTGAGAGAAAATTTGAAAGAAAATTTGAGGGTTGCTGACCTAAACTTTCTCAGTTTTCTTATCCGCTTCATCGCTTTTAGGCGCATCATCCTTATAGCTCAGAGACAAGGCATCATCTTCGCCTACATCCACAACCACAACGCCACCTTGGGTCAAACAACCGAATAGGACTTCATCAGCGAGTGGTTTCTTAATTTTTTCTTGTATGAGACGTGCCAGAGGCCGTGCGCCCATCTGATTGTCATAACCGCGTTCAGCCAACCATTTAGTAGCATCTGGGCTGAGTTGGATGATGACATTCCGGTCTGCCAGTTGCGCCTCAAGCTGAAGCACAAATTTCTCAACCACACGATAGACAACTTCCGGCGGCAGGTTGGCAAAGGGAACCGTCGCGTCCAGACGATTACGGAATTCAGGCGCAAACATTTTCTTGATAGCATCCTCATCCTCACCCTCACGCATGGAGCGCCCAAAGCCCATAGGCTCTTTTGCCATATCAGCGGCACCCGCATTGGTTGTCATAATCAAAATAACATTACGGAAATCAACCTTGCGCCCATTGGCGTCGGTCAGGCTGCCATTATCCATGACTTGCAACAAAATATTAAACAAATCTGGATGGGCTTTTTCAATTTCGTCCAGCAGCAACACGCTATGGGGATGTTGGTCTACCCCGTCAGTCAGCAGACCCCCTTGATCAAAACCGACATAGCCGGGAGGCGCCCCGAGAAGCCGCGATACGGTATGTCGTTCCATATATTCAGACATATCAAATCTGAGCAATTCAACGCCCATAATATCGGCAAGTTGACGGGCAACTTCTGTTTTACCGACGCCGGTCGGGCCGGAAAACAGATAACAGCCAATCGGCTTATTTTCTTCGCGCAATCCGGCACGCGATAATTTAATAGCCGCAGACAGTGCATCAATCGCTGCTTCTTGACCAAACACAACGCGCTTGAGACCGCTATCGAGGTCACGCAATTTTTCTGTATCAGACTTTGAGACTGATTTAGACGGGATACGCGCCATTGTTGAAATCGTGTTTTCAATATCACGCACACTAATAGTCTTTTTACGTTTAGATGCTGGCAGAAGCATTTGAGACGCGCCAACCTCATCAATCACATCAATGGCTTTATCCGGCAGTTTCCGGTCAGTCATATATCTGGATGACAGTTCAACAGCCGTTTTTATGGCCTCATTGGTGTAGCGGATATTGTGGAAATCCTCAAAATAAGGCTTCAGACCCCGCAGGATTTTTATCGTATCTGGAACACTCGGTTCGTTAACGTCAATCTTCTGGAAACGCCGTGCCAAGGCGCGGTCTTTTTCAAAATGCTGACGGAATTCTTTATAAGTCGTCGAGCCAACACACCGTAATCCGCCATTTTGCAAAGATGGCTTGAGAAGGTTAGAGGCATCCATCGCGCCGCCCGATGTCGCGCCTGCACCAATGACAGTGTGAATTTCATCGATAAACAAAATGCCTTCAGGCATATCTTCAAGCTCGGTCATGACCTGCTTAATACGCTCCTCAAAATCACCGCGATAGCGCGTACCGGCAAGCAAGGCACCCATATCCAGTGCGTAAATGACATTATCTTGCAATACATCCGGCACATCGCCTTCAATGATTTTGCGCGCAAGACCTTCAGCAATCGCCGTCTTACCGACACCTGGGTCACCAACTAAAAGAGGATTGTTTTTACTCCGGCGGCATAAAATCTGAATTGTACGCTCAACTTCGCGCTGACGCCCGATAAGCGGATCAACCTTACCAATTTTGGCTTTCTCATTGAGGTTCACGCAATAGGTTTCCAGCGCGGTCTCACCACCGGACATGAACCCGTCTGGGTCCGCATCGGCATTTTCTCTGTCCATATCCGCATTGCTAACACCGGCTTTTTTGGAAACGCCGTGCGCAATAAAATTAACCGCATCATAACGCGTCATATCCTGCTCTTGCAGGAAGTAAGCGGCATGGCTTTCTCTTTCAGCAAATAGAGCCACCAGAACATTGGCGCCCGTCACCTCATCCCTGCCGGATGATTGCACATGGATAACCGCACGCTGAATAACACGTTGAAAACCTGCAGTAGGCTTGCAGTCTTCATCCGTATCCATCACCAGACCGGATAAATCATTGTCGATATAGCCTGTCAGATTATCGCGCAGAAGTTTCATATCCACATTACACGCATCAATGACAGCTTTTGCATCTTCGTCTTCTGTCAGAGCGAGTAATAAATGCTCCAGCGTTGCAAATTCATGCTTGCGCGTATTCGCCAATTCGAGGGCGGTGTGCAGAACGGTTTCTAAACCTTTAGAGAATGCCGGCATTAATCACTCCTTTTCCATAGTGCATTGTAGCGGATGTTGGTGCTGCCGTGCTAGGTCAATTACTTGGGTCACTTTCGTTTCTGCGACCTCGAATGTAAATACGCCACATATGCCGACACCATTTTGGTGAACGTGAAGCATGATTTCTGTTGCTTCATTGATATCTTTATTAAAAAAGCGCTGTAGGACATGCACAACAAATTCCATCGGCGTAAAGTCATCATTAAGTAATAAGACTTTGTAAAGCGACGGTTTTTGGGTTTTCGGCTTGGTTTTGGTCACAAGGCCGACATCACCGCCCTTGTCTCCACCTTGACGGTCATCATCATTCGGATTTCCAGGGGTTGAACCACTCAGAACTGGTCTTTTTATAAACTTGCTATCCATTATGCTGTTTTTATGCGCCATTTTTGTCATGAAACCTAATCATACAACTATAAGATTATGTAAGACAATCAACCCATCTTACAAGACACGAAGCGGCGTAAATTAAATTTTTACACCAGGTAGATTCAAACCTTGAATAAGATTGAAAATCTCAGCACGGGCGGCAATGTGAGAAATTGTGAGATTGGTATTGGCTTCTTCTGTTGTCAAATCCAGTAAAGTGAGACCCGCCGGATACATTTCGCGGAAAATCACTCGCTCTGATAACCCCGCCAATACTCTGAAATGCGAACGCCCGGACAATTCTTCCAATGCCGCCTCTACGCGTCTGCGGTTTTTCGCATAGACGTGGCTGTAGCGGTTGCGAAGAACCACCCAGTCAATTTTACCATTATCCGCTTGCATGCGCGCCTTACGGCACTCCCAGACCAGATCAGAATATATACTTGGCCCCAAAACCTCTAACGTGTCGGGGTCCACTTTGCCGAGCAAGTCAAAATCAACAAAACTGTCATTAATCGGCGTAATCAACGTATCCGCTGAAGCATGCGCCAGTCGCGATAAATAAGTGTCAGAACCGGGGCTATCGACAATCACAAATTGATTGCGCGTGCGTAAACCCGACATCGCTTTCAGGAAATTCTCCTGCTCGTAATCTTGGCGCTCTTGAATGGTAATGCCAAAAGGCGGGTCAGCCGTTTGGTGTTCCGGCATTGCGACAGTGCGACCCGATCTTAAAGACCAAGCCTGCCTATTTTCGATATAACGGGATAAAGATTTCTGGCGCGAGTCGATATCTAGCGAGCCTACTGAAAAACCCATATCCAAAAGGGCAGCCATAATATGCATGGCTGTTGTCGTTTTACCCGACCCACCCTTCTCATTGCCAACAACAATGACATAGGGATAAACGGTAGGATAAACGTTTTCTTTTTTACTTTGGTTATTAAAAAAGCCCATTTTTGCCCTCTATGCGTATATATTTTTACAACGATTCCGTTTTTCCCTGAATATATGTTATTGAGAGGGCGAATTGATAAGCCCCGAGTTTCAAAATGGACAGAAAATGCGCGGTTTAAAAGACAAAGTAATTATTCTAACAGGTGGCGCTGGTGGGTTGGGTCAGGCCATTGCCATTCGCCTTGTTGAGGAAAAAGCCTGCCCTATTCTTGTCGATAATAACACTCGAGCCCTCAATAATATAAATAAAAATCAACTGCTTAGCGACGTTCTTTGTTTAGACGGCGATATCACCAAGCCTGACTTTGTGCGCATGATTATGGGTGAAGCCGTTGAAAAATACGGCAAAATTGATGGTTTGGTGAACAGCGCCGCTATCTTAATGCCCGATGATGATGATATCACGCAAACCCCCCTCACCAGCTGGCTGAAAACGCTGGAAACAAATCTCACCTCTGTTTTTCTTACCTGTCAGGCCGCTCTCCCGCATCTCGCAAAACAAGGCGGCGCGATTGTGAATTTGTCATCTGTTGTCGCTCATGCGGCGTCAGCTTCCTCTCAAATTGCCTACACCACAGCTAAGGGCGGCGTGGAAGCCCTGACCAAAGAAATCGCTATCAGCCATGCGCGTCATAATATTCGTGCTAATTGTGTGGCACCAGGTCCGGTGAAAACAGACCGTACCGCGCATTATTTCGAAGATGCTGAGAAATGGGCAACACGGCGACGGCATATCCCAATGGGGCGTCTTGGGACACCCGATGAAATCGCAGGGCTTGTTTGTTTTCTGCTGAGTGATGATGCCGGCTATATAACCGGTGCCAGCTATCTTGCGGATGGCGGCATTTCCAACGCCTATGTCGTGAATGATATTAATGGTCAAGAAACACCCTGACAATGCCACTCGATATCTGCACAACAAGTGAGGCCTTGGCACTGAAGTGCGCAAACTGGCGACAAGCTGGCCTGAAAATCGGCCTCGTGCCAACCATGGGCGCACTTCATGCGGGGCATTTATCGCTTGTTGAAACGATGGCCGCGCATGCGGATAAAATTATTGTCAGCCTGTTTGTGAACCCGACGCAATTTGCCGAAGGTGAGGATTTTGATGCCTACCCCCGCACCACAGAAGATGATTTACAAAAACTCAACAGCACCAAGGCCGACCTTGTTTTTATGCCCACCTCTGCCGAGATTTATGGCGATAAGGTCACCGCAGACTTGCAAGCCGGAAGTTTAGCCGAAGGGCTTGAGAGCTTAAGCCGCCCGCATTTTTTTGGCGGGGTAGTAACCGTCGTCAATAAGCTTTTTGAGCTCTGCAAACCCGATATCGCCATTTTCGGTGAAAAGGACTATCAGCAACTACGCGTCATTGAGCAGATGGTTGCCAATAGCGCTATGGAGATTGAGATTATACACGGCGCCACAATGCGCGAAGCAGATGGCCTTGCCATGTCCTCACGCAATGCATATCTCGATGATCGCCAGCGCAAAATTGCTGCCAGTTTAAACAAAATCATGCAGGCGCTTTGTGCGGATTATCTCAAGACTCAAGACCTCAATCACCTCCCCACGCTGGAGGCCGCCGCCATACAACACTTAAAAGAAGCGGGCTTCACAGAAATTGAATATGTCACCATACGGGATGCCAAAACGCTCAAACGTCCTGATGCACAGACCAAAAGTTTACGCCTTCTGACAGCTGTACGCCTTGGTGATATTAGGCTGATTGATAATTGTCCCGTCAGATAGAGAAACTTATAAAAGCCCCAAAGCCATAAGCTCGGCCTTAAGATGTTCGGGAAGTTCATCATCCCCCGCCGCCGCTATTGGCATATCTTCAGGGGCATCTGCGGCAGGCAAATACCGCCAACCCTGAAAAGGCCGCCGTGCTTGCTGTCGGGTCGCGATAAGTTCGGGATCGAGAAAAATATGACATCTTTTAACACCCGCCCCATCCGTAAAGGGCTGGATATCAAGAATGCTCTGCCGGACGCAGATTTTGCGTTTTATCACCCAATATATCGACCCATCATTAAGCAACTCGTCGCGCCTTTTAGGCATCATGCGCGTCGTATGAAAGAGTTCCCCATGAGTCTCTCTGACATAAGTCTGCCAATTAATCAGATCATCGACGCCAGTAGCGCGCGCCGCCAGCTTAATAAGGTGTAAAGTCATATCTACAAACTAGAGGGTTTCACGAAAGAGGCAAAATGCCTCCATTAAGATTTATGGCTTAAATATATAAACCGTATCGGTCGCCGTAAATGGAGCGAAGAAACCACTGCCGACAGCCCCGCCCATCACAATCAATTGATTATTCACAACCGCATAGCCGGCATGATGGCGCGCTTCAGGCAAAGGCGCTTTTCTCTGCCATTTTCTTGCCTTGTCGCCAAGTAGGTAGTGTAAATCATACGTCTTACGCGGCTCATTAGAATACCCACCCACGACATGCACCCCATCGGACAACACACCAACTGCCGGCGCGATAAGCGCTACCGGCAAGGACGGCAGACGCCGCCAATTTTGTGATTTAGCATGAAAAACATGAATCTCGCGCGAGGCGCGCCCCGTCCTTGTCATGCCCCCCGCTATAATGATGTCACTTCCCGAGACTGTTATGCCGGATTGAGTTAACGGCTCTGGCATTGACCCCGGTAAAACAGACCATTCACCAGCACCAAGATTATAGCGATAAATTTTATCCGTATCGTCACCTACGCCGCCAAATACATAAAGGAAATTACCAATGATGGCAGACATATGCTCATAACGTCGCCCGGGCATGGGGGAAATTTGCGTCCAGTAAGATTTTGCCGTGCTGAACATCCAGCTACTCTTAGTCGCCTCTGACGTTCCGGCAATGCGCCCACCCGTAACGACAATCTGACCACTGCCCGCCGCCACAGAAAATTGAGTTCTATCCACCGGAAAGGGCGTCAGAGGACGCCAACCATCCTCAATAATATTATAGGCCTCAAAAAATCTCTTAAAACCGGTGCCTGATGATCCGCTAAGCAGATAGATTGTACCATTTAAAGCCGCTGCCCCTGACTCCGGTACGGCTTGAGAAAACGAGTCGCCGCTTCGCCACTCTGCCCCCAAATTTGTAGCCATATCTGTAGCCCATGCAGAACGAACAATTGAACCCGCTGCGAGAACAAGACAAAACCCTAATAATGCGGAAGTCAAAAAACGCATATATCTCATTACCATTAGATAAGAAAAAGTGTAGCAAAACCAAGAAAAGCTAGAAAGCCAACGATATCGGTAATCGTGGTCACAAACACGCCCGATGCAATCGCCGGATCAATACCCGCCTTGTTGAGCCATATCGGAACAAGAATACCAGCAAGGCCAGCCACAAACATATTCACAATCATAGCCATGGCCAGCACAAGACCCAGCATCTCACTACCGAACCAGACCCAGCCTGTAATGCCAAGCAAAACGGCAAACAAAATACCGTTCAACAAGCCAATACCCATTTCACGACCAATAACGCGCAATGTATTAATCGCCAGCAATTCGCGCGTCGCCAGTGCGCGTACCGTAATCGTTAGAGTTTGTGTAGCCGCATTGCCGCCCATAGAGGCCACGATTGGCATGAGAATAGCCAGCGCCACCATTTGTTCAATTGTACCGTCAAATAAGCCAATCACAATAGAAGCGAGAATGGCGGTCAGAAGGTTGACCAGCAACCACGAAAAACGACCGCGCATGGCGCGAAACATATCATCGCCCACTGTCTCGTCACCCACACCACCAAGGCGCAAAATATCTTCTTCAGCTTCTTCGGTAATAACCTCAAAAACATCATCCGCCGTTATCACCCCGACCAGCCGATTATCTTCATCCACCACTGGCGCGGAAACGAGATTATAACGCTCAAACATCCGCGCCATATCTTCGCGGTCAAGCTCAGCAGAGATAGGCGTAAAATTATCATCAAGAATTTCCTGCATCAAAGTCGGACGCCCCGAGCGCATGACCTTATTGAGCTTCACCATGCCCAGAGGCGTATGGGTGGGGTCCACAACAAAGATTTCCAAAAAGTCATCCGGTAAATCCTCAGTGACACGGAGATAATCGATCACCTGGCCTACTGTCCAGAATGGCGGCACAGCCACCACATCTGACTGCATAAGACGACCCGCACTCTCATCCGGATAATCTAATGAACGTTGAAGAACAATTCGTTCCCCTTCAGGGAAAAATTCCAGAACTTCCTTCTGGTCGTCATCATCCAGCTCACCCAGAACAAAAACCGCATCATCGGTTTCCAGCTCCTGCAATGCCGAGGCCAAAAATTCCGGGTCCAGACGTTCGGCAATCCAAGCTTGAGAATGGTCATCAAGCTCCGCCAGCACACTGGGGGCGAGATCTTCACCAATAAGCTTAAAAAATTGCTCACGCTGACTGCCATTAAGCAGCGCAATCATTTCGGCAATATCAGACTCGTGATGCGTCTCAAGCAGCGTTATTAATGCGTCTTTGTTTTTTTCTTTAAGAACAGCAACAGATGCATTCACCAGTTCGGCAATATGGTCAGGCTTATTCTGCTCCGGTTTTTTTTCGGTTACTTGTTCGGTCATTTATTCGGCCATTTGTTCGGCAATATACATTCTAGCCCCAGACGGGTACACGACACGGGCGCCTAAGACGGGCACATGATACGGGGCGTACCCCTCTTTGGGTACTCTTTCGCGCGCGGTTTTGCAATACCGGTTTTGGCCCAATTCCGGCAAGAATTGGAGGAGAAGTGAAGCCTATTTAAAACAAGAGCCTATTCAGCAGCAGATTTTTCGAAATTGTCGCGGTTCGTTCCCCGTGTCACGACAACACCGTTCACCTGAGCCTGATAATCCTTGGCTTTATCGCGTGGATTATAGAACTGCTTATACCAGATGCGCGTTTTACCAAATGGGCCATCACCAATTACCTGTAAAACATTCAGGCAGGGGCGTTTGTTAAACC
The DNA here is from genome assembly GCA_000293845.2 of alpha proteobacterium IMCC14465. Lineage (GTDB taxonomy): Bacteria > Pseudomonadota > Alphaproteobacteria > RS24 > RS24 > Micropelagius. Next base: position 51,225 of record ALYF01000010.1, on the reverse strand, counting down.
AAACTTCAAAATCCTGCAGGAAGGCAGCTTTACTGACCTCATGGAACTGGTCAGCCACGGCTTTATCTTCTTCATTGGCAATGTCGTTTTTACCTTTGACGAGAATACCGTAAAAGACGCGAATAAGACCATCTTCAATAGGGGTGTTAGAAATCATCATGAGAGACGGATAATCGCCTTCAATCCTAGAAAGAAGAATGCCCGGTCCGGTATACCATGTATCGTTAATCATCTGTGTTTCGGACATAGTACGGTGACCCGCAGCAAGTCTTTGAACAATCACATGATCGTTAAATTCATTCTCGAAATATTCCATATTGGTGCTGCCATGGATAGGCGCGAGATGCGCTTTATCAGCCATATTATCAATGACTTCCATCGGATGCTGACCCAGTTCACCAAGGTCTTCAATTTTCCACTGAACCCATGATGGGTCTTCCCATTGTGGCAATTCAGGCGGATCGAAATTCGGCTCACCCTGCTCTGCATCATACCACATCAGCACACTCCCGCCCCATTCCTGAACCGGATAGGTTCGGATACAGGCTGAAGCTGGAATTGGTGCAGGTGAATAAGGAATTTCAACACAATTACCATCAGGCCCAAATTGCCAACCATGGTAAGGGCAACGGATATTATCGCCGTCAATATGTTCATTATCCATCACAACATAGGATGTTTCATTTTTGCCAAGATGCGTTCCCATATGCGGGCAATAGGCATCCATCAGGACAAGCCGACCGCTATCACCACGGTAAAGCACCATATCTTGTCCGAAATATCTCAAATTAAGAGGTTTTTTGGAAACTTCATCGGTGCGGGCAACCATAAACCAGCCACGCGGGAAGGTGAATTCACCCAAATCATAATCTGCAGTTTTAGCCATTTTTAAGCTCCAAATTTCTATTTATATAATCTAAGCGGCCTCTGAGGCCATTTCAACATTTATAGGACAAATAACACCATCATCCGAGTCAATGTGAGCCACACAACGATTGCAAGAAATACAACCAGAGGTGGATTGCTCTTCCGCCTCGTAAATATTCGGTAAGTTAGGCTCATGAATCAGGGTGCGTCCCAGCACAATACCGTCAAAATCTTCATTCATAACGGTCTTAAAATTCGCCATTGATTTAATACCACCCACAAGCGCAATTGGCATTTTAACCGCCGCGCGAACTTTTTTGGCATCGTCCAAAAAGAACATTTCTTTAAACGGCATATCGGGGAACTTTTTGGCGGCAAGCGTGTAAACCAGCTTGGCAATCAAGTTTTTCTGTATAGCGATCAATGGCTTAATCGCTGATGGACCGCGAAAGAGATACATTGGGCTTTTAGCACTAAACCCACCGGTGAGAACCAGCAAAGACGCATCGCCGTCTTGTTCGATAATGCGCGACGCTTCAATGCAATCATCCAATGTCGAGCCACCTTCAAAACCATCTTGTAAATTCAACTTGACCACAATCGGAATATCCGGCCCGACAGCCTCTCGCACACGGCGTAAGGCAAGGCGCGGAAAGCGCATACGGTTTTCGAGGCTACCACCAAATTTATCGCGTCTCTTATTATAGGCCGGTGACATAAACTGGCTGAACAAATAGCCATGCCCCATATGCAGCTCAAGTATATCAAAACCCGCTTCAACAGCACGTTTGGCAGAAATCGCATAATCATCGCAAGTTTGCTCAATCACTTTTTCAGGCATGGGACGCATAAACGGAATACCTGCCAGCAAGCCATAAGGGTTCAAACCCCATGAGGCGCTATAGGAAAAGGGCTTAGAGGATAATTTTGAATAGCGCGTTTGCATCCCGCAATGCGCCAGTTGAAGCGAAGCCGCAGCACCATGTTTATGAATGGTCGACGTCACTTTTTTCAGTACATCCATGATACGGTCATCCTGCATACACATTTGATGATCAAAAGTACGTGCGTCATCATTCACCGCGCCATAGGCAACAGTGACCACGCCAGCACCACCGGCGGCAAATCTTTCATGAAATTGCACTAATCTTTCATCAGGCAAACCGCCCTGAGCGAGACCTTCAAAAGTTGCAGCTTTGATGATTCTGTTTTTAAGCGTCAGCTTCCCAAGCTTCCACGACTCAAAAACAGACTTTTCTTTTTTTGCATTTGACATGATAACCCTCCGCCACTGATGATAACCAAATAAAAATCAATTTACAAATTATATGCGCCCATAAATAAGCAATCCGACAATTATTTGTGAAAAAATCTTGTTTTGCGTAATATTATTTTGCGTTTTCTACGCAATATGCGCTTAATGGCCTCAATCTATAATTGTCCAAACTGGCAATAATTGTTCAAACAGGGATTTTTCATGGCTGAAGACTCATTAAAAGACACTTCAAGTGACACAACCACATCGGACTCAAAACCTGCCAAAGGTTATGCCGTTTATGTTCTTTTGATGCTCGCCGCGCTCTACACGGTCAATTATGTTGACCGCTTTCTCGTCTCTGGATTACTCGACCCCATTAAGGACTCGCTGGATGTTTCCAACACCTATATGGGGTTTTTGGTCGGGCCTGCCTTTGCCCTTTTTTACACCACGCTGGCGATTCCGATTGCCCGTCTGGCAGACAGATATAGCCGCGTCAAAATTATTGCCACAGGCACGCTGGTCTGGAGTCTGTTCACGGTTCTCAGTGGTTTTGCCGACACACCGGAAGCGTTTCTCGTCGCGCGAATCGGGGTGGGTATTGGTGAGGCGGCTTTCCTAGCGCCGGCCTTTTCCCTATTGGCAGATTATTACCCGCCGCGCCGCCGGACAATGGCATTTGCGATACTCAATCTTGGGGTTTATTTCGGTCAGATGGGTGGCTTGATTGGTGGCCCAGCTATCGAGTCTGTTGCGGGCTGGCAGGCGGCATTTATCGCATTAGGTCTGCCAGGAATTATTCTTGCCGGCCTAACCATCCTCACCATCCGTGAGCCGATGCGCGGGCAACTCGACGATTCAGACCCCACAGACCTTTCAGAGAATCTTGACAAACAAAAACAAGATACCGCCATCCCTATCAAAACGCTTGCAGCCCTTCTGGTTAAAACCAGAAGCTATCTAATGATGACGGCGGGTACGGCGCTGGGCGGTTTTGCCGGATATGGCTTTGGCTATTGGGGGCCCACGCTTTTCAGTCGCGGCTTTGATTTATCGCTGACAGAAGCGGGCGGGCGATTTGCAGTTTCCTTCGGGATTAGTGGTTTGTTTGGTGCGCTTCTTATGGGCTTTATGTGTGACCGCCTCGCGCAACGAAATCACCGTTGGCCGTTCTGGTTATCAGCAGGTGGGGTTGTCGGCAGCATGGCCTTTATGATGGCAGTCTGCCTCACCGATAATGTAGAAATCGCAACTTTGCTGGCGTTCCCAGCAGGTTTAATGGGGGGCGGCTGGGTCGTCGCGCTTCAAGCCGCATTGCAGGATTTACTGCCCGGTAAAATCCGCGCAACTTCTTCATCAATCTGGGCATTCGCCCTGACCTTTGCCGGACTGGTCGGCGGCGTTCAATTCGCAGGCTTCATGATAGATATGTTTGCCGCTTACCCGCCAGACATAGCCATACGCTATGCGCTGACCATCACGCTACTACCATGTATTCCCGCCTCACTTTTAATTGCAAGTGCGGGCTACACAATCCTCACTGACAGAGAAATGCTCAAAGAGACGCTCGCGTCAGAAACAAATTTGTGACCGATTAGAAGTAGTAAGAACCACCATTTGCCACCAGCACACTACCGGTCACAAATGAGGCGTCTTCGCTCATCAAATAGGCTACCGCCGACGCGACTTCCTCTGGGCGTGCCATACGACCAAGCGGAATAGCGTTTTCCATATCAGCGATCCATTGTTCAGGAATACCCTGCATAATCGGCGTATTCGTCGGTCCCGGTGCGACGGCATTCACGCGGATGTTACGACCGGCAAGCTCACGTGCAAGCTGACGGGTCAAACCAATCACAGCCGTTTTGGAAGTCACATAATGCGGCGACCCCTCACCGGATTGGGCAGAGGTGGAAGACACATTAACAATCGACCCGCCACAATCATCCTCAGCCATAATCCGCACAAACTCGCGGCATACATAAAATGTACCATTCAGATTGACACCAAGCACGCCTGCCCAGCCCTCATCACCCATATGAATGAGATGATCAACATGTGTTGTTGGCGCTTGACCGGATGTAATTTCCTCGGTGCGCTTACCCATGGCTTCATAAAATTTGTCCGATCCGTCACCCGGAGCCTGACCGATACCGGCATTATTCACCGCCATATCCAGCCGTCCGAATGTATCACGCGCCTGTCTGATAGAAGCGATAACCGACGCGCTATCAGAAACATTTGTTTGTAATGCCAGGTGATTTGCTGGCGTATCCAGCCCGTCAATAACTTCCTGTGCGTTATCAGGATTCATATCCAAAACAGCGACACGCGCACCCTCAGCAGCAAGTCTTTCAACAACAGCACGGCCAATTCCTTGGCCGCCGCCGGTCACAATAGCAGCTTGACCTTCTAGCTTCATTTTAATCTCCTAAACACTTGATTTTTAATAATTAACCTTGATTGACAGCAAGCTCATTTGCCTTGCCGCCATCCACTGGAATATTTGCACCCGTCACATAAGAAGACATATCAGATGCTAAAAACAGAACCACATTAGCTACCTCTTCAGGCATGCCCATGCGTTGCATTGGAATACCTGCGGCAATGGCGTCTCCGGCCTTTGGGTCTGACTGAATAAATGCTTCCGTGCCAGGCGTCATAATCGGACCCGGCGTCACGGCATTAACGCGGATATTTTGCGCCGCCGTTTCCATAGAAGCAAGACGTGTCAGATGCAACAATGCCGCTTTGGAGGCTGAATAACCCGCCATGCCCGGCATAGCGCGGTCGCCATTAATCGAAGAAATATTGACAATAGAGCCACCCTTTTCGGACATAACCCTAATCGCGGCCTGCATGCCGGCATAGGTCGCATCAACATTCACTCTAAAATTCTCGCGGAAGTCCTCAAGACTGGCATCAGCAACAGACCCAAAACCGACATGGGCGGCATTATTCACCAGAATATCCAACCCGCTTGATGAAGCCACATCCGCAATCATAGCGGCGAAGCTATCTGTATCGGCAATATCCTGAACGCGCGTCTCAACAGATCCGCCAGAGGCTTTAATATCCTCTGCGACAGCTTCAAGTTTTTCGGCATTTCTGGCGCAAATCACGACATGCGCGCCTTCACTGGCGAGTTTGGAAGCTATGGCGCGCCCGATTCCGTCGCTACCACCCGTAATAATACTTGTTTTTCCACTTAAAGACACGAAACCCTCCCGTTTTTCATGGCATTCCACCAAATTCGTAAAATACATACCCCAATATTACGCAAACAATATTTTTTGATGTATTGAAATATACTAATGCGTAATTTATACTCTCTTTAGATAAACAGATAAGCATATTTTTTTAAATGAGTAAAACAAAAGAAATTGATCCCATTCTGGCGGAACTTATGTCTCCGGGAGCCCCTTTCGAGGTTGTTGAAAAACCTCATGCGGGGCAATCATTGCGCATGTTCAGCAAGTCGCCGCAAAGTCTTTGCACGATTTTTGACAATGCCCGCGCACATGGTGACAAAGAATTCATTATTCATAATGACACGCGCCTCTCCTTTTCAGAATTTTTCAGTAAAGCAGACGCACTGAGCGCATGGTTAGTCACACAAAACAGTTTGGAAAAAGGCAAATCTGTTGCCATTAACATGAAAAACTGCCCCGAATGGATGATTGCCTATGTTGGCATTGTGCAGGCTGGCGGGGTCGCGGTACTTGTGAATAGCCGCAATGACGCTGAGAGCATGGTTGCCGCCCTCACCGATAGTGACTGCGTTTTTGTCATCGCGGATGAAAGAAGGCTCACAAAGCTAAGGGACGCAGGATGCGATATTCCTGCTTTAGTCACAGACCCAGATAATCAATTTGCTTCAGACGATAACAGCACGCCCTTCGCTACAGCACTGGCGCACCCGCCTTTATCTGCACCGCGCGAACTGACGCAAACCGATAATGCCTCCATGCTGTTTACCTCAGGCACAACAGGGCGGGCTAAGGCGGCGGTTTTGAATCATCTCAATGTGATTTCCAGCGTGATGAATACTGAAATGGCAATGGAAACGATTATTCATCGCCTCGCAAATCAATATGAAACAGCCGTTGAGGTCATTAAAGAACATATGCCACCGCCCTGCGGCCTTTTGATTTATCCGCTTTTCCATGTCAGCGGTCTGACCAGTGTTTTTCTAACCACCATGACGATTGGCGGCAAAATTGTAATGATGGATAGATGGGATGCCAAACAAGCGCTTGCCCTCGTTGAGAAGGAAAAAATCACGACTTTAAGCGGTGTGCCGGCAACACACTGGGATATGCTGAATGCGGTTAAGGAAACTGATTACGATTTGTCATCTTTAAATTCAGTGTCCAATGGTGGGCAGGCGGCGACACAAAACCTTCTGAAAAATATTTCTGAGACCTACCCTAACGCGCAGCTGGGTGCGGGCTATGGCATGACGGAAACCACGGGCGCCGTATCGCAGGCCAATGGTGAAGCCTTTATGCGCGCGCCGCAAAGTGCCGGTCTCGTTCTGCCTATGGTGGATATGAAGATTATTGGCGACGATGGCACTGAAATACCGCAAGGCGAATCGGGGGGCGAAGCGGGAGAAATTTGCATTCGCGGCGCCACAGTCATGCAAGGCTATTATAACCGCCCCGAGGACACAGCCAAGGCCATAAAAGATGGCTGGATGCATACGGGCGATATCGGCTATCTGGATGAAGAAGGCTATCTATATATTGTCGACCGCAAGACCGACATGATTATCTCTGGTGGTGAAAATATTTACTGCGCCGAAATTGAGCAGACACTCGGACAATATGAAGTCATTAAAGAGATTGCAGCCTTTGGCGTGCATGATGACCGGCTTGGCGAGAAGCTTATTGTTGCGCTGACGCTCAACACCCCCATTCATACTGAACAGCTATATGCCTATGCGCGCGAAAAACTTGCAGATTATAAAGTGCCGCATGCTTTTATCATCGAAGATGAATTCAACTACACCGCTACCGGTAAAATAGAAAAACATAAATTGAGAAAGGCTTTTCTAGACTCGGAAAAGAAGTAAAGAATGTCTTATCCAAAAGATATTGGAATTGTAGATACCATGCTTGGCATCCCCAGCCAGGAAGACCGCCAGGATTGGTATGAGAGCTTCAAGCCGCTCCTCAAAGACGAAGAGAGCCGCCAGATGTTTAGTATGCCGGCGCAATATATGTTCAAGGATATTCCCGAAACAAATAATGTCGACGACTTCGTCAAATGGACGGTTGAACATTTAGACCGTCACAATATCGAAACGGCATTAGTAGGGTTTAACCCCGACGGCACAAGCGAGGCCGCGGCTAAAAACTATCCCGGTCGGTTCGCTTTTGAAGCCCCCGCAGACCCAAATGGTGGCATGGCAGAAGTCAGACGCCTCAAAGCTTTAAAAGAAGAGCATGACATCAAAGCCGTATCAGTTTTTCCCGCAGGGACATGCCCACAAATTGCGATTAATGACCGCGAAATGTACCCGATTTATGCCGCCTGTGTGGAAATGGATGTGCCGATAATTCTTAATGTTGGCGTGCCGGGACCACGCATTCCATTACAAACACAAAAGGTCGAACATCTTGATGATGTCTGCTGGTTCTTTCCCGAACTTAAAGTCGTTATGCGTCATGGCGCCGAGCCTTGGGAAGATTTAGCGGTTAAACTGATGTTAAAATATCCCAATCTTTATTATTCAACCAGCGCCTTTGCGCCCAAGCATTACCCGCAGGCAATTATCAATTACGCCAATAAGCGCGGCAGTGAGAAAATAATTTATGCAGGATATTTCCCCATGGGATTGTCTCTGGATCGCATTTTTTCCGATATGGAAAATGTGCCGTTTAACGAAGATGTCTGGCCGAAATTTTTACGTGAAAACGCGAAACGCGTCTTTAAAATCTGAAAGGAACCGAAATGAGTGACATGAAACAAGAAGATGCAAGAACAGCCCCGGTAGGTGTATGGCAAGTTTTAGAATCGCTCAGAGGCGAAGAACTTACCAAATGGCGGATGGCTGAACTGGATAATGTCTCCAGCGTAGAAATGAGAAATCTCGATGTCCTGCCCTATCCGTATGGGTGGTTCATGGCCTGCTATTCTGACGAGCTGGCTGTCGGTGAAGTTAAGCCATTGCAATATTTCGGACGCGATTTGGTGCTGTGGCGCGGTGAAGACGGGCAGCCACGTCTCATTGATGCCTATTGCCGTCACCTTGGCGCACATATGGGTTATGGCGGTAAAGTTGAAGGCAATGACCTTGTCTGCCCTTTCCATGCTTGGGCTTATAATGAACAAGGTTGCGTCACCAATGTGCCTTATGCCAAACGCCTGCCGCCATCGGCTACCAAGCCTCCGGCGACGCAATATCAGACTTGTGAAGAGAATAAAGCTGTCTGGTTCTGGTATCACCCCTATGACAAAGCCCCGGAATGGGAAGTGGATCGTTTTGACGAGATTTTTAACCCGGAATGGACTGCTTTTGACAAACATGAATGGATTGTCCGCGGGCCAATTCAGAACCTGGCAGAAAACGGTGTCGACGCCGCGCATTTTAAATATGTCCACGGCACAGCGACTTTCCCCGATTACCAGATGAGTTTTGACGGACACAAACGTACCGCCACTGTAGAAGCCAAAATGGGGACACCCAAAGGTGAGATTGACGGTAAAATTTCCTATGGCACAGTTGGGCCAGGCCAAAGCTGGACGAAATTTTCCGGTATTTCAGAAACCCTGCTCATTTCGGGTGTCACGCCTATAGCGCCAGACCGTATCCATATCCGCTTTGCTTTCACACAACCAAAAGAGGAAGCAGACGGCCCCATGCAAGGTCTAGCCAAAGCATTGAAAAAAGATATTTGCAAACAGCTCGACCAAGACAAAGTTGTCTGGGATAGGCAGAAATATCTTAACCGCCCAATTATCTGTGACGGCGATGGCCCTATTCCAGCCTTCCGCAGTTACTTCTCACAATTTTATGCTGAATGGGAAAAAGAAGGTAAAAAGACAATCACCTCTCTCGACCTAGACAAGAAATCAGACTAGTCCAAAATTGTGATTAAATTTGGCAAAAACATATCCAGCAAAGCCCACCTTAAAGCACGCTGTCATGACAGATAAAAAAGTCAAATTCAGTGAGCTGGATACACGCATTGTTGAGATATTAAAAAAGGATGGGCGAGCGACCAATCAATGGATTGCCAGTGCGCTCAATATATCCACATCGCTTGTTGCTTCACGTATTCGTCGTATGGAACAAAATGGCCTGATGCGGCTTGTCACTGTCGCTGACTTCAGCGCCTTTGATTATAATGTGCTATTACCCGTCGGCATTGATGTGAAAGGCAGGCCGGCCAATGAGGTTGCCAATGACATTGCCGCGCTAGATGAGGTCGCATCTGTTCAACTCGTTACCGGCAAGCATGATATTGAAATCCTTGTGACACTCCCTAACCTCGCCGCCATGGGCGACTTTATGCTGAACAGGCTATCCAAGATTGATGGTGTGCTGAGCCTTGACCCCGCTTTTGCTGTCGACATCATCAAATATGAATTTGATGTCGCTCCGGTATAAGCGCAAGGAAGGGAATATTATGGGCCTGAAAATCGACGATCTTGACCGGAACATTATCAAATTACTTTCCGAGAATGCGCGTCTGAGTAACCGAAAAATCGCAGCACAGCTTGGCTTCACAGAAGGCACTATTCGCGAGCGCGTTAAGCGTCTGGAAAAAGATAATTTCATTCGCTTTACGGCTGTCACCAGCATGGAGCATCAACCCCGAACCCAACTCGCTTATATAGGCATTTATGCCGAGCAGAAAAAAGTTCAGGCTGTGGCCTCAGAAATCGCCAATATTCCGGATATTGGCGCGGTCATTATTTTGCTCGGACGCTTTGATATTATGGCTATTGGGCTTTTTGACGGGTTAAGTAATTTTCAAAAACTGGTCAATAAATCCATACTTTCAATAGACGGCGTCCGGCGGATTGAAACCAGCGCCGTCTCTGAAATTATTAAATACGACAATAAGGTGGCGAAAATCATCACCCCGCTTGAGGACTTTACGCTAGAATATCGCTAAATCCCTTTAGCCAAATTTGATATCCGGCGCACCCGGGTGACCATAATAGTAAAGACCCGCAGTTAAACCGCCATCAATCGCAAGCTCTGATCCCATGCAATAGCTGCCATCATCACCGGCAAAGAAGAGCACGCCTTGTGCGATTTCTTTTGGATCACATGCCCGCTGAGCCGCGAAGGTTACAAAGCGTTTATTATATTCCTCACGCTCCTCGCCCATTGGGTTGGCAAGCGGTGTATCAACACCGCCGGGATGAATAGAGTTCACACGAATATTTTCCAAACCCAATTCCAGCGCTGCCGCTTTGGTGAAACCGCGCACACCCCATTTAGAGGCAATATAAGCCGCATGCGCATTGGAACCGATAAGACCGTCGGTAGAGGAAATATTCACAATCGAACCCGCACCGCGCTTGCGCATGGCGGGAATAACAGCCTGTGTCCCGATAATAGTACCGTAAAGATTAACATCGAGCGTCTTGCGCACTTCTTCAGCGGTCAAATCGGCAACATGATTAAAGGTCAAAATGCCAGCGCAGTTAACCAAAATATCAACACCGCCAAATTGCGTTTCGCCGGTTGCAACAGCGTCAGCCCAGCTTTCTTCTTGCGTGACGTCAAGCTTTTTGAAAGTCACTTTATCGCCCAGCCTATCCGCCAGCGCTTGACCGTCTGCTTCCAGCACATCGCCAATAATGACATTCGCACCTTCTTGCGCGAAAAGTTCAACACAAGCGCCACCAATCCCTCTGGAACCACCTGAAATAATTGCTGTTTTATCTTTAAGTTTCATAACTCTCTCCCTTTAAAATTGACCTAATGACCAGATATATGTTGCGCCGCTCGGCGGCCAGAAAAAATACAATCAGCGACGGATAGCCCGCTCACATAATTTTTGGATGACACACCAATCGCATTACGACCGGAAGCATAAAGCCCTTTAACCACCCCGCCCTTATCATCCAGCACCTGTCCCGTTGCCTCGTTAATTTTGAGACCGCCAAGCGTCAATGCCGGACAGGGGAAAAGTTTTGCATCAAGACTAATATCAATGCCGTAAAATGGCCCAGTGATTTCAACCAAATCATCATCGGATTTTTCAAATTCGTCACTGCCATTTTGTGCGCGTGCCGCTTTGTTATATGTCTCAAGCTGCGCCTTAAGCGCGTGCGCAGGTAATGATAATTTGTCAGCTAGCCCCTCAATTGTCGGGGATTTGACCGCTGCAAACCAGACATTCAATCGCGCCAAATCACGTTGGAAGTTCAAGGCTTTTCCGCCACTGACTTCTTCAAGCGCGGCCTTCACAAGCTTCTTATCTAGAATGAGCCAGCCCTTGCCGTCTTGGTTTTCAACCATCTCAACGCCCAGCGTCGCACCGTAAACCAACTCGTCAATAAAACGCTTGCCTTGCTTATTGACGATAAAACCCCGCCCAAAAGAAAGCGGCGGATTAATGAAGCGCCAAGCAGAAATACAATCCATATTATCGGCTTTACCACCGACAGACTGCCCGAGGCGAATGCCCGAACCGTCATCCCCCTCAGTACCAAGAGGCAGGCTGGCATTATATTTGGGAGCATAATGGTTCACCATATCGGCATTATAAATAAAGCCACCGGCTGAAAGCATGACCCCCTTTTTGGCCTCAATCATTTTCCGGCTTCTTTTTGCTTCTAATGCTTTGGCTTTTTCTAAAACGGCCATGGCGCGTCTGGCGAAAAAAGTATAACCCGGCAAAATAGGCGGCAAAACCATCAGGAGACGCTCCGCACGCTTTTTCAGTTTTTGATATTTTTTCAGCAGTTTTTCATCATCAAAATAAAGCGCCATGACACCAAGAACTTCCTGATTGTCATTCACAACAAGCTGGCGCACTTCATGATAGGTTTCCAGTGACAGCCCCTTATCGAGCGCAGATTGCTTAAGGGGATTAAAAATCGAATAGCCGAGATTGGTCGCCTTGCGGCCTTCTTCAATCGGCACATAGGCTCTATGCCCGCGTGCGGCAGGGGTAGCATGTTTTTTATAGCTCATAGCGAGCGAGTTATCGCTGTGATAAACGAAATATTCCGGCCCGGGATAAGACGTTTTTTTATGCCAAACCGTCGCGCCGAATTTGACACCCTTTTCTTGCAACCAGTTAATCATTTCAGGGCTGGTATCGCAAAAATCTTTCAGCGTTTCATCCGAGACAATATCTTCGGTTTCCTGTTTCAGATAATTGTACATATTATCTGCTGTATCCGAAATATCGGCTTCTTTTTGAACAGAGGTACCCGACCCGGCATAGACCACAGCGCCGTTAATTGTTGTCGCGCCACCACCAGCGAATTTATCGAGGGCAATAACGGATAACCCATTATCAAGACTTTGCAGAGCCGTCGCCACACCGGCGCCGCCAAAACCCACAACCACCAAATCAGTCGATGCATCCCAAGACACGGCATCCCGACCTGAAACTTGCATTGGCGCTTCTACAGACGAAAACCAGTTTTGTTTTATTTGCTCCATACCCTCACCCTTTATTCATTTCTTATCCCCAAAGTTATTCCTGAAACCCAAAGCCATCCCATAACCTCTAAGAAAGACTGAATAATCATTATTTATTCAGCAATTTTTTTTTAACCCTACACATAGATTATTCAGATAGCCAGACAGAAAGAGATTTCAAATTACCGCACCAAAATGATTGCACAAGTCATTCTCTCTGATAGGTTACTACCAAAATTAATCATGGAGGGTCATATGAGCAAACCAGAAGTCGCATTAGTAACAGGTGCAAGCAGAGGCGCAGGCAAAGGTATCGCACTGGGTCTCGCCGAAAAAGGCATGACAGTTTATGTAACAGGTCGCAGCACAGAAGTCGGATCTGCCAAGGGCTGGGATGGCACAACACTGCCTGGTACTGTTCTCGAAACTGCTGAAGAAATTACCAAAGCAGGCGGCAAAGGGATTGCCGTAATATGTGACCACGCTGATGACGAACAAGTCGCCGCACTGTTTGAACAAATTCAAAAAGAGCAAGGCCGACTGGATATTCTTGTCAATAATGCCGCATATATTCACCCGCAACTTATCGAGCCAAAGCCCTTTTATGAAAAAGACCTCGCCGCCCAGTTTATTCTGGATGTCGGCCTGCGCTCGGCATATGTAGCCTCATGGCATGCCGCCAAACTTATGGCGCAACAGAAAAGTGGTTTGATTGTTTTCACCTCCTCATTCGGAGCAAGCTGTTACATGCATGGCGCAGCTTATGGCGCACAAAAAGCCGGATTGGACAAATTCGCCCATGATATGGCTGTCGACCTTGAAGATGTGAATGTACAAACACTCTCAATCTGGATGGGGCCATTGCTTACAGAACGCGCAATTATCGCAGCGGAAGTGCATCCTGAACAATATACGGAATTTATGGCTACGGCAGAAACACCAGAATTTATCGGCCGCATTGTCCATGCGGTTGCGTGTGATGATAAGGCTGCTGAAATTTCCGGTCATACAGTTATCTCGGCTGAAATTGCGAAAGACCGGTATAATATTCCTGACCGTGAGGGCAAGTTCCCGCCATCTTATCGTGAGATGCTGGGATCGCCGAACCCGCCTAATCCTGCAAAAGTCTACTAGTCCGACATTATGCGTTACGGGTCGTTATTTGTATTTAGCATTGCCTTGAGCCTCGTGCTGTCGCTTTCAGCCTGTGATCGAGCTGAACCGCTAAATGCTGATCGTGTTTTTCATAATGCACGCATCCTCACCATGTCTTTTGAGGGTGAACAGGATGACATGATTATTGCCAATGCTGTAGCTGTAAAAGACGGGCGCATCATTGCTGTTGCGCAAGATAGGTCTGCAAATTCTGAAGACTGGCCTAAATATTGGGTCGGGCAAGACACACAAATCAGTGACCTTAAAGGCCTCACTTTGATGCCCGGCTTTGTGCAAAGCCATGCTCATTTCAATCTTATTGTATTGAAAAAAATGACCATCAATCTGGCGCCACCACCTGATGGTAGTGTAGCCAATCTCACAGACCTCAAAAATACCTTAACCGCGGCGGCACAAAAAATACCGGCTGGCTATCCCATTATGGGCATCGGTTATGACGATACAATTTTGGAGGAAAAAAGGCATCCCACGCGTGCAGATTTAGATGCCGTCTCTACCGAGCATCCGATTATTCTGATGCATATTTCGTTTCACCTTGCCGTTATGAATTCTAAGGCATTGGAAATGGCTGGCATTAACGAACAAACTCCCGACCCCGAGGGCGGGCATATCCAGCGTGAAGCAAACAGCAAGCGTCCAAATGGTGTGCTGGAGGAAGCCGCGATGAATGTAATCGGCAACATGCTGCCTCAACCTTCCCCACAGCAGGTTTTCAAAACCTATGACAGCGTTGTGCAAGACTTGTTGGCTCTGGGCTATACAACAATTGTGGAACATGCCAGTGATAGCGCCATGGAAAAAGGCTTTGAAGCCTATTTTGCCTCCCGCGATGTGCCAGTCGATATGATTGCTTATCGCCGTGTGCTGCCAGACACCACCTCTATCGCCGAGCAAATGAAAACCATGACACGCGACGATGTAAATGGCTTTAAACTCGGGGGTATCAAAATTCTGCTCGACGGGTCACTTCAAGGTTATACCGGACATCTAAGTGAGCCATATCACGTGACGCCTGAAGGCAAAGACCTAAACTATCGCGGCTACCCACATCTGCCGCCACAAAAGTTTAACGACATGCTGATGCAGGCTTATGCCGCCGATATCCCGCTTCTGGTTCATACAAATGGGGATGCCGCAATTGATGTCCTTTTAGATGGGCTGGAGCAAGCCAACGCCGCCTATCCCGACAACACGCTTCGCCCGGTTAGCATCCATGCCCAGACCATGCGACAGGACCAACTTGACCGCGCACAGGCTGTCTCACTTATCCCATCTTTCTTTGTTGATCATGTTTACTTCTGGGGGGACCGCCACAGAGATATTTTTCTTGGCCCTGACCGCGCCGCGCAAATCAGCCCCGCCGGTTCCGCCGAGAAACGAAAGCTGATTTACACCATTCATGATGACGCGCCCGTCGTCTCGGCAGACCCGTTTAGAACCCTATGGGTCGCCGTTGCACGCCGCACAAGCGCTGGCGAAATACTCGGCGCAGATGAGGCCATCACGCGTCAACAGGCTTTAAAAGCCCTCACGCTGAACAGTGCCTATCAGCATTATGTTGAAAACGAGAAAGGGTCGATTGAAGTCGGCAAAAAAGCTGACATGATTATTCTCGATCAAAACCCCCTCACCGCACCAGAGGCAGCGTTACGACACATAAAAGTTTTGGAAACCGTGAAAGACGGCAAAACTGTTTACACATCAACAACAGTAAATTAGCAGGAGTTAAAAATGTCTTCATTGAAAGGAAAAACAGCACTCATTACCGGAGGTGGTCAAGGCGTTGGCCTTGGCATTGCTTTGGCACTGGCGAGTGAAGGTGTGAATGTTGCTCTGCTGGGGCGCACAATGGAGAAACTTGAATCAAGTTGTGCCGCAGTCACCGAGAGAGGCAGCCGCGCCCTCGCTGTGGCTTGCGATGTAACAGTCGACAATGATTTACGCGCTGGTGTTGATGCAACAATGGAAGAATTCGGACGGCTTGATATACTGGTCAATAATGCCCAGCTCGTGCCACTTGCGACCATTAACACACTGACCGACGAGGCATTTGAGGACGGGTTTAAATCTGGCCCACTCGCCGTTTTGAGAATGATGAAATATTGCTACCCGCATTTAAAAGCCGAAGGTGGGCATATTGTGAACTTACTCTCCTCTGTTATGAAGCGCTGGGATATGTCAGGCTATGGCGGCTATGCGGCAGTTAAGTCAGCCATTCAACAGCTCACAAGAGCAGCAGCCTGCGAATGGGGGCCGGATGGTATTCGGGTCAATGGTATTATGCCCCACGCCAAATCACCGGCTCTGGCTAACTGGATAAACACTAATCCAGAAGAAGCCGAGGCGTTTCAGGCTTCTATTCCACTGAGACGTGTCGGCGAATGTGAAGAGGATATCGGGGCGTTTGTGATGCTCATGTGCCGCGAGGAGTCGCGATATTTATCGGGTCAAACAATTGCTCTGGATGGCGGTCAGGCTTTTATTGGTTAAATCAATTACCAAAGTTCTGGAATTTCAGAACCGGTAATGTCGATAATTTTTTTCATAAAGCGAACAGCAGACTCTAACTCATCTTCTGAGAAATGTTTTGTAAGCTGCTCTTCCAGCGCCTTGGACTGGGCGAGAAGTTCGATAAAGACTTTTTGACCTGTTTCAGTGAGTGAGATGTCACCTGCTTCACCGCCCTGTTGAGAAATAAGCTCTTTTCTGGCGAGGCGTTCAAATATCTCACTATCGGGCGCATGCCCTGTATGTGCCAATCGATTTGAGATGGCTTCCGGCGACAATCCCCCATTCATGGATAGAAGCGAGAGGCAGAAAAATTCTTGGTCGCTGAGACCTTGCTCAATATAGGATTGACGAACTGGGAGCGATGTTTGGAAATGCGCTCTGGAAATAAGATAAAGCAAATAGTTTTCAGTAAACTTACCGCTGTGCAAATCCACCGCTTCATCGGTATCTTCTTTATTCAATTTCGGGCGCGCATCCGCATATTTACCGCCGTGAAATATTAACACCGGTAGCGGGTTGGTTTGATACTCGACAACCTCACCGACGAAAATAATATGATCTCCGCCCTCATATTGATAATGCGTTTTACACCGGAAAAGCGCGGCATATTCATCCAGAAGCGGAAAGCCCATATCGCAGCTATTGTGGTCTAAACCTTCAAACTTATCGCCTTTAGAACTGGCGAAACGATTAGAAATATCAGTCTGATGCGCCGCGAGAATATGCACATTAAAACCACCGGAGGTTTCAAAAGCCGGCATGGATTTCGCTGTTTTCGAGAGTGACCACAGCACCAAAGGCGGGTCGAGAGAAACAGAATTAAAACTGCTGGCGGTGACGCCAACTGGTTCATTATCTTCTGCCGAGGTCGTGACAACCGTTACGCCCGTAGCGAATTGCCCCAAAGCATTTCTTAATTCTTTTTGATCAGTGGTCACGGCTTTACCTTTCGCTTTTAACTAAATAGTTTGAACATGAACTAAATGAAGTTCGAAACTGCATCAACTACTTTGTCATCGCAACCGAAATATGCTTTTTTAGAAAGACTATGCCTAAAGGGGAGAAAGAATGACACTTGAAGAAAGAATTGACCGACTGGAGTCACTTGAAGAAATTCGTCAGCTGGTCAGCAAATATTCTCTCTCCCTCGATATGCGGGACCTTGACGCGCATGTGAATTTATTTGCCGAAGATATTCGTGTCAGCCGCGACGCCACCGGGCGCGCTCATCTTAAGCAATGGCTTGATGATACATTGAGACTTCAATTTACCGGCACGTCTCACCATGTCGGCAATCACATCATTGAATTTGACGACCCTGACCACGCACACGGGGTGCTTTACTCTAAAAATGAACATGAGACACCAAGTGATGGCGGCGATGAGTGGGTCATTATGCAAATGCTTTACTGGGATAATTATGAACGCATTGACGGGCATTGGTATTTCCGGCGTCGTCTGCCTTGTTATTGGTATGCCACAGATTTAAATAAGCCACCTATTGGCGAGCAGAAAATGCGCTGGCCAGATCGCGATAGCTATGACGGCGCCTTTCATGATTTATTTCCTTCATGGGAAAAGTTCTGGAAAAATCCACCCAAGGATGGCATCACCCCCGAAGTTGCCACCCCTGCACCTTGGGGTGAATTTCTAAAAACAATGCGTGCGGGGCAACCGGACCCGAAAATCAAAATACGTTAATTAAGGTACCCCCCACATGAACACCATGAAGCCAACGATACTTTTTGAAGCTCACCGTCTCGGTGATATTGACATAAATAACCGTATCGTCATGGCGCCCATGACACGCAGTCGCGCCGGGCAGGATGACGAACCAACACAGATGACGGTTGATTATTACGCACAACGCGCGTCAGCAGGCCTCATCATTACCGAGGGCGTTTATCCCAGCTATGATGGCAAGGGATATGTCCGCACACCCGGCATTGTGTCCGAAAAGCAAATTGCAGCATGGGAAAATGTGTGCCGGAAAGTGCATGAGAATAACGGTAAAATCGTCATGCAAAT
This sequence comes from alpha proteobacterium IMCC14465, assembly GCA_000293845.2. Lineage (GTDB taxonomy): Bacteria > Pseudomonadota > Alphaproteobacteria > RS24 > RS24 > Micropelagius. The sequence continues at coordinate 32,764 of ALYF01000010.1, read as the reverse complement.
CATGCATTGCGGGCGTGTTGCGGCGGCGGCAAATAAATCAGACACAGCGCGTACTCTCGCACCTTCAGCACGTCAAGCGGCAGGAAAAATGTATACCGATACGGATGGTATGGTTGCCCATGACGTGCCGGAAGAAATGACCTTAGAAGATATCGAGCAAACAATTAACGACTTCGCCAACGCCACTCAAAACGCCATTAATATTGGTTTCGATGGTGTCGAGTTACACGCAACCAGCGGCTACCTCCCCGCGCAATTTTTATCAACCGGCACCAATCAGCGCACCGATGCTTATGGCGGGTCTCTGGAAAAGCGCCTACGCTTCACGTTGGATGTTCTTGACGCCATGATTAATCGCGCCGGCGCAGGACGGGTCGGCATGCGCATTTGCCCGGGCAATCCGTTCAATGATTTACATGATGATAATCCGGCGGAGACTTTTGCGGCCTTGCTGGATGCGGTCTCACCAAAGAGCCTTGCCTATTTGCATGTCATTCGCATGGATCCGAAAATTAATCGCGGCGTTGATAATATCGCGCTGGCTCAAAAGCATTTTAGCGGGCCACTTATTTTGAATGAAAGTTTTGATAAAGACGCGGCACAAAAAATAATAGAGAGCGGCATTGCGAGCGCAGTGTCATTTGGCAGATTATTTGTTTCCAATCCCGACCTTGTTCATCGGCTCGAAACCGACGCACCGCTCGCAGAGATGGAACGCAGCACGCTCTACACGCCTGGCGAAAAAGGCTATACTGATTATCCATCTCTCTAAGCTTGAGAAGACTATTTTTGCGCGGCAGCATCCTGCGTGATTTTCAAAAAGCTAGGTGGCTCACCACCACCAAACACTTCCAAACACGCACCGGAAACATAAGCCGAATCGGTATCAGCCAAAAACAGACAGGCATGAGCAATATCTTGAGGCTGCCCCATGCGTTTCATCGGCAAATTATCGGCCAGATAAGCCATACCCTTCTCACCACCATAATGAGCCTCGGAAGCCTCGGTTTTAACAAGCCCGACAATAATGGCATTAACACGAACATCCGGCGCCCATTCCATTGCCAGCGATGTTGTAACATTAATCAGCCCAGCTTTCGCGGCGCCATAAGCGACCGTGCCGGGCGAGGAGCGTGTCGCAGAGACGCTTGAAATATTAATAATAGAGCCATTGACCTGATCCGCGCGCATATAATTATAAGCCGCTTGCGATAAATATATCGGGGCCAGCAAATTTAGCTTAATGACTTTTTCTGTTAATGACGCGCTGGCCTCAGCCGACGCAACCGGAGGGCCACCGCCGGCATTATTAATGAGCGTTGTCACCGGATGCCCGAGACCTGCCGCAAAATCAATCAGCGTCGTCGCGTTTTCCGCTTCTCTAATATCAAGCTCGATAAAATGAATTCGGTCAGCAATATCACCGTCAAATGCATCCGGCGCAGAGCGTCCACAAATTGCGACATGCGCGCCTGCATTGGCAAATGCAGTTGTGATTCCCCTACCAATCCCTTTGCCACCACCCGTGACGATAATTGTTTGTCCGCTTAAATCCTTCATTTAATTCTCCATTGGCAGTAAGTATTGCGTAATTCAAACCTCGTGTCTAAGTTTAGTTGTTTTTATGTACCACAAGGCAAATAGAAGGTAAGAAGAATGCAAACCATACCGAGCGTTTTAAAAGAAACAACAAAAAATAATCCTGAACTTGCCGCCATTGTTGATAATGGCATCACCACCAGCTATCGCGATTTACAAAATCAGGTGCTGCAAATCGCGGCGGCCTTTAAAGCCAAAGGGCTTTCCAAGGGAGATAAATTTGCTATCTGGGCGCCTAATTGTGCTGAATGGATTGTTACAGCACTGGCGGGGCAAACGCTCGGAGGTGTGCTTGTCACTTTGAACACCCGCTATAAAGGGTCGGAGGCCGCGGATATTATTCGTCGCTCTCATTGCAAACTCCTGCTGACCGTTGACGGCTTCCTCGGCCTTGATTATCCGGCCATGCTGGAAGGTGAAGACCTCCCCGATTTGAAAGAAACTCTAATATTGCGCGACAAAGAAGGTAATGACGGTTTTCAAAACCTGCTGAATTTTGCCGATGCGCCTCTGAGTGAAGACGCGCTTGACGAGATAGGCCCTGATGATGTGTCTGATATTATTTTTACCTCTGGAACAACCGGTCTGCCTAAAGGTGCTGTGACGCATCATGGTCAAAATATCAGCGTCTTTGATGTGTTCACCAAAGCGATTAATATGCAGCAAGGGGACAGATATTTGGTGGTCAATCCCTTCTTCCATAGTTTTGGCTATAAGGCTGGTTGGCTGAGTTGCATCATCCGCGCCGCCACCATTTATCCACTCGGCGTGTTCGACCCGGGGGAAGTTTTGAGACGCATTGAAGAAGATAAAATTACCGTGATGCCGGGCGCACCCACAATATTCCAGACCATGATGGATCACCCTGATTTTGAAAAAAGAGACTTATCTTCCCTCCGGCTCGCGACCACAGGTGCAACCGTCATCCCTGTCGACCTCATCAGAAAAATGCACGAAGTCATTGGTATTGATTATGTGTACTCCGCCTATGGCCTGACCGAAACCTGCGGCGTTGTTTCCTTGTGTCAAAAAGGTGATGATTTTGAAACCATCGCAACAACAGTTGGTCGCGCCCTCCCCGAAACCGAAGTGATTATGGTTGATGAGGACGGCAATCAGGTTGCTGCCGGAGAAGAAGGTGAAATTTGGGTGCGCGGGTTTAATACCATGCAGGGTTATCTTGACGCCCCCGAAGATACGGCGCGGACCATTACCCCGGAAGGTTGGCTGAAAACCGGAGATGTCGGCACGATGGATGATAAAGGCTATCTTCGCATTACCGACAGAAAAAAAGACATGATTATTGTCGGCGGTTTCAACGCCTATCCTGCCGAAATTGAAAAATGGCTCATGCAACATCCGGACGTAATTGAAGCCGCCGTTATCGGCATGGCTGATGAGCGTCTCGGCGAAGTACCACAAGCCTTTATTCTTGCCCGAACACCCGAAATCGACACAGAAGCATTGATAGGCTGGACGAAGGAACGAATTTCTAATTTTAAAGTGCCGCGCAAGATAACTGTTTTGGAAGAGTTGCCTCGTAATGCATCAGGTAAGATTCAGAAGTTTTTATTGGAGAAAATGTAGGTATTTGGGAAATAAATTCTGCATTGATGGCATTTTATACATATTTTTAGTAAAAATTCGTAAAAAACTGTTTTAATTTTACGCATATTTGATATTCTTTAATTCTAAACAGACAGTCGAGACAAAAAGGATCATGAAAATGAGTCAAGCAGCCTTGGAAACCAGCAATATGCACAGCGTAAATGTGGCCCCTGCATTGAGTCTAATTGAGAAGAATGCGCCTGAGGGAAAAAAGATCAGACAAATCCCAAATAGCAGCATTGAAGCCCTTCGTGAGCAAGGCTTTTTCAGAATGCTCCTGCCAAAACAATATGGCGGTTATGAATGCACCCCGCAGGAATTCTTTCGTGCGGCTATCGACATTGCCGAGCGCGATATGAGCACAGCCTGGGCTGGCGGCATTATAGCCGTTCACGCCTATCAACTTGCTATCATGCCACCTCAGGCCGCTGAGGAAGTCTATGCAGATTCACCAGACACTCTGATTTCATCCTCTTATAATCCTGCAGGTGCAAAAGTTAAAACCGTTGATGGCGGCTTTGAACTTTCCGGCCGCTGGGGCTGGAGCAGTGGTTCAGGCCATTGCTCATGGACCTTACTGGGTGGTGTCATCCATGACCACCCTGACGGCATTCATTATCGCACCTTCTTGCTTCCACGCAGTGACTACAATATTGAGGAGACATGGTTCCCAATGGGTCTGCACGCCACCGGCTCTAATGACATCGTCATTGATGAGCCGGTTTTTGTGCCGGAGCATAGAACGCATATTCAGATGGATGGTTTTAACTGCGTTCACCAACAGGAAAACCCAATGTATTCAATCCCTTGGGCGCAGCTTTTTATCCGTGTTGTTTCCTCACCTTCTATTGGTGCGGCCAAGCACGCTCTGCGCCTCTTCATTGAGAACGCGACATCCAGCTCCACCGACCCAACACGTCTTGCCGGTGATCCTGATGTAACCGTGCGGGTTGCAAAGGCAGCTACGCTGATTGATGAGACCGAAGCCATTATTTTCAGAAACTTTGACGAGATGCTCGACAAGGTGAATAAGGGCGAAGAAATTCCAATGATTGACCGCGTTAAATATCGCTATCAGGCCAGCCTCGTTATCGAACGTATGATGGAAGCTATTGATCTGATTTTTGATGTTGCCGGTGGTCGGAGCGTCTATGACGGATCGCCTATTCAGGCGCTATGGCACGATATTCACATCGCGCGTGCGCATGTGGCGAATAATCCGGTAGGCTTTGCCCGTAACTTTGGTGGCATGCAAATTTCAGGCGAAAGCACGGACTTGTTTGTTTAATGGCTGAATATCTATCTAAACCGCCTGAAGGCCGTTTTGTTGAAGCGGGCCCTATCAAGATGCATGTTCTTGAATATGGCAATCCCGAAAACCCAGCCGTGGTCTTTCTCCATGGTTCTGGCCCGGGCAATTGTGGCTATGCAAATTTCAGCAAAAATGCGCAAGACTTTGCAGATGCAGGTTATTATGTGGTTCTCCCCGATCTTATCGGTTTTGGTTATACAGACAAGCCGATTGACCTTGGGGATTACACACTCGACCTATTCTGCGACACGCTGAAGGCTGGATTAATCTCTTTGGGGATTTCATCATGCAGTTTTGTCGGTAATTCGCTGGGTGGGGGTATTGCCATTCAGATTGCCCTGAATGACCCCGCTTTTGTTGACAAGCTCATCATGATGGGCCCCGGCTGTATTGAAGAACAGCAGGAATATTTCACCATGCCGGGTATTACCAAAATGGTGGATGCACTTAAAGACGGTCTAACCGAGGAAACACTTCAAAAAGTGCTTAAAAACTTCGTCTATGATAAGACACTTATCTCACCTGACCTGATTACAATGCGCTGGCACGTCGCGCAGGATCAACCTAAAGAAGTCATCACCACAATGAAGACACCTAATCTTGGGCCAAGACTGCAAGAATTGACCTGCCCTATCCTCACCTTTTGGGGAGCTGATGATTTGTTCATGCCGCCACAGGGCAAGCAAACCTGCTTACGGGCTAATAATCAATCGCGCCTTATCGAAGTGAATGCGTGCGGTCACTGGGTAATGATTGAACATCCCCGCATGTTTAATGCGACCGGCATTGACTTTTTAAACCACGGCTAGAAAATAAAATATAAATATTAATCAGGGGTGATGAGATGGGAATTGAAAATCTAGGATATGTCAGAATGCAAATGACCGACCCACAAGCTTGGGCGGATTTTGCTGTTGATGTTTTGGGTTTTGGCATTGCTGACCATGATGATGGTAAGGGGTCAAAATATCTGCGAATGGATGACGCCCCCTTCCGTTACATTATAGAACAAGGCGACGAAGATAAATTTGTATCCAGCGGGTTACAGCTTTCCTCGGCTGAGGCTTATGCCGCGCTAGTGGAGAAACTGAAAGCCGCCGGTGTTCAAGTCGAAACAGGGTCTGACGAAGAAGCCGCGAGACGCGCTGTGACAGCTTTTTCATCCTGCCACGACCCTTCTGGAAATCTTGTCGAATTTTACCACGGGCGGCTAGATGGCTCACCCTTTACCCCTAATAATAACATCAAGGCCTTTATCACCGGCGATATGGGGCTTGGGCATTTAGTTATTCCGGCGCCTGAAAACGAAGCGACGGAAGAGTTTTACACCTCCCTTTTTGGCTTTGGCATAAGTGATGACCTCACTCTGCCACCACCTGCCGAGGGTGCGCCCAATCAGCGTGTTTTGTTTATGCATGCTGAAAACCCACGCCATCACACGCTTGGCCTGTATAATTTTCCCAACCCAACCGGACTAATTCATCTTATGATTGAAGTCGGGTCGATTGATGAAGTCGGCTATTGTATGGACCGTGTCAAAAAAGCCGGGCTTCATATTTTCTCTGACCTTGGTCGCCACTCCAATGACGAAATGGTATCTTTCTATTTCTTTGCCCCCGGCGGCATGGGGCTGGAATTTGGATTTGACGGCAAACAGGTTGCAGACTGGTCACAATACACACCGACCAAAACAACCTCTGGAGATTACTGGGGACATGAATATGATTTCCCACAGATTGGTGAGTAATTAACCAATTAGGACACTACCAAATTAAGTGTCGTCATATAGAATATCGGAAAGGGCTAAAATATGAGCCAGATAGACGAAAATGAAACCGTCCCGCGTGAAGAAAAAGAAGTCGTTTATGAAGAAGAAAACCCGATTCTTTACGAGGTAATCGATAAGGTCGCCTATATCACGCTGAACCGCCCGACCTATCATAACAGCCAGAACAGCCAGATGCTTTATGCGCTGGATGATGCTTTTTACAAAGCCGTTGGTGATGATGGGGTGAAAGTGATTGTGCTGAAAGGCAATGGTAAGCATTTTTCTGCAGGTCACGATATTGGAACGCCTGGCAGAGATTTCACCATTGGTCGCGATGACCGCCGCACCATGATTTATAATCACGACAATAAACCCGGCGCTGAAAAAGCCTTTATCCGTGAATCTGAAGTCTATCTCGGCTTTTGCAATCGCTGGCGTGAAATTCCAAAGCCGACAATCGCCCAAATACATGGTGGCTGTATCGCTGGCGGGCTGATGCTTGCTTGGGTATGCGATTTAATCATCGCTTCCGACACAGCCTTCTTCCAAGACCCTGTTGTGCAAATGGGCTTTCCCGGTGTTGAATATTTTGCACACCCTTATGAGTTGAATGTACGCATGGCGAAAGAATTTCTTCTTCTCGGCGAGCGTTGGTCAGCAGACCGCGCCTTATCAGCAGGTATGATTAACCGCGTTGTGCCAGTAGATGACTTGGCGGCGAATGTCACCGAGACTGCTCTGAAGATTGCCACCCAGCCGCGCCTTGCCGCCCTGCTGGTTAAACAAGCCTGCAACCATGTTGAGAATCTTCAGAATAAGAAAAATGCCATGGACGGTATTTATGCAATGCATCATTTTGCCCATGCTCAAAACAGCATTGTAACCGGCGATTATATTGCTGGTTTTGACGGTAAAAAAATGGCCGATTCCAACAAGAAAAAAGAGCAAGATTGATAATATGCCCCTTGAAACTCGCCTCACAAAAGCACTGGGATGCCAAGCGCCCGTCATTCAAACAGCGATGGGGTGGGTTGCGACCTCGCAACTCGTGAAAGCCTCTATTCGTGGTGGCGGATTTGGTTTTCTTGCCGCCGCCGTCATGAGTGCCGAAGAATGTGAAGCCGAAATTAAATCAATCAAGCAATCGGGTGACCATCCGTTCGGCGTTAACTTTCACTCCTTCCAGAAGGATGTAGATAAAATCATCGATATGTGTATCGATTATAAAGTCGCCGCAGTTTCCTATGGGCGTGCGCCTTCAGCAAAAGTTATCGACAAGGTGAAAGCCGCTGGGATTAAATGCGTACCAACAATCGGCGCTGGAAAGCACGCCCCTAAAGCAGTTGAAATGGGCGCGGATATTTTGGTTTGTCAGGGGCAAGAAGGTGGTGGTCATACGGGCTATACCCCAACCTGGCTTCTGCTGGCGCAAGTGCTGGATTATAATCTTGATGTCCCTGTTGTGGCCTGTGGTGGTTTCCGCGACGGGCGGGGTCTTGCCGCTGCACTTGCCTTTGGTGCTGACGGGATTGCTATGGGTACACGCTTTATGATGAGCGCTGAAAGCCCTGTGCCACCGGCGACCAAACAGGCTTATCTAGATGCCGAAGTCACAAAAATTCCCGTCTCTACAAAACTTGATGGCCTGCCCCAGCGCATGGTGATGAATTCAACTTTGCAAGACCTCGAAAATGCGTCATCGCTTGGCATGCTTTTCCGCGCCATGGTGAATGGATTTAAATTCAAAGCGCAGTCGGAAATGAGCATGCTTGAGACCGTTAAGACGGCATGGAAAATGGCATCCGGCACAGACCTCACTCTTGGTCAAACTCTGATGGCAGCGAATGCGCCGATTATCATTCAAAAGGCCATGGTTGACGGCAATCCCGATAAAGGTGTGTTACCGAGCGGTCAAGTTGCCGGTTTGATTAACGACCTGCCGAGTGCTGGCGATATTATCGACACGATTATGGCCGATGCACAAGAGCGCCTCCAAAACACAAATATTAAATCAAAGAGTGGAAATTAAAGCATGCCTATCAATGTAAATGTCGCCGACAATATTGCCGAGCTAGTGCTTGATCACCCACCCGTCAATGCGTTTAACAGCCAGACATGGAACGAACTACCCGCCATCATCACAGATTTAGGCAAGCGACAAGATGTGCGCGTTCTTCTTATCCGTGCTGAAGGTAAAGGCTTTTGCGCCGGTGTTGATATTAAGGAACTTGCCGCAGACAGCGCAGCAATTGTCGAGGTTAATAAAGGCAATTATGAAACTTTTAAAGCCATTCACCATTGCGAGATGCCGGTGATTTCTGCGCCGCATGGTTTTGTGATTGGCGGCGGCATCGGCATGTGTGGTGCATCAGATATTGTTATTGCATCAGATGATTGCTTTTTCTCATTACCCGAAATTGACCGTGGTGCTATGGGCGGCGCGTCACATTTACAAAGAATGATACCGCTGACAAAAGTGCGCTCGGCATTCTTAACTGGCGGGCAAATCACAGCACAAGAAATGCATCGCCTTGGCGGAATAGAAAATGTTGTTCCGCGCGACAAACTGGAAGAAGAAGCACATAAACTTGCCGCGCTTGTTGCTGGCAAGAGCCGCGACGCCCTTCGGATTGCTAAACAGGCATTAAACGGCATTGAGCCTTTTGACGTGGATGCATCCTATCGCTGGGAACAGGGCTTTACTTTTGAAATGTATATGCATGAGGACAGCCAGAAATCCCGTGACGCTTTTGTTGAGACCGGCAAGGCTGCCGATTTTGGGGATGAATAATGGACGCTGTATTTTCAGATGAACAAAACGGCTTTCGCCAGGAAGTCAGAGACTGGCTGAGTGCCAATGTGCCGAATGACCGCCTCCCCTCTCTCGATACGCAAGAAGGGTTTGACCTTCACCGCGACTGGGAGCGCAAGCTTCATGCCGGAAATTGGGGCATGGTCACATGGCCTGAAGAATTTGGTGGGCGCGGATGTAGCCTCACCGATTGGTTGATTTTTGAAGAAGAATATTACCGCGCTGACGCGCCTTTAAGGGTGAGCCAAAATGGTATTTTCTTGCTCGGCCCGACCATTATGGAATATGGCACAGACGCACAGAAAGAACGCTTCTTGAAGCCTATGGCGGCGGGAGATGAAATCTGGGCGCAGGCATGGTCAGAACCCGGCGCAGGCAGCGATATGGCAGCTATCCGAAGTAAGGCTGTGCGCGATGGCGATGAATATGTCATCTCCGGACAGAAAATCTGGTCATCACGCGCTGTATTTGCCGATTGGTGTTTTGGCCTGTTCAGAACCGACCCTGAAAGCAGCCGACATCACGGCCTATCTAAAATCCTCGTGCCACTCGACAGCCCCGGCCTGACAGTGCGCCCGATTGCCCAATTGGATGGCGACCCCGGTTTTGCCGAGCTATTTTTTGACGAGGTGCGTGTCCCCGTCGAGAATCTTCTAGGTCCTGAAAATGGCGGCTGGGGCGTGGCCATGGCAACGGCTGGATTTGAGAGAGGTCTTTTGCTTCGCTCGCCCGCACGCTTTCAGGCCGCCGCCGCAAGGCTGGTGAAACTATACAAGCAAAACGCCAATCGTCTTTCTTCCGGCATTAAAGAGCAAGTCCTTCAGGCATGGGGCGATACGGAAAGATTCACCGCCGCCACGTATGCCCTTGTCGCGCAGGTTGATAGCGGCGCGTCCATATCCTCCGAGGCCAGCGCAAATAAGATTTTCTGGTCTGAGATGGACCGTGCCATGCACCGCACAGCCATGACAATTATGGGCATGCATGCCGAACTGGAAGAAGGCGACGGCGCGATTGAGAATGGCAGATGGTTGGATGGTTATATGTTCAGCCTTGCCGGTCCTATCTATGCCGGCACAAATGAAATTCAACGCAATATTCTTGCCGAGCGCGTTCTCGGTCTTCCAAGGCAATAAGAGCATCGGCATGAATTTAATTTACACGTCAGACCAACAAGAACTCATTGACGCGGCGGACGGCTTCTTTACCGGCGAGCATACAGTTGAGTATATGCGTCAGTTTCTGGAGACTGATACATCTGATACCACACCTTCTTTATGGGATAATTTTGCTGAATTGGGACTATTGGGTCTCATGGCGCCCGAAGATAATGGCGGGCTGGCACAGGATTTCTCTGTCATGGCGGCTATCGCTGAAATGGCCGGCAATGTTGCTCTCACTGAACCGCTTATCGACATGGCAGGCATTAGCGTACCTGTTCTCGCCGAGATGGGGGCAACGGACGAATTAAACGGCGTGGTTTCCGGCGCGCTTAAAGTCCTGCCCGTTAACGGTTTGTCCGGTATGGTTAGCCATGCAGATGAAGCAGATATGTTTCTGATTGGTGAAGGCGGCAAAGCGCGTCTGATTGATAAAAATAATGTTACCCTCACCCCGTTGAAATCTATCGACCCACTACGCAAGCTATTTAAAATTTCACAGGCTGGCGACGGGCTGGATGAGATTGACCAACGCGGCACAATTCTCAATGCGGCCTTTCTCTGCGGTCTGTCAAAGCGCATGGTCACTCTGTCTGTGGACTATGCCAAAGACCGTGAACAATTCGGAAAGCAAATCGGGTCGTTTCAAGCCATTAAACATCAGCTAGCGAATGTACATACGCAAATTGAATTCACCCGCCCGATTGTTCAACTCGCCGCCTCACAAATGGGTCGCTGCGTGCATCAAGCCAAAATCTCTGCCATAGATACAGCGATGTTAGCCGCAGAAACAGCCATTCAAGTTCATGGTGGGATGGGTTATACGTTTGAAGTTAGTTTGCACATGTTCATGAAACGCGCATGGGCGCTTTGCGGTGAATGGGGAGACCGCAATCATCATATTAATATTCTCGAAACTCTGATTTTAGCGGATGATGCTGAACTTGGTCCGGGAACAACTTTTAGTTATTAAGGAGAAAATTATGGGCGAAGCTTACATTATTGATGCAATCCGCACACCGACAGGTCGGCGCAAAGGGACCCTTGCGGATGTGCATGGTGCTGATCTTGGCGCTTTTATTCTGCGCACGCTGGTTGATAAGCATGATATTCCTGCAGAAGATTATGATGATGTCGTCTTTGGTTGTCTTGACGCGGTTGGACCTCTGGCTGGTAATATTGCGCGAACAGCCTGGCTCACGGCAGGACTGCCCGAAGCCATTCCTGGTGTGACCGTTGACCGTCAATGTGGGTCATCGCAGCAAGCTGTTCATTTCGCCGCGCAAGGCATTATGGCAGGCGTTCAAGACCTTGTTATTGCTGGCGGTGTGCAGACAATGACAAAAATTCCAATTAGTTCCGCCATGGTTCTCGCTAAGCCTCTTGGCTTTAACGATCCGTTCTCAGGCTCAGAAGGCTGGGTCAAACGATATGGTCACGAACCGGTCTCACAATTTCATGGCGCGGAATTGATTGCTGAAAAATGGGATATTTCCAGAGAAGAGATGGAAGCTTATGCGCTCGCCAGTCACCAGAGAGCCGCAAACGCAATTGATGAAGGCCGCTTTGACAATGAGGTTGTGTCGTTTAACGGCCTCGATATGGACGAGACCGTCAGACGCGATACCACAATGGAAAAAATGGCGACCCTAGAGCCAATTCAAGAAGGCGGACGCATCCATGCAGGTATTTCCAGTCAGACATCCGATGCCGCATCAGCCATGTTATTGGCTTCTGAAGATGCCGTTAAAAAATATAATCTGAAGCCGCGCGCCCGTATTCATCATATGAGTGTCCGCGGTGATGACCCGATTTTCATGCTGACAGCCCCTATTCCTGCTACGGAATATGCGTTGAAGAAAACCGGCATGTCACTGGATGATATTGACCTCGTCGAGATTAACGAGGCTTTTGCCCCGGTGCCTATGGCTTGGCTGAAAGAAACCAGCTATCCGCATGAGAAAACCAATGTGAATGGCGGCGCAATTGCGCTGGGTCATCCACTTGGCGCAACGGGCACAAAACTCATGGCGACCCTGCTCAATGAACTTGAGCGCACAGGCGGGCGTTATGGTCTGCAAACCATGTGTGAAGGTGGTGGTGTGGCTAATGTGACCATCATTGAAAGGCTCTAAATATGGGCTTATGTGACAATAGAACAATAATCATCACAGGCGCAGGTGGCGGCTTAGGCCGCGCCTATGCCATCGCGCTCGGAGCGGCGGGAGCCAATGTCGTGGTTAATGACATTAATGCTGACACAGCCGCCGACACTGTCAAAATCATTAATGATGCAGGTGGTCAGGCGATTGTTAATCTCGATGACATTACGGACTACGCCTCGGCAGGCAAAATTCTAGCAGCCACCATTGAACGTTTTGGCGATGTGCATGCCGTGGTGAATAATGCAGGTAATAATAGAGACCGCATGTTCACCTCGCTCAGTGAGGATGACTGGGACGCTGTCATACGCGTGCATCTAAAAGGGCATTTCTGCCTCTCCTCTCATGCCGCAAAATACTGGCGTGAAAAATCCAAAAATGGGGAGAACCCCGATGCGCGGATTATCAACACCAGTTCCGGCGCGGGACTGCAAGGTTCAGTTGGGCAGACCAATTATGCAGCCGCAAAGGGTGGGATATTGACACTAACCCTCAACCAATCTGCCGAGCTGGCCCGTTATGGCATCACCGCAAATTCGGTTGCCCCGCAAGGCCGTACAGGTATGACAGAAGAGGTCTTTGCCGAAATGATGAAAGTGCCTGAAGATGGCAGTTTCGATAAATTCGACCCGGCAAATGTCGCCCCTCTCATTGTCTATCTCTGCAGTTCACAGTCAGCAGATATTAATGGCTATTGCTTCGAGTCCTTTGGCGGAAAACTATCTATTGCTGACGGCTATAAAACCGGCCCGATTAAAGATAAAGAAGCACGTTACGAACCAGAAGAAATCGAAGCGGTACTCCGTGAGTTAATCGAGATTACACCGCCAGCCCAAAAAGTTTACGGGAGTTAAAGCCTATGCCGTCATTTCCATTTCAGGAAGATCACGACATGATCCGCGAGGCCGTTAAAGGCTGGTTGTCTGATTGGGAAGATGGCGGGAAAACCCTGCACCGTGTCGCCAAGGAAGGTCAGGGGTTTGACCGCACCGCTTGGGAAGGCTTCGCCCGTGATCAAGGCATGGCGGGTATCAGCATAGCCGAACAATATGGCGGCGCAGGCATGGGGCTGTTAGGCCGCACAGTGATTATGGAAGAAACCGGCTATACGCTTTTCAGTGCGCCATTTTTCTCAACCTGTGTGCTAGGCGCAGATATGATTGAGGCCTTTGCTAGCGAAGATGACAAAGCGGATTTACTGAGCAAGATTGCCAGTGGCGACATTATTATTTCTGTTCTCGATGGTCGCAATCAACTAACACTTAAAAATGGCGCACTAAGCGGCGTTGTCTCACCTGCAACAGATGCAGCGCATGCGGATCTTATTTTGGTGGCGGCTTATGATGAAGATAACAATGTTGCGTTGACGGGCTACAGCCCGAATACGGCAGGGTTAAGCGTAACGCCTTTTGCCTCCATAGACCCGACCCGAAGTCAGGCAAAAGTATTCTTTGAGAATGTTGCCCTGTCTGATGGGCAAGCGATAGGCAAAACGGATAATACCGCTTTTTCACAAATTCTTCAGATTGCTCATGGCGCCTTGGCGGCAGAATGTGTCGGCGGCGGGCAACGATGCTTGGATATGACACTGGATTATGCCAATCAACGGGTTCAATTCGGCAGACAAATCGGAAGCTTCCAATCGGTAAAGCATAAATGCGCGGATATGTTCATTGCTCTTGAAAGCGCACGCTCGGCGTCATATTTCGCCGCATCCCCTGATTTGGATGATGACCCTGTAGCAAAATTTGAAGCTTCATTAATTGCTAAAAATTATGCCGCCGAAGCTTATTTCAAAATTGCAGGCGACGCCATTCAGATGCATGGCGGCATTGGCTTCACATGGGAATATCCCCTGCACTATTTTTTCAAACGCGCCCGCGGCAACCGCGCCCTCTTTACATCTTCCGAAGACGGTTTCCAAATGCTTGCAGATCAAATTGGTCTGGCGCAAAACACAACAGACATCTCAGGAGAGTGATATGAGTATTCGCGAAGAACTCAACCAATGGATGCTGGAGAACTTAACCGGCGAATTTGAACAAATCCGCTGGCGTGGTGGTCCGGGAGATGAGGACTCTTCCCCTGAATTACGCCGTGCATGGGAACAAAAATTCGGTGAAGCTGGATGGATTGGTCTGCAATGGCCCAAAGAATATGGTGGGCGCGATTTAAGCTTGATGGATTTTGTCGAATTTAACGAAGAATATGCGCGCCATGGTGGTCCGGGACGCGCTGGTCACATTGGTGAAACACTTATGGCACCGACAATACTCGCTTATGGCTCAGAAGCGCAGAAAGAGCGCTTCCTACCCGGCATCAAAAATGGCACCGAATTATGGTGCCAAGGCTATTCCGAACCCAATGCCGGCTCTGACCTGTCTAACATTAAAACCAAGGCCCGCTTAGACGGTGACAGCTGGGTGATTAATGGTCAAAAAATTTGGACATCACTCGCCCATGAATCCGACTGGATTTTCGTTATCGCACGCGCTGAAGAAGGCTCGAAAGGCCGCGATGGTCTTGTTTTCTTATTGGTCGAGCTTGACCAGCCGGGCATAGAAATCCGCCCTATTCACCAGATAAGCGGAACGGCAGAATTTAACGAGGTCTATTTCACGGAAGCTAAAACCGACGCCACAAATATGATTGGTGATGTCGGCGAAGGCTGGAAAATCGCCATGGCATTGCTGGGCTTTGAGCGCGGGGCATCGACCCTTGGTCAACAAATGATGTTCCAAAATGAGCTGAACCTCATCATTAAAACTGCCAATGAAAACGGACGCGCCAAAGACCCCACCTTACGCCGCCGTATTGCCGAGGCGCATGCCGGACTGAAAGTCATGCGCTTTAATGCGCTCCGCATGCTAAACGGTACGCAAGATGGCAGCACCAGCAAAGAAGGTTATATCTCCAAAATCTTCTGGGCCACATGGCATCGAGATTTGGGTGAACTGGCAATGGATGTTATCGGCGCAGATGCTGAGATAATTGAAGACGAACTTTCGCCCCTTCAAAAACTCTTCTTATTCTCCCGTGCAGATACAATTTACGCAGGCACGAACCAAATTCAGCGGAATATTATTTCCGAACGCGCTTTGGGCATGCCCAAAGAACCAAGAGGCAGTGCAAATGGTTAATTTGAAACTCCCCCCTAACTATGTCGAGGGGCATAACCTCCTCGCTGGCAAAACAGTCGTCATCACCGCCGCCGCAGGCACAGGTATCGGCTTTGCTGCGGCGCGAAAATGCATCGAAGAAGGGGCGACTGTCTTTATTTCTGATATCCATGAAGGGCGTCTTGCCGATGCCGCCGAGAGACTAGAGTCCGTTACCGGACAAAAACCCGATACGGGTTTATGCAATGTCACGGTTCAAGATGATGTGGACGCTTTATTTGCCGCCGCCCAAAAATCACTTGGGCGCATTGATATTGTCATTAACAATGCAGGTCTTGGTGGCACAGCAGATATTATTGATATGACCGATGAGCAGTGGTCTATGGTTCTTGATGTGACTTTAAATGGTTGCTTTAGAATTAACCGCGCCGCTATGCAGATTATGAAAGAACAAGAACAAGGCGTGATTGTGAATAATGCCTCTGTGCTGGGTTGGCGCGCACAAAAGGGACAGGCACATTATGCGGCTGCGAAGGCTGGCGTTATGGCACTGACACGCTGTGCCGCAATTGAAGGCACGGAATTTGGCGTTCGGGTAAATGCTGTTGCACCAAGCCTTGCTATTCATGAGTTTTTACACAAGGTAACAACGAAAGAATTGCTTGCCGAGCTTGAAGCCAAGGAAGCGTTTGGGCGCGGCAGTGAAGTTTGGGAGCAGGCAAATATTATGGTGTTCCTTGCCAGTGACTATTCATCTTATCTTACAGGCGAAGTTATTTCAGCTTCCAGCCAACACGCTTAGGGGAATAAAAATGGTAAAAATATATGAAACACCTGCAGAGCTTCTTGGTCAGGAAGGCGTCACTCTCGGCCCGACAGACTGGGTGGAGATGAAACAAGACCGGGTCAATATGTTTGCTGATGCCACAGATGACCATCAATGGATTCATGTAGATGCAGAAAAAGCCAAGGACGGGCCATTTGGCGGCACCATCGCGCATGGCTATCTTACTTTATCCCTCGCCAATAAATTCCTGCCTCAACTAATTGAGGTTAAGCAGATGTCTATGGGCGTCAATTATGGCGTCGGCATGGCGCGCTTCCCGAATGCCGTAAAAGTCGGGGCACGCATTCGTGCGATTGGTGAGTTTATCACAGTCGAAGAAATGAAGGGTGGCATCCAATCTACCTTACGTATCACAATCGAAATTGAGGGAGAGGAGCGCCCTGCTTGTGTCGTAGATACAATTAGCAGATACTATCCATAATAATATAATCAACAGACTTAGGAGGGATTTATGTCTCGTGGTTTTAAAAAAGCAATTTTGAGCCTGTCAGCTATTGTACTCGCACTGGTGGGCAGTTGGTTTGTATTTAGTTTTTTATCGGAAAATGGACACCTTGGAAGCGAACGCGAACGCGGCATTATTCAAGGCGAAGCGATACCCGATGACATTGTACTGGCACGCCAGCTTGCAGAATCTTCTGTTGCGCCTGCCCCGAACCGCGATCAAATCATGTTTGGCGATTTGCACGTACATACAACCTATTCTACCGATGCGTTTTTATGGTCACTTCCCCTTTATCAGGGCAAAGGCATTCATCCACTTGCTGACGCCTGCGATTATGCGCGCTACTGCTCGGCGCTAGATTTCTGGGCTATTACCGACCACGCCGAAGCCTCCATCCCCGAGCGCTGGGAAAATGCAAAACAAAGTATCCGCGAATGTCAGGCCAAATCCAACGACCAGTCAAATCCTGACATGGTGTCTATGATTGGTTTTGAATGGACACAAGTTGGCATCACACCTGAGACCCATTATGGCCATAAGAATGTCATTTTTAAGGGGCTTGAAGATAAAGACGTACCTGTCAGAACGGTTGCCGCCGCAGGTATAACCTCACTGGCGCTTAGAAAAAATGCCAAAGGCATGCCAGCCATTGTGTCTCTCATGGAATTTGAAGACCGTCAGATATACTGGGACTTCAATACTTTTTTCAACAATATTCAGGCCGTGCCAGAATGTGATGCTGACACGCCGTCAAACGAGCTTCCGGCAAATTGTTATGAAACAGCTGTTACCCCCGGCGACCTTATTCGTAAGCTTAGAGACGAACAAAATCTTGACCCGCTTATCATCCCACATGGCACAAGCTGGGGTCTCTATACGCCGCATAACACAACATGGGATAAGCAACTCAAACCTGAAAACCGACCAGAAGAATATTCGTTGATTGAAATCTTCTCCGGTCACGGTAACTCAGAAGAATATAGAGACTTTGAAACGCTTATCATTGACGATAATGGCAAAGCCATCTGCCCGCCCGCCACGCAAGATTACACACCATCCTGCGTCCGTATGGGTGAGATTGTTGAGGAACGCTGTCTCGCCGAGGGAACGTCATCTGAAGAATGCACCTTGCGTGCCTCAGAGGCCAGAGACGTTGCAGCCTTTATGGGACCATCTTATCACCTTGCACTGGGCGGCGACACAGCTGCTGACTGGCTATTGTCAGGGCAATGTACTGATTGTTATTTACCCGCATTTCATCACCGTCCCTTGACCAGTGTTCAAGCCGGTCTCGCCCTGTCGCGTTTTGATGAAGATGCTGAAAATCCAACCCGCTTTAACTGGGGCTTTATTTCGTCTTCTGACAATCACCGTGCGCGCCCAGGTACGGGATATAAGGAATTTGGCCGACGCCTTAACACCGAGGCCGCAGGCCCGAAATCTGCTGAGTGGTTGGCAAGATTACAACCCGAAATCACACCCGTAGACGCCTATGTGCATCCGTTGGATCCGGTCGAGCTTGCTAAAAATGCCAATCTCGGCCTGGCTGAAGTTGAACGTCAATCTAGCTTCTGGCTAACAGGTGGCCTTGCCGCTGTACATACAGAAGGTCGCTCCCGCGAGGAAGTCTGGGACGCTTTACAAAGACGTGAAACCTACGGCACATCTGGCCCACGCATGTTGATGTGGTTCGATCATGTCGCAAGTGATGGCACTCAAACACCGATGGGCTCATCTATCGAGACCACCTCAAGCGGCACTTTCAAAGTGAAAGCCGTTGGGTCGTTCAAGCAAAAGCCAGGTTGTCCTGACCACGCAGTCGCCGCCTTAGGCACTGAGCGCCTGAATGATATTTGCGGCGGGGAATGTTATAACCCGACCGACGAACGTAATCTGATTGAGCGCATTGAAATTGTGCGTATCCGCCCACAAACCTCACCAGATGAAAAACTGGGTGATTTAATCGATGATCCGTTTCTTGTTCACAATTGCGCAGCTGACCCAAATGGCTGTAGCTTCAGTTTCTCCGACCCCGACTTTAAAGCTGGTGAAAGAGACGCGCTTTATTATGCCCGTGCCATTCAGGAGCCCATGCCGACAGTAAACGCTGAGCCGGTGAAATGCGAATATGACGAAGAAGGTAATTGCGTGCGTGCCAAAGTTTGCACAGGCGATTACAGATCAGGCGATGATGACTGTCTGAGCATGAAAGATGTGCGGGCATGGTCATCACCCATTTATCTGAATTATGGTGCCAATAGGTCTGCACAGGCTGGTCAATAGTCAGATAAAATGATGATGCAATAAGGTTGAATGCGTTTTGAGAAACACGCTTCTATTCACACTGGCAGGATTGGCAGGGCTGACGCTTGCTTCGCTCACGGCATTAGGTATTCTGCCGCCTCAATTCGGCAATCAAAACCTGCGCGTATCCAGCGATGTACCCGTCGCCTCCATTAATGGTGAGGGGGTGAGTAAGGTTGAGTATCTGCGCGCACTCACAGCCATGCAGGCCGGGCTAGATCGCAGTCTGACCGAGGCTGATAAAAAAACCGCGTTGCAAGTCCTCATTGATGAAGAAGTTATTTTGCAACATGCGCTCGCCATTGG
Organism: alpha proteobacterium IMCC14465; assembly: GCA_000293845.2. Classification (GTDB taxonomy): domain Bacteria; phylum Pseudomonadota; class Alphaproteobacteria; order RS24; family RS24; genus Micropelagius. The sequence goes on along the minus strand of ALYF01000010.1, from coordinate 13,322 downwards.
CCTGGCGCGGTCAGACCCTATGGCGCGCAAGAATTTGGTGCAAGCTCTTATGCGCAGCACTGCCTTGCTGACTGACTATGAAACTGACACGGCGACGCTGGAAGCATTCTTTGCCGAGAATAAGCATTTATTTATAGCCCCACGCATGGTGCGGGTAAAAGCCTTGACGACCAATGATGCGTCTATCGCAGATGCCTTCAAACAGGCCATAAGAAATGGTGAGGCATTTGAAGCCGCTGGGCAACGACTTGGGTTAACCGGCAAAGACCTACCTGACGATATTCCCCTTGGCAAAGCCGCTGATTATCTCGGTGGCACGGCACGAGACAGGCTGGCAAAATTGCAAGAAGGCGAGATTATTGGCCCGATAAAATCGGGTAGCACCGCCAATCCACAATATATGTATATATGGCTAATGAAAGCGACACGTCTGGATGTTCAATTCGGCGAAGTTAAGGATATCGTCACCGCAGAATGGCAAAGACGTCAGGAAGAAAAAGCATTTGAGAGCTATCTGCGTGATTTACGACGTTCGGCAGACATCCGACTTCACGACGAGGTGATTGAGACTATCGAACACAGCGATTACACCACCCCGCCAGATTATAGAAACTGATGCGCGCTTTATTCTTGTTTTTCGTCATGATTGTTGCCGCGCAAGTCGACGCTTTAGCGCATACAAAAAGCCAGTCTTTTTCGCAATGGGAAATTATCTCTGAAAAAGAAGCGAATAGCTTGAAATTCATCTTCTCGGTTGACCAACGGCGTATCACCCAGCTTGCTCAACTTTATCCGTCCATGGATTATGCCGCACTCCTGCATCGCCATCTTACGGACACCCTTCATGTCATCCAAAATAAAACACCCTGCCCCTTAGAAAATCTGAATGTCACTCAGCACACTATGAGTGGTTATTTTCGCGCACGTGGACAAGTCATCTGCCCCGAAACCATAATCGCCTCAGCACCTGTCATCACAATTTCGAGCTTTACCCCCGTATCGCCAGCTCATATTCATCTTGCCAGATTTTCTATCGCCGGCGAAAATCAGGAGATTGTGCTGAATAATGCGCAGCAATATTTTGTTTTTGAAGTGCGGGACTTTATCGACAGCTTGAGCGCCTTTATCGGGCTCGGCTTTATTCATGTCATCTCCGGCCTCGATCATATGATTTTTCTGCTCGCCCTAGCGCTCTTTGCCGCCACGCCGCGATTGGCTGTTTTTTGTATTACAGGCTTCACGCTTGGGCATAGCCTGACATTGGCGCTGGCTTATATGGACATCATCACGCCACATGAAAAAATGATAGAGGCCCTTATCGGCCTGACCATTGCTCTGACGGCCTATGATATAGCGGGAAAAGCCGAGAAAACACGCCCTCTTTCCGCGATGTTGCTCAGTATTGGTCTGATGCTTATTTGCGGACTGGCGATATATCTTGGACGACTGCCGCTATCAACGGGCTTGTTCTTCACTCTGCCTCTCGCGCTGTTTAGCTACCAACATCTCAGCCAATCCGGGCAAACCAAGACAAAGCTATTTCCCCTTCTCACCGTCGCCTTTGGTCTTGTTCACGGCGCAGGATTTGCAGGTGGCTTAAAACATATCAACCTTGATAAAAGCGATATCCTCACACCTTTAGTCGGCTTTAATCTTGGTGTCGAATTGGCACAACTCACCGCCCTTATTGCGGTCTATATTGTGATATCCAGCCTTGAAATGCGCACAAACTTCAGGCGCGATAGATTTGAAAATCTTGTCGCGCCTGCAATGTTTGGACTGAGCTTATTCTGGTTTGCTGAACGACTGTTAATTTAACCTTCAGGACTATTTTCATTACCGGCAAGTAAAGCTTCCGCCTCACGAATCTGGGCATTCAACCAGTAAATCTCATAGCTATTTTCAATCCCGTTAACCGCCTTATCAAGCAATATCTGTAAGGTTTCGAGCCTTACCTGATTAACCATAGGGTCAGAGGCCTGCATTGGGTCTGCCAGCAAAATTTCAATAATGTGCATGGCATGAACAGGTTGATCGGCTGTATTAAACGTACGCGCTTTTTCAAGCAAGGCTGTCGCCCCAGCTAGTGCGACGACATCGGGCATAACATCACCCCTGTCAACGCCGTAAAGCTCAGTTGTCCGGTCAAAATGGAACCATGTTGCATAATATTCCCAGATGCTTTTCACCGCCCAAGACACACGGCCATGCGCTTGTGATAAGTCAAGTTCAGGCGGCAGAGTGATGGTTTCCATCAGCTCATAAAGTGTTTTTCCGCTATTCATACCGGCAATGGTTTCATCATGAACATATTGCACGGCGTCTCTCATTTTTGTCAGACCGGCAACAATTTTTTCTTGCCCTGTCACGGGGTCAAGATGGCCCGGAAGAATAACCTCAGGAGCCAAGTCAATCAGACGATTAAGCGATCTGATATATTCGGCAGGTTTACGGATTTTCTCACCGCGCATGGTGAATACATTTGGAAATTGCGGAAACATAGGACCAAAGAAATCACCAGAAAGAAGCACCTTCTGTTCAGGCAACCACATCACCATATTATCGGCGCCCTCTGCACCTGCCATCGCGTAAATATCCATGACTTTACCGCCAAGTTCGAGACGATAGCTGTCACCTTCTTTAATGGTCAGTGTTGGTGTAATCCCACCATAGGCAATCATATCTGCTGTTGGCGGTTCTTCCGGCATAAAAGGAAATAAAAGACGGTTACGGCCATGCAGATAAGGTTCAAGCGCTTTGAGATAGCGTTGCTCCTCCGTGAACTGGTCATGTGCGATAATCTCAACACCATCTTCTTTCCAGTATTTGACGCCGCCAATATGGTCCGCATGAGAATGGCTAAGGACGATATGCGTCAGCTTATTATTCGGCACCGCAGCTTTCATCGCAGCAATTTGTTTTGGAACCTGCATCACCAGACCCGTATCAAACAGCACATTGCCTGCATCGGTCGGCACCATATAAATGTTACCAATCCCCGTGACGCGGATGACGCCTTTAGCGACTTCCGTCGCCTCAATCGGGAAATTAATAAATTCAGCCGCCACACTTGTTGAGCCATTTTCCGCCTGCTTTTTCATACGGCTCGTTGCCAAATCGTGAACGGTATCAAGTGCCTGCAATTGCACCAGCTTCTTTGCACTGTCGGAATATTGATAGGTCAAGAAACCCACCACAAGGAGCCCGACCACACCGATGGCTATAAATTTTAAAATTTTTCCCATAATCCCCTCCAATTATTCGTATTTGATACGACCTTTTTCGCCATACCGCATTTGCAAAACTTGAGACGCAACGCGCCCAAACCCGCCCCATGATTTAAGTATAGTTTGATTATCCGGACGCACATCCTCGGCATAATCAGCAGGCGCACGCCAAGACGGGTTAGGCGAAATAGACACATAAAGCCCACTCACCGGATGTTGCGACCGCCAGTCATTTATCGCATCAGACATTTTTTTCACCCTTAACGGGTTTTCCTCTGCCAGATTATTTTTCTCATAAGGGTCATTGCTCAAATCAAATAGATGGTTCGTGATTTCGGTTGACCTATTATTGTGATCAATAATTTGAACCAGCTTATGGTCACCATCTATCATGGCAAGACGGAATGAATTATATTCAGGGCTGTTTGACGCGAAGAAAAGCGGTTTTGGCCGCTTAATATTTTTCGCCTTTGTCAGCGCCTTTAAAATATTTATCCCGTCGATTTTTTTCTCATTATGCATCTCGATATCTGCGGCAGCGGCAAGAGTTGGGAAGACATCCATCACCGAAATGGCTTGAGCCGTTTTGCTCCCAGCTGGGATTGCTCCAGGCCAGCGCATGATTGCATTGACTCTAATGCCGCCCTCAAAGGTTTCTAATTTGCCACCACGATAAGGCTTGTTGACGCCGCCAAATCCGGCAAAACCACCATTATCGCTAAAGAACAAAATGATTGTGTTATCGCTCACACCCTGACGATCCAGCTCATCCATAATGCGTCCAATCGCTTGATCCATTGAGTCGACCATGGCGGCATAGGTGCGCTTGGGAACAGGGAAGTTAAGCCGTGACTTATATTTAGCCTCTAACGCTTCAGGTGCTTGCATCGGGCTATGCGGGGCAAGAAACGGCACATAGAGCAAAAAAGGTTTTGAGGGGTCACGAATTTCTTTCAAATATCTCACTGACTCATCCCCATGAATATCAGTGGCATAGGCGTCACGTTTGAGGGATTTGCCATTCTCCTGCAAGTCATGACCACCAGCAGAAGCATGCGTGTAGTAATCCACTTGCGTGTTCAAATGACCAAAGAAATGGTCAAAGCCACGATGATGCGGCACAAGGGATTCATATTGCCGTCCAATATGCCATTTCCCAATCATAGCGGTTTGATAGCCAGCCTTCTTGAAACTTTCAGGCATAAAATGTTCATCAGGCGAAACACCGCCATTTTCCCACGGTTGTAAACCTGCATAAGCCGTGCCGAGTTTTATCGGGTCGCGGGCGGTCATCAGGGCAGAACGGGTGGGCGTGCAAATTGGTAATGAATAAAAACGGTTCAGCACAATACCTTCAGCCGCTAGTCGATCAAGGTTCGGAGTCTGAATGTCACTGCCACGAAAACCGAGATCGGCATACCCCAAATCATCAGCTAAAATAATGACAATATTCGGTTTTTCTGATGCTTTTGCGCCTGAAATAAATGCAACAAACAGCAGGATTAAAAGACCTAACCGCATAAGATACCCCCCTTAAATTTTATTTTTTTTCAAACTCGCTCTGAATATTAGCGAGTGCTATTTTCAGCAAAAAATTCGTCTTATCCTCTGCCGAGAGAATAAAATCTTCAATATTCTCTGACAAAATTGGAAATTCATTGGAATCCATTTCTTTGAATTGCCCGGCAATATAACTTTGGATGTCTGCCCCCTCGATTGGTAAACGCTCCTGCCTGATAGCTTCAACAGCTCCCCCATAAGACGCCATGGTAATGATATGAGCCACTTGGATTGCCTGTTTGGCATCAAGACCACATGAAACCAAATCAGTGAGAATTTTCTCGGTCAACGTGAAATGAATTTTATAGCCGTAATCAGTCACCGGATGACTATGAATAAAGGATGGGTGCTGCTTCAAAATTCTTTGGACATTTTGAGTGTATTCAATTGCCAGCTCCTGCCACCCCTGCCCTCGATAATCAGGAAACGGTAGCAGCTTAATTGAGTACTCAGCCGCTTCCATCATTAGATTTTCTCTGTTTTCAAAATATTGATAAAGCGTGGCTGTGCCGACATTAAGATGCTCGGCAAGTGTTTTCATGGTCAGATTGTCTAATCCAATAGACAATGCCCCCTTCAAAATATCATCTCTCTTCAAAAGACGCTTGCGCCCTCTGGTTTCTTTTTTTTCAAAATTTTGGGGTAATTCCGTAGACTGCGACGTCAAAGCTATTCCAGTTCATTCAATATGTTCTTCTGTCTTAATTTTATCAGTCTAAAGAAGAAACCAGGCAATGAAAACGGTATATTTCAGAAAAAAGGCATAACCGTGCTTGACTAAAATTCAAAAACAATTTTTTATGAACCACGTTCGTAAATTAATAATGAGGGGTGGGATTATGCTCGAACAACAAACAGTATTCATTTCCGGTGCTGCAATGGGAATGGGTGCTCTAAAAGCAAAAACACTAGCAGAACGCGGTTGGAAGGTCTTCGCAGGGGTTCTTCCAGATGCGGATACCTCTGAGTTAGGGGATAATCCAAATATTCTCACAGTGGTGCAGGATGTCACTTCCGATAAATCGGTCAAGGACAGCGCTAAAATTGTCGCGAAAGAACTCGATGGTAAGCCACTCGATTTGCTGATTAACAATGCGGGTATCGCAAATGTCGGTACGGGCGTCATTGAAGGCGCGTCGATTAAAAACGGTAAGACTATGTTTGAGGTCAATACCTGGGGCATGATGCGTGTCACGCAGGAATTCCTGCCCTTTATTCGCCGTGGGCCCGGCAAATCCCGTATCATCAATTTTGCATCCGGTGCGGTAAAAGCCAATCCGGTTGGGTCGGGTGTTTATAATATGTCCAAGCATGCCGTTATTGGCCTGACCAAGACATTGCGGAATGAACTTGCACCTTTTGGTATTCAAGTGACAGCCGTTGAACCGGGGGCTGTGAAGACGCATATGACCGCCAATTCTCGCGAAACGACAAAAGATGTCTGGAAAAATGTCTCCAAAGAAATGAACGATATTTACGCCCCGTATCTTTATGAAACAATTACCGATGTGATGCCGACACAAATTGAAAATGGCAACCCGCCTGAGGTTGTTGTTAATCAAGTGCTCGGTTTGCTTGATGTCAAAAAATGGAAATCCTCCTATCTGGTTGGCAAAGACGTCGCGGTTATGGGACCTTTATTTAAACTGCTGCCGGACAGACTATTTGAAAAAATGCTGCAGACAGCCAGCAAAATTCCACAATTTAAGGGGTAAATGATGAGCGATATAGCTTCACAATTTAAAATACTTCAGGATGCGGCTCCCCGCATGCGTCAGACAACAGCAAAAGAACGTGCTGATCGTCTGAGATCAATCTGGGCGGCGTTGCTTGAACGAAAAGATGATATTTTTAAATCCGGTCAGGAGGAGCGTCGCACCAATGATGTGGATGTTGCCGCCGAGCTGGTTATGATTAAAGGTGAATTGGATTTCACAATTAAAAATCTCGAGAAATGGATGCGCCCTGTAAAAGTGAAAAACTCACTCGCAACTATGGGCAAACGCTGTGAGATTAATTATCAATCCAAAGGTGTTGTGCTGAATATTTCGGCCTATAACGCACCGACGGCTGAATGTATTGTGCCGATGATTCCAGCCATTGCCGCAGGTAACACCATTGCAGTGAAACCGTCCGAGCTTGCGCCAATCTCTGCTCAAGTCATGCAGGAAGTCATTAACAAAGCCCTGCCCGCCGATGAAGCACAAGTTATGCAAGGCGGTGTTGAGGTGTCTCAAGAATTACTCACACTGCCCTTCAATCACATTTATTACACAGGCGGCATGACCGTCGGTAGGATTGTGATGAAAGCCGCAGCGGAGCATTTTGCTTCCATCACGCTCGAAATGGGTGGGAAATCGCCTGTCATTATTGATGAGACAGCCAATCTTGAAAATGCTGCAACCAAGCTTGCTTGGGGTCGGGTCATGAATGCCGGTCAGGTCTGTATTGCACCTGAATATGTGGTCATTCACGAGTCTGTGAAAGACAAGTTCCTGGCTCTTATGAAGGAAAAAATTGAAGCCCTCTATAATTCGGATGGCTCTGGTCTGCAAAATTCAAGCTATGTGCCACGTATTATTAATGAGCGTCACTACACACGTATTAAAGGGCTGGTTGATGATGCTGTCAAAAAAGGGGCTGAAGTTGTCTTTGGTGGCGGTGGTGATAAGGCTGATAGATATATCGAACCGACAATTCTGACGAATATGTCCGAAGATATGGAAATCATGAATGAAGAGGTCTTTGGCCCTGTTCTGTCCGTCGTCAGCTATTCTACCAGGTCTGAGGTACTTGATATTATTGCGAAGCGCCCAACACCATTGGCGTTTTATGTCTATTCGACCAATAAGGATAATATCAACTACTTCTTACAGAATTCCACCTCAGGCTCTGCTGTGGTGAATAATAACTGCATCCAATCCGGCACGAACCCGAATCTGCCATTTGGCGGTGTCGGCACGTCCGGAATGGGGCGTATCGGGGGCTATGAGGGCTTTAAGCATATGTCTAATGCCCGCTCTGTTGTGCATCAGCCATTGGATAAATTCCGCGACTTTCTTGTGCAATTGCCCCCCTATTCAAAGCGCTATAGCGATTTGATTATGAAGGGTCTTAAGTAACTGTTTTTGTGCCCTATAAGGCAAAGTATAGGGCGCAGAAACATATAAATTAACGAATAAATTTCTTTGCACAATTACAGTTTGAATTATCTTATTGAGTAAGTTTATACTTATATAACAGCTTTAAAATTGGGAGTTATTATGAACGCACCTGTTGATTTGGAGAGAATCCAAACCGGAGATGAACTGGAAAGATGCCCATTCCCTATCCCTTACGGATGGTTTGGGGTTCAGTTTTCTCACGAACTAGAAGTCGGCCAAGTAAAAATGGAAACATTCTTTGGTAAAGAGTGGGTTTTGTTTAGAGGCGAAGACGGCTCTGTCGGTATTACCGACCCTTACTGCCCGCATCTGGGTGCCCATTTGGGTCATGGTGGTATTGTTGAAGGTAACAATATCAGATGTACCTTCCACCACTGGCAGTTTAATTCTGAAGGATGGTGTAAGGAAGTCCCTTACGGCAAAGTCATGCCCGGTATCTGTAAGAAGAAGCCAGTTCTCAAGACACTTCCTGTCGTTGAAAAATATGGCATCATCTTTGCTTGGTATCATCCACAAGATGTAGAGCCAATGTGGGACCTTCCAACAGTTCCAGAATTTGAAGATCCTGATAACCATGTGGAAGTTAAGTACCATTCTTGGGATATCGGAACCTGCATTCAGGAAATCGCTGAAAACTCAGTGGATACACCGCACCTGAAGTTTCTTCACGGCGCCCCGATGATCCCACCTGTCGAATTTGAGACAGATGGCCCTATTTCCAAATATAACATTATGGATGGATATATCTGGGGTATTGGTCACGGTCCTGGCATATCAGAAACACGCCATAATAAAGGTGATGTTGCTATGCTCATGTTCGCTCTGTCAACTCCCGTACATGCGGAATTGACCAGAACACGTATGGCGTTCACATGGAAAAAATATCCAGAAGGTTCGGAAGACGCAAAAACAGCAGAGCATCTTTATAACCACTCTATCGGTGAAGCCGAAGGTGAAGATTCTGCAGGTTTTGAGTCTGTTGACCTCATTGTTTGGGATAACAAGAAATACCGTCCAAATCCGCTTCTGTGCGATGGTGACGGACCTATCTTGAAGTTCCGTGAGTACTTCAAACAATTCTATGTTGAAGGCGCTGAATAAACCCTTCATCTGATCGCGTTGCGGTCACAAAATCAAAAGGGCACTCACTACATCATTGTAGTGCAGTGCCCTTTTTTAATGCGTGTTGAAAGTGCCTATGAAGGTGCGTGTTGAAGGTAATCTATTCAGATACCTTCGCCTCACAATGATTTTTCAGACTGTTCAGTATATTTTGATAAACCTTACTATGCGCCGGTGTTCCAATTAATCGCATGACCAGCTTCATCATCATACCCGTGCCATCAACCTTACAATCATAGGCAACACGCGTACCTTCAGACTCCGCCGTAAATATCCAGCTTCCAGTGCCAACCAATGCTCCCGAAATATAGGCTTCATCAATACGGTTCGGCGCATCAATGGATTTAATTTCACGCACAAATTCAGATGTAAAAGGCGGCTTACCAAGGCAATGATCTACCTTCACCCCTTCTGAAATCTTATCCGCGCCCTGTATCGTGCAATTATAATCAGGACACCAAGAAGCAAAATTATTGTAATCGGCAATCACATCAAAAATAAGCTGCGCGGGTGCTTGGATAACAATGTCATCAATTACTGAAATAGCGGGCATGGCGTTTCTCCTCTTCAAGTAGTTTTTTTTATATTATCCGCCTAACCCGCGGTCGCATGACATCTCATTTGAATGCTAGGCCAGACTTAGTCCATATTGCTTGTGAGCATGTCGACAAGTTTCGCTTTCATTGGCTTAACCCAGATTTCTTTCAAACGGGCATTGAGCAATCCAGCCTCTTCAAGGTCGTCACATAGTTTCATTTGGTGCGCGAGGTCAAAGAAGTCATGCTGATGCGAGAACATCCCATTGCCTGCATAGGTAATAAAAGATACGCCGGGCGTTTGATAAAAGCTGCCATCAGGACGTTTGCCCGGGCCGCGATTCCACCAATGCGTGATGATACGATTACCATTCACGCCATACCCATCATATGGGAAAGTCCAGTCCTCAAAGCCCCCCATATCTTCGCCATAATGAGTTTCTTTGATTTGCTTGCGCCCGACAGCCGTTACGGGACGAACCCCTGCATATTCACAAAGATAAACAGCATCTTCGGTATAGGTCTCATCGACAAAAAAGGTCCAATCCGTAACCTCGGAGGCTTTGGAATGATGCTCGATTAGTCTTTCAGCGGCGGCTCTAACTTCTGCTTCGGGATACACAGTCATGACTTACTCCAATAATAAAAACATCGCGTAAGATGCCAAAATATACGCTTTAGGCAGGTGTTACTTTCAGCCCATCCAATTCATCTGAGACTTTAATCTGACATGACAAGCGCGACTCTGGACGAACATCATCAGCAAATTCGAGCATTTGCTCTTCATTGACATTTGGTGGGCCAACAAGTTCGCGAAAAGCCTCATCCACATAGACATGACATGTTGCGCAGGAACATGACCCGCCACAATCCGCTTCAATTCCGGGAACCCCGTTTCGGGTTGCAACTTCCATGACCGAGTCGCCTTTTTGTGCATCAAATTCGGATACGCTTCCGTCTGATCCAATGAAATTAATTTTGGTCATGATTTAAACTCCTTTAATTCTCTAACTCATATATGATGAAACAACATTCTGGATTGTTTCTTTAATTCGGTTACGACCATAATTCAGTTCACCATTTTCTGGCTCATAACTTACCGTCGCATTGCGCCCAGCATATAGAATAATATCCGGCAACATAGGGTGAGCATCAGTCATAACATCCAAATCTTGTGGATTGCCGACAGCTTCACAGAAAAGCTCAAAATATTCTTTCCAAGTTAAATTCTCATCGCCAATAAGATAAGCTTTGCCTGCCTCACCACTTGTGAAGCCGCCTAACACAGCTTCTGCGACAGATAGACTGCTAATATGATTAACACCGCCGCTCGGGGCGATAAGCGGCACACCCTCAAGCTTGCCGGCAGCATACATGGTCAAGCCTTCCAGATGCGGTGTATCTATGCCGGGGAACTGCCCGATAATATAAGGCGCATCGAGACAAACAATTTCGAAATCTGGTGATGAAAAAGCACGCAGGGCTTTATCAGCCTCATAACGTGAACGGACATAAGCGCTTGTTTCAATCTTTTCAGAGGCGACAACAGGATAAAATGTCCCCACGTAAACAGCTTTTGAAATATTGGACTTGGCGGCCTGCTCAAAGAAATAGGGTACACGCACACCATTCGTATGCATGAAGAAAGTCTCATCGCTCACCCCCTCCGGCAGCATACGGATATCTGCTCCTGCGGCAAAAACAAGCCAGTCAAAGGCATTGAGTGTCTCGAGCGTAATATCTTCATTTATGTAGTCAAAGGCGATATGGGGAAATTCGGAGAGCGCAGGATTAGATGTCGCTTTTCTGGACATAAGCGTTACTTCATGCCCTTTCGAAGCCATCAAACGCGCCGTTTCTGCACCAACAAGTCCAGTACCACCAACAATCAATGTTTTCATAATATCCCTCTTGCAATATAGGCCGGATTTCAAACCGGCTTCTAATTTAAACCTCTACTATTCAGGCCGCTACTATTAAGGCTTGTGTCCACCACACAGAATATCTGTAACTTTTTCTGTGTCCATATATTCTTTGAACCAAAGAACTTTTCCTTCTTTGAAAATAAATAAGAAGTGATATTGGTTCTGATATAATTTTCCAGAAGCGTGCAAGCCTTTGCTTTCCGCTTCCACAGCAACGCGGTCATTTTCGGCTATCATACTGACTATATTAAACTGAATACCGTCAGGAAAAGCCTCATATATCTTCCCGGCCAATTCGAGAATGGCAGGTTTCTTCTGGATACCTGAGATTAAGGTATTACCAGACGTCCAAACAGCACCCTCATCATGATAAAGGTCTACAAAACCCTCAACATTACCGTTGGACATATGATTAAAGAAATCAATGACTGTCTGTTTATGTTGCTCTGTGTTCATCTGCCATCACACTTAAAGTGACGCCGCCAAAAAGCTTTATTAACTTTTCGACGGCGTAATAGATAGGCGACTAATCAGTCACGTGTTCAGGTATCTATCAAGAGAAACCATACATGCGAGCGCCATTGCTCCATGTAATTTTGTCAGTTTCTTCCTCTGGGATGTCTTTAAACATCTCAGCAACTTTGGCTTGCGCATTCGGCCAGTTACAGCACGGATGCGGGAAGTCAGTCGACCAAAGAAGGTTCTCAACACCAAGCTCATAACGATTGTCAATAGCTTCCGGCTCATCAACAAAAGTCACAGCCATTTGGCGTTTCCAATATGTACTTGGGAGTTCCTTCACACCCGGAAATTCATAATGCTGGTGCATACGGCGATCAAGGAATCTTAAGAAGCCAGGAATCCAGAACAGTCCGGGCTCAACCCAAACGATTTTAAGATCAGGGTGACGTTCCAGAATACCTGTCAGGAAATACCACATCATCGGTTCCATCATCAGTGATGGCGGAAGACCTGTGAAGATACCTTTTTGAGGGGTTGGGTCACGACGGAAAGTACCCCACAAATGCTCTGTTACAGTCAAATGGTGAGCAATCACAACGCCTGCTTCGGCAATAGCTGCAAACAATCTGTCATAACGTGCATCATGGTAATCCGGCAGACCAAGAACAGATGGTGCATTCGGCAGTTGCACGGAACGCGCCCCAAGCTGAACAACACGGTGCAATTCTTCAATCGCAAAATCAATATCCGTAATCGGCAGATGATATGTAATCAGGATACGATTTGGATCGACGGATGCAAATTCATAAAGCGCGCGGTTAAACGCCTCAAGGTTGTCCTGGACAGTATCAAGATTATTGTAGAAACGCATATCATCCAGCGGGTCATTATACATAACCTCGTGGGCAACACCGTCCCTATCCATAGCCTCAAGTCGAGCCGGACCTTCACGATAACCCGGATGGCTTGCAGCCTCTAAATCAACGAAGTCTTCCATGGCGAGGCTTTCACCTTGCTTCATGTCTTCATCATATTTTTCATAAGCTTTCACAGCCTCGTCAAAAGCATCCAATTTGGTGCTCGCAACATGCTTACGAATTGCTTCTGGTGGAATGTAGACATGTGAGTCTACTGAAAATAGTTTACGATTCTCGCCACTCATGGGGCCCTCCTGCAGAGTAATTATCAAGAAATACGCAGTTCTTACAAACTCAATAGAAAAATGATAAGCCAACTTTCTAGAAATTACAATTTTAATCGAACGTCATTCGAAAAAAACATATAAAAAAACGGCGGGGCAAAAAACCCCCCTTCAATCTTAAATAA
>ALYF01000009.1 GCA_000293845.2 alpha proteobacterium IMCC14465 | reverse complement strand
AAACTTCTCTTTCGACATGTCTATCTCTCTCCAGTTTGATTGTGTTCTAGGTACTCAATTAATTCTCAGACCAGCAACTTAGGCAAGTTGTGACAGAACTTCATCTGACACGGCCTGTGGTACGGGTTCATAATGGTCAAAAAGCATGCTGTATTGGGCGCGACCCTGCGTCATCGAACGCAGATTGTTCACATAACCAAACATATTTGCCAAAGGCACCATTGATTCAATGACGGAAGCATTCCCTCTTGCTTCTGTCCCACGAACTTGTCCACGACGACTGTTTAAGTCACCGATAACATCGCCCATATGCTCATCCGGCGTCACAACCTCAACAGCCATAATCGGCTCAAGAAGTTTCGCACCGGCTTCTCTTGACGCTTCACGAAAAGCAGCACGCGCAGCGATCTCGAATGCCATAACACTGGAGTCGACATCGTGATAAGCGCCATCATGAAGAATAACTTTGAAGTCAATCATCGGGAAGCCTGCCAGCACGCCATTTTCGCGGACGCTTTCAATACCCTTTTCAACACCAGGGATATATTCTCTTGGAATAGCACCACCGACGATTTTATTTTCAAATTCAAACCCGCCACCCGGCTCAAGCGGCTCAATAGTCATTTTCACACGTGCGAACTGACCAGAACCACCGGTTTGTTTTTTATGCGTGTAATCAACATCGGTAACTTTCGTGAAAGTCTCACGGTAAGCCACTTGCGGCGCACCGACATTAGCCTCAACCTTGAACTCACGGCGCATACGATCAACAATAATATCGAGATGCAATTCACCCATACCGGCAATAACAGTCTGACCGCTTTCTTCGTCTGATTTCACGCGGAAAGAAGGATCTTCCTGCGCCAAACGACTGAGAGCGAGACCCATTTTTTCTTGGTCACCCTTGGTTTTTGGCTCAACCGCAACCTCAATAACCGGATCAGGGAATTCCATTCTCTCCAGAATAACAGGACTTTCTTGAACACATAAAGTATCACCTGTTGTTGTATCTTTCAGACCAACAAGGGCAACAATATCTCCGGCAACCGCATCCTTGATTTCTTCACGGGAATTCGCGTGCATTTGCAACATACGACCAATACGCTCACGCTTATCTTTCACGGTGTTGACGAGTGTCTGACCACTTTCAAGCTTACCGGAATAGATACGGGCGAAAGTCAAAGAGCCAACGAACGGGTCATTGGCAATTTTAAAGGCCAGCATAGAGAGCGGCGCATCGTCAGAGCTTTCGCGGGTAATCTCTTCCTCAGTTTTGGCATCAACACCCGTAATCGCCGGAACATCCAGCGGAGATGGCATGAAATCCACAACAGCGTCGAGCAAAGGCTGAACGCCTTTGTTTTTAAATGCTGTACCATTCAGGACGGGAACAAAATTTTGAGCAATCGTCCCCTTACGGATGCAACGAATAAGCGTCGCCTCATCAGGCTCTTCACCCTCAAGATAGGCTTCCATCACATCATCATCGACCTCAACAGCCGTTTCGATAAGTGCCGCACGATATTCATCTGCTTGCGCTTTCAGCTCGTCACGGATATCGACATATTCATATTCCGCGCCGAGGTCTTCAGCTTTCCAAAGCACTTCCTTCATTTTAATAAGGTCAATCAGACCCTCATATTCGGCTTCAGCGCCAATCGGAAGTTGAGTCACTAGCGGTGTTGATCCAAGACGGTCCTTAATCATATCGACACATCTAAAGAAATCCGCACCCGTCCGGTCCATTTTATTCACGAAACACATGCGCGGAACGGAATATTTATCCGCCTGACGCCAGACTGTTTCAGATTGCGGCTCAACACCAGCAACAGAGTCAAAAACAGCAACCGCACCATCCAACACCCGCAAAGAACGCTCGACTTCAATCGTGAAGTCAACGTGACCGGGTGTGTCAATGATGTTGATACGCTTATCATTCCAGAAACAAGTGGTCGCAGCGGATGTAATGGTAATACCGCGCTCCTGCTCTTGCTCCATCCAGTCCATTGTGGCCGCGCCATCATGGACTTCGCCAATTTTATAGCTGACGCCTGTGTAGTAAAGAATCCGTTCAGTCGTTGTCGTTTTGCCGGCATCAATATGAGCCATGATGCCGATATTACGATAATCTTCTAGGGGCGTTTTACGGGACATTCTGAGAATCCTTTAGATTTCAATTACCAGCGATAATGGGAGAAAGCACGGTTGGCTTCCGCCATACGGTGCGTATCTTCGCGTTTTTTAACGGCATTGCCGCGATTATTAACGGCATCCAAAAACTCACCTGCCAGACGATCAACCATGGTGTTTTCACCACGGGCACGGGCAGAAGCAATCAACCAACGAATGGCCAGCGCAGCTTTGCGCTCGGTGCGCACTTCAACAGGCACCTGATAAGTCGCACCACCCACACGGCGTGAACGAACCTCAACGGCAGGCATGACATTCTCAAGAGCTTCGTGGAAGACTTCGACAGGATTACGGCTAATTTTACTCTCAACCTGATCAAGAGCAGCATAAAGAGTTTTCTCAGCGATAGATTTTTTGCCGTGCAACATAAGGCTGTTCATGAACTTGGTCAGAACAATATCCCCATATTTAGCGTCGGGATTAATCTCTCGTTTTTCGGCGCGATGGCGGCGTGACATAGTAAATAACTCCTATTTCGGACGCTTCGCGCCATATTTGGAACGGCGCTGCTTACGGTCTTTAACGCCCTGCGTATCGAGTACGCCACGGACAATGTGATAACGAACACCCGGCAAGTCTTTAACACGACCACCACGGATCATGACGACTGAGTGTTCCTGAAGGTTGTGGCCTTCACCTGGAATATAACTCGTCACCTCAAACCCGTTCGTCAAACGAACACGCGCCACTTTACGCAGCGCGGAGTTAGGCTTTTTTGGTGTCGTTGTATAAACGCGTGTGCAAACACCACGTTTTTGCGGGCAGGCTTCCATAGCTGGAACCTTATTCCGCTTTAAAATCTTTTTCCGCGGCTTGCGGATTAACTGGTTTATCGTTGGCATATGTCTCGCCCAATTTCCAAACACAAAAAAGGCTTCTCTGCGCGCCCAAATTCGGGCACAAGAAAAACCAAAAAGCCTGCAGACATCACCGAAATGGAGAAAAATCTGGAGGCTTCACTTCACAGAGGATTTCGGATTAGCCGAAATCATGCACCCAATAATTACTTCAATAAAACAACAGCGTTTAGGTTTGGGATATGCCACCAAAGTCGTAACATATAATGTGAACCTACGGCCCTGTTATCAAAGTTGATGCTTTTTAGCCAATGGGACCCTCACTGTCAACCGGATTTCAAGAGAAATTCAAGGTTTTTACGCCCCGAATTTCTCTCAAGATTAAACCTCAGTTTCAAGCACCACTTCGACGTCTGCTTCTTCTTCCAAAAGCGCCTTATCACGCTCGGATGCCTCGGATTTCAGACGTTGCATCACACCGCCCGTACCCGCAGGTATCAAACGACCCACAATGACATTTTCCTTGAGACCAACAAGGCTATCTTCCTTGCCGTTAATAGCGGCTTCGGTCAGCACACGCGTGGTTTCCTGGAAGGAAGCCGCAGAGATAAATGACCGTGTTTGCAAGGACGCTTTGGTGATACCCAGCAGAACAGGCGAACCTTTAGCGGGCTCTTTACCTTCAGCGACAAGCTTTTCATTGACTTCGTCAAATTCAACCCTGTCTGTCTGCTCACCCGATAGGAACTCACTATCCCCTTGATAATCAATCTCAACTTTCTGGAGCATCTGACGCACAATGACCTCAATATGCTTGTCATTAATGGTCACACCTTGCAGACGATAAACATCCTGAATTTCATTAACAAGATATGCCGCAAGGTCTTCAACACCAAAAATTGCCAAAATATCGTGCGGTGCCGGCAGACCATCAATCAGATAATCGCCTTTCTCGATACGATCCCCATCCTGAACGGAAAGGTGCTTGGCTTTTGGCACAAGGTATTCCACTTTTTCAATGGACTCGTCTTCTGGATGAATGGTAATCCGGCGCTTATTCTTATAATCACGTCCAAATTCAATCATCCCGCCAATTTCAGCAATAATCGCATGCTCTTTTGGACGACGCGCCTCAAACAACTCAGCAACACGTGGCAGGCCACCTGTAATATCACTGGACGTCGCGCCTTCGGTTGGAATACGCGCCAATGTGTCACCTGCATGGACTTTCGTGCCTGCTTCAACAGACAAAATCGCGCCTACGGAAAGCAAATATCTCGCTTCCTTGCCGCTTGCCAGCGTTTTAATCTGACCTTTTTCATCTTTCAAAACGATGGCAGGTTTCAAATCAGCCGCCTTCGAGCCGGATAAGGGGTCAATCACGACACGCTGGGAGATACCTGTGGCTTCGTCAGTTACCTCTTTAATCGAGACACCCTCCACAACATCCTCAAAGAACACCTCGCCTTCGACTTCTGTCAAAATTGGCAGGGCATAAGGCTCCCATTCACCAATACGTTCACCGCGCTTGATTTCATCGCCGTTTTTCACCCGCAAACGTGTACCGTAAGTGAGTTTATGACTGGCACGCTCAAGGCCGTTTTCATCAACGATTTTAACCGTGACATTCCGATCCATAACGACAAGTTTACCGGCACTATCCGTGACGATATTGACATTCTCGAGAGAAATTAGACCATCAGCATTGGCTTCCACGAATGATTGGTCAACCACCTGGGCTGTACCACCAATGTGGAATGTCCGCATTGTGAGCTGAGTACCCGGCTCACCAATGGATTGCGCCGCAATAACGCCAACAGCTTCACCCATATTCACAGGTGTACCGCGCGCAAGGTCACGACCATAGCAATTGCCACAAACACCGTGACGGGTTTCACATGTCAGGACGGAACGAATTTGAATACCAACAAGATTGGCTCCATCAATGGCATCGGCATGCTCTTCAAGGATCATCTCGCCTTTTTTGACAATCACTTCACCCGTGACCGGGTCGACAATATCATCCGTCGGGACACGACCCAACACACGGTCAGACAAAGATGTAATCACCTCACCCGCGTCAATCACTGCCGCAACAGTCAGGCCTTCGGAGGTGCCACAATCTTCTTCCGTGATGATGCAATCCTGCGCGACATCAACCAGACGACGGGTCAGATAACCGGAGTTCGCTGTTTTCAGCGCTGTATCGGCAAGACCTTTACGCGCTCCGTGAGTGGAGTTGAAGTATTCCAGAACCGACAAACCTTCTTTGAAGTTTGAAATAATCGGCGTTTCGATAATTTCACCAGAAGGTTTCGCCATCAAACCCCGCATACCCGCAAGCTGCTTCATCTGCGCCGGTGACCCACGCGCTCCAGAATGCGCCATCATGTAAATAGAGTTAATAAAGCCGTTCGGGTCGGTATCTTCAGGATTCAGGGATGAGATTTTACCCATCATCACTTCAGCGACACGGTCCGTACATTTCGCCCATGCATCAACAACTTTGTTATATTTCTCGCCCTGTGTAATCAGGCCGTCAATATATTGTTGCTCATATTCCTTGGCGAGTGTCTTGGTTTCCTCAATCAGGGGTAGTTTTTCTTCCGGAATGACCATGTCATCCTTACCGAATGAAATACCAGCCTTACAAGCCTGACGGAAACCAAGGAACATAATGTGGTCACAAAAAAGAACTGTCTCTTTCTGACCGCAATGGCGATAAACCGAGTTAATCGCTTTAGAAATTTCTTTCTTGGTTAATAGTCTGTTCACCGTTGAATAAGGCACATCAGGATGCTTTGGCAGTTCTTCAGCAACCATCATACGACCCGGTGTGGTTTCAACGATTTCGGTAATTGGATTACCTTCTTCATCAAAACTATCAACCCGTGCCTTAACTTTAGTGTGAATAGTCACGACACCATTTTCAAGCGCATGCTCAACTTCTGACATGGTGGCAAAAGTCATGCCTTCGCCCGGCGCGCCTTCGCGCATGAGCGTGATGTAATAGAGACCAAGGACAATATCCTGAGACGGCACAATAATCGGTGACCCGTTCGCCGGATGCAGAATATTATTCGTGGACATCATCAAGACACGCGCTTCAAGCTGGGCTTCAAGCGAAAGCGGCACATGGACCGCCATTTGGTCGCCGTCAAAATCAGCGTTAAAAGCGGCACAGACAAGCGGATGCAACTGAATGGCTTTACCTTCAATCAACACAGGCTCAAAGGCTTGAATGCCGAGACGGTGAAGCGTCGGCGCGCGGTTCAGCAAGACCGGATGCTCACGGATAACCTCGTCAAGAATATCCCAGACTTCGGGACGGGCTTTTTCGACCATTTTCTTGGACTGCTTAACAGTAGAAGACAGGCCTTTAGCCTCAAGCCGGGAATAAATAAACGGCTTAAACAGCTCCAGTGCCATCTTTTTCGGCAGACCGCATTGATGAAGCTTCAACTCCGGCCCGACCACAATCACAGAACGACCGGAATAATCAACACGCTTACCGAGCAAGTTTTGACGGAAACGCCCCTGCTTGCCTTTCAGCATATCAGAGAGTGATTTCAATGGACGCTTATTGGCACCTGTAATAACCCGACCACGACGCCCATTATCAAACAGCGCGTCGACGGATTCTTGCAGCATACGCTTCTCATTACGGATAATGATATCGGGCGCACGCAGTTCAATCAGTCTTTTCAGACGATTATTCCGGTTGATAACGCGGCGATACAAATCGTTCAAATCTGACGTCGCAAAACGCCCACCATCCAACGGCACAAGCGGGCGCAGTTCCGGCGGAATCACCGGAATGACGGTCATAATCATCCATTCAGGGCGATTATTAGACTTCAAAAAGGCTTCTACAACTTTGAGACGCTTGGCGAGTTTCTTTGGCTTCAGCTCAGTCGTCGCTTCAGCGATTTCCACTTTCAGAAAGTCACGCAGCTCTTCAAGATCAAGTTCGGCGAGCATGGTACGAATGGCTTCCGCACCGATACCGGCGACGAAACTATCATCACCATATTCATCCATGGCTTCATAATATTCGTCTTCAGTCATTAGCTGGCCCTTCGTCAGGCCAGTCAGCATCGGGTCGAGTATTATAAAGTTCTCAAAATAAAGCACTCGTTCAAGGTCTTTCAAAGTCATATCCAGCAAAAGGCCGATACGACTTGGCAGAGACTTCAAGAACCAGATATGTGCGACCGGCGCGGCCAGCTCGATGTGACCCATACGCTCACGGCGCACTTTGGTCAGCGTCACTTCAACACCGCATTTTTCGCAAATAATGTCTTTATATTTCATGCGCTTATATTTGCCGCACAGACATTCATAATCCTTGATAGGGCCAAAAATCCTGGCACAGAAAAGACCGTCACGTTCCGGCTTGAAGGTACGGTAGTTGATCGTTTCAGGCTTTTTGATTTCACCATATGACCAAGACATAATCTTTTCCGGACTCGCAATGGAAATCCGGATTTGGTCAAACATTTGAACGCCCCCTTGAGGGCCGAAGATATTCATGACCTCTTGATTCATAGGTCGTTTCTCCTTCTCTGGTCAGCAGATTATCTGCCGACTATGATACGATTTAACTACTCGCTCTGTTTCGTTTCCGTCAGCTCAACATTCAGGCCGAGTGAACGAATTTCTTTAACCAAGACATTGAAGCTTTCAGGTATACCGGCCTCGAAAGCATCATCACCTTTGACAATAGCTTCATAGACTTTGGTTCTACCCGCCACATCATCTGACTTGACGGTCAACATTTCCTGCAACGTATAGGCCGCGCCATAGGCTTCCAAAGCCCAGACTTCCATCTCACCAAATCGCTGGCCACCAAATTGCGCTTTACCGCCAAGTGGTTGCTGCGTGACAAGACTGTAAGGACCGATTGACCGCGCATGGATTTTGTCGTCAACCAGATGGTGCAGTTTCAACATATAGATAAAGCCAACGGTCACTTTCCGGTCAAAGATTTCACCGGTTCGCCCATCCCGAAGAACAACCTGACCGGACGAATCCATACCCGCACTCGTCAGCACGTCAACAATGTCCTCTTCAACAGCGCCGTCAAAAACCGGCGTTGCCATCGGCACACCTTTTCTGAGCGTGTAGCTCATCTCGACGGCTTCACCTTCGGACAAATCCTCAACGCCTTTATCGCCTTCATAAATACTGGCAAGCGTTTGCTTAACCTGAGAGGCATCGCCACTTTGCTCATAGGCTTCAATCGCTTCTGAAACCTGCTTACCTAGACCGGAACAAGCCCAGCCCAAATGCGTTTCCAGAATCTGACCAACATTCATCCGGCTCGGCACGCCGAGTGGATTAAGCACAATGTCAACATGTGTGCCATCCTCCAGATAAGGCATATCCTCAACCGGCATAATACGACTAATCACACCCTTATTACCGTGACGACCGGCCATTTTATCACCCGGCTGGAGCTTACGCTTAACAGCAACATAGACTTTGACCATTTTCATCACGCCCGGTGGCAATTCATCACCGCGCTGTAACTTATCGACCTTATCTTCAAAACGGGCTTCGAGAGACGCTCTGCTATCTTCGAACTGCTTTTTCAAGGCTTCAACTTCGGACATAGCTTTGTCATTCTTCAAAGCAATCTGCCACCACTGACTCCGCGGTACTTCCTCAAGAAGCGCATCCGTGATTTTTGTGTCCGCTGTCATGTCTTTCAGACCACTCGCGGCAACTTTACCATTCAACAATTCTTGCAGACGGTCATAGACGTTTCTCTCGAGGATGAATAATTCATCATCGCGGTCTTTCGCAAGGGCTTCAATTTCCTCACGTTCAATCGCCAAGGCACGCTCGTCTTTTTCAATACCATGACGGTTGAAAACACGCACTTCCACAACCGTACCGGACGCACCGGGCGGAAGTTTCAGCGAGGTGTCTCTCACATCAGAGGCCTTTTCACCAAAAATGGCACGCAGAAGTTTTTCTTCCGGCGTCATCGGGCTTTCGCCTTTTGGTGTAATTTTCCCGACCAGAATTTCACCTGGGTTCACCTCAGCGCCAATATAAACAATGCCAGCTTCATCGAGGTTACGCAGGGCATCCTCACCAACATTTGGAATATCACGCGTGATTTCTTCCGGCCCCAGCTTCGTATCGCGGGACATAATCTCGAACTCTTCAATGTGAACGGATGTAAACACATCATCGCGCACAATGCGTTCAGAGATCAGAATTGAGTCCTCAAAATTGTAGCCATTCCAAGGCATAAACGCGACAAGCACGTTACGACCAAGCGCCAATTCACCCAGCTCTGTGGACGGTCCGTCGGCAACAACATCACCGGCCTGAACACGGTCACCTACCCGCACCAGCGGACGCTGGTTGATACAGGTGGACTGGTTAGAACGCTGAAATTTTCTCAGATTGTAAATATCCACACCGGATTTGGATGCGTCAACTTCTTCAGTCACCCGCACAACAATACGCGTGGCATCAACCTGATCAACAACACCGGAACGACGCGCAGTCACAGCCGCGCCACTATCTCTGGCAACAACTTCTTCCATGCCTGTACCCACAAGCGGGGCATCTGCTTGCAACAGCGGCACAGCCTGACGCATCATGTTCGAGCCCATAAGCGCTCTGTTCGCATCATCATTTTCCAAGAAAGGAATTAATGCTGCCGCGACAGAAACAATCTGCTTTGGAGATACATCAAGATAATTCACCATTTCTGGTGGCACCATCTCAAAATCGCCATTCACACGGCAGTTAATCAGCTCATCAACAATGTCACCCTTATCGTCGAATTCGATTGTCGCCTGCGCCACACGGTAACGGGCTTCTTCCATTGCGGACAGATAATCGACCTGATCCGTGACCTTACCGTCAACAACTTTACGATAAGGGCTTTCAATGAAGCCATATTTATTAATACGCGCAAATGTCGCCAGTGAATTAATGAGACCAATATTTGGGCCTTCCGGCGTTTCAATCGGGCAAATTCTGCCATAGTGAGTTGGATGCACATCACGCACCTCAAAACCGGCACGCTCACGCGTTAGACCGCCCGGGCCAAGCGCTGAAAGACGACGCTTATGCGTAATCTCAGAAAGCGGGTTGGTTTGGTCCATAAACTGAGACAGCTGGGACGAACCAAAGAATTCACGCACCGCCGCCGCCGCAGGCTTGGCATTAATCAAATCTTGCGGCATCACCGTATCATTATCAACGGAGCTCATGCGCTCACGAATAGCACGCTCCATGCGTAAAAGACCGACACGATACTGATTTTCCATCAGCTCACCGACGGAACGCACGCGGCGGTTGCCGAGATTATCAATATCGTCAATCTCACCCTTGCCATCACGCAAATCAACCAGCGTGCGCATCACAGCAACAATATCCTCCTTACGAAGGATTTTGACATCATCTTCGCACTCTAAATCAAGGCGGATGTTCATTTTCACACGACCAACGGATGACAAGTCATATCTTTCTTCATCAAAGAAGAGACCGTCGAACAGCGTCTGAGCTGTTTCAGCAGTTGGTGGCTCACCCGGGCGCATGACACGATAGATTTCTTCCAGAGCCGTCAGCTTGTCGGAAGATTTATCTACCTGCAATGTATTGCGGATAAACGGGCCTTTATTAATCGGGTCTGTATTCAGTGTTGAAATTTCCGTATGACCATTCTCAAGCAAGGCGCCGAGCATGTCTTCGGTGATTTCGTCGCCGGCTTCAGCATAAATCTCACCGGTTTCCATGTTAATGACTTCTTCAGCCAGAAAACGACCAATGACTTCTTCATCACTCACGAGCAGATTTTCAAGACCGCCTTCTTCGAGATTTTTGGCAAGACGCGGGGTAATTTTCTTACCGGCCTCAACAGCCACTTTTCCGGTCTTCGCATCAATCAAATCAAGAGCAGGTTTCGTTCCACGACGGGCATCCTTATCAAAAGGTGTGACCCACTTATCATCTTTGCGTGTGAAGTTCACACTGTCATAAAACAGAGACAGGATTTCTTCATCATCAAAATCCAGCGCATGCAACAGCATGGTTGCCGGCAATTTACGACGACGGTCAATCCGCACAAACAGAACATCTTTGGCATCAAATTCAAAATCGAGCCATGAGCCACGGTAAGGAATAACCCGCGCCGCAAATAATAGCTTACCTGATGCATGTGTTTTACCGCGGTCATGGTCAAAAAAGACTCCCGGGCTCCGGTGCATCTGGGAAACAATCACCCGCTCTGTGCCGTTAACGACGAATGTGCCGTTAGAGGTCATAAGCGGTAAATCACCCATATAAACTTCTTGTTGCTTAATGCCTTTAATGGAGCGCGCCTCGGTTTCCTCATCCACATCATAAACAATGAGATTGAGCGTTACCTTTAAGGGGGCGGCAAAAGTCATACCACGCTGTTGACACTCCTCAACATCATATTTCGGCTGTTCAAATTCGTAGGATACGAATTCAAGCCGCGATGTTTTGGCGAAATCATCAATAGGGAAAACCGATTTAAACACGGCTTGGAGACCCATTTCCTCACGACCACCATCAGGCACTTCTGCCTGCAGGAACTGGTCATAGGAGTATTTTTGAACCTCAATGAGGTTAGGCATATCCAGAACTTTAGGGATACGTCCAAAAGAGCGTCTTATACGTTTGCGTCCGGCATAAGCTTGCGACATGTGGTTTCCTCGCTAGCAGCAAAAATTTTTTCGGAGTCGTAAATAGTGTACGCACCCTCACACTCCGTGGATGAGGATGTCAGGGGCGGGGTTAACCCGCCCCATCATCTTACTTAAGCTCTACAGTAGCACCTGCAGCTTCGAGTTTTTCTTTTAACTCGTTAGCTTCTGCAGTTGGAACGTCTTCTTTGACTTCTTTCGGTGCGCTTTCCACGATTTCCTTAGCTTCTTTCAAGCCAAGGCCGGTAATCGCCCGAACCTCTTTGATGACGTTAATTTTCTGGTCGCCAGCAGCAGCCAGAACAACGGTGAAGCTATCTTTTTCTTCAGCAGCACCGCCAGCATCACCTGCAGGAGCCGCAGCAGCAACAGCTACTGGGGCCGCAGCAGATACGCCCCACTTCTCTTCAAGAAGTGTTGACAGTTCTGCAGCTTCAAGCACTGTAAGGCTTGAGAGTTCTTCAGCAATCTTTTCAAGATCAGCCATATTTTCTACTCCTTCAAATATCCGGATTGGCTTTAATTAAGCCTCACCCTTCGCAGCATAAGCACCAATAACCCGCGCCAATTGACCGGCAGGGGCTTGCGTCACACCGGCTATTTTCGTAGCTGGTGCATTTAACAGACCGACAAGTTTGCCCCTAAGAGCATCCAATGACGGCAATGATGCCAGATTTTTAACCTCAACCTCATTAAGGATTTTGTCACCCATAACGCCACCCAATAATTTCAGGTCTTTGTTATCTTTGGCAAAATCAGCGGCAATCTTTGGCGCGGCGACTGGATCTTCTGAATAGACGATCGCAGTTGGGCCGGTAAAAAGATCAACCAGAGGTTCAGCATTCGTATCTGCGAGAGCGAGTTTAACCAAACGGTTTTTGGTAACCTTAACGCTACCGCCAACCTCGGCCGCACGATGACGCAAATCTTCCATTTGCGGAACCGTTAACCCGGCATAGTGGGTGACAACCACAACGCCGGCATCTGCAAAGACACCACCGAAGTGCTCAACGAGCTTTTCTTTTGTCGCTCTATCCACTTTCTCTCTCCGTGCGCACAACCCCTGTGCGCTTGGGGGCGGACGTCGTGGCCTCTTAAGCCGAAACGACACACCGGTTCAGTTTTGCCCTGTTACCCCTGCAAAAGCACAGATAACGAAGACAGTTCATCTGTCCCGGGTCCAGCCCAAACCGGTAAAACCGGTAAAACCTTCACCCGTCTCATCCGGGAAATTAAGCCGCTATAAGCGGCACCCGAAATCTCGGACAGTCGTTCAGCGGTAAAACCGCCTATCTGGCGCGAACGCCAAATATTTAGCCGTCGGCAGCCGCCGCGACATCAATCTTCACGCCCGGCCCCATTGTGGAACTTAGCGCGATACGTTGAATGAATGTCCCCTTCGCGCCAGTCGGACGCGCTTTCTGGACAGCACTCAAAAAAGCCTGAACATTACCGGCAATTTGCTCTTCACTGAAGCTGGCTTTACCAACACCTGCGTGAACAATACCTGCTTTTTCAACCCGGAACTCAACAGCCCCGCCCTTGGCAGCTTTCACCGCCTCAGCGACATCTGTCGTTACAGTGCCGACTTTGGGATTTGGCATAAGATTACGCGGGCCAAGAACTTTACCCAGACGACCGACAAGCGGCATCATATCCGGTGTGGCGATACAGCGATCGAAGTCGATCGTACCACCCTGAACCGTTTCCATCAGGTCTTCAGCACCAACAACATCCGCACCGGCTTCTCTCGCTTCATCAGCCTTGGCATCTTTTGCAAAAACTGCAACACGAACAGAACGACCGCTTCCATTTGGCAGTTCCACAACACCACGAACCATTTGGTCGGCATGACGCGGGTCTACACCCAAATTCAACGCCACCTCAATGGTTTCATCGAATTTCGCATTGGCACGCTCTTTTACAAGCTTAACAGCCTCTTCAAGCGAATAGAGTTTTTTAGGGTCAATGCCTTCTTTGGCAGATTTAATGCGTTTTGCGATAGCCATTACGCCCCCCTCACTTCTAGACCCATGGCACGAGCAGAACCGGCAATTTGCTTGGCGGCTTGTTCGACATCATTGGTATTCAGATCTTTTAACTTTTCATTGGCGATTTCACGGCACTGATCCATTGTCACAGAACCGGCCACTTCACGACCCGGCAAACTGCCACCCTTGGAAAGTTTCGCAGCCTTTCTCAGATAATAAGAAGCCGGAGGCGTCTTAATTTCGAATGTAAAAGACTTGTCTTCGAAAATCGTCACAATGGTTGGAATAGGAATATCCTTTTCCATTTCCTGCGTTTTAGCATTAAATGCCTTACAGAATTCCATAATATTCAATCCACGCTGACCAAGCGCCGGACCGATAGGCGGGGGTGGGCTTGCGCTTCCCGCCGGTACCTGCATTTTCAGGTAACCATCAATTTTTTTAGCCATCTCTCGTTCCTTTCATCCAGAAGCCTTTGCCTCCGGTGTTGCGATTATGGTCCGCGGTCCAACACGTCAAATGACGCTCCCGCGTTGTTCATGCTCAGACTTTTTCAACCTGACCATATTCAAGCTCGACCGGTGTTGCCCGACCGAAAATAGACACAGTGACCTTTAACCGTGCCTTTTCTTCATCAATCTCTTCGACAAGACCGTTGAAGGAAGCGAACGGCCCGTCACATACACGGATTTGTTCGCCAATCTCGTAAATAACTGAAGGCTTAGGACGTTCCACACCTTCTTGCACCTGATTAATGATGCGATCGACTTCACGCTGCGGAATAGGTGTCGGGCGATTTTCAGCGCCCAGAAAACCTGTGACCTTTGGTGTGTTTTTCACCAAATGATAAGCATCATCGGTCAAATCAACCTTGACCAGCACATAGCCGGGGAAAAACTTACGCTCGGCATTTACTTTGCGCCCGCGTCTCAGCTCAACAACTTCTTCAGTCGGGACCAAAATTTCTTCAAACCGATCCTCCAGACCCGAAATACGCGCCTGCTCCTGAATGCTGTCCGCCACCTTCTGCTCGAAGTTAGAATAGGCGTGTACGATGTACCATTTGTGAGCCATCAAATATTAATTCCCAATATCCAGAAGAAGCTGAACGAAAAAACTGAAAATCTGGTCAGCAATGAAGAAGAAGATAGACGCAATCACCGCCATGATAAAAACCATTATGGTTGTAATCATAGTCTCCCGACGTGTCGGCCATGTCACCTTACGGACTTCGGAACGTACTTCCTGCAGAAATCCAAATGGGTTTGCCATGATGAGCCTCTTCTTCCGATATGTCAGGATAACGCAACCGCTTCCTGACCTTCAAAACTTTACCAATTCAGCCTTATCAACAAAGACTTAACGCATGTGACGCTTTTTTGGGTGTCTCCTCGCCGGTGGCAGGAGTGGAGGGACTCGAACCCCCAACCCCCGGTTTTGGAGACCGGTGCTCTACCAATTGAGCTACACTCCTAAAGCGATATGTTTATTCACCCTTATAGAAGTCCTACTCGATGATTGA
>ALYF01000008.1 GCA_000293845.2 alpha proteobacterium IMCC14465 | reverse complement strand
GGCGCGGGGTGGAGCAGCCCGGTAGCTCGTCAGGCTCATAACCTGAAGGTCGTAGGTTCAAATCCTACCCCCGCAACCAAAATTTTTCTCTTAGAAGCAGCCCGTTCGCGGCCGAAACTATGCCACTTTCGTTGACCCGCTCACCTCGTCAGGCTCATAAGCTGAAGGGTGAGGCGGATAAGCGGAAGATGAAGTCTTCAGCCCGTCGAACGGTTCACGCTAAAAGCACTTGTTGAGCGTCGCGAAAGATAGGTTCGCCTTGCGCCATAATTCTTTCAGGGAATTAAAAAAGGGCGGCTCGAAAGCCGCCCTTTCTCTAACCATTAGGGGGGATGGATTAGAAGTCGTAACGAATACCAACGCGAATGCTCCAGAGGGATGCATTACCGTCTCTGGAGAAGCGGTTGGGGTTATTGAACTCTTCAAAAACAAATTGTCCGTCACTATTGGTTGATGCGTCGACTGTGTAGAGGGTCGCACGTTCGGAAGGACGTGAGAAGATACCCCACTCGTCATTAATCAAGTTACCCAGATTATCAACAACCAAGAACACAGCAGATTTGTCACCTGGTCTCAGACCTGGAAGTTCTTGCTCGATTTTGATATCGATCTTGGCCCAATCAGGCGAGTCATCAAATGCGTTTCTTGGTGCCAGACCACCTGCAAATTGATTTGCACCTGTTGCAGCTAGGAAGTTGAAGAAACCTGTCTGGTCGAAGCCCGGATCAAAGACAACATTAGGATCATTAGCACCGGTCGGGATGTAAAGCAGTGTAGCTGCCTCATCCTGATACGGTGTAAAGCCCGTCATGTTATTATTTTCAAAAACCAAGCTATAAGGGCGACCTGACTGGTATGTTGCGAGGAGTGAGAATTTGGTCAGATAATCTGGGGCAAATTCTTTCTCGTAATTTGCAACAAGCGTAAACCTGTCTTCGATTTCAAAGTTTGACCTGGATAAGACATCCTCATTCGCATGCGTATATGTTCTGCGGTCAAAGTTTGTGAAACCAACACTGCTCAACATTGGTCCGGTATCTTGGGAGTCCATATGTGTGTATGAGAACTTCCAGTCGAAACCATTGCCGTGATCTTTGGCAACACCGAATGTCATCGTTTCCGTTTCATTGCCCTGTAGATTGGTGAGCATCAAGGTCCCTTTTGGGTCGTCTCCGACTGCAGGGGTAATCTCTTCCAATTGAGGGATGATACCAGCAACACGGTCAGTGCCGAGGGTCAGGTCTTTACGGATATATCCGACTGAGTCTTCACCTTTTGATTTGATGTAATCAAAAGACAACTCATAATCACCCGCGAAGAAGTTATCACCCGGAAGTTCGGCAATATGTGAAATCCCAAAGGAAAATTTCAATTCTGAAGGAATTTCGTAGTTAGGATCAAGCGCTACCATTTCAAATTTAGGGGCGCCTGAAGCAAGGTCATTTGCAAGGAGTGATGGTACCAAATAACCTGGACACGCCGTTCCAAGATCGGCAGGGCAGGTGCCTTGATAGTTCAATGAAGTTAAATCAATACCATTAGTACCATATACCAGACTGTCATCATCAAGCGCTAGCTCAACTTTTGACATGTGGTCGCCGGAGTAGATGTTGGCCAACCACACATTTGGATTACCGCCTGAAAAGACGCCAATACCGCCGCGAAGTGAGGTTCTCTCATCATGCTCATAGTTAAGACCAAGACGGGGTAACATTATATCTTTGCCGTCAAGGTTAATCGCATTGCTCCGACCGAATGTGTCAACATAATCGGGATTAAGTGTCGGTAAATCACCTGACTCGTAATAATCGTATCTTAAGCCGGCAGTAACATCGAGTTTGCCTTCTAAGAGTGAAAACTCATCCTGAAGATATACTGAGGAGATTTTATAACCAAAATTCACTTCAGCATCGCCCAGCGTGCCGGTTGGTGCGTTTCCGTAAACGATTTCATCGGCAATTTGGTTTTCAAAATTTTCTAGAGACGTAAACTCATACTCACCCAAGAAACTTTGAACAAAAAGGTTAGAAGCTTGATAATCCTCAACTTCATAGCCAGCAGTAATAACATGGCCACCCACTGAAAGCTCACCTTTGATTTTTAGGGTCTCAATTTCATAGTCCATTGCGTTGGCATGGCGGCTGTCATCACAGCCGATATAGATAGAGTTGTTGCCAATTTGGATGTCCATTTCACCAAAGGTTTTGCCATCCAAACATTCTTGACTGTTATTCAGTTCAAGAGTGCCATAACGGAACTCTGTGGAGAAATTATCTGTCCAGTCTGAGAAGAGTGCCAGATTAACGCTTTCCAACTCATCTCCAATTTCATAGAGATGGCGGCTAAATTCAAATTCATCAGGGTCACTATCAGACTCATAAGTATGAGCGTCATCGGTGAAATTATATGTCAAAGTTGCCCGATGATTATCAGATAAATTTGCATCAAATTTCAGAAGAATTTTCTCAACGTCGTAATCAATGCCTGAAGGCAGGCTGCCTGGATTGTAACCGTAAGTGTTGATTGCAGCATCTCTGACACGATTGAATTGTGCCTCAGTGAAGCCTTGCAGCTCATTAATGGCACCAGAACCCTCATACCCACGTTCGAAAGTATCGATACCTTCATCTTTTTCGTAAGCAGCGAAGAAGAAAAGCTTATCTTCAACAATTGGTCCGCCAATCGTGATCTGCATCGTTTTTTCTTCAAAAGATGGAACGCTTACAGACTCTCCCTCGAGAGTATCACCTTTCAGGCTGTCGTCCGTATAATCATAACGGAGTGTTCCAAAAAATTCGTTTTTACCGGATTTAGAGACTGCATTAATGTTGCATGAGGTAAAGCCGTTATACTCGACATCATAGGGTGCGAACTCAACAGCGAACTGTTCAATCGCTTCATAAGCGAATGGCATGCCCTCAGTTGGGTAACCACCACTTTTGAGACCGAAACCATCATTCATGCGCACGCCGTCAACGGTAAGGCTATTAAAGCGGTTATTCATGCCCATGCAAGAAAGCGAGTCGTTCTGCTTATCGTAAAAAAGGCGTGAGTCTATCTGGGCAAGGTCTTTAATATCCTTGTTTATGCCCGGTAAGTTTCTCAAATCTTCAGTTGAGTAGGATGATGCTGGACCTATGGCAATGTCCATAGTCTTCTGCATTTGACCCATTACAATTACTTCATCAGCAGCTGGTTCAGAGGAGAAGTCTACTTTCTGTGTCTTGCCAATTTCAAGAAACACGTCACCAATAGTCTCTTCATCGACGCCATCACCTGAAATGGTGACCTTATAAGGGCCGCCAATTTTCAAATTAGGAATGTAATATTCACCATTTGCACCAGTTTTAGTCGTTGCAGATGTGTTGGTTCGGGTATCAGTCACTGTGACAGATACATTATTAACACCAGCTCCAATATCTCCGACAACACCTTTGATGCTGGCGGTCGTCACTTGAGCTTGGGATGTAAAAATAAAGGAAAATGTAAAAAGGAAAACTAATAATATCTTGCGCATTTAAGCCCCCTAAAAAGATAGAACTAGCTTCGTATGAGGCTGAAATATTACAAAATGTTAAAACAAAGATGACTAATGTAATACTGTACTCAGAATTTTCTATTTTGGTGAAAAACTCTGTTACCGTCTTCATCTATAAGGTCTAGCTGAAGCTCTCGTTTTTCTGGGTAAAGTGTGATTTTGCCGTAGCTTCCCAATCGCCCAAAGGGCTCTTCCACCATCAATTCGTCAGTCTCTTTTGCGCCCTTCCAGCTATTATTAAGTGAACTAGATGTGAATTCGAGAAGGCTGTTTTTTGAATTTATGGAAGCGCCGGGCATCTCATATAAGGCGCTGAAATGTCGATCACCTGAAATTAACAAAATATCACCTCCCTTACGGGTTTTTAGTGCCGAAAGGAGTTTTTTGCGTTCAGCAGGAAAATTGCTCCATTTTTCCCAGCCATGATTGCTTGCAAGCACCTGAATAGATGATGCAATGATTCGAATATCCGCAGATTTAGCCAATTCTTGCTCTAGCCAAAGCCATTGAGCATCCCCCAGTAAGGTCGCCTCTTTATCTTGAGTTGGCATATATTGCGTGAAGCGTTTTGTGAATTTAAGAGGTGATTTTTTTAGTTTTGAACGAAAATAACGCGTATCTAGAAAAATCATCTGGATTTTGATATCGCCGATTTGGTGGAACGTCGCATAGTAAATGCCTTCTCTCTGTCGGCGGACATCATTGGTTGACACTTTCCAAAAATCGAGAAATAGAGCCTCTGATTGTTTCTTTAATGGATAATCCCCCCCTCCATCATTGCGGCCATAATCATGGTCGTCCCAAATGGCGTGTATTTCCCCAAGACTGTCTCTATCCAGAAATTTATCTGCGGCAGCATAGGCTTGTTTTAAGGCGTCCATTGTTTCTGCCTCAGTATCTCCGTAAACATTGTCTCCGAGAAAAATAAAAGCATCCGGCTGTTCACGGTAAATCTGGTCAAGAATATTAAGGGGCTTATCTTGCTTTAAGCATGACCCAAATAAAATTTTATACGGTTCTGCAAAAACGTTAGAAGCACAGGAAAAAAACGTCAGAAATACTAAGACTTGAAGAAAACGCGACTTATACATTGCAACCTACGAAAACCGTTTACATTGAACACTCGGATAAAATACTGACTGAATTCTTGCTCAGGCGAAAGAGTAAGAAATTAATCCGAAAGATTCATTCTATATAAAAATAGTTGTCCACCTGAATCGGCACGGTTTTTGACAACAGCACCTCCAGATTCCGGTCGCGCTTGGACTGCACCTATATAAGCCTGGCGATTGGTGGGAACTTGGTTTCGTATTTCTTGACGTGCCGTGCCTTTCAACTCGTCCATCGAATAAAAGGCACCATTCGATTTGCGTTTAATGAGGGCTGTGACAGGCCAGTTGCCGGAGAACTCATTACTGCCGGCTTTCACAAATGTGCCACCAAGAGCCGAAACACCTTTTTGATAACGTGAACTATATTTGCCACCGGCGATAGCCAGAAGATGCGCGTCGACCACATTCATTTGTTCGTCAATTGTCAGCACATATTTCCGTTCGCCGTAATCATTGCCCGAGTCCTCCTCGACAATCAAATAATCACCATCAGCTGTTTTTGACCAATAAAGCCCGTCCGGGGACACCATTTTAGCGACCCCTTTATCCCGATGAATTGATGCATCACCCTTGACAGTTTTGAATTCACCTCCCGTTTTAACAGTCAGTGCCCCGTCAATTGCTGCAACCGAGCGAATAACGGATACATCAAGATGAGGTGGTAGTTCATTATTGGCGGTGGCGAACACCTCCCCGAGATTGCCGAGATCAAAACCCATTAAGGCACCCTCATCCGTCATGTTTTGGAAATATCTCGCCTTGCCAGAGGGGTCGACGGCTGGATGTTCTGTTTTGGTGTCACCATTGAAAAATGTGTAGCCTTCCGGTTGTTCTTCTTCACTGTCCCAAAGCATCATTTCTGTGTTCTTAACCGCAACAGGATTGTCGAAACCGGTCCATTGATATGAGGTGGGATAGAAGCGCCCCTGAAATCTATCCGGTGCGTCAGCATTTTTCAGATAGCTATCAACCATTTTGTCCTGAGGGTTAACTTCCAGACCTAATGCGGCAAAAGTCTCAGGAGTCAGTGCCAGGCCATAGATTTTTCCGTACAATAAACCATTGCGCGCGAGAAAGGCATCGCGTGGTGAGGCGGTTTGATAATCAATCTGTCTGCCATTGGCCGCACGATTTTTCATGCCTATATAAATGCGGTTCGGGGCGGGTTCATAGCCATGATTATAGCCGGCAGCAACAATAACCACATAATCCTTATGGCCTGAATGAATAGGCATCAGTTTTTCATAACCCGTCTGCCCTAGTGCAGGGGCGGTGTAGGCTGTTTTATTGGCGATATCCACCACAATGCTCGCAAGTCCGAGTGTGGCGTTTGCGTCTTTATCATCGGATGGAAACATAGGGCTGATTTCCCATTCTTCAGCGGCCAGCC
This sequence comes from alpha proteobacterium IMCC14465, assembly GCA_000293845.2. GTDB lineage: Bacteria > Pseudomonadota > Alphaproteobacteria > RS24 > RS24 > Micropelagius. The sequence continues at coordinate 48,553 of ALYF01000008.1, read as the reverse complement.
ATACATCATCAGAGAAGCCCATACCTTCGCCATATTTATTGGCGGGCTCATACCAAGCGCCACAAAAACTCTGGAAGAAAAAGTCTGCTTCACTCAGAGCGTATTTCGGTTTGAATTGGATGACTGTGCCATCAGGACGTGTCTGATTGCCCCACTTACCAGACAAATTTGTTGTGTCAGGGGAGGAGGGGGTCACTAAATTGCCGAAGCCGTTATATATCTTATTAAATAGCTTGCCTGACGTTTTGACCATTGTGTTGGCGGCTTTATCATTATCCAAAAATTCGGCAAAAGCCTCTCGGTCATAGTCAATTGTGTGGACATGCGAGCCGGTAAAAGTCACGCCGGTTTCCATCTCCCAAGGGTATGTTTCTGGAGCAGGGGAGCGCCCTAAAGTGGCATATGACTCACTTTGATAGACGACACGAATAGTATTATTATCTTTCAACCACACGGCATGACCATCAGGATACCCGGTTAGCGCCAAACCGGATTTGGCATCGACTTCGCCAATGGTGGCAATGGCTTTAAAAGAAGCAAACGGAAAATTAACATTACCGCTTTCACCGTCTTTTAGGTATTCATCCGAGAGACCCGCCTCAGCAATAAGAGCTGTAGTCTGCCCAATAGTTTTTTGGGATTGCGCCGCTTCAGTTGCATAAGAAACATCTATAGTGGCGAAATATAATGCCGATAGCAGTGTGGTTTTTAATTTTAAATTCATTTTTATTTCCTTTTAACCTTAATTAACGCAGATGATGACCGTAAAATGAATTTTTGATGACAAAAAAATGAAATTTCCATAACTCATTTTCAATACATGGTTTTGTATTTTCATCATACAGATTATGTCGAATGCCGGCGCAAATCTTAAGAGCTTGAGACGCCAATGTTTGTATCTTAGAGAAAAAAATTCACAGCTATCCTTATAGAATGTTATGGATTGTTTTTTACAAGGGCGTTTTTGATGGAATTTGGTTTAAAATTGCAAAGTGTTTTGGGGCTGGTTATCTTTGTATCCATAGCCTTATTACTGAGTGAAAACCGACGTAAATTTAACCTCAAAACGGTTGTTATTTTGCTTTTGACACAAGCAGTTTTTGCTTCCGCTATTTTAAAAACACCAATCGCTGAATTTTTTTTCGGGTCAGTTAATAAAGCTATTATCACGCTCCAAGAGGCTACAGAGTTTGGTACGAGTTTCGTTTTTGGATATTTGGGAGGGGCACCCCTACCGTTTGAATTAGTTGATGAAAGCGATGCGTATATTTTTGCTTTCCGCGGTTTACCCTTAATTATCGTTTTTAGCTCGCTCACCGCTTTGCTCTTTTATATAGGTGTATTGCCGTTCATAATTTCAAAAATTGGCAAATTAATAAGAAATATATCCAATATCAGCGAAGCATCTGCGCTGGGGTCAGCGGCAAATATTTTTATTGGCATGGTTGAATCACCAATGCTTATTAAACCCTATTTAGCAAAAATGAGCCGTGGAGATTTGTTCATCATCATGACGACCGGCATGTGTACAGTCGCAGGGACGGTTTTTGCGGTTTATGTGGTTGTGCTTAACAATTATGTTGAAAATGTTTCCGGTCATATTTTGATTTCTTCTGTATTGAGTGCTTTTGCAGGTGTTTTAGTGGCGACGATTATGGTTCCTCCAGAAAGCTCTCAAAACTCAACTTCACAAAATGAGATAAATGCCGCAGAGGAAGACGAGAATAATTATGAAGGTTTTATGGATGCTCTGACATCCGGGACCAATCAAGGGTTAATTATATTTTTAAATGTATTGGCCAGTATCGTCGTAATGCTTGCCTTGGTTTATTTGTTAAACGGCTTTTTGAGTTTTCTCCCCGACCTAAGAGGGGAAGAAATTACCCTCCAATATATATTAGGCTTATTCATGGCGCCTCTCATGTGGGTGACTGGCATGAGCTGGCAGGATGCTTTGACGGCAGGGCAGATAATGGGCGTAAAAACGGTCTTTAATGAACTTCTCGCTTTCATTGAAATGGGTAAACTTGAAGATGGGGATTTGTCACCCAGATCACGCATCGTAACCTTTTATGCCGTTAACGGTTTTGCAAATCTCAGTAGTCTTGGAATTATGCTGTCCGGGCTATTTATTCTTGCGCCGGAGAGAAAAACAGACATTCTGCAGCTTGGCTTTAGATCAATAATCGCTGGAACACTTGCAACATTAATAACCGCGAGCGTTATCAGTATTTGTTTATGAGTTGATTGATGACGGATATTAAGGTGATAGGGTTTCATGTTCCTGATGCTAAGGAGCAATTTCATGAAAGTTTACATGAGACAGGCTTTGCCGTTCTCAAAGATCACCCGGTTAATAAAGACCTCATATCTTCATTCTATCAGGTATGGACAGACTTTTTTAATACCGAGGAAAAACATAAAAATACTTGGTTAAGAGACCCTCTAACACATTCTGGATATTTCCCTTATCAATCTGAAAACGCTAAGGGCAATTCCGAGAAAGATTTAAAAGAATTCTTTCATGTATATCCATTTTCTCCATTGCCAGCTGAATGTGAGATAATAACGCGAAAACTTTATTCAGAGTTACTCGATTTAGGAACGCAACTCCTCCAGTGGTTAGAAATTGGATTGCCGGATGGCGTGAAAGAAACAATGACGCATCACTTATCTGATATGCTGACTGATAGTGAAGAAAATCTAATGCGCGTGTTGCATTACCCTCCCATAGAAGAAAAAGAAGCCCTACTAGCAGAGCGTGCGGCGGCTCATGAGGATATAAATCTCATTACGATTTTATTGGCTGGTTCGGAGCCGGGGCTTCAAACAAAAACATTGCAAGGCGAGTGGATTAATGTTCCATGTCAAGATGATATGATTACGGTAAATTCGGCTGATATGCTGCAACTGGCGACGCATAATTATTATCCGTCTGCGACACACAGGGTTATCAATCCTGAGCATGGTCAAAACAACTCCAGATATTCGGTTCCTTTCTTTCTTCATCCAAGGCCCGATGTTAGGCTATCTGAAACTCATACAGCGAAAACTTATCTTCGCGAACGGCTAACAGAAATAGGATTAGGTGAAAAAAAATGATTGGATATGTTTTATTCGGAACTAATGATTTAGAGAAATCCTTGGCGTTTTATGACCAGCTATTAGAACCGATAGACTTTAAGCGTGGCCCTCACACAGACAGGGTCCAGCTTTATACTGATGGCAATGGGTCAATGTTTGGGATATGCACCCCTGCAGATGGTGGAGTGGCTACAAATGGTAACGGGACGATGATAGCCATTAATGTTTCATCTTCTGACAAGGTGGATTTTATGAAAAACCATGCAAAAAAAATAAATGCTTCTTATGTTAGCGACATAAATCAAGAAGCTTCTGCGGGGTTTTACGGGGTTTATGTCCGAGATTTAGATAATAATAAAATTTGTTTCTATAAGATGGACATGTAGGTTTCTACGATACGGTGATTGTTCCAAATCGTTGATTATCATCAAGAATAGCCGAACCCGTCTCCGATAACCACCGGCGCGACGGTCCAATTATTGCTTGGTGTTCTGTACCAGCCAGCAGCGGCGAGCGCGCCACCATCAAGGTTAATTGTAGCTCCATTCACCCATGCAGACATATCAGAGCCCAGAAAAAGGGCGCAACCGGCGGCATCTGAAGGTTTGCCAAACCGTCCGGATGGATTCCAGCGCGGAATGTGATCCTTATATTTTTCTGGCGTCATATCGACGGGTGACACTTGTTCGGTTTCTGTTGTCTCAGGCGCGATAGCATTGACCCGAATGCCCGAAGGCCCGAGGTCCAGTGACAGGCTTCGGGTGAAGCCGGTAATGGCATGCTTGAACGCCGAATAGACTACCGCCGTCGGAATGCCGCGAAAGGCCTCGATGGATGAGATGTTAATGATACTGCCACCTGCGCCACCTTTTTCGAGCAGGGGGATAGCCCCGCGCGTGACTTTGAACATGGAATTCAGATTGGCGTTGAACAAGGCGTCAATCTCATCATCGGTGAAGTCTTGAAACGGCTTAATCAATTCCAGAAAGTCGCCAACATTATTGACCAAAATATTCAGTTTCCCGAACCGCTCATTGACAGCGACCATCATGGATTGAACTTGCGCGGTATTGGTGACATCTGTATGGCTCACCAGCGCGTCATAGCCTTTTTCCGCGAAGTCGCTTTGAACAGCGTCACATCGCTCTTTATTTTTGTCGGCAATGACGATTTTGGCGCCATGCACCGCATAAGCCTCAGCAATGGCGCGCCCAATGCCCGCGGCGCCGCCGGTGATAAGTGCAATTTTTCCTGTAAGATTGGCGGCATCCATAACATTCCCTCCCCAAGTGGTGATACTGACGCAATAACCAGATTTCACTATAAGATATGTGCCGCTATTAGCAAGAATGCACAGTTTGGGGCTAGGTATGGGGGTGGTTTTAATGAGATATAAAGCAAGGTGCTCAAACTGGCTTAGGCAAAGGTTTTTTACCAACTTAAAAATCGTTTAAGTCTGTTGCGCTTTACTTGGCAGCATTATTAATTTGGGTGTCGTGTTCGTAAATATTATTAAACCACTCATTTTCTGAGTATTTATTCGGTTCTTCATCTGAGTTCCAGACTGTTGTGAAAACCTTTTTACCAATGAGTTTTTTTGCTTTTTCAGCTTTCATAATGTCCCTTTCAAGCTGATAAAGGCGCATTTTTTTTGCTTCAAGCGTTTCTTCAAAATGGAGATAAACTGTAGCTTTCTCATCAGCAGCAGTCGGATTTCCAAGACTTACATCTTTGAGCGTATATAATTTTGAAAACTTTATTTGCTCGCCGTGATAATCTGCGTCGAGTTTATCTTTTTCAATCGCCTCTTTTTGTTTGAGACGGTCTAATTCTACTTCATATCCCTGCGGGGTTTTGAGTTTTATATGATCGAAAGACGAAAAAACAAAGAGCAGGAGACCCGCAATTACGGATGTAATGAAATAGGGATGTTTCGCAAAAAATTGTCTCATTATTGACCTTATCCATTCTTAAGTGATGGCTTGTTTGAAAAAGGATAAATTAAGTATCACCATAAAGCAAACATCCAAGATAGTCGTTTGATGTGCTTCATATTAAGCGGGAATTTTTGTTTCGGCTTGAATGGACAAAAGCCCGGTGATTATCCCGACATATCCCGAACCGGGTTGCGGCCATCCCAGTTCTTGGCTTTGCCCGATAAGAATTCATAAAACTGCTTTATGTCGTCTGTATCTTCGTAGATTTCATAAAAATGGTTCATGGCGTTTTGCGGGTCAAACCAGGCGAGTTTCATGCCGGTATCACTACCATTTTGCGCCCACAATATTTGAACGCAGTCTTGGCTTTCGAGTGTCAGGCATTCAGCTTCAAAATCCGGCGCGATCCAAGCAACATGATGAACGCCGCTAAATGGCTTTTCAGCAGATACAGCAGAAGGCGATAATTTTTGGGCGTGGTCACAAATCAGTTCAATCATCATATTTTCCTGCCACCCATAGGCTGAGGAATGGTCGAAGTTTTCTGGTGACCCACGAACAAAGCTATTTGCCAAAGGGATATGCTCATTCACATAAAACGGTCCAATATCGAATTTGTCTGACCATAATTGCGCGGCCTGACGCACATCTTGGACGGCATAGGCGATTTGAATAATCGGTTTTTCAGATTGAAAAATCATATTTAGCCGCTTTTCTCTCTCCTGCGCGTGATGTAGTTTAGTCTAATCATTTTTTAATATGCCGGTGAAAAAATCCGAGCTTTCGTAAGATTATGTGATGCGTAATATCTGGTACACTTATTTAACGCATAGTAGCGTTCAGTTATTGATGGTTTCGACAGTTTTATGTGCGCTAGCCGTGTCTGTGCTGGATGTGTGGTCCTATTGGCCGCTTTCGTTGATGGTGGTTGGGATTGCGCCTTTTTATGAATGGGTTGCGCATAAATACACATTGCACCTCCCGCTCAAACAGGAGGCGGGTTTTATCCAAAACTACCAGATACGGCTTCATCATGGTCATCATGCAGAGCCTGAACGCCGCGACTTACAATTTGCGCCAGCCAGCGCGATATTTTTGATGTTTGTGCAGTTTTATTTATCTTATGCCTTATTCGCTTGGCTGTTTGACGCCAATGGCTGGAAGGTTGCGTTCGTTCCGTGCCTTGCGTCATTTGTTTACTATCTGGCCTATGAGTGGATTCACTTGGCGCATCACACCTCAAGCTATAAACCGTTGACGGCCTGGGGGCGTCGCATGCGTGAGGCGCATATGCGGCATCATTTCCATAATGAAAATTATAATTGGGGCATCACCAATGGCCTTGGCGATAGGGTGCTTGGTACATGGAAAGATATTGATGATGTTCCGCGCTCGCCAACGGCAAAGTCAATCGCTGGATATCAACATTAATTTATAAAATTTAGCTGGTCATCCCTCTCTTAAATTTCATATTGTGGAACAGTATATTGAGGGGGGATTTCATGAAAATAATAAAAAGAATTCTAGTGCTGGCTTTTATTCTTGTTGGCATTGGTAGCGCTTATTTAATGGGCTGGATGCGGTCTCACACAACCATCAGCGCACCGCCAGCCGCGTGGTCTGAAAATGATGACATTGCAGCTGCGTGGCATGAGCTATCTGTCAGCATGGAAGCCGCAGGTGCAGAGCTCATGGCAACCGCGTGGGATGAGCATGATAAAAAAGAAGGCTTTGAGGCACTGAGCAGCCTGCTTTCTGCGGCTCTTGAGATGAAACTGACCAAGGGCGATCCGTTACGGCCAGCTTTTACGGACTGGATGTCGGATCACAGGAAGTTTCTGGGAGATTCACCCGATGCGATTTATCTTACGGCAGAAATCTCTGGTGATATTGATTATGAAATCACAGGTAATAAGGCTGATGTGCATTATCTCGGCATTATGCTTTATGGGCGGCTTCCCAATGGGTGGAACCGTCCGGCGGGGAATATATCCAGCGATAATTTACGCTTCGATGCGCAGGGAAATTTCCGCATCATATTAAGCCAAGATGAGCCGTCTGACACGGAAGCGGACTGGCTAAAGCTCAAGCGCGATGTGCATATGGTTATGGTGCGGCAGTATTTTCATGACCGCCCCAATAGTCAGAAAGCGTTTTTTCAAATTCGAAATTTAAATGCATCGGATGTGGATGAAGATGAAGATGAATTGCTGAAAACGGCAGACGGGTTGCGTGCGGCGACACATTTTTTCAATGAGGCTTTTCGCGGCACGCTGGCGCTTGACCGTATGCAATCCAAAACACTTAACAGCATTGACTTGCCGGACTCTGTAGACCCCGATTTTGTCGGTATCTTCTATCCCACAGATGACAATGCTTATTTTGGCACAAATTTTTTAATCGAAGAGGATGAGGCTTTAGTGCTGGAGGGGGCTGCGCCGGATGTTGATTATTGGTCTGTTGTTATGATGAACAGGTGGATGCGTAGCTTTGACTATGAGACCTATCAGACAGATTTAAATAATAGCCGAATTAAAGTTGAGGATGGACGGTTTAAAATCATCGTCGCGCATCAAAATCCTTTCCCAGAAACCAGCACTGAAAACTGGCTAGAGACAGGCGGATTGAAACATGGGCTGGTGACATTCAGATATCAACTATATAAGGGCGATGACGTACCAACAGCCAAATTGGTCAAGCTTACAGATTTAAAATAAGGGTTTAATCCGGATTTTCATGGAACAAGAAATTGTGTCAGAAATCATCGAAATGGCGTGGGATGATGAAACATCTTTCGACCAGATTAAGATGTTGCACGGGCTGTCTGAAAAAGATGTGATTAAGCTCATGCGTCGTGAGCTTAAGCCATCGAGTTTTAGAATGTGGCGTAAACGGGTCAGTGGGCGTGTGACGAAGCATCAAGAATTAAGAAAAAAATAGAGGCTTTAAATGAACTTTTGGACTGTCACGATATTAAGAATTGTGCCGATTTTTTTCCTTGCTTGCGTGATGATTGCGATACCGCTTTATCCCGGCGGCAATATGTTGGACCCGACCCAATCTGGTTATGATTTGAGCCGCAATTTTCTGAGTGAACTCGGGGGGTATAATGCGCAATCGGGGGAGACGAATTTCTTTTCCGCCTTTTTCTTTAATATGGGTGTTTTCGCTTTCAGTCTTGTCGGGGTGGCGTTTTTGTTTATCCCGCGGCTATTCGCTCATCACCATATTGCCTTTATCAGCGCTTCGATTGGTTCCAGTCTTATGGTGGTGGGGTGTTTTCTTTTCGCTGCGGTCGGGCTCACCCCTCATGATCTCTATTTCGATGCGCATTTATTTGTTGTTTTGACGGCATTTCGATTAATTGTCCCGGCGACATTATTTTTCATCGTCGCGTTTTCTCTTGTGAATATACCGCGTATATATTTGGTTATTGGCGTGGTTTTTCTGATGAGCAATATTTTATATGTCATTTATCAATGGCAATTTGAAAATCCGCGTGCTGGAGAGTCCTCCCTTATTGAAGCCGTTATTTTTCAAAAATTAATCATCACGCTATGCATGCTGAATATTTTTTCTTTCAGCTATGCTTTTGCGCGGCTTTTAGGCGAGAAACAGAATAGGGTTCGTGAATAATGTTTATTATTCTAAAGGTCTTCCTGACAGCGGGGATAATTGTCCTCATCACCGAAATTGCTAAAAGAAGCGACAAGTTTGGTGGCCTGATTGCTGCCATGCCTTTGATTACTATTTTTGCTATTTTATGGATGTATTTTGAAGGCGTCGATAATGATAAAATCGCGCAACATATGCGGTTTAACTTGTTTTTCGTTTTGCCAACATTACCGGTTTTTTTTGTTTTTCCGATCATTATAAATAAATATGGGTTTATGACGGCATTTGTCGCCAGTACGATATTGCTGGTCGGGCTCGTCTATTTATTCAACGAGATTTATAAATTTTACGGCTTTCGGCTGTTTTAGGCCGGAGGTTTTTGTGAAAGTGTCGCTGGCGCGCGAGATGGTCATTCTGTAAATCCAGATTACATAATGTCATACGGTTTAATGAGATTTGTTAGGCGTCTGGAAGCTATGCCGAAAGTTGATATTGTTTGGTTTAAACGCGATTTGCGGGTGCAGGATCATGCGCCTTTAAAAGCCGCGAGCATGTCCGGAAATGGTGTGTTGCCGTTATATGTTGTCGAGGATGATTATTGGGCGCAACCTTTTGCGTCTGAACGCCATTGGTTTTTTCTTGAAACCAGCCTTGCAGAACTGAGAAAAGATTGCGCGTCTTTGGGCATGCCCCTGATAGTGCGTGCGGGTGATGTGTGTGCAGTTCTGGCAGATTTGAAACAGACATTTGATCTGCAAGCTGTTTATGCTCATGAGGAAACCGGTAATGGGTGGACGTATGAGAGGGATAAGCGGGTCCTGCGCTGGTGCCGCGACAATAATATTCAGTTTAATGAGTTTCCTTCTAATGGCGTCGTCAGGCGTCTAGCCAATCGGGATAAGTGGTCGTTGGAGCGCAATCGTCGTATGGCGCAGGATGTTGTTTCAGTGCCAAACGGGATTCGTCCGGTGGACGGGATAGAACTCGGTATTATTCCTGATGTGAAACATGTTTTTAAAAACCCGCAAGCTGTTCACGAGGTGCAACAAGGTGGGCGCAAGGCAGGTCAGGGCGTGGTGAAGAGTTTTGTCGAGTCCCGTGTCAGCCGATATTTGACATGCCTATCTGCGCCCGGCCTGTCTGAGCAGTATGCGTCGCGTCTATCGCCGCATCTGACTTGGGGAACCTTGTCTGTAAAAGAGGTCGTAAAAACGCTGGCGCATTATAAGAATAAGGCTGATCCGCGCGAATTATCTGCGTCCCGCCGGAGTCTGTCTGCGTTTCAGTCTCGCCTGTCTTGGCGCTGTCATTTTATACAAAAGCTTGAAGACCAGCCATCTATTGAAACGAGCTGTATGCATAAGTTTTTTGAAGGCATGCGTGAAGGTGAGCATAATCAGGCCTTTTATGATGCTTGGAAAAATGGAATGACAGGTTATCCGTTTATTGATGCCTGTATGCGGAACCTTAATCATAATGGGTGGATTACGTTTCGTATGCGCGCCATGCTGGTGAGCTTTGCAAGTTACAATCTCTGGCTTGATTGGCGCAAGACGGGCTATCACCTCGCGCAAGTGTTTACGGATTATGAGCCGGGGATTCATTACAGTCAGTTGCAGATGCAATCAGGCGTGACCGGTATTAATACAGTGCGGATTTATAACCCTATTAAGCAATCCATGGATCACGATTCTACCGGTGCGTTTATCCGGCGTTGGGTGCCGGAACTTCAGCATGTCGGGTCAGACTGGATACATGAGCCTTGGAAAATGGATGCTGCTCAGCAACAAAAAGCGCAGGTCAAAATTGGCGATAGCTATCCGGCACCTTTGAACGAACACGCGACCGCGGTTAAATCCGCGCGTGCAAAGATGGCTGATGTGTTTCGCCGTGAGGGTTTTCGCGAAGACTCCAAGGTTGTTTATGACACGCTGGGTAGTCGCCGCCGGCAGCCAAAAAGAACAGCTCGGACTAAAAAAGTTAAGCAGGCTATGCAGTCAAAGGCTCAACTTAGCTTCTTTGACTGATTGATATGGGTTGTTAAGTCTTCTTTGTATATGTTGGCTTAAATATGCCGGCTCGGATATTTCTGTCTTAATGTTAACTTAATTTAAGTTGATTAGGCTTTAATTTAGATGTTAGCTTTTGCTGATAATAATTGAGGTAATAATAATGACAAAATCTATTCACGCACTATCACTCGCGGGCGCTTTTGCTCTTTCCATTAGCACTGTTTTAACTTTGCCTGCTGAGGCGGCAAAAAAAGAAAGATGCTATGGTGTATCGCTTAAAGGCCAGAATGACTGCAAAGCAGGCGCTGGCACGACCTGTGCTGGGTCATCTAAGGTTGATTATCAGGGCGATGCATGGACTTATGTTGATGCTGGAACGTGTAAGAAAATTAAATTACCCGCACAATCTGACGGTATGCGCCGCAACGGGTCGTTGAAACCGTTGAGCCGCGATCCTGCATAAAATTTTAACGTTTAGCGTTATCAAAATGCGTTTTGAGGGAGGAGATTATGCTTAACCTGCCTCAATCTTCCAAAAATTTGGGAGTCGGCTATAAGCCGGCGCATTTCTCTGCGCTTTATGACGCCAGAGCGCATGAAGAGGCGCGACCTGTCGGCTGGATAGAAGTCCATGCTGAGAATTATATGGGTCGTGGCGGTCTGCTTCCGGCGCGACTTCGCGCTTTACAAGAGACCTATCCATTAAGTCTTCACGGGGTTGGCTTATCGCTTGGTTCTGAGGACGGTTTAGATAAAGACCATCTTACTCGACTTGCAGAGCTGGTGTCGGATTACAAACCCTTCTTGGTGTCTGAGCATTTGGCTTGGTAGTCTCATGGGGGGCATTTTTTAAATGATCTCCTCCCTTTGCCCTATACTGATGAAGTGCTGGCGCGCGTGTGCCGCCATGTAGATGAGGTGCAAACGGCGCTGGGTCGTCAGATATTGGTTGAAAACCCTTCCACCTATTTGAATTATGCGGAAAGCCTCATGCCTGAGCCAGCCTTTCTTGAGGCCATGGCGAAGCAAACCGGATGTGGCTTGTTGCTGGATGTGAATAATATTTATGTCTCCTGCTTTAACAGCGGGAAGAATGCTGAAGACTATCTCGAACAATTTCCTCATCACTATATTGGTGAAATTCATCTTGCCGGATATGCCGAGGATATAACGTCAGAGGGAACATTATTGATTGATAATCATGGTGGGCCTGTGCAGCCCCCGGTTTGGGATTTATTCCACCGTCTGATTGAGAAAACGGGTCATCACCCCACGCTGATTGAATGGGATGCGAATATTCCTGATTGGGATACGCTCTATGCTGAGGTGGTGAAGGCGCGGCAGGTCATGGCGGATGCGTTTCAGGCTTCAGGGTTGGAGAAAGCCGGATGACCCATCAAAACGCCTTCTTCGAAGCGCTTATGACTGCCGATATGACCCCGCCTGACGGATTAATAGGGCATTCAGATGGCGTGTCTGTAGGCCAAAGATTTAATGTTTATCGCAATAATGTGTTTCATAATCTGATTGAGGCATTGCAAGCCGCCTTTCCTCTTATTGAGAAAACATTGGGAGCGCCGGGGTTTCAGATTTTGGCAAAAGATTTCATCAAGGCGCATCTGCCATCTCATCCGGTGCTTTATCGCAATGGGCAGGCATTGCCTGATTTCTTGTCCGATTATGCGCCGCTGGCACATCTTGGCTATTTGCCGGATTTAGCGCGTTTGGAGCTTGCAATTTCTGAGGTTTGCGATGCGCCAGACCACACACCTTATCCAGCCCAAAATTTAACCGGATTAACCGAAACAGACATTAATGAACTGTCTCTCGAACTTGCACCTAGTGTGAGAATTCTGGGGTCGCCTTGGCCGATATATATGCTTTGGGCGTTTCTCACCGATAAGGGGGATGCGCCCGATATGAAGCCGCAAGAGGTGATGGTTTTTCGCCATGAATTTTCTCCCATTATCAGGCTGTTGCCGCCAGGGGGCTATGCGTTTTTAGAGGCCGTAAAAGGCGGTGAGCCTCTGGGTGAAGCCATGACTATCGCCGAGGCATCTGATGCGGCTCTGTCAGCTGAGACGGTTCAAACGATATTTAATGATGTCATGCAATATGCGCTTGTGAAATCTGTAACAATGAAGGGAAAATAAAAATGATAAATATACGCGCACTTTATCGTCTTAGTGGCGCCCTGTTGGAGCGTCACCTTGATGGCTGGTTTTTTCAGCTATTCGCCCGTTTTACTTTTGCGGCAGTTCTTTTTTTCTATTTCTTTAACTCTGGTGTGAATAAGGCCGGGGAGGGACTGTTTGGGATTTTCAACCCGACTATAGGGGCATATGCCGCTATCTTACCAGGAATGACAGAGGCCGTTTCAGGGGATGTCTCGCAACTAAGTTTTGTCGCGCATCTCATCGTTATTTTCGGCACGACAGCGGAGATTGTTTTACCGGTTCTCATAGTAGCTGGCTTGCTGACACGCCTGGCGGCATTGGGCATGATTGGGTTTATTTTCGTGCAATCCTATGTCGATATTTACGCTCACAACCTACCTAAAGATGATATCGGCGCATGGTTTGATAATTACTCTGACGGGCTTATTTTGGATCAACGCCTATTTTGGGTTATGTGCCTTTTGCTTTTGATTGTTAAAGGGGCGGGCAAATTTTCGCTGGATTATTTGCTGGGGATAGACAAACATCCGAAAAAGATCTGATTAATTATCTAAATTTCGGGTGGGTGTTTATCAGTGCGTAACCTAAAAATATCTTTTTTTGCCATAGGTCTCATGCTCGGCGTTACTCTTGATGGTGTGGGGATTTGCTTGCCATGCTATGTGATTGAGGGGTAGTCTTGGCATTATGAGTAAAGATTTAATTCCTGTTTCAATTGCGTATGCCGTCACAATTATTGGCGCGGCACTGACCCTCTATATTTGTCAAAGTGGATACTTGCTTAATGCCCTCTGGGCTGATTTGGTTGGTACGGTCATTATTTTTGCCTTTGGCCGATATTACAAAAATGCCAGCTTCTATGACGCTTATTGGAGCGTTATCCCGCCATTACTGGCCGTCTACTGGCTCGTTTTCCATGTCTCACCCGAGGTCGACCCGACCCGTCAAGCAATGGTTCTTATCCTTGTCTGGCTTTGGGGTATTAGGCTAACTGCTAACTGGGCCGCCCATTGGGACGGGATGACACATGAAGATTGGCGTTATGCGCCAATTCGCGAAAAAGCAGGTCAATTTGAGGCCGTGGCTGATTTTGCGGGTATTCATCTTTTCCCTACGCTCATTGTGTTCTTTGCTTGCCTGCCGATTTTCGCGGCTGTGAGTGTCGGAGAAAATGCGCTGAATTGGCTGGACTGGGTGGCATTCATTGTTGTGGCAGGGGCGATATTGATAGAAACCATTGCCGACCTTCAATTGCATGCTTTTTTGCCCACCCGCAAGGAGGGTGAGATTATGCAAACAGGCGTTTGGAAATATTCTCGCCATCCGAATTATTTCGGCGAGATGAGCTTCTGGATTGGCCTGATACTATTTGGTCTAGCGGCACATCCGCAGGGTTGGTGGTGGATTATGCCAGGTGGGATTGCCATGACAGCGATGTTCTTCTTTGTCAGCATTCCTTTGATTGACGAGAGAAGTCAGAAAAACCGTCCCGGTTATGAAGATCATATGAAAAAAGTATCAGCAATTATCCCCTGGTTTCCGGCAGAGCGATAAATGGGTAAAAAACGAATTGTGATTGCCGGTCTGGGTGATGCCGGTCTTCTCTCGGCTATTCAGCTTAATAAAAACTTCGATGTGATTGGCATTTCACCAAAGCCCTGTCTGGTGAGTGGTCAGGAGCTTGGCCCGCGCCTTGCGCGTCCAAAGGACTGGGAAGAAAACTATCTGATTGATTATGACCGGTTTAAAGGCCTCAAAGGTGTCGATATTCGCCATGCGAAAGTTTCCGGTATTATGGCGCGTGAGAATAAAATCAGTTTGATTGGCTATGACGGATTACCAGACACGCTTGCTTATGACGTGTTGGTGATTTCATCCGGCACGCAAAATGGTTTCTGGCGGAATGGTCATTTTGAAAATAGCGATGATATTCAGCGTAATCTAACAGAAAAATCTGAAGCGATTTTATCTGCCACACGGATTGCGATTATTGGCGGTGGCCCGACGGCAGTCAGCGTGGCATCAAATGTAAAAGAAATGCGCCCAGAGTCTGAGGTGCATTTGTTTTTCAGTCAGGAGATGCCCCTGCCGACTTATCACCCGCGAACACGGCGTAAGGTTGAAAAGTTTTTGCAGAAACAAGAGGTCGTATTGCACCCCTTGCACCGGGCAGATGTGCCTGCGGATTTGGATGTCGAGGCTTTTTCTTCTGACCCGATTAGCTGGTCGACGGGTCAGCCCCCATTTAAAGCGGATGTGACGCTTTGGGCTATCGGCAAATTATCACCGAATAATGAGTTTATTCCTGCGGATATGCTGGCGGAGGATGGGTTCGTTAGGGCTGATGATTTTTTGCGTGTGCCGGGTTATGAAAATGTGTTCACGGTTGGTGATATTGCAAAAACAGATGATAACCGCAGTTCGGCTCGTAATGCTGGACATCTCGTCCTCGCGCATAATGTAAAATCTTTTCTGGAGGGGCGAGATGAAAAATTGAAGTCTTTCAAGCCGCCGCGTTATCGTTGGGGGTCAATCCTTGGCTTCCAGAAAAAAGGATTGTCGATTTTTACACCCAATGGCGAGCGTGTCGGGATTTCCCCTTGGTGGGTGAAAAACCTACTTTTCCCAGTTTTTGTTTGGCGGCTTATTTATCAAGGTCTTGAAAAGCGGAAATAACAGTTTCCTAAATAACACATCAAGATAAACCAGTTAAAATTTTTACCTAACTTACGTCTAATTCATGCTAAATTTTGCCTCGGTAAGTCTTGGTAATTACCCCTTTAGGTTATGCGTATGTTCGGATTAAAAAAAAATCATCAATGCCTTCTTCTGCATCTTTTTGATGTCGAGTGTTGTGCATGCCGGTTTTAATGTCCGCACTTCCGGCAATGGGAAATATAATGGTGATATTATTTCGACCATTTCTGATAGCTGCATAACGCTTGGCTTCCCAGCGGCAAATGCCGCCTCGACTCTATGTGCCGAGCATGCAGCTGGAACATATGACACGGATTGCGGGAGTTGGGGGCGGGATCAGTCACCTGTGATTTCTACATAGGTATGTTCGAGCTTGACCTATCAGCAATATACGAATTTTAAAGCCGCCCACGAAACAGCAACCACGCAAATTAGCGCGGGCGGTAATGGCTTTAGCTCCTATACTGAACAGAGAAATTATCTGACAAATTACATTAATCAGACACAAGCCAATTACGCCAATATGTTTGGCTATTCATCTTCTGAAAATACAAATTTTGACTATGCTGTAACTGCGACGTCCGTTTATCAGGGGCAATGCGCTTTGGCCACTGACCCGCCGGATACGGTCTGTGCGGCGGCATTGTCAAACTGTGCATGTATCGACAAGGAAGACTATGACGCGATAGCCACAAGTGTTGGCAATGTTCAGAATGTGTTAACAGCCGCCTCAGCTTCCCCACATAGCTTGACAGCCAATATGGTGACGGCTCTTACAGGTTTGGATGTGGACGATGTAGATTTGACAGTCAGTTCTTCGCTTGATTACCTCGCGACCAAACTTGCCGCGCTGGATGCCAGTTCAACGGCGACAGCTGCTGATCTTCAGAGTTCGGTTGATGCGCTTGAAACGCAAATCAGTAATATTGATGCTGTGCTGACGGCTGCAGCAACGTCACCACATACGCTCACGGCGCAATTGATTAATAATGTAGAGTGACTATCCACCACAGGGCTGGATTTAACCGATGCGACGTCATTGGAATATATGGCAAGTCTTATTGCGGCACTTGACGCGACAACGATAGACTCGGCTTCAGAATTACAGACAAGTGTATCTGCCGCGACGAAGCAGGTCTCGGCAAAGTGGAAGATTGCTCAGATTGCAATATCGGGTGATTTAAGCCCACATCCGCTATCTGATTTAACGACCACGCTATATGATAATGCTGTGAACACATCAGGCTTTTTGTCGGATGTCCTCGCCGCTAACCCTGATTACACAATCACCAATCTACGCACAAATCTGGCAAGCTATTTCAGCACAAACAGCATTACGGCAACATCCAGCGATGATGCCTTTAAGTTGTTTCCTGTCAGTCAGGTCGGTTTCCGAGATGGCACGACATCTTACAATGCATGGCTGGCAAATAGCGGGTTTTCTGTCGGTACGGTTAATGACGCAACGGTCAATATTGTGTTGGTTTGGGAAGCCTGTCGCCGGTCGCGCGATGATTATGATGATTATGGCGGTACGGGTGTCTGCGCGACGACTGTGTCAGGTGGTTCGGGTGCATGTTCATCAAATTATTCTGCTTGGGTGACCAAAGCAGCCGACTGTGCGACGAAAAAAGTTTACCAAGTTCATCATAATGATATGGAAGGCCCGCGGGTGAGGCTGGAAACCGTTTTAGGGGAACGCCTAGTTATCAGAAATATCGCCACGCGCGAGGTGACGCAATTTAGATATGACAGGGACGGCACAACTCGGACATCAACTTTTGGATGGATGTCATCAACGACGACAAATCCCTTAGGGAGTTATTCATTCTTTGCTGGCGAGACGACGACGGCGTATACTGGTAGTCTGATTGATAATATTACAGATTAAAAAACTGCCATCTCCTTTTTGAGGGAATGGCAGTTAATGGTTTCATTGCGCAAAACCTATTGGCGCATATCGGCTGGTGTCATCGGGCCATAGGTTGCAAGACCGTAAGTGGCTGTTTGCCCAAGTGGCTTTCTAAACTTATTAAGTGAGCCAATAAATTTTGTAAATTCTGGGTTTTTCACGCTGGTATTCACAAAATTAAAGCCATCGGAAAGCGCATCATAATTATAGACAACCACATGGGTTAAGCCCGGTGCGCCGCCAACGAGAACTTGCCAGATATCAAAACCACCCGGCATATCTTTCATGAAGGGTTTGCTCATATTGGCGCCAATAGCCCCAACATATCCCATAGGGTCTGTGACCATATTGAATTGGGCAAGATAGGCTCTGTTACCCGTGGATGGTGACTCACCGAAACCGGTGACCCATTGAAAGAGAGACTCATTTTCAAATGTGCTGTTTTGTGACAGGCCTTGGCGGAAGGCTGTGAAATCAGGGTCATTCCTGATTTCACCCATCAGCTTTTCATAGTCTTCCATACTTTTATAGATGACTTGAAGCCCGTGAGTTTCGGCATTTGCACCGTTAAAAGCGTTCAATGTGAAAATCATTGAACCGTTAAATTTTTTGAATGCTTCAGTTTTTGTGAACTGGTCAATTGTTGCAGCAAATGCTGGTTCATTTTCTGGCGCGACAGCATAGCTGTAACTCAGCCATACGGCCTGTGCGTTTGCGCTGGCGGTCATTACCAGCAATCCGATTAAAAAGAAAAACGATCTCATAACAAACTCCTCCTCATGTTACTTACGCAAAATTACACTGAGATTTTTGGCGGGCTATAACAAGACTTAAAAAAAGCTGAGGGGCCGAAAACAATATTTTTCCACAAGTTTACGGTGTTTGTGATTTTAGATGTGAAGAGCGCAAAATCTGAAATAATTTTATAAAACCGTCACATATTTGAGATAAATGCACAAATAATTCATACCTCTGAAATATTTTTGTCACCTTGTCACAAAACTGTAATGTTTCAAGTGCATTTGAAAGTCTGTTGAGGAATTTTACAAGTTTACTAAATCAATTATTCGAAGACATGTTAGTTAAATTGGGGAAAATTCTAATGAAAAAAATAATAACAACATCAACCCTTATGACGCTGTTTGCGACATTATTGGTTGCACCGTCCTTTGCGATGGATTCTTTTGACTACTCACAACATAATTTTACAGTGAAATCAGGCAATATGAGTTTGAAATATCGTGATCACTCGCGCCTTGATAAATGGATGACGCAGTTCGATGTGAAGCTTGCAGATTATGGGTACGCCTATCGTTATCAAGAAATTAAAGGCAATGTAGAGCATCGCTTTCGCTTAAGTTTCCCGAAAGCACTGGACTATAAGGGGTTCTCTATTGCGCCGCGTTTTGAATATCGCGCTTTCAACCAAGAATCGACAGACGATTTCGCAAATTTCTGGCTTCGTTTTCAATATCAAAAGAAATTTGGTGCTTTCAAAGCCTATATCAAATTACAGCCAAAACTCGCCATTGATAGAGATGGATATGAAGATGGTGAATATTACGAGGCACAAAACAATTATGGCCTCGATTATAAAGTTTCTGACCAGCTGTCAGTCGGTGTCTATCTAGAGCAAAATACCGATGATGACTGGAAAGTTAAATCAGAATTTATCGCCACCAAGGTTATTTATAAATTCTAATAAGCAATCCACGAGCAGTGGGGTGCTTATTTATATCGCTTGGTTTTAGCGTTTAATTTAGCGTCGTACCGTTGAGGGTTACTCGGTAAAGCGTGCGGTCATAATCGACATAGTCATTCAATGCCGCATGCTGAACGATACGGTTATCCCACATTACGAGTGAATTTTTTTCCCATTTAAATCTGCATTGGAAATCTTCTCGCGTGGCATGCGCGCATAAGAACTCAAGCAAGGGTCTGCTTTCTTCCATCGTCCAGCCTTTAAAATGATGGGTGAACATGGCATTGACATAAAGCGCTTTTTTACCAGTTGTGGGGTGCTTGATGACGACAGGGTGCTCGACAAATTTTTCAATCACATCGCTTTTTTGATAACTAATCGGCCCATCTGAATCGTATTTTTCTAAAGCTGTTGGAGATGTATAGGCTTGTTTTGCAGAATGGATGGCAACCAGCCCGTCCAATGTTTCCTGCATTCCTTCAGATAAGGTGTCGTAAGCCAGTTGTTGATTAGCGAATAAGGTATCCCCCCCAACAGGTGGGACAGTTTCAGCATACACGACTGATCCGAGGCTCGGCTTTTCAAAAAATGAATTATCTGAATGCCAGCCCACACCGAAACTGGCAGGTGTTCCGGCAGGTTTATGCATTCTGATAATCTCAGGATGCGCCTCCATGCCCTTCACAATGGGATGGACTTCCAGAGTTCCGAAACGTTTGGCAAAATCTATCTGGTTTTGATGTGACAATGTCTGATCGCGAAAACCAATGGCACCATAGGTGAACAAAGCATTTTGAATGTCCTCAAACTGCGTGTTCTCAAGGGGTTGAGACAAATCTATGCCGTCTAGTTCAGCGCCAAGTGCGCTACTCAGCGGGGTAACTGAAATGGTAGAAAATGAATGCACCATTTGAATTCTCACAACTTACGCACAAAGACTTAAAGTTTAAGTTTGCACGGTTCTTAATTTTTCAAGATAAGTGCCGACCTCACGTTTGACGACCGGCGCAAGGAAATATAATCCCAAAACATTTGGTAGCGCCATACAAAAAACAATCGCATCTGAAAAATCTATAATGACCCCTAAATCCAGCGTGCAGCCGATAAGGACGAAAACACAGTAAATCAGCAAGAAAACCGTGTTCTGTGCGGGGTTGTTTCCGAAAAGATAGACCCAGCCTTTTTGACCGTAATACCCCCAGGCGATGATGCTGGAAAAGGCAAATAAAACAATCACAATGGCCAGCACATTGGGAAACCACCAAATGACGGTTTCAAAAGCTGCAGAGGTCAGTTGCACGCCCTGTACATCACCACCGACCATTTCGGGGCTGAAGACGGTTAGCAAAATCACCAGACCTGTCAGCGGACAAATAATAACCGTGTCAATCAGTGGTTCCAGCAGCCCGACCAGACCTTCAGAAGCAGGTTGATTGGTTTTGACTGCCGCATGCGCAATCGAAGAAGAGCCAAGCCCCGCCTCATTAGAAAAAGTTGATCGCCGAAACCCGATAATCATGACGGCGAATAAGCCGCCCGTAATGCCTTCAGGGTTAAAGGCTTGTGACACCACATCAGCAAGAACGCCAGGAAGTGCGTCAATGTTAAGTCCAATAACAATAAGTGCTGCGATGAAATAAATGCCAGCCATGCCCGGTACGAGTTTTGAGGTCACGCGGGTAATGGACTGGATACCACCAATCAGCACAAGCGCGACAATAGAAGCCATAATGCCCCCGACGAGCCAGCCCTTCCCAAAGAGAAAACCTTCCGCGCCTCCGGTCACAAGCTGAAGTTGCTCATAAGCCTGGTTGGACTGGAACATATTCCCAATGCCAAGACAGCCAATAACAATAAAGATGGCATACATAATCCCGATTATTTTACCGAGGCGGGGGAGGTTTTTTTCCTTAAGGCCTTTTTCCAGATAATACATCGGGCCGCCGGATACTGAGCCATCCTCATGTTTTGTGCGGTATTTTACGCCGAGCGTGCATTCTGCGCATTTCAGACTTGCGCCCAGCAGACCGCCGACAATAATCCAAAATAATGCGCCCGGGCCGCCAATGGTGATGGCGAATGCAACCGCGCCGATATTGCCAACACCCACAGTGCCGGAAAGAGCCGTGGTTAGCGCCTTAAAGTGCGAAATTTGTCCCTCATCATTGGGGTCAGTATAATCGCCGCGTACCATTTTCAGGGATGTTTTAATATTTCGCGGTGTTAGCACACCAAGATAGAAGGTGAAAAATACGCTACAAGCGATCAGCCACACCACAATAAGGGGAATATCGGCGCCATTTAACGGCACAGAAAAGAAAATAAAGTTTGAAACAGCCTTTGAAATTGGCGCGAGGGCGGCGTTTACTGTCTCATCAAAACCTGCAAGGGCGGGGCTAGATAGGCTTAACACCCCCGAAATCGCCAAAACCATCATCGGTATCATCTTCCGCAACATCTCCAACCCCTTTTTATCCGTCTCTCGTTAAAAAAATACCTTATCTAATCCAATGCCATGTAAACAGGAAAATATCTGTAAAACAATGGCTTGAAGCTAAATTGAGATTATGGTGGGGATAGATTGGATAAATTATTATGGTTTTTATTAGTATTTATTCTAAGTTTGATAGACTGCGTAAAGGATATGAGTATGCATAAAATTCTGATTTCTACCGAAAAAGTCCTGCTTTGTATTATTGCGTTAGCGACGCTCTACGCGACATTGGAGGAAATTTTTTACTTGATTAGCAATCGCCACGTTGAACTTGCTGATTTACTTCTCTTGTTTATCTATACAGAGGTGCTGGGGATGGTGGCTGTATTCTATAAAAGCCAGAAAATTCCGATTACTCTGCCTTTATTCATTGCTATGACGGCTCTGAGCAGATTGATTATTCTGCAAGGCAAAGAGTCGGAACCGTTAAATTTGCTCTATGAAGCTATCGCGATTGTGCTGATTGCTGCTGCTTGTTTGATTATCCGTTACAGACCCAGCAGTCAGGAAGAAGATCTGCCGCTAGTTTGAGCTTTCAGCCATAAGTTTTTTGGCAATTATCTTCCCTTGCTCAACGGCAGGTTGGTCAAAGGCATCTATGCCCATTAATCCGGCGGCGATAATCGTCTCCAGCATGAAATGCATGAGGATGTAACCGACCGAATGTCCGGTGACGTCATCCATTTCAATGAGCCGCACAGGGCGTGCATTTTCCTTGAGTGCCGTGTAAGTCGCTGTGGCTTCTGCCGCAACCAGTTCGCCAATATGTCGTCCTTGTAGCCAGGAGAGTTCGGGAATATCGCAAGCGGCGGCGAGGGCTTTAGGCCCAAGGCTTTGGTTTTTAGCTGTCACGAGATTATAGATTTTGTCATCAGGCCCGCCCAGATAAAGCTGAACTTGACTGTGCTGGTCAACAGGGCCAAGCGCGTTGACGGGGCAAGTGCCTTGCCCGTCCTTGCCGAGGCTCTCTGCCCATAATTGACGGTACCAAAACCCGAGACGCTCCAGCCTGTCCGTATAAGGCATGAGAACGGAAATATTTCTGTTTTTTCCCGCATGGGCGATTTGCATGGCCGCGCCAATGGCCGCAGGAATTTCGTCAACAGGTGCTTCCATAAAGCTGGTCAGGGCTTCAAAAGCCCCCTCGCGGACGCTTACAAGATCAACGCCCATAAGTAATGCGGGTAACAAGCCGACATTGGTGAGGACAGCAAAGCGCCCGCCAATGCCATCTGCATGGGGCAAAAGCGGAAAGCCTGCGCGGTCGGCAACATCTCTCAACGTGTTGGACCCACTGCCAGCAATGCCAGAAACATGCGCTGGTGCATTTAGCCCAGCTTTTTCAAGTGCGGTCAGGACGCAAGAGAGTTGCATCATGGTTTCAGCCGTGCCCCCTGATTTGGACACGACAATAAATTTGGTATTAGCCAGCTGGGCTTCATCGAGAAGTCGTTCAAAGCTCTGACCGTCCAGATTATCGGCAAAAATCATCTCCGGGCCAGCGGCTTGCACCATGCCAGATGCAGGCGTACCCCAGCCATTAATCTGAACCAATACTTGTGCGCCGAGGCTCGATCCGCCTGTGCCAAGAACCACAATCCGCTGGGCATCTTTCCGTATCGTTTCTCCGAGTACCTGCATGGCGCTTAAATCATCGGTCTTGTCAAGTTGCGTAAATAAAGGAAGCGGGTTTTGTTTATAGGCCTCACGGATATTGTTTGTTTTGCTCAGGAGCTTATCGAGGTCTGACGCAATATCGGTTGTGACGGCATCCGTGCAATCAAACCGGATGTGCTTACTCTTAATGTCCATATTTTCTAGTCTCTAAATGAGGGGTCAATCTTATCTAATTTACGCAGCAATCCCGGCCATGCCAAAGCCCCGGCGAGACCGTTAAAAATACTATCACTCTGGCTAGACGACAGGTCGGGTGTACCTTCAGTCGGAATGTTCAGTGTCCCGCCGGACATGGCACGTATCTGAAAGCTACAAGCACGTTCAAGGTAGAAAATAGCCTGATAAGCTGTCTGGCAGTCACGACCAATGGCGAGCGTGCCGTGATTGCGTAAAATCATGAGTTGCTTATCCCCTAAATCAGCAACAATACGCTCTCTCTCATCTAGATTGAGCGCCACGCCTTCATAATCATGATAGGCGAAACGATTCCAGCAAATCATGGCATGCTGGGAGAGGGGAAGCAGCCCTTCTTGCTGGGCTGAAACGGCAACCCCATCATCCGTATGAAGATGAATGACACATTGGGCATCCTCGCGCGCCATATGAAGCGCACTGTGAATGGTGAACCCGGCAGGATTAACGATAAAGGGGGACTCGGTGACAGCATTGCCTTCCATATCCACTTTGACGAGGCTGGAGGCTGTGATTTCATCAAACAACATACCAAATGGATTAATCAGAAAATGATGCTCAGGGCCGGGGACACGCGCAGATATATGCGTGTAAATCATATCGTCCCAACCATTCATGGCGATAAGTCGGTAAAGCGCTGCCAGATTGACTCTCAGTTCCCATTCTTCGTCGCTGACTTCGCCTTTAAGACTTTTAATATCTTTGATGCTGGCAAGGGCGGTGACGTTCTCGATAACCTTGTTAATATCTTCAGGGGACATGAATTCATATTCAGACATAAGCAGACTCCTTTAAAAGGAGATTACCATGCCGCACAAATAAATCCACAGAGATTAACATAGAGAGAAAATTCTAGAGAGATAAATCCAGATGCCTCAATCAAGTTTGAGACTTTATTCAGGCCTTTCCAGATTAAGCGTGCGTATCAAATTTTTATAATGAGAAGGATTGATTTTTTGGGCGCGCTCTAAATGACGTTCAAGATTTTCAGTGTCGCCTAACAGGTGATAGCCTTTGGCAAGCGCAACCCAATAGCCGTAGTTTTCAAAATGATGTCGTTCGGCTTCTAATCTTGGTAACAATTTTTGAGCAATTTCCTTGTAACCAAAACTTGAAGCTTCAGAGACAACAACCATTTCGTGAAGTGTGGTGTATCTCCTGCCAAGTATTGGGTGCCATAACTCACGACGATATTTGCTGTGTTCAATATATCCGGCGAAGCTCTTATATTGATACTCATTATTATGAACCCAAGCTTGATATGCCGTCACAGCCGTCTGACCGGCATAGAAAGCCGGTATCGTCGTAAGGCCCACAATTAATGCCATGCGAATGCTGGGGCGTAGCATGGGCAAAAATGCATGTGTCGAGATGGGGCTCGCTGGCAATGTCTCGTTTGTTTCAAAGTTAAGCGCCCAAATAATGATTAAGCCGAGCAGCAGCCAATGAAGACCAGACATATAAAGTGGAAACTCCACCATTGTGTGCAAGCCGATTGGAAGCAACAGAGCCAGAATATAAAGTGATGATGCCCCAGCCTGTTTCATCATGCTTTGCGCCATATAAATAAAGGGAACGGCAATCAGCAGAAAACCAATTAGCCCATGTTCGGCGAGGATATAAAGAATCTCATTATGGGGATGGCTCAAAGAAGCATAAAAATAGGGGGGGTTATGAAATTCAGGCTTTGAGGTCAGCGTGTTATAGAACCCTTCTGAAAAGTGCCCTAAGCCGTGACCAAGAATTGGCGCGTCAGCTATCATAGCAATCGTAATCAACCAGCATTTTATGCGCAAATCTTGCGATCCTTGTATCGCGTTCAGATTGCTTGAGAACTCTGCCGCTAAACCTTTATTGAGTACCTCGACCGCTGTTGTTGTTTCCAGCAGCAATTGAACAGAAGGAAGTGCGATATTTAGGCCATATCCGGCGATGATTAGTCCCCAGAAAAACAGGATTTTTTTGAATGTGGTGGTTTCTAGGCGGGCAAAGAAAAGCGCAATAAGACTAACCAGAAGACAGGCAAGGAAAAGCCCCAGCATGCCTGCCTGACTTTGGCTGGCGAAAATAACCGCGACAAAGATTATCGTAAAAGCCGATTGGATTATTGTGCGTATGATTTTTTGGGGTGCGGAAGATCTGAGGCTTCGCACAAAAGAGAGCGTGACAAGCGTGGCTAAAAAAGAGGCCATAAGATTAGGTTGCTCAAATCCCGCAAAAGGTGCGCGTAAACTTGCAGGGAGAAATGACAGATGATTATTAAAATAGCTGGGCAATATGAAACTTACACTCAAGCCGATGAGAGTGCTGACCAGCAAAATATCAAAAATTAAATCCCATTGCTTTTTTGAGATATCGATTTGTATTAAGGCGATGAGCAGAAGCCAGAACCCCGTTAGCGCTGTGATGGTGAGGAGGGTGGATTCCGGCACGTCACTGCCGAAAAAGACCATGCGGATGAGCATATATGCAGGCGGGATAAGCCCAATGAGCCAGACCTTTTGAAATTTTATGAGGCCGGTTATGGCAACAGGAAGAAACCCAGCACCACATATTAAAAATATCATCATCCACATAAAAAGGTTTCTGGGGGTCAGATAATTCCCGTGGCTCGGGAGCGTCCATAACATTAAAATAAAGGCGGTGAAGCCGATTAACCCGATTAATATCTGGCTTGATTGTAAGCGATACATATACTTTTCCCCATTTACACACCAGCCTGCCATATCATGCTGTTACATCCGAAACAAATTATCGCGAGATTGGAAATTTTATTTCCAAGAGTTGCTAAGCCCCGAAATAAACTGACTATTTTTACAATATGCCACTTTTATGTCAGTGTTTGCTTGTGTCTGCTATGCCGAATTAGATAATATGTTCGAAACAAATCAGGATATAGCCACGACGTTCTGTAAATAAAATCGGCACCAATCAGAATTAAACAGATTTTGAATAATTTTGACGAAATGCTGATGCTGAATATCGATAAGGGATGGAGACTTTATGGGTAAGAAACCCGTCAAGCAGACACAAAAAACCAACAAATTAATGCGCGAAGAAGACCTCGTTTCTTCTTATCGCGATATGCTCATTATCCGCCGTTTTGAAGAACGCGCCGGACAGCTTTACGGTCTTGGAAAAATTGGTGGCTTTTGTCATTTATATTCCGGTCAGGAAGCCGTTGTGACGGGTATCGCCAAAGCTAAACTGCCGGATGACCAAATGATTACGGCTTACCGCGATCACGGGCATATTCTGGCTTGTGGGGTTGACCCTTATTATGTCATGGCAGAATTGCTGGGACGTGCCGATGGTGTGTCCAAAGGTAAAGGTGGCTCTATGCATATGTTTGATGTGGAGAAGCATTTTTACGGTGGGCATGGCATTGTCGGCGCTCAAGTGCCAATCGGAACGGGATTGGCTTTCGCCAATGCCTATAAAGAAGACAAAAACCCGGCAGTTAGTATTACCTATTTCGGCGATGGTGCCTCTAATCAGGGGCAGGTCTATGAGAGCTTTAATATGGCGGCGCTCTGGAAATTACCTGTTCTCTATATTATCGAAAATAATCAATATGCGATGGGTACGAGCGTTGAGCGCGCCTCCGCCCAGACAGATTTATCACAACGCGGCAGAAGCTTTGGCATAGAAGGCCGTCAGGTTGATGGTATGGATGTCGAGGCTGTTTATGCTGCGTCTTTAGAAGCACTGGAACATGCCAGAAGCGGTCAAGGGCCGTTCATTTTGGAGATGAAAACCTATCGATATAGCGGTCACTCCATGTCTGATCCGGCAAAATACAGAAAACGCGAGGAGGTCAAGGATATGCGCCAGCACCATGACCCAATTAATATGCTCAAAGACCGCCTTTTGGAACGCAAGCTTATGACGGATGAAGAAGCCAAGAAAATTCAAGATGACGTTTTTGATATCATCGAGCAGGCGGCAAATAAGGCGCTGGAAAATGGTGAGCCGGATAGCTCGGCATTAATGACGGATATTTATGTGGAGGAAAATCATGCCGGTTGAGGTCGTGATGCCAGCTCTCTCGCCAACGATGGAGCAAGGCAAAATAGCAAATTGGACCGTCAAAGAAGGCGATAAGGTAGAAGCTGGCGATGTGCTTGCCGAAATTGAAACCGACAAAGCACTGGTCGAGCTTGAAGCCGCCGCTGATGGCGAAGTCGGGAAGCTTGTTATCGCTGCCGGTACGTCTGATATTCCCGTGAACACACCAATTGCCTATCTGCTCCGCGATGGGGAAGCTCTGTCTGATATTGAAGCCACACAAGCGCAAACATTATCTCAGGCGACAGAAGAAACTGAGACTTCTGAAACTACTGGCGCAACACCTACACAGCCAACAAATCCGACGCCGATTGCGGTTACAATTGCCGAAGACCCAGAATTACCTGCCGATGCGGAAATGAAAGAGCAAACTGTGCGCGAAGCCTTGCGGGATGCGATGGCTGAGGAGATGCGCCGCGATGAAAAGGTTTTCGTCATTGGTGAGGAAGTCGCTGAATATGAAGGCGCTTACAAAGTGACGCAGGGTCTGCTTGAAGAATTTGGCGCAAAACGCGTGATTGATACGCCGATTGTGGAGCATGGGATTGCCGGTTTGGGTGTTGGTGCGGCTTTTGCCGGTTTAAGGCCGGTTGTAGAATTTATGACATTTAACTTTGCCATGCAGGCGATTGACCAGATTATTAACTCTGCCGCCAAGACACATTATATGTCTGGCGGTTTAGTAACCTGTCCGATTGTTTTCAGAGGGCCAAATGGCGCGGCGCGCCGTGTAGCAGCTCAACACAGTCAGGATTTTTCCGCATGGTATGCCCATATACCCGGACTGAAAGTCGTTGCGCCCTACACAGCCGCGGATGCTAAAGGGTTATTAAAAGCCGCTATTAGAGACCCGAACCCCGTATTGGTGTTGGAGAACGAGCTTTTATATGCGGTCAAAGCCGACGTGCCGGTAAGTGATGATTATGTGCTTCCTATTGGACGGGCGAAAATTCTTAAAGCAGGCGCGGATGTGACACTTGTCTCGCATAGCCGCAGTCTCGATGCCTGTCTGGAAGCGGCGGCAAGTCTGTCTTCTGAAGGTGTGGATTGCGAAGTGATTGATTTGCGCAGTCTGCGCCCTCTGGATACGGCGACGGTGATTGCCTCGGTGAAAAAAACAAACCGCCTTGTCACGGTTGAGGAAGGCTGGCCCGTAGCTGGTATTGGTGCGGAAATCACAGCGGCTGTTCAGAATGAAGCCTTTGATTATCTCGATGCACCCATAGCCCGTGTTACCGGATTGGATGTGCCTTTGCCTTATGCGGATAATTTAGAAAAAATGGCTTTGCCCTCAACGGAAAAAGTTATTCAGGCCGTCAATGCGGTTTGCTATCGCCAGGGTTAAGTGAACGCAATGTCAAGTTTACCCAGCTCATCAGCCCCCAGAATATTCGCCAGCCCGTTGGCACGCCGCATGGCGCGTGAGAATAATCTGGATTTGGCGATGATAGCCGGTTCAGGACCTGAAGGGCGGGTGATTAAACGCGATGTTGAACGTGTATTGGCCAACCCTGCGGCAAATCTCAATGTAGCGCCAATGGAAGCACAAGTCACCAAGAAAACGACTGAGTTACCGGATCCTAAATTATTCTTCACCGAGGATGAGTTTGCATTAGAGCCGATATCGCCAATGCTTCAGTCCATTGCCAAACGACTGACAGCGGCTAAATCCGAAATTCCACATTATTATGTCTCCATTGATTGCCATGTTGATGAGGCTGAGAAAATTCGCGCTAGAATTAACACCGCTTTAAAAGATAAAGATATTGCTGAAAAACTTACCCTTAATGACTTTATCATCAAGGCTGCCGCTGAAGCATTAATCCAAGTGCCAGAAGTTAACGTCGCTTTTGCTGGCGATCATGTGATGCGGTTTCACAATGCGGATATTTCTGTTGCCGTGGCTTTGCCTGGCGGTGGCTTAATCACGCCGATTGTCAAAAAAGCGCATGAGAAATCCGTCAGAGAAATTGCCGCAGAGGTAAAAGAACTTGCCGCGCGCGCGAGTGAGATGCGACTTAAGCCCGATGAATATGAGGGGGGGACTTTCTCTGTTTCCAATCTGGGCATGTTTGGTATTAGTGATTTCACCGCTGTTATTAATCCACCGCAATCGGCCATATTAGCGATTGGTGGGGCTGAAGAAAAATATCTCCCCGGCGCCTCTGGTCCTGAGATTAAAAAAGTGATGCGGGTGACGCTGAGTAGCGATCACCGTGTTATTAACGGTGCTGAGGCGGCAAAATTTGTGGCGACCTTTAAGTCAATCATCGAGCAACCTTTCTCGCTTTTATTCGAATAATTATTTTTTCGGGTCAGAAAACTTAGCCGGACGTTTTTCCATTTCAGCCATCACAGCTTCAATCTGATTAGGTGCGCCGATAACCATTTGCTGTAATTCTGCTTCCATCATTAACCCTTCAGCTTCTGTCAGATAAGGGGCCCGCGACAGAAGTTTCTTTGCAGCTCTAATCGCATCAGGGTTTTTGTCGGCAATGGTCTGAGCCATCTCGAGTGCCGCCGCGACAGGGTCTTCTTTAATATGAGAAACAAAGCCGATTTGCTGTGCCTCTTCAGCTTCGAATAGACGTCCAGTATAGGTCAGTTCGTTAATCACATCACGCCGTGCGAGATGATACATAATCGGGGTTGCGCCCATATCGGGTATCAGCCCCCATTTGATTTCCATTATAGAAAACTTTGTTCCCGGTGCGGCAAAGCGTATGTCACTGCCGAGGTAAATCTGGAAACCACCACCAATACAAGTGTTATGTGCGGCGGCAATGACCGGGACTTCCAACTCATGCCAGGCAAAGCTACATTTTTGGAATAGATTGGCAATGCCATGCGTGCGTCTTGTCAATGGAGTGGTTTCAACATTTGACGTCTCACCACTCATCATGCTGGCAAAATTAGAAACATCCAACCCCGCGCAAAAGGCACGCCCTTTTCCCGACAGCACAACAGCCCGCACATCGTCTTGTTGGCTTAGGGTTTCAGCGGCCTCGACAAGACCTTCCATCATGCCTTTATCAAGGGCATTCATTTTGTCTTCGCGTATCATTTCGACATGCGCCACATGATTATGGCGGGTAATGGAAACTCTATCTTGCATCATACTATCTCTCGTTTAACTGCTGACTATACATATCAAAAATACATATTCTCAGGATAATTTTTCTCTCAACAAATTAAATTCCGCATGTTTCTCGGCGTAAAAAGTCGCGAGGGATGGGTCAGGTTCAAATGTTAATATGGCATCATCTTGTGTTGAGGGTGGTGTTTTGCCTGTATGGGCGAGGCAGGCCAACAGACTCGCACCATATGC
Organism: alpha proteobacterium IMCC14465; assembly: GCA_000293845.2. Lineage (GTDB taxonomy): Bacteria > Pseudomonadota > Alphaproteobacteria > RS24 > RS24 > Micropelagius. The sequence goes on along the minus strand of ALYF01000008.1, from coordinate 17,658 downwards.
GGCATCTGAATTGGGAAGAACATGTAACGGGGTTTGTAAAATATCCGCGATAATCTGACTCCATAAACGGCTTTTCGCACCGCCGCCCAGCAGATTGAAACTACCGGGTATTTTACCAGTCAGCTTTTCCATATTTTCTTTAATGTCCCTTAGCGCAAATGCAATGCCTTCAAAGCCCGCCCGCGCGATATCGGATGTGTCAGTTTCACGGCTCATACCGGAAAGGCTGGCGGTTAGGTCAGGATTCCAATGCGGGGCGCGTTCGCCCATCAGATAGGGGTGGAACATCACCCCCTTTGCGCCTGCGGGTGCTGCGGCGGCGCATTCATTAAATTCTTGTAGGGATATATCTGCCAGCATTTCTTTGCGGAGCCAGTCCAGCGCAGTTGTACAGCTATTCATGCCTGAAGCGAGATACCAGCCATCTGACGCGGTGCAATGTGGATAGCACGATAGCGGGGGCAGGGATGTCTTGTCTGGCACGGACATATAAACAACACCGGCAGACGCAAGTTTGAGTGATGCGGGGGTATCTGATTTGTAATCAGAGGGTCCAAGGAGTTCGGTTGATGTGTCGATGGCACCTGTATAGACGGCTGTTTTTGGCGACAGCTTAAACCTTTGAGCCGCATTTTCGGAGATTTGCCCCGCATAACTTACGCTGGAGGTAATGTCCGGTAAGTGTGAAATCTTTACACCCGCTAAATCGCAAAGTGTCGCGCTCCATTCTTGCGTGTGTGCATTGACGAGTTGCAGACCAACAGCATCCGATAAATCCGTGGTGATGTGTCCGGTTAGGCAGTAGCGCAACCAGTCCTTGGCAGGCAAAATCATCTTTGTTGCGGTCAGGGCATCAGCTTCATTCTCGGTGAGCCATGCCAGATGTGCAAGCGTCCATGTCGGGTTTGGCGCGTGGAGGCTTTGCGTCACAATTTCATCTTGCGACGCCATGAGTTTGGGCATGATGCTTGCCGCACGCTGGTCGCTCCACATAATCGCATTGCGTATCGGGTGCATGTTATCGTCACATAAAACCGCGATATGCGTGCCTGCCGTGATGCTGAGAGCTGTGATGTCCTCGGGCTTAACCGAACTGTTTGTGAACAGATTATCCAGCAGGGTTTCAAGCGTTATGAGCCATGCGGCAGGGTCTTGCTCGGCAGTTGCAAATGTCCCTAATGCAGGGCTAAGGGTTTCAACAGGTGCAGCTATATGTGCCACTGGCGACCCATTAGCGTCGATAATGATAAGTTTAAGGGCGCTGGCGCCCAGATCTATGCCGAGAAATAACATGGCTGCATCATAAAGAAACAGCCCCAAGAACACAGCAGAAAATAGAAAGAGGACAAATAAAAAAGGGGGCTGCTAAAAGCAACCCCCCGTGATGGAATTCAAGATTAAATCCCTCTTATTATTTCACAAAATGCCGCCATGAAGGCTGCTCCATGGCTTTTGTGACAGATGGGATTTTATACCCTGAAAAATATCCTACACTAGACAATGGACCACCTCCTTTCAGTTGTTGATAACGAATCATATTTTACAGTATGAAACGAATCGAGGGAAGAACAGGCGTGGCAAAAAAAGAAAAAATTTTGATTATCGGTTCGGGACTGTCCGGCATGTCTGCTGGTCGGGTTTTGAGCGCGTCCGGTTATCAGGTCACCATTCTTGATAAAGGTTTCCGATGCGGGGGGCGCTTTGCTACGCGCCGCATTGATGCGTTCAGTTTTGACCATGGCACACCTTATTTTTATCCATCGCAAATTCCGGAAGCCCTTAAGGATATGCGCACCGAGTCTTTTCTAAAAAACTGGCCGGAGGACGTGCCTGAAAAAGATGAGGGGGAAGCTGCGCTTGTTAGCCTGCCCGCCATGCGAAGTTTTCCTGAAGCATTGGGTCGTGGGCTGGATATTCAACAGAATGTCCAAATCAAAAAACTCAGCTTTGACGATGATATGTTTATCGCCGAGTCGGGGGATGCCTCTTATGGACCGTATGATGCTGTTCTCCTGACCGCACCGGGACCGCAAACAGCAGATTTAATTGAAGGGCTGCAACCTATTGGCGCTGATTTGCTGAAAGCCGCAAGAAAAGTGACTTACACACCACAATTCTCTGTTCTTGTCGGATATGATTTTTTGCGCGATGCCCCTGCACTTATCCATAATCCGACACCTAAAATTGCCAAAATCGTTAATCAGGCGAAAAAACCAGAAAGACCGGATAAATCGGCTTTTGTCGCTTTTTGTTCGCCTGAATGGAGTTTTGAAAACCTCGATAGACCCAAAGAAGAGGTGGCGCAGATTATCCTGGAAGACATGCAAAAAGCGCTTTCACCGCATGGTTTCACGTCTGAGATGCTGAATAATCCGGCCTATCTGGCAGCGCATTCATGGCGTTATGCACGCCTTGAAACGTCAGCGGGATTATCCCCAGAGGCGCAAATAGACACCACATCTGCCCTTGCTGTTGCCGGAGATTGGATTATGTTACCTGATACACATGGTGCTTTGACCAGCGGGATTGAAGCAGCAAGGCAAATTGAAACAAAATTAAGTAGGTCATGATATGCGCTCAGTAATTTTAGGTTTTTTTCTGGCTTTGTTTTCCAATCAAGTCAAAGCGGAAGGCTCGGCTCACGATTTCTCATTCAACAATATTGATGGCGAACCCATGCCCTTTAGTCAATATAAGGGCAAAGCACTTTTGGTGGTGAATACAGCGTCCAAATGCGGTTTTACGGGTCAATATGATGGGCTGCAGTCCTTGTGGGAAAGCTACAAGGATAAGGGGCTTGTTGTTGTCGGTGTACCGTCAAATGATTTTGGCGGTCAGGAACCGGGCTCCAAAGAAGACATCAAGGAATTCTGTACCGTTAATTTCAATATTAATTTCCCTATGACATCTAAAGTCGTCGTCAAAGGCGAGGAAGCGCATCCGTTTTACCAATGGGCGAAAGATGCTGCGGGTGGCCCGATGTGGAATTTCCATAAATATCTCATCACCCCAGAGGGAGAGATGGTTAAAGGTTTCTCATCCTTGGTCGGGCCAGAGTCTAAAAAACTCACCAAAGCTATTGAAAAAGTGCTGCCTAATTAATTAGAGAACTTTTACGGTTAAAATTCCGATTGATGAACCAAATGCTTCGCTATCAAATTATCCCGGTAACACCGCTTCAGCAAAATTGCACGGTTTTCTGGTCGCCGGAGACTAATCTTGGCGGCATTGTTGACCCGGGTGGTGATTTAAGTCTTATCCGTAATTTCTTGAACGAGAATAATATCAAGCTGGAGAAGATATTATGCACCCATGGTCATCTCGATCATGTTGGCGGCGTATCTGAACTGGCGACAGAAATGTCTCTACCTGTTATCGGGCCTCATAAGGATGATTTATTCTGGATTGAAGGCTTACCTGAAGCTGCTGAGATGTTCGGCTTCGAAAAAGTCGAAACATTCGTGCCGGATCAGTGGCTTGATGATGGCGATAAGGTCGACGTTGCCGGTGCGACTTTTGATGTTATCCATTGCCCCGGTCATACGCCGGGCCATGTGATTTTCCACCAAGCTGATGACAATGTTGCCATGGTTGGGGATGTGATTTTCCAAGGCTCAATCGGTCGAACGGATTTCCCAAAAGGGGATCACCAACAACTTATTAACTCCATCACTCAAAAGCTTTGGCCTCTGGGGCAGGACGTCACTTTTGTGCCGGGTCATGGCCCGACCTCGACATTTGGTGAGGAAAGACGCTCTAACCCATTTGTTTCGGATATGGCGCTGGGTCACGTTTCCTGAATATTTATTTAACGTCGTATTCTGAAAAATCAGGCTTGCGCATGCTCAACATATATCGCATGACCGAGAGCGGCCAGATGGTGAAGTTCTGACCCTCGCTATCCTTATACCAGCTAGAACAGCCCCCTTGCCAGACAGAGCCAACCAATCGTTCTTGAATGAAACGATTAAATTTGTCCTGACTGTCAGCTTTTGGGTTCAGCGATGTCCAGCCATTTTTGCGCATCTTATTGAGGCATTTAACAATGTAATTGACTTGCGTCTCAATCATTAAAATGACCGAATTATGTCCTAGGGCGCTGTTGGGCCCGAGCAGCATAAAGAAGTTTGGAAAGCCAGACACTGCGACTGTTTTGTGTGATTGGATATTGTCTTGCCAGCACTCCGACAGTGTCATCCCGCCCGGCCCTTTTACATCCATGTTAGTGAGAATGTTAAACGGGTTAAAACCCGTGGCATAAATAATCACATCAAAATTATGGCTATGATTATCGGCATCAATAATACCGTCCTTCGTGACGGCTTTAACGGCGCGGTCAATGAGACTGACATGGTCTTTTTGTAAAGATTGCAAATAGCTGTCCACTAATAGCACCCGTTTACAGCCGAGGGCGTAATCAGGCGTAAGTTTCTTTAAGAGTTCTGGGTCTTTAACCTGTTCCTGCAAATAGGCCTTGGCACGCATACGGGCGAGTTTTTGCATGACGCTGTTTTCCCGAAAAGCCGCGTGCATTAAGAGGTCTGACCACAGAAAAATTCTTAATCTGTTTAAAACTGAGATAATGGGCAGGAGACGCATCAGTTTCAAAGTGAAGTCTGAATATTCTTTGTTTTGTCTGTCCATCATCCAGTTTGGGGTGCGCTGAAATACGGTAAGTGAAGCAACTTTATCGTCAATCTCAGGGACGGCCTGAACGGCGCTGGCGGCATTGCCGATTATGGCGACATTTTTCCCATTGAGGTCAACATTATGATCCCATTTGGCGGTATGGAAAGATGCGCCTTTAAAATCTTCGAGGCCAGGGACATCAGGATAGGCAGGGCTGTGTAAGCCGCCGAGCCCTGAAATAACAAAGTCAAAATGTTCTTCAGAGTTTTTGCCCGATGCATCTTTGAGGCTGACAATCCATCCACCCTTTTCATGGCTTGCGCCGATAATTTCGGTATGGAATTGGCAGTAGGAGATGATCCCTGATTTTTCTGATACATCCTCCAGATAATTCTGAATATCCGCGCCACCCGAATATAATTTTGGCCAGTCGGATTTTTGGGCAAAGGAAAATGAATATAAATGTGTCGGCACATCACAGGAGACGCCCGGATAAGTATTTTCGCGCCAAGTGCCGCCCACACGGTCAGCTTTTTCATAGATAACCAGATTGGTAAAACCGGCTTCTTTGAGCTTGATACCCATGCAAATGCCCGATACGCCGGCACCTAAAATAGCAATGCGTGGGTTGTCGGTTGTCACAATATCGCTCCATCTGCTTTGATTTAAGTTTAAATGACCTAGTATTACCTAGGTGATATTCAATTAAAGACTGTAATACTAATGAAAAGTTTTTTACCCAATTTTCATGCTGTTGTGTTTGGTGCCAGTGGCGGTATCGGTGCGGCTATGGCCATGCGACTGGCAGAAATGCCGAATTGTGCGCGCTTGACTTTACTTGGTAGAGATCTTGCCAAAATGAAGGAAACTTGCCCCGCAGCGGACACGACAGATATACATATGCTGCAAGCAGATATTTGCGACGAGGCCTCGATAGCCCAAGCCGCATCGGAACTTGGTGCGCATTTGCATGACGATGCGCCGCTCCAACTTTTCGTGAATACCAGTGGTATTTTACATGAAGAAGCAACGGGTCTGCAGCCTGAAAGAAGCATGCGGCATTTATCGGTTGAGGCGTTTCAACAGGTCTTTGCGATTAATAGTTTCGGTCCAGCACTTTTGATTAAGCATTTCCTGCCCCTAATGCCGCGTCATGAGAGGGCGGTCTTTGGTTCTCTTTCGGCGCGTGTCGGGTCTATATCAGATAATCAAATTGGGGGGTGGTATGCCTATCGTGCCTCCAAGGCGGCGCATAATATGCTTATCAAGACGGCTTCGCTGGAAGCGCGGATGAAGTATAAGCAGGCGGTCATTATTGGCCTGCATCCTGGAACAGTAGCGACAAATCTTTCAGAACCCTTTAAAGGTAATGTATCGCCTGAAAAACTTTTTACCCCAACGCAATCCGCCGATTATCTTTTAGATGTGATGGATAATCTGACGGTCGCGCAAAGCGGGTCAGTTTTTGCATGGGACGGTCAGGAAATTCCCGCCTAAAATCAGGTCTTGCTCAGAAAATTAAGTTTCAAGTTTATGCCAAGCCTGAGGGAGGCGCACTGACATCTGCTTCTTGGACAGCCTCTAAAGCTGCGAGTGTCAGTTCTTTTGCCAGATTGGTCGTTACTTCCGGGTCGGCAACAATCACGCGTGCCCTAATCGCTAACGCCATTGCACAGGCCTGCAAGACATCGCCATTTGCCATGCCATCACGTCGCGCCTCACGGCTAACGACAGTAAGAATATCCTCAAGCAATTGATGCACCCGCATTGGCGCTTCTGTTGCCTCATGCAGAGGAAAGTCGACGTCAAATTTGTCGCCGGTATCTGTAATAGCGGTAAAGGGTAAGGGGCGTGCCATGATTATCTCCTGAAAAGTTATTTGCCGTTACGACATCTGACGGAACAATATTTTACTTGCTCCCAGTCCTTTAGCCATTTTTTACGCCAGACAAAGGGCAGTCCGCAAACAACGCATGTTTTTTCCGGAAGGTCAGATTTTTTCCGCATCTTCATAAAATATATGTGGCTTGAAAATCAGAGATGTCAAATATGAAAGAAATTTCAGCCACGACTCCAAAAGGGAGTCGTGGCAGACCGGCTATGGAGGGATATCAAACCGGTCTGCGTGGCCTAACTGAACTCTAACACAGTACGCTACGACACTTGCTACTTCACACAACAAAGCCACGCTGATTTCAATGTATTGAGAGCTAGGCAACAGGTTAACTAAATTTATGATTTTAAATGGGTTTTTTAGTTAACAGTTGTCATTTCACAACAAAAATAGTGGTATTTCTATCTATGGTTGTGTGATTATTATCAATAAGTTGTCAGAGGGGCTTAAATTTTGTTAATTATGCTTTCAATCACGATGTGACTTATGTTGTCACATTGTATCCTAATCATATTGCAGGAGGGTCGTATGGATCATAACAAACAATTTTATATTAATGGTGAATGGGTCGACTCACATCAGGGCGTGTCTCATGATGTTATTAATCCGGCTACTGAGACAGCCTGCGGACAGATAACCCTCGCCAGTGTTGAGGATGTAGATAAAGCCGTTGCCGCAGCCAAAAATGCTTTTCCTGCTTATTCAAAGACCAGTCGTGAAGAGCGGTTAACATTGATTGATAAAATCATTGAGGTTTATTCATCTCGTATGGATGACCTGATTGCGGCTGTGATGATGGAAATGGGCGCGCCGCGTATGTTGGCAGCAAAAGCTCAAGTGCCTGCCGGCCTCGGTCATTTTATTCAAATTAAAAAAGTGCTGGAAGGTTTTGACTTTGGGGGAGAACTTGGTGGCGCAAGAATTATTCGTGAGCCAGTAGGTGTCTGCGGTCTCATCACGCCGTGGAACTGGCCGCTTAATCAAGTGGCTTGTAAAGTCGCGCCTGCACTCGCGGCAGGTTGTACGATGGTTTTGAAACCGTCAGAAGTGTCGCCACTCAGCGCGATTATTTTTGCAGAAATTATGGATGAGGCCGGTGTGCCTGGCGGTGTATTTAACATGCTTAATGGCGACGGCGCGACTGCGGGGGCGCATTTATCGTCTCATCCTGACATTGATATGATGTCCTTTACCGGCTCAACTCGCGCTGGTGTACTTATTGCGAAAGCTGCTGCAGATACCGTTAAGCGTGTATCTCAAGAGCTGGGGGGTAAGTCTGCCAATATCATTCTTGATGATGCGGATTTAGAACGCGCTGTCAGGCAGGGCGTTATGACATGCTTCACCAATACGGGTCAGTCCTGTAATGCGCCGACCCGCATGCTGGTTCCGGCTTCAAAACATGCAGAGGCGCTGGAAATTGCTAAAGCAACGGCGGAAAAAGTTGTTGCTGGCGCTCCGGATGCTGAAGGCACAACTATTGGGCCGGTTTCTAATAAAGTTCAGTTTGATAAAATACGGGGACTGATACAGGCAGGAATTGATGAAGGCGCTGAGCTGGTTTGTGGTGGCCCGGATATGCCTGAGGGCGTAGATAAGGGGTATTACATTCAACCGACTGTTTTTGGTAACGTCACGAATGAAATGCGGATAGCGCGTGAGGAAATTTTTGGTCCTGTGCTTTCTATTCTTCCCTATGAAACTGAAGAAGAAGCCGTCGAGATTGCCAATGACACGATTTACGGTCTTGCGGCTTATATCCAGTCTGGCGATAGCGCGCATGCTTATGAAATTGCCGCGCAATTGCGTGTCGGTAATGTGAGTGTGAATGGTGCGAGCTCGGATATTGCTGCCCCGTTTGGTGGGTATAAGCAGTCCGGTAATGGGCGTGAATGGGGCGTGTATGGTCTTGAGGAGTTTCTCGAGTCCAAAGCGGTAGTTGGTAGTTAGGCGGACTTAAGCTGACTTAAGCTGAGCTAAGCCCTATGGAATTTTCTGGGTGGAATTTTCTGGTTGCTATGTAAACCGGAAGTATCCCGATTGTAACAATCACTAAGGCAGGAATAGCCGCATCCTCAATCTGTCCGACAGAGGCGTAATTATAAACCTGTGTTGCCAATGTCTCGAAATTAAACGGCCTTAAAATAAGTGTCGCGGGTAGCTCTTTCATTGTGTCCACAAAGACGAGCACCGAGGCGGTTATGAGAGCTGGGCGCAACATTGGCATATGGACAAAGCGGAGAAGTTGGAACGTCTTTGCACCAAGGCTACTGGCCGCCATATCGATGGTATGAGGGACGCGCGAAAGCTCGGCCTCAAATGTACCAAACGAAATCGATAAAAAGCGCAGTGAATAGGCGAAGATTAACGCAAACACACTGCCGCTCAATATTGGTATGATTGCCCCTTTAAAAAAGCCGGATGTTGCATTATCAAACTGAGACAACACAATCAAAACCCCCAGCCCAAGAACTGTTCCGGGGATGGCGTATCCCAATGACGCAGTTTGAATGGATTTGCTCAACAAGCCCGGCGGATTGATACGTGTCAGAAAAGCTAAAAACAGCCCAATCGTGACGACAATGAAAGCCGTCGCGCTGGCGAGCAATATGCTTCTGCTGGCAGCGGCAAGCAGACCATAGGTGTTTTCAAAACGCCCCAGAGCAAAGCTGATAAGCAGGAGGACGGGTATCACAAAGCCGATTAAAAATGGCAGGCTGGTCATTGCCAGAATAGCCCCCTGCATCAAAGGGGTGGGCTTGTGCAAAATTGGGGTCAGGTCATTTTTGGATTTTTGTTCAATGCCCCCGGCGCGAAGATAGCGCTCTACCAACAATAAAAGCGCCATCAAGCCGAGTAGGAGCATGGCAATTCTAGCCGCGCCTTCCAGACTTCCCCGCGATAGCCATGTTTCATAAACCCCAACAGTGAGGGTTTTGACACCAAGATGCTCGACAGCGCCGATATCGTTCAGACATTCCATGAGAGCGAGTGCGACGCCGACAATAATCATGGGTCGCGAAAGGGGGAGGGCAATCTGGCGAAAACTCATCCATTGTGAGGCCCCCAAAACGCGACCTGCCTGCATTAACTCGGCAGACTGGTTGATGAAGCCGGTCCGCGCGGACATATAAACATAAGGATATAGCACGGCAGAAAGTGTGAAAATGGCGCCCCCAAGACTATTAAGCGAGGGGTACCATGCAGTCGCGCCAAAAATGGAAATCCAGAACTGATAAAAAGGCCCGGCCTTATCGAGAAATTCGGCAAACACATAGGCCGCGATATAGGTCGGCATGGCGAGGGGCAATAAGAGTAACCATTGTAATTGCTTGCGTCCCGGAAAGTCGATAAAGGTGACAAACCATGCAGCCGGTACACCAGCTAATAGGGTCAGGCCCGTAACACCCAGCATGAGACCAAGTGTTTGCCCAAATTGATAAGGCAAAACAGTTGTCATCAAAAACGACATCAAGCCGTCATTCGCATTATTGGGTATTTCTGATGGGGATAGGGTCAGCCATGCTATGCCCAGAACGGGTGCCAGCATGGCAAGAACAATGACGAGCCCGAAAAAGCGCATGGGTGATTTTCGGGTCACCCGCTTTTATCCCTTATCAAGGCAATGGCAGCCAGTAATTCCCGGGAAATTTCTTCAGCCTCGTCGGGAGTAAAATCCATCGGCAAATTAATTTCCTCTGAGGTTATATAGATGCGTACCATGCCCTGATCGGTCGGGCCTATGCTCAAATCCGCTATAATCTCTGAAGGCGTGTTAATACCCATGCTTCATCTCCTGATGGTTTCCTAATCACTTTATAAGGCTTATTTACGATTTTGGGCAACTCTATCGGAAATTCAAATTAACCGCTTGAAACATCTAGCTTTAAGGATTAATTTCCACACACTTCCAGTAAGTCGCGTAAATCGTGCAGATGTAGCTCAGTAGGTTAGAGCGCCTGATTGTGGATCAGGAGGTCCCCCGTTCAAATCGGGGCATCTGTACCATTTTCTCTCTCAAAAATATCCGAATAAGCTGGCTGAAAATTAAAAGGGCATGCTCCCATTGAATGGGGAGCGCACCGAAGCACGACTCCCCAAAGCTCATTATGGGAATGAGCGTCTCTAAAGCATTGATTTTCCGCTGGATTATCTGGCAGAGAGGAAGGGATTCGAACCCTCGATGGGCTATTAACCCATACTCCCTTAGCAGGGGAGCGCCTTCAGCCACTCGGCCACCTCTCTACGCAGAACATCTAAATAGAACAGCATAGCGGTTTGGTCAATTGCAAAGGGGGGGGGTAGCACAGATATTCAACGCGTTGAAGTCTGAGCGTTTACGAGTGTTTAAAAAAGTCAGTTCCTTCTGGGTCCAATATGAAGCCAGTGTTCAAATTAAGCTTGCTTTTTGCTTATCAAAATATTTATAGGTATAGACTTATTAATTATACATATCCAATTAGAAACTTTGTTCGAGGTTTTAGATGTCCTCAAAATCACACGATCCTTTTGGTGGTATAAAAGGCGATAAAGTAATCGCTGATCAGGCGGCTAAAAAACTTTCCCCGATGGAAGTGGACAAGCAGCAAGCTTTAAAAGACATCCAAGCCTCGATTGATTTGTGGGATGGTAAAATGCCTCCAGAAATCGAACGTGCCACTTTACTTGAACGATTTAGAGAAAAAACAAAATTACTCGGTAAAGAGCCTCCCAATTGGAGTTATATTAAGCTTAATGATAAATCTTTTGCTGATGTCCATTTTAGATGGTCTGGTAAAAAGATAGATACTATTTGTAAAATCCCCAAACGCGAGGTGCGAGTAGCGCTTGTTGGATTACAATCTTTTTACAAAATGATTGACCCATTTAATCCAGATTTGTCTCATCCAGATGTTATCAAATGTTTCAATCTGACAGCAGAACATTACAATCTCGATCCCTTCATTCCCGGTTCTGATTTATCCTATAATCGTGATAAGCATATTGATCCATTTGCTGGTGTTCGAGGTGAGAACCCGGGGTTGAAACATAATGTCTTCAAAAAAGACCTTCAAAATGCAAAAGAGGAACTAACTTTTTCTATTGAATATTTGGAACAGTTAGATGTGCCGAGTTACCGCAAAGAGTATAGTGTTAGAAAAACCAGTCCGAAAAATCTCCAGCAGACTTACAAGACTTCCACTTCGCATTTTGATGTTTTTTTATGGTGGCCGGGTGGGGTGGTAGATAAAATTGAAAATGTCCCGCAAAAACGCGCGCTCATGGCGTTAGGTGCTATGCGTAAATTTTTAGAAGATATTGATGAAGATCACCCCGACCTTGAAAACGAAACCGTTAAAAATCTTTATGAAATTACCAAGAAACGTACCCGACCTAAAAAGGGCAAACAAAATCTAAAAGAGTTGCTTCCTGAAGATGAAGGAGGCTTGAGTTACTGGTCAAACCTTACTCATCGATGGATTAAAGGGAGTTTTGATAAAAAAACTTCGACATTTAATCCTCCTGCAAAAGGTAAGTGAACACCTCAAAAGACTTAGACATAGTTTTTATTTGAATCTACTGGATTTAAAGGCACCCTTTGTGCTGAATATCTGGCAAAAAAATCGGAGCATATTAGTAAGTGGGCTGTTGCAGGTCGCAATTTCTCAAAACTCGAAAAACTTGTCCAATCAATTGGTGTTCTGGAGAGAACTTCTGGGTTAAAGGCCTCATTCAAAAACACCATGAGGCGGCGAGTAAAAAGAGTGTCAGAATAATCCCATCTTGCGGCTTTGATTCAATTCCATCTGATTTGGAAAGCTTTTATGCTATTAAAAAAGCAGGCGTTTCGATTAGCCAAGTAGAGGCTTTATAATCCTATAAGGGTGAGGCTTTGGGTGGGACGCTAGAGACTATGTTTTCTATGCCTGATGTAGCGTCAACGGATGACATGACAGCATAGCGGTTTGGTCAATTGCAAAGCTGAAACTGCCAAGCAATCATGCGTCGCCTTTTAGAACTTCAGTCAGAGCTAGTGTCAGCACTATTGGAACGCTTGAAGAAAAAAGTAATTTGACTTAGGGTGCGCGACAATAAATACGCGTATACATACACTGATATCGAGACGTGATATAATGTCTGACATGATGACTTCAGACCGTAAGGTCGCAAAATTTAACGGGTCCAACGTAGCTTTGATTACACCGTTCAAGGGTGGCAAGCTGGATGTTGACGAATTGGTCAAGTTGGTGGAGCATCAAATCTCTGCCGGCACACATGGACTTGTGCCATGTGGGACAACCGGCGAGTCGCCGACCTTAAGTCATGAGGAACATCTTCAGGTCATTGAGATTGTGATTGAAGCGGCTGCGGGGCGTGTGCCGATTATCGCCGGAACAGGGTCAAACTCAACATCTGAAGCGCTGGATTTTACCTGTCATGCTGAAAAAGCAGGAGCAGATGCGGCGCTTGTCGTCACGCCATATTATAATAAGCCAACACAAGCCGGGCTTACCGCGCATTTCACGGCAATAAATGACGCCGTCGAGAGCTTGCCAATATTTATCTATAATATCCCTGGTCGTTCAGTCATTGATATGACTGTTGAGACGATGGCATCGCTCTCAAAATTATCGAATATTGTCGGTGTGAAAGATGCCACCGGAGATCTGAATAGGGTCAGCCTGCAAAGACAGGCGTGTGGCGCAGATTTTATCCAGCTTTCAGGTGAGGATGGGACGGCTTTAGGGTTTAACGCGCATGGCGGCGTTGGGTGTATCTCCGTGACGGCTAACATTGCACCTGCTTTATGTGCGGAATTTCAGTCTGCATGTCTCGCGGGTGATATGGCGCAGGCACTTGAGATACAAGACCGCTTGATGCCGCTCCACCATGCATTGTTTCTGGAAGCCAGCCCTGCGCCGGTTAAATTCGCTGCGGCAGAGTTGGGCTTGTGTTCCGAAGAGTTGCGCTTGCCGCTTGTGCCTATCACTGAGCCGACCAAAAAAGCTGTCCGGCAGGCGCTTAGTCATGCCGGATTGACATAACGGGGGCTGCGATGTCTGCAAAAAATGGCGGACGCAAAAAAAAAGCCGACGGTATTTCAGGGGTTATTTCTGAAAATCGGCGGGCGCGTTATGACTTTCAGATAGAAGATACGTTTGAGGCTGGCCTTATTTTGCAGGGCACGGAGGTAAAAAGCCTGCGTCAGGGCAAGGCCAATCTGGCGCATGCTTATGTTCAGATTGATCAGGTGGAGGCGCATCTGATTAATGCCGATATTCCAGAATATCATGCCGGTAACAGATTTAATCATAAGGCCACTCAACCGCGAAAATTGCTTCTTCATCGCCGTGAAATCAGTAAGTTGGCGGCGGCGGTACAACGTGCCGGGGCAACTATTGTGCCGCTAAAGCTTTATTTTAATGAAAAAGGTATTGCCAAGCTTTTAATCGGTCTGGGGACAGGGCGGAAAAAAGCCGATAAGCGGGATAATGAAAAACGCCGAGACTGGCAACGCGATAAAGCCCGATTAATGCGTGAAAAAGGCTAATATTCGGTGTGGTTATAAAATAATGAAAATTTGGAGCATATCGAGTGGGAGTAAAGGCAATGATGTTCAGCTTGAGGCGGTTGGTCAGGCCTTAAGCGATGATGTGACTTTTTTCCATGCCAATCTGTCGCTGCCGTGGCGTGCCTTCGCCCCTTATAAACCGGCTGAGTTTGGCGTTGTGAAGGATGCAAGATTTCGCCCTCCCTTTCCAGATATGGTAATTGCCTGTGGGCGCCGTGCTGTTCCCATTGCGCGTTTTATAAAGCGTCGCTCGGAAGGTAAATGTTTCACCGTGTTTCTTCAAAACCCCAAAATTGACCCGAAAGAGTTTGATTTTGTCTGGGCGCCAGAACATGACGGGGTGACAGGCGACAATGTAATGACCACGATTTTGGGGCCTCACGGGTTAACGTCTGAGAGTGTGCAAAATGAAGCTTTAAAATGGCGGGGTAGACTGATTAAGCCAGACATGAAGGTCAAATGTGTCGGGGTTTTGATTGGTGGGCCGAATAAGTTTTTTGATTTTAATAAAGATGATATGCAAAATCTGGCGGCAAATCTTTTGTCCCTTGCGCAACAGGGACATCGGCTTGTCATTAGTCTCTCAAGCCGTTCGCGCGACGATTACGCAGATATTCTTAAAGAGACGCTTTCAGGGCATGATTATTATCTATGGGACCGAACGGGGGACAATCCGTATCGGGCAATTCTCGGTCTGGCAGACCATCTTATTGTTACCGGTGATAGCGTGAATATGGTTGGCGAGGCGTGTTTCACGGGTGCGCCGGTGCAGGTTTATTTTCTACAAGGTCATTCACGACGTTTTAATCGTTTTTATAAGCTGTTGCTGGCGCAGGATTATGTCAGACCTTTCGAGGGTAATCTTGAAAGCTGGGCGAATGAAGCGCGAAATTCAACTGACGATATTGTGGCAAAAATTCGCGATGCGTATCTTGTCCATCAATGCGCCTAATCAAGTTCCGCACAGATTTTTGCAAATACATCCTCAAACATTTCAGGCGTTAATCTGCGTGTATTCGTATTATAGCGCGAGCAGTGATAGCTATCGAACATAACGGGTGGTCGGGTCAGCACATCATCTGGCGGGATGTCATGCCGGTTTGCGTGACCGAATGGAAAATCTTTCAAGCGTAATCCCAAAGTTGCGATTGTGCTGTCATGTGCAATCTTTCCCAAGGCCAGAATGACTTTTAACTGCGGTAGAGCGTTTATTCGAGCGGTCAAAAAGGGGCGGCAGGTTTTAATCTCTGCCGGTGTCGGCTTATTTTGCGGTGGCACACAGCGCACGGCATTCGTAATCATCACTTTTTTGAGGTTTAAGCCGTCATCCGGGCGACAATCATACTGACCGTCAGACAAATTGAATTTTGCCAGCGTCGCATATAGTAAATCGCCAGCCCAGTCACCGGTAAAAGGGCGCCCCGTGCGGTTAGCACCTGTTACACCTGGAGCGAGGCCGACAATCAGCACTTCAGCATCTTCCTGCCCGAAAGATGGGACAGCACCATTAAACCAGTCTGGATGTTCGGCTTGATTGGCGTGGCGGTAATCCACGAGGCGGGGGCAGAGGGGGCAGTCTTTTTTGGCTTCCGGCTCTGGATTGGAAGAAGAATTTTTCATAAGGCTTTTTAACAGGCTGATTGCGATTTTAAAACAGCGCTGTTCCGCTTTATGATTTGTGTTTGTGTTTGAGAGGCTGTAAGCGGTATTTTTGACGGGTCAAAATAGGCGGCAAAACTGGCCATTAACTGCGTGTGAAATGAGATATTAAGATGATACTTGTTGGCATTGGGTCTAATCTTTCAGGCAAGGCAGGCTCACCGATTGAAACGGTGAAGGAAAGTCTGCGGGCCATGCAAACACGCGGCATGACTATTCTTACCTGTTCCGATTTTTATGACACGCCTCCCGTCGGCCCTTCTGGACAGGGGCATTATGTTAATGCGGTTGTTCGGCTTGGCAGTGTTATTGGGCCGCATGGCCTGTTGCGCGAGCTTCAAACTATTGAAAATCAATTTGGGCGGCAAAGAAGTGTCAAATGGGGGGCGCGGACGCTGGATTTGGATGTTTTGGATTGGCACGGGCATCTCGTGCATGGGCGGTTAAATCTCCCGCATCCTGAAATATCAAGGCGTGGATTTGTTCTCAGACCTCTTATGGATGTTGCCCCGGAATGGCGGCACCCTGAAACTGGACTTTCTGTTCGTGCCTTATGGAATCGCCTTTCTGTCACAGAACGTCTTAAAATAATGAAATTATAAGCGTTTTTTCTTGCGAAAAGGCCAAAATAGAAGTAACAAAGCGGCAATCAAATTGTTAAATATCGTAAATCATGTTTCAATGATTATGTGTTTTCTATTTAACAAGACAAGCTAATTATATTCAGGAGTTTAAGTATGGCACGTGTGACCGTTGAAGACTGTGTTGACAAAATTCCCAATCGTTTTGAGTTGGTTCTGTTTTCTGCCCACCGCGCACGCGGCATGTCTGCAGGTGCAGAAATTCTTGTTGAGCGTGACAATGATAAAAATCCCGTTGTTGCGCTGAGAGAAATCGCAGATGAGAAACTCGAGCCAGATGATTTGCGCGAGCAACTGGTGTCCTCTATGCAACGTCAGGTAGATGTTGATGAGCCTGAAACTGATATGCAAGTTATAACACCACAGCTTGCACCCGCTCTAAATACAGACCCAGATGCCGAAACAGGTGAAGATGCTTCACAAGAAGTAAGTACGCCGCCAATGGCTGAAGAAGATATTCTTGCTGCCCTCCAGGAAATGGAGCAAATGGCCTCTAAAGGATCCAGCAGTAGTTCTAATCATGACAAGGGTAACGATTACTAAGATTCCTGAATGTGATTTTAGGAGGACGCCGCTATGATGCGTCAATTTGAGCTTGTAGACAAAGTCTCAGGCTATCTAAGTAATCTTGATGAAAACCTTCTCAACCAAGCTTATGTCTTTACCGTCAAAAAACATGGCGACCAGAAGCGTGCCTCTGGCGATCCCTATTTTTCTCACCCTGTCGAAGTGGCGGGGATTTTAACTGAATTAAAGTTGGATGAGCCGACCATTGTTACGGGCTTGCTGCATGATACGCTGGAAGATACAGATGCAACCTTTGAGGAGCTTCAAAATCTTTTTGGTGAAGAAGTTGCTCAACTGGTTGATGGGGTCACTAAGCTTTCCAAGCTAGAGCTGACGGCAGACCAGAATAAACAGGCGGAAAATTTCAGGAAATTACTGGTAGCAACAGCGAATGATATTCGTGTCCTTATCGTCAAACTAGCTGACCGTCTGCATAATATGCGGACATTGCATTATATTCAGGATACAGAGCGCAAGCAGCGTATTGCGCAAGAGACATTAGAAATTTATGCCCCGCTTGCAGGGCGCATGGGTATTCAGTCCTTTCGGGAGGAATTGGAAGACCTTTCTTTTAAAATGCTGAAACCGCAGGGCTATAGTTTGATTTCTGACAAGCTGGTTGCGCTAAAAGATGAGCGCAGCGATATGCTGGACAGCATTGCTTATGACTTAAAAAACCTGCTCACCGAAGAAGGCGTTGATGCGGCTGTGGAAGG
>ALYF01000007.1 GCA_000293845.2 alpha proteobacterium IMCC14465 | reverse complement strand
TCAATCATCGAGTAGGACTTTTAAGTAAGGTTAGGACTGGGAAATGGTACAAAACCAAAATATCCGAATTAGGCTGAAAGCTTTTGATCATCGTGTGTTGGATAATTCTGCACTCGAGATTTTGAATACAGCCAAAAGGACAGGTGCCGATGTACGCGGTCCCATTCCTTTACCGACACATATTGAAAAATATACTGTTTTGCGTGGGCCGCATATCGACAAGAAAAGTCGTGAGCAATTTGAAATTCGGACCCATAAGCGCATGTTGGATATTGTTGATCCAACACCCCAAACAGTTGATGCATTAATGAAGCTGGATCTCCCGGCTGGTGTAGATGTTCAAATTAAGCTCTAAAGTGAGCGGAGGAGAGTAGCCATGCGGTCCGGAGTGATCGTGCAGAAAGTTGGAATGACCCGTCTCTTTACAGAAGATGGTCAACATGTGCCAGTCACAGTGTTGAAGCTTGATAATTGTCAGGTCGTCGCCCAGCGCACGGAAGATAAAGACGGTTATAATGCCGTACAGCTTGGTTCTGGTTTCAGAAAAGTGAAACGGACAACCAATGCTATGCGTGGGCATTTTGCCAAAGCTAAAGTTGAACCTAAGCGGAAACTCGCCGAGTTTCGTGTCACGGCTGATAATTTGATTGATATCGGTGCCGAGCTGGCTGCCAATCATTTTCTGGAAGGCCAGAAGATTGATGCAACAGGCGTGAGCATAGGTAAAGGTTTTGCCGGTGCTATGAAACGCCATAATTTTGGCGGCTTGCGGGCGTCTCACGGTGTGTCTATCTCTCACCGTAGTCATGGTTCAACAGGTCAATGCCAGGATCCTGGTAAGGTTTTCAAAGGTAAGAAAATGGCCGGTCACATGGGTGACACGCGCGTAACCACACAAAATCTCACCGTTGTTAAGACGGATGTTCTGCGCGGCCTGATTATGGTTAAGGGTGCGGTTCCTGGTTCTAAAGGCGGTTGGGTGCTTCTGCGTGATGCTGTTAAGCGTCCATTGCCTGAAGGTCTTCCGATGCCTGCCGCGATTGTTGAGCTAAGTACACCACAAGAAGAAACACCTGCTGATGAAGCCCCTGCCGATGCAGTTGTTGAAGATGCTACTGAAGAAGCTGTTGTGACCGATGAGGCCCCAGCTGAGGCTGCTGGAGAAGACGCACCAGCCGTTGAAGAAGCACCTGCTGAAGAGGCACCTGCTGAAGAAACTGAAGAGAAGGAGGCCGAGTGATGAAAACGGATGTAACCACACTTGAAGCCACCAAATCTGGATCAGTTGACTTGAATGACAGTGTTTTTGGTCTTGAGCTTCGTGCTGACCTTTTGCACCGCATGGTTAATTATCAGCTTGCCAGCCGTCAGGCCGGTACGCATAAAACCAAAAACCGCAGTGAAATTGTTGGTACAACCAAAAAATTCGGTCGTCAGAAAGGCGGCGGCGGGGCACGTCACGGTAACCGTAAATCCAATATCTTTATTGGTGGTGGTCGTGCGCATGGTCCTGTTGTTAGAAGCCACGCGACGAAACTCCCGAAGAAAGTTCGGACACTGGCTCTAAAAACGGCACTTTCCAGCAAAGTTAAAGCCGCGCAACTGATTGTTCTCGATAAGGCCGAGTCGAAAGATGGTAAGACATCTGTTCTACGCAACCAGCTGACCAAGTTGGGCATTACGTCTGCTCTGATTATTGATGGTAACAATGTGAATGAAAACTTCGCCCGCGCCGCGCGCAATATTGAGAAGATCGACGTGTTGCCGGTTCAGGGCATTAATGTTTACGACATTCTGCGCCGTGATCACCTTGTGCTTACGAAGGCGGCAATTGACAGCCTTGAGGAGCGTTTCAAATGAGCAAAGTAAAAGCAACGCCCCGTCATTATGACATTCTGCGTGATCCGGTTATTACCGAGAAAGCGACCATGGCTTCCGAGCATAATCAAGTCGTTTTCAATGTTTCTCCGGATGCCGATAAGCCATCTATTAAAGAGGCTGTGGAAGCGCTGTTTAACGTAAAGGTTAAAGCCGTAAATACTTTTAACCGCAAAGGTAAGGTTAAGCGTTTCCGGGGAATTTTAGGAAAGCAAAGCAATCGCAAACGGGCAATTGTGACGCTTGAAGAAGGACATTCGATTGATGTGACGACTGGCCTCTAAGCCAGACATCATGAAAAGGTTATAAAGCTATGGCATTAAAAACATATAATCCAACGACTCCCGGCCAGCGCGGTTTGATACTTGTTGATCGCTCAGCGTTGCATAAGGGCAAGCCGGTTAAGACGTTAACTGAAGGTTTGACCAAGTCTGGCGGGCGTAACAATGCCGGTCGTATCACAGCGCGTCGTCGCGGTGGCGGTCATAAGCGGAGTTATAGAATTATCGACTTTAAACGTCGTAAATGGGATATGGCTGCGACGGTTGAGCGTCTGGAATATGACCCGAACAGAACTGCTTTTATCGCGCTTATCAAATATGAAGATGGTGAGCTGGCTTATATTATTGCGCCGCAACGTCTGGGTGTTGGCGATAAGGTGATTGCCGGCGAGAAGGTCGACGTTAAGCCTGGTTGTGCGATGCCACTGCGTTCCGTTCCAATCGGTTCCATCATCCACAATATTGAAATGAAGCCTGGCAAGGGTGGGCAGATTGCTCGTTCTGCTGGTTCATTCGCTCAGATTGTTGGTCGTGACCAGACCTATGCGATTATTCGCCTTGGATCTGGCGAACAGCGTCTTATCCATGGCGATTGCATGGCGACGATTGGTGCTGTTTCCAACCCCGACCAAGGGAATATCAAACTCGCCAAAGCCGGTCGTAACCGCTGGATGGGTAAAAGACCGAGCGTTCGTGGTGTTGCCATGAACCCGGTTGATCACCCGCATGGTGGTGGTGAAGGTAAAACCTCAGGTGGTCGTCATCCGGTGACACCGTGGGGTAAATCAACAAAAGGTAAGCGTACACGTTCGAATAAATCTTCGGATAAATACATTTTGCGCAGCCGTCATATGAAGAAAAAGCGTTAGGAATAAATCATGACACGTTCAGTTTGGAAAGGCCCGTTTGTCGATGGTTATCTGCTTAAAAAAGCGGAAGCCGTGCGTGAGTCTGGTAGAAACGACGTCATTAAGACCTGGAGCCGTCGCTCAACCATTCTCCCACAATTTGTTGGGCTGAATTTTGGTGTCCATAACGGTCTAAAACACATTCCTGTTCTCGTAACAGAAGAAATGGTTGGTCATAAATTCGGTGAATTTGCGCCAACTCGTACGTATTACGGCCATGCTGCCGATAAGAAGGCTAAGAGGAAGTAAGATGGGTAAGGCATCCAAACCAAGACAACTTGCTGATAATGAAGCCAAAGCGGTGGGTCGTATGATCCGCACCAGCCCGCAAAAGCTGAATCTTATCGCGCAACTCATTAGAGGCAAAAAGGCCGAAAAAGCCGTTGCTGATTTAACATTCTCACGCAGGCGTGTTTCCGGGGAAGTCAAAAAAGTTCTCGAAAGCGCGATTGCTAATGCAGAAAACAACCACGACTTAGATGTCGATAATCTGGTCGTTGCCGAGGCTTATGTGGGTAAGAACCTCGTCATGAAGCGTTTTCGTCCAAGAGCGAAAGGCCGTGCGGCAAGAATTATTAAGCCTTTCAGCCAGCTGACAATTGTTGTTCGTGAGATGGAAGAAACTCAGGCCGGAGGAGAAGCCTAATGGGACAGAAAATTAATCCGATTGGTATGCGCCTGGGTGTTAACCGCACATGGGACTCACGCTGGTATGCCCGAAAAGGTGAGTATGCTGCGCTTCTTCATGAAGATTTGAAAATTCGCGAAATGCTTCTCAAAGAACTTAAGCAAGCCGCTGTTTCTAAAATCATTATTGAGCGTCCGCATAAAAAATGCCGCGTCACAATCCATTCAGCGCGCCCCGGTGTCATTATCGGTAAAAAAGGTGCTGACATTGAAAAACTGCGCTTGCGGATTGGTAAAATCACCGACAGTGAAGTGCTGTTGAACATTGTTGAAGTCAGAAAGCCTGAAATTGATGCCCAGCTTGTTGCAGATGGCATTGCCCAGCAACTTGAGCGTCGTGTCGGTTTCCGTCGTGCCATGAAGCGGGCTGTTCAGTCTGCCATTAGGCTTGGTGCTGAGGGTATTCGGATTAACTGTGGCGGTCGTCTTGGCGGTGCAGAGATTGCGCGTGTCGAGTGGTATCGTGAGGGGCGTGTGCCGCTTCATACACTCCGCGCAGATATTGATTATGGTGTCGGGTCAGCGCACACAGCTTATGGTGTTTGCGGCATCAAAGTCTGGATTTTCAAAGGTGAAATCATTGAGCATGACCCAATGGCTCGTGATAAGCGCGGTGATCAAGGTAATGATGGTAAGCCCGGCGCTTCTAGAGAAATGGCAAGAGGTTAAGGACGATGCTGCAACCTAAACGTACAAAATACCGTAAAGCCCATAAAGGCCGCATTAAAGGCAATGCGAAGGGTGGTACGGCGTTGAATTTTGGGGCTTTTGGTCTGAAAGCGACGACACCTGAGCGTGTTACTTCGCGCCAAATTGAGGCTGCAAGACGTGTGATTACGCGTCATATGAAACGTGCCGGCCGTGTGTGGATTCGCATTTTCCCGGATGTGCCGGTTTCTAAGAAGCCGACTGAAATACGTATGGGTAAAGGTAAGGGCTCGCCGGAATATTGGGCGTGCCGTGTCAAGCCCGGTCGGATTATGTTTGAGGTTGATGGTGTGCCTGCAAGTGTTGCCCATGAGGCATTGAAACTCGCAGCCGCTAAGCTTCCGGTTCAAACGCGTGTTGTGTCACGTGTTGGCGACCAGGACTAGGAGTTGGGGATATGAAGATTGCTGAAATCAGAGATTTGACAGCCGACCAGCTTGATGACCGTTTGGGAGAACTGAAAAAAGAACAGTTCAATCTGCGTTTCCAGAAAGCATCCGGCCAGCTCGAGAATATGGCGCGTATCGGTCAAGTGCGTAAGGAAATTGCCCGCGTACAGACTGCTAAAAATGAGCTTAAGGGAAAACAGGCCGAGTAGGGTCGTTTTATTGAGGACGAGATAGAAATGCCAAAACGTATTCTACAAGGAACTGTTGTTAGCGACAAAACCGACAAAACTGTTGTTGTTCGGGTTGAGCGTCGTCTGACAGATCCTGTGATGAAAAAGACAGTCCGTAAGTCGAAGAAATACCACGTTCATGATGCTGATAATCAGTTCAAGACCGGGGATATGGTTCGCATCCGAGAATGTCGTCCGATTTCAAAGCTGAAATGCTGGGAAGTCATAACTGAATAGTTCAGGTTAGGTAAGGAATAATACTATGATACAGATGCAAACCAATCTGGACGTTGCCGATAATTCGGGTGCTCGACGGGTGCAGTGCATCAAGGTACTTGGTGGCTCAAAACGGATGATAGCCGGCATTGGCGATACAATCGTGGTCAGCGTGAAAGAAGCTATTCCGCGCGGTCGCGTGAAAAAAGGTGACGTGATGCGTGCGGTGATTGTCCGTACTGCGAAGGAAATTCGTCGTAATGATGGCAGTGTCATTCGCTTTGACCGCAATGCCGCCGTTCTGGTTAATAATTCTGGCGAGCCTGTCGGAACCAGAATTTTTGGCCCGGTCACACGTGAGCTGCGCGCAACAAATCATATGAAAATCGTTTCTCTTGCGCCGGAGGTTCTGTAATGCCGATAAAATTGAAAATTAAAAAAGGCGATAAGGTTGTTGTGCTGTCCGGTCGCGATAAGGGTAAATCAGGCGAGGTTCTGGGCGTTTTTCCAACAGAAAACCGTGCGCTTGTGCAAGGCGTTAATATTGTGAAGCGTCACCAGCGTCAGACGGCTCAGACTGAAGGCGGTATTATCGCGCGCGAGTCTAAAATTCATATTTCCAACCTTGCCATTGCGGACCCTAAAGACGGAACGCCAAGTCGGGTTGGGTATCAATTTGATAAAGACGGCAAAAAACAAAGATTTGCCAAAAAGTCAGGAGATGTTATCGATGGCTGAAGCAGATTACATTCCGCGTCTTAAGATGCATTATGACGATAGTGTGCGCGCCCAGCTGACAGAACAATTCAGCTATGCCAACCCAATGCAAGTGCCGAAGCTTGATAAGGTTGTTCTCAATATGGGTATTGGTGAAGCCACGACAGACACGAAAAAAGTCAAAGCCGCCTATGCTGATATGGAACTGATTGCGGGTCAAAAGCCTGTGGTTACCCGTGCGCGGAACTCTATTGCGACGTTTAAGGTTCGCGAAGATATGCCGCTTGGGGTGAAGGTCACTCTGCGTAAGGCTAATATGTATGAATTTATTGACCGTTTGGTCACCATCGCTTTGCCGCGTGTGCGTGACTTTAGGGGTCTTAATCCAAAAAGTTTTGATGGCAATGGCAATTACGCCATGGGCCTGAAAGAACATATTGTGTTTCCAGAAATCGACTATGACAAAGTCGACACAATCTGGGGAATGGATATCATTGTTTGCACAACAGCGACTTCAGATGATGAAGCTCGTGAACTTTTGCGTGCATTTAATTTTCCGTTCTCGGACCAGAACTGACGAGATCGGAGAGAGGTAGTTATGGCTAAAAAGAGCTCTGTAGAACGTAATAAGAAACGTATCCGTCTGGCGGATAAATATGCTGCCAAGCGTGCGGAATTGCTGGCTACGGCCAAGGATGAGTCACTGACGAATGAGGAGCGTTTTAAAGCGCGTCTGAAATTGTCGGAACTCCCGCGCAATTCTGCCAAATCGCGTGTTCGTAACCGTTGTGGTGTGACTGGTCGCCCACGCGGCTATTACAGAAAATTGAATATGTCCCGTATCTCTTTGAGAGATTTGGCCTCCAAAGGTCAAATTCCGGGCATGGTAAAGTCGAGCTGGTAGGGGAAATATTATGAACTTAAACGATCCTCTTGGTGACATGCTTACACGTATCCGCAACGCACAAATGCGTGGCAAGTCGAGTGTTATTTCTCCATCTTCCAAACTGCGCCGTTGGGTGTTGGATGTGTTGAAGGACGAAGGCTATATTCGCGGATATTCTGAAAAGCAGTTTATCGGCACGATGGGTGAGCTGGAAATTGAATTGAAATATCATGAAGGACGTCCTGTCATTCAGGAAATTCAACGTGTTTCAAAGCCCGGTCGCCGTGTTTATTCATCTGTAAAGACCATGCCTGTTGTTCAAAACGGTCTTGGTATTTCAATTTTATCAACGCCAAAAGGTGTCATGTCTGACACTGCTGCGCGTGAAAACAATGTAGGTGGGGAGGTTCTCTGTCGCATCTTCTGATGTGGCTTAATTTGAGAATTCTATGAGGAAATAAATGTCTCGCATTGGTAAAAAACCTGTTCCTGTACCCGGTGGCGTTGAGGTTAGTCTCAACGGTCAAGCATTGGCTGTTAAAGGACCCAAGGGTGAAATGAATACTGTTTTGTCTGACTTGATTGCGATTGAGCAGACAGATGAGGGTATTCTTGTCAGCCCCAAGGAAAAATCACAAACTGCCCGAAGTTTTTGGGGCCTCAGCCGTTCAACTGTTGCCAATCTGGTAACGGGTGTTTCTGAAGGTTTTGAGAAAAAGCTTATTTTGCAGGGTGTTGGTTATCGTGCCCAGATACAGGGTCAGAAACTAAAACTCAGCTTGGGCTTCAGCCATGATGTTGATTTTTCAGTTCCCGAAGGCATTAAGGTTGAATGTCCGTCCCAGACCGAAATCACAGTGTCTGGTATTGATAAACAAAAAGTCGGGCAGGTCGCTGCTGAGATACGCTCATATCGTCCGCCGGAGCCTTATAAGGGCAAGGGTGTCAGATATGCCGGTGAGTATATCTTCCGCAAAGAAGGTAAGAAGAAATAGGATTTCGCTATGGTGAAGAAGATTTCAAAAGATGAGAGACGGAAAAGACGCGTCAGAATGCGTCTGAAAAAGCTTGCGAATGGCAAGCCAAGATTGTCGGTTTTCCGGTCATCTCAGCATATCTATGCCCAGGTCATCGACGATGAGAATGGTGTAACGGTAGCTGCTGCCTCCAGTAAGGATAAGGATTTTTCCGGGCAGAAGGGTTCTGATAAAGAGGCTGCAGGTCTTGTTGGCAAATTGGTTGCCGAACGAGCCAAAACAGCCGGCGTTGAAACGGTTATTTTTGACCGTGGCGGATATCTATTTCATGGCAGAGTCAAAGCTCTTGCCGAAGCCGCGCGTGAAGCCGGCCTAAAATTTTAAGGAGACGGATTCGTGGCCAGAGGTGATAATCGTAACGATAACCGCAATGATGACGATCGTGACAACGAGTTTATCGACAAACTTGTGCATATTAACCGTGTTGCCAAAGTGGTCAAAGGTGGCCGCCGGTTCGGTTTTGCGGCACTCGTCGTTGTTGGTGATCAAAAAGGTCGGGTCGGTTACGGGCTTGGTAAAGCACGTGAGGTTCCTGAAGCAATTCGTAAGGCAACAGAAGCTGCCAAGCGCAAAATGATCCGTGTACCGCTTCGTGAAGGGCGCACTTTGCATCATGATATTCGTGGTCATCACGGCGCGGGTAAAGTTTTGCTTCGCGCGGCACCTCCCGGTACCGGTATTATTGCCGGTGGTCCGATGCGTGCGGTTTTTGAAGTTCTGGGCATGCAGGATGTTGTTGCGAAATCTATCGGAACATCTAATCCATATAATATGGTTCACGCCACGATTGATGCCCTCAGCAAACAAGCGAGCCCTCGCCAAATCGCTGCGCGACGCGGCAAGAAGGTTTCAGATATTATTTCCCGTCGCGGGGTAGATGCTGCCGACGCATAGTCGGTAAGGAGTGAATGATGGCGAAGAAAAACACAGTGACTGTAGAGCAAACCGGTAGCCCGATTGGGAGACCTGAGGATCAGCGCGCGACACTTGTTGGTTTGGGGCTGAACAAAATGCATCGCCGTAAAACTTTGGAAGATACACCGGCTGTGCGCGGCATGATTGCTAAAGTTGCACATCTTATTCGTATCTTGGAAGACGCCTGAGGGCTTGGAGACTGACTATGAGACTCAATGAATTAAGAGATAATCAAGGCGCGCGCAAAACGCGGGTGCGTGTTGGTCGCGGTACGTCATCTGGTAAAGGTAAAACCGGTGGTCGTGGTGTTAAAGGTCAAAAATCACGTTCAGGCGTATCGATTAAAGGCTTTGAAGGCGGGCAAATGCCAATTCACATGCGTTTACCTAAACGCGGCTTTAATGTCCCCAATCCGAAAAAGCTGAATGCTGTGAATTTGGGTCGTTTGCAACAAGCTCTCGATGCCGGCAAACTCAACGCATCTGATGCTGTCAATACGGCAAGCCTTAAAAGTGCCGGTGTTATTCGCCGCGAGCTTGATGGTGTGCGGATTATTGGTAATGGCGAATTGAAAGCCAAGCTGGATTTTGAAGTCTATGGTGTTTCTGCTTCTGCTAGAGAGGCAATTGAAAAACTAGGCGGTAAAATTACGGTTCTCGCCCCTGCACCAAGCGAAGGTGATGATGAGGCGAAAGCCGAGAAAAAAGCTAAAAAGGCAGCCACCAAAAAGGCAACAGCCGAGGTAGAAGAAACTGCAGCTGAAGAAGAAGCCCCCGCAGAGTCGGCAGCTTCCGAAGATGCAGATAATGAAGATAATCAGAGCGAGTAGGGCTTAAGCAGGGCGTAATATGGCTTCAGCAGCAGAGCAATTAGCAGCAAATCTCAGCCTGTCTTCCTTTAAGGGGGCGACGGAACTGAAACAA
The DNA here is from genome assembly GCA_000293845.2 of alpha proteobacterium IMCC14465. Taxonomy (GTDB): domain Bacteria; phylum Pseudomonadota; class Alphaproteobacteria; order RS24; family RS24; genus Micropelagius. The sequence continues at coordinate 18,790 of ALYF01000007.1, read as the reverse complement.
CGTATCTGGTTTACACTGGGTGCGCTGCTTATTTATCGTTTGGGAACATATATCCCGCTTCCCGGTGTTGATCCGCAGGCTGTGAATGCCCTTTTCCAGCAAAATCAGGGTGGTATTATTGGCATGTTCAACCTGTTCGCAGGTGGTGCTGTCGGTCGTATGGCGATTTTTGCTCTCAATATTATGCCTTATATTACGGCATCCATTATTATCCAGCTGCTTACCTCCGCGGTGCCACATCTTGAGCATCTCAAAAAAGAGGGCGGCGAGCAGGGGCGTAAGCAAATTAACCAATATACGCGTTATAGCACGGTGGTGCTGGCAGCGATGCAGGGCTTCGGGATTGCCGTCGGTCTTGAGCGCGCCGAGGGTATTGTTATTAATCCTGGCATTTTCTTTGAAATCAGTGCCGTGATTACCCTTGTTGGCGGTACCGTGTTCCTAATGTGGCTCGGTGAGCAAATTACCGCGCGCGGTGTCGGTAACGGCATTTCCCTGATTATTTTCGCCGGCATTGTTGCAGAACTGCCGGGTGCTTTGGTCAGCACCCTCGAATTGGGACGTCAAGGCGCCTTGTCTACATTGGTTATTCTGATGCTTCTCGTCATGGTTGCGGCAGTGATCGCCTTTATCGTTTTCATGGAGCGCGCCCAGCGTCGCCTCATCGTTCAATATCCTAAGCGTCAAGTCGGTAATAAAATGACTGGTGGTGATAACTCCCATTTGCCATTAAAGCTGAATGTTGCCGGTGTTATCCCGCCGATTTTTGCTTCATCTTTGCTTTTACTGCCGATTACAGTTGCCAATTTCTCCGGCACGGGTGGGTCTGATTTACTCGGTAATATAACGGCTATGTTGGGTCGTGGACAGCCGCTTTACATGGCGCTTTATGCTGGCGGCATTATCTTTTTCTGCTTCTTTTATACCTCGATTGTGTTTAACCCGTCTGACACTGCAGATAATCTGAAGCGAAGTGGTGGTTTTATTCCTGGTATTCGTCCGGGGGAAAGAACCGCAGAATATCTTGATAAGGTGCTCACGCGTCTCACCGTGGTTGGTGCGCTTTATCTGACTCTTGTCTGTCTGCTGCCGGAAGTTTTGATTAATCAATACAGCGTGCCTTTCTACCTTGGTGGCACATCGTTGTTGATTGTGGTCAGTGTGACCATGGATACGGTCAGTCAGGTGCAGAGCCACCTTTTTGCCCATCAATATGAAGGTCTGATTAAGCAGTCTCGCGTCGGGAGGTCCCGTCGATGAAGCTGATTTTTCTGGGTCCCCCCGGTGCAGGTAAGGGCACTCAAGCCGCACGTCTTGAAACAAATCATAATCTCCGCCAGCTTTCGACGGGAGATATGTTGCGCGCCGCAGTGGCTGATGAAACAGAAATCGGCCTCAAGGCCAAAGATATAATGGCCCGCGGCGATTTGGTGCCGGATGATGTTGTGGTCGGTATTATTTCTGACCGTATTGAAGCCTCGGATTGCGCGGATGGCTTTATTTTGGACGGTTTTCCAAGAAATATCGCCCAAGCCGAGGCGTTGGATGCCATGTTGACCGAAAAAGGCATGACACTGGACACGGTTCTGGAACTGAAGGTTGACCACGATAAGTTGCTTGAGCGTATTCGTATTAGATCTGCCCAAACCGAGGGTGGGCCGCGTGATGATGATAATGCGGAGGCATTGGCGCATCGTTTGACAGTATATGAAGAACAAACTGCGCCTGTGACTGAATATTACGCGCAAAAGGGTTTGGTGAAGCATGTTGATGGTATGCAGGATATGGATGCTGTCACAGAAGAAATTGTAAAGATTTTAGGACTTTAGAAAGGATAAGGTAGGGGAAACAAGTTGACTGTTTGGCGGAAGTTTTTATAATCCCGCTTTTCGGTGACATGTTGCAGAAATGTCTAACAGTTGTGACTTTCAACTGTTTCTTTAACTGCAGTTTCCACTCCCTTACGGAGATGAGGAGAATTAAGTGGCTCGTATAGCAGGTGTAAATATTCCGACTGCCAAACGTGTAGTGATTGCCCTGACTTATATTCACGGCATTGGCGACACGAAAGCCAAGGAAATTTGTGAAAAAGTCGGCATCATGCCGGAGCGGAGAGTTAACGAGCTTTCCGATGCAGAAGTCATTAAAATTCGTGAAACCATTGATGGTGATTATACCGTTGAAGGTGACTTGAGACGTGAAATTGCTATGAATATCAAGCGTTTGCTTGACCTTGGTGTTTATCGCGGTCTTCGTCACCGTCGTAATCTGCCCGTTCGCGGTCAGCGTACACATACAAATGCACGCACACGCAAAGGTCCTGCTAGACCTATTGCTGGTAAGAAAAAGTAGAGGAACTGTTTTATGGCTACCGATAAAACCCGAGTCCGCCGCAGAGAGCGAAAAAACATCTCCTCAGGTGTGGCGCATGTCAATTCAACCTTTAACAACACCATGATTACCATCGCTGATGCGCAGGGCAATGCTGTTGCTTGGTGCTCCGCCGGTGCTATGGGCTTTAAAGGGTCGCGTAAATCCACACCCTATGCAGCACAGGTTGCTGCTGAAGAAGCCGGTAAAAAGGCAATGGATCACGGTATGAAAACCCTTGAAGTGAATGTTAAGGGGCCTGGTTCGGGTCGTGAGTCAGCTCTGCGTGCCCTTCAATCTATCGGTTTTACGATTACGAGTATTCGTGATGTAACACCAATTCCACATAATGGATGTCGCCCGCCGAAACGCCGTCGCGTCTAATTAATGAAGCCATTAACCTTTAAGAGGAGCCGCCATGATACAGAATAACTGGCAAGAGCTTATCAAGCCTACAAAACTGGATATTGTTCCCGGTCATGACAGCAATCGCCATGTACGCATCGTTGCTGAACCACTTGAGCGTGGTTTTGGTCTGACGCTGGGTAACGCACTGCGTCGCATTCTGTTGTCTTCCATTCAAGGTGCAGCCGTTGTATCCGTCCAAATTGACGGTGTTCTGCATGAATTCTCATCCATTGCGGGTGTGCGTGAAGACATCACAGATATTGTGCTGAATATTAAGCAGATGTCCTTGAAGTGCCATAGCGAAGGCGTCAAGCGCATGTTGCTGAGCAAAAAAGGCCCAGGTGTTGTGACGGCTGGTGATATTGAAGAAATCGCCGATGTTGAAATTCTCAACCCTGATCTCGTTCTGTGTACGCTGGATGATGGCGCCGATGTGCGTTTTGAATTCACTGTCAATACAGGCAATGGCTATGTTCAGGCTGAACAAAACCGACCCGATGATGCGCCTATCGGCCTTATTCCGGTGGATAGCCTTTTCAGCCCTGTGCGCCGTGTTTCTTACAATGTTGAAAACACGCGTGAAGGTCAGGTGCTTGATTATGACAAGCTGACCATGGACATTGAAACAGATGGTTCTGTCACACCAGAAGACGCGCTGGCACTGGCCGCTAGAATTCTGCAAGACCAGCTTCAGACATTCATCAATTTTGAAGAGCCTGAGCAAGTTCCAGAGACTGTTTCTGTTGCCGAGGAAATCGGCTTCAGCGCGGCACTTCTCAAGAAAGTCGACGAGTTGGAACTGTCAGTCAGATCTGCAAATTGCCTGAAAAACGATAATATTGTTTATATCGGCGATTTAATTCAGAAATCCGAAGCTGAAATGTTGCGGACACCGAATTTTGGTCGTAAATCCCTGAATGAAATCAAGGAAGTGCTTTCAGAAATGAGCCTGCATTTGGGTATGGAAGTACCAACATGGCCACCTGAAAACATTGAAGAACTTGCCAAAAGGTTTGAAGAAAACTTTTAACTCTTTTATCTGCGAATCCGGAGAGAACCATGCGTCACGCTAAAGCAGGCAGAAAATTAAACCGCACCCAAAGTCACCGCAAATCTATGCTGGGGAATCTGGCTGTCGCATTGATTAAACACGAGCAGATTGTCACAACCCTGCCAAAGGCTAAAGAGCTTCGTCCTTATGTTGAGAAGCTTATAACTCTTGGTAAGCGCGGTGATTTGCATGCACGCCGTCAGGCCATTGCGAAGCTGCCCGAAAAAGAATGGGCGAAAAAGCTATTTGAAACACTGGCACCTCGTTATGCCGAACGTTCAGGTGGCTATACGCGTGTTCTCAAAGCCGGTTATAGATTTGGTGACAATGCGCCAATGGCTGTGATTGAATTTGTTGACCGCGACCCTGAGGCGCGTGGTCAGGACTCTGGCCCTGTTCAGGTGGATGATGAGGGTGTTGAAGAAGCCATTTAACGGTCTCGTCTTCACGGCTCTTATGTCTATATTCGGCGTCACCCGTCGTTCACTAAAATTTGTTCTTCTCATGACTGGCGTGCTTGTTTTGACAAGCATGGTTTCTGCCGAACCGCGTATTCCTGAATCTTTAAAAGATATGCAACTCAGTTTTGCGCCTGTTGTTGAGCAGGCCGCACCTGCGGTTGTGAATGTCTATGCCACACGGCGTGTGACGTCGCGGCGTCCTTCTTTGTTTAATGACAGGTTCTTTGAAGAATTTTTTGGTCGATCTTTTGGCGATAATTTCGGTCAGAGAGAGCGTCTGGAAAATTCACTCGGATCGGGCGTGATTGTCTCGTCTGAGGGGATTGTTGTCACCAATAATCATGTAATAAGCGGCGCGGAGGCCTTTAAGGTTGTGCTGTCTGACCGGCGGGAGTTTTCTGCTGAACTCCTACTCGCGGATGAACGAACGGATCTTGCTGTTTTGAAAATTCTCGACACTGTTGAGCAATTTCCGGCCCTGCCTTTTCGCAATTCCGACACTGTGAATGTCGGCGATTTCGTGCTGGCGATTGGCAACCCGTTTGGTGTTGGGCAAACGGTTACGAACGGCATTGTCTCGGCCTTAGCCCGCACGAGCGTTGGGGTGACGGATTTTCAGTCATTTATTCAAACGGATGCGCCGATTAATCCAGGTAATTCAGGGGGCGCTTTGGTTACGATGGATGGACGCTTGCTTGGGGTGAATACGGCGATTTATACGCGTTCTGGGGGGTCAGTGGGTATTGGTTTTGCCATTCCCTCAAATATGGTGCAGCAGGTTGTCGATGCGGCGCTTTCTGATGGTAAAATTGTGCGACCTTGGGCTGGCGTTGAGTTGCAAAAAGTCTCCCAATCGCTGGCTCAGACGCTGGGTCTGGCAAAGCCTGTCGGTGCGTTGATTGTTAAACTGCACCCGAATAGCCCATTGCGCAAAGCAGGTATAAAGTCTGGCGATGTGGTGACAATGTTTAACGGTAAGGAAATTCTCGAGCCTGAAAATTTCCGATACCGGCTGGCTGTTGCTGGTATAGGGGATAAGGCGACGATTGGCTTTTTAAGGCAAGGAAATCGCAAAACCGCCAATGTTAAACTTGTCGCGCCGCCGGATGTGCCACCGCGTAATGAGATGACATTAACCGGACAGCATATCTTTAATGCTGTGCGGGTTAGCAATCTCAATCCAGCGGTGGTTGACGAGATGGGGCAGGCACTCAAACTGGGTCTTGAGGAAAAAGGCGTTATTGTTTTATCCCTTGATAAACGCGCCCGCGCCGCCAGAGTTGGTTTGCGTCCGGGGGATATTATTCTCGCCATTAACGGGACAAAAATTGACAATGTTGCCGGTTTGGTTGCTCTTCTTAATAAGTTCTCTGAGCTCAATCAGCCTAGTGGGCAGTGGAATTTAGAATTGAGACGGGCTGGACGAATTATCAGAACGACAATACGTTAGCTTGAAACAGATAACGAAAATCAAAGGACGATTATGAGCGGAGTGCAACATTTACAGGTGCAACCGGATCAAGCCGGTATGCGGCTTGACCGTTGGTTTCGTTCACTTTTTCCCCATATTAGCCATGTTCAATTGGAAAAACTTTTGCGCAAGGGGCAAATACGTGTTGATGGCGGGCGGGCGAAATCTTCCCTGCGTTTGCAAGCATGGCAGATGATACGCGTGCCGCCATTGGCAACACCTGACCAAGCAAAAAATAAATTAAAGCAAGAAAAACGCGCAGTTCCCCCGCATTTGCAGGAGATGATATTAAAAACTGTCATCTATGAGGATGCCGATGTGATTGCGCTGAACAAGCCATCAGGCTTGGCAGTGCAGGGTGGGTCTAAAACTGACTGGCATGTTGATGCGCTGCTTGATGTGCTGGCTAATAAGGGCGAAAGACCAAGACTGGTGCATCGCCTTGATCGGGATACGTCCGGTGTGTTGTTACTTGCCAAGCACCGCAAAGCGGCCTCTACGCTGACAAAAGCTTTTGCAGACCGCGAAACCAGAAAAATCTATTGGGCGCTGGTTCACGGCGTACCGCGCCCTGAGCAAGGTGATATTAAGCTGAAACTCGTTAAGCGTGCGGCCGGAGATGGCAATGAGCGTGTGCGCCCGGCTGAAGACCACGATATAGATGCCATGCGCGCGATAACGCGCTTTAGTGTGGTGGGACGGGCTGGGCAGGTTTTCTCTTGGGTGGCTTTTATGCCGATAACCGGACGGACGCATCAAATTCGCGCTCACGCGCTGGCAATTGGTCACCCGCTGGTTGGTGACAATAAATACGCCCTCCCTGAGATTGAAGCCGGTGGTGAGTTGCCGAATAAGTTACATCTTCATGCCCGCATGATTGATATGCCGCATCCATCTGGGGGTCGCCTGACAGTCGCGGCGGATTTACAGGCGCATATGGCTGAAAGCTGGGGGTTGCTCGGCTTTGAATCCGGTGATTATGAAGATCCGTTTCCTGATGAGGAAGGTTAATCATGGCGCGGCGATTTTATGAAACCGTCAGCGTTGAAGCCGTCTCAGAGGGATTTATCGTCCTGCTTGATGACCGTAAACTTATGACTCCGGCGAAAAAACTTTTGGCACTTCCTTACGCAAAGCTGGCAGAAGCCATTGCGGAAGAATGGCGGCAGGTTGATGGCGAGATTTTGCTTTCTGATATGCCGATGAGTCGTCTTGTTTATACGGCTCTCGACCGTGTATCTGAGGCTTATGATGCGACTGCGCAGGCTTTTGCCTCTTATGGCGAGACGGATTTGCTCTGTTATCGTGCCACACACCCCGAAGCGTTGGTGCAACGTCAGGATGAGATATGGTCGCCTTATTTGGATTGGGTAAAATCGACCTATGATGTTTCTCTGCAAATTGGGGCAGGGATTACGCCAATAGAGCAATCGCGGGAAAGTATTGAGGCTTTAACGCAGGTCGCGCTTGGCAAAGAGCCTAATCCTTACCGCTTGACGGGACTGGCGCATGGGGCAGGTTTACTCGGTTCGGCTGTTCTGGCATTACAGATGGAATCCGGTGATGATAAGACTGAAAATATCTGGCATGCGGCTTTTTTGGATGAGTTTTTCCAGTTCGAACAATGGGGTGAGGATCAAGAAGCGATGGCGCGTCTGGACGGGATGAAACGTGAAATAGATACTTTAAGTGACTATTTTTCTTTATTTTTTTCCTAATTCAAATTATTAAATACCATCATTTAATGACAGACTTAAGTAGGGGCGGGATGAGAGAAGTCATAGAAGAACTTGAAGAACGTCGTCGCATTGCCCGATTGGGTGGCGGCGAAAAAAGAATTGAAGCCCAGCATGCGAGAGGCAAGCTGACGGCGCGGGAACGCATTGAGCTTCTACTTGATGAAGGATCATTCGAAGAATATGACATGTTCGTCGAGCATGACTGTCATGAATTTGGTATGGAAGATCAAAAAATTCCTGGCGATGGCGTTGTGACAGGCTGGGGAACGGTCAATGGTCGCGCGATTTATGTTTTTGCGAAAGATTTTACCGTTTTTGGCGGTTCTCTCTCCAAATCTCACGCTCAAAAAATCAATAAAGTTCAGGATATGGCTCTGCGCAACGGCCTTCCAATTATTGGTATTCTCGATGCAGGCGGCGCGCGCATTCAAGAAGGTGTTGATGCGCTGGGCGGCTATGCTGAGGTGTTTCAAAGAAATACATTAGCCTCAGGTGTTATTCCTCAAATCACGATGGTTATGGGGCCATGTGCGGGCGGCGATGTGTATTCCCCCGCGCTGACAGATTTTATCTTTATGGTGCGAAACTCGTCTTACATGTTTGTGACCGGCCCTGATGTGGTGAAAACGGTCACCAATGAAGAAGTAACCGCCGAGGAACTGGGCGGGGCGAAAGTGCATACGACCAAGTCATCCGTTGCGGATGGTGCCTATGACAATGATATTGAGGCGCTGACGGAACTGAGACGGTTTATTGACTTCCTGCCGCAATCTAATCAGTCGGGTGTGCCTGTTCTCCCAAGCCACGAGCCTGCGGATAAGCCGGATTTATCTTTGGATACGTTAATCCCATCAAATCCGAACATGCCTTACGACATTAAGGAGATTATTTATAAAGTTTCCGATGAAGGTGATTTCTTTGAAATTCAGCAAGATTTTGCCAAAAATATCGTTGTTGGTTTTGGCCGTATGGAGGGCAGTACGGTGGGTTTTGTTGCGAACCAGCCCATGGTGCTTGCTGGTGTGCTGGATAGCGACTCGAGCCGTAAAGCTGCACGCTTTGTTCGGTTCTGTGATGCTTTTGAGATTCCCGTTGTCACGCTTGTCGATGTGCCGGGTTTCTTGCCCGGGACGGCGCAAGAATATGGTGGGCTGATTAAGCATGGTGCGAAATTGCTGTTTGCTTATGCCGAAGCAACCGTACCTAAAATCACAATTATCACGCGTAAGGCCTATGGTGGGGCTTATGATGTGATGGCCTCCAAACATTTGCGCGGCGATGTGAATTATGCCTGGCCAACTGCTGAGATTGCCGTTATGGGCGCGAAGGGGGCGGTTGAGATTATTTTCCGCAAATCGCTGGATGACCCCGAAGAAATTGAAAAGCGCACGAAGGAATATGAAGACAGGTTCTTGAATCCCTTTGTCGCTGCTGAGCGCGGTTATATTGATGAGGTGATACAGCCCAGAAATACCCGCATGAGGATTTGTCGTGCTTTGGCTTTGCTGAAAGGCAAGCAGCTGGATAATCCTTGGAAAAAACACGACAACATTCCGCTATAGGTCACGCATATGTTTAAAAAGATTTTAATTGCTAATCGTGGAGAAATTGCCTGCCGAGTCATTCGGACTGCTAAGGCGATGGGTATTCAAACCGTCGCCGTTTATTCGGATGCTGATGCAGATGCTTTGCATGTGCGTGAAGCTGATGAAGCTGTCCATATTGGTGGGGCGCCTGCGGCTGAAAGCTATCTCATAATTGATAAAATTCTCGACGCTATTCAGCAGACTGGTGCTGAAGCTGTGCATCCGGGTTATGGCTTTTTGAGCGAGAACAAGCTCTTTGCCGAAGCGCTCGACAAAGCCGGTGTCGCTTTTATTGGCCCGCCTGCCGGCGCGATTGAAGCAATGGGTGATAAAATCACCTCTAAAAAACTTGCTATGGAAGCAGGTGTTAGCACCGTTCCGGGGCATATGGGGTTGATTGAGGATGCTGATGAAGCGGTCAAAATTGCGACTGAAATTGGTTATCCTGTGATGATTAAAGCCTCTGCCGGTGGCGGTGGTAAGGGCATGCGGATTGCTTGGAATGATGAAGAAGCCAGAGAAGGCTTCCAGTCCTCTAAAAATGAAGCAGCTTCCAGCTTTGGTGATGACAGAATTTTTATTGAAAAATTTGTTACCCAGCCCCGACATATTGAAATACAGGTGCTGGGCGATAAGCACGGTAATGTTATCTATCTGGGGGAGCGTGAATGTTCCATTCAGCGACGTAACCAGAAAGTGATTGAAGAAGCACCAAGCCCGTTTCTGGATGAGAAAACCAGAAAGGCAATGGGTGAGGAAGCCGTTGCTTTGTCGCAAGCGGTTGATTACTGCTCTGCGGGTACGGTCGAATTTATCGTCGATGGCGATAAGAATTTCTACTTCCTTGAGATGAACACGCGTTTGCAAGTCGAGCATCCGGTGACAGAGCTGATTACGGGTATCGACCTTGTCGAGCAGATGATTAAAGTCGCGGCGGGGGAAAAGCTCTCACTAACGCAAAAAGATGTGAAGCTGAATGGCTGGGCTATGGAAAGCCGTATCTATGCTGAAGACCCGTATAGAGGCTTTCTGCCATCCACAGGCCGTCTCACGCGCTACCGCCCCCCACAAGAGGGTGTATCTGATGGTGTAACTGTGCGGAATGATACAGGTGTTTATGAAGGTGGTGAGATTTCACTGTTTTATGACCCAATGATTGCCAAGCTGGTGACGCATGCGGGTGATCGTATGACCTCGATTGATGCCATGGCTAACGCGCTGGACGGATTTAGAATTGACGGTATCCGTCATAATATCGATTTTCTTGCGGCGATTATGCTACATGAGCGTTTCCGTGAAGGCACAATCACCACGGCTTTTATTGCTGAGGAATATCCTGATGGTTTTGAGGGCGCCCCCCTCACGGCTCAACAAATTAAGGAACGGGCTGTTATCGGTTTTTATATGCGCTCCTATGTCATGGATAGGGCGACCGAAATTTCCGGTGCTATGCCGAATTATGAGGCGACATTGCCGGACGCCATGGCGGTACAAGTTGATGACCACGTTTTCACAGCGCGGTTCGACGAAAATGGCATTGTTCTGGATGATGAGAATTTTGAGCTGGAAAGCCTCTGGCTGCCGGGTGATTTATTCTTCGAAGGCAAAGTAAATGGCAACTTTATTTCGCTTGCTGTTGATACGATGTCAGAAGGCTATCTCCTCACCTCGCGTGGTAAAGCTCAGGAAGTTTTTGTCAGAAGTTTGCGGGCGCAGGAACTTATGGTCTTTATGCCAGAGAAAACCGATGGCGCCAGCAGTAAAGAATTGCTTTGTCCGATGCCCGGCGTGGTGATGTCCATTGATGTTGAAGAAGGACAAGAGGTCAAGTCAGGTCAAGCGCTCGCCGTTGTGGAAGCCATGAAAATGGAAAATATTCTGCGCGCTGAAAAAGACGCCAAAGTGAAATCTGTTCTCGTTGCGGCGGGGGATAAGCTTGCGGTTGATGATGTTATGATTGAATTCGAATAAGCAGTTCTAACCTAAAGCCAGACTCAATTCTAAAGACGATACATTTAATCTGTTTTAAAGCTTGTCTGAAACGTCTTTATCAAAGCCTCATCCAACTCGGCCATAGATATGTTTAAGCCTAATGCTTGCAGGCTGGTGACATTCTGGTCGGCAATCCCGCAAGGTACAATGCCGTTAAAATGCGACAAATCAGGTGTCACATTAATCGAAATGCCGTGAAAGCTCATCCATTTGCGGAGTCTGATGCCGATAGCGGCAATTTTATCTGCACGATTTTCTCCCAGTTCCGGCCGGTCTACCCAGACACCTATATGTGTGCTGTCGGCCCTTGCTTGAAGGCCACATTCATTGAGCGCATTGATAATCCAGTTTTGTAAGTGCGTCACAAAACGTCGAACATCGCGGCCCCTTTGATTGAGGTCAAGCATAACATAAACAACGCGTTGCCCCGGCCCGTGATAGGTGAATTGCCCGCCGCGCCCGGACTTGAAAACAGGAAATTTTTCGGGGCTGAGTAAATCACTCTCTTGCGCACCCGTACCGGCAGTATATAGAGGGGGGTGTTCCAGAAACCATAGCATTTCTTCACGTTCGCCAGCACGCATGGCTTTGAGATGTGCTTCCATCTCTGCCACGGCTTCAGGGTAGGCCACAGGCGCTGTAGACAGCTTGCAGGTAGGTAATCCGACACGATTATCAATGTGTTTCTCATAGACAGGGTGGGGGATTTGCTCGCTAATTTCAGTCATATTGAATATTATCATGAGAACTGGAGAAGGGTATGCTTTATATTGTACATTTATAATGTGTATAATAAATAATTCTACAATTAATAATGACAAATATATTTAAAACCGTTATGAATAGTGAGAAAGGTTAATCATGCTTCCGATTATCTTAGATGTGTCGTCCTTGAAAGTTGCTGTTATCGGGAATGGATTACAGGCTGTAAAGCGGCTGGAAATGCTTAATGACGCGGGTGCTGAAAAGATTGATGTGTTTGCGCCCAGCCCAGGCGAAGAGATGCGTGCCGCCGCAGGTGATGCGCTGAAGCCTTATCTGCCGGCGGTAGAAGATATTGGCACATATGCGATCGTCTTTATTGCCAATCTGGAAGATGATGCGGCCAAACAGCTTGCGGCGCAAGCGCGTGAACGTAATGTGCTGGTTAATGTGGAAGATGTGAAGCCACTTTGTGATTTTCATGTTCCGTCTATTATACGGCGGGGGAAATTGCTTATGACAGCCTCGACGGGGGGAATGTCTCCGGCACTGGCGCGGCGGTTAAGAGAGTTTCTGGCATCGCGTTTTGCCCCAGCATGGGCAGATAGGTTAGAAACAATCGGTGCGGCACGGAATAAGTGGCGCGAAGAAGGACTGAGTTTCGGCGAGGTCACTAAAAATACGAATGACTTGATTGATGAAGAAGGTTGGTTGACATGTCCCTGTCCATTAAAGGCGGAAAGTCCATTAAAGACGGAAAGTCCGATAGAGACGACAAAAGCATAAATCAAAACCTCACGCATCAGGTTGCGCAAGTGCTGGCGCGTGTGGCGGGGCTATCGGCTGCGGATTTCCTATCCACCATGTTACAAGATGAGTTTAAAGACGAGATATGTGTTGTCTCTTCTTTTGGTGCAGAATCGGCTGTTCTGTTGCATATGGTGGCGCAAATTGACCCGACAACACCGATTATCTTTTTAAATACCGGTAAGCTTTTTGGAGAGACGTTACGATATAGAGATCGTCTGCAAACCTTACTTGGGTTAACGGATGTGCGGTCTATCGGCCCGCACCCGACAGAACTGGCCGAAAATGACAGCAATGAGGATTTGTGGCAGAAAAATAATGATATGTGCTGTCATATCCGAAAATCTTTACCGCAACAACGTGCCTTGAAAGGGTTTAAGGCTGTTTTAACAGGGCGTAAACGGTTTCAGACGGCCCAACGCGGCACGATGCAACGCATTGAGATTGACGATGAAGCTGCGGCACGTTTAAGGATAAACCCGCTGGCTGATTTCTCCTTGGACGACCTGCAAGCCTATTTGGAGACACATAATTTGCCGAAGCATCCGCTTGTGAAAGACGGGTATTTGTCTATTGGATGCATGCCTTGCACCAATAAAGTAAAAAAAGGCGATGACTATCGTTCCGGTCGCTGGTCAGAACAAGATAAAGAAGAATGCGGCATGCATGGGACCGAATTTGTTTACGGTGAAGGCATATAAAGTTTTCAAGTTTTAACTTGAGGCAACCGGCCGGATTTGCTATCGAAGGTTCTCTTACCAGTGCGGTCGTGGCGGAATTGGTAGACGCGCAGCGTTGAGGTCGCTGTGGGGTAACACCCGTGGAAGTTCGAGTCTTCTCGACCGCACCATCATCCTTACAGGATAAAGCTAACCCTCTGTAATTGATGCATTATTGGCTTCAGTTATAATAGGGGTAGACCGAATGGTAGACCAGTTACCTTCTTATTTATTCACCAAGCGAGATGTTTATTACTACTCTCGCCGCATACCGCCCAAAATGTGGGCTATCTATGGCAAAAAGAGACTCGTTATCTCGTTGGGTACAAAGTCCTTTAACCAAGGCTTGAGCCTGTCGCACGCTTTGACCCTAAAGCTCGATAAGCTGTGGGGAGAAGACAAACCTATTCCAAGCAGTCTGGATGTTTTGGTCGCTAAGATTGAGCCAAGAAAGCGTGAACCGAGGCTCTCAGAGGCACGAGATAGCTATTTGGCAATCAGGGGTGTCGGTAAGCCAAAAACCTTTGAACAGGCCGCTATGCGCAATATAGAGGCCGTTATTGGCTTTATTGGAGACTTGAAGCTTACGCATTTTACCACGCTTGAAGCAGTAAAGGTTCGAGATGCGTTGCTATCAAGAGGGCTTACAGTTCTATCTGTCCGCCGCATGTTCGCCACCATTAATGCCGTCTTCCACTTTGCTATCGGTGAATACGGTCTCGATATGAAGAACCCGTTTGCATTGGTGCATATGCCTCAATCCACCCGCAAGAAACGTCTTCCCATACCTATCGAGAGCATTCGTGAGATACAGAATGCCTGCTTTGAAATAGATGATGATTTACGCTGGTTGGTGGCACTTATAAGTGACACAGGCATGCGGCTCTCAGAAGCTGCAGGTTTAGCTAGGAATGACATCCGCCTTAACTATGAGGTTCCTCATATCAATCTTAAATCACACCCTTGGCGCAGGCTGAAGACACAACAAAGCGAGCGACAAATACCTCTGGTTGGGGCGGCTCAATGGTCGGCTCAGAGGATTGTTGTAAAGACAGAAGGAGAATGGTGCTTCCCACGCTACACCAATGCCGAAAACTGCAATGGTAACTCAGCAAGTGCTGCGCTTAATAAGTGGCTAAAAGCTAACTTTTGCAATGATGCAGTTGTCCACGGCTTTAGGCATGCATTTCGAGATAGATTGCGAGCTGTGAACTGTCCAACTGAGATGATTGACCAGCTCGGTGGATGGTCTATTCTTAACGTTGGTGGTCGATATGGTCAGGGCTATGACTTGAGAAGCCAGAAGGTGTTTATGGATTCAATCACTATTGATATGTAGCACTATCAGCAAGTCCTTTGATATGGGATTAACTGCCAGAAGTTGCAAGCATCAGCAGACACAGAACAGTGAGCATGTTGTTTCGGTATGCACATATTTACAATTAGAGCGCATCAAAGTTTGAATTTTTAGTTCTTAACAAAGTGATATATCATAGCCTCATTACAAGCCATAAATTGGGCTGGATATATGCCAGCATCTCCATGTAGATGAGATGGTAATGTTCTCAATGTTGAAAACCCGTCTAGGCAAGCTGAAGCGTAACCTTGTGCATATCTGTTTGGAGAATTTTTAATGCTTTGATAGGCAGCAGCCACTCGTGATACTACGGAGCTATGGTTTGAGCAATCAACTGTAGTGCCACATTGAAGACGGATATATTTGTTATATTCTCTCATAGTGACAGAATTTGGTTTATAAACGCTTCCTGCACCGTATTGTTTTATTTTATTGACTTTGTCTTTTTCAGCCTTTTTTGCATTAGCAGTGTCTTGAATTACACCTTTAGATACTTCAATAGATTCTTTTTTCATACCGATTGTAACTCTGGAATAAATCATATATTCGGCAATAGCTGTATTTCCGTTTTCAGATGGAGCGGCGAATTCGGCTACATCGCTCCAATTTACTTTCTTTTTTTCGACAATGAAAAAATCGTATTTAAGTTTTTCCTGCAGATGTTTTTGAAACTCTGCAAGGTTTCCGGCACACATGTCTAAAACCGCACATGATAGCTTCATTCTTTTAACGTCATTACCAGTTTTTTTACTGGTGTATTGATCAAAACTGACACTATATACACTAGAGTTTTGAGGAGATTTAGATTTGATGATTGATTTTTCTAAATCCACTCTAATAGAATCTTTTCCTTTCCAGCAAAATTCATCATAATCCGTTATGTATTTTGCGGGTGACCATGAAAAGTAAGTAAACTCTTTGCTGTTTTCAAATTCTCCACCGACCTCGTCTGCTGTAAGAATAATCTTTTCGTTTGGTTTAAGGCACTTATACCCATTATCAGTCAAATAATTTTTTATCAGCTCTTCATTTTCGCCTTTATCATATGTATCAAGAATCTCAGTAACTGTTTCAATTGACGGTTCTGAACACGCTACAAGTGTTAAAATAAGCATGGCGGAAAAGAATTTATTAAACTTTGGCATGGAATTTACTTTTCAAATCAAATGTCTTTATTTACATAAACCCAAACTAATATGTTTTTTTAATATTTCAACATTTTTAAAAGTTGTATGTTTGATGAAGGGTTAACTGTACCGGAGGTGGCAAGTATTAGCGGACACATAACAGTGATTATGTTGTTTCAGTATGCTCACGCCTCATTTGACATCAGCATATTCCAAGATGACACATAGCTATCCATAACAGAGCTATCCTCGCTTTGAATATCTACATCAGCAAGGTTTATAATGTCGTCATTTGAATGACTTAGAGACTTAAATTCATTCTTCGTTAGGTTGAAGTGTTTAGCCAGCCTTGTTCCGTCCACACTGGTAGATATATTTTTTCCGAGGTGTGTGTAATAAGCAGCTTTCATAGAATTGATTAGAGTTTCTTGAAAACTAGCACGGATTATAAAGCTATCATGTATGGGGAGGACAAGGATACCTTCGGCCATCATATCTTGCATAACTGTCATAGCAATCTGGCTGTCTATAAATTGTGTTTCCAGACCAACACCCGCATGAATGGCATCCTCAAGCCACGGATACTTTGTGAACAACGCTTCTTTTAGCTTTTCATGGGATAACTTTGTTAGGGCTTGTTCTTCTTTCGATAATCTGTAGTTCCCAGCCTCATCATTGAGCATTGCATTAACGAAAGTTTTAACAGGCTTTCTTCTTGGGTCTTTGTCACCCAACCAGCCTTCAAACCCTAGATTATAAATATCTTCATGAATGGCGAGCTTCTCTTGTTTAAGTGCTGCAAATATTCGTAGAGACATTCCTGAGTAATCAACTTCAACTGTTTTGAGGTTATTTATTAGAATATGACCACGATAAATTGAAGGTAATGATTGCCACCATCCACCATAAAACCTGCCACCTTTGGTCATACTTCCTCTTGAGAAGATACGCCTTAATTGAACACGTCCAAAGTTTAGAGAGGATAGCTTTAATTGGTCATCTTCTGATTGTTCGTTTTCTTTTCTGTTCTTTAATTCAGCACCAAGTTGAACCAGTTGTGTATCGTTGAGGTTAAGAGACACACAATTTTGACAAAGGAATTGATTAAAGGAATACAATTCGTCCCTATAATCCTGCACTTCAGTAGAAGCAGGCACTGGGACACCAAACTTAATATACTTTTTCTTGGCTTTGGTGTTGGGGTTTGGTTTTCTATCTCTAAGAATAATTAACTTACTTTTTTCTTTGGGTTCTTGAGTTGCCCATCTAAGCCCAGCTTCAATAAAAAGCTTCTTTAATTCTCCAGAAGCACGAATACGAGTATATGCTTCCTTCTGACGACCTGGAACTATGCTTATCCACTTCTTCTGTTTCAATACTGTAAACAGCAATATAGCATAGTCAGAGTTGAAGTTAACTTTTTGGGTGTCTCCAAGCTTATAATCTTTTGGACTGAGGGGGTAAGAGATGTACTGTGTACCAAAAGGTAGGGAGTAGTAAGAAGAGTATAAAGAAGAAACAACAACACCAACTAAGCTTCTTAATTTCTGTTCACGAGTTGAACCTTTATTTTTAAAAGCAGCAGCACGATAACAGTCATCAATTAATGTTTGAATTATATGTTCAAAGAATGGGTGATGTTGCTTCTCATACCAATCAAACCTTAAACCTTCTTTCATACTCAGCCTCCATTACTGATTAATAAATATAAAATCAGAGATTAAGAAGTATGAACCTCAATTCTTTAAATCTTTCAATTCTAATTCTTAATAGACCCATTAGTTATTTCTCTATAACGGGAAGGAGTTTTAGGGTTAACCGCAAAGTTTTATGAAGAAGCTTATTAAGTTCACTACGAATGAGAGGATTGGCCACTTAAGGGCAATGCATTTCGCTTTAACTGCAACAGCTTACAAACTTAGAACAAAGTGGTTTTATTGATACATCAATTATATTATTTAGCTGAATATCAATGTTAGTTGCTTAGTGGCGTAATAGGGAAGTTGTTATGAAAAAAGTATTTATAGTGAGTTTATTTTTAGCGTTTTCAGTTAGTGAAGTGGATGCAGACATTTATAAAATCTACTGGCCACAAGAAAACATAGCTGATCCTGAAAATAACCCTGATGATACAAGTTGGCAGGCAATACAAATCACCAATACAAGCTCCAACACAGTTATTGATGGTTCAATGTCAGGTATATATGAACAAGACTTTTCAGGGCTTACAGCTGAAGCATCTGAACAAAATAATGGTGTCTCGTATCAAGTGAATTTTAGTTTAGAAGGAACTGGTCAAGCTCCAACAGTTCTGGATTTTTCTGGAAATATACTGAAATTTAGGGCAGAGACGGCAATACAACTAAATCCTGATGGTGTCATTGGTGATGCATATACCTATGATGTTGTATATGAAATTAATCCTATTACTGGTGAGTTGTTGTCCACCAAATTGGTTGCAAGCACTGAGGCCGAAGCTAACCT
Organism: alpha proteobacterium IMCC14465; assembly: GCA_000293845.2. Taxonomy (GTDB): domain Bacteria; phylum Pseudomonadota; class Alphaproteobacteria; order RS24; family RS24; genus Micropelagius. The sequence goes on along the minus strand of ALYF01000007.1, from coordinate 516 downwards.
AGCTGGTGATTTGGGTTATAGCGTAGACCTTGAATTTTCATCTTTAAATCGAAGTGGTTCTGCTGGTACTTTTCAGTCATATGCAGCTAATATTACAAATGAAGGGGATGCTAACATCGCTACAAAAGGTGGATTAGTAACTAAACAATTGAGCAACCCTGATGGCTCATCGTTAATCCGACAAGAGGACGATGGTTCAATTCATATTGGTGAAAATTCCGTTGTTATTGTTGACTCGCCTAATAGTTCATCTGGCAATGATATGATTTATTCGTCTGCAGCAGATGGCTCAACTTTACAAATAGGTAATATAGACAGCCATAGAACCATTATAAATGGAACGCTTGAGGTAACTGGTGAAACCTCATTTCAAAGCACCATAGATATGCAGGGCAATCGAATTACAGGTCTTGGTGCACCTCAAGGTCAGACTGATGCAGTAAGTAAAGGCTATCTGGATACTGCTTTATTGGGTTTGCCATCAAAGATTTACGTCGACACTGTTGCCGCTAGCAC
>ALYF01000006.1:95000-100376 GCA_000293845.2 alpha proteobacterium IMCC14465 | reverse complement strand
GCTGCTCCACCCCGCGCCAATAAATCGGCGCCAAGAATTCTGTCTTATAACACACAATGTCTAAACGCCAAGCCCTCTCAAGCAATTTTACGTAATTAAATCAGTTAAATGGCACGATTATGGTGTCACGGGTCTTGGTCACTTATGCGCACCATGTTAGTTTTTTTGAAACAATAAAAACAGGAAGACCGATATGCAGAAATTCCCAAAGTCAGCAAATTTAAGAGCAAACAAAGATAGGAGACATCCGACTTTTATCCCCAGTATGAAGCTCTGGATTAGGAGAAGGCTTACCCAGCCGCACCATATGGCTATCATATTGGGCCTGATGGCACTGCATATAGACGCTCACGCCCAGCAATGGATTGATTTATCTCATTCATTTGACAACAAAACGATATACTGGCCAACAGCAGAGGGATTTGAACTCGACATTGTTGCCCAAGGGCAAACGAAAGGTGGATATTATTATAGTGCCAATAAATTCATGTCGTCAGAGCATGGTGGCACGCATCTGGATGCGCCGATACATTTTGCCGAGGGTAAACACACCGTAGACCAAATTCCATTAAGCCGCCTGATTGGGGCAGCGTCTGTGATAGATGTTTCCGCCAAAGCGCTGCAAAACCCTGACTACCAAATCACCATACGCGATATCAAAGACTGGGAAACCATTCACGGCAAACTAGCTAACAATATTATTTTGCTGTTTAACACCGGCTATGCGCGTTACTGGCCTGATCGCAAAAAATATATGGGAACCGACAAGCGCGGGAAAGAAGCCGTCGCACTTTTGCATTTTCCAGGCATCAGCCCCGAGACAGCACAATGGCTTATTACGCATCGCAAAATTGCCGCTATCGGACTGGATACGCCTAGCCTTGATTACGGTCAGACAAAACGGTTTCTAACTCATCGTCTATTGGCCAAGGAACAAATACCCGGTTTTGAGAATGTCACTAATCTCGACAAGCTCCCGCCAACAGGCATCCAGGTTATTGTCTTACCTATGAAAATCAAAGGGGGTAGCGGTGGGCCGTTACGCATCATCGCCCGCATAAACGCAGATATGCCCTAGCAAAAGACAGAAATTTAAAAATTGTCATGAAGAAAAAGAGGAAATCATCAAGAAGAGAGGCAAAATATTATTTGTCTTATTTATAGGTATCTATTTGTCTTTAGCAGGCCTGGCAACGACTTACTCTCCCACACCTTAAGATGCAGTACCATCAGCGCAGAAGTGTTTAACGGCCGAGTTCGGGATGGGATCGGGTTTAGGCACTTCGCAATAGTCACCAAGCCGGCAAAAGACAAATAAATAATAATGTTTAATTAAAATGGGTGCTCATAAACTCACAGATGGAGAAAATGAGAACAATCAAGCCTATCGAACAATTAGTACCGGTCAGCTTCACGCATTACTGCGCTTCCACATCCGGCCTATCAACGTGGTGGTCTTCCACGGTTCTCAAGGGAAACCTTGTTTCGAGGGGGGCTTCCCGCTTAGATGCTTTCAGCGGTTATCCTGTCCATACTTAGCTACGCTGCAATGCCGCAGGCGCGACAACAGCTCGACCAGAGGTATGTCCATCCCGGTCCTCTCGTACTAGGGACAGCTCCTCTCAAGTTTCCTACACCCACGGCAGATAGGGACCAAACTGTCTCACGACGTTCTAAACCCAGCTCACGTACCGCTTTAATTGGCGAACAGCCAAACCCTTGGGACCTGCTCCAGCCCCAGGATGCGATGAGCCGACATCGAGGTGCCAAACAACGCCGTCGATATGGACTCTTGGGCGTCATCAGCCTGTTATCCCCGGCGTACCTTTTATCCGTTGAGCGATGGCCCTTCCACGCGGGACCACCGGATCACTATGACCGACTTTCGTCTCTGCTCGTCTTGTCAGACTCGCAGTCAGGCAGGCTTTTGCCATTGCACTCAGCGACCGATTTCCGACCGGCCTGAGCCTACCTTCGCGCGCCTCCGTTACTCTTTGGGAGGCGACCGCCCCAGTCAAACTACCCACCATGCAGGGTCCCGGAACCGGATAACGGTCCGCGGTTAGACATCAATGAAGATAAGGGTGGTATTTCACTTTGCGGCTCCACGGGAACTGGCGCTCCCGCTTCAAAGCCTACCACCTATTCTACACATGCCGCCACTAATGCCACTGCAAAGCTATAGTAAAGGTGCACGGGGTCTTTCCGTCTAACCGCAGGAACCCCGCATCTTCACGGGGAGTTCAATTTCACTGAGTCGATGCTGGAGACAGCGGGGAAGTCGTTACGCCATTCGTGCAGGTCGGAACTTACCCGACAAGGAATTTCGCTACCTTAGGACCGTTATAGTTACGGCCGCCGTTTACCGGGGCTTCGATTCAAAGCTTGCACCTCTCCTCTTAACCTTCCGGCACCGGGCAGGCGTCAGACCCTATACGTCGTCTTGCGACTTCGCAGAGCCCTGTGTTTTTAATAAACAGTCGCTACCCCCTGGTCTGTGCCCCCACCCAAGAGTTGCCTCGAGGATGGGCCTCCTTCTCCCGAAGTTACGGAGGCATTTTGCCGAGTTCCTTCAGCATCGTTCTCTCAAGCGCCTTGGTATACTCTACCAGTCCACCTGTGTCGGTTTAGGGTACGGTCTCATGTGGGCGCTATTTCCTGGAACTGCTTCGCGGCCCCTCCAATCCATTAAGGAGGAACAACTTACGCAATTCGTCACGTCCCACTGGCCGGGGAATATTAACCCCGTTCCCATCGACTACGGCTTTCGCCCTCGCCTTAGGGGCCGGCTAACCCTGCTCTGATTAACATTGTGCAGGAACCCTTGGACTTTCGGCGGGAGAGTTTCTCACTCTCCTTATCGTTACTCATGTCAGCATTCTCACTTCCGATACCTCCAGCATGACTCGCGTCACGCCTTCACAGGCTTACGGAACGCTCCGCTACCGCGTGCTAGCAAGCTAGCACACCCGCATCTTCGGTGTATGACTTTAGCCCCGTTACATTTTCGGCGCAGGATAGCTTATTTAGACCAGTGAGCTGTTACGCTATCTTTAAAGGATGGCTGCTTCTAAGCCAACCTCCTGGTTGTTTTGGCCGTCCCACTTCCTTTCCCACTTAGTCATAACTTCGGGACCTTAGATGGCGGTCCGGGCTGTTTCCCTTTCCACTGTGGACCTTAGCACCCACAGTGTGTCTGCCGCATAGTACTTCTCGGTATTCGGAGTTTGGTTAGGTTTGGTAAGCGGTGAGGCCCCCTAGCCCATCCAGTGCTCTACCCCCGAGAGTATTCGTGCGACGCTCTACCTAAATAGATTTCGCGGAGAACCAGCTATATCCGAGTTTGATTGGCCTTTCACCCCTAGACACAAGTCATCCCCTAATTTTTCAACATTAGTGGGTTCGGTCCTCCAGTGCGTGTTACCGCACCTTCAACCTGCTCATATCTAGATCACTCGGTTTCGGGTCTAATCCGACGAACTGAACGCCCTGTTCAGACTCGCTTTCGCTGCGCCTACACCTATCGGTTTAAGCTTGCTCGCCAGACTAAGTCACTGACCCATTATACAAAAGGTACGCCGTCACCCCCGAGGGGGCTCCGACTGATTGTAGGCATCCGGTTTCAGGGTCTATTTCACTCCCCTCGTCGGGGTGCTTTTCACCTTTCCCTCACGGTACTGGTTCACTATCGGTCATTGAGGAGTACTTAGGCTTGGAGGGTGGTCCCCCCATGTTCAGACAGGATTTCACGTGTCCCGCCCTACTCGAATCCGACAAACCTAAACACCTGTACGGGGCTATCACCCACTACGGCCCATCTTTCCAGATGGTTCCAGTTATAGATTTATCGGCATTGGCCTGGTCCGCGTTCGCTCGCCACTACTAACGGAGTCTCGGTTGATGTCCTTTCCTCCGGGTACTTAGATGTTTCAGTTCCCCGGGTTCGCTTCATGCACCTATATATTCAGTGCATGATGACCTTACGGTCGGGTTTCCCCATTCGGAAATCCACGGATCAAAGATTGCTCACATCTCCCCGTAGCTTATCGCAGCGTGCCACGTCCTTCATCGCCTCTCAATGCCAAGGCATTCACCAGATGCCCTTAAGACACTTGATTGTTCTCATTATCACCACCTGTAACCGGCGAACCGGAACAAGCGTGATATACGATTAGTTATTTCTGCCAGATGTTAAACAAACGACAGAAAAGACCTAAAATTAATAATAATATTTTGCCAGATTAACCCGACGTTGTGGGTACAACGAAACAACTAAATCTTAATTGAATAACCTTGCAAATGTTTGGATAAAAGACCAACACACAGGAACGTGTATCGGCCATGCAATTATCCAGAACGGCTAATGCAAGCACGGGCAAATCTCTTCTTAACGATGTCAAATAGCGTGTAGAAATGATTAAAAAATAAACCAGAACTACCATCAGAAAAGCGTTAAAAAATAGTGCGATATGGTAAAACACTATATCGCCGCTTCCCTACGTCCTCAGACTGAAAGGCGTTATACAACATGCTTAAATGATGTCAATAGCAAAACTTCATTTTTACCATTGATTGTCAAAATGAAAAAAGTTTAGACTTTCATCAATGCTAAAAAAAAAAATTCTTATTATAAAACTGGGTGCGTTTGGTGATATTATTTTAAGTGAAGGATTAATGCGTTGTATTCGGTCACACCACCCAAACGATCATATAACCCTCTTGACGCGTAAATCTTATGTGACACTGATGGAAGGCGCACCACACTTTGATGCCGTCATGATTGACCCTCATATTGCCCGTTGGCACATACACAAACAATTCCGCTTCCGTAGGCTACTCTTGGAGCAGAACTTTGATTACGTGTATGACCTGCAAAACAATGCCCGCTCGCAAGGGTTTCAAAAATGGCTGAAAGGGGCACAAATCTCTGCGCGTTTTGATGATGCAGCTTATCATGACGACCTACAAAGAAATCCCCATAAATCAATTCGAGATATACTGGCACAACAAATCGCGCATGCCGGTGTTAATATCTCAGACGGCATCCTCCCCGATCTTCGCTGGGCGGCACCCCCGCCTGACGAAATAGACTCCATTCTCACCGCTGCCGGCTTAAAATCTAACTTTGTTTTGCTTATTCCCGGTTCATCAGCAAAAAATGCCCAAAAACGTTGGGGGTATTACAAGGAATTGGCACAAATGCTGAAAGCCCAGGGTATCGCCTGTGCCACCGTTCCAGGACACGATGAAAGAGCGCTTTGTGAGACGATTGATGCCACAATGCTACTTGATGATGGTAAACCCCTCAGTTTTCAACAAATGGCTGGTCTGGAACCTCATTGCCGTTATGTGGTCGGCAATGACACCGGTCCGACA
>ALYF01000006.1:0-90000 GCA_000293845.2 alpha proteobacterium IMCC14465 | reverse complement strand
TCGTAAAAACGCGCCACATCGACCTGCATCACCGCGGCAATAGCCGCCAACGTGGCGGCGGGTAAGCGACCTTGGCGTTCATAATGTTTCAGCGCAGTGGGTTTAACGCTCAAATTCTGCAACACATAAAGGCGATGCGCCAAAGCATCATATGTCATCCCCCGCGCCAGTCGGTGATAAAGGATATTGGTGCCAATAATGGCGGTTTGAGAGTCATGTTTTTCCATGTTGTTTTTCCATGTCTTTAATTCATGTCTTTAATTCGGGTACGTTACAACTGTAACCGTTACATATAAAACATACCCCGTAAAGATATAAACGGTAACATTTGTAACATGACAGATGATTATGCCAGCAAAATACAGGCCGCCATTGTTACGTTGTTAATGGAAGAGCGAAAAAAACAGGGCGTATCACATGAAAAACTGGCCATCAAAGCCGGTATCAGCCGCACCGCTATCAGCCATTTGGAAAGCGGGCGAAGCCAGCCTTCGTTGCGCGTATCCATTAATATTGCCAATGCACTCGGCATCAGCTTCAGCGAACTTGCCCGACAGACTGAAAAACGCATCAAGCGTTAGACTGTCATTAAGGCTCTTGCTTAATTCGCGGTTGGCGGGGTGGTGGAGAAGCTGAGCGTATCGCTATCGGATTTATTTTCGGCCTTATGCACACCGACATAAACCACGCTGTTATCCGTCACCTCACCGGCAAGGATTTTTTCTGCCAGCGGGTCCTGCACTTCTTTTTGAATAACACGCTTTAACGGGCGCGCGCCAAATACCGGATCATACCCCGTGCGTGCCAACCATGCCCGCGCGTCATCAACCAATTCCAAATGAATATCCCGGCTTTGCAGTATCGTCTCCAGCCGCGCCAATTGCACATCAACAATATCGCCCATCTGGTCTTCTTTCAGACGCTCAAACAAAATCATCTCATCAAGGCGGTTGATAAATTCGGGGCGGAAGAAGCCATGCACCTCGTCTTGAACTTCTTGGCGCACCTTATCGACGGTCTCGCTATCCGCGAGCGCCGCCAGATGTGACGCACCCAGATTGGATGTCATAATGATAAGCGTGTTGCTGAAATCAACCGTACGCCCCTGCCCGTCCGTCAGGCGACCATCGTCGAGCACCTGCAACAGCACATTGAAAATATCGGGATGCGCTTTTTCAATCTCGTCAAACAGAATGATTTGATAAGGCCGCCGCCGTACCGCCTCGCTCAACGCGCCGCCTTCCTCATAGCCCACATAGCCGGGGGGCGCGCCGATAAGCCGAGCCACCGCATGCTTTTCCATATATTCGGACATATCAATCCGGCAGATAGCACTTTCATCATCAAACAAAAACGCCGCCAGCGCCTTGCACAACTCGGTCTTGCCAACGCCTGTCGGGCCAAGAAACAAGAAAGACCCAATCGGGCGCGCCGGATCTTGCAAGCCAGCCCGCGCACGGCGCACAGCCCGCGAAACTGACGAAATCGCCTCCTCCTGCCCGATGACGCGGTGATGCAAAACATCTTCCATCGCCAGCAATTTTTCTTTTTCACCTGACATGAGCTTATCGACAGGCACACCCGTCCAGCGCGATACAATCTGCGCCACATGCTCTTCCGTAACAGCTTCTTCCAGCATTAAGGGCGCGTTTTGGGCCGCAGCATTATCGGCATTACCGGCATCATCCACCTCAAGCTGTTTTTCCAGCTCAGGAATAATGCCATAGGACAACTCGCTCGCACGTTCCAACGCACCTTGGCGTTGCGCCTGCTCCAACTCAATACGCGCCGCATCCAGTTGCTCTTTGAGCTTCTGCATATCCGACAAGCGAGATTTTTCATGCTCCCAACGCGCAGACAAGGCCGAGACTTTTTCTTCCAAATCAGACAATTCAACCTCAAGCTTTACGAGACGGTCAGCAGAGTTTTTGTCGGTTTCCTTTTTCAATGCCTCGCGCTCAATTTTGAGCTGAATCATGCGCCGGTCCAACTCATCAAGCGCCTCTGGCTTGCTATCCACCTGCATTCGCAAACGGCTCGCCGCCTCATCCATCAAGTCAATTGCCTTATCCGGCAGAAAGCGATCATTAATATAACGGTTGGACATTGTGGTCGCCGCAACCAGCGCGGCATCCGTAATGCGCACACCGTGATGCAGTTCATATTTTTCTTTCAATCCCCGCAAAATAGAAATCGTGTCATCCACATGCGGTTCATTGACAAATACAGGCTGGAACCGACGTGCAAGCGCAGCATCTTTTTCGACATGCTTGCGATATTCATCCAGCGTCGTCGCGCCAATGCAATGCAACTCACCGCGCGCCAATGCCGGCTTAAGAAGGTTCGAGGCATCCATCGCGCCTTCCCCAGCACCTGCACCTACCAGCGTGTGCATCTCGTCGATAAACAAAACAATGCCACCTTCAGATGCCGTGACATCCTGCAGAACGGATTTCAGACGCTCCTCAAACTCGCCGCGATATTTCGCCCCCGCAATCAAAGACCCCATATCAAGGGAAAGCAATTTCTTACCCTTCAGGCTTTCCGGCACATCACCATCAACAATTCTTAATGCCAGCCCTTCAGCAATCGCCGTTTTACCGACACCCGGCTCCCCAATAAGCACTGGATTATTTTTCGTACGGCGGGACAGCACTTGCATAGACCGACGGATTTCCTCATCTCGCCCAATCACGGGGTCGAGCTTGCCATTGCGTGCATCATCAGTCAGGTCACGCGTATATCGCTCCAAAGCCTCATAGCTTTGCTCTGCCGAGGCACTGTCTGCCTGCCGGCCTTTACGCAAAGAGGCGATAGCTTTTTCCAGAGCATCCGTCGTTAACCCAGCCTCTTTAAGAAGCCGTGACGTGTCCGCATCATCAGTCTTGAGCATTGCGAGAAGTAGAAGTTCTACAGAGATAAAACTATCGCCGCGCTTTTGCGCCAGTTCTTCGGCATTAGAAAAAACTTTCACCGTTTCCGGCGACATTATAAGTTGCGACCCGCTACCACTGACCTTTGGCATTTTACCCAGCTGTGCGCCTAGATTGTCGCGTATTTTGTCGGGATTTGCGCCCGCCACCTGAATAAGCCCCGAGGCTAAACCCTCCGCGTCATCCATAAAGATTTTTAAAATATGTATCGGCTCGAAACGCTGATGACCTTCCCGAAGTGCAAGGCCCTGTGCCGACCCGACAAACCCTTTTAACTTGTCTGTTAAGTTCTCCGGCAACATTTTTTGCTCCATATTTGCTCTAAATTTTATGCCGCACAAATGTGCTGGCCTTAGAATCTATATGGGAAAGCAAAATGCCGACTGCAAGACCCTAGTTCAAGACTCTCGTTCCAGACCCTCGTTCAAGACTTAAGTCCAATACTGGCTAAAATCTTATGGGCGTATCGCGCAAATATTAAATTTTAAAGTAGGGGGGTAATCAGAAAAAATATCAGGCTGATGCGGCTTCTTCATCGGAAGCGTCACTTACCGGTGCTGGCACAGATGTAGCAGCAGCAGGCGTTGCGACGGCATCCGCATCTGCACTTATGTCTTCAGATGCTGCCACGTCACCATTCCCGGCATTATCAGCAACATTATTATTGCCATTATCGTCACGACGTCGCCTGCGCAATGGACCACGACGGCGAGATTTTTTTTCGTCACTTGCCTCACCATTTTCAGCACCATTATTTTGAGTACCATTCGCTTTGGTCGTCGCTTCTTTCTCTGTGCCGTCTTCTGCGGCGCCAAGAACAAGTGGCTCAACCGTATCATTATCTTGCATTGCTGGCTGTTGACCGTTTTCGGCAGGTGTTTCTTCTTCCTGACGAACCGGCAGGTTTGCCTGAACGATACGATAATAATGTTCGGCATGCTGGAAGTAATTCTCAGCAGTAATCAACTCACCAGATGAAAGCGCATCCTGGGCAAGAGATTGGTATTTTTCGCAAATCGACTGAGCATTGCCCCGAACTTTTAAATCAGGTCCATTGCTTTCATAATTTCGGTTTGACGAGTTACCTTGACGTCTTCCACGACCGCGTGAGCGTTTCATATTTTCATTCCTGTCAGCGACATTTAAATATTTTTAAATAGAACTTCTATCTGAACTGTTCTTTCATAAAGTTTCTTACACAACCTTTGGAAGTTCCAAATGTGTTGGCCTAAATGAACAACGCATCTCTTCGGCTGGTATACCCCATATCAAAGCCATGAATGACACCTTGAATGACAAAGACAAACTTTTAATTTGGCTTTTAATTTGGGGGTGGGCGGAAAACTCTTATTGAGTTTTTCTCTCCGATGTTGGGAAAGCTACTCAATCCCACGCCTTATGCCAAGCCTAAACTTCAAATAATTAAAAAAAAGTTCATTGTGCGGCAAAATCTCAATCATAAGGCCATTCTTCCGCCTTTTTAGGCGAATTCTACCTGCACAAGCCTGTCCAATCCAGCAAGGTCCGTAATATGATTAATGGTGATATTCCGATGAGATTGCAAGCTTTGTGTCACAAGTTTTGTGACTGATTCTGATTGGGTCGCACCGATTTCGAACAGAATACATCCCTCCGGCTTAAGATAGGCTGTCATATCAGCAATAATTTGCCGATAGGCATCCAGACCATCCGCCCCCCCATCCAGTGCCGATAACGGGTCATGCTTGCGGACTTCAGAGGCTAAGGTTTCAATCTCATGCGACGCGATATAGGGCGGGTTGGATAAAATAATATCGAATTTTTCAGTGACGTTTTCAAACCAATTGCTTTGCCGAAAACTTAAGACACGCCCTACCCCATTAATTGCCGCATTAATCCGAGCCTGACGCAAAGCCGGGGCAGATATATCAACACCCAAGCCTTGAAAAAGAATACCCTTTTCCTGACAGGCAGAAGCGAGCGCGATTAACAAACAACCTGAACCCGTTCCCAAATCCAGAACTTTTAGCGGCCTGATTTTCTGCCTGGTTTTCGGCCTAGTTTTTGAATTGGGTTTAATGCCTGCCTGCTTCTTCATCTGTTTTTGTGCGTTCGCCAGAGCAGTCTCAACAAGACATTCACTGTCCGGCCGCGGGTCCAAGGTCGCGGAAGAGATTTGGAATGGGAGGCTATAAAATTCTTTCACCCCGATAATACGAGAAACAGGTTTACCCGCTAACCGCGCGCGACAGCTTGTTTCCAGCAGTCGATTTTCTTGCTCTGAAATCTCACGGCTCGCCTGCTTGATAAGACCAACATCATCTAAGCCAAGGGCATGGCCTGTTAAAAGGCGAGCATCCAATTCATAGGTCACGATGCCGGCTTTCTTGAACCTGTCACGCAGGTTTCTTTGGGCTTGTTGAATTGTAAGATGCCCGGAAGTTGGCGCATTCTGACTCATAATCAGCTTCTGGTTTAATCTGTTGTCGCGGCAAGCTGTCTAGACTGATCTTCCGCCAGAAGCGCATCAATCACTTCATCAAGGCTATCGCCAGCAACAATTTTTTCAAGCTTATGCAATGTCAGATTAATACGGTGATCAGTCACACGTCCCTGCGGGTAATTATAGGTCCGAATACGTTCCGAGCGATCACCCGAGCCGACTTGGGAACGCCGATCTGCCGAGCGCTCACTATCCAGTCGGTCTCTTTCAGCTTCAAAAAGACGGGCGCGTAAGACCTGCATAGCCTTTGCCCTGTTTTTATGCTGGGATTTCTCATCCTGCTGGCTCACCACAATACCCGTGGGTAAATGCGTTATCCGCACAGCGCTATCGGTGGTGTTCACCGACTGCCCCCCTGGGCCCGAAGCCCTAAACACATCCACCCGTAAATCTTTTTCTTCTATCTGAACATCGACTTCTTCAGGCTCAGGTAAAACAGCAACCGTCGCAGCAGAAGTATGAATCCGCCCGCTGCTTTCGGTTTCCGGCACACGTTGGACACGGTGAACGCCGCTTTCAAATTTGAGACGCGCAAAAACTGAGTCACCTCTTATGGCAGCAACAACTTCTTTATAGCCGCCAATTTCACCATCGGATGCGCCAAGAATTTCAACCTTATAGCCATTCAGCTCGGCATGACGGCAATACATTCGAAACAAATTACCGGCAAATAACGCCGCCTCATCCCCGCCCGTACCGGCACGGACTTCCAAAATGACATTCATATCATCTGCTTCATCCTTGGGGAGAAGCATGATTTCGAGGTCGTTTTGTGCGGCGGGCAGTTTTTCTTCCAATTCGGGAAGCTCAGCTTCAGCAAGCTCCTTCATTTCATCATCATTACCGTCAATGATTGATTTCAAATCATTAATTTCATCAATCAATTTGCGATACTGAGTCACCGCCGCGACGACAGGCTCAAGGCGCGCATATTCCTTAGACAGGGTTACGAATTCCTGTGGTGGCAATTCACCATTCATTTTTTCCTGTAGGCTTTCAGCGCGAGCCAAAATAGCATCCAGGCGATCTTCAGGTAACATGATTAAATCTCATTATTATTTTCAGGCTGATTGTCACGCATCTTCTGAGCTTGGTTTTCAACCAGACCGACCAGATGGTCAACCATTTCTTCATTCGACATTTTATGATCGGGACGACCAGCAACATAAACCATGCCCGCACCGGCGCCGCCGCCAGTAAAGCCAACATCCGTCTCGCGCGCTTCACCCGGCCCATTCACGACACAGCCAATAATAGACAGCGTTATCGGTTCCGACACATGCGCCAGCCTCTCCTCAAGGGTCTGGACGGTTTTAATCACATCAAAACCCTGCCGCGCACAAGACGGGCATGAAATTATCGTCACGCCTCTATGCCTTAGACCCAATGATTTGAGCATTTCAAAGCCGACTTTCACCTCATCAACCGGATCAGAAGAAAGTGAGACCCTCAGCGTGTCACCAATACCTGCCCATAATAAAGAACCAAGCCCAATAGATGACTTCACCGTACCGGAAGTATAGCCCCCTGCCTCGGTAATACCGATATGCAATGGGCAATCAACGGCCTCAGCAAGTTGTTGGTAGGCCGCAACCGACAAGAAAACATCAGACGCCTTCACACTGATTTTATAGTCGTGATAATCATGGTCTTGCAAAATCCGTACATGGTCGAGTGCGCTTTCCACCATCGCCTCAGGGCAAGGCTCGCCATAGCGTTCCAGCAAATGCTTCTCGAGTGATCCTGCATTAACGCCAATACGCATGGAGCAACCATTATCTTTCGCAGCTTGGATGACATCGCGCACCCTATCGGCATTGCCAATATTTCCCGGATTAATCCGCAAGCATGCCGCGCCCGCCTCTGCGGCTTCAATCGCGCGGGCATGGTGAAAATGAATATCAGCGACAATCGGGACTTTAACAGCCTTCACAATATCTTTTAACGCTGCTGAGGATGCTTCATCAGGACAGGAAACGCGGACAATATCTGCGCCAGCTTCTTCAAGCTCTCTAATCTGGTTGATGGTGGCCTGCACATCTGCTGTCACAGTGTTGGTCATGGATTGAACAGAAATAGGGGCATCACCGCCCACCGGAACCGAGCCTACATGTATCTGACGTGACACACGTCGGTCTATATCTCGCCACGGACGTAAACTCATAAAAACTGCCTATTGAATGCTGTCTAGAATGCTCTTAACGGAAATTGCTCTACCGCGCAAATTTTCTCCATCCTGCCCGAGGCGGGAACCGGTCTTGTCTCCATATACATATTCAAGCTTACCGGCATCAAATGTATCAACACGAAAACCACCTTCTAACGGCAGTTCGAAAGTCTCACCTTTAAGAATGATGCTGGAGTAAAGCACCTTACCGGCGTCATCCGTAACTCTCAGCCAAGTTTGCCCAAGACCGCGAAGATAAAGCGGTGTTGCCGCAATTTCCGGTAAAGGCTTCATATCCACAACCAAATCCGCCGCTTTATTTACAGCACCCATATTGAAAGCCTTTTTGGGCATGGTCTCTGCTTCGGGCGCCACCACAATTTTTTGTTCAATTACAATTTCTTGTTGAGACACGCGGTCTGACGCTTGAGAAGCTGTTTCATCTGGCAAAGCTTCGTCATTCATAAGCGGTCTATTCATCAAGCCGGTCATTGCGCCGGTTCCGGGACTTCCGTCGGATGTTGCCAAGGCCGACTCGCTGTCCACCGTCTCTTCAACGCTACTGATGGAATTTGCCTTATCCATCACAATTTCTTCTGCATCAATCAGAAAAGCCCAAAAAAGATAGGCGATGGCAGACACCACAATTAAACCGGAAACGAGAACAAAACTCGGTAATTCGTAATCTTCTTCCGTAACAGGAAAATCAAGACCTTTACTGTCCCCAGCACCTTGACTTTTATACTGCGCAATCAGCATATCGGCATCCAGCCCAAGATGGTCAGCATAACTTCTGATAAATCCAACGGCATAGGCCTGACCAGGCAGGCCACTCATATCGTCATCCTCTAATGCCTTGAGATGCTCATGGCTAATACGAAGATTTTCCGATATCTCCGGCAGCTTTCCTTTTTGCGCAAGCCGAGCCTGACGCAAAAGCGAACCCACCGATTTATTTTTTAAATCATCTGACATGGCTTAAAGCCCTACCTTGCATATTATTATAAATCTTGCTGCGTGGTAAATGCAAACGCTTAAAATCGAACTGTTACAAATCTTAAAGCTTAACTCTTAAAAATTCTGCAAGGTTTTCAAATCCTTCGCGAGAGTCGAGCGTAATATGCGGCGGCGGATTCTTCATCAAGTCTTGCAGTTTCTTGAGATTTAATGACCTTATCATTCTTTTCACCGGACCAACAGATGTTGGTGGAACGGATAATTTTGAAAAGCCCAGCCCAAGCAAAGCCATCGCCTCCAATGGACGCCCACCATACTCACCACAAATTGTTGCCAGCTTGTCGTGGCGCTTACACGTATCGGCGATATGCTGCATCATAGCAAGCGGGGCGGAACTGAATAAATCATACCGCTCTCCAACCCTAGGATTGCCTCGGTCACTGGCAAAGAAAAATTGCAATAGATCATTGGTGCCAACGCTGACAAAATCAAGATGCGGCAGCAACTCATCCAGTTGCCAAACAAGTGACGGCACTTCCAGCATGGCGCCAACTTTCAAAGACTCTGGCGCTTTCTGACCTAACTTTTTCAAGCGCGCCAATTCTTTGTCCAGAATTTCCCGCGCTGCTAAAAACTCATCTACGACGGCAATCATGGGAAACATAATTTGCAAATCTCTGCCTTGAGCCGCATTGAGTAGCGCTCTGATTTGAATGCGTAAAAGCCCCGGGCGATCAAGCGCAATTCGAATAGCGCGCCACCCCATGGCAGGGTTTTCCTCCTGCATCTGGCGCATATAGGGCAGCACCTTATCACCGCCAATATCTAGGGTTCTAAAAACAATCGGATGGCCATCCACCATATCCATTACGCGGCTGTAAAAAGCTGTTTGCTCTTTGGTTTTGGGGAGCTTAGCCGAAATCATGAATTGTAATTCTGTACGAAAAAGACCAATCCCCTCCGCACCACTATCAATCATATTATTGACATCAACAACAAGCCCTGCATTGACAGCAAGGTCAATTTTTGTCCCGTCTCTCGTAATTGCTGGTTGTTTTTTGAGCCGCGCATATTGCTTTTGCCGCCGCGCCATCAGCTTGGTGCGTTCATTATAAGAATCCAGCACATCGGCGGATGGGTTGAGATAACAGATCCCTGCATCGGCATCGACCACAATCGACTGCCCGTCCGTCACAAGATTCACAATATTAACAATTCGTCCAATCGTCGGAATGCCGAGCGCGCGGGCAACAATCGAAACATGCGCGCTCGCTGTGCCTTCTTCTATGACCAGCCCACGCAGATTTTGCCGCTCATAATCCAGCAACTCCGCCGGTCCCATATTCCGCGCTACAAGAATGGCATCTTTGGGCAGTTTCTCAGCACTCGCCGTCAGCGTTTTACCAACCAACACCCGCAAGAGGCGATTGGACAGGTCTTCAAAATCATGCAGGCGTTCCTGTAAATAAACATCGCGCTGTCCGGTTAAGCGCGCACGAATATCATTTTGAACCCGTTCCACTGCCGCCTCAGCCGTCAGACCCGTGCGCACCGCTTCGCGCATTCGAGTAAACCAACCCTCATCATTGGCAAACATCCGATAGGTTTCCAACACATCAAGATGGTCACCCGCATGCGAAACATCTTCTGTGCGCAGCATTTCATCGACAGCACGGCGTAATTCATAAATCCCCGCCTCAAGCCGTGAGAATTCGACATCCAAATCTTCGGCAATCAGACTTTCAACCGCAACACGCGGTTCATGCATAACAACCTGACCAATTGCCAGCCCTTCGGTCAGCGCATAGCCAACCAGACGCGACGGGCCAGTCGGATTCTCATCAACGGCGCGGAACTGCCCCTCAGCTGCCAGCATTTCAGACAACACCATGGCAACGGTTTGCAACGCCTCAATCTCTTCATCAACAAATGAACGATGGCTTGTATTTTGAACAACCAGAACACCAATGACCGTACCGCCACTGAGAATAGGCACACCGACAAAAGACTGAAATGCCTCCTCACCTGTTTCCGGGCGATACACAAATCGTGGGTGAGACTTCGCCTCTGCCAAATTTAAAGGTCGGGCATGTAAGGCCACATCACCGACAAGACCCTGTCCCACTTTCAACGTTGTTTTATGAACGGAAGACGGGTTCAAACCTTCGGTAGCACAGAGTTCCAGCGTATCGACATCGCGTTTCAAATAGACGGAACACACGGCTGTGTTCATGCTGGTGGCAATCAATTCGACGATTTTATCGAGGCGCGTCTGACGATCAGCGCGGTCAGCCATGACCTGCCTCAGACGGCGCAATAATACCCTTGGTCCCTCCATCGTTAGAGGCATGTTAACCCTCCCGATGGTAAAAAGGCATTATCCTGCACCCTCATCACCACCATCCAGATTAAAAGCGGCATGCAAAGCCCGCACACCAAGTTCAGTATAATCCGCATCAACAAGCACACTGATTTTGATTTCAGATGTAGAAATCACCTGAATATTGATGCTCTTATCCGCCAATTCGGTAAACATTTTCTGGGCAACACCTGCATGGCTTCGCATCCCGACACCCACAATAGATATCTTCGCAAGACCGCTTGTGCTCTCGACTTCCGCAAAACCGATCGTGTCCTGCATTGACTCAATCACTTGCTGGGCGCGCGGCAAATCATCATTCGGGACAGTGAATGTCATATCCGTATGCCCGCCATCAGCAGAAATATTCTGAACAATCATATCCACATTAATCGCCGCATCCGCCAACGGACCAAAAATCGCCGCCGCCGTTCCGGGTTGGTCAGCCACGCGCCGCAAGGTGATTTTCGCCTCATCTTTTGAATAGGCAATGCCGCTTACAATTTCCTGTTCCATAATTTCTTCCTCACTGCAGACCATTGTACCTGCAATACCGTCCTCAGAAACTTCTTTCTTCTTGGCCGGGTCATCAAAACTTGAGCGCACCTGCAATTTGACCTTATGCGCCATGGCCAGTTCGACAGAACGTGTCTGAAGCACTTTTGAGCCTAAAGATGCCATTTCCAGCATCTCCTCATAACTTATTTTTTTCAAACGCCGTGCATCAGGCACAAGTCGCGGGTCAGTTGTATAAACCCCATCAACATCAGTATAGATATCGCATCTATCGGCATGCAACGCAGCAGCCACCGCAACCGCAGAGGTATCAGAACCGCCCCGCCCCAAAGTCGTAATTCTGTTCTCGGGTGAAAGCCCTTGAAATCCAGCTATCACGGCAACCCGCCCATCCGCAAATTGGGCCTCAAGCGACTGAGTATCAATATCTTGTATCCGCGCAGATCCGTGAACCGAGGAGGTCATAATCGGGAATTGCCAGCCCAGCCATGACCGTGCCGGAACATCAATTTTGTTCAGCGCCATCGCCAAAAGCCCGACACTCACCTGCTCACCCGCAGAAACAACCACATCATATTCACGCGCATCATGGAAAGCAGAAATATCGCGGCACAGCGACACCAAACGATTGGTTTCACCAGACATCGCGGAAACAACCACCGCAACCTCATTGCCAGCGTCATATTCTTCTTTCACATGGGCAGCCACATTATTGATGCGCTCAATGTCACCAACAGACGTGCCACCAAATTTCATGACGATACGCGCCATAATCTTCATCCTCAATTTAAACTGCCACATCACCGCGTGAGCGATTTAAAGTCTTCATTGGCCTATGAAGTGTTTAAAATGTCGCAGGTGCGGCATGCTTACACGAAAAAAGCCTATTGGTGCAAGTGCCTACTATCTGTAAGATTAAACTCATGTAAATTTTGAGGTTTAACCCGTCATGAATGCGTCAACGATAAATCCTGAAGAAGTCGCCAAATTTGAAGCCATGGCTGCGGAATGGTGGAGCCCGGATGGGAAATTCAAACCCCTGCACAAATTTAACCCGACACGGCTTGACTATATCATCACCCATATTTGCGCCCAATTTAACAGGCTGAGAAGTGCGCCGGATAGCCTTAAGGGGATCAATATTCTAGATATTGGCTGTGGCGGAGGTCTCCTTTGCGAACCCCTCACCCGGCTTGGCGCTTCGGTCACAGGCATTGACGTCACCGAGGCAAATATCAATGTCGCCCGTCTGCACGCCGAACAAGAAGGCCTTGATATTAATTACGAGGTCATTTCATCTGAAGAACTTGTTAAATCCGGCAAGACTTTTGACGTCGTTCTGAATATGGAAGTTGTTGAGCATGTCGGCGATGTCGGACTTTTCATGAAATCATGCAGTCAACTCGTCAAGCCTGGCGGTCTCATGTTTTATGCAACTCTCAACCGCACGGCAAAGTCATATTTACTGGCGATACTGGGGGCGGAATATATTTTGCGCTGGCTTCCAGCGGGAACACATGACTGGCATAAATTCCTCACCCCGCAGGAATTGACAGATTATCTCACCCTCAATGACCTGCATAATATTGATACGGCGGGTATGAGTTTTATGCCACTCACGGGGAAATGGTATTTATCCAAAGACCTTGGCGTTAATTATATTGGCCTCGCTCAAAAGCACTTTGATTAATTCTGGGATTAATTCTGGGATTAATTCTGGGATTAATTCTGGGATTAATTCTGGGATTAATTCTGGGATTAACTCTGGGATTAATTCCGGTTGCCAATACCGAAATGATTTTTCATAGAGCGCCAAATGCCCTCCCCATCACTCTCATAGGTTGAGACACCGGTCAGAGGTGTTGCCGCCACGACGCGTAGCAAATGATCCCCCTCACTAACACCCGCATCCAGACGCACAATCAAATCTGCCGTCTGAATGATGAAATTATCTGTCGTCAGGCCCGGCGCAACCATTCGGTAAATCGTGCCATTCACTTCCAGTGCGGGCGGCGCATAATGCTCGTCTTCTCTTAAGACACCCCTATTGGTTTGAAGATTATAGACAATCTCTCCCCCAATTTTTTTTGTAACTTTACGGGACTCCCGCTGGTCGCCAGTTCAATAAGCGCGGCTGAAATCATCAAATCCATGATGCAGTTCCTTTATTTTCAAAACGCGATGAAAACAAAACGGAACAAACGCAACGATTAATTTTTTAACTTATCCGGAACGCCGGGAATAGGAGCCACGGGAATGCCCTCTTCGACAAGTTCTTTGACTTCTTGCAGGGTAGATTCGCCGTATATATCTCTTTCTTCAGAGTCACCATAATGCATGGCACGAGCTTCACTGGCAAATTTATCGCCGACATAATCAAAATTATTTTCTACATGCTCACGCATATGGCTCATCATCTGCATTATCTCGGCAGATTTTTCTTTTTCTGTAAGCGCATGAGATGTGTTGGATTTTTTAGCCAGGCTAGGCGCCATTATGGATTTCGATACTTTAGATGAAGCACAGTAAGGACACAATAAATCGCCGGAAGCCACTTGATCATCAAAGGCTTGGCTATTTTGGAACCATGACTCGAATTCATGGTCTTTGTCACATATCAGAGCGTATTTAATCATTTGCCTAACAAGATTATGCGGGTGGCTCAAAAGGTCTGCCATGTTGCAGAGCAGGTATTTGGCGCCGCGCCATATCCACCTGCTGGGTAATAATATCGGCATAGATGATGTGTGTTTCAAGCCCCGCATCGGCCAGCACATCCCCCCATGGGCTTATAATTAGGCTGTGACCATAAGTTTTTCGCCCGTTTTCATGGGTTCCTGACTGGGCTGGTGCAAAAATAAAACACCCGGTCTCTATCGCCCGCGCACGCAGTAAAACATGCCAATGCGCCGCGCCCGTCATTTGGGTAAAGGCGGCAGGCACAGAAACAAAATCCGCGTCATGCGCGGCCAGTGACCGATAGAGAGCCGGAAATCTAACGTCATAACAAACCGTCATGCCTAATTTCCCAAAGGGTAAATCAGCAATCACAGCCTGTTTCCCAGCCTCATAATGCGCCGACTCGCTATGACGCTCGCCATTATCCAGCGCGACATCGAAAAGATGTATTTTGTCATACCGTGCCGCAATCTCGCCTTGAGCGTTGAAGCAAAGTGACCGGTTAACAGATTTGCCATCTTGCCCTGCAAGAATGACCGAGCCGGCCAGTAAAGTTATCTCCAACTCAGCTGCGAGTTCGGCGAGAGCTGCAACAATAGGGTCTTCGCTCTCTTCACGCATTGTCGCACGCCGCGCGTCTTTATTGAGCGGCATGAAATTGCAGGTCTCAGGTGTTAGAATAAAATCCGCCCCTTCACGCGCCGCCTCATTTATGCGTGACGTTAAAGTGGTTAGATTTTCCTCGGGGGTCGTTCCCGTGCAGGTCTGTAGACATGCCACACGAAATTCACTCATGTTCATTTATCCTGAAGTTACTAGCGACTTATACCGCGACACTCTCATGCATGACAACCCGCGCCACACTCAGAACATCAATGCGCGCAACCCCAGCCTTGCGAAGCGTTTTTGCACAAGCCGTCACTGTTGAACCGGTGGTAATCACATCATCAATAAGAATGACATTCTTCCCCGCCAGTGCGGCGACCTTATTGGGTTTCACCTCAAATGCCCCTTTGAGATTTTTGCGCCGCATATCGCGTGTCATCCCCACTTGTTGCGAGGTCTTTTTGACCCGCCGCAACCATTCAGCTTGCATCGGCACACCGCTTGCGTGCGACAGCATGCGCGCCAATTCCGCTGACTGATTATATCTGCGGCTGACCAGACGAAACAAATGTAACGGCACGGGGATGAGGTAATCGGCATCTTTTAACAAATCATGCCCGCATGTTTGCAACCATGGCGTCAGAAGCTCGGCAATTTCAGGTCGGTTATGAAATTTGAATTTATGAATTAGATCACGCGCCGTGCCATTATATATCAGCGCACTCCGCGCACGGTCATAGGCCGGGGGAAAACGCATGGCTGAGAGGGACACACTCTGTGGCCCCAAATCAAATGGCAACGGCACACCGGTGCGCGCACATATTGGGGCTTTGATAAAATGTAAATCCATCCAACAGCTTGAGCATAAAGCCGGAGCGGTTGCGAGTTCAGCCATACAAACCGAGCAGCGCCGCGGCAGAAGAAAATCCGTCAGTTGTTCACAGTGATGCTGAACAGCATTGTAAAAATATTTGGCAAAAGGTGCGATTGAAGACGTGACTGTCATTTTATTTTTATTTTTTAAAAGATTTACAGATCAAACATGCATTTGTCATACTGCCAGCATGATGAGTGAGCCGCAATGACCAATTCTGAGACCAATTCCGTTCCAGACCTTTTTGACCGACAGCTCTATATTAAAAGGCGCGAAAAACTTCTGCAAAACCCCAAAAGAGAAGATTTCCTTTGGCGTTATATGGCAGAGTCCATCGATACCTCCTTACAAGATGTGGCCTATCAGTTTGACAAAACATTGCTGGTACTCCCTGACCCCGCCATTCAAGATTTGATGCCAACGCTTCACGAAAAAACCCAGAACTGTGTCATTGGCGGCCCCTCTCAAAACGACTTTGACATCTTCATTGATGAGGAAAATCTCACGCTTGAGGCTGAGGCTTTCGACTTGATTATTTCCATTGGTGGGCTTCATGCCGTGAATGACCTTCCCGGCAGTCTGGTCAATTATCGTCATGCACTCAAACCGAACGGGTTGTTTCTCGCAGTGATGGTAGGCGGTGAAAGCCTAAAAGAACTTCGACAATCTTTGTCACAAGCCGAAGCTGAATGTGAAAATGGCATCAAGCCACATATTCACCCCTTTGCAGAACTTTCAGATTTAGCGGGTTTGCTTCAACGTGCGGGGTTCACGCTGCCTGTGGCAGATACAGACAGGCTTAAAATTAGATATCAAAACCCCTTAAAACTGCTCCATGACCTCCGGCTAATGGGCGAAACCAATTTGCTTAAGGCACGGCATAAGAAATTTATGCGGCGGGAAACTTTTTTGCGTGCCATAGAAATCTATCATGACTTATTTGCCGAAGCAGACGGCAAGGTCACGGCACGTTTTGACCTGCATAGCCTATCGGGATGGGCGCCCCATGAAAGCCAACAAAAACCGCTCAAGCCTGGAAGCGCCAAGGCACGTCTGGCTGATGCGCTGAATACGGAAGAGAAAAAACTCTAAATCATATCGCGTAGCATGGCGACAAGCGGCACATCTGCGGCAGGCATGTCGAGATTTTTCATCTCATTTGGCTTTAACCATTGGGAGTTAGTTGCCTCATTCAGCACAATCTGACCATCCCATTTCCGGCACACATAAAGGGGCATTAACAAATGAAAATCTTCATAAGAATGGCTGGCAAAGGTTAAAGGCGCGAGGCAATTCGCGGAGACATCAATCGAGATTTCTTCTTTTAATTCCCGAATAAGCGCTTGCTCTGGGCGTTCACCCGGTTCAACCTTACCGCCGGGAAACTCCCACAGTCCCGCCATGGGCTTTCCGGGTGGGCGTTGCACGACCAGCACCCGCCCGTCAATATCGACCAGCGCGCAGGCCACAACCAGTTTCATGTCAGCTTCTGTAATCGGCATTGATAGAAATATACTCATGCGTCAAATCTGAGGTCCAGACTTTGGCAGACCCCTTACCAATGCCAACATCGACCGAGATATCAATCTCACGCCCTTTCATGTATTTGGCAACGGGGCGTTCATCATAATTGGCTATCACACGCCCGTTTTTGGCAATGTTAAATTTTCCGATTTTGACCTGAAGCCTATCGCGATCTGCGGGCTCACCTGACTTACCCACCGCCATAACCACACGCCCCCAATTCGGGTCTTCTCCTGCAATTGCGGTTTTGACCAGAGGGGAATTTGCAATTGCGAGGGCAATCAGCCTGGCAGAGGCATCGTCCGCCGCGCCGTTCACATTCACCGTGATAAATTTGGTCGCGCCTTCACCATCGCGCACAATCTGTTGCGCCAAATCCTGCATGGCCTCTTTAAGAATTTTAGCAAAACCCTTGAGACGCACATCTTTAATGGACCGTATCGGCTTCCCGGAAATCTTACGCGCGCCTGACGCAATCAATAAAACCGTATCCGAGGTTGAGGTATCACTATCCACCGTAATGGCGTTAAAGCTTGAGGGGAGATTATCACCTATAAGCTGGCGTAAGACAGAAGGCGGCAAATCAGCATCCGTGAAGAAAAACGCCAGCATGGTCGCCATATCCGGTGCAATCATGCCTGAGCCTTTAGCAATGCCATTAAGGTTGACCTCAACAGAGCCAATTTTGGTCGTGCGGGTCACGCCTTTGGGAAATGTATCTGTCGTCATAATAGCACGGGCGCAATTTTGCCATGCCGTTGGCGACAAGCCACCATCGGCCAGCCCGGTTAGCGTTTTAAGCAGAGGCGGCGTTTTTAAATCTTCCCCAATCACACCTGTCGAAGCGACAAAAACTTCTTCAGGCAAAACATTCAATGCCTTGGCGGCACCGGCAGCAAGTTGATAATTCGCCTTATCACCGGTCTTTCCTGTAAAGGCATTCGCATTACCGGCATTGACCACGAGCCCGCGAATTTTTCCTTTCGGCAAAAGAGAACGGCACCACTCAACTGCGGCAGACGGCATGGATGATTTTGTAAGCGCACCGGCAATGGCAGATTTTTTACCCACCGCGACCAGCATCACATCGGGTCGCCCCTTATATTTTGTACCAGTTTCGCCCGCGCCAAGCCAAAGCCCGTCAATGACCGGCATCTTTGGAAATGACTTTGGCGCCAATGGTGATTTTTTAAGCATCGGCTTTTTCGTCGTATTTGTTGTCATATTTGTTTTAAGTTTGGGCATCATTCGTCTTTTAACGGCACATCATCATCAAATTCAGGCATGAGGGGTGATGTATCACCATAAACCTGAAAATCGTATGTTGTCAGCAGTTCATCAAAAAACAAATTGCGTTCTTGTTGTTCCAGAAAAGCGCGTATTTGTTCACTCAATTCTTCAAAACTTGGTGGCGACACAATGCGCCTGTCCTCCAGACGAATAACATGCCAACCAAACTCGGTTTCAACAGGCGCGGACAGCCCCCCCATTTGCAGGGCAAAGGCCGCATCACTAAAAGGTTTTACCATTTCTTCGGCAAGGAAATACCCCAAATCACCGCCCCGACCAGCGCTCGGCCCCAACGACAACTCGGCGGCGAGATCAACAAAATCTTCACCCGCTTGCAACCGCTGAACCACTGTTTCCGCCTCGGCTTTTGTCGCTACCAAAATATGGCGCGCTTGGACTTCCTCAACATCGTTATTTTGTTTTGCCAATTCGGGCGCAACATATGTGTCAAAATAAGCCCGCACCTCAGCTTCGCTAACCCGCGCATTGACTTGCTCAGCAATCCAGACATCCTGCAGGATTCTTTCTTTTTGATAAGCAATCCTTTGCTGAACCGCCTCACTCTGCCCCAAACCTTCTTTTAAAGCAGCGCGCGCAGCTAATTTTTGAATAGCGACAAGATTGGATAGGAAAAGCTGATGCTGGGCTTCCGGCACTTGCATCAAAGTCTCAAAATTATCCTCAGCGGCACGGTCAATATCATTCTGGGTGATTTTCATACCGTCAATACTGGCAATAATCTTGGCATTAGCGTCAATCTCATTTGAAGCCGTATCAGAAGCCGTCCCAAGTCCTGTTGACCCGCCCGAACCCAAAGGGTTAGCCACAAGAAGCGCAACCAGTAAAATTGGAGCGATAAAACCCGTAAATATTAAAATAAAAAGTCGCACAATTATGCCTCCAACTTGGTATGTCTTGTTTTGTGCATGTTATGGCACAAAGCTTCAAGAAGGAAATACCGTTTCGTGTGACGAATGCACAATTATAGGATAAAAACGTCAATCAAATGCTACCGGCAATTGACACTGACGGGCGCGATGCTTACATGACAAGTGTGTTGGGCTCGTGTAACGACAGTAAACAAGTGAAGAATCAGTAGCAGGCTGGGTTTTTCTCTTTTCACCGACCCGCGGAGGAAACATGCTTGGACTGGATTTCATCACCCGAAATTTTTTCGGAAATTTGAATGAACGCAAATTAAAACCCTATGCAAAGCGGGTGGAACGCATAAACGCGCTCGAGCCGGAGTTTGAACAACTCACGGATGAGCAGCTCAAAGCGAAAACCGATTTCTTCAAACAACAATATGCCGAAGGTATGAGCCTTGACGAGCTTCTAGAACCGGCATTTGCCACCGTCCGCGAGGCTGCACGACGCACCCTTGGGCAACGGCATTTTGACGTTCAGCTTATCGGGGGCATGGCACTTCATGACGGCAAAATTTCCGAGATGAAAACCGGTGAAGGTAAAACTCTTGTTGCCACCCTGCCCTGTTATCTTAATGCCATTACAGGACGCGGCGTTCATGTTGTCACGGTCAATGACTATCTCGCCCTCAGAGATTCGAAATGGATGGGTCAGGTTCATGCCGCATTGGGTTTAACAGTCGGATGTATCGTCAATGATATTGACGATGATGAACGCCTTGCCGCCTATCAGGCTGATATTACCTATGGCACGAATAATGAATTTGGCTTTGATTATCTCAGAGATAACATGAAACTGTCCCCCAGCCAGATGGTACAACGTGACCATGCTTTTGCGATTGTCGATGAGGTGGACTCCATTCTGATTGACGAGGCGCGGACGCCGCTCATTATTTCCGGCCCTGTCGAAGATAAGACGGAACTTTACACAGCTATCGATAAACTCATTCCAGAACTCACGGAAGACGATTACGAAATTGACGAAAAAACCCGTACGATTTCTCTGACCGATGCAGGCAATGACAATGTTGAAATCTGGTTGCATGAAAAAGGTCTGATGGATGAGCAGACCTCAATTTACGACATTGGTAATGTCACGCTCGTGCACCATGTCACGAATGCTTTGCGCGCCCATAAACTGTTCGCCCGCGACACTGAATATATTGTCCGCAATAATCAGGTTGTCCTGATTGATGAATTTACCGGCAGAATGATGGAGGGGCGGCGTTTCTCCGATGGCTTGCATCAGGCGCTTGAAGCTAAAGAACAAGCCTTTATCCAGCCTGAAAACCAAACGCTGGCTTCCATTACCTTTCAAAACTATTTCCGGCTTTATGACAAACTTTCCGGCATGACGGGTACGGCTTCTACCGAAGCTGATGAATTTATGGATATTTACGGGCTGGATGTTCTGGAAATACCGACAAACACACCCGTTGCCCGTGCTGATTATGATGATGAAATTTATCGCACCATGGATGAAAAAATGGCAGCGGTGATAGATTTAATCGAAGACTGCCGTGGGCGAAAACAACCCGTTCTCGTAGGCACGACCAGCATTGAGAAATCTGAGGCACTCGCGGCATTACTCAAGAAAAAGAAAATCCCCCATAATGTGCTCAATGCCCGCTACCACGAACAAGAGGCGCAAATTATCGCTCAGGCAGGTGTGCCGGGTGCCATAACCATTGCCACAAATATGGCGGGTCGCGGAACGGATATTCAACTTGGCGGTAATTTGGATATGCGGCTAGCAACCGAAATCGACGCTGATCTTGCCGATGATAAAGCGCAGATAATGAGAGATAAAATCACTCAGGAAGTCGAAACCGCAAAGCAAGAAGCACTCACTGCGGGCGGTCTCTGCGTCGTCGGCACAGAACGCCATGAAAGCCGCCGCATTGACAACCAGCTACGCGGACGTTCAGGGCGTCAGGGTGACCCGGGTCGCTCGCACTTCTTTCTTAGCCTCGAAGATGATTTGATGCGGATTTTCGGCACTGACCGAATGGATGGCATGTTGCAACGCCTCGGCCTGAAAGAAGGTGAGGCGATTGTTCATCCTTGGATAAACAAGGCATTGGAACGCGCACAGAAAAAAGTTGAAGCGCGTAATTTTGATATCCGAAAAAATATTCTCAAATTTGATGATGTGATGAACGACCAGAGAAAAGTCGTCTTTGAACAACGCCTCGAATTTATGAATAGTGAGGATTTAAGCGGCACGATTGAGGAAATGCGCCATAGCGTCATTGATGACATGGTTGCCGCACATATCCCACCACGTGCCTATCCAGAGCAATGGGATGTTGAGGGTCTATCCACTCAAATCCAACAAACCTTTAACAAAGAACTTCCCGTGCAGGATTGGGCAAATGAAGAAGGCATTGCTGAGGAAGAAATACATACAAGGCTGATTGACGAGACCGACAAAATGTCTGCCGCGCGCGCTGCCAATATCGGACCTGAGATTATGCGCCAGGTTGAAAAAAGCCTGATGCTGCAAATTCTCGACCAGCATTGGCGAGAGCATCTTTTGACATTGGAACATTTGCGTCAGGTTGTCGGCCTCCGCGGATACGGACAAAGAGACCCGCTTTCCGAATATAAGCTGGAAGGCTTTACCCTGTTCTCGACTATGCTGGATAATCTCAGACAGGATGTCACGCGTCTTGTTATGACGGTGGATGTTGTGCCGGAACCCGCACAAATGCCGCAAGAAACATTTGAAAGCGTAGCAACGGAACAAGATGAAAACCCCGATATGCCTCAAGCCCTCGGGAAAAAAATTCCTAGAAATGCCGTCTGCCCTTGTGGGTCAGGCAAGAAATATAAGCACTGCCATGGACGCGCCTATTAAGAATTGAAACGAGATTTTAAAGCTCAAATCTTAACTTCGGATTTCAAGTTATGCCTTGGCGTCCCATATCAAGGAATTTCTGGCGTCTATCGCGGCGCAATTCATCAGCCGAAAGATGAGATAGGCTGTCCAGCTCTTCAATAACGGCATCCCCGACTTGGTCAATGACAAGATTGCGCTCTCGATGCGCGCCGCCAACCGGCTCTTTCAGAATACGGTCAATAACACCCAAATCACTCAGGCTTTCCGCCGTGACTTTAAGCGCTTCAGCCGCCTCCTTAGCCTTTTCGCGTGACCGCCACAAAATAGACGCACAGGCTTCAGGCGAAGCAACCGAATAAATTGAATGTTCCAGCATTAAAATACGGTTGGCGGTTGCCAGTGCGAGCGCACCACCAGACCCACCTTCACCCACAATAACCGAAACAAAAGGCACACCAATCTGGAGGCATTTTTCAGTACAGCGCGCAATGGCCTCTGACTGCCCGCGCTCTTCAGCACCAATACCGGGGTAAGCACCAGATGTATCCACTAATGTTACAAGCGGAATGTTAAAACGCTCGGCAAGTTCCATGACCCGTATGGCCTTACGATAGCCTTCCGGCCTTGCCATGCCAAAATTATGCTTCAACCGCGCTTGAGTATTTGCACCTTTTTCATGCCCCATAATGGCAACACGGCGCCCCTGCCAACGCCCCAGACCTGCAATAATTGCTTGGTCATCTGAATAAAGACGGTCGCCGGAAAGCGGGGTGAAATCATCAACAAGATGGTCAATATAATCTACAAAATGTGGACGTGAAGGGTGACGCGCAACCAGCGTCTTTTGCCATGGATTTAGGCTCTTATATGTTTTTTCCAGCTGCGTGGCGACTTTCTCTTCCAGTCGTGTCACCTCATTGAGAATATTGACCTCCGGATCATCCTTAGAAATGGCACGTAATTCGGCAATCTTGCCTTCCATCTCCGCAATCGGCTTTTCAAATTCCAGGTAAACTTGCATTTTTATCTCCGGATCATCTTCATATCACAAATGTCTTACCACAAATGTCATGTCACAAAACGTGACATAAATTAATATATCAAATTCGGCGCTGGCGGAACATTTTTTGCCCGCCTGTATATTGCACTTAATCATTTTTTTTATGTGCAAGCGGATGCCCCTCTCGCACGAGCCGCTGGGCACGTTCTTGTAAAACATGCGTATAAATCTGAGTTGTCGAAATATCCGCATGACCGAGCATTTTTTGTACGGCGCGCAAATCTGCCCCATGAGATAATAAATGGGTCGCAAAAGCATGGCGCAACACATGCGGCGAGATTTTGGTTTTATCCAAGCCCGCCTTCACAGCCAAATCATCAAGAATTTGTGAAAACCTCTGACGCGTCACATGCCCGGCACCGCCTCTGGACGGAAATAGAAATGGAGAAAGACGGTCCTTGGCATCTTCGTCGCGCAACTTAATCCATTGCGTCAGTGCCTGGATGGCAGTGTCGTTAAGCGGCACCATACGTTCTTTGCTGCCCTTGCCCATAACAGCAATATAGCGTTGCATCTCCCGCACTTCAGACCGTTTAAGCGAAATAAGCTCACTCACGCGCATACCTGTCGCGTAGAGAATCTCAATCAGACAAATGGTTCGACATTTGGCAAATATATCAGCCGGGCTTTTTTCAGGTAGAGACTGACAAGCATCTAGAAGCTTTCCGGTATCCGCTTCAGAAAGTAATTTCGGCAAGGGACGTGATGTTTTAGGCCGCTTCAATGATTGCATCGGATTATCCGACCGCAAATTTTCAGTTACCAGAAACCGATAATATCCGACAAGTGACGAGAATTTACGCGCCATGGACCCAGCCGCCAAACCTTTATGACTGAGATAATTTAGAAAGTCAGACAAGTCACGCTCATCGGCAGTTTCGGCAGACCTTCCCTTATCGACAAGATAAGTTTGTAAATCCAACAAATCCCGCCGATAAGCCGAAAGCGTATGTTTTGACGCGCCACGCTCGGCGCTTTGCATTTCCAGAAACAAATCCAGATTAGGCATATCTTTTATTAGGGGCGTATCGGATGTCATTTTAGCTTTGCGGCAACGAAATAGCCTGCAAGATGAGAACTTCCAGTGCCATTCGACGCGCCTGGTCATGCAGACCAATTTCTTTAAAGCCCAGCAGAATTTGCTGCATGGCCAGCATGTTAAACTCTGTTTGCGATAGATGGCTGATCGCCGCCAGACCGTGGAGAACAACCTCCCCTTGTCGGTTATTTTCAAGCGCATCCTGCATCAAGTCAAGCATTTGGCGAAGCCGCACATCCTCAATAGGCGGTAAGGTCTCCGTCAAAAATAGCGGCACGTCGTAACTTAAAACGGGCAAGAGCGCGATCTCACTCAGCGCATAGGTTTTTTCGACATCTGTGCCGGTCTCAACTACAGCGCCTAAAAGCATGGTTTCCGTCGGCGGCAAATCACGTATCGCCGGTTTATTATCGGCATTTAAACCCACGCCAATAAATGCATCAGAAACAGAACTATCAGAACCCAGCGCGGCCATCTGAGGCGTTTCCAGATTATCCTGAAGGACATCATTGCTCCGAGCAACACGGATGAGCCCTTGCATGCGCCGCGTCAAGGCCGTCGGGAAACCGCTGTGACGCTCGACCAATGCGGTCTGCCAAACTTGCGCGGCGGCAATTTCATCCAGCCAGAGTAGGGCCGGAATCATCCGGTCCGCATAAATAATATTATTCACATCGGGACGGCTGGCGGTTAAAGCGGGGGCAACCGTCCTCACAATACCCGGCCAAATGGTCTTATCAGCACTCATATCCAACAGGGCGTAAAGCGTTTCATACGGGTCATTTTCGGGTGATGGCTGATTAAGATTTTTAAGCGTGCGGGCGCGCGTCAGATAGGCCTGTGTGTCTATTTCAGTTTCATCAGTTTCGACATCACGCTTAGCACCAGCCGCATCATATGCCGGACCATCCAGAATTAATTGTGCAATTTCATCTGTATCCTTGGTGATACCATTCACGAGATTTCTGTAGACATCTTCGGTATTGAAAACGCGGTTGAGTCGAAACTCCGCCATACGTAACTTCAAATCAGGCGTGAGATAATCAGCATTCAGAAATTGATCTGTCATCGCCAGAGGCAAAAACGGGATATCCTCGCCATATATATCGGCTTTAGCATAGAGCATCAAAGCCCCGGTTAGAGATGACACCGGATTGGTCAAAGCCGCATTTTGGCGTTCATAGTCAACCGATGCCGTCGCAGCGAAAAGAATATTCGAGAACAACTCATCTTTAACACCAGTTTCATAAGCAAGATCGAGAGTTAAAGACGCTGCCGGTAAATTATTATCGATAAGCTGACAATAACCCCGCAATTTCAGGGCATAGCGCGCTTGCATGGGGGTCAGGTTGAGCCTATTAAAACCCAGCAAACCTTCACACGCGGCGCGTGCATCATTTTGCGCCAGACGTGCTTCTGTAGCAGCAATGATAACATCTGCATTGCGGTTATCCGCACCGGTTAAAGCGACAAGCTCCAGCACAGATGCGGCATCCCCAAAGCGCAACAGATTATTAAGACGCATGGCAAAAAAGCTCACCCCGTCACTAACCCCAGGCGGCGGGGACGCGCGGTTCAACAGCAAATCCAGCGCCAGCGCATAAGCAGATGGAAGCGCAAATTGTGTCGGCATGCGGCTGAAATGGCGCGAGACTTCGGACATACGACTGGTGAGCCATAAATCTGAAGCCATGGACGAACGAAGGCCGATATCTGTTTCCTCAAGCACACTCAGCGTTCCGACTTGCACCAATCCCTTGCCGCCCGGCAAAGCTGCAACATTGCGTATCGGGCGCTTGATGCTTAATCCGCCGGGAGCCAATTTCGGCAGCACGGTCTCAGATCTATTATTTATGCGTGCCTTGCGGTCCGTCGCTGCGACCACCTCGGTCGGCTTTGGGATAATATTCAGCGGTGCGCGGCGCGCGATTTCTTTTGCCGCTGCATTTGTCAAATGAGGAGACACCGAAACGGCACCCGCCAGAATAAATACAGACAAAAAGACAAAAGCTGACCTGAAAGGCATTATTTCATATCCATCAATCCCGAAGGA
Source organism: alpha proteobacterium IMCC14465 (assembly GCA_000293845.2). Classification (GTDB taxonomy): domain Bacteria; phylum Pseudomonadota; class Alphaproteobacteria; order RS24; family RS24; genus Micropelagius. Next base: position 63,693 of record ALYF01000006.1, on the reverse strand, counting down.
TTACTTATTGAGTTTTTCAGACGGTATGATTTCAACCGTTGTTTCAATTTCTGGCTGAATGGCCTGCGCCATATAAACAGTTATACAGATAAGGGTAACAAGCAGGACAACAACACCAATCGCTATGCGCATTTTATTTTCCTTTAGAAATCGAACTTATTCTACTCAGACTAATTCAATTTTCATATCTCGACAATCGGCACATTTATACCCACCAAATAAGGCATGAGAATGGCAGATTGGGCTAAAGGTAATATTTCAGTAGACGGGAAAATTCTGCAAAGCTAGATAAGGTTATATGACCCGTAAGAAAAAGGACGTAAAACCAAGACCCAACGGAAAACTTGAAAAATCCGTTATCCTTATCGGCATGATGGGAGCCGGCAAATCCAGCATCGGTAAAATGCTTGGGGCGCATATTGGTGCGCGTTTTATCGACTCGGATACCGAGATTGAAAAAGCTGCCAAGATGACCATTCCGGAAATTTTTAAATTACATGGTGAAGCATCTTTCCGAGACGGTGAAAAACGCGTCTTCAAACGATTGCTAGACGGACCGCCCGCTATTATCGCCGCGGGTGGCGGTGCTTTTGCCAATGCCGCGACAAGAGAGATTATTCTCCAATCAGGGTTTTCAATTTGGCTAAAAGTAAACCGCGAGACCCTTATCAGGCGTGTCAGTAAAAGACCTGAAAAACGTCCCCTTCTGGCACAGGGTAATATTGAAGAAACAATCACCCGATTAATGGATGAACGTTACCCTGTTTACGCCGAAGCAGATATAGTGGTTGAGTGTGAAGACGGACAACGCCCGCAAACAGTTAAAGACATTTCTGACATACTCACAAATCAGGGTATTCTTGTGAAATCGGATACGACATAAATGAGTGAAACCGGTTTGAAAAAAGTGAATGTGAGCCTTTCAGGTTCAACAAGCCCTAACAGAAGCTACGATATCCATATCGGCGCGGGACTGCTCACGTCATGCCCGACTTTAATATCACCTTTGTTGAAACGCCCTTTTGTCGCCATTGTGACTGACGAAAACGTCGCCGCGGCGCATCTGGACAGTTTGACAGCCAGCTTGGATGGCGCGGGCATTGCCCATATCACAAAAATTATGCCCCCCGGTGAGGCCAGCAAAAGTTTTTCAGGCCTAGAGACGCTCACCCACTGGTTGCTTGATGAGAAAGTCGAGCGTCAGGATATGATGATAGCGCTGGGTGGGGGTGTGATTGGCGATTTAACCGGCTTTGCGGCGGCAACTTTACGGCGCGGCGTGCGGTTTGTTCAAATTCCGACAACTCTCTTAGCGCAAGTCGATAGTTCTGTCGGCGGCAAAACCGGTATCAACGTCCCTCAAGGGAAAAATCTTATTGGCGCTTTTCACCAACCTTCGCTTGTTTTGGCGGACCTCAACGCGCTGCAAACCCTACCGGATAGGGAGTTTAATGCTGGCTATGCCGAGATTGTAAAATATGCCGCCATTTGTGACCGGGCATTCTTCGACTGGCTGGAAGATAATCGTGATGCGCTCAAAAACCGGGAGTGCGCAGCTTTGAGCTATGCCATCGCCAAAAGCTGTGAAACCAAAGCCGATATTGTCGCGCAAGATGAAAAAGAAGAAGGGGCGCGGGCTTTGCTCAATCTCGGTCATACATTCGCCCATGCCTATGAAAACCTGACCGGATATTCAGATAAGTTATTGCACGGCGAAGCTGTCGGCCTCGGCATGGCGCAAGCCGTGGGTCTTTCCGTGCATCTTGGCCTATGCCCAGAAGAAGACGCGCAGGCTCTCATCAACCATCTCGCAGCTGCCGGATTACCGGTCAGTCAAACAGACGTAACAGGTGGGCCATTCGCGGCAGAAGACCTCGTCACCGCCATGGCGCAAGATAAAAAAGTCAGCCAAGGCGTCATGACGTTTATTCTTATGAAAGCGATAGGCGACGCCTTTATCACAAATGAAGTATCTGCCGCACAGTTAACCGCGTTTTTGCACAATCAGGGATAATCATGGTCTCTTCCTTTCTTATCCTTGGGCTGATTATTCTGGTTCTTATTTTGTTATCCGGCTTTTTTTCTGGCTCTGAAACAGCACTGACAGCCACCTCGCGTGCGCGCATGTATCAATTAGCAAAAGACAATGATAAGCGCGCCCAATGGGTTAACAGCTTGCTGGAGCATCATGAAAGATTGCTTAGTGCAATTTTGCTCGGCAATAATCTGGTCAATATTATGGCCTCGGCATTGGCAACATCTTTATTCCTGAAATTGTTTGGAGATACGGGTGTGGTTTATGCCACGCTGGTCATGACCTGTGTGGTTGTCATATTTGCCGAAGTATTGCCAAAGACATATGCGATTTTAAACCCTGATAATACAGCCTTGCGCGTAGCGGGAATTATGCGTTTTATTGTTTGGATTTTCGCACCCTTCACGCTGGCCCTTAATTTCATTGCCCGTGGGATTATGCGCCTTCTCGGATTTAATGCCGAAGATGCTGACAGTATGCGGCCCGCACATGAAGAGATTAGAGGTGCGATTGATATGCACCACAGCACAGACGCAGTGACAAAAGGTGACCGCGACATGCTGGGCGGTATTCTCGATTTGAAAGACCTCACCCTTGAAGATGTCATGGTGCATCGCAAGGGCATGATGATGATTAATATTGGCCTCAAGCCAGAGGAAATTGTGCGTCAAGTTCTGGAAAGCCCACATACGCGCATCCCGTTCTGGGAAAATGAGATTGAAAATATTATCGGTATTCTCCATGCCAAGGATTTGTTACGCGCCCTCGCCGCAACCCCCGATGGTGCGCGGGGCGTGGAAATACGCGCGCTTATATCGCCGCCTTGGTTTGTCCCTGAAACAACCTCGCTTGCTGAACAGCTCAACGCCTTTCGGGCGCGCAAAGCGCATTTTGCGCTGGTCGTGGATGAATATGGCGGTTTGATGGGTCTTGTCACCTTGGAAGATATTCTTGAAGAAATTGTCGGACAGATTGATGACGAGCATGACAATAAGGAAAAAATTCTGATACCAGCGGCAGATGGTAGTCTGTTGATTGACGGTAGCATGACAATGCGGGATTTAAATCGCGAGACAGGCTGGGATTTACCAGATGACGAGGCCATCACCATTGCCGGATTGGTGATTCATGAAGCGCGCGCCATCCCTAAACCGGGACAGGTTTTTGTTTTTTACGGCTTTAGATTCAGAATCATATCCCGCCAACGAAATCAGATTACCCAGCTTGAAATTAAACCTGACAAGACAGTTTCCGACGAAACGTAAAGATTATTTGTTTTCAGCCTCAGCCGCTTCGGCAGGTGTTTTTGCCTTCACGGTTAACGCATGAATAAGGCCTTTTAGTTCCACACAAAGGCAGTCATTAATCAGCCGATGTCGTTCTATGCGGCTGAGTCCATCAAAATGAGAGGACGTAATTTTTACCCAAAAATGCGTCTCCCCGCCTGGACGCGACCCCGCATGCCCCTTATGACGGTGTGACTCATCCGTAACATTGAGATATTCAGGGGCAAAACGTGCTTCAAGTTTCTTGATAATCATATCAACTACTGCCATAAAGTTTCCTTCACTGTCTAATTCTCAAAAACATACAAATTGTTGAGACAAAAGACTGTTTTTTTTATCCACTGCAAACTAGATTATCAGTGTAATGAACCTGAAATCAAAATATTTTGACTCAATACGAATAAGCAAGAAGGGCGGCAACGAAGTTGAAGCACAGGTTACCTGTGACTGGCCCGATTGCAGTGAAGTTGGATCATATCCCGCACCTGCTGCTGAAGGCAGTTCGGATAAGCGTTATTTCTGTCTGACGCATATTAAAAGCTATAATCAGAGCTTCAATTTTTTTGAAGGCATGAGCGAGGCCGATATTGCAGCCTTTCAAAGAAGCGCGCGGACAGGCCACCGCCCCACATGGACCATGGGTGCCAATAGAAACACCCCCGGTCAAAGCGGCAACTGGCAATGGCAAGATCCACATGATTTGGTATCTGAGGTTGCAGAGGGCAAAGCTCCGGCACTGGCCAAACGCGCCTCATCTGGCCAGAAGCGCGCGCTTGAGGTGTTAGAGCTGGATGAAACTGCAACAGCAGAAGACGTCAAAACGCGTTATAAAGCCCGTATCAAAAAGTTTCACCCCGATGCCAATAGCGGCGACCGGAGCTATGAAGAAAAACTTAATAAGGTCATTCAAGCGTATAATTATTTAAAGGCTTCGGGCTTTTGTTAAGCGCCCTGCGACCTAGTTAACATTCTATCGTAATTTTCTCGCGTTAAAGATAAGGAACTATAAATGACTGCCGAAAGTAATTCAGACATGCCAAATGAACCCGATATTGAAGTCAATGTCGGAGATATTTTCGGGTTTGAAAGTGCGCTGAAAGTGCCAGCATTTTCTCAATCATGCGAATATGTTCCCGAGCTTGACGATGATTATCTTTTTGACGCCCAAACAACACGCGCCCTGCTTGCCGGTTTTGCCAATAACCGGCGCGTTATGGTGCAAGGCTATCACGGGACAGGTAAATCCACCCATATCGAACAAATTGCAGCGCGGCTGAATTGGCCTTGTATCCGCATCAATCTCGATAGTCATGTCAGCCGGATTGACCTGATTGGTAAAGAGGCAATTGTTTTACGCGACGGAAAACAGATTACTGAATTCCAAGAAGGCATTCTGCCTTGGGCTCTGCAAAGACCTGTCGCTTTGGTTTTTGACGAATATGATGCCGGTCGTCCCGATGTTATGTTTGTAATCCAGCGTATTCTCGAAGTCTCCGGCAAATTGACCTTGCTCGACCAGAATAAGGTTCTGCGTCCGCACCCATGGTTTAGACTTTTCGCGACAACCAACACAATCGGCCTTGGCGATACGTCGGGCCTCTATCACGGGACGCAGCAGATTAACCAAGGCCAGATGGACAGATGGAATATCGTCACGAGCCTGAATTATTTGCCACATGAGGAAGAAGTGAAAATCGTCCTTTCGAAAGAAAAAGATTTTAATAATGCCGAAGGTCAAAAGACCATCGCCAATATGGTGCAGGTCGCCGACCTCACACGTGCGTCTTTTATGAATGGGGACATCTCAACCGTCATGTCACCGCGGACGGTTTTGACATGGGCCGAAAATGCGCGAATTTTCGAAGATATCGGCCTCGCCTTCCAGCTAACCTTTTTAAACAAATGCGATGAGCTTGAACGCCCGACAGTCGCAGAATTTTATCAAAGGTGTTTTGGCGAAGACCTTCCCGAGAAGGCCGTTAACATTCTTGCCTCCTAATGACAGAAGAGACAATTGACAGGTTCAAAAGAGCTATCAGTCAGACCATGCGGTCTTTGGCTGAGAATGATGAATTGGATGTCACCTTTGGAACCGAAACACCATCTGTGGTCGGTAACCGTGTGCGCCTGCCCTTGCCGCCAAGGGATTTGCCGACTAAGGAGCGCACGCTTTTGCGGGGACAAGCTGATAGCATCGCTTTGCAACTCGCCCATCACGACAAGCCCTTAAGTGCTAAAAATAGACCGGTCGAGCCGGATGCCCGCGCGATTTTCGACCGGCTTGAGAATATCCGCTACGAGTCTATCGGCGCCAATCAAATGCCCGGCGTTGCTGAGAATCTTCAACTCATGCACCAGACCATTTGTGAAAAAGAAGGTCTGGCAAGTTTAACACAACGCGAAGATGCCCCTATGGATGTCGCGCTGGCCTATCTCGTGCGTGAGCGCCTTTCAGGTCAACACCCCCCCGCAGCCGCCCAGCCAACTGTTACAGCGTGGCAGGAATGGATTGAAGAACGCATTGGCGAGGGCATGGATGACCTCGTTGATATCATGAATAACCAGACTGCTTTTGCCGCCAAAACACGCCAGCTTCTCGCAGATCTCGAACTTATCGACTCCGAAGGCACGGATGCATCTGATGAAGGCGAGGATGCTGGCGACGAAAGCAATAATGATAATGACGAGAATGATGGCGAGGACGGGTCAGCCGAGCAGGAGCAAGGCAGCGGTTCTGAAGATATGGAAACCGGCAGTGAAATGCCGGAGGGCGAAGAACAAACCGTCCAAATGGATAGCGAAGAAGTTGATATGGATGCCGAAGGCGAAGAGGCTGGCGAAGCCGTGCGCTCTCAACGCCCAGACGGTGCGCCTGATGCAACCAAATCCAGCTATCAAGTTTTCACCACCCGCTTTGATGAAACCGTAGAAGCCGAAGATTTATGTGATGGCGAAGAACTTAATCGCCTGCGCACCTATCTCGACCAGCAACTTAGTCATTTGCAGGGTGCGGTTTCAAGACTGGCGAACAGACTTCAACGCCGCTTGCAAGCCAAGCAAAACCGTTCATGGGATTTTGACCTCGAAGAAGGCTATCTGGATGCCGCACGTCTATCGCGCGTGGTCGTAGACCCCGGCAATCCGCTATCGTTCAAAATGGAACGCGATATGAATTTCCGGGATACAGTTGTTACATTGCTGATAGATAATTCCGGCTCCATGCGCGGACGCCCGATTACAGTTGCCGCTATGAGTGCTGATATTCTCGCGCGCACACTGGAAAGATGCGGCGTGAAAACCGAGATACTCGGCTTTACGACACGCGCTTGGAAAGGCGGACAAGCCAGAGAAGCGTGGATGGCGGATGGCAAACCCGCGCATCCCGGTAGGCTGAATGACTTACGCCATATCGTCTATAAACAAGCGGATATTCCATGGCGCCGCGCAAGACGGAATTTAGGTCTGATGATGCGCGAAGGCCTGCTCAAAGAAAATATTGATGGCGAAGCGCTGGTTTGGGCCTATCAGCGTTTAATGGCACGCCCCGAACAACGCCGTATCCTGATGGTCATTTCCGATGGCGCGCCGGTAGATGACAGCACCTTGAGCGTCAATGCAGGTAATTATCTGGAAAAACATTTACGCCAGGTGATTGAAGAAATCGAAACCCGTTCCCCCGTGGAACTGATTGCCATTGGTATTGGTCACGATGTGACACGCTATTATCGCCGCGCGGTGACAATTGTCGATGCCGAACAGCTGGGCGGCGTAATGACTGAAAAACTGGCAGAGCTGTTTGATGACACTCTCCCCGCCAATCAAACAGATAAGCGCATGTCCATGATGCCTAAAACCCAGAGTATGCTGCAGGCAGCGTCATCGAGCCTAAGCACCAAAATGGATAAAACACCTGTCAGGTAATACGGGTCTATTCGCCAATCATCCGCATTATAGCTGAGCAGCTTTAACGCTAGAAACGCTGCTTAAGGCTCATGCCCCAAAAAGCCCCGTTAAAACCATAGGGAGCCGTGCGGCGCGAATATTGAAATACCCCCGGGCTATCAACAATGTCCTTAATGCTCCCGCTTCGCGCGTTTGAAATGGTATTTTTCTCAGGATATTCATCGGTAATATTATCACCCCATAGGCTCAAACGCGTATCTGGTGTGATGTCATAATGAATGCGCAGATTGAAAATAAAAGCTGCATCATCTTGTTGTGAAACATAGCGGCTCCCATGACCTTCCGATGACAAATAGCGCCCATAACGGTTAACATCACCTTGCACGATAAATCTGTTCAGCCGCCAATCCAGCTTGAAAGTCAGGCGCTCTTCAGGTTGCCAAGCTTCGATAATATCGCGGTCACGGTCAGTGAATAAGGCGTCCTGCGTCAAGCCGTTCAACAAGCCCTGTAATCGGAAATCGCTGGTGATGTCGGTCTCAGTCATATTCCATGCAAGTTTTGTATCCAATGTGCCATGCGATATTTGCGGGGACCATTCGGCAACCACATCCAATCCGCGCGTCCGCGTATCGGGGCCATTAATAAAAAACTGCGCTTTTGTGGCACTGGCATTGGAGAAAATCTGACGGGATTCACTGTCCAAATCAGCACCCACAATTTGATTGGAAAGTATAATCCGATCTTCAATGTCAATTTGATAGGCATCCAGCGTCAGGGTAATATTATTGGCTGGGGTAAACACATAGCCCAATGAAAGATTGAAGGCTGTTTCTTCCTACAAAACCGGAATCCCCAATGCGTTTGCCAGCGCACTATCATTGCGTGCCGTCAAGGTTTCGCTCGCCATCCCCGCATTATCAAATTGCGTGCTGACATTATTGAAATAAAGCTGGTGCATGGACGGGGCGCGGAAGCCATTGCTGAGTGTCCCGCGCCATGCATGGCGGGAATTCAGCTCATAGAACCCTGATAGGCGTCCCGATAGAACCTCGTCAAAACCGTCATAATCTTCAAAACGCACAGCCCCACTTATCAGCACATCCCCGAGCATTTGCGAGGCTTCAGCGAAAGTGGCAAAACTGTCGCGTTCTCGCGACAATGCATTTTCGGGGCGAAATCCTGGAAACACCTGTATCCCGCCGGACTTGCTGTTGTCGCATGCGCTTGTAGGATCTGGTACTTGATGGTCTGATACTTGACGGCAATGAATATAAGACAGCAAATCACCGGCACGAATTTGGTAGCCTTCGCGTTTCCATTCCAGTCCGGCAGCTACATCAAAGCCCTTCATACTTCCCCGCGTGTCAAAGCCCAGAACGTGTTCGTCATATACCAACCCACCAGAGTCGGCACTTGTCGGGCTGGCAGCACCAAAACTTGCGTTCAGCGAATTATCAATAAAAAAGTCAAAACTGTTTTCGCCATAGACATAAGACAGGCTAGAGTCCCAACTGGATAAATCAAAGTAAGTCGTAAGCGCAGCCGATACATCCTCAATATCGGTATTTATTTGCGGCAAAAAACCGTCAGGGTAAATTTCCGGCACATTGCGATTGGCATCATTTGGCTGGCGAAAAAAGCTCGTGCTTTGATTGTCACGTTGTGACCAATTAACGAAAGCTCGAATGTCACCCCATGAAAAATCCATGCCGGCATTCAACAAAACAGCATTTTGCTCACTATCGGGATCACCAACAATCATATTACGCCGATTGGCGGTAAATTCGCGCCCATCGCAACCACTATTCTCATTTGCGTTACAGCTTGCCGGGTCGCTATTAGCATAATGGCGGGTGCCGGATAGACCAGCACTGTTGGTTTTTTCACGGTCTTGATATTCATAACCAGCAAATAAGAAACCATTATTAGGCAACTCAAAACCCTTATTCAATGCCAGCCTATATTGCTCACCGTCTCCAGCCGAGGTCTGCCCGTAAGAAATAATCGCCTCACCATCACCCCTCTCACGCAGACGCAGATTGATAACTCCGGCAATCGCATCTGAGCCATAAAGGGCGGATGCGCCATCGCGCAAAATCTCTACCGATTGAAAAAAGCTGGGTGGCAAAGCGTTCATATCCGTACCCGCCGTGCCACGCCCAACGGATGAATTGACATGCAAAAGAGCCGATTTATGTCGCCGCAACCCATTCACCAGAACCAAAGTCTGATCTGGCCCCAGCCCCCGCAGAGTTGCAGGTTTCAACGCATCCGTACCATCGGCAATTGAGGTTGACGGAAAATTAAAAGAGGGCGCGAGGCTTTGAATAGCGCGTCCGGCTTCAGCTTGCGCGCTGTCCCCCAATGCTTCAGCAGACAAAAAATCAATCGGCGCCGGTGTTGTCAGTACCGAACGTGATAATGTCCGGCTACCCAATATGACGATTTCATTAACAACTTCATTATCTGAAGTCTGCGCGGCTAGCCCCTGTGAAGTCTGCGCGGCAAGCCGTGGAGGAAAATTGGCAAGCACCAGACTTATTACTGCAGCGCCATAAACACGGATGCGGGAAGACTTATAATTTTGCATTTTATTCTTAATGTGGTGGTCCACATTTTTTCTTATTTAGACGCGGTTATTCGCATTTCTTATTTTTTAAGCTGCAAAGCACAAAATTTTAGGATGCAGCGAGCTTTAAAGTGATTTGTTTTTTGAGTTTCTGCGCACGTGGTGAAAGCTGTGCGTCTTTAGCCTTAACCAAAAAGGCGTCAATACCGCCAACATGCTCAACAGTACGAAGGGCATGAGCGCTGATGCGGAACCTCAGGGCTTTACCTAGTTTCTCACTTGGCAGGCTGACCTGTTGCAAATTGGGGAGAAACTTCCGCCGCGTTTTGTTAACAGCGTGGCTCACATTATTACCTGACATAACTGCTTTGCCAGTCAATTCACAAACACGAGACATTCTTTTCTCCAAGTAAAAAGGTACATATGTCTACAAACGACATAATGGTTCCAAGGTCGGTTTTATATGGGGGAGTTCCCTCTCCGTCAAGCCCTTCAATGGCTGATATGGAAAAAAGCTAAACCTGATTGAAAAAGAAAATAAAAAAAACGTCGGTAGCAACTTACTTGTGAGGGGGAGGGAGAAGTTTTTTACGTTGCTACCGACGGGTAAAACAGCAAGCTGTTTGATTAGAATATCCCAGAAACGGTCTTCAATTGCCAAACACGTCTGTTCACATAAATGTGAGGGAGAAAATACCCGATTATGAGGTTCAAAAATGACCGAATCAACATATCCGGTTAAAGCCCAGTTAAAACTAAGTAAGAGAAAACACACCACATTTAGTCGTGAACGAATGGGGAAGTGCTACTATGTAAGTGATTCGGACACGTTATGTTCCATCTATGTTCTGTTTTATCTATTTTTTTTCCTTTTTCAGTCAGTATACTTGCAAAATAACCGCCTCTGTGAGCAGATAAAAATCAAATGTCTTCCTATTCTTCTCATGCGTCTAGCCCTGTTACGGCTGTACTGGGTCCCACCAATACCGGGAAAACCCACCTCGCCATTGAACGCATGCTCGGTTATGAAACCGGCATGATTGGTTTCCCCTTGCGCCTGCTCGCACGGGAGGTTTATGACCGCATTGTAAAACTTAAAGGCGCGGGTCAGGTGGCACTGATTACCGGTGAAGAGAAAATATTACCGCCCGATCCGGCTTATTATATCTGCACAGTAGAAGCCATGCCGATTAGCAAGTCGGTTGATTTTATGGCGATTGACGAAATTCAACTCGCAGCAGATGCGGAACGAGGGCATATTTTCACTGACCGCCTACTGCATGCGCGCGGCAATCAAGAAACCATGCTACTCGGCGCAGCAACCATGGTGCCCATGGTCAAACAACTCCTACCCAAGGCACATATTATTTCACGACCTCGGCTGTCCACACTGAGCTATGCAGGGTCAAAAAAACTTTCCCGCCTGCCCCGACGTACCGCCATCACCTCATTTTCAGTCGATAGCGTCTATGCGATTGCCGAAGTCGTACGCCAGCAAAAAGGCGGCGCAGCAGTTGTTATGGGCGCGCTAAGCCCGCGCACACGCAATGCCCAAGTCGATATGTATCAATCTGGAGAAGTTGACTTCATGGTTGCCACCGACGCTATTGGTATGGGGCTGAATATGGATGTCGATCATGTTGCCTTTGCTCAGACGCGCAAGTTTGATGGCAGAAATCACCGCGAACTGGGGGCAGCAGAACTTGCACAAGTTGCCGGACGTGCCGGACGCCATATAACTGACGGGACTTTTGGGGTCACAGGCGAAATGCTTCCGCTTGATGAAACATTGGTCGAACAGATTGAAAACAACACTTTCGAGCCAATACGCCGCCTAATGTGGCGCAATCCCAATCTTGATTTTTCATCTGTCGAGGCACTGAAAATTTCACTCGAAGCACCGCCGCCAACCAGAGGCCTTATGCGCGTGCCGATTACGATTGATATGCAGGCGCTGAATATGATGACCGCTGACCCGTCCATCCTAGACCGCGCGGGGGACGAAAATATCATCCGTCTGCTCTGGGAGGTCGCGCAGATACCTGATTTTAGAAAAACCATTATCGGCGAACATGCCTCCATTCTGGGCGACATTTTTTTATTCTTATCCGGCGACCAAGCTATTCTGCCTGCCAAATGGATAGAAGAACGCATAGCACGATGTGATAGAACCGATGGCGACCTCGATACGCTTGGCTCCCGCCTCGCCCATATCCGAACCTGGACTTATGTCACCCAGAAAACTGGTTGGGTCGAAAATCAGCGCCAATGGCAGGCTCAGGCACGTCAGGTTGAGGATAAGCTGTCCGATGCTTTGCATCAGGGCTTGATGAAACAATTTGTGGACACAAGGTCATCTATTTTATTAAAACGGCTACAGGGCCGCGCTGAAGCCGAGGCCGAAATTGATGCGGCAGGTGACGTGCATGTTGAAGGCGAATATGCGGGCCGTATTGAAGGATTACATTTTACCAAAGATAATCGTATGACCAACTCCCCGCCCCGCACTGTCAGGGCTGCCATCGAAAAAGTCGTCGGACACGAACTCCGCAACCGCGCGAGCGAACTTGCCGCATGTGGCGATGATGATCTAAAACTCAATGAGCAGGGAGAGATTTTTTGGCATCAATCTTGTATCGCCCACCTCGTCGCCGGGCGCGATTTGCTCTCTCCTGCCATCAAGCTCCTTGCCGATGAAAGTCTTGTCGGGACACCGCGCAATCAAATCGAAGCGCGTTTGACGGCTTTTGTCAGACACCATTTAGAGACATTACTTGCGCCCCTCATCACCCTAAAAAATGATGACAGTCTTAATGGTTTGGCGCGGGGCCTGGCTTTTCAGATTGTGGAACATGGCGGACATATCCCGCGCGCGAATATTGCAGATACCCTTGCCGATATGGACCAACCGGCACGCGCTGGATTACGAAAGCTCGGCCTGCGCTTTGGCACTTATGATATTTTCATGCCTGCCCTGTTAAAACCTAATCCTGCGCGCGCGCTGGCTATGCTCTGGTCATATGCCAACAACCGTAAAGCCGCAGAGGATCTGGCACTTTCTCCCGCGCCGGGTCTGACATCGTGTGCGCGTCATAAAGATTTACCGGACGGGTTTTACCGATCTCTCGGCTTCAGAGTGTATGGCAAGCGCGCCATCCGGCTGGATATGCTGGAAAGGCTGGCTGACCTTATTCGCAAAGCCATTGAAGCCAATGATAAGAGCAATGAGTTTGAAATCACGGCTGATATGGTTTCCCTGATGGGCTGCAGTCATGAGGAAATGGCGGATATCCTGAAAGGGCTGGGTTATGGCGCCAAGCCAAAACCGCAAGAGGCAACCTCTCCACCATCTAGCGAAAACGCGCCTGATGATTCAGAAGTGAACATAAGCGAAGCCGAGCAATATGAGGAAACGCAACCGCCACTAGTTACGCTATTATGGTATCCTAAAAAACGCGCGACCAGACGACCTAACCCCAAACAAAAGGCGTCACATCAAAAAGCTGCTGGGAAAAAACCTTCGGGCAATAAAAACAAACAACATGCAGATAAAGGGCGTTTTAAGTCCTCGGCTCATAAAAAGCCTGAAAAGAAAATGGACCCCAATTCCCCCTTCGCCGTGCTTCAAAGCCTCAAGGATAATAATAAGTGAGCCATATGACGGAGACTGACAGCCTCAGAGTTGATAAATTTCTCTGGTTTACCCGCTTCTTTAAAACTCGCTCTCTTGCCACCAAACGCGCCAATGAAGGGCGCATTCGGCTGAATGGTAAGAAAATGAAAAAATCAAGCGATCCGGTTCGGGTGGGAGATATTTTGACCTTCGCGCAAGGCAAGCAGGTTCGTGTTATTCGGATTCTGGATTTAGGAAACCGACGAGGATCGGCACAAGAGGCGCAAAACCTCTATGAAGACATCACCCCGAAAGAGGACCCGGATGAGGTTGCGCAACATAAACTGCTTGCCAAAATGTAAAAATGACAATATTTCAACCCCATGTTTAATCGTCTGAAAAGCTTGTTTGAAAGCCCTGAGGTCACACCGGAGACGGATGACGCATTATCTTTAGCCGCCGCAGCCTTATTGACCCATGCCGCCCGTCTTGACGGACAGGCAGACGGTATTGAAATAGAGACATTGCACCACATCCTGCAGGATGGCTTCAGCCTATCTGAAGATGAAACGCAGGAACTTATGACGCTTGCCGATACGCTTGAGTCTGATGCCAATGACTTATACCAATGGACAAAAGTAATTAACGCCCATTACGAGCTGCCTCAGAAAATTGTTCTGATTGAAAAACTTTGGATGGTTGTGCTCTCAGATGGCAGGCTGGATGATTACGAGGCAAACTTGCTTCGTCGCATTTCCGGGCTTATACATGTTCCCGATATTGAAACTGGCGCCGCACGTCAAAGAGCGGCAACAAGCCTGGGACTTAAATAGTTCCAGAGTTGGATTTAATGGGCAGAAATGTCCGCTGAAACGTAGCTAGAATGGATAAAGCATGACTTATATTGTGACCGATGCTTGTATTAAGTGTAAATATACAGACTGTGTCGAGGTTTGCCCGGTTGACTGTTTTTACGAGGGTGAAAACATGTTAGTCATTAGCCCTGATGAATGCATTGATTGCGGCGTATGTGAACCAGAATGCCCAGCAGAAGCCATTAAACCCGACACGGAAGACGGGCTGGAAAAATGGCTCGAAGTAAATACTAAATTTGCAGATATCTGGCCGAATATTACGCTCAAAAAAGATGCACCGGCTGATGCGGATGATTTTTTGAAACAAACCGATAAGTTTGATAAGTTTTTCAGCGAGGCACCCGGCGAGGGCGACTAAACCTAACTCTCCAATTTGGTAGATAGGTAATTCAAGCGGGAAACGGCTAAAGGATCTAAATAATGGCGACGACCAAAAAACCAACATCAAAGACCGCAGCGAAAAAGCCTGCCGCAAAAAAGCCTGCCGCTAAAACTGCTGCAAAAACACCAGCTAAAAAAGCGCCTGCAAAAGCCACAGCAAAAAAACCTGCCGCTAAAGCACCTGCTAAAAAGACACCCGCTAAAACTCCAGCTAAAACTCCAGCCAAAGCTCAGGCCAAAGCGCCCGCTAAAAAGCCCGCGGCCAAAAAACCCGCACCTAAGGCAGCAACTAAAGCACCCGCTAAAAAAGCGCCCGCAAAAGCCAAACAGGTTGACCGTAAGGCCGCTAAGGGATTTCGCGTGAACGAATTTATCGTCTATCCGTCGCATGGCGTTGGGCAGATTAGCGAGATTTCTAACCAACAATTCGGTGATGCGGAGTTGGAGCTTTTCGTTATTAATTTCGATAAAGAAAAAATGACGCTTCTTCTGCCGCTTGATAAAGCGGTTGAAAATGGCATGCGCAAGCTGGCCGATAAAACCATGATGTCTGGCGCTATGAAAACATTGCGCGGGCGCGCCCGCGTTAAGCGCACCATGTGGAGCCGCAGAGCGCAGGAATATGAGGCTAAAATTAATTCAGGGGATTTGGTCGCCACAGCAGAAGTTGTTCGTGACCTGTACCGGAATGAAAATCAGCCCGAGCAATCCTATTCTGAACGTCAACTCTATGAGTCAGCACTCGACAGAATGGCGCGGGAAGTCGCGGCAATTAACAAAACCGAACTTGAGGTCGCCGCCGCTAATTTGGAGGATGTGCTTTCCAAAGCAACGGCCAAAACCGCACCAACAGAAGAGACATCAGAAGAAGAATAGTCTCTTCAAAAGCTACAATCTGCGCGCCTGCGCCTAAATTTTAAAAAATATTATCCCCTATTTTTTAAAAAATATTATCCTCACACCCTTTTTTGGTGAACCGGTCTCCTTTTCTTTGCGTAAAGCAAAATAGGAGATTGTTATGACCCATATTGACACACAAGAAACACTCGCAGCTAACCGCAGATACTTTAAAGGCGCCATGAAAGTGCCACTCCTCGAACAGGAGCATGAGTTAGAATTGGCCCGTTTGTGGCGGCAGGAACAAAATGAAAAGGCGCTACATGAGTTGACCTCAGCTCACTTGCGCCTCGTGATTGCCATGGCGACAAAATTTCGTCATTACGGCCTGCCAATGGGTGATTTGGTTCAAGAAGGCAATATCGGCCTGATGCAAGCTGCCGATAGATTTGATATTGAGCGCGGTGTTAGGTTTTCAACTTATGCCTCATGGTGGATACGCGCTTCGATACAGGACTTTATTTTAAGAAACTGGTCGATTGTCCGTACCGGAACGACTGCGGCTCAAAAATCCTTGTTTTTCAACCTGCGTCGCCTTCGCGCTCGTATTAATGATGGCGGTCAGAATAATATGACTCATGAAAGCCGTCTTTTCATCGCGAAAGAACTTGGCGTCAGACTTGAAGATGTCGAAACCATGGAAGGCCGCCTTTCCGGCAATGACAGAAGCCTCAATGCGCCCATGTCAGAAGCTGATGGCGAAGCCAATAGCCTCGAATGGCAAGACCTATTAGTTTGCGATGGTCCACTTCCTGACGAAGTTGTCAGTGAAGACAAAGACAGCCAAGTGCGTCGTAACTGGATTAAAGAAGCCATGGATACCCTAAGCGAACGTGAATATCGCATCATCAGCGAGCGGCGTCTTGGTGAAGAAAATGTCACGCTTGAATGTCTTGGTCAAAAGCTGGGCATATCGAAAGAGCGCGTCCGCCAGATTGAACATCAAGCACTGGATAAGCTGAAACATGCTTTGATCAAAACGACCAATGGCGATCCGGTTGGCTCAGGTCTGCTTCCATAGACTAGAATATTTGCGAGTCTGTAATTATTTTGACTTTGGTTCCTGAAACAGGAATTTCTGACGGAGACAATCCGTTTAATATCCTGAACATTTCTTCTGGTGCCTCAACGCCTCTCATCTGCGAGACAAAATCCTGAAGCTTATCCTCTTCGCGGACCGTAAGGATTTTAATCTTCAACGGTTTGAGTTTCCCAGCTTCTGTGACGGACAGTTTTTTAAAACTCCTAGCCGTGGCTTTGAACCCGTGATCCAATGGCGAGAAAGCTGATGCCGGTGCTTGCATGACAAATCGGTAGACCCGTCCCTCCCCAGCACGCAACACAACAAGCCGCGATATATTACCTGATTGCTCATGAATGGCTGTCACGCCGTCCAGTTCTGCGTTTATCTCACTCACATCTTTAAGACGCAAATCCGCCGCCCATATATCGGTCAAATAAGCGCGAGGAGATTGATCAGCATCTGCCATATCAAATTTAATAATGGCGCCATCAGGCCCTTTGGCAAAAATCGCTTGGGTACTGTTAATCAGCTGAAAATTATCAGGAACAGAAAAACGAAGCCTTAATATTGGATGTAAAAAGTCCTGACCACGAATAAAGCCTTCATCGGGCGCGTCGCCATAAAGCATGCCGTCAATCGCCGCCAGATGTGCCGCCCTGCCCCGATTGCGCTGCTGCTCTGAATTGGCAATTAAATCTGCAGCAATTTTATGCGCTTTTGACACCCTATCCCCCGTATCGGGATGCGTCGAGAACCATCCTAGCATCCGATTGCCGCCGCTTAGCCGTGCTTCGCGCTCACTCATCCGTCCCATAGCGGCCAGAAAATCACCCCCTGCATATGGGTCATATCCGGCGCGATGAAGCGACAACACACCCAGCTCGTCAGCTTCATATTCTTGCTTTCGACTATACCCAGCCAATAATCCGGTCGCGCCAATATCTATAATCTGATTGGCCACACGACTATTAAGAACATTGCCCAAGACCGTTGCCAGTACCGTCGTGCCGATTGCAGTACGTTGGCGTTCATTGCCATGCGCGGCTGTAACATGAGCAATTTCATGCCCCATTACAGCAGCAACTTCGGCCTCATTATTGGCAAGCGCTAACAGCCCCCGCGTAACATAAGTATAGCCGCCCGGCATCGCAAAAGCGTTCACTTGCGGGCTATCTAAAACCGTGACGCGATATTTTGACACCGGGTCATCTGAAGATTTGGCGATTTTAAGGCTTAAACCGGCAACATAGCTTCCGACTTTAAAATCCTCATAGACGCCACCAAAAGCTCGAATAATTTTTTTATGATCGGGATGATTAATAGAATTTTGCTTTTGAGCCGCAGCCTGATTAACAGGCGCACATGCTGTGAGCGAACAAAAAGAGATTATCAGCCCCAGAAGTCCTGGCAAATATGTCTTAAAAATACGTCTATCCGTCATAATTTTCGATACTATCATAAAACAAAAATCAACTTTAAATAAGAGCTGCTTAAACTATCTTATCCGACTTTAACGCCTCAACCTCGTCATCAGTGAACCCCCAGCCTTGAAGTGCCGTATCATTATGTTGTCCAGGTGTCACTGGCGCACCTTGAATTGCACCGGGTGTTCTGCTGAAACGAGGTGCCACATTTGGCTGCACCACCCCATCACGCTCAATCAAGGTCTCCCGGTCTTTATTATGCGGATGCGAAATGGCCTCATCCAGCGTCAAGACAGGCGCATAACATACATCCGTACCACTCAAGCTTTCATCCCATTCATCGCGTGTTTTGGTTTTAAAAACCGCGGCTAATTTGTTTTTTAAGTCAGGCCATTTTTCTGACTCATGCTGATGGTCAAAATCTTTATCCGTTAGTCCAAGGCGGTCTCTCAACTCGGCATAAAATTGTGGTTCGATAGAACCGATAGAAATGAATTTTCCATCCAACGTCTCGTAAGTATTGTAATAATGCGCGCCCCCGTCGAGCATATTGCTTTCGCGTTGCGGCTTATAAAGTCCCTGCGCCATAAAATTAAAAAAGAACGTCATAAGAGACGCGGATCCATCTGTCATAGCGCAATCAATGACCTGACCTTCACCAGAACGTTCAGCTTCAAAAAAAGCGGCACACATGCCCATAGCCAGAAACATCGCCCCGCCGCCAAAATCACCAACCAAATTTAGCGGTGGGATTGGCCTATTCGAAGAGCCGATAGCTGCCAGCGCACCAGTGAGCGCGATATAATTAATATCATGCCCGGCCGCATGCGATAGCGGTCCGGTCTGACCCCAGCCAGTCATGCGCCCGTAAACCAGTTTTTTATTAATTGCCAGACAGTCATCCGGCCCAAGCCCCAGCCGTTCCATCACACCAGGACGAAAGCCTTCAATCAACCCATCTGCCGCCGCGACAAGACGCATCACAGCGGCCTGTCCTGCAGGGGTTTTCACATCAAGCGTAATTGATTTCCTGCCCCTTGATGCAATATCCGACAGTGCATTTTTTTCTGTCCCTTTACGGTAAATACTTAAGACTTCAGCCCCCATATCCGTCAGAAGCATGGAGGCGAAAGGGCCAGGCCCAATACCGACAAATTCAATAATGCGTAATCCGTTTAAAGGCCCTTGACCCATTTTAGCTTCCCTTCTTGACGCTTCTAGATATTTGACTGGCTAGCCAAGCGGTGTCACCAGCCCCCAGGTCGCAAAACATACCCATAGAGCCGGTAGCAACATTAAGACTGATGCCGGATGAGAGATATCCCGTAATACGCCCGTCAAATAAGATGACCAGACGATACACAATAAATTGCCTCCAAATACCAAAAAGGGAATGCTAAATCCCATTGTGAAAATCGGATAGGAGAGACAAAACAGGGAAAATACCAAAACCTCACCGGCCTTGCGTCTTGTACCTGCCTCCTCAGATGAGGCCAGCAACCAGAATGCGCTCGCCATACCCATAAACAGAATTGTCCAGACAAGACCGATGACCCAACCGGGCGGCAAACGATTTGGACCGTCAGTAAAAGCCGCATCACCACCTTCCCAGCCAATCATGGCGACCCAATTCATGGCGACCCAATTCATGGCGACCCAATTCATGGCGACAAGGCCATTAACCGCAAATGTGGCACCAACAAAAACGACGACACACATCAACCAGTGTTTCAGATTTCGTTCCAAACTGATTTTTTCCATCCCTCACCTCAAAATTAACTGAATTTACCTCGCCTGATGCGCAAAAAAAAACTATATCAAGCATATGAATACCAAAACCAAAATACCCCCAGCGCCCCTCTCTTGCTATGATAATCTTGAGGAAACGCTAACCTATGCATGGGCATTACTTGCCCGTGGCGTGAAAGATCGTAAGTCTGCCTTTCATACCCCAACCATTGCAACCATCGGCGCCAACAACGCCCCTCATTTAAGAACGGTGGTTCTACGTGGATGTGACATTGAACAACAATCTCTGCGCTTTCATACGGATAAACGCTCTTCTAAAGTCCTAGAATTGGCCAAGAACCCACTTGCAGCCATCCATTGCTATGATGCAGCTATGAAAATTCAACTGCGCCTTGATGTCGACCTAAAACTCATTGATGGGGCTGGATTTGAAAAAGCTTGGACAGCGACCCGCCCCATGAGCCGAGAATGCTATCAGGTCACAGCCTCCCCGGGCAGTCCGATTGACGACCCCTATGAGGCAGTTTTCGATGCCGACGCAACTCAGGATGGTGAAATTAATTTTGCGCCAGTTACCGCTGAAGTGAAAACAATCGAGTGGCTCTACCTCGCGGCAAAAGGTCATAGACGTGCCTATTTTGATCTCACACAAACCCCTGTAAAAATGGAATGGCTGGTTCCGTAAAGAATATTCTTGAATGTTGCCTATTCATTTTTCAATAATTTAAAATTCGTAAGGAGATAATCGATGAAATCAACATCGTTCACTTTCACAAGTTTTCTAGTAGGGCTATTTTTGCTTAGCCTACCCTTTACCCATCAAGCCTCGGCAGAAGATTACCCAATCGGCGACGCGGCTGCTGGCGCCAAAGTATTTAAAAAATGCAAATCCTGTCATATTGTTGGTGCCGGCGCGAAAAACCGTGTTGGGCCACATTTGAATAATATTATTGGCCGTCAGGTCGGCAGTGTTGACGGTTTCAAATACTCCAAAGGTCTGATGGCTTTTGCCGCTGACAACCCTGTCTGGACTGAAACTTTGCTAGATGCATATCTCTTAAATCCACGCAAAGTAATTAAAGGTGGGCGCATGGCTTTTGCGGGTCTTCGTAAAGAAACAGACCGTCACAATGTTATCGCTTATCTCAAAGAAGCGTCAGCCGAGTAACTTTCATCTTTTAATGTCAGTTGGGGTGGCTTATGCAAAACCCCTAACGTTGATGCGTTTGCATAAGCCCCCGAATTCTTTTATGAACGTCAGTATTGTATTTGTTGAGTTGAGTTGTTGCGTTGCAGACAGTTATTTGTATCAAGTGGGGAACCCGCTACGGGTCGGCATATGTGAACCGTATGAACCGGGCGATTAAGCGTTACAATAAACGCCCCACGCGTCTAATCTGCTTTACAGATGATGTGATTGGTATTGACGAAGATGTGATTACCAGAGACATCCCGCCTGTTAATCTACCGGATTACCCGCACAGCCCTCCCTTTCGCAAAGTATCCCTTTGGCAATACCCACTGGGAGATTTAGAGGGAGATGTCCTTTATCTGGATTTAGATATTGTGATTTGCGGAGATCTAGATCGTTTTTTTGATTATGAACCGGGTGAATATTGTGTCGCTGAGAACTGGACGCAAATCGGCAAAAATATTGGCAACACGTCGTGTTATCGGTTTCCCGTCGGGCGCTACAAGCATATCTTTGACGACTTCAATAAAGACCCTGCCAAGATTGAAAAGAAATATGGCATATCGCAAAAATATATCAGCGATACTGTCGGCAAAATGGTTTATTGGCCGGCTGATTGGGTTGTCAGTTTCAAACACACCATTATGCCAGCTTGGCCGTTAAACTTCTTTCAAACAGCCATACCTGATCCGAATACATCGGTTGTCGCCTTTACCGGCAAACCCGACCCTGACGAAGCAATGGTCGGAAAATGGCCTGTAGAAGGCAAATATTGGAAGAAAATCTATAAATACACAAAACCCTGCCCGTGGATTGAAGATTACTGGCTGGATTGATAACCTCAGGCTGATGCAGGATATAAAAATTTTAGATGCGACGGGTTTGAAGTGTCCCCTTCCGGTCCTCAAACTCCGCAAAGCGCTGGACGCTTTATCACAAGGTGAACAAATTATTTTACGGGCGGATGACCCTGTAGCCCCTCTAGATGTCGAGCATTTCTGCAAGACCGCCGGACATGAATTACTTCATGTTAATCAAAAAGAAGATTTTGTAGAGTTTATTGTTTTAAAAAACTAAAGAGATTTAAGCGCATCCTGCTGTTCAGCTTTGAAGCCGCAAATCACAAATTTATTGCCATCATCAAAAATCGGACGTTTCATCAAGGCCGGTTCAGTCAGCACTAGCGCGGCGGCGGTTTTCTCACTCAGACTTTCCTGAACAGCGGCGTCAAGATTACGCCAGCTCGTGCCGCGACGATTAATGAGTTGCTCATGCCCCAAAGCTGCCAGCCAGCGTTTAAGGTCTGTTTCGGTGAACCCGTCTTTTCTGATGTCAAAAAACTGGTGGGCAATATTTTCAGACTGCAACCAGCTCAAGGCTTTACGGCAGGTATCACAATTTTTCAGGCCGTAAACATTGAGCATTATTCAGCGGCGCTCAACTGCTCGTCAAAATGAATGCCACCCTGATCTTGCGTCGCTTTGATAATATCCTGATAGAGTTCAGGGGTCTGGATGTTCAACATGCTTCGCGCTTCCTCAATCGGGCGGGGCAGGACTTCTTTCCAATCTACTGCCGGCAACCAGACCATCTCACGCCCATGGCGAAAGCCTTCACCAATCGCCTTCCAGAATTTAAACCCCGGATTATGCTTCTTAATATGCCGACCACCAAAAAGAATAATCAGCAACAAGCCTGGATTGCCAAGCAGACGATAGGACACAGCCAGCAGACATAATTCACCAAGCGGGTCGCGCCCATATCCTGTAATCACATGCCATAAATCATGCGCATCTCTTTGACGATGGTGAAATTCCAAAATTTCATCTGCCAACTTACGCGATCCGCTGAAACCTTTTTCGCTGGCCTCCATAAGACCCTCTGCTGAAATATTTTCGTTTTGCAGAAATTGAAGATACTGCCGACCCAAACTGCCTTCTGGGAGCGAGGCCAACCATTTTTGATCGCACAGAAAATTCATCAAAGGAGGCTGTTCGCGCAGCAAAGAATAATTCGGATGCTTTTTAAACTTTTGCCAGCTTTTGCCTGCAGACTTTTTGCCCAATGCCTCAAGAATAGTGAAGACTTGCGACGTATCTTCTTTATCAGCAATCAACCGCTTAACCGCCACAATAGCATCAAAAAGACCAGGGGCTTTACCTGCCGACTTAGATGAATTCTCCGCCATAATGAACCTCAATAATTTAACTATCGCAAACATAAATGTTATGAGAACAAATTCAATCAATTATGATGCAAATAGGCGTTTTAAACAGACTTCTAGGCAGAGACAAATAAGCGCATCAAATTGGTAGAGGTTTCGAGAAGGTTTCGGGAACGTGTCTAAGGCCGACAAACACACTATACTCATCGCTGGCGCCGGCATTGCCGGTTTAACGGCCGCCTTGTGCTTACGCCAATCCGGACATGACGTCACCGTGTTGGAACAAGCCCCCGCCTTGCAAAATGTCGGCGCGGGTATTCAGCTGAGCCCGAACGCCTTGCATGTGTTGACCGCGATTGGCGTGAGTGACCGGCTCGAACCCAAAGCTGACATCCCCGCTGGATTGGCGATACGGGACTTCCAATCCGGCACGCCCCTGCTGACCCAAAAGATGGGCGCTGAGTTTGAACGCCGATATGGGGCGGGCTACTGGCATTGCCATCGTGCGGATTTAATCGACGTGCTTTTTAAGGCCGCTAATGAGGCTGGCATCAAGATTTTATTCAATGAAACAATCACAACATATGAAGAAACTGATGCGGCGGTTGTTGTGAACACACAGTTGGGTAATAAATTTTCAGCAGGCCTTCTTATCGGGGCAGATGGCCTGTCGTCTCAAATACGCAAAACGCTCCACCCGCATAATCCAGCTGGCGGTTCGGCAGATTTCACCGGACAGATTGCTTGGCGCGGGCTGGTGCCAACCGACCAGCTCAAGATACAACCGCCTGAGGGCGTGAGCGTATGGGTCGGCCCGGGCAAACATGTCGTTGCCTACCGCCTAAGAGAAGGCTCACTCATAAATTTCATTGCTGTCGAAGAGCGCGCGGCATGGACCGAAGAAAGCTGGATGCTACCGGGCGATATCGACACATTACGGAGGGCTTTTGCGGGCTGGGACAGTGCGGTCGAGTCACTTCTCCAAGCCTGTACCGAGACTTATTTATGGGGGCTGTTTGACCGCCCCGCCCCCCCAAAATGGCATCATTCCCGCACGGTTTTAATAGGGGATGCGTGTCACCCTATTTTGCCGTTTATGGCGCAGGGCGCGGCAATGGCGATTGAAGATGCTTATGTCATCGCGACTTCTTTAGAAAATACCGCATCGCTGACAGACGGGCTGGCCCTGTTTCAACAAAAACGCCAAAAACGCGTGGCAAGTCTCTATGACATATCCCGCCGCAATGCCGCGCTTTACCATGCGTCCGGCATCAAAGCATTGGCCCGTAACGCCTTATTTGCAGGCACGCGCATTTTTCCGCCCGCGCTGACCTATCAGCTCGATAAAGTCTATGCTTATAATGTCACCGATTGAAGCCGATCGTGAGGCATGCGCCTCATATGTTGATGCGGCGGGGTCTATTTTTAAAGAGTAAGCTTATCGCCATTAATGCTTATTTCGCCAAATTGACTCAGAAATGTCATACCTAAAAGCGGCATGAATAAATCCCCTTCTGCCACCATCGCCGAGACATCACGCTCATATAAAGTCCCTATTTTAATTTCTTGAATGAGAATTTTGGCACTTCTTGAGATACCATTGGCGGTATAGGTGTTTAAATTATAAGATAATGCATTCAGGTCAAACCCTACACTCTCAGCCGTTTTTTTATTTAAAACAAGATTGGTGGCGCCTGTATCAAGCAGGAATTTAACCTTCTCACCATTAATAACTAGCTGAAGATAAAAATGCCCATCTTCCGCTTTTGAATAAACAAAAGTCTCGCCAGTTTGATGACCGATATAAGGGAAAAGCGCGGCGATTAAAACATCTTTAAAACCATAAGCCGTAACAAGACCAATAAAAATCAAACACCAAGATAAAAAATGCCGAGATATTTTCTCAAAATTTTTGCGATAATAAAAACCAAATGAGCAAACAATAAAAACGAGAATAATAATAAGATAAGTTAGTCGTGCTTGTTCGAATTCGGTCATTTTGAAACCTGCTGAATATTGTTCTTATAAATATTATTTACATATTTGTATCAATCAGCAAGTTTCAAAGATTATGAACAAAGAGTAGAACAACGTCTCATCTGCAATGCACGCATAGCATTGGTTTTGGTCGTTAGTGCTTATTGGTCCCGTAGCTCAGTTGGTAGAGCAACGCATTCGTAACATAAGGGTCGCATATTAGTGTGTTGTAATCGTTTAGTTTTTTTACCCTATATTTTATATGTCAATTATTTGTCAATATAGGATTGTAGAATGTTTTATGTATTTTTATGAACTCGCATACCCAAAACAAACCGAACATGTTTTAGAACAAAAACAAGTCTATTGGAGAATGAAATAAAATCATTCTACTATGGTAGAGTAGAAAAGAATGGTGCATTAAAAGAAGAATATTATGGACGGTTTAGCAGTAATGGGTTTTGTTTTTGGAATGGTCGGGGTTGTAGCATTAGTCCGACTAGAAAAACTTATAAAGACCCTGAAACAAAAGGGAATTCTCGAAGAGGATTACAAGGAAGAGTAATGCACCAAACAAATCTACTCAATCACGACTCATTATCTCAAACTGCGTATTATTTAGATAGACCATCAAGTGGTGGTTTTATCTCTTCACTAACTTATCTATCTGTTTGTTCGTTTTTCTTTTCAGGCATTTTAGCCCACGGATGAAACTTTCCTAAAACGATGTAATGAATAAATGAAAAAAATGCGATGGATAAACAGGAAACGATAACCATAGAAGACAACCACTCTTTCCCTGCTTTCACTCCAAACATTGGTATCAACCAACCAAATAGTATATTTACACGATGCGGCATGCGTTCAGACGGTAAAATGGGATGCCTTGTTTTGTCTGAGAGTTATGAGGCGTATGAAGAAAATACGTTCTGGGCTGACACGGATAATGAGTGTAACAGATTAATCCGACTTGCTTGGAAAGAGTGCGGCATTGATGATTATTATTTTAAGCGTGAAACACTCACTTTTGAATAATCAAGAAAATGTAGCTCTCATTTTTTCACCAAGTTGCGCTTTTAAACGCAAAATGGTAAACAGATTCACCCTTTTTAAAAAGTTACGTTTATCTGAGTGGTTCATAATTAATCAACTTGAGGTCAAATGAAAAGATATTTGGGATTGGCTATTTGTTTTCTTCTTGTCGGCGGGGCAGTAGTAACGCTCGGTGCGGATGCTTTCATAGATCTTAACAGCTTCATTATGGTGTTTGGAGGCGGGGTTGGATTTGCTTTACTAAAGGGTCAAGAAGGTGCTTATGTCCGGCAGTTTGGAGACGGTACTATTTATTTTGGTTGGATTGGAACAATTATTGGTCTCATTACAATCATGACGAATTCAACTCAGGATGACTGGGGCAATATGTCAAATATAGCCCCCGCTTTTGCCGTTGCGATGACAACTATTTTTTATGGGTACATGCTGAAGCTTGTTGCGATTACGTTCAGTGAACCAGAATAAATTTGAGCCGTTATGACAGTGATTAGACTGAAATGTCTTATCTCTTCACTAGTTTCTCAAATCACTTATCCAGCAGTTTCTTCAACTCACACCGTGGGTGCAAGTCTTCATGGGATTAGGGGCGTGCGGCACCATCTTAGGATTTTGCTACTTCTTCAAAGAAGCAATCCGTGCCGTCATGCAACCCTTCTACAAACAACAGCGGGATAATCGCTCAAAAGAGGAGAAAGAAGATAGATAAGAGTGGAAACAGCTCAGCACTTAACTGTGCCAGGGCAAGCAAAACCGGGTTCCATCGACATTTTTTTGTCCATCCGCTTCCATCCGGCGCGCTTATAAACGCAATTCCAAATGCCTTCTTTCTTAGTCTTGCCTTTTAAGCGGCATGTAGAAGGTTTGGAGGAAGGTGTTTCAGCCCGGCGGCGGCAATAGCGTCTGCCATTATCATTTTTGTCATCTGACCATAATTCGCAATGCGTTGTGGCCGCGCCGACAAACGTAATCCCCCCTGCAAAAACGGGCTGGGGAAGATAAAGACTTATGACAAAAAACAAAATTAATCGACGCATCACATTTCCTAATACGAACTAATATAGCCCGACTATATTAAGCAACTATGAATTTGTTGTGTTTTAAGTGAAAAAAATTGCAAAATATGGCGGAAATTCTGCTTTTTTACAAATTAGGTCAAAATGTGCATCATAAATATCCAGATGGGGATATTTGTGAAGAAAGTTTGGTGCCCTCGGCCAGACTCGAACTGGCACGCCCGTGAAGGCAACGGATTTTGAATCCGTCGCGTCTACCAATTCCGCCACGAGGGCCGTGCAGGCGTGCAATATAACAGAAAGTTTCAGCACGTCCAGAATGACTTTCAGTGTCTCACCCGAAAGCAATAAATCATAAAATCACGACCCGCGCGGCGACAGGTTTTAAATTATCTTTCCAAATCCAAGATTAATGAGTAGGTTTTGTTCATAGTTAGAGGAGCGCCAATAGGGGCGCCAAGCACTTCAATAAACAATTTAATACATAATGCGACAGTCTTTAAAAAAACTCTATGAATGGTGTCAGTCTCTTGCCACCCATGCGCGCGCGAAATGGGCGCTGGCAGGGGTTTCGTTCATTGAAAGCTCGTTCTTCCCCATCCCCCCAGATGTGATGCTCGCGCCCATGGTGCTGGCAGATAAATCCCGCGCTTGGTTCTACGCTTTTATCTGTACGCTGGCGTCAGTTCTCGGCGCCATTTTGGGATATATCATCGGGCGATATTTGTTTGAGCTTATCGGGTCACCCATTCTCGACGCCTATGGCGCGCAAGCCGCGTTTGATAAATTTACGAGCTTTTACGCAGATTGGGGTTTCTGGATTGTGATTGTCAGCGCCATAAGTTTCGTGCCTTTCAAAGTTGCCACGATTGCCAGCGGTGTTGTGGCAATGGAGCCGATAAGTTTTCTGGTGGCCTGCATCATCGGGCGCACCATCAGGTTTTATGGCGTGACAGCCGCCTTAATGATTAATATTCGCCTTTGGTTATTTAATCCCTTGCGGCGTGGCATCATGATAAGCCTTGGCAGTCTTGGCATTCTCGCCGCTGTTTTTGGCTTTGAACATTTAATGGGCCTCGCCCCCTGCCCGCTATGTCTCAATCAACGCATTGCTTTTTATGTCGCCCTGCCACTTGGCCTTATCGCCGCCCTGACGGGGACAAAAAAACCAACCCTGTCCTCTGCCAGCTTTATGCTTCTCACGCTCATATTTTTAGCTAATGCCGCCTATGGCGGTTATCACGCAGGCATTGAATGGGGCTATTGGCCCGGGCCATCCTCCTGTGTAGGAGGCAGGATGGAAATTACAAATATTGAAGAGCTGATTAAATCTCTAGAAAATGACGCGCCGCCATCATGCAGTGAAGCGCCATGGCGTCTATTTGGTCTTTCTCTTGCGGGATATAATATGTTGGCAAGCCTCGGCCTTGCCTTGCTCGCAAGTTTGCCTATCTTATATAAGAGACATAGGAAGTCATGAGCATGGCAACATCAAAATCCAGAAAACTATCAGGTAAAATCGAACAAATGATTCGCGTTGATCATGCCGGTGAGCATGGCGCCGTAAGTATCTATCGCGGCCAGCTGGCCGTATTTGGCAAAACGGACAAGAAAGCCGATATGGCCAAACTGGTGACACATATGGCTGAGCAAGAGCAAACCCATATGGATAGTTTCGACAAGCTTATCCTTGAAAAAAATATCCGTCCGACTGTCTTCGCGCCATTCTGGGATGCCGCCGGTTTTACCCTTGGCGCTGTCACGGCACTGATGGGCGAAAAAGCCGCCATGGCCTGCACCGCCGCAGTTGAGGAAGTCATCGACACGCATTATGCCGACCAGATTAAAGAGCTTGAAAAAACCGGCGAAGAAACTGAACTGCGTGAGATGATTGAAGAATTTCGTGCCGATGAAGCCGAACACCGTCACACCGCCATCGAACACGGTGCTGAAGAAATGAAGGGCTATGAAGTCCTGAGGTCTCTTATTAGATTTGGCTGTCGCTCGGCTATTAAAGTTTCCGAAAAAATTTAATTACGGCTGAAGCTCACTATCCCAATAGAGATAATCCTGCCAGCTTTCATGAAGGAAATTCGGCGGAAAGCGGCGACCAATATCATGCAATTCATAAACAGTTGGCTGGCGCGGCTTATGTTGCGGGAACATAGAGGCTTCCTTGCATAGACGCCCCCCTTTTCTGAGATTACAAGGCGAACAAGCGGCAACAACATTTTCCCATGTGGTTTGCCCACCCACACGGCGCGGCACAACATGGTCGAATGTTAAATCTTGCTCGGACCCGCAATACTGACACGAAAAGCTATCCCGCAAAAAGACGTTAAATCTGGTAAAGGCAGGATATTGCGGGGGCTTCACATAGGTTTTAAGCGAGACAACACTGGGCAGGCGAATGGCTGTCGTCGGAGAGTGAACCTTGGTCTCATATTCTGAAACAATGTTAACCCTGTCTAGGAACACAGCTTTGAGCGTGTCCTGCCATGCCCAAAGCGACAGCGGGTAATAACTGAGAGGGCGGTAATCTGCATTGAGAACCAGTGCAGGGCAACTTTCAGGATTTTGAAAACGACTGTGATCGGAAGATAAAAAAGCCTGGGACTTTTTATCCATCAAGCGCTGCATAACCTTAAAACCCCTCTGAGCTTATTGAATGTGACTGAATACGAATCATTTAGTTACTATGATTATAGAAGACATATTAAACATGTCATTATTCTTACAAATTTCCAACAAAATGCAAATTTTTCCCCTATTTTGCGATTTGCCTCAAATTCTCCACCCTATATAGTGGCGGCATGACACTGCAAGCCACGGCCCATATCACCCGTTTTGCTCCGAGTCCGAATGGCAAATTACATCTCGGGCATGCCTATTCGGCATTAATGGCGCATAAGCTCGCCGGGGCAGGCACGTTTATTCTTAGGATTGAGGATATTGATCTTGGGCGTCGGCGGCCTCATTTCATTGATGCCATTTATGAAGACCTTGCATGGCTCGGGCTATCATGGCCAACACCTGTTATGATTCAATCGGAACGCTTTGATATTTATAAGACGGCTCTTAACAAATTGCGGGATATGGATGTTGTTTACCCGTGCTGGGCAAGCCGTGCAGATATTCGCGATTATATAAATGCGCAACCCGGTGGGCGCGAAGCATGGCCTGTCGACCCGGATGGCGCACCAATTTATCCGGGCTTGTATAAAGATATTTCTTCAGCGAAAAGAGACGCCATGATGTGGGAGGGCGGTACATATGCTTGGCGGCTGGATAGCGAAAAAGCCGCAAAACGCGCCAGACAGAAACAAGCCAATCTCTCCTATTTCGAAGCCTCTAAGCAGGAAAGCATTGACGTCAATTCTGGTCTTTATGGAGATGTCATTCTGGCACGCAAAGAGATACCAACCAGCTATCATCTCAGCGTGGTTGTAGATGATGCCGAACAAGATATTTCCCTCGTCACACGCGGTATGGATTTACAAGGCGCAACCCATATTCATCGTATCCTGCAAATCTTACTGGAATATCCTGAACCGGCTTATTATCATCACGAACTTGTACGTGAAGCGGATGGGCGTCGCTTGTCAAAACGCGCGGGTGATATAGGTATTGAGTATTACCGCGCACAAGGTTACGCCCCTGCGCAGCTCATTGACGATTTACTGCCACCCCTCACGACTTAAAAATAAGAGGATTTTAGAGTGACTATTTTCAACTATCTTATTCCCGCCGGTCTTGTGGCTGTAAGCCTGGTTTTATTGGCAGGTCTTGCAAATATGCTCAGAAATGGCAGCCCAAACACATCTCAACGTCTCATGCGGTGGCGTGTCGGCCTTCAGCTATTCACAATCATCATTGTAATGTGCGGTGTCTATTTCAGTAATTAATAATACTTGCTTAGAAATAGATTAATATTTAGTTTCAAATATTACTAACTTTTAGGGATTAGCAAATTGCATTTCTTTGTTACAGGGCTATTCATGGCTCTCACCATTATTTTTCAACCTTTTTCTTCCGCACTGGCTCAAAGTTCTCAAGACAACTCTCAAAATATTGCCGATAGCTTTACATTTGGCGTGATGCAACAAGATGTTGAGTCTGATCCGATTGAAGACAGCATCAGCATCAATGTTGAAGTGCTTTTCGCTGCTAAGCTCGACAAAATTCCTTGGTCACCTCAGCCAGTTATTGGTGCCACGATTAATACGGATAATGATACCAGCCAATTTTATGGCGGCATGGCGTGGCAATATAATTTTTCTGACAGATTCTATACCGAAATTTTCTTTGGAGCAGCCTTCCATGATGGTGAAGAAGACCCCGATACAGTTTTAGCTGGGGGACGCGAAGCCCACCGCGCTTATGGTTGCCCTTTAAACTTCAGAGAAAGTCTCTCATTAGGGTGGCGTTTAAGCACCAATTACAGCCTTATGACCACGGTAACCCACATGTCTAATGCTGGTTTGTGCGCTGCGAATAACGGTTTGACGAATGCAGGCATTAGGGTTCGCCGTACATTCTAAAATATTATAATCTTGCTATAAAACGCCTGTCACTGTTAAATCGAAACATATATTTTTGAAGGTAGACATGGTTACCCTAAACAAAATTTACACCCGTACAGGGGATGACGGGACGACCGCGCTTGCTGATGGCTCCCGACGTGCGAAATATGATTTAAGAATTGAAAGCTATGGCGCTGTTGATGAGGCTAATGCCGCAATCGGGATGGCGCGTTTACATACTAAGGGCTCACCTTTGGATGATATTCTCGCGCGTCTTCAGAACGATTTGTTTGATTTGGGCGCGGATTTAGCGATGCCAAATGTTGAACCAGATAAAGATAGCTCATTTCAGCCTCTCCGCATTCTCCCCGAGCAAGTGACCCGTATTGAACAAGAAATTGATATGCTGAATGCAGATTTGACGCCGCTGACTTCTTTCGTTCTGCCTGGCGGCGCGCCTGCAGCAGCGTTTCTGCATCTTGCCCGCACGATTATCAGACGTGCCGAGCGGAATCTCATAAGACTTTCCGATGAAAATAACACGGATGAAATTAATGAGGTCACTAAGAAATATATTAACCGCGCCTCAGATTTGCTCTTCGTTGCTGGTCGAGTAGCGAATAATAATGGTGAGGCAGATGTTTTATGGCAACCGGGTGCGACCAGAAGCTCCTAAATGGGCTGATGTCAGGTCATTTGAACTAGGCCAATTCGTCGCGGTTACTTATTAATGTAATAATTGACGGTTTTACGCCAGATGGCTATTTTCCGCATTAAATTAAGTGTCAGGTTTGATTATAAACCTGAAATTGAAAATTAAGGACTTTACGATGAAAATCTTAGTGCCCGTCAAACGTGTCGTTGACTACAATGTGAAGATTCGCGTCAAACCCGATCAAACCGGTGTTGATTTGGCGAATGTCAAAATGTCAATGAACCCTTTTTGTGAAATTGCTGTTGAAGAGGCTGTTCGCCTTCAAGAAGCAGGCACGGCAACTGAAGTCATCGCCGTTTCTATCGGCCCGGCTCAGTCCCAAGAAACCATCAGAACAGCTCTGGCTATGGGCGCCGATCGCGGCATTCTTATCCAGACGGATGCCGAGGTTGAACCACTCGCTATTGCTAAACTGCTGAAAGGCGTTGTCGAAGCTGAAAGCCCAGACCTCGTTATCCTCGGTAAGCAGGCGATTGATGGTGATAATAATCAGACCGGTCAAATGTTGGCGGCTCTGATGGGTTGGCCGCAAGGGACTTTTGCCTCAGAGATTAAACCTGAAGCCGGTCACATTGGTGTGACCCGTGAGATTGACGGTGGTCTCCAGACCATCAAGCTTAACCTCCCCGCCATTGTCACGACGGATTTACGTTTGAACGAACCACGCTATGCGTCATTGCCGAATATTATGAAGGCGAAGAAAAAGCCAATTGATGAAAAAACACCTGAAGATTTTGGTGTTGATGTCACCCCACAGATTGAAATCATTAAAGTCGCCGAGCCGCCAGTGCGTGAAGCTGGTGTTAAAGTCGAAACCGTTGAAGAATTGGTTGATAAACTCAAAAATGAAGCAGGAGTCCTGTCATGAACACTCTCGTAATTGCCGAACATGATAACCAGACCATTGCAGACGCTACAAAGAAAGCCTTATCAGCGGCGATTGCACTGGGCAATGATGTCCATCTTCTCGTCGCTGGCGAAAATTGCGCCGATGCGGTTGCCGATGCGGCCAAGATTGATGGTGTTGCCAAGGTACTGAAAGCCGATGATGCGGCCTTCGCCAAACTCCTTGCCGAGCCGCTTGCGGATCTCGTCGTTAGCCTGGCAGAGAGCTATAGCGCCATTATTACCGCCGCAACCACCAATGGTAAAAACTTTATGCCACGGATTGCCGCGCTTTTAGATATGCCGCAACTCTCAGACATTACAGCCGTTATTGACGCTGATACATTTGAGCGCCCGATTTATGCCGGCAACGCCATTCAGACGGTGAAAGTTTCAAGTGCCAAGAAAATCATGACCGTGCGTGCGACCGCTTTTCCGATAGCCGGTGAAGGCGGGTCTGCCACTATTGAAAACTTGACCAGCACAGGTGATAAAGGCATTTCCGAATATATTGGTGAAGAATTGACTGTTTCCGACCGCCCTGAGCTGACATCTGCGAAGATTGTTATTTCCGGCGGGCGTGGCATGCAGTCCGGTGATAATTTCACCATTCTAGAAAGTGTTGCCGATAAATTGGGTGCGGCTGTTGGCGCATCACGCGCGGCAGTGGATGCGGGCTTTGTGCCGAATGACTATCAGGTCGGTCAAACCGGTAAGGTCGTCGCACCTGAGCTTTATATTGCTGTCGGCATTTCCGGCGCCATCCAGCATTTGGCCGGCATGAAGGACTCAAAAGTCATTGTTGCCATTAATAAGGATGAAGAGGCGCCGATTTTTCAGGTCGCGGATTATGGCCTTGTGGCGGATCTTTTCAACGCTGTTCCTGAACTCGACAGCGCACTGTAACTTAAAGCATCCATAGGGTTGCTTGTTGGGAGAGTTTTATGAGCATCCATAGGATTGCGATTATTGGTGCAGGGCAAATGGGTAGCGGCATTGCGCATGTCTTTGCCCTCGCCGGATGCGATGTCTTACTCAATGATATTTCTGTCGAACGGATTGAAAACGGTATTGCATCTATTACCGGAAATCTGAACCGTCAGGCGGCAAAAAACAAAATCACCGAAGCGGAAAGAGACAAAGCGCTTGGGCAAATTCATATTGCCGCCAGCCTGAACAATATTTCCGATGCGGATATGGTCATTGAAGCCGCGACAGAAAATGAAGAGCTGAAAACATCCATCTTAAAAGAAGTCTGTGCCGTTATTGGGCCTGATGCCATTATCGCCTCTAACACGTCATCAATTTCCATCACACGGCTGGCCTCTGTCACCGACCGGCCGGAACAATTCATCGGCATGCATTTCATGAATCCGGTGCCGGTAATGCAACTTGTTGAGATTATCCGAGGCATTGCCACGTCAGATGAAACCTATGAAAGCTGCAAGGAACTGGTTCAGCGGATTGGCAAAACATCTGCCGTATCCGAAGATTTTCCGGCCTTTATCGTCAATCGTATTCTCTTGCCTATGATTAATGAAGCTGTGTTTGCCCTTTATGAGGGGGTCGGCACTGTTGAGAGTATCGACAAAGCCATGAAGCTGGGTGCCAATCACCCAATGGGGCCGTTGCAACTTGCCGATTTCATCGGGCTGGATACCTGCCTCAGCATCATGCAAGTTCTCTATGATGGTCTTGGGGACAGCAAATATCGCCCATGCCCCTTACTGACAAAATATGTCGAAGCTGGCTGGCTGGGTGTGAAAACCGATAAGGGCTTCTATGATTATTCCGGCGAAAGTCCTGTTGCGACCCGCTAAGGGTTGGAAGCATCCGTTTCAACTGAAATAGTCTCCGCTATCAAAGCTTCTAAAAACGCTTTAACTTCCGGCGCATCCCAAACGGCTTCCCCTGCAAGTCTGCCAATTTCACGCCCTTGTTTGTCGAGAAGTAAAGTTGTCGGCAGCCCAAAAAGCCCCGTGTCCCGCGCTGCCTGACTTTTAGGGTCATGGAAGAATTCCA
The DNA here is from genome assembly GCA_000293845.2 of alpha proteobacterium IMCC14465. GTDB lineage: Bacteria > Pseudomonadota > Alphaproteobacteria > RS24 > RS24 > Micropelagius. The sequence continues at coordinate 28,390 of ALYF01000006.1, read as the reverse complement.
GCGCCTCAATATTCAAATCCGCAAGAAACTTTTTCGGCTTGTCTGCACTTCCGCTATCAGTACTCAACGCCACGACTTTGAGCGTCTGCCCCTCAAAATGTGATTGCAACGCATCGAGAGACGGCATTTCTTCTCGGCAAGGCACACACCATGTCGCCCAGAAATTCAACACCACATAATGACCTGCAAACACATCCAGCCCAACGCTTTCACCCAAAGCATTGAAGAAGGATAATTCTTTGAGGGTTTTAGGTGTTTTGTGAAACACCATTTTCTTTAAATTGCCCGTTGCATAGCGCGCATAGGGTGACGCCGTGGCGGTGCGACCGGAATCGGCATTTTCTTCTGCATATACCGCATCATCAGGGTTGCCAGATGGGGGTGTGGTCATGTAGAAAGCCGCAACGCCGCTTAGGAAGGCAATAATGATAATTATCGGCAAAAGTCTTATTTTTGGTGTCGGTTTTGTCATGTTTCTATATGCTTCCCTTAGGAGTTTAATATGAGCCAAAAAATGTGGGGCGGTCGGTTTGGCGACGGGCCCGATGATATTATGGAAGAAATTAATGCTTCCATCGGATTTGACCAGCGACTTGCACATCAAGATGTTGCAGGATCAATGGCGCATTGCCAAATGCTCATGGATACCGGCATTTTGTCTCAAGAAGACGGTCAGTCTATCTTAAACGGCCTGACGCAAATTGAGAAAGAAATTTCCGACGGTAAGATGACCTTTTCAAGAGCTCTTGAGGATATTCATATGAATATCGAGGCGCGGCTATCCGATATTATCGGTGCGGCAGGGGGTAGATTGCACACCGCCAGATCCAGAAACGATCAAGTTGCGACCGACTTAAAACTTTATATCAGAGACACAATCGACCATTTGCATCAGCAAATTCAAGCGCTGCAGACCATTCTGGCAGAAACAGCCCTCAGCCATGCCGAGACGCTCATGCCCGGCTTTACACATCTGCAAATCGCGCAACCCGTCACTTATGGGCATCATTTGCTTGCCTATGTAGAGATGCTAGAGCGCGACAAGGGTAGATTGCACGATGCACGGGCCAGATTAAATCAATCTCCCCTCGGCGCAGCAGCGCTGGCAGGCACGTCTTTCCCAATTGACAGGCATCAGACCGCAAAAGCGCTTGGTTTTGATAAGCCGACGGATAATTCCATCGACAGCGTATCCGACAGAGATTTTGTGTTGGAAACACTATCTGCGGGAACGATTTGCATGACACATTTATCCCGGCTGGCTGAAGAAATTGTTGTTTTTGCCTCCGCGCCTTTCGGGTTTTTTATTTTACCGGATGCATTTTCAACTGGCTCGTCAATCATGCCGCAAAAACGAAATCCCGATGCGGCTGAATTAATTAGAGCCAAAACCGGCAACCTCATCGGCCATCTGACTGCTTTGTTAGTGGTGATGAAGGGTCTCCCCCTCGCCTATTCGAAAGATATGCAGGAAGATAAAAAAGGCACGTTTGAGGCGCTTGATAATCTATCGCTTTGCCTCGCGGCGATGTCCGGCATGATGCAGGTCATGGAAATTAATGCCTCGGCTATGGCGACTAGAGCGCAAGAAGGTTTTTCAACGGCAACAGATTTAGCGGATTGGCTCGTACGGGTCGGAAATGTCCCGTTCAGGGAAGCGCATCATATTACGGGTCAGATTGTCCAACTTGCCGAGAAAGAAGCGTGCAGGCTGGATGAATTATCGCTTGAAAATATGCAGGCAGTTGATGAACGTATCACGGCAGATATTTTTGATGTGCTCAGCACTGAAAACTCGGTTGCCAGCCGGACTAGCCATGGTGGCACAGCACCAGAGAATGTTAAGGCGGCAGCAAAAGCTTGGCTCGGCAGATTAAAGAACGCTTAAATAAAGAGCAAAATTAGGTTGGACGATAAAGATATGACGTATTTTGCACGACGATTTATATATGTGATGATTGGTAGCGCATTTTTTTTGTCCGCCTGTGGCGTCAAAGGTGATTTATCTATGCCCGAAAAGGCGAATATAACCGATAACATCATGAATTCATCACAATAGGACACATAATCCATGCATCATTTTAATAGGCGTGAGGATAGGCTTTTTGCCGAAAATATAGATGTGACAGCCTTGGCTGACCGCATTGGCACGCCTTTTTACTGTTACTCCACCGCCACGCTCACCCAGCATTACATGCGGCTCAAAGACGCTTTTGCACAAAATGATGTGACCATTTGTTATTCCGTGAAAGCCAATTCCAATCTTGGTGTTATCGCCACACTTGCCAATTTAGGCTCGGGGGCGGATGTTGTTTCCGAAGGTGAGTTAAGACGCGCTCTGCTTGCCGGTATTCCTGCTGAAAAAATCGTTTTCTCAGGTGTTGGCAAAACCGAAGCGGAAATGGCTTTTGCTCTGCAATCCAATATTGCGCAATTTAATGTTGAAAGCCGCGCCGAACTTGAACAGCTTTCAGACGTCGCAGTGAAAGAGGGCAAAACTGCACGCATCTCTCTGCGTGTTAATCCCGATATTGATGCTGGCACGCATGAAAAAATTTCGACGGGTAAAGCCGAGAACAAATTCGGCATTGCGTGGGACGAAGCCGAAGCCAGCTATGCCAAAGCCGCCACACTCCCTGGACTGGAAATTATTGGCATTGATATTCATATTGGTAGTCAGATTACCGAACTGACCCCCTTCAGAAACGCTTTTGTTAAAGTGGCAGGTCTCCTGGAAAAGCTCACTGACGCCGGACACAACATCACAACGCTTGATTTGGGCGGCGGGTTAGGCATTCCCTATGCGCCCGATGACGCCCATCCGCCATCCCCCGAAGATTATGCCAATCTGATTGGCGAGATTTTTGGCAATAGCGGCTGTCGTATTTTTCTCGAACCAGGGCGTCTGATAGCGGGCAATGCGGGTATTTTGGTGACTTCAGTTATCAGAACCAAAAAAGGCGAGGCGAAAAACTTTATTATTGTCGATGCCGCCATGACAGAATTAATGCGCCCGACGCTCTATGGCGCCTATCACGACATCCAACCCGTCATCACCAATGCGAATGATGAAGATGTCTGGGATGTCGTCGGCCCTGTATGTGAAACGGGAGATTTTCTCGGCTCTGAAAGACATTTGCCCGAACCGCAACAAGGCGACTTGCTGGCTGTTTTTACCTGCGGGGCTTACGGCGCTACATTAGGATCGAGCTATAATACCCGCCTGAGTGCGCCCGAAGTTCTGGTTGATGGCGAAAAGTTTGAAATTATCAGAGCCCGTCCGCAATATGATGATATATTGGCGCTTGAAAAAGTTCCCGACTGGCTCAAAAAAGCATAAGCTGTCAAGATAGGGACACGGCATCATGAAATGTGGAGGCAGGTTTGATCCGGTTTGAAAATGTATCTCTGCGTTACGATAACAATACGGATGTTTTGCAGGACATAAATTTTGAACTCAAACCCGGATCGTTTCACTTTCTTACCGGCTCATCTGGCGCAGGTAAAACATCCTTGCTCAAACTGATTTTCCTCGCCGGCAAACCCAGCGGTGGCAAAGTCTTTCTGTTTAACCAAGACTCTGCCCGCCTGCCACGCGCGGCATTACCCGAAATTCGCCGCCGTATCGGCGTGGTCTTTCAGGAATTTCGTCTGCTTGACCATTTAACCATTTACGAAAATGTGTCACTCCCCTTACGGGTCTGCAACATCAAGGAAACGCAATATCGCAGTAATATTCTGGAACTGATGAACTGGGTTGGCCTTGGCGACCGCATTAATGCGTTTCCGACAACCTTGTCAGGTGGGGAACAACAACGTGCCGCGATTGCGCGTGCCGTTGTCGGGCGTCCTAATGTGATTATCGCTGATGAACCCACAGGCAATGTCGATACGGAAATCGGCATGCGGCTCATGCGCCTCTTTGCTGAATTAAACAAACAAGGCACAACCATCCTGATTGCGACACATGACAAACAATTATGGGAAGGCTCCCCCTATCCTCGCCTGCATTTGGAGCAAGGCAGTCTTGTCCCGACCTATGGGGAATATTAATGGCCGGCAATTCCCAAATATTACCTCGAAATTCAGTTGCCGGACCTGCGCTTGGCGCGGTCACCGCAACGATGTGTTTTCTAGCGTGCCTAGCACTGGGTGCGGTTTTATCTGTCAATAAAGCCGCCCATAACTGGCTCACACAAGCCACCGGCGCCGTCACCATACAAATCACAGATACGGAAAATCTGACGGCGCGTGACCAATTACAAGCCGTTGAGCGCGTGCTGAAAAGAACCCGTGGCATTAAGACCTATGAGATTATTCCTGAAGAAAAGCTGATTGGCCTGCTGGAGCCATGGCTCGGCACAGGCAATGTAACCGCCGATTTGCCAATTCCCGTCATGCTTGATGTCTCTCTTAATAAAGAACAGAGATTTAATGAAAACGGGCTGCGCATTGAATTAAGCGCGGTCGCACCCGGCGCAAAACTGGACACGCATGGGCGTTGGCGGCAAAATCTTGAGCGCGGCGTGCAAACCCTCAGAGTGCTTGCCAGTTTGATATTGATACTCGTCACCATCGCAACAGCAACCGTGATTATTTTTGCCACGCGCGCAGGCTTAGGAACAAATAAGCAAACTGTCGAGGTGCTGCACCTCATTGGCGCGCGAGATAAATTTATTTCGCGTCAATTTGAGAGACAATTCCTGACCCTCTCTTTGCTTTCCTGCGCCATTGGCTATGTCGCCGCGGCGAGTATTTTTCATCTGCTATTCACCCTGATGACAGATATGGAAGATATGCAATTCTATCTTCTGCTATTAAGCGTTCCCGTTCTTTCCATTTTGATGACGTGGCTGATTATCAGAAACTTCGTTATCCGAACACTGGCTAAAGCACTGTGAGTCTTGAGGTGCCGATATGAAACTTGACCCTCCCCGCCAGAACAAAATCTGGCTCAGCGCCCTTTTATATATCGCCATTGGCTTGTCGGTTTTATTCATTATCAGCTTTTTACTATTCGCTCAGGGGCGGCGCTATGATGCGATAAACACGCCTGAAAAACCAACCGCCGACGGCATTGTCATTTTGACAGGCATGTCTGATGAACGTATTCGTCAAGGGCTGGCCCTTCTTGGCGAAGGGCGTGCTAAACGGGCGCTTGTATCAGGGGTTCATAAATCTGCCGATATGGATAAGATTTTAAGCTTCGCCGAATTTGACGCGGCTAAAATCGCATGCTGTGTTGACCTAGACTACCGCGCTACAAATACAGTCGGCAATGCTGGAGAAACGGCTATGTGGGTGCGTGTCCATGGCTATCGGTCGATTATTATGGTAACCAGCACTCACCATATTCCGCGCAGTCTGATAGAGCTTCGCAGGGTCATTCCCAATGTTTTGATTCATCCCTATCCTGTTAACGCGCGGGGGGTGGAGATTCAATCATGGTGGCGCTATCCTGGTACTCTGACCCTTTTACTGGGTGAATATGTCCGCTATCTCCTCTCCCTGTTCGACCTGACAGGGGATCATATGTCGCTCTCATAATGACCAAAATAACCACAAAAAGAAAACGCGCTTTACTCTGGCCTTATATCGCGCTCCTGACGCTGGCGCTCACGGCCACCGGATTTTGGTTTATGGGGGCTGCCCAGATTAAAAAATCACTGCACGAAAACCCAGATATTAATTTCAGCTCACTATCTGTCGGCGGCTTCCCCAGCCAGTATCGTATAATTATGGCTGACTATGTCTTTCGTTTGCCCCAAGGAAACCTCTCCGGTGACAGCCTGACTGCCACGCGCATGTTTTATAACTTTAATCACACAATCATCTGGGCAGAGGGGGGCATACAATTTGATGGCCAGTCTGGCGACCGTCTAACCCTCACAGGAGAGGCTCTACAAGCCAGCCATGTGATGACCAAAGAGGGAGAAGATTATTTTGCCGATGCCCGTATTTCTGTGGATTTGCAAAAACCCCGCTTCGCCGTGCGCCCTGCTTTTGCAGAAGGGATGAACATCACATCCGAGCATATACAATTTTACAGCCTGCCTATTGAAGCGCGTCAGACGCGTCTTTTATTTGATGCCAATAATCTCGCTGTCACGGAGACAGATAATCAACAAATTCTAAGTCTGAATAAGACAATTATGGAAGCCAGACTCCCTGCAAATAGGAACAGTATCACTCTCGATGCTATGAAGCTGGATATCAACCTATCCGCCGAGGAACGCCTCGGTATTCAGGGTAACGGCCAATTAGGGCGAAATGAGCAAGGCTATCTTGATGGCACGCTGAATCTGACTTTCGAGAATATGACATCTGTCTTGCGCATCTTGCAGACCAATGGACTTTTAACCGCGGATCAAGTTGCCATCCTCTCTTTCGCGCTTCAGCTTAAAACAGGGTCCATCACAAAAGGAACGTCAGAAACTGACACCTTCCCTCTTACGCTTGCTTTTAAGCAAGGGCGTGTATTTTTCGGGCCACTTGATATAGGCCCCGCACCTAAGCTTTAAGTAAAACTTTAAACGTCAATCGGATTTATGGCCAGATTTATGTGGAGACTCGCCACGACCAAAATTCGCGTCATTTGTGTCCTGCCCCGCTTCGACAATGCTACGTCTGATATCGCGCGTGTGTGAAAAGAGTTTTTCAAGCGCCTCACCATCTTTCCATCGGATAGCACGTTGTAGACTCGTCAAATCTTCACTGAAACGGGCGAGCATTTCTAACACTGCCTCACCATTATTCATAAACACATCCCGCCACATAACAGGGTCAGATGCCGCGATACGGGTAAAATCTCTAAACCCACCCGCGCTATATTTAATCACTTCGCTTTGCGTCACGGCTTCCAAATCTGCCGCCGTACCGACAATATTAAACGCAATTAAATGCGGCACGTGGCTCGTAATCGCCAGCACAAGGTCGTGGTGGTCAGCATCCATGATTTCCACATCCGACCCCATGGCCTGCCATAAATCCGAAATAGTTGCCACAGCTTGCTTATCCGTATCGGCATCAGGCGTCAGAATACACCAGCGATTATCAAATAGTTCAGCAAACCCCGCCTCCGGACCGGAAAGCTCAGTTCCAGCAATCGGGTGCGCCGGCACAAAAACAGCATGTTCCGGCAAATGAGCATTAACAGCATCCATGACAGATTTTTTAACCGAGCCAACATCCGTGATTATCGCGCCCTGCTTTAGTGACGCCGCCATGTCTTTGACAATATCGGCAATCATCCCCACCGGCACATTCAGAAATACAATATCTGCCCCCGTAACGGCCTCTTGCAGAGTGTCCGCGACGTGGTCAACAAAGCCAATATTTTGAGCTTTCTGACGCGTTTGTGAACTGCGGGCATAACCGGTAATCTGCGCCGCCAAATCGCCACGCTTGAGCGCATGCCCGATAGATGACCCGATAAGACCCATGCCGATGAGAGCGATATGCGGTTTATCCATGATTTTCAGCCATTTCTTGAAACACCTCTGCAACCAGCATATTGGCTTCAGCCGTGCCAATTGTCAGGCGAAGCGCATTCGGCAAGCCATAGGCTGTCAGCCCGCGCAAAATAAGCCCGCGCTCATTGAGTTTTTGTTCAGCTTTAGCCGCACTCCAACTGCTTTCAGGGTCAAATTTAATCAGCAAGAAATTGGCTTGGCTTGGTAAAACATCAAACCCCGCACCGCTTATTTGCTGGAAGAGCCGGTCTCGCCATTCATTATTATGCGCAATGGACGCTTGCACATGCGCTTGGTCTTCTATCGCGGCAATGCCTGCCAGCTGAGCCGGTGTGGAAACATTAAACGGTCCACGCAAACGATTGACCACAGCCGCAATCGGTGCAGGGCAATAAGCCCACCCCAATCGAAGCGCCGCCAGACCGTATATTTTAGAAAAGGTGCGCGTTGTCACAACATTTTGTGTTTCTTCAACTAACGCAAATCCGTCCTCATAATCAGCCGTACCGACATATTCTGCATAAGCGCCATCCAGCACCAGCAATATATTATCCTGTAAACCGGCATGCAAACGACGGACTTCAGAAGCCGAAATCATTGTACCAGTCGGGTTATTGGGATTTGCCAGAAAAACAATTTTTGTCTTCTCGGTCACCGCAGCCAAAATAGCATCCACATCTGCCGTCAGATTGGTTTCGGCCACACTTACAGGCCGTGCACCTGTTGCCTGACTTGCCAGCTTATAGACCAGAAAACCATGTTCGGTATGAATAGCCTCATCGCCGGGTTGTAAGTAGGCAGTCGCCATAATCTGCAGAAGCTCATCAGAACCAAAACCGCAAACAATTTTATTCACATCCAAACCGTTCGCCTTAGCAAGCGCCTCGCGCAGAGCCACGCTATGCCCGTCGGGATATAGCTCCAGATTCTCTCCAGCCATGCGATAGGCTTCCAGCGCCTTGGGACTGGCACCAAGGGGGTTTTCATTCGCCGATAGCTTAAATATTTTTTCCTGTCCGGGCAGAGACTCTTTACCACCAACATAAGGTGGCAAGTCCATAATCCCGTTTTTAGGTTGCGGACCTGACATCAGCTTTTCTCTCCGACCAAAAGAGCATCCATAATTTCAAGACTTCCAAAACTGCCTACCACATCACCAATCCTATCGGTATTCATAAACCCATCAACCATAATGAGGTGATGTGTGTCTGAACTGGCCAAAATATGCGCGTCTTTATTTTCAGCCAAGTCATCTGCCGAGTCATTTTCTGGCCCATCTTCTTTCGGGCAACTCAACAAAGTCACATCCTCACCAGATGGTTCAATAGCGATACAACCGACACAAAGCGATTGAACATCCCCTTTGCTCAGCGGGCTTAAATATGGCAAAGCGCCAAAAATCTTCATACCTTCAGGCAGGCTTTGCCACCAATCTGAATTTTTAAACGGCAAAACCGCAATCCTATTGGCATGCGCATCAAGCTTGCCCAGCGCATCGTCGGGATGATTGACCTCGACATAATCAGCAGCATTACCAAACCTCTCGCGTGCTGTGGTGAGCGTGTCGGACATATGCATCACCTTGAGCGGCGTCTGTTGACTAACCGAAGCCGCGATAATTTCGCGCCAAATAGCCGAAAAACCGGAAACCGGCATAGCCAGCCCCCGTTCTTTAAACCAAGTCAGAAAATGCCTCATTTGGACGATTTCACGGGCAGGACGTAATATCCGGCTATCACCGGATTGAGCCTTAACCTCGGCAACACAAGACACTAATTGCGAGCGTTGCGCCAACAATTCCAAAATAGCTCTATCTGTTTCGTCTATCTGCTCACGAATATCTTCTAAGCCGAGCATTTTCTGTTCAGTCTCTTCAGTCATCTTGTTCTATCCAACATGTACCTAAGAATGGTAGTCATAATAGCGTAAATACTTAAAATCAAAGCATAGATTGACATTTTTAACAGTTCGCGTCATTTACGGATAATTATGCAGGAAATACAGCTAGATAAGTCAGGTAAAGAGCCTATTGCGGGCGAAAGCAAAGTTCATGTTTTTGATTCTCCCCTGCAATTGGTCAGCGGCGAAAGCTTGCAACCCTTTACTGTGGCCTATTGCAGCTGGGGCAAGCTGAACAAGGATAAATCCAACACGATTCTCATTTGTCACGCATTGACCGGCGATCAATTCGCTGCGGGTGAAAACCCAATGACCGAGCGCCCTGGTTGGTGGAACACCATGATTGGGCCCGGGAAACCACTCGATCCAGAAAAATATTTTATCATTTGCAGTAATGTTATTGGCGGGTGCAGTGGCTCAACAGGTCCTGCCAGCATCAATCCGGCAACCGGAAAACCATATGGGTTGGATTTTCCGGTCATCACCATCACGGATATGGTGCGCGCACAAGCCAAATTGCTCGACGCGCTGGGCATTGACTCGCTTCTAACCGTGATTGGCGGATCTATGGGCGGGATGCAGGTGCTGGAATGGGCTAATTCATTCCCCGAAAAAGTTTTCAGTGCGATTCCTATTGCCGGTTCTGCGCGTCATTCAGCGCAAAATATCGCCTTTCACGAGGTCGGCCGTCAGGCAATTATGGCGGATATTGACTGGCATGGCGGTAATTATCACGCAGAAAAAACCCAGCCCCGCAAAGGGTTGGCGGTGGCACGCATGGCGGCACATATCACCTATTTGTCGGAAACTGCCTTAACGCGGAAATTTGGACGTAATCTTCAAGACCGTGACGCCCTGAGCTATGGCTTTGAAGCAGATTTCCAAATAGAGAGCTATTTGCGTCATCAGGGTTTTACTTTTGTGGAACGCTTTGATGCCAATAGCTATCTCTACATAACCCGCGCCATGGATTATTTCGATATTGCCGCCGAGCATGACGGCAAGCTGGCGGCGGCTTTCACAAATTCAGATACACGCTTCTGCGTTGTGTCTTTCACCAGTGACTGGCTGTTTCCAACATCCGAGAGCATCCATGTGGTCCGCGCTCTCAATGCCGCTGGCGCGAATGTCAGTTTTGTCGAGATTGAAAGCGATAAAGGGCATGATGCGTTTCTGCTCGATGAACCGGAAATGTTTAAAACCCTGAACGGTTTTTTAAGGTCAGTCGCTAAAGACCGGGGCGTGACAGGCGAGTCAGACATGCGAGGTCTGACATGAGTGAAACCCGTTCAATCCATTCATTAAGCGTGTCAGAGCGTAAGGATTTACAGCTTATTTGCGACCTTATTCCAAGTGGAGCCCGGGTTCTGGATATTGGTTGTGGCGAAGGTGATTTACTTGACCTGCTGAAATCCGAAAAAAATATTGATGGCAGAGGTGTTGAAATCTCTCAGGCTGGCGTGAATGCTTGTGTGGCGCGCGGTCTGTCAGTCGTGCAAGGCGACGCTGATAGAGACCTCAAGCATTTCCCCGATAATGGTTTTGACTATGCTATTTTAAGTCAAACCTTACAGGCCACGCAGCGCCCGGACTCGGTGCTTCAAGAATTGGCACGCATAGGAAAAAAGCTGATTGTGTCTTTCCCGAATTTTGCCAATTGGCGGGTGCGGTTTTATCTCATGTTTAAAGGCCGTATGCCGGTCACATCCACACTGGATGCACAATGGTATAATACGCCGAATATTCATCTCTGCACGATTGAGGATTTTATTGGTCTTTGCGATGAGTTGGGTTTGCAAATCGAAAAAAGCTTCATTCTGTCGAATGATAAAGTCAAACATGTGGAAAGCTCTGCAGGCCCTTTAATGAACTTAATCGCCGAGCAAGCACTCTTTGTCGTCTCCTCACAAAAAGAGATGTAAATTTAAAACTTATCCATTCGCGGAATAAACGCCGGTCTCGATACCGGCTTCAGCACAAATGATCGACTTCTCGTACGATTAACCGGGGCATATACCAGCTTCTGAGCCTCCACAATATTTAACCCACATAGCTGCGGCAAAACACGCCTCATCGGACGTTCCACGATTTTTGCAATGCGTCTCATAGGCGCCCAACGTGTAGGGGGCGCTGCCAGACATGCCGACCAGTCCATGGGCGAAAAACCTGCATCGCGCAATAAATGCCGCAACTGACGGCGGCTGAAGGGACGACCACTCCCCCATGGCGTGATGTCTCGGCGCGCCCAGATACCACTTCGCGACGGCACGACAATCAACACACGACCGCCCGGCACAAGTACGCGCCATAATTCATGCATCATGGTTTCAGGGTCATATGTCACTTCAAGCGCATGAATAATCAGAACATTATCGACAGAATTATCCGCCAGCGGCAGATGCACTTCATTAACCAGTGCAGACTTGTTTTTCTTACCCGCAGGCCATGGCACAACGCCCATAATGGCTGGCATTAAAGCAGTGGCGTTATCGTCGGGCCAGTTGCGTTCAATATAAGGCAGGCCATAGCCAATGCTACACAGCCTTTGGTCTTTCAGAGACGGCCATCTGTCAACAAGTCGCTCAGACAATAATTCAAGCGCAAGCTGCCCGATTTGCCCGTCGTAAAATTCTTTCAAATCCAGAATATCAAAGCGCATAAAAATAACTTAGCAGAACAAATGGCAAATTACTTATAGACAGGCTAAATTAACTCAAAGAAGGTTAAAATGTGATGCAAGAAATAGACATTATCCAAATCCCCTGTCTGAATGATAATTACGGCTATCTGGTGCATCATGCCGCCAGTGGCGAAACCGCCAGCATCGACACGCCAGATGCTGCGCCTTTGCTTCAGGCCTTAGCAGACAGAAACTGGAACCTTACCGCCATTTACAACACGCATCATCATTATGACCATGTGGGCGGTAATCTGGAACTTAAAGAAAAAACGGGATGTAAAATATACGGGCCTGCTGGAGATGCAGACAAAATCCCTGGATTGGATGAAGCACTCGACGATAGCGATATGATAACACTGGGCGACGCCCAAATACGCATCCTCAATGTTGGCGGGCATACGAAAGGCCATATCGCCTATTATTTTTGCGAGAATGGCTGTGCTTTTGTCGGCGATACATTATTCATGCTCGGCTGCGGGCGTCTGTTTGAAGGTACGGCGCAACAAATGTGGGCCTCACTCAAGAAAATCACCAATCTGCCACCCGAGACCCTCATATATTGCGCCCATGAATATACCGAGGCCAATGCACGTTTCGCCGTGACAATAGATCCGGATAATCAAAACCTCGCTGACCGAGTTGCAGAAATTGAAACACTCAGAGCCGCAGATAAGCCTACCGTCCCGGCTTCTATAGCAACCGAGCTTGCGACGAACCCGTTTCTGCGGGCAGGAGATGCGTCCATTCAAAAGCATCTGGGTATGACCGGCGCGAATTTGGTCGATGTCTTTGCCCAGATTCGAACGCTTAAAGACAATTATTGAGAGTTCAGCGTCATGCCAGTAACTAACAGCATAATCGGGACATAATGATCGACACGCATATCATGGCAAGTGGGGCGATTGCGGAAGAACTCCACTGGGTTGACCCGCTGGCTTATTTCTCCGCGATTGCCGAAAAGCCCTATGCCATATGGCTGGACTCCGCCGACACACAACACCCTGCAGGGCGTTACAGTTTTATAATGCATGACCCATTCGAGACCTTTGCCCTTAAAAACCCGTCCGATAACCCCTTCGCTCAACTCAAAACAAAACTTTATCAATGGCAGGAAGACTGGATAGGGCTAAAAACCCATTGGCCTGACGCCCCCCCCTTTAAAGGCGGCGTAGCTGGGCTGTTTGGTTATGATTTGGCACAGAGCCTTGAAACACTCCCACCGCATCAACCACCCTATGCCATTGACGACACACAACTTCCCGATTTGGCCGTTGGCTTTTATGACCTCGTGCTTGGCTTTGACCACCAGACGCATCGCTGTTTTGTCTTCTCAACAGGTTTTCCAGCACAAGGCGCCGCAGAACGCAGTAATCTCGCCCGTCTCAAAATTGAAAATCTTAAAAAGACCTTGCATGGCCTGCCCAATATTCCAGCCGCATATTTTCCAGAATCCGGCAAAAAAGATGGCAACATAACTGCCGATATAGAGGCCTCTGTTTTTAAATCACGGGTGCAAAAGGTCATTGATTACATCCATGCCGGCGATATTTTTCAGGCGAATTTATCTCACAGATTTAGCGGTCACATCGCCTCAGATGACACGCCCCTGAGCTATTACACGCGTCTGCGGCACATTTCGCCGGGCCCTTTCGCCGCCTATGCCAATTTCGGGAGCTGGGTGTTGGCGTCAGCCTCACCGGAGCGCTTTCTGGAATGTAATCAGCAAAATGTAGAGACCCGCCCGATAAAAGGCACGCGCCCGCGAAGTGAAGACCCTATAATTGATAAAGCATTACTGGCAGAGCTTGAGGCGAGTCTAAAGGACAAGGCTGAAAATGTGATGATTGTTGATCTCTTACGCAATGATTTATCTCGAATATGCGAGGACGGCAGTATGAAAGTCTCCGCCCTGTGTCAGGCCGAGTCCTTTGAGACGGTGCATCATCTTGTGTCTATTATCTCCGGCAAGCTCCGCAATGGTTTAACCCCGCCCGATGTGCTGGAGGCCTGTTTCCCCGGCGGCTCGATATCCGGCGCGCCAAAAATCCGCGCCATGGAGATTATTGCTGAACTGGAAAATAATTGCCGTGGGCCTTATACGGGCGCACTCGGTTATATCGGTTTTGACGGTGCCATGGATATGAACATACTCATCCGCACCGCTATTATTCGAGACAAAAAAATCACCTTTCAAGTTGGCGGAGGTATTGTCGCCGATAGTCAACCCGAAGCGGAATATCTGGAAACGCTGGACAAAGCCCGAGGGCTAATGAATGCTATTGGTGCGCCTGAAAAGGTGCAAGCGGGCAAGAAAATAGCAACATGATTTTACTGATTGATAATTATGACAGCTTTGTGCATACACTCGCACGTTATATCGGAGAGCTAGGCCTTGACCGCGCGGTATTGCGTCATGATGCGGTTGATTTAGAAACTATAGAGCAGCTAGCCCCACAAGCCATCATCATTTCCCCCGGCCCCGCCACGCCTGAAAAAGCTGGTATCAGTATAGAACTTGTCCGCCATTTTCGTGGCAAAATACCTATTTTGGGTGTGTGTCTTGGGCATCAGGCGATTGCGGTAGCTTATGGCGGCACAGTCGACCGCGCCCCACAGCCGCGCCATGGTGTATCTGACGACATTTATCACAATCATCATGCTTTGTTTGACACGCTCGCTATGCCATTTGAAGCCGCGCGCTACCATGCGCTTTGCGTCACCCGGACACCTGAAGGACTGACTGAAATTGCACATTCTCTTGATGAGGTTGTGATGGCAGTAGCAAATGATGCCGATAAAGTTTACGGCTATCAATTCCACCCCGAAAGTATTTTGACGCAAAACGGGCATCTTCTGCTCTCTAATTTTTTCACTTGTGCGGGCATCCCACATCGTCGTTTTACGCCAGATGAAATGCCTGAAATGAGTAAGGCTGGATAAAACATGATCTGGCAGAATGGTAATTTCGAAGATAACGGCACAGTTTCGCCATCAGATAGAGGCTTTCTGCTTGGTGACGGTGTTTTTGAAACGCTTTATGCAACCAGCGCGGGCGTCGCGTTTTTTGAAAACCATTGGAAACGTCTGACCACAGCGCTTGACCTGCTGGAGATAAACACACCCTATACCGCCCATGATATTCATGCGGCAGGCCAAAACCTCATCCATCATATGGTTTCAAATAATAAGACTGACGCGGCGCAAGCCTTTGTGCTGCGGCTCTCCGTTAGTCGTGGTGTTAGTCGGGGTAATGGTGGGCGCGGGCTAGCTATCAGCCCAGACGCGCAATCAAACTGGCTCTTAACAGCCGCCCCCTGCCCGCCGCCGCCAAAATCCGTCACCTTACATATCAGCACCCTATGCCGCCCATCCGCTAACCTAACGAGCCGCATTAAGTCGCTTTCTTATATGGATAATATCCTCGCCCGCAAAGAGGCTGTGGCAGCAGGTGCGGATGAAGCCTTACTGTTAAACGAAGTCGGTCATGTGACCTGTGCCGCCGCGGCAAATATTTTTATATTTGAAAACAAGCAATGGCGAACCCCGCTTCTAAGTGACGGGACGCTAGATGGCATTATACGCGGTGAAATACTCACACGCGGTAATCTGGATGGTGCGCCGATAAGAGAAGAAAGTCTGACATTAGCCCGCGTTCAGGCAGCCGCGCATATTTTCATCTGCAACAGCCTGACAGGCGCAGTCCCTGTGGTAGAAATAAATGGTGTGACAAAAGAAAAATCGCCCGCAATGCAGGCGATTTCAGAAATTCATAAATCGGGAGTGGTTATTGACGTTTAGTCTTTTGGCTCAATAACCTGACGACCACGATAAATACCGCTTTTCAAATCAATATGATGCGGACGGTGCAATTCGCCGCTATCGGGATTTTCCACATAGGTAGGATTTTTCAGCGCATCAGAAGCACGTCGCATACCGCGTCTGGACGGTGTCGTTTTTCGCTTTGGTACAGCCATTTTGAAACTCCATAAAATATTTGTGGTTTTATAGGCCAGAAGCAGTGAAACGTCCAGCCCTATTGCCGCTATTTACGCAAAACCTGCCAGATAGCACCCTTATTCCCCTCAGCGAGGATATAGAGACTACCATCGGGGGCGGTACGAATATCCCGCAAGCGTTGATTAATCTCCCCAAACAGCGTCTTTTGCTGAGCTGGTAACCCGTCTTGCATATCAACATGATAGACGTTTTTAAATCGCAGGCTGGTCATAAACAAATCGCCCTGCCATTCAGGGAACATAGCGCCCTGATAGAGGGTCATGCCCGAAGGCGCGATTGACGGATCCCAATAGGTCAAGGGCTGTTCCATGCCCGGCAGAGCCGTGTAGGGTGAAATTTTCGCACCACTATAATCAATGCCATAAGTAATCGCCGGCCAGCCATAATTCACACGAGGGCGTATCAAATTCAACTCGTCCCCCCCGCGGGGCCCATGCTCATGTGCATATATCCGGTCTGTTTGCGGGTCATAAACAACCGCCTGCGGGTTACGATGCCCATAACTAAAGATTTCAGGTCGACTACCGGATTGACCAATAAAAGGGTTATCTGGCGGCGCGTCCCCTGTTTCTGTTAGTCGCAGTATTTTCCCGGTCGAAGAGCTTAAATCCTGTGCCTTTTCGCGCTCATCGAAAGCATCGCCATGGGTCAGAATTAATGTGCCATCATTCAAAAAAACCAGCCTCGCACCAAAATGCACAGGGCGATTTCTGTTTTGTGTTTGATACAGCGTTTCTGGGTTTTCCAAGGTTTTATCGGCAAGCCGTGCCCGCATCAATACCAGACGATTAGCTTCAGGCGTGCCAGCCGCATAGGTCAGATAGACGAGATTATTCTCTGCAAAATCAGGATGGAGAACAACATCCATCAAGCCGCCCTGACCGTCATAAAGAACATCGGGAACATTGCCGATAGGCGCTGAGACTTTGCCATCACGCACGCGTCTTAAAGAGCCAGAAAGCTCCGTCACAAGCAAATCACCATTTGGTAGAAAAGCCAGACCCCACGGCATATCTAGCTCATCGGTGATTTTCACCAAACGGTAATCCTCTGCCGCCACCATGTGAGTGGAAGCAAAAAAACCAGTCATAAAGAGAGTTATAAATAAGCTTGCAAGATATTTCATATTCATCATATTTCTGGATATAAATTATATCCGCCTATTTTAGAAGATTATGTTTTAGAAGATAGTGTTTTTAAAAATAATGTTTTAAAAGTTTATTATGCCAAAAATTATAAAATCAATTCTGACATTCACCTATGCTTTTGTGCCTGCCATGCTGGTATTAAATCTGCTGGGCATCACGCTAATCTCCAGTTTTGCCATGCTGGAGATAATTGCACTGGGGGTCAACGTGCCTGCAAGTGTTTGGCTGGCAACCCTTGGTCATGATTTGGTTAACCTCTTCCCGCTTTATTCAGCGATATTTGGCATTGGCCTGATAATATCTCTGATTGTGGCGGCTCGCATATCCAGAATGCTTCCCATCTCTCATCATATCATCAATGTGACTGCAGGCTTTGTCTCAGCTATTACAGCCCTCTCATTGATGAACAGCCTGCTCGGTGTCACGCCTATCGGGGCATCCCGCACCATCATAGGATTTATCGCCTTATCAGCCTGTAGCGCAATTGCGGCTCTCACTTTCAGCTATATCAACACCATGATAAGGCGTAATACAGCGTCTTAAATTTCTTGGATTGCTGAGGCTTAAAGAGCTTTAAATTCCAACCTTCTTTGATGCAGTAAAGGTTCGGTATAACCGCTAGGCTGTTCTTTGCCTTTGAACACCAGATCACATGCCGCCTGAAAGGCGACACTACCATCCAAATCATCTGCCATTGGCTTATATTCTGGGTCACCCGCATTTTGACCGTCAACAATAGCCGCCATGCGCTTCATCGTTTCCATAACCTGCGCCTCATCAACAATGCCGTGATGCAACCAGTTCGCCATATGCTGGCTGGAAATCCTGAGCGTTGCGCGGTCTTCCATCAGGCCGACATTATGAATATCCGGCACTTTGGAACAGCCGACACCTTGCTCGACCCAGCGCACAACATAACCCAGAATACCCTGCGCGTTATTATCCAGCTCTTGCTGAATATCCTCAGCACCCCAATTCGGGCGCTCTGCTACAGGAATGGATAGAATGTCCTCAATCGACGCACGTGAGCGCGATGCTAAGCTATCTTGAACAGCATCCACATCCACCATGTGATAATGCACAGCGTGAATGGTTGCAGCTGTAGGGGATGGCGCCCAAGCACAATCCGCGCCGGCTTTTGGATGCCCGATTTTAGTGTCCAGCATATCTGCCATCAAATCCGGCATGGCCCACATGCCCTTACCGATTTGTGCCTTGCCTTTTAGACCGCATTCAAGACCAACATCAACATTCCAGTCTTCATAAGCCGTTAACCAAGACGAGGCTTTCATATCCGCTTTTCGTATCATCGGACCTGCCATCATAGAGGTATGAATTTCATCCCCCGTGCGGTCAAGAAAACCTGTATTGATGAAAATCACACGCTGTTTGGCAGCACGAATACACTCTTTCAGATTAAGCGTTGTGCGGCGTTCCTCATCCATAATCCCAATTTTGAGCGTCAATGGCTTGAGGCCAAGCTCAGCTTCCACATCGGCAAAGAGCTGATTACAAAAAGCCACTTCTTCTGGCCCATGCATTTTCGGCTTCACAATATAAACCGACCCTGCCGGGCTATTTTTTGATGCAGCGTCTGCCTTGTTCAAATCATGCCAAGCCAGCAGACCGGTCATCAGCGCATCCATAATGCCTTCAGGGATTTCATTGCCATCAGCATCCAGAATGGCGGGATTAGTCATTAAATGCCCAACATTTCGGATAAGCATGAGACTAAGACCTCTCAGCGTAACAGGCGCGCCACTGGCAGAGATATAATCGCGGTTTTTATTCAGTGACCTTGTGATTGTTTTACCACCCTTGACCATGTCACACGCCAAATCACCGCGTAACAAACCAAGCAAATTGCGATAGGTCTCAACTTTATCTTCGGCATCGACAGCCGCAACGGAGTCTTCACAATCCATAATGGTTGTTACAGCTGATTCAAGTTCGACATCCGCGATACCCGCCGGGTCATCCCGACCAATCGGATGCTCCCGATTAATGATTATGTCGATATGCAAATCATGATTGCATAACAAAAGAGAGCTTGGCGCATCCGCAGACCCTTGATAGCCGATAAACTTTTCCGGCGAGACCAGCCCCGTCGTTTCGCCTGACGCCAAAGTCGCCCGCAATGCGCCCTCTGTAATATCATAGCTGGTCACATCGGCATGGCTGGCATTGTTCAGCCCGATAAAGTCATCCATTAACGCTTTGGCGCGCTTAATAACCTCAGCGCCGCGAACCGGATTATAGCCTCCCTCAGGCGCTAAATCGCCCTCGCGGGAGATAACATCCGTACCGTAAAACGCATCATACAAACTGCCCCATCTTGCATTGGCGGCATTCAACGCATATCTGGCATTTTTAACCGGCACAACAAGTTGTGGGCCAGCAATATCAGCAATTTCAGGATCTACATTTTCTGTCTCAATTGAAAACGCATCCCCCTCAGGCAGAAGATACCCAATATCTTCAAGAAACGCGCGATACGCTCCGGCGTCAAATGCCTGATGCGCATGTTCAGTAAACCAATCATCTATTTGCTTTTGAAGCTCGTCGCGCTTGGCTAACAACTCTTTATTTGTCTGCGCGTGTTTCGACAGGATATTTGAACAGGCCTGCCAGAATTGTTCTGCGGTAATGTCCAAACCGGAAATGGCTTCATTGGCGACGAAATCAGCTAAGAGTTCATCAACGTGTAAATCATTTATAAGTATACGGTTTTGCATTTGGATTACTCGAACTAGTTATGAATTTAAGCTCCCTAGGATATACTTTTTTTAATATGTGAAGTAAATTTAAATGGTGCTGATTGTGCGATTAAGATGTTCATAGGCTATCGGACCAATCAAAAATTCTCATAATCAGACGTATCTTCTCCGGCATTTACGCTGGCATCAAACGTTAAGAACTCCCCAAAGACACAGTGAACACCTTTATAGCTTCACACGGTTCATGCCTTCATCTTGAGTGAAACACAAACTGGCGCATAAGCTTTATTTGCCCAATCAGGAATTTTCAAATTTAAGCAAAAAAAGGGCGACCCGAAAGCCGCCCTTCAAAATCATGATTAGTAAGTAGCTAAATTAGAATTCTTTAGCGACCGTAATACCGTAGATAGCTCCCGGAGCTGGATAGGCAGCTTGTGAGTCAGAGCCTGGAACATTAAAAGCAGTTTGGATGAACTCTTCATCATTTATATTTCTTCCCCATAGAGTAACAGAAAGTCCATTATCTCTATTCTTGAAGTTTAAAGCTGCGTTGAACATATCAATTTCTCTTGGCGCAATAGCCTCAGAAACAGTATCTGTGGCCTGATGCTTAGCTTCATGGAAATATTCAATTCTGAAAAGCCCGTCAGTTGTTTCTGACACATCAAATCTATAATTACCGGTTAGAGAAAATGTTAGATCTGGAATACTCGCCGGAGTTGTTCCGCTGATATCTCTGTAGATTTTACCTGGGGCGCAATCATCAGTTGGGTCACCGGAGCGTGTTCTGTCACAAGTACCAAAAGTATGCTTCACAAATTCAGCGTCAACATACTGCAAGCCCAAAGTGGTGAAGAAATTTTCACTAAAGAAGATGAGCGAGTCAATTTCAAAACCAACGTTTTGCTGTTCCTCAGCATTAGCAAGGTTAAAGCCAGTACCGGCAAAATTGTTACTTTGGAAATTTTCAATTGTTTGGTTGAAAACTGTAAAGTTAACATAACCATTATCTAATTGTTTCTTCATTCCAACTTCGTAGAGAGTTACTTCTTCCGGTTCTGCGCGATATCTGGAAGGATCTAATGGTAACCCTGCATAAACCGCTGGGTCAGTAGAAATACTTACAGATATAGGTTTAAATCCAGTTGAATAACTCGCATAGATATTTGTGTCATCATCCAAAGCCCAGATTAATTTGGTTGAGGTGGTAACCTCGCTGGACTCAAATACACCGGTTTCGGCCGCATTTGGGTAATTCACAAACTGTGGGAAAAACTGGATAGCTGTCAATCCAGCGGTTGCAGGATTTGTAACAACAGGAATTTCAGAGAAATTATCAATGATATCTACATCACTGACGACAGTTTTCTTGTCATCAATATATGCAGCAGAGAAATCGATAGTTAGATTTTCTGAAATATCCCAATCAACTTGAGCATAAAGCTGAAGCGTCTCAGTATTAACATCAAAATCAGTGTCTTGAATGCCCTGGCCGGCAACATACCATGAATTATTAATGCTAGTACCGAGGAAAGTTGCCACCGTCTGCTCTACAGCGCCAGCTGCAATAAGAGCTGTTGCTGGATCAGTAAATGCGGCAGCCCCGAGAGGATTACCATTTGCATCTAGGAAAGCACCAACTTGAGGGTTCCCAGGGTTAGGAAATCCTGCAGCTACCTGAATGGCACTCGGTAAAGCTGCAACTCCAGCAATTGTACCCTGAGCAACTTGAGTGGCGACAGCATTCAGACTTGAGCCTTGAATACCTAGAAGAGTATTAACAACGTTTCTGATACCCGCAGTATTCGTGAATAAAACGGATCTATCAGCAACAATATCCTCGTCTAAATAATAGGCGCCGACCAACCATCTGAAGTCACCGCTGTCATCTGATTGAAGTTGGATTTCCTGAGTAAAGCTTTGGAAATCTGTATCAGTATTCTCAACGAGGATATCTGCTGCTAGGAAATCCACATCTGCACTGCTTTGAAAACTATTTTCACGATAGGCAGTAATGGAGGTGAATGTTGAAGATCCAAGATCTAAATCAAACTGAGCGGATAAGCCTTTGCCTTCAGCCTTTGATACGGGGTCAAAGTTTGCGCCAAAAACGCCTGAATGAGATCCTACAGCTGGTCTGGAAGCTAATATTCCTGCTTGCACCAAGGCACCGTCTATGAGACCAGAATTTAATTGTGCAATGCCACAACACTTCTCATCTAAAGAGTCGTAATCTGCAATAATGCGCATTGTTAATTCATCAGATAGTTGAGAAAAGATTTGACCGCGCACAGCATATCTATCTCTATTATTAACATCGCTACCTGTTACAGAATTAGTAATGTAGCCGTCACGCTCTTGTTTTGATGCGGAAAGCCTAAATTGTGTGTTGTCAGAAAGAGGACCGGTAATCGTTCCGGCGATTTTCATAAGATTATCTGACCCACCGGTTGCACTAATTTTACCGCCGAATTCATCTTCTGGAAGTTTTGTTTTGATATTAATCACACCTGCTGATGAGGATCTTCCGAAAAGCGTGGACTGAGGGCCCCTGATAACTTCTATTTGCTCGACACTGATTAAGTCATTCAGTGCTGACTGATTTCTAGTTCTAGAAACGCCGTCAACAATAATACTTACAGCCGGCTCAATACCAGGATTGTTGGTACCGTTACCAAAACCTCTGATAAATACAGTTTGATTTTGAGCAGATTGGTTTTGAGTAAATTTAACTGATGGAACAGAAAATTGAATTTCTGAAATATCACTAGCTTCAATAATTTCTAAATCTTTAGAATTTATCACCCCCACAGAAATGGGCGTATCTACCAGAGCTGTTTCCCTTTTTTTGGCTGTGACTGTTATCTCATCCACCTGTGCGGATGCAAAACCCGTAAAGGCAAATATTCCTGCCAGTGCTAAAACACTGCCCTTAGCGTACATTTTCAAGCTCATGGAGCCCTCCCCTATTAATACAAATACAATATTCGTTACGTAAGTTTTTCACTAAAATCTAATTTTGCATAGTCAAAAATTTAACTCACACACAATGTGTGGCAATTTTGCACCACACGCTAGCCGCTTGCTATTATTAATAAACTTCGAATAACCCAGCTGCACCCATGCCGCCGCCAATACACATTGTGACAACAACATTTTTGGCTTTACGGCGTTTGCCTTCCATGAGCGCATGGCCCACAAGACGCGCACCGGTCATACCAAACGGGTGGCCAATGGCAATGGAACCGCCATTAACGTTGAATTTTTCATTATCAATGCCAAGTCTATCTCTACTATAGAGCGCCTGACTTGCGAAAGCTTCGTTCAGCTCCCAAAGGTCGATATCGTCAACCGTGAGGCCTTTACGTTCCAACAGACGCGGTACAGCAAAAACCGGACCAATACCCATTTCATCCGCCGCACAACCGGCAACGGCAAAACCGCGGAAAGCACCAAGTGGCTCAAGATTACGTTTCTCGGCTTCTTTGGCTTCCATAACCAGCACAGCCGCCGCGCCATCGGATAATTGTGAGGCATTACCGGCGGTAATAAACTTATCGTCACCGCGCACCGGCTTCAGAGAGGCCAGACCCTCAAGCGTTGTTCCCGGACGGTTACAATCATCACGATCAACCACCGCATCGACAATGCTCTCTTCGCCTGTCTCTTTATTAACGACTTTCATTTTGGTTGCCATGGGCACAATCTCATCTTTGAAGAGACCGGCTTCCTGAGCAGCTGCCATCCGTTGCTGGCTTTGCAACGCATATTCGTCTTGTGATTCACGGGACACATTATAACGCTCGGCAACAATGTCAGCCGTTTCAATCATGGGCATCCATAGGTCTGGATGCGTTTCCATCAGGCTGTCCTCGGTGAAATTATTCATATTAGGACCCTGCATGGTAACCAGGGAAATCGACTCGACGCCCGCGCCAATTGCCATCGGAACATCTTCAGTCAAAACCTGACCAGCGGCCATCGCAATGGTTTGTAAACCTGAGGAACAAAAACGATTAACTGTTACACCGCTTACAGTATCAGGACATCCGGCACTCATCGCAGATAATCGAGCGATATTATTGCCAGTTGCTCCTTCCGGCCAACCGCAACCCATAACCACATCTTCAATCTCACCCGGATCCACACCAGCGCGTTCAATCACACTTTTAATGACATGACCGCCCATAGTGGCGCCATGCGTCATGTTAAAGCCGCCGCGGCCTGATTTCGCCAGTCCGGTACGGGCACTTGATACAATAACTGCTTCTTTAGACATAAAATCCCCCATGTAATTAGGCGCATCATGCATATTTTACCCTGTTGACACAATAATGATTTCGCCACGATTGAAAAAATTTATCGGGCATGTGGAAACATTATGATTGGCTTAATTATGGGCATTGCTACCTGCATTACTGGAGGCATTATTATTAGTGGTTATATCAGTGGTGTTATCAACATTGTCTTAGCCCCTCATTGGTGTATAAGTTTGCTTGTTAGCACCCGTAGCTCAGCTGGATAGAGCGCTGCCCTCCGAAGGCAGAGGTCAGAGGTTCAAATCCTCTCGGGTGCGCCAAGGTTTCTGCGGGTTACGCAGTGAATTTTCCAGTATTCTTCAGAGATGACGCAGTTTTGACACTGATTTGACACAGTGAAAGGTCAAGTCATGGGTTGTGTGAGACGAAGAGGGACAAAGTGGAATGCTCAAGTCAGGATTGCTGGATGGAGAAGTTTCACAAAAACTTTTGAGAAAAAATCGGATGCACTGGATTGGTGCAGAGAGACCGAAACCGCCATTCGTTCTGCGCCACTGCACACTTCCAAATCTTCCCCAAACCTCAAATTCAAAGATTTAATTGAGAAATATCGGGATAAGGTCACCCCAACTCACAAAGGTTATCAAACCGAGACTTATCGATTGAATCGTTTTGCAAATTCATGGATTGGTCAGGTCAAGGTTGCACACCTCACCCCTCGTCATTATGAACAATACCGCAATGACAGATTGGAAATTGTAAAACAATGCACCGTCAGGGGTGAATTGACCCTTATGAAACGGGTTTTGGACTATGGAATTCGCATCCTCGGAGTTGGTCTGACAGATAATCCAATCAAGTTCATAGAATTACCCTCCACATATACGCCACGCACCCGCAGACTCGAAAATGATGAATTTGAGAGACTATTAACTATCGCACTCGAACAAAAGAACTCCCTCATTGCACCAATCATTATTTTCGCAGTTGAGACGGGAATGCGTAGGTCAGAGATACTCAAAATGCGTTGGTCGGATATTGATGAAACTAAAAAGACTGCCAAACTCACCAATACGAAGAATGGTGATGACCGCACTGTTCCATTGACCCGAAATGCTTTCGAGGTTCTAAAAAATCTAGAGAAAAAAACAGAGTTCGTTTTCCCCATTACGGCAAATTGCCTGCAACTTGCGTGGAGAAGGGTGAAAAAGAACGCAGACATCCAAGATTTAAGGTTTCATGACCTACGCCATGAGGCGATATCACGATTCTTCGAACATGGTCTGACAGTGCCTGAGGTTGCTTTGATTTCAGGGCATAAGGACATCAGACAATTGTTTAGATATACCCATCTCATGCCGCAAAAAATATCCGAAAAATATATTATTTTTCAATAAGTTGAGAGTCTTACTCGTATATATAATAGAGTAAGAGAATTCCTTACATTGAGCATACAGACCCATTGAGAACCTATCTGGTTCGGAACTTGGTTAGGTAGCACCTTCTTATTATGAAACACCAAAGTTGGATGGGGTGTTGAAACATTACCAACAGGACGAGGGAAACATCACCCTCTGACGATACAGACAATCATCCAATCGGTTCTGTATCGTCACCGTAGTCTAGTGGAGTCTAAAGGGATATCGGATTACCCACCCTACCTATTGAGTTAGGTTTCTCTGATTGGATGTGTCTCAGACATATACGCAGGTATTTGTCAGACATGCTAACCCCTCGGAAGGGTTAGTGTGTCTAGACAAACCGCAGGAAGAAAAAATGAAAACCTATAAAGAACTTAAACAAGATTTAGATGAACCAATTGAACTCAAAGAATCCAGACTCCTTCGTAAAGGTGTCGCTACTGCTTATGCTATGCGCGCCAGGAATGAAGGAAAGAAGGTTGAACAGAACTTATCCAACGCAAAACAAACTTTAAGACCTAGAAGTAATGAGACCACTGAAGAACAAATAAAAAGACTTCAAGAAGGTCTTATTGAAATGTGTGATGCCAATATTGCATTGAGAAAACAACTAGGTGCAATGACTGCGATTATTGTGAGTGGTCAGTTGCTTAATGAAAGAACTAATAAACAAATAGGTATCCTTTTACGAAAATAGAAAAATACAAAAAGTCCATCTTTTGTTATCATTAAGACTGAACTTTCGGGGATATTATGGACATCAGATTATTTCAAAACGCAGATTTGATATCTGTGCAGAAGGTTCTTGAAACTTCGTTCTCCGATGAGGAAAATGAAGAAATTAGTCAATTTGCATTTGACCTCTCCACTGAAACCTCATCTCCCAAGATTTTGTCATTAGTTGCAGAGGTTGATAATCAAATAATTGGATATGTGTCTTACAGTCCCATATTCTTGAAATCTGATGCGAGTATCTCTGGATACATTCTTGCGCCACTTGCTGTATCTACAGAACATCAAAAACAAGGTGTTGGAAGAAAACTCATCAATTATGGAATAGATACACTCACCAAAGCGGGAGTTGGTGTCCTATTGGTTTATGGTGACCCTGATTACTATGGGCAGTTCGGATTCAATGAAGAGATTGGACGCTTGTTCGTTCCACCATACCCATTGGAATACCCATTCGGTTGGACAGGTATGATGCTGGATAGAAATGCAACTATAGATATGCCGATTAATTTTGAATGTGTTGCGGCATTATCCAAACCAGAACTGTGGTGAGTGGTGCAAAGAATAAATATGATGACACAGCATTGACACAGAAGTCATCAACAGCATAGCGTCACAGGGATTTAATCAGTGGTGAGAACAGTGCTTTTGAAGAAAAAACCAGTGAATCCGCCCTCCGAAGGCAGAGGTCAGAGGTTCAAATCCTCTCGGGTGCGCCAGATTCAAGTTTCAAGCACCGTGTTTCACGGCTCAAGCCATTGATCTTCAAGCATATTTGTTTGAGGAGCATAAATCATGGTTTCAATGGTAGACCAGATGGTGGACCAAAATGGGACATACCTGACCAGGCGGCGGGGTGTGCATTACTACTACACGCGGCGCATTCCAAAAGAACTTCAAAAGCGACTGGGTAAAAAGCGGATTGTCGTTTCGCTTAAAACGAAGTCGCGTCGCAAGGCAATCGCTTCAGCAATTGTTTTGTCAGAAAAGCTAGAGAGCTTCTGGAACGGCATGAAGCTCGAAGAGATAATCTCATAACATTCGATGACGCTAGAGAGACCAACCAGCGGTGAGACGTCAATCTCGCTATCTGAGGCTCTTGACCTCTACCTGCGTCTTAAGGGCAATGGTAAGGGCGAAGCGTTCGAGCGGACCGCGCGGCGTAACATCGAACAATTTTATGCTGTCGTTGGTGATCCTTCGATTGGTGAGTTAACGTCTGCTGATGCGGCAAGTTTTCGGGACCATTTGATTGAAAGAGGCCTTGCCTCTTCTTCAGTGAAGAGGTGCTTCGCTTCAATTCGATCTATTGTCTCTTTGGCGATCCAAGAACATGGACTGCCAATCACAAATCCATTCGCAAAAGTATTTATCCCCGCCGATGACAGGTCAAAGTCTCGTCCAACCATGCCTGTAAAGACAATCAAAATATTGCAGGCGGAATGTGAAGCGACGAATGACCCAAACCGTCATCTACTTGCTCTAATCAGCGATACTGGCCTTCGCCTCTCAGAAGCACTGGGGTTAATAAAAGAAGATATCGTGCTTGATACTGAAATACCCCATTTGATTATCCAAAAGCACCCTTGGCGGAAGCTTAAGACCGCATCAAGCGAAAGGCTCGTTCCACTTATTGGTAAAAGTTATTGGGCGGCTGGACAGATTATGCAGACTGAAGCGCAATTCGCCTTCTCGAATTACACCAGTGCGTCTAAATGCAATGCCAACTCAGCAAGTGCGGCACTAAATAAATGGCTTAAGCCCAGAGTTCCTGACGGGTGTGTGGTTTATTCATTCCGGCATGCTTTGCGTGATCGATTACGAGCGGTTGAGTGTCCATCAGATATTTCTGATGCCATCGGGGGGTGGAGCACTTCTGGCATAGGTCACTCATATGGTGACGGGTATGACCTTGTCGTGAAGCAAAAGTGGCTTCAAAAAATTGTGATTTAGGAAGACCCAAGTTCCGAGATTCTTGAAGATCAATGGCTTGAGCCGTGAAACACGGTGCTTGAAACTTGAATCTGGCGCACCCGAGATGGGTT
>ALYF01000005.1 GCA_000293845.2 alpha proteobacterium IMCC14465 | reverse complement strand
CACACTGACATCAGCTAATTCCTACACAGACACTGTTGCCGCTAGCACACTGACATCAGCTAATACCTACACAGACACTGTTGCTAACAAGCTGGCTGACGGCATCGAAGACAGCAACGCTATGAGTGCAGCCCTTGCAGCTCTGCCTAACACAGCTCCAGACGCAGAAGCGTATTGTGGGGGTGGTCTTGGGTCTTACGGTAACTCACAAGCATTCTCTCTGGGTTGTGCCTCTAATATTAATGATAACTTTGCCGTCAACTTCGGTGCTTCAAAGCTCTCAAGTGGTGGCGCAAGCGTTGGTAACAGAGAATTCGATGATTATTCTTTAAAGGCAGGCTTTATTTATAAGATTGGCTACAAACCTTCTAAGAGCAGCAAATCAAATACAGCCGCAATGGAAACAGAGCTATACAGGCAACAAGCAAGCTTGAGAGCTATTGCAGAAAAAGAAAACTATAAGGACACCAAGATAGCTGAGTATGAAAAGAGGCTAGCCAAACTAGAAGACCAGCTGGAACAGCTTAAAGTTGCAATGTTGGCTGGTAATAAAGAGTTTGCATCTCTGGCTAAATAATATGGGGAAGGGGTGTTAATATAAATACCCTCCCTAATGGCATTTACTGACCCCGCTAGAGATAGTGGGGTCTATTTTATGATAAACCACCTAACCAGCTGACTATACGTCAGGCTCAATATTTATATATCTATCTGGCTGAGTTTTTTTGGGGAGCGAGAAACTAGCATTTAAACTTTGGGGTTTTGTAAGTTCTTAATTATCTATATGTTAATTATGAATTATAGATTTAGTATTATTTATTGAGAGTTAGTTTAATGAAAAAGTTTATTTTGATTGCGGGTTTGTTTTTTACTATGTCAACGTTTGCACATGCAGCAGGGGGTGTTACTTGTAAAGATAAAAACGGCACTACTGATTATTATATTGATGAAACAACAATGAAAGTGACAACAATAACCAACATGCCGACTTTCAATATCAGCAACAAACAAGAAATTAAGAATTTTACATTTACTGATGCAGAGAAAAAAGAAATAGAGATTGTCTATCCTGAAATCGCTAAAAAGTACCCGTTCATGGCTAGTCGAACAGTGTTAAATTTAGAGACTGGAGAGAAAAAGGCATACTCAACTACAGAGCTAAAAAATACAGTAAATTGTTCCGTGAATTAGTCGATATTTTTATTCCTTGGAGAAAAATATTATTTAAATAATTATCAATAGATAAACCTTTACGTTAATTTCCTGATGGTTATTAATGTAATTCAAAACTTAACCCTCCTAATGGCATTGACTCGCCCCGCTAGCGATAGCGGGGTTTTTTTATGAGAAAACCGATTATTGGTTGATTATTTTTAAGGCTAAATCTTTATAAAAATTTTGATGTATTTCTTCTTATGAGGGGTTATGAAAGCCAGCTATAAATGTCGTATGTTTATTTTTAATTAACTACATGTATTTAATATCGATGAAACCTAGCATATTTATCTGATGAGTTAGAGTAATGCTTGCAATCAAATATACTCTAGAAAACCTTCTTTTGCAGGTAATAGGATATTCTCACTACTTCTCTGATTATTAGGTGGTATTTTGTTTAAATCCCAAGTTTCTTTTTCAACAGTGCTTTTGCTATT
The DNA here is from genome assembly GCA_000293845.2 of alpha proteobacterium IMCC14465. Taxonomy (GTDB): domain Bacteria; phylum Pseudomonadota; class Alphaproteobacteria; order RS24; family RS24; genus Micropelagius. The sequence goes on along the minus strand of ALYF01000005.1, from coordinate 17,129 downwards.
TACTTCGTCTGCAAGTCTATTTCTTGGTTTTTCAATTTATATTTTTCTCAGAGTCACGCCCACCTGGTTTGAGGTTTTATTATTTAATATGACTGGTGTAGATACTCAACAACTTGTCCTATCATATAATTTGTCAAATAATTTTGTTGAGCTTTTAAATAATCATGGCGCTGATTTTTTTTGGATGATGAGCTTGTCACTTGGTTTTTTGTATTTTTTTTCAAATACAAACTCTGCTGGTATCCGAAAATATTTAGCTTTCTTCTATTTATCTTTACTTGGAATTTTTTTGGAGCTGGGACAAAAATTTGGTTTTTTGCCTGGTACATTTGACGCCTACGACATAGTAACCTTTAATATAGCTATTGGTCTCTCATATTGTTGTTTTAGTATTATTAAGAAAGTGGGTAGCTAAAATGGCATCTTTGAATTTTAACATAAAGTCCTTATTGGGGTTCTTCTTCCTTATCCTAATGGTTTTGTTTGCTTTTGGGAGCTCTTCTCCACCCAAGAAACCTCAGCACCAAGTTTTATCCGAAAAATATGATATTTCTGAGGATGAGGCAAAATACTGCATAAAGGTTTTTGATAAAAAAGCTGAGCCAGTGGTTAAGTGGATTTCCGAGCAGGACAATTTCTTAGGGTTTGGTGACAAGGATTGCGAAGACTTAGAAGAAGAAGTTGATGAGATTGGTAGTGCTGACCTAGTGGTGTATGCATTAGAAAATAATTTAGATTATGACGACGAAGAGTTTATTAGCTACCGTGAGAATTTTGAAGCTGAGGCAAAAAAAGCAGCTGAACTTGCTGCTATTAAAGAGGCTGAGCGAAAAGAAAGAAAAGCTAAGGCCGATGCTGAGGCAGCCAAACGAAAGGCTGAAAGACAGCGGCAGGACTCAATTGTTGCCGCTTTAGGAAATGGGACGGTCAATTATTACAGTGACGGTTCGGGAGAAAGTGTTGATGTTGAAACTGCTAAAATACTCTGCAATCGAGCTTATTCCGTCTCCAGGAAGGCTATGGAAACTAACCTTTTAGTAAATGGTAGTCAGGCTCATAGATTTATCGCCCGAAATGGGGGGGCTGTAGTTAAGAAGAATATTTACTGGAATGATGGAGGGAAGTATTGTTCCGTTTCTTATTCAGTTTCAGGTCTTTATCAAGGTTCGAATATAAGCTCAAGTTTTGTCGGAAAGGGTGTAAGGTTCAGAATAAGTGGCTCTTCGGTAAGTATTGAAAGTATACATTAAAATTAAATATCATAACCAAGGGGTGTTAATATAAATACCCTTCCTAATGGTATTTACTGACCTCGCTAGAGATAGTGGGGTCTTTTTTATGAGAAACCACCAAGCTAGCTGACTATACGTCAGGATCGATATTTATATATTTATCTGGCTGTGTTTTTTTTGGGGGGGGGCTTCGTATTATCTTCCAATTTAGACATCTCCGCAGATCATTCCCAAGTTGGGGTAGACCAGATGGTAGACCACAGCAGGGAAATCAGCGTCTTTAGAGCCTGTTTGACAAACAGTGTTTGAAATTATAATATATAGATATCAATTACTTAGGTCGCTGTGGGGTAACACCCGTGGAAGTTCGAGTCTTCTCGACCGCACCATTTTAAAGTCTCAAGGTCCGTGAAACACGGCTCGAGTCATTGATCTTCAAGTGTTTTTGTTTGAGGAGCTAAATCTATGTATTTGAGTGTAGACCAAACTGTAGACCCCAAACGGGATTTGCGACTAGTCGCTCCTGCTTTTTAGCTTAAGCCTTGATACTTATTTCAGCTTAAAATTAGTTGTATCTAGTTCCACCCGCATCTGATAATATACTAATCAATAGGCGTATGTGAAAAACACATATCTAAAATTCAATTCTATACGCTTATCTCTAAACACACTCTTATACATTACAGCTATAGAACCTATTGTGGTTCTATAAAATAGCGCATGCGCGCATATTTAAGGTTATCGATGGATTATGCCAACAAGCAAATTGCATTTGCACGAGATAAATCAACTCAAATGTCATCTCTTACTTTATTAGAGGATAGAATCTCTCACACCACTCCTAACAGCCCTAAGAAAATTAACAAAACGATTGAAATCGTTTCACTACCTTCGCTTTTAATGAGCAGTACTGTTCCACTCAATATTGGAATTGATATAGATGAACAACTGATTTGTAGTATTTTATCACGCGCTTATCAGCAAGTGAGTATCACCGTTATTAACGAGCAAATTGATTTGGACATACTCGCTGCCAGACGCCCAGATCTTGTGTTTTCTGGTGTGAAATATTTTAATTTTGAAAATCGAAAATTATGGCTGAATGATTATCTAGATCAGCATGGTATCGCATATGTTGCTTCAAACAAGGCGGCACTGGATGGCGAATTTGATAAAGGTAATGCCAAGATATTAATCAAAAAGGCGGGATTGGCTACTGCTGATTATTTCACGACGGCACCGGATGAACACCCAACTGAGGCTTCAATTCCCATAGCATTTCCTCTCTTTGTCAAACCAGTTGCGAGCGGCGATAGCAATGGCATTGACGCCAAATCTATCGTCAACAACTTTGCTGATTTTAAGTCAAAAGTTGCCGATATTTGGGACAAACAGAATTCCCGTTCTTTGGTTGAGACTTATTTATCTGGTAGAGAATATAGCGTCGGTATTTTTGAGGATAGCTCAAGCGGAACACTCACCGCCATGCCGATAGAAATAATCGCGCCGAAGAATAAAAATGGTCAACGTATTCTCGACTTTGATATAAAGCGCTTAGATAATGAAAAAGTGATAGCTGTGAAGAATGCGGCTATTAGAGAGCAACTATCAGAGCTTGCGAAATCAGCATTTGTAGCACTTAACGGCAAAGCCTTTGGACGGATTGATATTAAATTAGATAATCATCGCATCCCACATTTTGTTGAAGCAAACTTAATGCCCGGACTCCGCAAAGGGTATTTTTATAGATCATGTCATATAAATTTAGGCCTCACTTATGAACAGATGATTCTGCAAATTGCGAAAAATGGTTTAGCTTGATCCCATTATTTCTGACGCTTATTTAAGATTATTGCCCTAAACCTTAACGTTTTTATTATATTATCTATCTACCAACCCAGAACCAAGCCCCAAGTCCCGAGCTGCGCCCTGGAAACACAGTGAAAAAAGGGTGTTCAATCATCACTTGGGTTGCGGGTGGGCTCACGTTTCTGGTGGCTGGTTCAATTCGCCATAATCCAGAATGGGTGCGGCATCAATGGTTTCAGCTTCTAGGAAGAAGGACACACGCTGGAGGCAGGCAACAATCATGCTTTGCTCCCAGTCATGGAGATTTTGGAAATTTTTCTCGAACTGGCTTTGCAGCATGTCTGGCGCCAACTCAATTGTTTCTTTTCCTTTTTCGGTGATTTTGACGAATTGCATGCGCTTATCAAGATCACCTTTTTTGCGTGTAATGAGTTCTCTTGAGACAAGCTTATTCAGCACTGTCGTAATAGTTGCATAGCCGAGAGTTGTTTTATTGGAAATAAAACTGGGCGTTGCCTCGTCGGTGGTTGCAATCACCTGCAGGACAATCATCTGGGTTGGTGTCAGTTTGGTTTTTTTCGCAAGTGATAGCGAATTAATTTCAGTTACACGCATGACGCGTCTGATGGCGACTAATGCGTCTTCAAGATTATTATTTCTCATGGGCATCAATCTCTTTTCTGGAGTTTAAGGATCTTATATAACATAACTCGGTATAGAGGCCACTAGATAGACTAATAGCTGCGGCGAGAAGAATAATCACAAAAGGAAGTGCCATAGAAATCGCCCCTGCTTGAATTGCACCAAGCGCCGATGACCCGCCGCCAACGAGCAAAACAATTGCCAGTAAACCTTCAACGGATGCCCAGAAAATTCGCTGTGGCTTTGGTGCGTGGAGTTTACCACCCGACGTAATACTGTCGATTACCAGTGAACCCGAATCGGATGAGGTGACGAAAAAGAAAACCAAAAGCGCGACGGCAAACAGGCTGGAGAGTATAGGGAAAACAAGGTTTTCCAACATGAGGAAAAGCACAAGTGATATGTCGCCTGTATTCTCTGGCAGACTACCAATATTAGCATCATATTGTGCAATCGCGGTGGTCCCGAATGAACTAAACCACACCAGAGCAACAAGCACGGGTGTTGACATAACAACGATCAGAAATTGCCGCACGGTCCGCCCTTTAGAAATACGTGCGATGAATATGCCAACAAAAGGTGACCATGATATCCACCATGCCCAATAGAAAATTGTCCAGTCGTGATACCATTGCTTGTCATCAGGGCGGTCAATTGTACTGAGCCGAAACATATCAATAAAATAATTAACAAAATTTTCTGGAAAGGCTTTGAGAATAAGCGCCGTTGGCCCCGCAATAATGACGAATATTAAGAGACAGGCTGCCATGCCGATTGTGATGTTACTTAGCTTCCTGACACCTCTTTCCAGGCCACGCACTACCGAAAATATCGCCAAGCTGGTGATGGACATAATAACCAAAGCTTGCGTTTGTAGTGTTTTTGGAACGTCAAAAAGATAATTCAATCCGGCGGATACCTGTTGCGCCCCAAGGCCGAGCGAGGTTGCCAATCCAAACAATGTCGATAATACCGCAACAACATCAATTATGTGACCCGGCCAGCCCCAAACCCGTTCACCCAATAGGGGATAGAAAATCGAACGGATTGTGAGGGGTAGTTTGCGGTTAAAAGTAAAAAACCCGATCGCAAGACCAATCAATGCATAGACCGACCAGCCGCTAATCCCCCAATGAAACAATGTTGCGCTGAAAGCCAGACGATAGGCTTCCGGGCTTTCTGGTGTGACACCAAGTGGTGAACCGTAAATGCCAGTATAATTGGCCAGAGGCTCCGCCGCGCCATAAAAGGTCATGCCAATGCCGACACCGGCAGAAAATAGCATACAGACCCAAGAGACAAAGCCGAATTCGGTTTTGGCATCTTCGCCGCCAAGTCGAATGCTTCCGAATGGGGAGACAATTAAGAAAAAGATAAAACTTGTGAGGGCGATAATTGACACCGAGAACATGGTGTCAAATAGGTCGAGAATAATATCGCGTGTGCCAATCAACGCAGATGTTGATGTTTCGGGAAAGGCGAGCACGAGGCATGAGAATATCAGTGCAAGGCCTGCGCTGAGAACAAAAACAGGATTATGAATATCCAGCCCGAAAATCTCAATATTATCCTGCCCGATTTCATAATCTGTATCGGCAGGTAATATTTTATCGTCTTGTATATCTTGGTTGTCGTTTTCCATCATTCTCACTCGGATAAAATTAGGGATAAATCTTCCGGCGACACCAAATCGTCACCCAAAGCAAGCGCCAGCGGTTTTAAATCTTTGGCATAAGGTTTCCATTTGCCGACCCCATCCGTATTAATTGGTTTTCTTACTTGTTCAGAACTTGCGGTCCTTACTGAACGGCGATTCTCATGAAAAGTAATGCATTGCTCTTCAAATGGCAGGTTGAGATAATCAAGCATGCGCCTTACCTGACCCTCTAAATCGTCAATAACGTCTTCATGTTGTACGCGCAGTATCTTGCCGGGTAAAACCTCATCCCAATGTGCCATGAGGCGTGTATAGTCGCGGTAATAAGTCCCAAGCTCCTGTAGCCCATAGCTAAATTCTTGCCCTTGCGCGAAAAGTTGCTTAAACGCGCTGAAGCAACAATCCAGCGGCGCGCGGCGCGCATCAATGATTTTGGCATGGGGCAGAATGAGATGTATCAACCCGATATGGCGGAAATTATTAGGCATTTTATCGGTAAAGCGAGGTGCTCCGCTACGATGCAGACGGGTGTCATTTATATAGGCTTCCCCCATTTCCTGTCGTTTTTCGGGTGACAAGGTTTTGAGAACCTCAGGATAGTTGCCAATGCCTGAAAGGCGCTCTTGCCCGCGAAGACTTTGCGCGAGAGTCAAAATATTTGGGAGCTCCAACGTACCATCTACTTGTGAATGAGAGGCGAGTATCTGCTCAATCAAGGTTGAGCCAGCACGGGGAAGACCGACAATAAATATCGGGTCAGGGGCAGGGCATCCGCCAGTATCATGTGCCTCAAAAAATGGTGCGCTGCAGACGTCTATATGAGCGTCCATTTCCTGCGTCATTCTTTTAATGGAATAGCTGCTTTGCTGGCGTTTGATTAAATTACCCTTTTTGAGGTGATGAATGCTGTCATCAACTCTTTTGTCTTTTTCATAGGCATGCGCCATGGCGAAATGAAAATAAGCACGGTCTTTTTGAGAAAGCTCCGGCCGCTCTATCTCGGTTTCCATTAAGGTAACTTCTTCAGGCGTGAAGCTATAGGTCTTTAAATTCGCGAGTGAGAAATAAGCCTCGCCATGATCAGATTTAGCCTGATAAGCCGCTTGATAGTTTTGAATAGCTGCCTCATTATCGCCAAAGGTTTTTAGCGCATGGGCTTTCGAGGTGAGTGTGTTCGGGTCTTTTGGAGCAACAGCCAATACGCTATCGAATATATCAATCGCTTGCTCATACTCTCCGTTTTGCATCATCTCAATTGCCATTTGTGCGCGGTAGGAGAGATTATCCGGAAAACTTTCGCATAGAATTTTTGCCTGTTCGATGGAGGCTGCAAAATCCTGTTTTTTGCGCAGGAGCAGCATGTAATTAAGCCGTAATTCCGAGTCTTCGGGATTAAACGCCACAGCACTTTCAAGAAGAAATTCGGCATCGCCCAGATAACCAAGCCGTCCGGCAATATCAGCAAGCAAGTTCATACCAGCCGTATTTTTTGGATTTTGTTGAAGGAACTTCCGGCATAGTTCTTCAGCTTCTGCCAGTCGCCCTTCATGCAATATTTGTGTGACATGCAACAAAGTAGGCGGGAGGGCGTTGAGCCGGTCGATTTTTTCCTTCATATGGGCGGCGGCATTTGTGTTGTTTTGATGTTTGTAGAATTCGTAAAGTACCTGCCATGAGGCAAGCAAGCCGGGATTGCGTTCACAGGCTTGCCGATAATGGGCAATGGCAGTTTCAATGTCACCGGTTGCGCGTTTCAGGTGCCCGAGCTCCTGATAAACCCGCCCCATATCAGGGGCGAGTCTCAGAAGGTGAATGAGATGGTCCTCTGCGCGGTCATATGACTGCATATAGCGCGAACATACAGCCGCGAGATAGAGGCTATCAATATGATCGGGATCTTGGTCAAGATTTTGGGTTAGTAAGTCAAGAGCATGCGTAAAATTATGCGCCTTAATGGCTTGGCTGGCTTCCTTAATCACCAAACCCAAATCATTCATCCTGGTCCCGGTTTTCCGCGCGAACGCTAATTAGAATTTTCGATTGACCTTGAGCCCAATTGTCATTGGACGCATATAGGTCACTCGATTTGTATCATAGACAAAGTCACGACTGATTTCGGCTCTCTCATCTGTCAGGTTTTCGATGAAGAACTCACTTGACCATTCTTCACCGGTCACACCGACACGAAGGTCAACGCTTGCCCAGCCGTCAATTTCAGCGCGGTTAATCTGAATAATGTCAGAATAGCTTTTATCGGAGATGGTGACTTGTGGCATCACGTGACCGATATATCCATTACCCATCGCCCATTCGTAACGCACTCTCAGATTACCCTGATAGCCAGGCGCAAAGGCCAATTCGTCACCGACGACAACATCGTCAGTAGGGGTGATTTTCTCTGTAACTTGCGTATCCAAAAACGATACGGCACCTGCCATGGTCAAACCTTCAATGCCTGTGAGGTAAACGAAATCTGCCTCAAGGCCTTTGATTTCTGCATTGGCAGCATTATCAGAGAAGAACAAATTAACAATGCTGGTGTCGAAAATCGTGGTTTGCAAGCCATCAACCTCAACAAAGAACATGCTACCGTTTAAGCGCAGAGACCCATCAAATAAAATGGTCTTCCAGCCAAATTCGTAATTTACAACTTCATCCGTATTAACCTCGAAAGGAACGGTATAGCCGTCAGGGCCGCTTGCACCACCAGGGCGGTTCAGCAGACCGGCTCTAAAGCCTTCCGAATAAGTCAGGTAGTACATGATGTCATCTTCAGGCGTGAATTGGACTGTGGCTTTGTAAATTGTACCATCCGCAGCCGCCGTGTCTGGGTTTCCTGCAGGTCTGTTCACCCCGTAAAGAGCTGAAATATTCGTACCACCAGACTGTACATCCACTGGCGCGCCCAGATTGCCGAAGGAGGAGTTCGCAGACCCTTCCATATCCACTTCAATGTCGTAATAACGCGCACCTAAAGTGACATCGAGCAGATTGGGAACGACTTCATAATTAACTTCACCGAATAGACCGATTTGTTCATCTGTCCGTAAGATGTCATTTCTGAACACGGTACCAGCAGGGAAGGGGCCTGGGTCAGAGAAATAACCCGGTGCGGCGTTGCCAACCAGACCTGTCACAGCGGGGTTTGTTAGCGGGTATTGCGCCGAGAAGCCATTGCCGTCAGCGTCAACAACCAAGACATGACCCGGATACACAAAGTCGTTAAACTCTTTAAGTTCCAGCTCGCTCATAAAGCCACCAAATGTAGCTGAGAAAGGACCATCAGAGGTTGTGTTGAAGCGCAGCTCGTGTGTTTCAACTGTTGTTTCAGTTCTGGCATCAACAAACATGCTTGGCGAATAACAATTACCGACAGGCTGACCATCTACTTCTGGATAAGAAACAGTACCATCACAGATGTAATAAGGTAGGTACTGACCGACAAAAAGATAGTCGGTGTAATCAATCATCTGTTCTGCTTCGCGGTCGGTATAAGCGCCCGCATAAATGACTTCAAGGTCGCCAATACGACCTTCAAGGGTCAGACTGACATTGGTAAATTCGTCTTCACTATACTCATCATTGAAGCGTTGGATTTGCAGGTCACCCACTTCAGGGTCTGCGTAAAACACACCATCTGCCTCAATGGTTTGATTAGCGACGGACAGCAAGGCGCTCCAGTCATCATTAATGAGATGCTTCACTGTGGCACGGAAACCGGCATAGGAAGACTCATTGAAATTCTCTTCAATTTGGGCGTCATTATTGGCAATTGTGAAGTTGATACCATCCAAATCATCATTGGATTGAAACCCTGCGCGACCAGTCGATACGGGGACGTCGTTTTTACGCACGGTGCCAACCGGACGGAATCTGGCAGAATCTTGAGCTGTGCGCGTACCGGCGACGTTATCAATGTAACCGCCTTTTTGATCATAATAGCCAACCACACGAATGGCTGTTTTGTCGCTAATTGGGAAGTTCAACATGCCTTCAATTTTACTGCCCGGGTCACCTTCGGACATATACGTTCCTTGCACGGTGATTTCGGCTGAGTAGCCATCAAAGTTAGGCTTGTTGGTAATCATGCGAACAACACCGGCTTGTGAACTTGAGCCGAAAAGTGTCCCCTGAGGGCCTGAGAGGACCTCAATACGCTGAATATCAGCAGCATAGACATCGAGGTTACGTCCCGGTTGCGCCAAAGGCTGCTCGTCGAGATAGAAAGAAACATTCGGCGCCAGACCGGCAACACCGGCTGTCGTCAAGTTCGGTGTGGTAGAGGCCAGACCGCGAATATAAATTGTGTTTTGTCCGGGGCCGGAACCGCCTGCGGTTACGCCGGGAAGTTGGAGAAGGTAATCCTCGAAAGTATCAACGCCAAGCTGGTTAAGCGCTTCTTCACCCAGTGCAGAAACTGCGACAGGCACATCTTGTAGGCCTTCGTCCTTTTTCCGAGCTGTAACAACAATCTCGTCAATGGAATTAACGCCTTGAGCGCGAGTTGTTTCTGGTGTTCCTGACGCAATAAGTAATGCGAGAGGAGAAACTGAAAGCGTGAGTTTTTTTGCAAATGAGTTCGACATAGCGACTATGAAGGTCCTTTTATTAGAATCGAAAATATGTATTACGCGTTTCGTAGTATTTTTATCATAATTTGTCAAATAAAGGCTTTTGAGTCTTAATTTATTATTATTCACAAGTTATTTACTTTACAGTGCGTAGTTCATCTTAATTTATTTCAAACCTTCGTAAAGACCGCATGAAACCTGTGGTTGTAAGCAATCTCACTGTTTTTTCGTGATAATTCTTACCCAAGACAGCGCACATTATGGTAGCTTTGCGATTATTATTAAAAAGAGGTTTTATTGAGGGGGAACTTAAAATATCTAAATTTGTCATTACAGGTGCCGCATCAGGGATTGGACGCGAAGTTGCTAAAATGCTTGGGGATGCCGGGCATGAAATTATCAGTATAGATTTACGTGACGCTGACATCATTGCTGACTTATCGACTGCGGATGGCCGTCAGAAGGCGATTACAGAAACTCTGGATAAAACAGGCTCAGAAATTGATGGCCTTATCACAGCCGCGGGCATGGGGGGGCATCTCCCAGATGGCAAGCTGGTGATGATTGTGAATTATTTCGGCACGGTTGAGCTGCTTGATGGTCTTTTTCCTGCCATGAAAGGGCGTCCGGGGGCTGTTGCGCTGGCATTGAGTTCCAATTCGGCTCAAATGGGTGTTGACCCTGAGAATGAGCTGGTTAAGGCGCTGCTTGCGCATGATGAGCAGGCGGCCATAGATATTGTTGGTGATGCGCCCTCCGCAGGGACTTACGGTTTATCTAAGCATGCCGTTGCGCGGGCTGTGCGTCGACGGGCGCATGAATGGGGAACGGCAGGTGTGCGTCTTAATGCTATTGCACCGGGCATGACAGAAACCCCTATGCTTCAAGGTGTGCGGGATAATCCTGATCTAAAGGGCGCTTTAGAGGCTATTCCAGTGCCATTGAACAGAACGGCGAATGTCGAAGAAATTGCCAATATCATCGTGATGATGGTCAGCGATGCTTTGTCCTTTATGCATGGCAGTGTGGTCTATGTGGATGGCGGTACGGATGCTGTTGTTCGACCTGACCAGTTTTAATATTCTATAGAATAAGAGAATAAAAAAGGGCGGCATATATGCCGCCCTTTTGCTTAGGATAAAAGGTAATTTAGGCTTCCGGCACCAGCTTATCAGCCGGCATTCTTTCGCCTTTAACTTTGATTTTAAAGTCCATTGCCGGGCCTGGTGTCGGGAATGATTTGGTCTTGAGCGTATAATCCTCACTTTCCAATGTCATATCGAGACGGTGGAAAAGCCGCGCAATGGTCATGCCCATCAGCACCTCAGCAAGATTCTGACCGAGGCAGGTATGGGGACCTCTACCAAATGGTGAATAGACACCCGGTTGCATATGTTGAGCATTTTCATCCAGATATCTATCGGGATCGAACAGGTCGGGCTCAGGGAAGTATTCATCCATAAAGTGAGATACGCTTGTGCCTACATAAAGCTTTTCATTTTCAGGAATAAGAAAACCTTCAAATTCGAAATCTCTTGTGGCTGTTCTCATTTGAGCAACAGCAATAGGCCACATCCGCATAGCTTCACGAATACATCCGGCAATCACAACCAATTCGCGAATATCATCTTCTGTGACTGTTTTCTTGGCCATGAGCGCATCGGCTTCTTTTTGCACACGCTCAAGAACACCGGGTGTTCTGAGAATGCCATAGACACATGCCGCCAGCGTATTGGCAACCGTGTCGAGACCGGCGACATAAGGGCCGGTCAAGAGCAAGGACAAATCACTTTCTGGAACAAGGTCGGGATGCTCGATATGGGCGCGCATAATGTCGCCCAGCAAATTATTCGGCAATGTGCCTTTTTCCGCATGCTCTTTGAATTCGATAATCATATCCCGGCTAAGCTCTTCAACGCGCTTATTGGCTTTTTTAAATTCAGGCAGACCCAAGAAGAATTTAGGTCTGACCTGTGTGACCAGCACATTTAGGAGATAAAGAATATTCACCCGAATATCGCGCACATAATCTAGCGGTGCCGACCCGGTAAGAATTTCACCGAGTTCTTGCACAATCATATATTGGAAAGCTTCAACAACCGGAACATCCGTACCGTTTTTCCACTTATTCGAAATCGAGTCGTCAATCGTGCCAGAAAGTTCGTGATATCTGCCGCGCACGGCCTCTCTAGAAAAGCCATCACGCATCACGCCTCGGAGTTTTTGATGAAGCTCACCATCTTCGCGGGTCAGCATTTTGGAAGCGCCGTAGAATTCGCGCATTGGTTCCCAAAACTCACGCGATCTGAGGCTTTCGCGACCATTTTTCGTAGACATAAATAGTGCGGCCTCACGACCGGCGATGACAATCTGCTTACGTCCAAAAACATTCACTCGGTAAACAGGGCCGTAATCCCTATAGGCTCTCAGGAACAGTGCCGCAGGGTCTTTCGCCATTTCAAGCGTGTTACCCAATAGCGGAATTCCATCGACATCCGGAATGTCCTTATAAGTTTTAATCTCTTCTGCTGCTGACATATTTACCTCTCCACTTCGTCTTAAATTTAACCTTTAAAGGTATTTGATAAAATTATATCTCTAATTGAGTAACCAGTCTTTGATAATATTTTAGACCGTTTGTTATGAACGCATTCTCGCACTTTACTTGGATGACCCTTATTCATGAGTGTCTCCTTTATGAGTATCTCCTTCATGAGTATTTGGGCTGTTTGCATCCGACACGATAAATTTCGGCGTGTTGATAGTTTCGCCTCTTTCCAATGCAATGGACTCAAAAAAGGTGAATAAGAGCCTATTCGTGTGCTTAGTTGCAGGGCTGGCATAATCTTCCAGCACCGCTTCGAGATAGGGAAGTTTTCCCGGCTCGACACTCTTAAAAGCACTATGAACAGCCTCATAAATTGTTTCTGAATTTCCGGATAGGCCTTGTTGGCGCCATTTCTGAATGGCGGCTGCAATCGATATATCGGAAACGGCTTGATAAACGCGAAAGGCTTGCGATGGGTTAAGCCCTTTTTTTGCCATCGCTTCCAGAAAAATCTCGGCAAGCTCAAAAAGAACACCCTGACCATATTCATTGTGTTGATTGTTTTGCAGATAGGTGATGTTTTCTGACAGAATTTCAACAATGGTCTCGAAAAACTCATAGGCATATTCGTGCCACTCAAGGGCAGGGTTTTGCGGCAGAGGTATATCCGAAAGTGTATATGTCGCCGCAGCTTGGATAAGCTCCGAGCGGCTATCAAAATATTGATAAAAGGTTGTCGTGCCGACATTCAACTCGGTGCCCAGTTCCTTAAGCGTGAGGTTTTCAAGCCCGAGTTTTATGGCCGTTTGCAAAATCAATTCTCTGGTCAGTATCCGGGGACGACCAACTGAATTTGATTTAAGTGTTTCAAGAGCTGACAAAAATATAACTCACCTGTTGAATTTTCGAACCTAGTTCGAATATTCATTGAATTAAATCTTTCTGTCAAATAAAAACATGCCAAATTGTAATAGATTATAAATCATGCGGGCATATTAAGAGGGTTATCATTTCAGCTTCACAAGACAATAAACAGGTCAAAACTTACAGCTATGAAGGTCTTATGCAATTGCATGAGACGGGCTTCAGCGCTGACTTGTTTGGTGCGCAAAGCCCGCATCCCTTTATAATGATAGAGGCTGAAAACCAAGATATTTCTAGTAATCTGGCGCGCTGGTTGATTGATTTGCCCTGTATCGTTGGCGTCGTTCAGTCACACCAGCAAGAGCCTCTTCCTATTTATTTAATGAAAGCGGCAGATGTGGTTGTGGATACTACGATAGATGCCACGCGCCTTGCGCAAACTGTGATGGCATATCCCATCGCCTCTCTGGTTTTAGCTCAGCAGTTGCGACTAATAGAAAATCTGGATTTTGAGGCAGCACTTACTGCGGAGAGTTTTGCTTATGCACTTTTGCAAGGTGGGGAAGAATTCAAAAAATGGCTGGCGCACAGAGAGCCGCCTATCGCGGGGCAAATGGTGCAAGAACCCCTTATGATTACACGGGAGGCGGCATGTCTCGCCATGACATTAACTGCGCCAGATAGCCATAATGAAATAAACATTATATTGCGCGACGCTTTATGCGAGGCGTTCGAACTGGCCTTATTAGATGACACGATTGAAAGCATCACCCTGTCTGCTAAGGGCAAAAGCTTTTCAATTGGTGGGGCATTGTCAGAATTCGGGCAGGTTGATGACCCTGCCACCGCACATTGGATTCGCAGTGTCCGCCTGCCCGGGCGTTTGCTGGCGCGTCTCGTCTGGCGCGATAATCCTGTTCATGTGCAGACATATTTAAATGGTTCAGCGATTGGTGCGGGGCTTGAGCTTGCCGCGTTTTCCCATGAGGTCGTGGCGCATCCCAAAGCATGGGTTCAACTGCCTGAAATTGCGATGGGTCTCATCCCCGGTGCGGGAGGGACGGTGAGCGTGTCGCGACGAATTGGGCGGCACAAAACCGCTTATATGGCACTAACAGGTCAGCGCATCCGTACGACAACAGCTCTCGACTGGGGGCTGATAGATAAGATTGAGATGCGCTGATAATTAAGAACCGCTTTATAGCTTATTGAGTGTTCAAGACTGGTAAACAATCTCGCCATCAATCAGTGTCATAGATACTGTCGCCTTTGCGACGTTCTTAAAAAGCGCCCTGCGGTTTTGATGCATCAAAACCAAATCTGCCACTGCTCCCTTTTTAATATGTCTTTGTACCCGCATATCGTTTGCTTCTGTCGTGTAAAGCCTCACTGCATCTTCTGGTGACAATGCTTCCCCGTCATCAAACATGGCAGGGCGGTGGGTGGCGGCGTGGATACCATGCCATGGGTTAAAACTGCCAAAGGGGGCATCGCTTCCGGCGGCGAGGGGAATGTCATTTTTTTGAAAACTGCCTAACCGCCAAAGATTGGCATGCATGTCTTGTCCAATATCCTGCTGATAGGCTTGCGCGCGCGCCACTATAAAATTGGGTTGCGTCACAACCCCGATATTGAGTTGCTTTATCCACTCCATCGCGTCTTGCGTCACGATAGCGGCATGTTCAATTCTGTCTTTTGTGCTTGGTCCGGCGGCTTCAATCGCGGCGAGGGTAAGCATAAGTTCGCCATGGGTGACGCAATGCGAGGCAACACCGCGCCCTAAGGCGTGTGCTTGTGCGACTTCTTGCGTCAGTGCTTCAAGTGCAGGGAGGTCATGGTCGTGATAATGTAATTTAACATGCCCGACACGCACACGGTCTGTGGACTTGTCTATCACCTCACAAAGCGTAGGGCGTCCCATAATGCTCATCTTTAAGGGTGCGCTATGGGTAAGATAATTCTCAAAATCTTCAGGCGCATTGCGCGGTGTCACTTCTGTAACGCCTGTCACGCCATAACTCAGCAACAGGTTTATCAGGTCGGAAAGATGCTGCGGGTCTGAGGCCAGCGCTTCATGTATAGAAGCATCCGCATCGTAAATATGCCCTGTGTGACGCACATCATCATCAAGTATTGCGCCGGCATTGCGCAGGACATCCAGACCTTTCGTGTTGAAAATCCAAAGCCGCCCGCTTCTGTGCTGTATACGCACCGGACAATCTGGACCGTTTTTATCCAGCCAGTCACGGGTAATCATATGGTGTTCATCATTGCCTTGAAACGGATAATAGCCAACGCCGCGCACCCATTTCTGAGACTGTTTTCGTGGATGTTTGCCGGAGAGCTGGGACGCGGCATGGTGAAGCGCGTCGGCAAGCTGTTCATCTGTTGATATGTCGGGCGGGCCACAACTTACGGAGTTCAAAGCGGCGGCAGTGGCGTTGAGGTGAATATGATGATCATGCAGACCCGGGAAAAGCGCCGCGCCCTGAGCTTCAATAATCTGCTCGTCATCTTCGGCCTCCAGTCGCGGGGCAATATCAGCAATCAGCTTGCCCCGAATTCGGATATCCTTAAGCCCGTCTTCTAGGTCAGCTTGTTTAATAAGCATCCAGTTTCCTCAAAATCTCATCATTATCCTGCCCTGCCTTAGGCGCAGTTTTTGCGGCTTTGCGAAGCGGGTAAAGCGTGTCGTCCGACTTACCTATAACAGTGTCCCATTCAATCATGCGGTTTTTCAAATCATGGGTGCTCACCTTGGTTAAGTCTCTCAAAAGCGGGTCTTGGGACAGAGCAAAGCGCAGAACGCGATAAAGCGACAGGTCTATCATACCGCCGCCTTTTTCATATCTTTGGACCCAGCAAGACCATGCTGCCAGTGCGCCATGTAAGCCGCCCATAGGGTCGGCTATCGCATCGCCTGCAAAAAGAGGTCGCCCATGGGCAATCTCCATCAAGGCTGATAATCCGGCGGCGACACCAATGTCATCGCCAAAGCCGATAATATTTTCAGTTTCTAAGTCCTCTTTTCCTATCGTAGCTTCTGTATTCTCTGTGTAGCGCCCATATGCGGTCATGGAGAGCCAGACCTTTCCGGGCTTTGCCGCGACCAGTTTTTCCGCATGAATGCCGAGCTGTTTCAACGCACGGGGGCGTGAGGCTTCAATCACGATATCTGCACATTCAATAAGCTTGTGGAGATGCTGGCGCTCATTTGGGCTTGTGAAATCACAGGTGAAAGATTTTTTCTCACCATTTAAAAGGTCGAAAAATTCTTTTTCTCTGGTTTTATCGCTGTCATCTCGGCGCGCGCCATCCAGACGATTGGTCGATTCGACTTTAATGACCTCCGCACCCAGCATAGCCAAAAGACTTCCCGCCAAAGGCCCCGCCCATAAGGAGGACAAATCAACGACTAATGGTTTGGCTGGTGTGGCGGCAGTGGGAGGTTTACCCGCATGGGTAATTGTGACCCAGTCGTCTATTGCTTGAGAGTTAGCGAGGTTTGCTCCCTTAACCGGTGAGATAGCGAGGCCTAACTCACGACCGCGGGAGACAAGTGCGGCCACGTTCAATCCTTCAAAGGCATTATTTGGCAATGATGACTCGGATGATAGCTGACCGTTGGTTAGCGCTGGCAATAATGCAAAATCTTCATCACGCGCCAAATTTAGAGCGACGCAACCATCCTGCGCCTTAAAGAAATGACAAGTGCCGCCTGCTGATACGTCACCGCCGGATTGAGTGTTGAATAATGCCATGCGTTCGCCCAGCAAGCTTGCGCCACATTCTGGTAAATTGGCTGG
>ALYF01000004.1 GCA_000293845.2 alpha proteobacterium IMCC14465 | reverse complement strand
ATGCGGCTGTGGAAGGGCGTGAAAAAAGCCCGTTTTCGATTTGGCGGAAAATGGAAAACAAGTCCATTTCTCTAGAACAACTTTCGGATATTTTTGGTTTTCGAGTTATTGTGAATGCGGATGTTGATTGTTACCGGGCGCTAGGTGCGGTGCATAGAAAATGGCAATTTGTGCCGGGGCGCTTTAAGGATTATATCTCCGTTCCCAAGACAAATAATTATCGCTCGCTCCATACCACGATTATTGGGCCAAACCGCCAGCGCGTCGAAATTCAAATCCGTACAGCTGAAATGCACATTATTGCTCAAAATGGTGTCGCCGCGCATTGGCTGTACAAGGAAGGTGACGATGAAAGAAGAAAAGTCTTTGATGACATAAAGCCCTTTAAATGGCTTCAGGAACTTGTCGACCAGCTTAAAATTGCCAATACGGCTGAGGAGTTTCTCGAAGACACTAAAATGGAGCTTTTCCATGATCAGGTTTTCTGCTTCACGCCAAAAGGGCGGATTATTGCTCTGCCGAAAGGGGCAACCCCGCTTGATTTCGCCTATGCCGTGCATACCGCAGTCGGCAATAGCTGTGCCGGGGCGCGTGTGAACGGGAACATCACCCCCATCAGAACGGTTCTGCGTAATGGTGATGAGGTGGAAATTATCCGTGCTGAAGGTCAAGTGCCCTCTGCAAATTGGGAAAGTATTGTTGTGACGGGTAAAGCGCGTGCGGCTATCCGCCATCATTTGCGCGAGAATGAGCATCTTGGACAAATTAAAACAGGGCGCGAAATTATTGCGAGTGTATTTCAAGCGGAGAAAAAGAGCGTGGATGATAATCACCTTGAGCGCGCGCTCGGGCCGCTAGAATGTGAAACTCTGGACGATCTTTATGCTTTGGTGGGCGCCGGTGATGTTTCTGGGACGGAGGTTTTTCGGAAAGTCTATCCGGATCAAAAGTCCCCGGGCATGCTCGTGACCGCTTTAAATGCGATTACCTCAAAAGTGGGGAGTGATGCCAAGAATAACGCGCCGATTATTGGCGGTGATGCTTTCTCGGCGATTAAATTCGCGCCGGAAACATTCCCCCTGCCGGGCGATCGTATTGTCGGTATTATGTCCCCGGGTGAAGGGGTGATGGTGTACCCTATTTCTTCGCCTTTGCTTCAGGATTATGAGGCAGAGCTTGAAAGATGGTTGCCGTTAAAATGGGATAATGAGGCCAGCCATGACCGCTTTTATGACACGCGGCTCTCTTTGACCGTTGCCAATAAAATTGGTGCGCTGGCGATTATTGCCCGCACGATTGGTGAATTTGGCGCGAATATTTCCAACCTCTCAATGCACCAACGTGATGAAGATTTTTGCCTGCTGGAAATTGATTTGGAAGTGCGCGATTTAAATCATGTAAAAGAAATAATATCTGCATTACGGGGAAGCCGTCTCGTGAATCGCGTTAAAAGAGTTGTAGCGTAATTAGATAACCCCAATTAGAGAGCGTCACATGAAAGCTGAAGCCGTCTTAAAACTGTTTCGTGATTCCGGAGCTCTGCTTGACGGCCATTTTATTCTGTCCTCCGGTTTGCATAGTCGAAACTATCTCCAATGCGCCCGTGTATTGATGGATGCCAAGCGTGCGGCACGTTTATGTAAAGCGCTGGCAGCGAAGGTTAAACAGGAAATTGATAAAGACATAGATTATGTCGTCTCACCTGCCATGGGTGGTGTGATTGTCGGTTATGAAATGGGTCGGCAATTGGGCGTGCCTGCGATGTTTCTCGAGCGCGAAAACGGCACATTTACTTTCCGTCGTGGTTTTGGGCTAGAGCCAATAAACGGGCGGAAGCCCCGAATTCTGATGGTCGAAGATATTGTCACGACTGGTTTGTCTTCTAAGGAAGCCATTGCAGCGATTAGGGCGCATGGCGGTACGGTTGTCGGGGCGACTTGTTTGATTAACCGTTCTGGCGGTAAGGCAAAAATAGGCGTGAAGTTGCTGTCGCTGGCTGATTTGGAAATTGAAACCTTTGAGGCGCGTAATGTCCCTGCAGATTTGAAATCTGTAAAAGCCATTAAGCCTGGTAGCCGGTCACTGGGTAAATAATGTTCAAGAGACGCCGGCCACTCGATAGTTTAAGTCAGTTTCGTGAATGGATATGGCCGCGTGCCGGATGGTATCGCGCCACGCAATATATTTTGCACCGATTATTACGTCTCAAAGGGGATGGCCACAGTGTTGCGCTTGGGCTGGCGATTGGGGCGGGTGTATCGGCGTCTCCTATAATGGGAACGCATTTTGTGACGGCGGCTTTGCTGGCGTGGTTTTTCGGTGGTAATATTATTGCATCTGCTCTGGGTACTTGGGTCGGCAATCCGTTTACTTTTCCGTTTATTTGGCTGTCAACATTTAAGACCGGTAATTTTTTGCTGGGGCGGGGCTATGACGACACGGCGTTTCCGGTGTTGTCGTTGGAGAATATATTAAAGGCGCCTCTTGAAACATTCAGTCCGATTATTGTGCCAATGACTATCGGGGCTATTCCGGTGGGTGTTTTAATCGCTGTTTTGACCTATATTCCAACGAATATATTGATAGACTTCTACAAGAAGAAAAAGGCAGCACGGGCGATTAAGAAAAAAATCGTCTAAACAGGTCTCTGAAGTGTTAAGAGACGTGTTGTGGGCTGAGATAGCTAGAATGTGATATGAAGCCGTTCTAATTGAACTAAAGCACGATGAATGACGATGAATGACGATGGGTTGGCAGATGACGGATAAGGCAAAACTTGATGTGAGATTGGGCGTGAATATTGATCACGTTGCCACTATTCGTAATGCGCGTGGTGGTGAGCATCCGGATCCGGTCAGAGCCGCAGTGCTGGCGGCAGAAGCTGGTGCGGACGGTATCACCGCGCATCTCAGGGAAGATAGACGGCATATTTCAGATACGGATATTGAACGCCTATCTGCTGAAATAAATTTACCGCTTAACCTAGAAATGGCCGCAACGGAGGAAATGCTCAATATTGCCCTGCGTCATAAGCCTCATGCTGTCTGTATTGTGCCTGAAAAACGTCAGGAAGTGACGACCGAGGGCGGGCTGGATGTTGCGGCAGAACATAAAGTGCTGGCACCTATCGTGGATAGGCTTGCGGGAGCTGGATGTCGCGTTTCTTTATTCATCGACCCGGATCCCGTGCAGGTGGCAGTTTCAAAAGCATTGGGGGCTGCCGTTGTGGAATTGCATACCGGCGCCTATTGCGAGGCGCATGCCGCGGGCAATGAAACCCAAAAGGCCGGTGAGCTTGAACGCCTCATTGCGTCGGCGGCGATGGCACATCAGGCAGGTCTTGAGGTGCATGCCGGACATGGCCTGTGTTTTGCGACGGTTCAACCTGTGGCGGCGATTGAGGGCATGCGTGAATTGAATATCGGACATTTTATGATTGGTGAGGCCATTTTTGAGGGGCTTGAACATGTGATCCGTAAAATGCGTAATCTAATTGATACGTCTTCTGCCGAGTCGCTTAATCTCCAATCTTCTCAACTCACATCTTCTCAACTTAAATCTGTGGAACTCTGAGTATGATTTTGGGCATTGGCAGCGATTTGACAGATATTCGGCGCATTACGAAATCCTTAAGTAAATATGAGGCGCGTTTTGAGAACCGCGTTTTTAACGAGATTGAACAAGCCCGCGCGCGTGCGCATCCATCACCTGCCGCGGCCTATGCCAAAAGATTTGCTGCCAAAGAAGCCTGTGCGAAGGCTTTGGGTGTCGGTATTAAAGGGTTGAGTGGTCTGAAACACTTAAAGGACACTGAGCAGGAAGCAAATAACGCGTCTGAGAATAACCCTCATGCTGTAAGTTTTAAGGATATTCTCATAGAAAATGAGGCCAATGGGCGGCCTATCTTAAAACTCTCCGGCGAGGCTGAAACCAGACTTCTGGAGTTGACGCCGCCAGGCATGACGCCAGATATTCATATCAGCCTGTCAGATGAGGGCGATTATGCGATGGCATTTGTTGTTCTTTCTGCCATCCAGGCATCACAATAATACGGGGTAGCTACTTATGTCTGATGATAATTCAAACCCTGCAAAAAATAAGGAAGATTTTAAACAAAATTTTTCCGATAATATCTGGATAGCCGTTCAGGCGCTCTTGATAGCGATATTGTTTCGTTCGCTATTGTTTCAGCCTTTTAGTATTCCCTCAGGCTCAATGCTACCGACGCTGTTAATTGGTGATTACTTATTCGTGTCGAAATATAGCTATGGTTATTCCAAGCATAGCTTGCCTTTTTCTCCGCCACTTTTTTCAGACCGCCTAATGGGTCAAGATGTGACGCGCGGTGATGTCATTGTTTTTAAACTGCCGCGTGATAATCGTACCGATTACATTAAGCGCGTTGTTGGTTTGCCTGGAGATACGGTTCAGGTGCAAAATGGGCAGCTTTATTTGAACGGTAGCGCCGTTGCGCGACAGCAAATTGAAGATTTTGTGTCCCCGCAAGCTGACGGCAAAGATTTGCAGATTACACAATATGTTGAAACGCTTCCAAATGGTGTGAGTTACCGCACGCTTGATTTGGTTGAAACTGGTCGCGGCGATAATACGGCAGTCTTTAATGTGCCGCAGGGCTATTATTTTGTGATGGGTGATAATCGGGACAATTCAATGGATAGCCGCTTTTCGCGCGCAGTTGGTTTTGTGCCTTACGAAAATATTGTCGGTCGTGCCGAGGTCAAATTCTTCTCGGTCAATGATCAAGGGGTTTTCTGGAAGGTCTGGGAGTGGCCGGTTAATATAAGATGGTCCCGTATTTTTGAGGCTGTTGAGTGATTTCTGCACCTGCCCAAAATAATAAGGCTAAGAATAACAAAGCCAAAGATGTGCTCATAAAAAAACTCGCGCATGATTTCCATAATCCTGAATTGCTTGACGAAGCCTTGCACCATTCCAGCATGGTCGGGCGCAGTAATGAACGCCTTGAGTTTCTGGGCGACAGGGTGTTAGGGCTCGTTATTTCCGAAGCCCTTATGCAAAAATATCCGCAAGCTGTTGAAGGTGAGTTAGCCAAAAGACTGAGTGCGTTGGTCAGTCGTCAGAGCTGTGCCGAGATAGCGCAGCAGTATAATATGGCCGCACCATTGATACATGATCAGCAAAATGAAAACATTATGTTGAGTGACAATGTGATGGCAAATTTATGCGAGGCCATTATCGCTGCGCTGTATATGGATGGTGGATTGGACGTGGCCGCCAGATTTATTCTTCAGGCGTGGGCGCCTATGCTCGATGCCATGACAAATGTGCCAGCTAATCCGAAATCAGATTTACAAGAATATACCAGCCGTGAAGGGCTCGGCCTGCCGACTTATAAGGTGATTGACACAACGGGTCCCGATCATGCACCTGTCATTTCGGTTGAAGTTGCGCTTGATAATGGGACACGGGTCTGTGCGCAGGCGGGGTCAAAAAAGAAAGCCGAGATAGAAGCGGCGCAAAGCCTTCTAGAGGTGTTAAAAGCCGGCACAGAGGAAACATCATGACAGAAAAACGCTTTGGCTTTATCGCTGTAATTGGCCCGCCTAATGCTGGTAAATCGACATTATCTAATGCGCTTGTCGGACAGAAAGTGGCCATTGTTACCCATAAAGCCCAGACAACCCGGGCGCGGCTTCGCGCGGTTGTGATGCATGACACATCGCAAGTGGTTCTGGTTGATACGCCGGGCATATTTTCAGGTGTTAAAAAGCTCGATAAGGCGATGGTTCAAGAAGCATGGAGCGGCGCGGAAGAGGCGGATGCGGTTTTGGTTGTGTTGGATGCCAGCCGGTCCTTGCCGGCAGAGACCGACCTTGTGCTGGCAGGTGTGAAAGATATTTCCAAACCGGTCATTCTGGTTTTGAACAAGGTCGATGCGGTAAAGCGAGAAAAATTATTGGAATTAACACAACAGCTCAATGAGGCAGCCCGTTTTGCCGATACATTTATGGTGTCGGCACTCAAAGGCACAGGCCTTATCGAACTTAAAAATCACCTTGCCGCGCTGGTGCCGGAAGGCCCTTGGCATTATCCAGAAGATATGGCGGCTGATGTCCCGTCTTTATTATTAGCGGCTGAAGTAACACGCGAGAAGCTATTCTTGCGGCTGCATCAAGAATTACCCTATGCGCTGACAGTAGAGACAGAAAGTTGGAAACGACAAAAAGACGGCAGTGTGCGGCTGGAGCAGGTCATTTTTGTTCGCCGCGACAGCCAGAAGGCGATTGTGCTGGGTAAGCGGGGTCAGTCCATTCGTGAAATCGGGTCACAAGCGCGCCTCGAAATGGAGGATGTGTTTGGACATAAGGTTCATCTATTTTTGTTTGTGAAAGTGCGGGATAACTGGATAGATGATCCAGAACGCTACAGGATGATGGGCATAGACTATGCCGGAGCCATAAATGCAATGGAACGCTGAGGGCATTGTTTTATCATCACGTCGACACGGTGAAACATCGGTTATCATCGAGGTATTTACCAAAGAATTTGGTCGATGCGCAGGACTTGTGCGCGGTGGTACGGGGCGTCGGCTTCGACCTGTACTTCAACCAGGCAACAGCGTTCAGGCTGACTGGAAAGCGCGTCTCTCTGAGCATTTAGGTGTTTTTACCGTTGAGGCGACGACGGCGCGTGTTGCGGCGGCGATGGCACATCCCAAAACCCTTGCGGCATTGACCTCTGTTTGCGCCTTGTTACGATTTTTACCTGAGCGCAATGGCTATCCCCGTCTCTATGACACGACCTGCACCTTGCTTGATAATCTGGATGATATGGATGTTTGGTTGCCTTTAATGGTTCGGTTTGAACTGGCCTTATTGGAGGAAACCGGCTTTGGCTTGGATTTGGAAAGCTGTGCCGCAAATGGTTCAAATCTTAATCTGACGCATATTTCCCCCCGTTCGGGGCGTGCTGTTTCGGCAGAAGCGGCAGAACCTTATCTCGATAAGTTATTTCCAATGCCTCAATTCTTTCGTGATGCGCGTGCCGCTGTCAGCCTTGAGGATGTCAAAAACGGGTTGGCGATAACCGGACATTTTTTGACCGTAAGGCTGTTGCATCAGCTTGAAGAAAATATGCCTGAAAGCCGTGCGCGATTACTTCACATGTTGGACGATTTAACCGATTTCTGAGATGAGGGGCAGGCGAATCTTGCTATAGGAAAAACATGACGAAACTCGACACGCCTGATCAAGACCCGTTGCAATCCGTCAAGCTGCAAGAGGCTTTGGAAAGCCGCTATCTTGCCTATGCGCTTTCGACCATTACCAATCGTGCCTTACCTGATGCGCGAGATGGGCTGAAACCTGTTCATAGGCGGCTTTTATTTGCTATGCGCCAGCTCAAGCTCGACCCTGCTTCAGGCTTTAAAAAATGTGCGCGTGTGGTCGGCGATGTGATTGGTCGCTATCACCCGCATGGTGATCAGGCGGTTTATGACGCGCTTGTGCGGCTGGCTCAGGATTTTGCCGTGCGCTATCCGTTGGTGGATGGGCAGGGCAATTTCGGCAATGTCGACGGTGATAGCGCTGCCGCGATGCGGTATACCGAAGCGCGCATGACAGAAATTGCTGAGCTTCTTCTGCAAGACCTCAATAATGATACGGTTGATTTTCGCGATACTTATGATGGTGAGGAGGAAGAGCCGATTGTGCTTCCTGCGGCCTTCCCGAATTTACTGGCAAATGGGTCTTCCGGTATCGCGGTTGGCATGGCAACAAATATCCCGCCCCATAATATTGGTGAGTTATGTGATGCCGCTTTGCATCTGGTCAAAGCCAGAAATGCCCGCATTGATACATTGATGGAATGTGTGAAAGGCCCGGACTTTCCAACTGGCGGGGTAATTGTAGAACCGGCTGAAAACCTGAAAGAAATTTATGCTACAGGGCGGGGTTCTGTGCGGCTTCAGGCGCGTTACGAGGTTGAAAATCTTGGGCGTGGTATGTGGCAGATTGTGGTCACGGAAATTCCCTATCAGGTGCAAAAGGCGCGCTTAATAGAAAAAATCGCCGAGCAGATTCAGGATAGAACGCTTACCTTGCTTGATGATATTCGCGATGAGAGTGCCGAGGATGTCAGGTTGGTGCTGGTGCCACGCACTAAAAATATTGATCCTGACCAACTCATGGGCGTGATGTTCAAGCAGAGTGATTTGGAAATTCGCTTTGCCATGAATTTGAATGTATTGAATGCGAAGGGTGTGCCGGGCGTGATGGGCTTGCGGGACCTGCTTCTGGAATGGCTTGACCACCGTAAAGAAGTTTTGATGCGTAAAAGCCGTTTCCGCTTAGATAAAATTGATGCGCGGCTTGAAATTCTTGACGGTTATTTGATTGCTTATCTTAATCTTGATGAGGTTATCAGGATAATTCGTGAAGAAGACGAGCCTAAAACTCAGTTGATGAAAACCTTCAAGCTGTCGGATGTGCAGGCAGAGGCAATCTTGAATATGCGTCTGCGGGCTTTGCGTAAACTTGAAGAACAGACTATCCGTTCTGAGCACAAAGAACTGGTGGCAGAGCGCAAAGGTCTGCAGGCTTTATTGAAATCCGACGATATGCAATGGAAGCTGATTGCGACTGATATTCGCGAGTTGAAGAAAAAATATGGCCCGAAAACGGCGTTAGGGCAACGGCGCAGTACATTTGCTGAAGCAATGCCCGATATGGATGTGTTGCCGGAAATTCTGGTCGAAAAAGAACCGGTCACAATTATTCTGTCGCAAAAAGGCTGGATTCGCGCCTTAAAAGGGCATGTCGAAAATGGCAAAGATATCAAATATAAAACCGGCGATCAGGGAAAATTTGTGCTTCATGCCCAAACAACGGACAAGCTGGTGCTGTTTGCCACCAATGGGCGCGCCTATGTGTTGCAGGCCAGTAAGCTACCGGGCGGGCGTGGGAATGGTGAACCGCTAAGTCTGATGATTGACTTGGAAGCTGGCAATGAGGTTGTCGAGATATTCGTCCATGAGCCTGAGCGTAAACTTCTGGTTGCTTCGCGCGCCGGTAATGGTTTTGTGGTTGCTGAGAGTGAATTATTCAGCACGCGCCGTGCGGGGAAGCAGATATTAAATGTCAGCGTTGCGGATGAGGCGATTTGCTGTGTACCGGCTATGGGAGACAGCATTGCGGTGCTGGGTGAAAACAGAAAGCTACTTGTGTTTCCCTTGGCTGATTTGCCTGAAATGGGGCGCGGCAAGGGTGTTCGATTGCAAAAATATAGTGATGGCGGCTTGGCGGATGCACGAAGTTTTACCGCTTCTGAGGGGCTGGTTGTTTCCGATAGAGCGGGGCGTAGTCGGGCCTTTGAAGATATGGCGGAATGGCAGGGGGCACGCGCACAAGCCGGACGTATTCGCCCGAAAGGGTTTCCTTCAGATGGTCTGATGGGACCCGCTTTTAAAAACAGACTTTAATATTTATTAAACAGTCTGTCCGGTAGCCAGGTCGAGATTTCCGGGAACATGACCAGCACAAATAGCATCAAAATCTGGATGATAACAAATGGGATGACGCCGCGATAAATCTGTGACGTTTTCAAGCTATCGGGTGCAACGCCGCGCAGATAAAACAGAGCAAAGCCGAAAGGTGGCGTCAGAAATGATGTTTGGAGATTAATCGCCATCATTACCCCCAGCCAGACCGGGTCAAACCCCATGACGAGCAAAACCGGCGCGACAATCGGCACAACAACAAATGTAATCTCGATGAAGTCGAGAAAGAAGCCGAGTAGAAACATAATCAACATGACGCTCGCCAGAACAGCCATTTCCCCGCCCGGTAGATTAACAAGAAACTCATGCACCATCTCGTCACCCTCAAGGCCACGAAACACGAGGCTAAACAAGGCCGCGCCGATAAGGATAACAAAAACCATGGAGGTCACACGTGTCGTCGTTTGCATGACCTCAGTCAAAACACCCTGTCGCCAGCATTGCTGAAGGCTAGTGCCGAGGCCAAGAATAATCACACCGCAAAATATTATGGAGACAATAATCGCCATCATATTTGTAAAGGTGATGACATCAATGCCGGTTCGGAGGTCAAAATTTTGCGCCATGACGAAGAGAGCGAAAATTGCAAGCGCTGCCAGCCGGACACGTTTCGAGCCTTGTTTAATCTGATCACCCGCCAACAATATCGTTCCGATAGCGCCCACAGCTGCGGCTTCAGTTGGTGTTGCAACCCCGACTAATATTGACCCAAGCACAGCGAAAATAAGCACAATTGGCGGTAGCAGTGATTTTAAAATCTGTCCTAGGCTGATTGTTTCATCCTCATCGAACACGGCGGGTGAACTTTCAGGCCGGAATAAAGCCCAGAAGATTTGATAGAGAATATACAAGCCGACCAGCATCAGACCGGGTATAAGCGCACCGGCAAATAGCTCGCCAACTGAAACCGTTTCGGGGGCGAATATACCCATCTCGACCTGCGCCTTTTGATAGGCGTTTGCGACAACATCACCAAGCAGAATAAGCACGATGGAAGGTGGGATAATTTGTCCAAGTGTCCCGGCAGCGCTGATAGTGCCAGCGGCAAGCTCGGGATTATAACCGCGCTTCAACATGGTTGGGAGCGACAGCATCCCCATTGTCACAACCGTGGCGCCGACAATGCCTGTTGATGCCGCAAGTAGCGCCCCGACAATCACCACCGAAATACCAAGGCCGCCACGCAATGTACCAAATAGGCGACCCATATTTTCCAGTAATTCTTCAGCGATTTTGGAACGCTCCAGCATCGTACCCATAAAAATAAACAGCGGAACGGCAACCAGCACTTCATTCGTCATCACGCCGAAAATGCGTTGGGGTAATGCAATCAGAAAGGCAAAGTCAAAATGACCGGTAAACAGGCCGAGCAAGCCGAATAGGAAAGAAACCCCGCCCAACGTAATGGCAACCGGATATCCGGTCAGCAACATAAGGCAGGATGCCGCGAACATGCTCAGTGCCATTATTTCCATGCTTGTGCGCTTTCATTTTTAGGGGAATTTGTGAGCGTGAACCAAGCTTTAATGGCTTGCGACAAACCTTGTAGGCCAAGCAAAATTGCAAAAATAGGGATAAAACTTTTCAGCAGATAAATGCCCTGCAGGCCGCCGGGTTCGCGCGAGCCTTCCATAATGCGCCATGACTGCCCGACATAATTCCATGAGGTGTAAAGCACCAATCCGCAAACCGGAAAGAGAAATAATATACAACCGAGAAACTCTATAACCGCCTTTTTACGGGGGCTGAGACTGTTATAAATTATATCGACCCGCACATGGTCATTTGTCAGTAAGGTGCCGCCCGCAGCAACCATGAACAATATGCCATGCATGTACAGAATGATTTCCTGAAATTGAATAGAGCCAGTGCCAAAAACATAGCGCATGACGACGACAAAAAATTGTACCAGCACCATGAACAAGCACAGCCAAGAGGCAAGCGATAATATCCGCCCGTTTAATCCGTCAATAATCGTTGATACACGGTGCAACAAACCCATGCTTAACTGTCTCTACGCATCCGCATATAGCCTTCATCGGCATGGAGCGACCATTCATTGAACAACACGCTATGCTCTTGCACGCTCTTATAAATGCGTCCGGCAAGTTCGCTGGTTTCTGACAATTCACTGAGAACCTCAGCGGATACTTTTTTCACCGCGTCCATGATTTCAGGCGAGAAATTATTAACTTCCACCCCGTGCTTTTTGATAAGCGTCTGGAATGCCACAGCGTTATTGTAAAAATATTGTGTTCTTACCCTTTGGGTTTCAGCCTGGCAGGCTACGCGGATATATTCCTGATGCGCAGGTTTTAAGCTATCCCAAACATCAAGATTAATGCCGAGGGTCAGGGCTGCATTCGGCTCGTGAAAGCCGGGGGCATAAAAATATTTGGCAATTTGATAAAAGCCAAAAGCCTGATCATTCCAAGGGCCAATCCATTCTGTGGCATCAATCGCACCTGATTGTAGGCTTTGGAAAATTTCACCTCCCGACAAAACAACCGGCAAGGCACCAAGCCGTCTGATGACTTCACCGCCAAGGCCGGGCATGCGCATGCGCAGACCTTTGAGGTCATCCAGAGTTTCAATTTTCTTGGTGAACCAGCCACCGGATTGTGTGCCGGTATCGCCGCAGACAAATGACTTAACCTTAAATTTTGCTGCCAGCTCATCCCAGAAAGCCTGACCGCCGCCAAATTCAATCCATGAATAAAACTCAGTTGCTGTCATGCCCATGGGCCAAGTGGTGAAGAAATTATAAGCCGGGTCTTTCCCCTGCCAGTAATAATCAGCGCCATGATATAAATCCGCTGAGCCGGTTGAGACGGCATCCAGCGCTTCAAAAGCACCAACAAGCTCACCGGCGGCGAAAACTTTAATTTTCAGCTCTCCCTCGGACATAATCTCGACGCGCTGAGCAATGCTTTCTGCAGCTGTGCCGACACCGGGGAAGTTTTTTGGCCAGGTCGTGACCATTTTGAGGCGGCGTTTACCTTGAGCATAGGCAGGGGCAAGGCCCGATGTGGTGACAAGACCAGATGAGGCGACAATACTGGCTGAGGCGACAATACTGGCTGAGCCTGCGCCCATAAGCAATTTACGACGATTGACTTTCTCACTCATAGTTTTCTCCTTTACGGATAAATACGGGTTTTAGACACCCTGCTTAAAGAGTTGAAACGATAAAAGGTTGCCAACCGTCTTTTGTCAACTGCTCTAGCGGTTGGAAGCGTTCCTTATAAAGCATTTTTCGACAACCGGAAATCCAGTAACCCAGATAGAGGTAATCAAGCCCAGCTTCTTTCGTGCGTTGGATTTGGTCTAAAATCATGTAAGTGCCGAGGCTACGGTGCTTTTGATCTGGTTCGTAGAATGAATAGACCATAGAGTATCCATCTGACAGCCGATCCATAAGAACACAGGCTATAAGCTTTTCATCTTCCTGATATTCAACGATATGGCTGTCCACTGGGGTTTCCTCAATCATGGACATAAATTCAAGGCTATTCATATCTGCCATGCCGCCATCATTATGGCGTTCTTCGAGATATTTTCGCAGCAGGTCAAATTGGGTGCGGCGGGACTCGGGTGCATGGCGAGCGGCGGTTAAATCCGTATTGGTTTTGAGTACTCTTTTAAAGGATTTAGAGAGATGAAAATCGTTCACTGCTACGCGTACGGATATACAGGCATTACAATCTTCACAAGCAGGGCGATAGGCAATGTTCTGACTGCGCCTGAACCCGGCATGGGTGAGCGCATCATTCAAATCCTCAGCCGCCAGACCCGAAAGATAAGTAAACATCTTTCTTTCCATCTTGCCGGGTAAATAAGGGCAAGGCGAGGGGGCAGTGAGATAGAAAGTCGGTAATTTTGGCCCGCTTAAATCATTCATATCAGAACAGTCACTTAATTATTTATCCTCTTAATATAACCCAAAATACCAAGGCGCAAACAGCGAGTAAGTTATCCAAATGACGAAAATCAACGGAATGCCTGCGCGCATGAAATCCTTGAACTGATAGCCCCCCGGGGTCATGACCAGCAAATTGGTTTGATAGGCTATCGGTGTGGCGAATGAACAATTCGCCGCAAAGATGACCGCGAAGATAAATGGTTCAGGCGCTATAGAGAGGCTGGAGGCAAGGCCCAGAGCGATAGGGGCAAACAGCACGGCAGTTGCGTTATTGCTCAAAATATTCGTCGTGATGGCGCAGAGAAGGAAAAAGGCCGAAACCATAATGGCAGGTTGCGCCCCGTCAAACACATCAATGAAATGGGCGGAAAGAAAAGTCACACCTCCGGTGGTTTCCATGGCGCGGGACATAGCCAGTGACGCCCCGATAATCAAAAATATTCTAAGATCGATACTGCGGGAGGCTTGTCTTATATTCAATGCGCCGACCAGTATCATGCAAATCGAGCCAAGAATCGCAGCGACGACAATCGGCAAAATATTCAGCGCGGCAATTAAGACAGTCAGGCCAAATATCGTCAGTGCTCGTTTGGCATAGGCGAAATTTGGTAGATTTGAGGCTGACCATTCAAGCAATAAAACATCGCGACTAGAGCGCAGACCTTGAATTTGCTTTGATGAGCCAAGCACCAGCAAGACATCGCCGGCTTCGAGACGAATGTCGCGCAGATTTTGCCGCAACATACGACTGCGCCGTTGGATACCCAACACCTTGCATCCGGTTTCAAAATGAAAGCCCGTCTGATAGATGCTTCTCCCGTTCATGCGTGAGCCGGGCGCGACAACGACCTCAGCCAGTGTCGGCTGGTTCGTGTTGCCAGGCTTGACCCCTCCGGCATGTTCTTCTGCCAGCGAGGATAGCGGATGGTCGGGATCGGAGAGCGCATCAGTCAGTTCGGGGCGCGTGGCTGCCATGACAAGCGTATCGCCAATTTCTAGAGTGAAGTCCTCAAAAGGCGGGAGGAATGTCTCGCCATATCTTTCCACCATACGCAATGTCAGGCCGGTGAGTTCGGGGAAAAATCCAGCAATTGGCTGGGCGCCAACCATTTTGTCACCTGCTTTAAGGCGCATTTCGAGGATATATTGCTTGCCTGAGGTTTGCTCTTCTTCTGCCTCGTCGTTTTTATTGGAAACAGATTTAAGCAGATAGGGCATGACAAAAATGACATAAAGTGCCCCGACACCTGCCAGCACAGCCCCTGGAACGGTGATAGAGAAGAAGTCAATTTGGATCATACCGGAATCTTCAATAACGCCGGCAACCAGCAAATTCGTGGATGAACCGATAAGGGTTGTCATGCCGCCTAAAATACAAATGAAGCTCAAAGACATCATGAGCCGAGGCGCCGCGATACCTCCCTTGGCCGCAATTGTTGCCAATATGGGAATGGTCATCAGAACAACTGGGGTGTTGTTCAAAAAGGCACTGGTAATCATTGCCAGTACCAAAATCAGCCCCACGGCGAGAATAGGGGATTTATTGGCAAGAGTGCTGAGTTTTTCAGTGATGCCTTCCAGCGCACCCGATTGAAACAAACCCTGTCCCATGACGAGTAATGCCATGACAGAAATAAGCGCAGGATTGCCAAAACCTGCCAGTAATTCTGTCGGACCCAATAGGACTTTGGTTTCCGACCCGCCGAGTAGGTGCCATAGATGTGGCAGTTGAAAAATAACAAGAAGAATAATCAGCACCAGCAAGGAGGTGATTTCGAGGGAAATCTTCTCCATGGCATAGGATATCATGGCAAAAATTATGACCCCAAAGGTCAGCCACATATAAAGACCTGTATCTGCCACCTCATATCCCGAGACGATTTCTGACATTACTTATTTCTCTTTCAATATTTATTCATGAGTGAATTGAAATCACCACAAATTTCCCATACAGCTATCTTATGTAAGGGAGCGAGTCATGAAAACAGCTTTTATTGGATTAGGCGTTATGGGTGGTCCCATGGCAAGCCACTTATCAAAGGCCGGTTATGAGGTCAATCTTTACAATCGTACAGCTGCGAAGGCAGAACAGCATGTCGCCGCTCATGGCGGGACACTCTATGAAACACCGGCAAAGGCCGCCGCCGATGCGGATATTGTGTTCGCCTGTGTGGGTAATGATGACGATGTACGGGCGGTCACAATAGGTGATGAGGGCGCTTTTGCAACGATGAAAGACGGGTCGATATTTGTTGACCACACCACGACCTCGGCAGAGTTGGCAATAGAATGTGCCGCGCATGCAGAAGCTAAGGGCTTTGCGTTTTTGGA
>ALYF01000003.1 GCA_000293845.2 alpha proteobacterium IMCC14465 | reverse complement strand
AAACTTCTCTTTCGACATGTTGCCACATCCTTGTCATGTAGGGCTTACTTCTCAAGCCCGGTTAAATTTCACTCCGATCCATGACCTAAGTCATGAGACCAAATGGAGCGGGTGAAGGGAATCGAACCCTCATCTTCAGCTTGGAAGGCTGTTGCTCTACCATTGAGCTACACCCGCAGTACAAATCAGCCTTCCCCAAACCAGACACCACGCAAAGGTTATGGTGGAGGGAGTTGGATTCGAACCAACGTAGGCATAGCCAACGGGTTTACAGCCCGTCCCCTTTAGCCACTCGGGCATCCCTCCAGACCTTGTGAAACCCCAACCTTGAGAAATTTCAGGTCAATAGAAACCCTATGCGTATCAGGCCCCTAGCGGGGATTCCCATTCAATGAATGTGTCAGGTGCTTCATGGAGAAAGCGAAGCCTGCTACAGACAATGAACAAAAAAATGCACAAAATCCTGCCTGACCAGAGAGTTGCCTAATGAATAACCAAACGGTTAAACTTCAGCTAAACCACAAGTCAAAACAGTCTTTGCGTCATTTAACGGCTTCTTATAAGCGCAGAACAAGCTTTGTGCAAGCCTCAAATAGAGAAAACGTGAGGAAACAGATATTTATAATGACGCGGTCAAAAGCTCAAACCACCACATAGAGTTATATAAAGTGTCATATACAGGTGCGGATAAATTATCTATAAATGCCACATGACAAAAACACCCTCATCCAGCCAGAAACATTCACACAAAACGAATGTAAAAAACCGTAAATCTGGCAAATCAGGAAGAAAAGACTCATCTCAAGAAGATGACAGCGTTATTTATGGCTTACATGCAGTGATTGCGGCTCTACAAAACCCGCACCGCAAGTGCCAAAGGCTCATGGCAACGAAAAATGCGCTGCGTGAAATCCGTCAACAGGCAGAAATCCCAGCAAATTTGGAGGTTCAAGAGGCCACGCCGGAGCAAATCAATAAAAAACTGAAGCCCGGCACTGTTCATCAGGGCGTGTTACTGCATGCCGCCCCCTTGCCGGAGGTTAGCCTCGACAGTGTAATCGCCAGCGGTAAGCCGATTATTGTGCTGGATCAGGTAACAGACCCCCGCAATATTGGTGCGATTATCCGCGCTGCAACTGTTTTTGGGGCAGGCGGGTTGATTATGACCCGACATAACAGCCCCCTCTCGAGCGGGGCTCTTGCGAAAACAGCCTCTGGCGCGCTGGAAAAAATGCCGCTTGTGCGCGTGGCAAACCTTGCACGGTGCCTCGAAAGCCTTGCAGAAGCGGGATACCTGACCTGTGGGCTTGATGAAGAGGGAACTGAATGGCTTGGCGACATACCGCGTGACCAACCCATTGCCTGCGTCATGGGTGCAGAAGGCAAAGGCCTGAGACGCCTCACCAAAGAAAATTGCACGCATCTGGTGCGCCTGACTTTGACAGATACCCTGACCTCGACAGGTAAAGAGAGTTTCGCCACGCTTAATGTGGCAACAGCCACGGCTGTCGCGCTTTATGAACTCGTCAGATAGATATTTTTTGATGCTTGCGTAAACCGTCTACCAGCACCATATGCGGCACTGTAAGTGCCGCAAGGCCAATAAACAGACCCGCCGTAAGTGCTTCGGTAAAATAAGCCTGTGCCTGAAAAGCAAATATCAGAATGAGCGCGATGGGCAGTGCCGAAAAAAGTCCAATTTGACTTAAATTTCCCACTGTCATCAAACCGCCGTCAATCTGCCTGTTCAACGCCATAAAATGACGAAGCGAATGGACACAGCAGAAATAAATCGCAAAAGACCAAAGCGGCGGCAGGATAAAATATAACCCGACCAGAAGCAGCATAAGCGCAACTTCGCGCCCACCAGTTTTAGGAAGATAAGACAGCATAATCCCGAAAGCTGCCAGCCATACCGGTAATAAAAAGATTATATAGAGAATTAGATATGACGCCGCCTGTCCCGACATGAGAACAAACACATCATTAACCGGAATGGGATGAAATAGGGGAATGAGAAGAACTGGGCCACCCCCCATCGCAACAATACGCGCCCAGTGATGAACACGGCTTTGCGACTGAGTGCCCCGCGCAATCGTGTCAGTGGCCGACACATCACCAAGACCAAAATGAATGCAAGACTGAACAAGGAAAAGCAAAAGCCCCAATACCGGATAGACATACCATAAGGCTACAACCAGCCCGGCAAGAAAGAGATATGAGCATACAAAAATCACCCAGCCTTTAACATCAGGCTTCAAATTTTTAAACGCCAATAAGCCGTCACCCGCCCCGTGGGGTAACCCAACAAGAAGTATAAACAGAACGGGAAGCAAATCGATGAGTGTCATTTAAACCATCAAATACCGACAATAGTTTTCAAAAACGGGCCAGCGGGCATCGCATTGATTGTTCGAAATTTCGGGACAAAACCCGACCGCCCATTCATAAAACGGGCAAAATCATCCGCCGGAACTTTCTGCGCCATGCGGCTAAACAGATGTGGCGCAAGTTCAGGGTTTTTGGTCAACACATCCAGCATCACATCATCCATCCAGCGTTCAAAAAAATCAGCCCCCGCTTCTGGCACGCCCCATAACAAAGTTTCAGCACGCGCATAATCATAAGCCTGTCGGTTTATCTGAGCAAAAGCATAGGAACTAGACGCCCGCATCGCATTGGCCGCCACCCCAAATGGAATACACCCCTCACCCTGTTTTGACTTCACCTTAGACATCGGCAAAACCCCTACTTCTTCTTTCAAAACAGTCACCTGCTCGTTTTTTAGATGTAATGAGCGATTTATATATTGCGCGATTTGTTCTCTATACCATTCCGGCTCAAGCTGGGTTTGAGAAAACACAGTCGACTCGATAAAGGCCTTCTTTTCGCTAAAGGGCAACAGATACATAAAGTGAATACCATCTTGCTGAGGCACACGAAAATCCATCAGCATAATCTGGCCGGGGTTAAAGCTGTTTTTATTCACCCTGATATGCTGCCCCAAAAAATGCTGCTTCATACAATCATAAGGCGCGATATAATTCACAGTGTCGAATACATGATGCGCTGTCACTATCTGTTCATCTTTCATCAGCATGCGCGTGTAATCTTCATTAATGGAAGTTTTCATCACCGTGCCGTTAATAAATCTGACATTGGCTCTGGCACATTTATCTGCCAGCGCTTTCATATAAGACGCAGATGACACAGCATAATAGTGATAGCCTTCCCCGCGCATGACATGCGCATTGCCCGGCGCAGCAACTTGCCAGTGCCACCATTGCGATAAAGCCTGTTCGCGCGCCAACGCTAAATGCGGAGAACCATTATCCCAAAAACCCCAAATATGATCCGGTTTGGGCATACCATCATCAATAACCAGAATTTTAAGATCATGAAATTGCGACAGATAATAAGCGAGACTTAAACCGGCAAGCCCGCCACCAATTATCCCGACATCAGCCCGACGTCTTTGTTTAACAATGCGACGACCGGACATGCGGTAAACCAATCAGATGTTTTTGAAGTTCAGATGCGTGTTTGACTTTTTTTGTATATCTAAACCTTACATCAATTAAGGCAGAAAAACTTGCGACTATTTTCGTAGCTGTCCCTGTAACCTCGCGGCTGGACCAGCTATGGAAATTTTTATGCCGCATGCCATGACCAATTGCTTGATAGGCACGCCCTGCAACCGCAATGGCCGTACGCGCACGTGTCGGCAAATAAGGTAAACCCTGAAAGCCTGAGGCATAATATTTATCGGCAAGCCTCAAAAGGCGATACAAAGATAATTGCACCAGATGACTGATTTCAGTTTCTGTATCATCGGCTGCAGCTTTACAAATTTCGGCGGCAGATAAATCAGCACACCAATCTGCAGGAATATAACGCCGCCCCATACGCGCATCTTCAGCAACGTCACGGGCAATATTTGTAAGCTGCATGGCAATACCCAAATCAATCGCATGCGCAAAAGCGTCTTCATCGTGACAGCCTAAAACAGAACTCATCAGCACGCCTACCGTTCCGGCAACACGATAAGCATAGCAAAGCAAATCAGCTTCACTTTGCAATTCAGCAGGCTCTCTGTCACCCACCAACCCGACAAGCAATTCATTCAGCGCCGGCAAGGACAATTGATTATTATTGGCAAAATCCAAAAATCTGGAAAACTCATCCATCTGCCCCGGGGCTATGGTGTCGCCGGAGAGTTTTTTCTGCATCGCCTCAATGCGGGCATGACCATGCGCAAGCCCATCATCAGCCAAATCATCAAGGTATCGACAAAAAGCGTAAAGCTGTGCCGCCTTGTCGCCATTTTCCTTACCCAGAAAACGCCGCGCCCAATTAAATGTCTTACCGTGCTTGGCAAGAGTTGCGGCAGAGTCCTCATAAGGTGAAAAAATTTCACTTTCGGAAAAAGTCGCCGGCCCGTTCATTCACCTGCCTCCGCCAATAAATCCTCAACATGCGCCTGTGTTCTCAGCTTTGCGTTAGATTGTGCAGGTATCATCTTCTCAAGCGCCTTGGCTGAACTTAAAACGCCGGGCAACCCCGCGCCGGGATGCGTCCCTGCGCCGACAAAGTAAAGATTGGAAATATCCGGATCTTGATTGTGATAACGAAACCACGCCGATTGCCGGAATACTGGCGCGATAGAAAATCCTGCCCCGTGAGTGGCGCGATATTGTTTTTCAAAATCACCCGGATGCATCCAGAAATCTGCTGTCACATGCGATTCCAAATCCGGCATAATGGTTTCTGAAAGCGCTTTTACAATCCGGTCTCGCAGCTCTGGGCCATAAACATCCCAGTCAATATTGCCTTGTAAATTCGGCACCGGACAAAGGATATAGAAGCTGTCACATCCCTCCGGCGCAAAGGACGGATCTGTCGCTGTCGGGCGATGCAGATAAAGTGAGAAATCATCTGTTGCGATTTGTTTGTTGAAAATATCATTCAACAAACCTTTAAATCGCTCACCCAGCCATATGGTGTGATGCGCCACATCGGGATATTGCCGCGTGGTGCCAAAATAGAGAACATAAAGACCCATGGAATATTTGGTTAGGGCCTCGGGGATAATTTTTTTCGGGCGTAAGAGTGACTTACCGCCGACAGGCATCATCTCACGATAGACCGTTGGCGGGTCAGCATTACAAACAACTAAGTCAGCCTCCATCTCGCGCCCATCTTCGCACTTAATGCCGGTTACTTTTTTACCCTTAACAACAATCTCGCTTACATCCGCGCCGTTATGAATGCCGATGCCATGCCGCCGCATCAGTTTTTCAAGCTCGGCAACCATCTTGCCCGTTCCGCCCATACAAAAATGGACACCCCATTTACGCTCCAGATAATGTATCAGCGCGTAAATGCTCGTCGTATCATACGGATTACCGCCAACCAGCAAAGGGTGAATGGACAGCGCCTGCTGCAAATAAGGATGTGTGATATATTTTTTCACAAATTGAGATACCGTCAAATCACTCCGCAACTTCAACAGCGCAGGGACTTGCTTGAGCATATCCGTGAATTTTAAAAATGGCTGATCCGCCAGCTTCTCAAATCCGACTTCAAAAATTTGTCGTGAAGCCTCGAGCAATTTCCGATAGCCTTCAACATCCGCTTCTCGGTATTTAGCCATGCTTGCTTCAAAAGCCGCCATATCATCGCCATAGTCAAAATCTGAGCCATCGGGAAAATGAAATCTGTACCAAGGCGAGACAGGCACAAATTCAAGATGGTCGGCGAGCTTTTCATCAAAAAGCGAAAACAGCTCTTCAAACATAAAGGGTGCCGTAATAACGGTTGGTCCGGCATCATGGCGAAAGCCGTCTTTTTCAAAAACTTGCGCCCGTCCGCCAAGACTATCAAGACGTTCGACCAAATCGACATGATAGCCCAGCGCACGCAATCGAAGCGCTGCACCCATACCACCAAATCCGGAGCCGATGACAAGAGCCTTAGGAAGATGTTCGTTCATAGGGCGGATAACCTAACTGGCCGAGTTTGAGTTTGAGGTTGAGTTTGAGGTAGATGAAATGTGATATATTTTCCGACTTGCTGCGGCGAGATAATCTGTGACAGGCAACAAAACACGCTTCATGTCATAGCCACAGGTAAGCGCGTCATCATCGAGATCTTTTTCAACCTCTGCCAAGAGAGACGTAATTTTATCTGCCGCCAACTTGCTGCCGGTCATTGAAAGTTCTAGCATCCATTTTTCGTCTGTATGCGCACAAACGGAACCTTGCATAAATTTTTCATCAAATTCTTTGCGCGAGCCATTAACCAGACTGTCTCTAAAAAGAATGACAACGGCATTGGGGGATTGTCGCAACACATCTCCACCTTGGCGGGCTGCTCCATCTGTTCCCATCAGGTTTTTGATGTCATTGGTAATTTGATAGGCAAGACCGAGATTGCCGAACACATTTTCCAGACGTTGATAGTCATG
Source organism: alpha proteobacterium IMCC14465 (assembly GCA_000293845.2). GTDB lineage: Bacteria > Pseudomonadota > Alphaproteobacteria > RS24 > RS24 > Micropelagius. The sequence continues at coordinate 924,223 of ALYF01000003.1, read as the reverse complement.
ATGGAGATTGGCCAGCACATAGATGCCTTCCACGGGAATACTAATCAGTTGCCCCGTCTTCCCCGATACAATCTGGCTATAATGCGCCCAATTTGGATAGGCGGTTGATACAAATTCTGAGGCTTGCCCAGTAGAAAGCGCCGACATGCCTTTAGCTAATAAGGCTACACTCGAATTTTGATGACCGGCTTTTGACGCCAACAAGCTGTCAGCTTCAGCAGCATGAATGAAGGATTGTGCCACCATCCAATCACCGAGACATATCGCTTGCTGATGCCCGAAGGCTTTCCAAATCGTGTCACGATTTCGGCGGCTGGTATCTTCATCACAAATATCATCATGCACGAGGGATGCATTATGCAAAAATTCAACACTCAGCGCCCATTGCATGGCAATCTCGCGCGGCAGCTCCAGCATGTCGCCAGTTGCGCAGGCGATTTGACCCCGAATAAGTTTTCCGGGTTCGGCAAAATGGTGATGGGCGGCAGAACTTAAAGGATGGTCCGCGGCAGGCAACTGGCTTTTAATGTTTAAAAGCAGCTTATGCGCGATATCTTTATTTTCATGATTATCTTGATATTTATGGGGGGCCGTCGAATCAGAACTTACAGATTTAGCACTTACAGATTTAGCACTTAACGACTCGGGACGTTCATGACGCGCCGTCATTCCCTCCATATAATCAGGCAACAAACCAGACATTACTCAACTCCTCAACAATTCCGACTATATGTCCGGTAACCCTCCCAGGTAGACGCCGAACTGAGCGTATATAGTCGCTACACAGGATATAATATTTGAAACCCTGATAACAAATGTGACCGCGGTAAATTTGATGCGTGCTGTTTTTACCCTTGAAAAACGAGAAATTACCGCTTCACACACTAAGCAACAAATCAAACAGTTGCTAAAGGACCACTATGCGAACCCGAATTGAGCCGGTCAAGCACTATTAATGAGAATTTTAGGCGACAGCCTAAAGTGCCTCATGCATAAAACTGGTTCGACGAGAGACCGCAGAACCTTACCTACGGAAAAAGTCAGGTAATTTTTGCATAATTCTTACTTACTGTTTACCCTCATTAAGGCCTTAATATTTAGCCGCTTTGAGCTTGGTGTTTTTTTGTTTTGGTATTTTTTGGTTCGAGACAAAAAATCTAAAATTGCCAAGCTATTGCCACCGCCATTGCAATAATGGAGATACCATGCCAACCCAAATATCTGATGTTCCTGCAAACCTAATAAGTGATTTCGATTTGGTTGCCGACCCTGAAATGATGCGCAACCCGCAACAAAGAATGATGGATGTACTTGTTAATGATGAGCGGGATATTTTTTACACGCCTCACAATGGCGGGCATTGGATTGTCACCAATTATGAAATGGGGCATGAAATTCTCAGTAATCCTGAACTTTTCGGTTCATTCCCGATTGGCGTTCCGGCTAATTATGAACAACGCCCCCGCCTGATACCTCTGGAAAGCGACCCGCAAAGCCATCCGCGTTATCGTCGGCTTTTACTGCCGGTTTTCGCTCCAAGCATCATCGGCAAAATGGAAGACAAAATTCGCCAGCGCACAATCAATGTTCTCGATGCGGCTCTTCAAACGCCCGAGATTGATTTTCTGTGGGATATTGCCAAGCCTATTCCGACAGGCGTGTTTCTGGAAATGCTCGGTTTGCCGCAACATATGCAACCGCAATTCTTTGAATGGGAAAACGGCTTTTATAGAGCCGAAACCGTTGAAGCGCGCGTGGATTACGGTCAGAAAATCGCGCAATATCTCAGCCAAGCGGCCGAAGACCATGTCACATTCCCCCGCGATGATGTGATGAGTATGTTGCTTGAAGTTGAGGTTGAAGGCGAAAGACTGTCCCGCGATGAGGTCGATGCGATTTGCTATTTGCTGTTTCTCGCCGGTGTAGACACTGTTGCTGCCATGCTCACCTTTATCGCCAATTACCTTGCCCATAATCAGGAGCTTTATCAAAAGATTAAATCCGATAAGGCGTTTTTGGACAAAGCGACCGATGAACTCCTTCGCATGCACGCCTTTATTAATCTCAATCGCATATGCGAAGCCGACACAGAGTTTCACGGCGTGACGTTTAAGCAAGGCGACAATATTGTTGTGCCATCATTTGTGACGGACCGGGACGCGTCAACCTTCCCCGACCCGCATAATTTCAATCCGGAACGCTCAAAGGTCGAGCGCAATATGCATCATGCTTTTGGCGATGGGCCGCATAAATGTATCGGCATGCATCTCGCTAAGCTGGAAGTTAAAATTGTGCTGGAAGAATTTGCCAAAAGAGTTGATTCATTTTCAATCACAGATGAAAGCAAAATTACCGCACATGGCGGCACAACAATGGGCATGGATAATTTGCCCATCACATGGAAGGCTTAATAAAAGCCTAACAATTATTTAAAAAGCTTTCTTCAGCCCCATGGCAATATGACGTGCCTCGCCAGGAAAATATCGAGCATTGCCAAACGCATAATCAGCACGCTTGGCATATTTTTCATCCATGAGATTAAAGACGCGCAAACTGAGAAATGTACCCTCGGCAATTTCGCGCACTAATGTGAGATCAACAACATCATGCCCCGGATAGTCATTACTATTGCGCTCATCAGTGAAATATTTACCGATATGATGCCAGCTTAGTGTCAGCGTCGATACGTCATTCGGCGTCCAGATTGCTGTCACATGTCCAATCTGGCGCGGCGCAGTATCAATATCTGCGCCCTTCACAATCCCGTTCGGCGCATGACTGAATTCATAGCTATGCACGCCATAGCTTAGCTGAGCATTCAGCGTCAGGTTTTGCGTCGGGCGCAATTGCATATCAAGCTCAATACCCTCATGACCGGTTTTGCCATTGCTTACATTTTCACTATTCGAGTCACGAAAATGAAAATGCTTTTTTTGCATTTTATAAAACGCAACTTCATAGCTTAAGGGGAGAGTTGATTGGCCGATTATGCCGCGCATACCGATTTCAAAACTATCAATCTGCTCGGCTTTAATCGCGTCAGGTGTCTGCCCGTTTCTGAGGCGGTATAAATCTGTTGTTTGGGGCGCACGATGACCCCGAGTGAGATTTGCAAAAACGGTCTGCGCGCCAATTTTGTTCACCCATCCAATTTTTGGTGACCAGGTTTGAAAATCATCATCGCGGTCTGTGGGGCGAAAAAACCGTCCAAAAACGCCGTTACCGGTTCTGTTCTCATAGCTGTAGGCGGTATGCTCCCCGCGCAAGCCAATTGTCAGCTGGGAAGTTGCGCTTAACGGCACCTCCCCCTGCATGAAACCTGCAAATGTTTCAGCCTCAACGGTGTAATCATAATGAACGCCTGGCAAAAATCCGAATTGCGCCGGACGGGTTTGAATTTGTGTCAGCTCTCCTTTAGTGGCTTCAACATCGACACCATAAACCAGCTCCGATAAAAATTTTGAGGCATTGATTTTTTGCGTGATGGCAGATTGCACACCGACACTATAATGGCGGTTTGTTTCTTCCGGATCGGCGCTGGCGAGGAAGTGCATCAAGAAACGCATATCGTGATAACGGATATAGGGTGTGAGGCGTAAGACCCTATCCCCCGACAAACGCGTCTCCGCATAAAGTGCCAATCTGAGACTTTCAGCATTTCTAAATGCATTTTCATCTGTGTTCATTTTGGCGGCCTGCCTGTCCCGGTAAGTTGAGGCGTAGCCTGCCGTTTCCTGCTCCAGATGATTGGCGGATATAATCAGCCTGTAATCAGTATCTCCTCCGCCCTTCCAGCCGGATTGAAATTTAAGCTTTTGTTGGTCAAATCCCGACGCCGCACGATAAGCCTCTGTTTCCCCAGTAAGCGTAACGCCCAGCCTATAGGCTTTTGCATCATCGTCTCTTTGAGAGCCTAGTTTTTGAGATCCAGGTTTTTGAGATGCCAGGTTTGCAGAAATGCGATACCGCCCATAACTGCCAAGTCGCACATCAATATCTGATGTTTCATCATAAGGCGATTGGGAAATAAAATTCACCAAACCATGCACCGCATTCGAGCCATACATAGCTGGCCCGGGGCCTCTAATTACCTCAATGCGCGCGCTATGTTCATTCTGGGCATCAAGCAGCGCGTTCACATTGGCAAAGCCTGCGGCACGAAAAGCAATACCGTCTTCCATAAATAAAAATGAGCCCGCCCCTGCGCCCCCCACCAATACTGGCGAGCGAATAGAACTCAAATGCTCAACCCCACTCCCGCGATGCATCATCACACCTGGCACGAGGGTGAGCGCATCAACAAGATGAATAAATGTATCGCCCGCAGGTAAAACACTGATATTCCCTGGCATGTTTTGCTGTAAGGATGCGCTGCGCTTACCTGTCACAATCAAGGGCTGGAGCGTGAGCGCTTCATTTGAAAGCGCGGTATTTGGCGCGATAAATATAGATGCGCCAATGAGACAGCTCATAAGGAAAAATAATTTTGAAGAGTGCGTGCCTTGCATAAATTTAATCAATCATGAATTGAGAATATATCAATTAGTAACGCTGTCGCAGACAAAACAAGCTGTCGCAGACAAATCAAGCTGTCGCCAATACGCTGAGCCGTAACAGGTTTTATCGGGGATTAGATTTCAGCCTTAACGGGGAAAGCATCAAAATAAAATTGAAACTTCTCGCGTAATGCCGCCGGCTCAATATCGAAATCGCGCTTTAAGTGATAGGTCACCTGCCCGTATCTCCCGCGTGGATGATTATCCATAAAATCCTGCAACTCCGAACGCGCCTTATCTGTCAGCACCAATCCGGCCTTATCGTAAATAATCTCAATCGTCGCAAAAGCATCCGCCAAAAATTCATGGAATAAAATATCAATGCTTTGCGCCGCAGGGATTTGCGACCGGTCGCGCACACAAGCTTCGAGCAGTTTATAAATTCTGTCCGCCCAATAGTCTCCAATCGCAGGCACATCAATGCTGTCCCGAATAGCCCGCCGCCCATAAGCAACCATGGTTGCCGCCGACTGGATAACCGAAACCGGATCACGATGCGTGATCGGAATAATGGCATCCGGAAAGACTTTTTTCAGTACCGGCAATTGCTCAAGATGTTGCGGGCATTTCAGCACCCAGCGCGTCTGCGTGCCGGTGACATCGCCATCTTGCCAGGTGAGGATTTTCAACACAGTTTTCATATATTCATAATGCGGCGTCTGATTGGTTGAGAAATAATAATCCCGCCAACGCGGTGAGGTGCTTAGCCATTCAAAATTATAGGAAGCAAAATCCGGCCCCATTAATTCAAGCTCTTCATGAATATGCTCGGGGTTCATCGGATGCATCGCCGCCATGAGCGGGCTGATTTGTTGCATGGCCTGCCATTGGGCATCGCATCTTTCATATCTCGGGTCTTGACCATTTTCTCCCATCTCTTCACCGGGTGTCGGAACGGGCTCATAGGACTCCCATAAAGGCAAAGACCGCAAACGGCTATCCGCCGCCAATAGGTTGAGTAAATGCGTCGTGCCGGAACGCGGCAACCCCGCGACAATAATCGGCGCTTCAATTTTAACATTATGGATTTCAGGGTGACGGGTGAGTAAATCCTGAATAAGCAGACGATTTTTGGCAAAGGTCACTAGCTTACCGCGCAACCCCAAAAGCCCGAGATTATTAATTGTCCTATCTTGGCTCCATTCCTCACACAGCAAGGTGAGGCGCGACACAAATTCCATATCACCAAAATCATCCAGCGATAGCGTATCTTTCGCTTCGGCTAATATCTCATCAGGGTTTAACGAAACCGACATATCCGCCACCATCGCCAGCGCGGCTTGTGCCGCCTCGGTCAGAATTGGCGCCGACAAATCGTCGATTGTGATGATGTTTTTGTCCATAACCCCTCCTCCGTAACCCCTCTAATGCCAAAACGTTACACCAAGACCTTTTGGAAGGGAATGCTTCACATCCTTCACACCCTTATGGCGCGCCATCCTTAAAACCTTTACCTGTCACGGAAAATATGGGTAAATCTCATTATGTTGCTCGCAGATGTCATAGCCGACCTTGTTGATTTCCTGAATGATAAAACCTCGGACGCGTCCTATATGCTGGCTGTTTCGGGTGGTCAGGGCGCGGGCAAATCCACCCTGTGCAAAGCCCTTGAAAACGCATTAACCCCTCACGACAAAAAAACGGTCACCCTGTCGCTGGATGATTTTTATCACGCTGCCGCGACCCGACAAAGCCTCGCCGACACCATCCATCCGCTCTGCGCCACACGCGGCGTACCCGGTACGCATGACCTGCCCCTCATGCGTCATATATTGGCGGCATTACAAGTAGCAGACGACACTTCACGCACGCCACTTCCGAGATTCAGCAAAAGTCATGATGACAGACTGCCTGAAAAAGACTGGCCCATTTTTGCAGGCCGCCCCGATGTGATGATTATAGAAGGCTGGTGCGTTGGCGCCGAGGCCAGCTTTATTGCCGATTACCCACCAACAGATTGGGAGCAAAAACACGACCCAGATGGTATTTGGAAACGCTGGTCCATGGAACAAGCCTCTGCCTATGAGGATATCTGGCGCGCGCGCGATGCACTCATCTTGCTGAGACAAAAAGATTTTGAGCAAGTCATCGACAGCCGCTGGACACAGGAACAACAAAATGCACAGGAGAGCGGGGTCTGGCAGTTTGAAAACCGTGAAGCTGTCGCTGATTTTTGCGCCCATTATGAAAGCTGGACACAGGGCATCTGGAAATGTTTACCCAAATGCGCAGATTTTCATATTTATCGGGACTCAAATTATGTTTTCAGCTATTTATAAAGTGAATACCAAGGCTTAGTCACAGTGTTAAAACATATACTCTCCCAGCATATTGAGTTCATATATCCCCAAGCAGACACCGCAACTCTTGTTGAGAAAATATGTGAGAGCTTTGACATCTCCGCAACAACACAAAGCAAATTCACCCCAGATTATCGGCCAGAATATTGGGATGAAAATGACAGCTTCCTGATTACTTATGGGGATACGATTTTATCGGATGACAAACTTCCCTTACAAAACATCCATGAATTCCTAGAAAATTACCTCGAAGACGCCATTACCGGCGTTCATATTCTTCCCTATTTTCCCTTCACCTCGGATGACGGTTTTGCTGTCAGCGACTACCGCGCCGTCCGCCCAGATTTGGGCGATTGGGAAGATATTCAAGATATCGCCAAAGATTATCGCCTGATGTCAGATGTTGTCATTAATCATGCCTCAGCCAGCCATGAATGGTTCAAGCAATTTTTGTCTGATGAAAATCCGGGGCAAAACTACATCAAGACCTCTGACCCGACACAAGACCACTCATTGGTCACCCGTCCACGCCCGTCACCATTGCTAATCCCGTTTGACACACCCTCCGGTGAAAAACATGTCTGGTGCACATTTGGGGCGGATCAAGTTGACCTTGATTTTTCTAACCCTGACTTGCTATGCGAATTCATTTCCTTGATGCGTTTTTATATTAATAAAGGCGTTCGGGTTTTCCGACTTGATGCTGTTGGCTTTTTATGGAAAGAGGCTGGAACAAATTGCCTGCATCTGCCGCAAACCCACGAAATCATCAAACTGATACGCACACTTGTCGACCATCTAGACGACACTGTTTTATTGATTACCGAAACCAATGTGCCCAATCACGAAAACTTACAATATTTTGACAATGGCAATGAAGCCCATGTGATTTATAATTTCAGCCTGCCGCCTTTACTCGTACATGCGCTCCTGACCGGACGTTCGACTTATTTACGACGTTGGATGATGGCAATGCCGCCCAGTCAGGATGGATGCACCTTATTTAATTTTTCCGCCTCGCATGATGGTATTGGCCTTCGACCTGTGGAGGGGCTACTCCCCGAAGATGAAATCACCAAAATGATTGATACGATTACGGGTTTTGGTGGGCGTGTCACCATGCGCAGTTTTGAAGGGCGTGAAGTCCCCTATGAGATGAATACCACCTTGTTCAGCGCACTCAAGGGAACCGTTCACGGCGAAGATGGGCTTCACGTCGACCGTTTTATCGCCTCACAAACCATTATGATGTCGCTGGAAGGCATACCCGCCTTTTATATTCAAAGCCTTTTGGCATCTGAAAATGACGAAGCGCGCGCTGCCGAAGCAGGCCATAACCGCGCCCTAAACCGCACACAATGGTCGGCCAAAAATATTGACGACACTCTGTCAGATGAGACGTCACCTTTGTCTCAAATTTTCCGTGAATTGAAAAAACGGCTAGAGATTAGAAAAAATCAAAAAGCCTTTCATCCGGATGCAACCCAATTCACGCTTCATCTCAAGCCTGGCATGTTTGGCTTCTGGCGACAGAGCCTTGACCGCAAGCAATCTCTTTTTGTTGTGACCAATATCACCCATGAGGAAAAACTTCTCAGCCTGCGCGATATGAATCTTTACCAGCAAGCACAATGGCAGGATTTATTGAGCGACAAAATTGTTGACCCCTCTGATGAGGTGCTGACTTTGAAGCCCTATCAAAGCATCTGGATTACGAATATTTCTGGATAAGCCGCGGATAAGCCGGGGATAAGCTACTCGGCATTATCAAGCTTCACGGCTTCCGCATACCGCGCCAGAAAATCTGCCTTCGCCGCATTCACACGGTTCCAGCTTGGCAGGAACGGGGTTTCCATAGGATTTTGTAAATAGGTTTCCCCGGCGACCATAATATTGCGCGCAAACAGCTCAACAGCTGCTTCCTCTGAATGTCGGTCTAATGTCAAATCATTCATCATGGCGTCATTATAGTAGCAATCAATCCGGTCCAGCGCCTCACGGTAATAGGTCGCTTTGATGGTTCTGAATTTCTCCGCAGAAAATACTTCACCATCTGTTGCCAGCTTGCGGAACACGGCTTTGCTGATATCCACGCTCATGCGCGACAGGCCTTTGGTAACATCCTCGGCTGACATTTCCTGATGCTTATGATCATACTGGTCGGCAATATCAACCTGAGAGATAACACGGTTGGAATAATTGCGACGCACTTCGGACAGAACACCAATCTCAAGCCCCCAGTCAGAGGGGATACGGATGTCATTCACAACATGACTGCGCATGGCAAATTCACCAGCTAAGGGATAGCGGAAGCTATCGAGAAAACGCAGATAATCATTATCCCCGCAGACTTTCCGCAAAGCTTCTAAAAGCGGCGTAATCAGCAGGCGCGTGACACGCCCCCCCAATTTTTGTTCATTAATACGCGGGTAAAAACCTTTGGCAAAAACATACGGAAAAACAGGATGCACCACAGGATAAAGCAAGCGTGCAAGCATCTCGCGATTATAGGTGAGGATATCGCAATCATGTAGGCCGATAACATCGACATTACGCAAAGACAGCATATAGCCAAAACAATACCAAACATTGCGACCCTTACCCAGCTCAGATGGCGCAAGCCCAAGCTCACCCAGCTCTTTATCAAGAGCCGTTAGGCGCGGGCCGTCATGCCATAAAACCGAATGCGCTTGCGGAAGACGAGAAAAATATTCTTTGGCATGGGCAAATTGTTTCTCATCAGCACGGTCAAGCCCAATCACAATTTGATTGAGATAAGGGACTTTAGTCAGCTCCTGAACAATATTTTCCAGTGCAGGGCCTTCTAGTTCGGAATAAAGGCTTGGTAATACCAGACCAATAGAGCGTTTCTGACTGTAAGCAGAGAGTTCGCGCTCCAAATCTTCGACAGAACGCCGCGTCAGATTGTGAAGAGTTGTAATACTGCCATTTTGAAAAAAATCTGCCATCGCCTTATTCCATGTCCTTATTATTCAATTAGGTCTTCTTCTCAGCAAGAAAAGTAAATATAGCCTCTGCCCATCCTGACGGCCCTACTTGTTTTGTCAAATAAAGTGTATGTGTTGACGGTAGTTGAGCCGTAACCTGCAAATGAGGGTTACAAATGAGCGCCCCCCTATCGGCCGCAAGCAACATGCTCACATCATTAGGCCCATCACCTAACGCCCATATTTGGACATCAGATTTATTGTTTTGCGCAATAACACGCATAATGGCCTCGGCTTTATCGCGGCGCGGGATAAGGTGATAAAACCGCCCACCGCGAATAATGTAAAACCCTTTATCGGCTAATAAATCTGTATCAGGCACGCCCTCGCCAGACCATAAAAACGGTTCGCTGGCCTCACGTTTGGCGGCAAGTGTTGCAGCTGTTTCATCCAGCCCCGTCAGTTCAGAAACCTCCGTAACGCTCATATCACCAAAGCCTTTTATGGCGGCGCGCACAGCTTCCGGCAGCGTATTCAGCGCCTCTCTGATGTCATCAATATGACCGGCGCTGTCGATTGTCCCATCCGCATAGGCGATAATTGCACCATTCTCGGCAATGATTGGGCCTTCTAATTTGAGCTGAGCGACAAGCGGCATAATTTCTGCGCGGGTTTTACTGCTCACAACACTTACGCGAATACCGGCTTGCGCCAAGGCTTCTAAAGCAGGAAGCGCGGCATCAAATGCATAGGTTTCATGGTCTAGGAGTGACCCATCCAAATCTGTGAAAACCATTACATCAGTCATAAGATAAACTTATCATTTTTGATGCTTAATGGTTGAATGAATTTTTTGGGAAAAATGGTGCCGGCACACGGACTTGAACCGCGGACCCTCTGATTACAAATCAGATGCTCTACCAACTGAGCTATACCGGCTTAAAACCACGCCTTGTATAGCGACTCTGCAAGTCCTATGCCAGCATTTTTTTAAGAGTTTTTTTGAGAATATTTTTTTGCCAATGGATTCAGAAATCACAAAAATCACAAAATTCATTGAGGCTTGAAATTAACCATGAATACCGTCATTTTTCCAATATGACTGAAACGCCACCTCTCTCTGGGACTGATAAAGTACCTCAACCACCAGCAGACAGACCTGTTGTGATTATGGCGCTTTATAAATTCACAGCCCTGCCCGCATTTGAAGCTCTGCGCCCACCGCTTCAAACAGCCGCGCGCAAGGCAGGCATCCTTGGCACAGTTTTACTGGCGCATGAAGGTATTAACGGCACGCTTGCCGGTAGCCGCGACGCCATCAGCAATTTTCTGAACCGACTGGAAAGCGAGCCTGCCATTGGCGCGCTGGACGTTAAATTTTCTTTCGCGGAGGAACAGCCTTTCTATCGCATGAAAGTCCGTCTTAAAAAAGAAATCGTCACCCTTGGTCAGCCTGCTGTTGATCCGACAAATACAGTCGGCACTTATGTTGACCCAAGGGATTGGAACAAGCTGATTGATGACCCCGACACACTCGTTATCGACACGCGTAACAATTACGAAGTCTCCATCGGCACATTTCAGAATACCGTGAACCCCGAAACATCAAGCTTTCGTGAATTTGCAGATTTTGTGGAAGAAAAGCTCAAACCGCTGATTAAAGATAAAAAACCCAAAAATATCGCCATGTTCTGTACGGGCGGCATAAGGTGTGAAAAATCCACCAGCTATCTTCTGCAACAAGGCTTTGAAAATGTGTTTCACCTGAAAGGTGGGATTTTGAAATATCTCGAAACCGTGCCGGAAGATGACAGCAAATGGCAGGGGGAATGTTTTGTTTTTGACGAGCGGGTTTCTGTTGGACACAATTTACAGCCTGGCAGCTATGATATGTGCCATGCCTGTCGCATGCCTTTATCGCAAGAAGAAAAACAACATGCCGCATACCGCGCCGGCATTTCCTGCCCTAAATGTGTCGATAAGTTAAGCGAGATGCAGATACAAAGATTTGAAGAGCGCCAAAAACAGATGAAACTCGCCAAACAAAGAGGCGAAGCACATATTGGCAGGTTTCACAATACGGAGGAGAGTTAAAACGAGTGGTTGCGTTACCGTCCATTCCGGTCATTTACAGCTTCAGAAGATGCCCCTATGCCATGCGTGCGCGGCTCGCCCTCCTCGCCAGCGAACAGATTTGCGAGCATCGCGAGATACTCCTGCGGGACAAACCGGCCAGCATGTTGACCTTATCCCCCAAAGGGACAGTCCCGGTCATGTGGTTACCCGATGGTAGAGTGTTGGATGAAAGTTTGGATGTGATGTATTGGGCTCTCCACAAAAATGACCCGCTTGGCTGGCTGGAATACACATCAAACGACATTCTGATGGCGACCAAACTTATAGAAGAAAATGATGGCCCCTTTAAACATCACCTCGATCGCTATAAATATGCCGACAGATATGAAAAAGAAAATCTCGACATGCATAAAAACGCTTGCCTCGAGACGCTGGAAAAATTGAATACACAACTAAACGGGAATGACTGGCTGTTCGGTGGAGAAGCCCGTATGGTGGATTACGCACTCCTGCCATTTATCCGGCAATGCCGAATTGCCAATAGCGACTGGTTTGACGCACAAACCCAGCTTGAACATGTGCATCGCTGGCTGCAAAATTTTCTAGCCTCAGATATTTTCAATACTGCCATGCATAAATATGACGTCTGGCAAGATGACCACAAGCCTGTTTCTTTCCCCCCTGACGGGTCGTTTGATAGGTAAAGCCTGCCTGAGATTAGGGGCGTAAGGCCGTCAGGTCAGGACAGTCAAATTTTAGCTTCTGAATAATAATGCGCTCTTCCGCGAGCAGGGGCGCAAGCTGTGCATGCTCCTCAATACGCTTTTTCAACCCGTAAAGTGTTGGCGAGTCGGCTTCTGTCAGGCGATAGCCTGCATGTTCGACATTAAAGAAATGCGTGACCACCCCAATATCAGCAATGGACAAGGCGTCCCCGACCAACCAATCTCGCCTGCCAAGGATAGGTTCAATATAAGCAATAACCTCTTCCATAAGCTTAAACGCTGTTTTGACCTTTTCAGGATCATAGGTTTCACCCCGCGCCCAAGAGAAGAAAACATTGCCAAACACCCCAAAGGTGCAATTCTGGGCAATGAAGGTATCACCATATTCTTCAAGCCAGAGCGCTTGCCCATAATCCATAGGATCCGCAGGATAAAGCGACGGGCTTGGTTGGTGCTTTTCAATAAATGCCGCAATTGCAGAACTATCGGCAAGGGCAAGCTCCCTGCCCTCATCCTCAATCACCAAAGCGGGAATTTTTTTGAGAGGGTGAATTTTCTCATAACCCTCAGGCACCCCTAAAGGAGAAACATTGGTATCAATTTCATAATCGATATTTTTCAGCGCCAATATCATTCTTACTTTACGCACAAATGGAGACAGCATCGCCCCATACAGTTTCAACTTCATGTTTCACCCCTTAAACTCAATACCTTTAAAACCTATACAAACTTCACGAGATTAACAAACACTGATAATATGCTTCCATGATTTGGGATTTGCCCATACGCGTTTTTCATTGGCTGCTGGCTCTCAGCATTTCTGGCTCGTTCATCACGATTCAGAATGACTGGATGCTGGCGCATGAAAAATGTGGGCTAACAATTTTAGGCCTGATGGTCTTCAGGCTTATCTGGGGTGTCATAGGCTACCCGACGGCTCGCTTTGCGCAATTTGTGAAAGGGCCGCGCGCGATACTGGCCTATCTGCGCCAGCTTGCCGGAAATGAAAAAATCCACTCATTCGGACATAATCCACTTGGCGCTTTATCGGTCATCGCTTTGCTGTTTGTTATTGTGATGCAGTCACTATCCGGCACGCTATCCACGGATGATGTTTTTTATGACGGCCCACTTTATGCGGTCTTTCCCGCCTTTACAAAATTTGCCGGAAGCCTGCATCAATTTTTGCCGCCCTTTATTTTATCTCTCATCGGACTGCATCTTGTTGCAATTTTCATCCATCGCATTTTTTTCAAAGAGAAACTCACATCGCAAATGATTACGGGCAAATCTCATTTTTCAGAAATACCAGAGGCGCAAAAGGATGAACACGTTTTAGAAGATGAGAATCAACCTAAAAGCGCGCCCATAATCGGGCTTTCTCTTATGGCAATTTGTGTGGCGGCAAGCTGGAGTCTCACACTTATAAGCTAGCTAATAAGCTCACCATATTGCGCTTTATTTTTTGCGGTATTTCTTATGACAGGCTTTGCAACTCGCACCAACACCGCCAATCGCCGTTTTAACGAGACTAATATCATTTTGTTCAGCCGCATTTTGAAGTTCTAAAGACGCTTCTTCAAATACGAGAGCCGCAGATTTAAAGCCTTCAAAATCTGTCCAAATATTGGGCTTGGCTTCATCATTATCGCTATCACTACCAAACGGAAACGCCTCCGGCATATCTTTGGCCCATTTGACCAAAACTGTCGCTTCGGCTTTGATAGCTTGATAATCCTGCGCGGGTAAGTATTCGCGGTAAAGTGCTTTCATAGACGCACCGCTGGCTTTAAACCTTTTCTTTCTTTCTTCTTGAGCGGTTTTAATAGCGTCGTCGCTTTGCGCCATTAGCGGCTGAAATCCTGCCAGTGTGACCCCGATGAGTACGGGAATACCGACCAAAATCATTATTCTTTTAAACACTTATCCCTCCAAGAATGTTTGAACGTACTTACTATTTCACTAATTTTAAGCCTCGTCATGCAAAATTTTAGAAATCGCCCCCGACCAGCGCGTTAAAATCATTTGGCGTCGTGACGTTGGCATTTGCGGGCCAAAACTTCTATCGAGTTGCCATTTCGCCGTAATATCTTCAAGCCTATCAAAAAGGCCCAGCTGTAATCCGGCAAGATAGGCCACGCCAAGCGCCGTTGTTTCAATCGTTACCGGACGGTCAATCGGGATATTGGTAATATCCGACAGGTTCTGCACAAACCAGTTATTATTCACCATGCCGCCATCAACCCGTAAATGTGACGGGGAGGACAGCCCCTGCGCGGCCATATCAGAACGCATCGCCAATAAAAGATCTTCTGTTTGCAACGAAACCGCCTGCAAAGCGGCATGAGCAATTTCGGCTCTCCCCGCATTTCTGGTCAGCCCCATAATGGCGGCACGCGCTTCAGGCCGCCAATGCGGTGCGCCAAGTCCGGTAAAGGCCGGCATCAGAACAACTTCATTATCCGGGTCAGCAGCCTCGGCCAGCGCCTCGGTTTCAGATGTGTCCCGCACCATATTCAGCCCATCCCGCAACCATTGCATAATCGCACCGGCCATAAAGATGCTGCCTTCCAGCGCATAAACTGTCTCACCGTTTAACCGATAGGCAATGGTGGAGATGAGTTTATTGTTAGATTGCACCTGATGCGACCCGGTATTCACCAAAGCAAAACACCCTGTCCCATAGGTTGATTTCATCATCCCTTCTTGAAAACAAGCCTGCCCAAAAGCGGCGGCTTGCTGGTCTCCAGCGACCCCTGCAATTGGAATTTCAGCATCAAAAAGACCGGCTGCCGTAACCCCAAAATCATCGGCACATTCTTTCACCTCGGGCAGGAGTGCCGCAGGAATATCAAAAAGGCGCAACATGGTCTCGTCCCACTGCCCTGTCGCGATATTATAGAGGCTTGTGCGCGATGCATTGGTCACATCCGTGGCATGCACTTTACCACCGGTCAAATTCCAGATAAGCCAGCTATCCACTGTGCCGAATGCCAACGCGCCAGCTTCAGCCGCTTCACGCGCGCCCTCAACATTATTCAATATCCAACTAATTTTCCCCGCCGAGAAATAAGCATCCAACAGCAATCCCGTGCGGGCATGCACTGCTTCTTCATGCCCTTGGCGTTTGAGCGCATCACAGAAATCTGCGGTACGGCGGTCCTGCCAGACAATCGCTGGATGGACAGGTTTTCCGGTCTGGCGGTTCCAGAGAATGGTCGTTTCGCGTTGATTGGTGATACCAATGCCCAGAAGCGCAACATTGGGGACACGCTTAAGCGCCTGATGGCACATGGACAATGTATCCTGCCAAATATCCTCAGGGTCATGCTCAACCCAGCCTGAAGCGGGGTAATGCTGTGTCAGTTCCTTTTGTGCGATGGCCAAAGGCTGACCGGATTGAGACAGCACAACCGCCCGGCTGGAGGTTGTGCCTTGATCAATACTCAAAATAACTTTATCGCTCATTCAGCTTTCATATCAAAATTATTGACGAGTCACACCTTTTACGTTTTGTTTTATTTAAAAGAGGAACCCCGCATATGAAAATAGCGTTAACCGCAACTGACCAGCCCAAGGCACAAGAAGCCCACGCCGAACTTTCCAAAAATTATGATATTGTCGAGGCGGCAGACGCAGACATTATTATCGCGCTTGGGGGTGATGGTCTGATGTTGCAATGCCTCAAAAAAAGCATGGACACCCATCAGAAAATTTTTGGCATGCATTGCGGTTCTGTCGGTTTTTTGATGAATAATTACAGCCCCGATAATCTGCAGGAAAGACTTGCGGCAGCCGTTGAGAACAAACTCAGCCCTTTGAAAATGACCGCAACCGATATTGATGGCGCTAAGCAGGAAGCCCGAGCGATTAATGAAGTTTCGTTATTACGTAAATCCGCCCAAGCCGCCCATTTGAAAATTCTGGTCGATGACCGCGAAAGACTTTCTGAACTGGCCTGTGACGGTGTTATGGTCGCGACCCCAGCCGGTAGCACCGCATATAACCTTTCGGCTCATGGTCCTATTTTGCCGATTAATGCCCCCCTTTTGGCCCTCACCCCGATTTCTGCTTTTCGCCCGAGACGCTGGCGTGGTGCGCTTTTGCCGGATATTGCAAAAGTAACAATACAGTGCCTCGATTATGAAAAACGCCCGGTCAGTGCCATGGCAGATAATTTTGAGATTCTGAATGTTACGGAAGTCGATATCGAGCAGGATAAATCGACAGAGCTGAAGATTTTATTTGATGCCGACCATAATCTTGATGAACGGATACTCAACGAGCAATTTGTTAATTAGACGCCTATTGAGCAATTGCATAAGCACTCTAAGAATATGAGCGACGCAGCTTTAATGTCATTAAAAGTAGCGACAATGTGAATAAGGTAATGACGAGGCTCAAGCCGACGAGATTATCAAAGCTCCACCCACTATCAAGCAAAACACCCGATACCCAAGGAGCGAGCGAGGTTGCAAAAATAAAAAACGCACCGGTCAGGGATTTAATCGAGCCAAGAAATTTCGTGCCATAAAGCTCAGGCCAAAGGCTTGCGCCGCATGTCCCCGTCGAGCCAACATTCATTCCGACCAGTGACATGTAACAAAACAGCGCAAAAGTCTCCGGCAGGGCGTGGGAATTTAATAGAAAAACATAAGCCCCGATAATCGGAATAGCAGTAAAAGGCAAAACAGCGACAGCGGAAAAGCGGTCAATCATGAAACCCGTAAACAAGGATACAAAAACCTTAATAACGGCATAAAGCATGAAAGCCGAGGCGAGCGTTGAAATCGCCCAGCCACGCTCCGCCACCATAACCGTGTGCTGGAAATAAAGCCCTGTCAGCAAAAGGGGCGAGGTCAGCACAAAAAGGGTGAAGGGATAAAATGTCCAGTCTCTCAGAACCTGCATACGCGATAGGCCGGTTTCAGCCTCCGCTTCAGAACCATCCTCATTGGTGGTCGAGGGCACAGGTTGAGCCTTACCCAGCCACAGAACAAGAGGCCAGCCGATAAACAGTAGAAATAACCCGAAAACCATCCAGCTTTGCTGCCAGCCTAAATTCAAAATCAGGAAAACCGCGATAATCGGATAAAGCCCTTCGCTTAAAGGCAGACCCGTTTGCGCGAGTGCCAAAGCCCGCCCACGATTTTTATTATAGGCGCGCGCAATCGCCGTGCCCGCAGCATGCGAACATAGACCCTGCCCAAAATGCCGGAGCATAAACAACGCCAAAAACAACATCACAATATTGGACGAAAAGGCCATCAGGAAGCAGCTCGCAATCAAGCCCAAAACTGTGATTGATGTGAAATAAGATAAACGCATCCGATCGATAAACAGACCTGACCACATGAGCAACAGGCCACTCGACAGTGTAGCAACAGAATAAATCAAACCCAGGCTGGATTTACTGAGATTAAAACTTTGCAGGATTTCACTATTATAAAGGGCGATGACATAGGTTTGCCCAAAACCTGAAAACGCCATAGCCATGACACCAAAGCCGGTAAAGCGCGCGTTTTTTTTGATAAACTCTAAATACGTCATGACTACGGATACACACGCCTGATTTTGTTAAATATGCCTTACGCTTAAACAGCCGCCTCTAATGGCAATTTTTTGTTCAATGTAAGATTTCTATTGAGACAAAGGAAAAGCGCGACAAGAGACCCGATGAAGAGACCATCATAAAGACCGTAAACGCCCCGCTCCAAATAAATACCCGAAATATAAGAGACAGGTATCATCAAACAGCCAAAAGACATGAAATGAATAACCGGTGCCGACCAGTTGTCGCCCCGCGCTCTAAATGTCTGCGCTATAAGCGACTGCCCCGCATCAAGCAAAATGGCATAGGCCGCAAAAGACAATACTTTGGCAGCCAGCGCGGTTAGCTCACTATCGGATGAATAAAAGCTGACAATATAATCTGAATAGAAAATCATACACAGTGTTAGCGGGAACATAAGCGCAAATTGCGTCCCCAATCCAATCCAGCCAAGCCGGTAAACCTGTTGCCAGTTTCCAGCCCCATTGGCATTGCCGACGCGAACAGCCGTTGCCGTGCCAACCCCGAGACCCAACATGAAGCATAGGCTAAAAAAGTTCATGGTAATGGTGTGCGTCGCCAATGACAAAGTGCCAATCATACCGGCAAAAATCGACAGAAACGAAAAGGCGGTATTTTCAATACCCATGCTCAGCCCGGCTGCATAGCCGATACGTCTTTGTTCACGCGAGGCTTCGGGATTTGGAAGCGGGCGTTGGCGCACGGAATATTTTTTCTGGTCATGCATAAACCAGACATAAGCGACAATCATCGACATCATCATAAAACGCACAATATTGGTCGCCCAAGCCGAGCCTTCGGCACCCATTTCCGGAAACCCCATGCGCCCGTTAATCAAAATATCATTCAGATAAATATTCGCGACATTAACAATGAGAATAATAATCATGCCGGGACGCACACGATTAATCCCCTCTAAAAAATATCCGGTGGTAATCTGAATCGCGATTATCGGCATCCCAAGACCCATAATGAAAGACACCCGCCCACCGGCCTCAGCAATTTCCGGCGGTTGACCAAGCCAAGTCAAAAGCGTCTCACCGCAAGCGCATATGGCTAGAGCAACCAGCCCCAACCCAGCAGCGAGCGG
The DNA here is from genome assembly GCA_000293845.2 of alpha proteobacterium IMCC14465. Lineage (GTDB taxonomy): Bacteria > Pseudomonadota > Alphaproteobacteria > RS24 > RS24 > Micropelagius. The sequence continues at coordinate 904,956 of ALYF01000003.1, read as the reverse complement.
CAAAGACCGCCACCAACTTGCGCCGCACTCCTCATAACGCCCAGCCCCATAGTGATTAGACACTTTGACCATGGTGCCAAGCAGCAAACCAACAATAAACAAAATGCAAATACTACCTGGCACAAGACCAATACCAAGAAACGCAAGTTCATCCGAAGCATAACGCCCGACCATAATCGTATCGACAACAGCGAGGCTAAAGATAGCAACACGGCTAATGACGACAGGCCAAGCAAGCTCTACCAGAGAGGCAATCTCCTGCCATATACCGCGAGGCGGGCGGCTCATTGAGATGACCAATATGATAAAATATCTGTAAGCTCTGGTCTCGCGCGCTCCTTGGGTGGCTCAATCGCTGTCCCAATATAAACAAAACCTGCCATTTTTTCTTTTTCAGTCAGCCCAAGCAAAGCAGCGACTTTACTGTCATAAGCAATCCATTCAGTGAGCCATTGTGCGGCAAAGCCCATACTCTGCGCCGCAGTCAGCATGTTTTGGCACGCAGCACCAGCAGACAAATGCTGCTCCCAATCCGGAATTTTAGGATGGTCTTTAGGTGACGCAACAACCCCTATTACAAGAGGTGCGCGCATCAATCTGTTACGTTCCAGCTGCAAATCGTCATCCGTCGCATCGGGTGTATTTTCCTGATGAATATCCGCAATACCCTGCCCAGCTATTTGCCGTGCGTCATCTTCGAACACAATGAACCGCCATGGCGCCAGTTTACCGTGATCAGGAACACGCGCAGCGATTTCGATAAGGTCATGAATTTGCGACGCCGTTGGCCCGGGCTCTGTCATATTACGCGCTAAAACAGAACGTCTTATTTTTAAAAACTCATGAAGCTGAGATGTTTGATGTGTCGTCATGAATATCTCACAATGTGTCGCCAGGGGTGTATCGCAAGTGTGTCTTGCCTGGATGTGTCTCAAGTGTGTGTCTCAGGGGCAAGCTAGAGAAGGAACATATATCACCAAGATATAGCTCAATACCAGCTTTGCCCAACTTAAGGAACTGATTTGAAGGTATCCGGATTCTTATGAGAGGGTTTAGTCAGATTTAAAGAAAGATGTGAGCTTTTTGAGTTTCGCACTGATGCTGTGGCGTCTTTGCTCTTTTTTGACAACATCGTCATTCAAGACCCAATTCATTTGAACGACACGCCGCACCCCATCAAAAGATTTATGCCCATGCCAACTGTCTTTAGTGCATCTGAAAACAAGAAGCGTGCCCCAATTCGGGTTAATTTCCTCAGCAAAATCATCAAGGCTGTCCGGGCCGTTGAGAACCCGCAAGCGCCCGCCATCCTCATCCCAGGCCGCATCATTGAGATATAGTAATACTGTCACGACCTTACTGGCACTATCGCAATGAATTTTCCCATTATGCGGCGCACATCGCCCGCGCACCGAATACATGGTTGGATAGGCATCGAGTTTAATATCGAATTTTTCACTAATAATCTTACGAAATTCCTCACCGTCTAACGCCTCCATGAGCTTCTTAAACGCCCCTTTAATTTCCAATTGGGCGGGAGGAAAGCTGCCAGCACCAACAATCTCGGGGAAGTCATGAATTATATTTTCAAAATAGGATGGCTCTATAAACTTCTCTAAAACGAGATAGTCATATGGCTTGGTCTGTACCGCGATACTCTCGAGGGCTCGATAATCAAACATCTAATCATACGCAACTTACTAAAAACTAATTTAATCATATCACTGAAACGGTGTTTTAGAAAACACTTCCCACCAAACTCCTTAATGCAAAGACAGCCAAGAAATGATAATCTGTTTTTAATAACAAAGATCAATAATTGACATATTTTTAACCGTCGCCGGTCAGAATATAAAAAAAACCAAGGCCTCGACTCTTCATGCGTTTCATATCAAAGCCACATGCAAAATTGAAATTTTGCTCATTAGGCCCGTGCTCACAGTTTGTTGTCTTGATGCGTGTCATCTTGATTTGCGGTTTGTGCGGCCTTGCCTTGTTGTTTCCCGGGCAAGCCAGTGCAGGTGCGTGGGTTAACGCACATGAGCAATTAAAACTGTTTCTTACCCAACAAAAAACCCGCGAATGGGTAAAGAAAAGCCCCTACCCCTCAGTTTTTCGAGAGGTTAGAAAAGCAACGGAGAAACAGGCCTATCTTGAATATGGTTGGCGTCCTGATGTTACCCTGACCGGAAATATTATCTTGAGTAACCACACAACCGGCCCGCATCATCTGGAAACGAAATGGTTGGGCGCGGGCATACGTCATAAAGCCGATTGGGCTAAATTGGATATCATCCCTTTCAAATCCGAATTTCGTAATCAACATAAAAAAATCAGCAAAGCTGCTTCTATCGAATTTGGTCTGCGTCAGGATGAAGGTTACCATTCCAGAACCGGCATAAGTCTCGCCCTATCACAAGGCGAAAAAATTGAGGTCGCCAGACTGGATTATCTGGAATTGCTTGTGGAGGTTAATCAGGAACTGGTGCTTTGGTCATCGGATGAAGGTTTTTACCGAGCGCATAATAAAATTATGCTGACTAAAGACGGATTTTCCCTGAATTACAATCGTCTGGACAGTTTCAGCTTCGGTGAGAAACTTCATAATGACCATATTGGTTGTTGGGAGGTTGCGTTCCCTGCCGCTTTATTTTTCGGCAAAACTCTGCCTGAAAACACAAGCGTGAAATTAGGCAAAGGCGATGGCTTTCGCAAAGGATATGAAACCGCATCCGGCGAAAGAATATATCTTCAGCTCAAATTTGATTTGATGCTCTAAAAACTTCTAAGGCTTTAAATCGGGCGGTGTTGCTTCATCCGAAAGTATCTTTACAGCTTCATCAAGCGGTAAAACTTGAGATTCTTTGGAACCAAGGCGTCGCATCGAAACCGTTTGCCCCTCAGCCTCACGACCACCAACCGCCAGAATTACCGGAATTTTCGATACTGAATGCTCTCTGACTTTGTAATTGATTTTCTCATTTCTCAAATCAACACCGGCGCGCAGTCCTGCAGCCTTAAGTGCTTCTAGAACTGACACACCATAGCTGTCTGCATCCGTCGTGATAGGGCAGACCATAATCTGATGCGGCGCCAACCAAAGCGGAAGCTTACCCGCATAACTTTCAAGCATAATACCGATAAACCGTTCCAACGTACCAAGAACCGCACGGTGCAACATAACCGGTCTGTGCTTATTGCCATCCTCGCCAACATAAGACGCATCAAGGCGCTCAGGCAGAACAAAATCAAGCTGAAGCGTGCCGCATTGCCACGTCCGTCCGATGGCATCGCGCAAATGATACTCGATTTTAGGGCCGTAAAACGCGCCTTCTCCGGGCAGTTCTTCCCAGTCCAGCCCTGCGGCTTTCAAAGCGGCACGAAGCCCCCCCTCAGCCCGATCCCAGACATCATCCTCACCCGCGCGCAACTCAGGACGCAGAGCAAGTTTAACACTGACATCTTCAAAGCCGAGATCCGTATAGACTTGCTTGACGAGATTACAAAAATCCACAGCCTCAGCAATAATCTGATCTTCACGGCAGAAAATATGCGCATCATCCTGCGTCATCTGCCGCACGCGCATCAAACCATGCAAAGCCCCATGCGGCTCGTTTCTGTGACAACACCCAAATTCAGCCATACGCAGTGGTAGATCGCGATAGCTTTTAATACCTTGTTTGAAAATCTGAACATGAGCGGGACAGTTCATGGGCTTTAACGCCATTAACTCAGCCTCACCGGACAGAACCGTCTCTTCATCTTCAAGTGACGGCACTTCGTCAGGCACGACGAACATATTCTCACGAAATTTTTCCCAGTGCCCCGATTGCTCCCAGAATTTTTTATCCAAAATCTGTGGAGTTTTGACTTCCTGATAATCGTTTTCGGTCAGGCGGCGGCGAATATATTGCTCCAGCGATTGCCAGATTGTGTACCCCTTGGCATGCCAAAAGACAGACCCTTGCGCTTCTTCCTGCAGGTGAAACAAATCCATATCTCTACCGAGTTTACGGTGGTCGCGTTTCTCAGCTTCCTCCACCATGTGAAGATAATTTTTTAAATCTTTTTCATTGCCCCAGCATGTTCCGTAAATGCGTTGCAACATTTCATTATTGCTATCGCCGCGCCAATAAGCACCCGCCAGCTTGGTGAGCTTAAACGCCTTGCCGAGCTTACCCGTTGAGGGCAGATGCGGGCCACGGCACAAATCCTTCCAATTCCCTTGGCGGTAAACACTGACATCTTCACCAGCAGGAATGGAGGCAATTATATCGGCTTTATAAACTTCACCAATCTCGCGGAAATGCGCAATCGCCTCATCCCGGTTCCAAACCTCGCGGATAATGTCCTCATCGCGATCAACAATATCACGCATCCGCGCTTCGATTTTTTCCAAATCATCAAGGCTAAAAGGGATCTCTCTGGCAAAGTCATAATAAAAACCGTTTTCAATCACCGGCCCTATCGTCACCTGTGTATCAGGGAAAAGCTCCTGAACTGCCTCCGCCAGAACATGCGCGCAATCATGACGCATTAGGTCAACACCCTCCTCATCGGAAGCCGTCAAAACCGCAACCTCGCAATCGCTGTCAATCATCGTCGCCAAATCAACAGCCTCGCCATTGATTTTAAGCGCCAGTGCTTTTTTCGACAGGGATTTAGAAATCGACTCAGCAAAAGCCAAGCCGCTCAGAGGTTCATCAAATTGACGGGTCGCCCCGTCCGGTAGAGTTAGCGTAATCATGATTTTTTCATTTCTGCCTGTGCCGCTTTTAATCTCCATGGTGCATACCAAGGTGCGGCTAAAATCTCAACAGGTACAGGGTCAAAACCGCTATCTGCACCAAGCCATTCAACCGGATGACAGCGCGATAATCTGTTGAGTGTCAGCCAGAGGCCTACCCAAGCGCCATGGCGACGAATGGCCTCCTCCGCATAGCTGGAACATGTCGGTTCAAACCGGCAACTTGGCGGTGTGAGCGGGGAAATCAGGAAGCGATACCCCCAAATCGGTACCAGCAACAAGACGCGCAAAAAATTAGAAACGATTTTCATGCGCCTATCATATTAAAGGTTCGTTATAATACCAGCGCGAACACATCAGAGAAAATACAAGAGAGAAAAAAATGATGGACTTCTTCAAATGGGCGGATAACAAAATCACATTTTTCAGATGGTATGATATTGCTTTGACCAAACTTAGCGTGTTGGCTTTTGCATTTTTGATTGCAAAACTTTGTCCTGAATTACTTGGGTTAGATTGGCAAATATTTCTGGCTGCAGGCATGGGATTTGCGCTTCCGGTTTTCATCAAGATGCTAAAATAAAACCGCTTAAACACCCAGCTGGTGCAAACAATCCTCAACGGCGTCAAATGTCAGCAGTGTTGAAGCATGGCGGTTTTTATAGTCGCGCACTGACGCGAGCAAGCCAAGTTCTGACCACTGACCCCCTCTACTCGAATTTTGGGGCGGGTCGCCATTTTCTTTGAGCATGCGCCGCATATCCTGCGCCACAATTCTCAATTCCTCTGGCGACGCGCCGATAATTTCCCGCGCCATTATTGCTGATGACGCTTGCCCCAGCGCACAGGCTTCAACCTCATGCGCAAAATCACTCACAACCCCATCGCTTAGTTTGAGTTCAACACAAACTTTGGACCCACAAAGTTGCGAGACGGCAGAGGCACGCGCATCGGGCATGTCAAGTCGACCGATATGGTCAATCTTGGCGACCAGTGCGAGAATTTTCTGACTGTATAAAGCGTCCATAATCCTAAACTAGAACAGATGCGCCTATCTGGCGAGACGCCATATTGTCCCGCCAGGGCCATCTTCAATCATAACACCCATATCGGTAAGCTTATCCCGCGCGGCATCAGCTTTGGCATAATCCCCGGCCGTTCGGGCCTGCGCACGCTCTGCAATGAGCGCTTCGACTTCATCCCGGTCAATACTTGCAGAGGCCTGCGCAAACCAGTCATCAGGCGATTGTTGAAGTAAACCCAGCAATCCTGCCGCCGCTAGAAAAGCGCCCTTGTTTTCAGGCGTATCTATTGACTTGGACAATGCAAATAGTTCTGCCAGCGCCTTTGGCGTGTTCAAATCATCGCACAAGGCCGACAGAAAACCCGCCGGCGCCGCAACGTCAGCCGCGTCAATATCAGCCGCATCGCGCAACACACCATAAAGGCGATCAAGATTTTTGACAGATTGCTGCAATAACGAAGGTGTAAAATCCAAGGTCTGGCGATAATGCCCCTGCAACAGCGCCAATCTTAAGGCCTCGCCCGGCGCTTCCGCCAACAAATCCTCAACCAAAGCGATATTTCCGAGGGATTTAGACATTTTCTCGCCCGACATATTTAACATGCCATTATGCAACCAATAACGGGCCAAAGGCGCCTTATGCGCACATCTGCTTTGTGCGGCTTCGTTTTCATGATGCGGAAATTGCAAATCTTGGCCGCCACCATGAATATCAATGGTTGTGCCAAGATGCTTTTCAATCATGGCTGAACATTCAATATGCCAGCCTGGGCGTCCCCGCCCCCATGGGCTGTCCCATCCAGGCAAATCTGCCGATGATGGTTTCCAAAGCACAAAATCTGCGGCATCGCGCTTATATGGCGCGACCTCAACCCGTGCACCATCAATCATATCCTCACGGTTTCGGCCCGACAGCGCCCCATATTCTGGGTCTTTCGCCACCTCAAACAAAACATGCCCTTCGGCTTCATAAGCATGACCGGCGTCAATGAGGTGTTCAATCATCGCAATCATTTCCGCGATATGCCCTGTGGCATGCGGCTCAATATCGGGAACAGCAACGCCCAAAAGCGACATATCTTCGTGATATTTTGCCTTAAACAGGTCAGAAATAACCGAAATATCGACGCCAGCATCGGCTGCTTTTGCATTAATTTTATCGTCAACATCCGTGATATTGCGCGCATAGACGAGATTTGGATACAAATACCGCAATACCCGCGCCAAAACATCAAAAACAACCGCAGGCCGCGCATTTCCGATATGTGCAGGCCCATAGACTGTAGGACCACAGACATACATCGTCACCCTGTCCGGGTCGACGGGGTGGAAATCCAGCTTTTCTCTGGCGGCAAGACTGTAAAGTTTTAACTGCATTTCGCCGCACAATAAGCCTGTTTTATGACTTAAACAAGCCAAGCCCCTCATCCAAAGCTAATAAATAAACGTAGAAAAGATATCAGTTTATGGGCTTGTGCTTGACCCAAAAAGCGCAGAAACTATATCCTGTTAGCTTGTTAGGGGTTTTATGCAAAACCCTATGCATGATTTAGCGGCGAACACTTTTACGCTTCATGGCATAAGTCATGATATGTGGGAACCAGATTTGAACACGGGCATTTAATATGCGCACTGAATACGGGCATCTAATCCCATGAAATGTGCCTTATGAAATGCAAATGACTAAAATGTGCCTAACCTAGACCTGGGCGTTATTTACAGGAAAGTGGCAGAATACCTATGAGGCAGAATACTATGGATGTACGAGTAAACGACCAAACAAATGTTGCGGATGTTGTAAATGAGCGGGATGTAAAAGTGTCGAAACCATCAAGAGAGACAGCCGAGGAAGCAGTAAGAACGCTGATTGCCTGGGCTGGTGACAATCCAGAGCGTGAAGGCCTGATTGACACACCAAAGCGTGTTGTAAATGCTTACCAAGAGTTTTTTGCCGGATATGATGAAGACCCTGAAGAAGTTCTGGGTCGGACATTTGAAGATGTTGAAGGCTATGACGATATGGTCATGCTGCGTGACATTGATTTGGAAAGCCATTGCGAACACCACATGGTCGCTATTCTAGGCAAAGTCCATATTGCATATATGCCTGTTGAACGTGTTGTCGGTATTTCCAAACTGGCGCGGGTTATCGAGATTTACGCCAAGCGCCTTCAAACTCAAGAAACCATGACAGCCCAGATTGTTGACTGCATTCAGCGTGTCCTTGAACCAGCCGGTGTTGCTCTATTGGTTGATGCGAAGCACCAATGCATGACAACGCGTGGCATTAAAAAGCCTGATGTCGCGACTATTACGACGAGATTTACAGGCGTATTTGCTAATGATCCACGCATGGAAGCCCGCTTCCTTGCCATGATTAACAACTAGCAGTATAAAGTCGTTCAATATCACTCCGGTTCTTACCGGTTATGAAGGGTGTTGAAGATGTCAGTTCCATTTTCGGAAAGAATTTCGGTTGAACAGGTCGAGGAAAGCAATGAACTCGCGCCTAAATTTGATGTGAATGGGCTTATCCCCGTTGTCACAACCGACCATGAAACCGGCGAATTGCTGATGCATGGCTATATGAATGAAACAGCTTTCCTTAAATCAATCGAGACTGCCGAAGCGCATTATTACAGCCGTTCGCGGCAAGCCATCTGGCATAAGGGCGCAACAAGTGGCCTTGTTCAAAATATCGTTGAAATGCGCATTGATGATGACCAAGACGCGGTTTGGTTGCGGGTGAAAGTCGCTGGCAATGGCGCCAGTTGTCATGTCGGCTACCGGTCTTGTTTCTATCGCTCCGTGCCGACGGGTTCTGTCGAGGGTAAGCTCGAACTTCAGTTTGAAGAAAATGACAAAGTCTTTGACCCGGTCGAGGTATATGGCGACGCACCCAACCCGACTAAGCTCTAAGTTTTTATCCTGTAACGATATAGCTCTTTAAGGCTTCGGCTTCAGCCTCGGTATCCATGATGCGTCGTTTGACAACATCACCAATCGAGACCAGACCGCAGATTTTACCATTATCAATCACGGGCAGATGTCGAATGCGTTTTTCAGTCATAATTTCCATCGCCTCAACCACTGTCGTTTCAAGGTTAATGGTAACCGGATTAGATGACATAAAATCACTAATCGGCCTATCAAGCGCAGACGCCCCATGATTGGAAAGCGCGCGCACAACATCTCTTTCAGAGATGACACCCGCCAAGGGTTCATCAGGGCTTGTAGCCACCAAAATCCCCACCGAACGATTTTCCAGCACCGCAATCGCATCAGAAAGCTTGTTGGAACTATCTATCGTTAAGACATCCGTTCCTTTATCGCTAAGGATAATTTTAACATTCATATTATTCATCCTCCTGACAATATTTTGTATCATTAAAAATATTGGCGCAAGTGGTAGGATTTAACCCACTGAAATCATTTATTTTATTTGATTGTCATTGTTATCGCGCGCGCCTATCCAGTCACCATATGCAACATTGCCGGGGCCACCGGAAGGCGATAATGGGGGGGATTCAAACCACCCAATAAGAAAAAGGCCTGCAAAGAAACCACCCAGATGCGCTTGCCATGCTACGGATATAGACGCCCCACTCGGCGAGACAGATATCAGCCCGAAAATAAGATTAAGCGCAACCCAAAGCCCAACAAATATGAGCGCTGTGCCATTGCTAAAGACTTTTTTCAACGGCAATAATCGCGACCGACGATTTGAATTGGCAAAAATATCACCGGAAAAGGCAAACCGCGCCGCCCCGCCCAGCATCGCAGCAACACCGCCGGATGCGCCGATAACGGGTATAGGGGAGTCGGGATCGAAACTATATTGCACCATTATCGCAATGACACAGCAGAGCAGGAAAAATACCAGATAAATTTTTGCGCTCTCCATGCGCCGGGCAACCGCAGAGCCGAAAGCAAGCAACCAGACCATATTCATCAGCAAATGCTCCCAACTGCCATGTAAAAACGCATAACTCAGAAGCGTCCAAAGCTTCTGCGCTTGCGCAAAATCAGCGGGTATGAAAGCTAGATTTAAAAACAGACTGACGCCTGTTGCCGGAGGTAAAATTTGTGTGAAAGCAATGTGTATTGCGACCATCAGACCAATCAAAAAAAGGATGATAGATGGCGCTTTTAAAATGGGTTCGTTTTCAGAGATTTTCATTTTTTAATTTTTCCTCAACCAGCAAAAGGCGGTCATTCCCAAAATACATATCAGTTTCATTGATAAACATTGTTGGTGAACCAAAACCACCTCTTTGACACAACTCATCAGTATTTTCCCGCAAGCGGGCTTTAATGGCATCATCCTTCAGGGAGGTTAAGAAATCGTTTACAGGCAAATCACAAGCCTCAGCTATGCCGGATAAAATATCAGGATTGCTTATATCCTTCCCGTCGCGCCAATAGGCCTCAAAGCCAAGCCGTGCATAGTCCGGCAGCTTCCCTCTATCTAGGGCAAATAAGGCCCCGCGCATCACATTCACGGCATTGACCGGAAATATCTCAGGCCAGTTAATTTCCAGCCCGCAAAAACCTGCCCAGTCATTTAAATCCTTAACGCTATAAGTAAATTTCGCCGGATTAGGATGCGCGCGGGTTTCATATAGCTCCTGATTGACGCTGTTAAAAACGCCGCCAACAAGTATCGGACGCCAGATAAGGGACGCCTGTGTTTTCTCAGCAAGTGCTTCAATGCGGCTAAAAGCCAAATATGTCCACGGGCTAGAAATATCGAAAAAGAATTCAAGGCGCGCCATTCTAGTCAATAAAGCCCCCAAGCTGTCGGGACGAAAAGTCCTGTCGGGGCAAGAAGTCTTTACCACGAATATGGTCAGAAATTTTCTCAGCCATCATTATAGTTGGCGCATTTGTATTGCCGCCAATCAGCGTCGGCATGAGCGAGGCATCCACAACCCGCAAAGCGTCAACACCATGCACTTGTCCGTTTTCATTTGTGACAGCCATCGCATCCGCGCCCATTTTGCATGTCCCGACCGGATGATACAGTGTTTCTGCCGTTTCTCTTATCCAGCCATCCAGCGCGTTATCATCTTCTATATCCACCTCCGGGCCAGGTTTGAGCCTATCCGAACGATACGGATCGAACGCTGGCTGATTGAAAACCTTATGGATAAGACGCAGACCATTGCGTAAATCACGGCGGTCATTTTCAGTCGAGAGGTAATTCGGTTGAATAAGCGGCGGCGCATATGGATCGGTATTCTTCAGCCCGACAGACCCTCGACTTTCAGGGCGACACACATAAATAAGCCCGCTAAAGGCGTGCTGTGTGGATGTTTTATCCCCGCGTGCGTGACTGTCTTCAAGCCCGAGTGAAACATAATGCACCTGAATATCGGGAATATCTTTCTCAGGGGCAGACTTGAAAAAAGCACCAGCAGAGCAAGGCGGGTAAGAGGCATCTCCCTTTCCGGCGAGCAAATATTTAATGCCGGCAATGGCCTGAGGAATCGTCCCCACAGATTTATGCATGGTGATGGGTTGGGGGCATGCAAATTGACAAACCACAGCAAGATGATCCTGCAAATTCTGCCCCACGCCCGGAAGATCGTGAACAATTGGAATGTCAAAATCTTTCAATGTCTGCGCGTCGCCAACACCCGATCTCAACAATATTTGTGGGGAGTTCAGCGCTCCGGCAGAAAGAATAACTTCTTTAGCCGCCCGCATGGTTTGTTTTTTTCTTTTTTTGATGAGGTCGACACCAATGGCACGATTACCCTCAAATCTAACCTTATCGACAGTCACATGGCTGAGGACAGTTAGGTTTTTCCGCTTCAGTGACGGATGAAGATAGGCTTGTGCCGTGCTGCAACGGCGCGCGCCTTTAATTGTATGTTCATAACGCGAAAAGCCTTCTTGTTGCTTGCCGTTAAAATCCTGTGTCTCGGGAAAACCCGCTTCAACACCTGCCTGCACAAAGACATCGAGCAAGACATCATTCTGGCGATCAGACTTTTGGACACTTAAAGGCCCCGACACCCCGTGATAATCTTCATCACCATTGCCCTTATAGGTCTCGGCGCGTTTAAAATAGGGGATAACATCTTCATAACCCCAGCCTGTATTGCCAAGTTGTGACCACAAATTATAATCCTTGGCATGACCTCTGGTATAAATCATTGCATTGATGGATGACGACCCACCCCAGCCTCTTCCGCGAGGCCAATAAAGCTGGCGACCATCCATATTCGGGTCGGCTTCAGTCTCAAAGCCATAATTATGTGGCCCGGGTTTCGGCACAATTTGGGAATAACCAGCCGGCATATGAATAAATAGATTTCTGTCTTTACCGCCAGCTTCCAGCAATAAGACATGGCAGTCAGGGTCTTCGGTAAGCCGTGCAGCAAGCACACATCCAGCGCTGCCAGCCCCTATAATAATATAATCATATGGTTCCAAGTCACCCTCCACATCGCTCATCACAATCAAAGCAATATATAATGATAATGTGAGAAGCACTGACTTCAGGCAAGAGGTTTATGTATCCAACACGCGCAAATCTGATTTGAAACGCTGCCAATTATCTACATATGACAGCGCCGATAGTCGGATAAAATTAACTGCATCATCTTCTAGCGTTTTCACAATTTTACCGGGCGCACCCAGAACCATAGAATTATCGGGTATTTCGACATTTTCGGTAATCAGCGCATGGCTTCCAATAAGACAATTTTTGCCGATTTTAGCGCCATTCATCACCGTCGCCCCCATACCAATCAGCGTGTTATCGCCAATCGTACAACCATGTAAAACCACCTGATGGCCAATCACGCTATGAGCGCCGATTGTGAGCGGATAGCCCATATCCGTATGCAGCACAGATTTATCCTGAACGTTAGAATTCTCACCAATGGTGATGGCTTCATTATCGCCACGAATAACAACCCCGAACCAGACGCTGGCATTTTCTTTAAAAATTACCTTGCCGATTATCTGAGCATCGGGTGCTGCCCACCAATTACCGCTTTCAGGGAATTCAGGGGAAGACGCCCCCAAAGCATAAAGTGTCATTCAACAGAACCTTCATCGCCGGAAAAATCATCAGATAAATCGAAATCAAGAATAGCCATTGAGAAATTATAACTGACCTCGCCATCCTCATCATCTTTGGTCAACGTACCGATAAATTCTTCCTCCATCAAAACTTCGGCCATATCTTGGCGGGGACTTCTTTTAAGCGCCAACATATCTGTCTTAAACAGCTTTCTCAGATAGGCTTCTACTTTGACAATTTCGTCATTATTCATCTTTATTTCTCCAAATACTCAGATATCTTTTCCAAAATTATGGTCCATCTCGCGAGATGGTTCAGGCGTTGACACCTTGCCGACCACTTTTGCCGGCACACCCACAACAGTTGAATAGGCCGGAACATCGGTTAAAACCACACTGCCACCGCCAATCTTGGCGCAATCACCGACCCTGATATTGCCCAGCACTTTTGCCCCGACACTTATCAAAACTCCATTGCCGATTTTGGGGTGCCTGTCGCCCCCCTCTTTACCACTGCCGCCCAGCGTCACACCGTGAAGCATGGACACATCATTTCCAATAACCGCCGTCTCACCAATCACAACGCCTGTCGCGTGATCAATCATAATACCTTTACCGATTTGGGCAGAAGGATGAATATCCGCGCCGAAAAGTTCAGAGGCACGGCTTTGCAAATAAAGTGCTGTTCCGGGCTGACCCGCCGCCATGAGCTGGTGAGCCGCACGATAAGTTTGTAAGGACAAAAACCCTTTAAAAAACAAAAGCGGCGCATAATAGGATGTGCAGGCCGGATCTCGGTCATAAACCGCCACAATATCTTCTTCAATCGAGGCAATAATATCCGCATCGGCATTAAAGGCGTCAGATAAAATAGAGTAGATTGTATCTTTGGCGATATACGCATTGCCAAATTTGGTTGCCAAATTATAGGCCACAGAGTCGCTAAGTGTCTCACGGTCGAGAACAACTGATGTCAAAAAGAACGCCATAACAGGTTCTGAAGCTATCACCTCTTCCACCTGTTGCCGGATGACTTCCCAGATACCCTCGCCCGCCATGTTTTATTCCCTAGCTATCGTCTTTATTAAGTATAATTATAGTCATAACTATAATCGTTTTTCATTGCATGCAAGCACATGAAGATTGATTGCTCATCATGTCATAATGCTATGCATGTAATAAAGGCATACTGCTATGATTGTTATTAAGGAGAGTTAGATGCCTGTGCAGGAGTTAAAACAAAACGTCATTGACGCGATTGATAGTATGGCGTCCGACCTTATTCAGGTCAGTCGCGATATTCATGCTCGCCCTGAACTCGCCTTTGAAGAATTTTATGCCGCCGACCGCCTCTGTAGTGTGGCTGAGGATAATGGCCTCAACATAACGCGCAATGCCTATGGTCTGGAAACCGCCTTTGTCTCATCTTTTGGTCCCCAAAATGGGCAAGATTGCGAGGTCGCCATTATCTCGGAATATGATGCCCTCCCCGGCATAGGCCATGCCTGCGGACATAATATTATCGCCGCCGCCGGACTTGGCGCAACGCTAGCGCTCGCAAAACTCAATGGCAAATTACCGGCCAGAGTGCGCTATCTTGGTACGCCCGCAGAGGAAAAAGGCGGCGGTAAGGAATATATGGCGCAACAAGGCGCGTTTGACGGGCTAGATGCGGCTATGATGATTCACCCTGCCGGCGTCAATTTACTGACCATGCCAAGCCTTGCCATGACGGAAGTCAGTGTGGTCTATCACGGCAAAAACGCCCATGCCGCCGGCTCCCCGCATGAAGGGGTAAACGCACTGGATGCGCTTGTATCTGCCTATCAGTCACTCGCACAATTGCGCCAGCACATTAAATCGTCCGAACGCATTCACGGCATTTTTACCGATGCGGGACAAGCCCCCAATATTGTCCCGGACCGCGCCGCTGGCACTTTTTATGTCCGCGCATCTGACGGGACAGAACTCGCAGATTTGAAAAAACGCGTCGAAAACTGCCTGCAAGCCGGGGCTCTAGCAACCGGATGTACTGCAGAAATAAACTGGGCAAAGGTGGATTATCTCGAAATTAAAAATTCTTGGGATATTGCCGAGGCCTATCGACAAAATGCCACAACACTCGGGCGTAATTTTTTTCCAATTGATAGGATACCGACCAACGCCGCCGGATCAACGGATATGGGCAATGTCAGCCACCGCGTCCCGTCTATTCATCCTATGATCGCCTGCGCCCCGCCGGAGGTTGTGATTCATAATCCTGAATTTGCCTATTATGCGGGGTCAGAAACAGGCGATTTGGCGGTGCTTGATGGCGCCAAATCCATGGCGATGACAGCGCTCGACTTTATGATGGATGCTGATTTGCGCGACAAGGCCAAAGAAAGTTTCGCTGAAACCGGTACTGCCTCTAAAATGTCCGTCGCGAGCGCATGGCGCGAAGAAGGTATTGCTCATCTTGGCGGATGCGGGTGCAGTTAAGTCACATTTTCAAAAAAGGGCACCTCCCCACTTGCCCTGCTTTTGAAGACGTTTGCAAGACGTCCAAAAGACGTTTAAAAGAATGCTATGTGTTATGCTGATACGCAGTAAATCTGCAGATTTCGTAATGTAGTTCTCTGAATATGAGCATAAAAACAGAAGGGTGAGGCGAGTAATATGGCGGATCAATTAACTCCAAAATTCAAAAATGATATGGGCGTCAAAGAAATTACGATTGGCGTCCGTGAATTTGAGTGCATCGGCGCATCCGCTCCCTACGACCATCCCCATATTTTTCTGGATATGGGACAGGATGCCAATATCATCTGCCCCTATTGCTCAACAGTCTATAAATACGACCCCTCCCTCAAGGCTATGCAGACTGTACCTGAAGGTTGCGCGCTAGAAACTGAAAGCGTCTAAATATCTAGGAAATACTGGGGAAATACTGGGGGAATTCTGTGAAAAAATATATTTTCAAGTTACTTGGTATTTTCACAGTCGGGCTTTTTTCCTTACTCGTCATCGGGCTTTTTATCTCAGGATTCTTCGTTGTTTCTGACCTACCGCGCTCCGAAGTGGCAGACAAATACAGCAATCAGAACTCTATGTTCATCACGCTTGAAAATGGGAGTACTGTTCATATTCGCGATGAAGGCAACCCTAATGGCGAGGTGCTCGTATTATTACACGGGTTTGGTATGTCGTTACATGTCTGGGAAAAATGGGTGGCAGAACTGGGCGATACCTATCGGCTGATTAGCTTTGACTGGCCGGGATACGGTCTCTCAACCCCCATACGGGACGGCACTTACAGTCGAAACGAGATGACCGATTATCTGGTGAGCGTTCTGGACTGGATGAATATCGACAAATCAGTGCTTGTTGGTCATTCAATGGGGGGCGAGATTGCCATGAATTATATCGTCGATTACCCCGAAAAAGTTCAAGCACTCGTGCTTATCAGTGCGACGGGTCTTAAAATTGATAGATCCGATAAATCCCCGCGCACCTTGGAATTGACGAAATATCCGGGCATGTCCACCGCCCTGCGATACATCACACCCTATGACACGGTAAAAAATGCCGTTATCACAAGTTACGGCTCAGAAGCTTTCGTAAATAAAGAGCTAGTTGACAGATATTATGAGTTAATGCTGAACAGCACCAATAGAGATGTTTTTATTAAGCGGATTAAACAAATGTTTTTGGATGAACCGCTTGATGCACGTATTGGTCGGTTAAATCACCCGACATTATTAATCTGGGGAGAAGAGGATCAAATGGTTGGTCTGAAATATGCCAAAAGACTGCGATCAATCATTTTATCTGCCCGTTTGGTTAGTTATCAAGGGGTCGGACATATGCCAATGGATGTGCTTCCAAAAGTCACAGCAAAAGACTTAACTAATTTTCTTAACAGTGAAGTTTTTCAATAAATTATACTATCTTACCAACAGAGCTTATTCATAAGCCTTAAATTTTCTTAGAGAGGACTACCATGCGCACCGTACCCCATTATATTTCCGGCAAAACCGTTGACGGGCAATCAGGTCGCTTCGGGGATATTTACAACCCCAGCACCGGAGAAGTGCAGGCACAAGTTCAGCTTGCCACTCAAGACGAGATGTCAGAAGCCGTTGCCGTTGCCGTGGCGGCCCAACAAGGCTGGAGCGCAACCAACCCGCAAAGACGCGCCCGTGTCATGTTCAAATTCAAAGAGCTGCTGGAAGCTAATATGGACGAGCTGGCAGCCATGCTGTCCTCGGAGCACGGCAAGGTGCTTGCTGACTCCAAAGGGGATATTCAGCGCGGCCTTGAAGTTATTGAATTTGCTTGCGGTATCCCGCATTTGCTTAAAGGTGAATATACCGAAGGCGCAGGCCCGGGTATTGATGTCTTTTCTGTGCGCCAGCCGCTTGGCGTGGTGGCAGGCATCACCCCCTTCAACTTCCCCGCCATGATACCGATGTGGATGTTTGGCGTGGCGATTGCGTGCGGCAATGCCTTTATTCTGAAGCCATCCGAGAAAGACCCTTCCGTTCCCCTCAGGCTGGCTGAACTCATGACCGAAGCTGGCCTGCCCGATGGTGTGCTGAATGTCGTACATGGTGACAAAACTGCGGTGGACGCCATTCTGACGCATCCCGATATTAAAGCTGTCAGCTTTGTCGGCTCCTCCGATATTGCCCATTATGTGTATTCAAATGGCACAGCCAATGGGAAGCGCGTACAAGCCATGGGCGGCGCTAAGAACCACGGTATTATTATGCCGGATGCAGATATGGATCAGGTTATTGCAGACTTTTCAGGCGCGGCCTATGGCTCTGCCGGTGAACGCTGCATGGCCTTACCGGTTGCTGTGCCTGTCGGCAAAGATACAGCCGATGAATTTGTAAGCCGCATGAAAGAAGAAGTTGGGAAGCTTAAAATCGGCATCTCAACAGACGCAGAAGCTCATTACGGCCCTGTGGTCTCATCTGCGCATCGTGAAAAAATCGAAAGCTATATTCAAATGGGTGTTGACGAAGGTGCAGAGCTGGTTGTTGACGGGCGCGGGCATTCCCTGCAAGGCCATGAGAACGGCTTCTTTATCGGCCCGACACTTTTCGACAATGTGAAACCGGATATGCAAAGCTATCAGGAAGAGATTTTTGGCCCCGTGCTTCAAGTGGTGCGAGCTGAAAACCTAGAAGAAGCAGCCAGCCTGCCAAGCCGCCACCAATATGGTAATGGTGTGGCGATTTTCACCCGTAATGGTCTGGCAGCGCGGGAATTCGCATCCAAAGTGAATGTCGGCATGGTCGGGATTAATGTCCCGATTCCTGTTCCGGTTGCCTATCACAGTTTTGGTGGATGGAAGCGGTCTGCTTTTGGTGATGTGAACCAGCATGGTACTGAAGGCGTGAGGTTTTACACAAAAGTGAAAACCATGACCCAACGCTGGCCATCCGGTGATGTGGATGACCAGTCATTTATCATTCCAACAATGCAATAGCGCATAAAAAGAGGCTGACATGGCAGACTTTAAAACACTGACTTTCGAACAAAAAGGCCGCATTGCAGAGGTGACGCTTAATCGCCCTGACAGCTTGAACGCCCTTAATAGCGAAGTCATGGCAGAGGTTGCGGAAGTCTTTGAAACCATCGACAAAACCGAAGGCATTGCCGTGAGTATTCTGACGGGCGCGGGGCGTGCCTTTGCGGCAGGTGCGGATATTAAGGAAATGCAGCCCAAAAGCTTTAACGACATGTTTGAGCTTAATTTCTTCGCAGGATGGGACAGATTTGCGGCCTGCCGTAAGCCTGTTATTGCGGCGGTTAACGGCTTCGCATTGGGCGGTGGCTGTGAATTGGCGCTTATGTGCGATATTGTGCTGGTTTCTGACAAGGCCAAATTTGGTCAGCCTGAAATTAAGCTAGGCGTGACCCCCGGCATGGGTGGTTCACAGCGTCTCACAAAAGCTGTCGGCAAAGCCAAGGCCATGGATATGATTTTGACGGGTCGCATGGTCGAGGCTGATGAAGCCGAGCAATGTGGCATGGCAAGCCGGATTGTGCCGCATGATGATTTGATGAGCGTCGCGACTGAAGTTGCTGGGACAATTGCAGGCTATTCCATTCCGTCGCTTATGGCGGCGAAGGAAATGGTTGCGGCTTCATTAGAACTGTCCACGGCTGAGGGTATTCGTTTCGAGCGTCGTCTGTTCCATGCATTATTCTCGACGCAAGATCAGAAAGAAGGCATGCAGGCCTTTATCGAAAAACGCGACCCCGAATTCAAAGACAAGTAAGCCCTCCTCAAGCTTAAAGAGGGCTTAAAATGAGCTTAAAAGGAGCTTAAAAATGGTTTTTGCATTAACTGAAGAACAGGGAATGATCCGCGATATGGCGCAAAATTTCGCGGAGGAGAAAATCCAACCTTTCGCGAATGAGTGGGATGCAGAAAAACATTTTCCCGTCGACATGATGCGCGAAGGCGCTGAGCTTGGCTTTGGCGGCATTTATGCTCCCGAAGAATGCGGCGGTACGGGGCTATCCAGACTGGATGCTGTTTTGATTTTTGAACAGTTAAGCCGTGCCTGCCCTTCAACATCGGCCTTTATCTCCATTCACAATATGGTGACATGGATGCTGACGAGCTTTGGCTCAGATTACCTCAAGGAAAAATACGGGTCAGACATGACCGCCATGAATTTAATCGGCAGCTATTGTCTGACGGAACCCGGCGCGGGGTCTGATGCGGGGAGTCTCTCCACCAAAGCGGTTAAAGATGGTGAGAACTACAAGCTGACCGGCACGAAGCAATTCATTTCTGGCGCAGGTGCATCGGATTTATATCTCGTCATGGCGCGCACAGGTGGCGACGGTGCTGGCGGTGTATCAGCTTTCTTGCTGGAAAAAGATACGCCCGGCCTTTCCTTTGGTGCGAATGAGAAAAAAATGGGTTGGAACAGCCAGCCGACACGTCAGGTGATTATGGATGATGCCATTGTGCCGGCACAAAACCTTATCGGGCAAGAAGGCGACGGCTTTAAATTCGCCATGATGGGGCTGGATGGCGGGCGCCTCAACATTGCCGCGTGTTCACTGGGCGGCGCACAGGCGGCGCTTGAGCAAAGCATTGATTATGTCAAAGAGCGCTCACAATTTGGTCAGGCAATTGCCGATTTTCAGGCCACACAATTTAAACTTGCCGATATGGAAACTGAACTTCAGGCGGCACGGCTCATGCTCTATAATGCTGCTGCGCGTCTTGATGCCAAGGAAGTCGACGCCACAAAATGGTGTGCCATGGCAAAAAAACACGTTACCGACGCGGCTTTTGATGTCACCAACCAAGCCCTGCAACTGCATGGCGGCTATGGCTATTTGTCGGAATATAATATCGAACGCATCCTGCGTGATTTGCGGGTTCATCAAATTCTTGAAGGCACGAATGAAATCATGCGCGTCATTATTTCAAGAACTCTTCTGAAATAGGGATAAGCATGCCTAACGAAAGTTCAAATCAAATTTTAGGCCAAGATGAGGTCATTTGCCGCCTTGAAGCACCTCTGGGTCGCTTGACCTTGAACCGACCGGGTGCCTTGCATTCCCTGAACTACAATATGTGCGCTCTGATGATAGATGCGCTGATGGCATGGCGGTCGGATGACACAGTCAAAGCTATATGGATTGATCACCAGCCGGAAACACGCGGCTTTTGCGCAGGCGGCGACATCAGAATGCTCTCAGAGAGTGGACAAAGCGACGGCACGGAAGCCTGCGCCTTTTTCCGCCTCGAATATCAGTTGAATCATTTGCTCAAAACCTATCCAAAGCCCGTATTTGCGGTGATGGATGGTGTGACGATGGGCGGCGGTGTCGGGATTTCCGTTCACGGCGCTTTTCGTATCGCTACCGAGAACACCGTTTTTGCCATGCCGGAAACAGGCATTGCCCTTATGCCGGATGTCGGCGGCGGCTGGTTTTTGCCGCGCCTTGACGGCGAGCTTGGCGCTTGGCTCGCCATGACCGGCAACCGACTGAAATCTGCTGACAGTTTTGCCGCTGGCATTGCGACGCATTATGTCACGACCGACCAGCTTGATAGCGTTCGCGCGCATATTGCTGAAGGTCTCGCGGCAGACAAAAACCCTGCTGATTTACTGGATGAAAAACACCAAGACCCCGGCGCGCCCGTCCAGCTTGACAGCGAGACACGCGCCAAAATAGACACCTGCTTTGCGTTTAACCGCGCAGAAGAAATTGTCGCAAAATTGGAAGACGAGAAATCAAAACGCGAAGGCGCATCACCTGATGCATCATCTGATGACTTGTGGGAAGCCAAACAGCTGGCCACGCTCGCAACCAAGTCACCACAATCGGTGAAGGTGGCGCTCAAGCAAATCCGTCTGGGTGGCGCGATGGCAGATTTCGCAGATAATATGGCGATGGAATATGCGGTCGTATCGCGCATTGTGATGGATCCTGAATTTCATGAAGGCGTTCGGGCGGTTATTCTGGATAAAGACAATGCCCCAAAATGGCGTTATGCCAGCATTGCCGATGTGCCGGATGCCGATATTGATGCCGTATTTGAACCCCTGCCTGCTGATAAGGCCTGGGTACCAATTGAGATAATGGGTACCAATTGAGATAATGGGTACCACTTGAAGTATAAGTTTACCGGAGGGAAAAATGACAACGATAGCCTTTATTGGATTAGGAAATATGGGATCAGGCATGGCGGCCAATCAGGCCAAAGCCGGGCGCAAAGTTCTTGCGTTTGACCTCTCCGCAGATGCCGTTGCCCGCGCCGTTGAAAATGGCTGTGAGGCTGCCACAAGTGCCGCAGATGCCATCGCGCAGTCTGATATCGTTCTCACCATGCTCCCTGCTGGAAAGCATGTCTGTGGCCTATACGAGACAGAAATTCTCCCAAATGCCAAAAGCGGCGCGCTGCTAATTGATTGCTCGACCATTGATGTTGAAAGCGCCAAGACAGTCGCCAATATGTGTCAGGAAGCCGGTTTCAAATCTGCTGACGCCCCCGTATCAGGCGGCACAGCGGCGGCTGATGGCGGCACGCTGGCCTTTATGGTCGGCTGCGAGGAAGAAAACTTCACCGCTGTGCAAGACGCACTTGAGCCAATGTCAAAAGCGACGTTGCTCGCCGGCAGTTTCGGGGCGGGACAGGCGGCTAAAATTTGCAATAATATGTTGCTTGCCATCACCATGATTGGCACGTGCGAGACTTTTAAAATGGCTGAAAAGCTTGGTCTCAACGCGCAAAACTTTTTTGACATTTCATCTCAGGCCTCCGGTCAAAGTTGGTCAATGACCAGCTATTGCCCCGTCCCTGGCCCTGTGCCAGCCGCGCCATCCAATCGTGATTATCAACCAGGCTTTGCCGGCGCGATGATGCTGAAAGATTTGAAACTGGCGCTGGAATCCGCACAAGCCAGTGGCGCTAATATTCCGTTTGGCAGCCACGCCGCCGAAATGTATCAGGCCTTTTGCGATAATGGCGGCGACGTCAAAGATTTCTCCGGCATTATCGAAACGCTGTAAATAAAATCTGCACTAATTTCGGGACATAATAATGTCGGGTTGCCTGCGGAATAAAAAACCGTTTAAGGGAATAAGCAGGAAATCACCATATCTATTGGGATGAACACAACCCGGCTTTTCAATTACAAAAAACCCATTCAATGTAAGAAAAAAGTGGTGGCCCCCGCCGGACTTGAACCGGCACGCCTCATTCGGCCGCAGATTTTAAGTCTGCTGTGTCTACCACTTCCACCAGGGGGCCAAGCTCATTGCTAGGTAAACAGACACGTCCTATAGCACTTTGCTTGCGACGACTAAAGCCCGAAAAACCACTTCTTTACCAATTTATGTCGCATTCTTATATCTCATTGTGTAATCTGCAAATAATCAATATGAACAACCATGAATAATCATTCTGGAAACATAAGATGAATTACATTGACGCCTCCCGCGCGCCGCTTCTGAATAACGGTCAAATAAAGCTTCACGGCTCAGAAGCGTTTGATGGCATGCGCAAGGTTGGGAAAATGGCTGCTGAATGCATTGATATGCTTGCGGATTTCACCAAACCCGGCGTCACGACAGACAGCCTCGACAAACTTGCCTATGAATTTATACTCGACCATAAGGCTGTACCGGCACCGTTGAATTATCGCGGCTTTAAAAAATCTATCTGTACTTCCATTAATCATGTTGTGTGTCATGGCATACCGGGCGAGCGTGTGCTGAAGGATGGCGATATTATGAATGTGGATGTGACGCTTATATTTGACGGCTGGCATGGCGACCATAGCCGCATGTTCGCGCTGGGTGACGTCCCTATTCGCGCTAAAAAACTCATGGATGCGACCTATGAGTCTATGATGGCAGGTCTGGACGCGGTACGCCCCGGGGCAACGCTTGGCGATGTCGGCGCAGCGATACAGTCTCATGCCGAGGGTCTACGCATGGCTATTGTCAGGGATTTTTGTGGTCACGGTCTTGGGCAGGTTTTTCATGACGCCCCCAATATTTTACATTACGGCCTACCCGGCGAAGGGATGGCGTTAAAGCCCGGCATGATTTTTACCGTTGAGCCTATGCTTAATCTGGGCAAGCCGGGCGTGAAAATACTTTCAGATGGATGGACCGCAGTAACCCGTGATCGGTCTCTCTCCGCGCAATATGAACATTCAATAGGCGTGACGCCGGATGGGTGTGAGATATTTACCGAGTCCCCTAAAGGGCTTCATCAACCGCATCAAACCCCTTCGCATTAAGGTTCATTTTGGCAAAAGAAAAACAACAAAAATCAGCCGACCAACATTATAAAGGACACAGAGACAGGCTTCGCCAAAGATTTAGAAATGGCGGGGCGGCAGCTATGCAAGATTACGAAATGCTTGAGCTGGTGATGTTCAGAGCCATACCAAGGCGCGATGTCAAACCCCTTGCAAAAGACCTCATCCAAAAATTTGGCGACCTCTCTGGTGTTTTATCCGCCGATGTGGATTTATTGCGCGAGGTTAAAGGCATTTCCGAAAATGTGATAACGGAATTAAAAATTGTTGAAAGTACCGCACAAAAAGTCGGGCAAAGCCGCATCATCAGACGACAGGCGCTTAAATCATGGGATGATTTGGTTGTTTATTGCCGCACGGCTATGGCTGAAAAACAAATTGAAGAATTCCGAGCCTTGTTTCTTGATAGACAAAACCAACTTATCGCCGATGAAGTCCTCAGCACAGGCACCGAAGATTATACGCCCGTCTATCCGCGTGAGGTGATGAAACGGGCCTTGGCATTATCGGCATCGGCTATGATTATCGTACATAATCACCCCAGTGGTGACCCGACACCTTCCAAAGCAGATATTCAGATGACAAAACAGCTAGATGATATCAGCAAAAGTCTTGGCATCGTTCTGCATGACCATTTGATTATTGCCCGTGGGAGTGAGTACAGTTTTAAATCCGAGGGGATTTTGTAGATAGAACTCTATTTTGGCTGGAGAATCTTAAGCCAATCTGGTAAATCGCTGGTCTGGAGACATAATTATGATACCGCGTTACGCACGACCCGAAATGGTCAAAATCTGGGAACCAGAAACCCGCTTTTCAATCTGGCTAGACATTGAAACACATGCCATGGACGCTATGGCAGATTTGGGCATAGTCCCAGCTGAAGCGGCTAAAGCCGTCCGCGAAAAAGGCGCATTTGACGTTGACCGAATTGACGAGATTGAACGCGAAGTCAAACATGACGTTATCGCCTTTTTGACCAGCCTTGCCGAGCATGTCGGTGAAGAAGCGCGCTTTGTTCATCAAGGCATGACGTCTTCTGATGTCCTCGATACATGCTTTAACGTCCAACTGACCCGTGCTGCGGATATTCTGCTTGCTGATTTAGATGCGCTGCTTGCGGCGTTAAAAACCAGAGCCATGGAACATAAAATGACGCCCTGTATCGGGCGCAGTCACGGCATTCACGCTGAACCGACAACATTTGGCCTTAAAATGGCGCAAGCCTATGCTGAATTTGAAAGATGCAAAACCCGCCTCCTCGCGGCGCGCGAAGAAATTGCGGTCTGTGCGATTTCAGGCGCAGTTGGGACTTTCGCCAATATCGACCCCGCCGTTGAAGCCCATGTCGCCAAAGCTATGGGGCTAACAGTAGAACCGATTTCCACGCAGGTTATTCCACGCGACAGGCATGCCATGTTTTTCGCAACACTCGGCGTTATTGCCTCAACCATGGAGCGTCTGGCTGTTGAAATCCGTCATCTACAAAGAACCGAAGTGCTTGAAGCCGAGGAATATTTTTCTCCCGGGCAAAAAGGTTCGTCCGCTATGCCGCATAAGCGCAACCCTATCTTGACCGAAAACCTGACCGGTCTCGCGCGTTTGGTGCGCGGCATGGCAATGCCGGCAATGGAAAATGTCGCCCTGTGGCATGAGCGTGATATCTCTCATTCCTCAGTCGAACGCATGATTGGGCCTGATGCCACCATCACGCTTGATTTTGGGCTGGCGCGCCTGACAGGTGTCGTTGAAAAGCTCTTGGTTTACCCCGAGCAAATGCAAAAAAACCTCGATTTGCTTGGTGGCCTTGTCCATTCACAACGTGTCTTATTGGCGCTGACGCAAGCTGGTACAAGCCGAGAAGATGCTTATCGTATTGTGCAGCAAAACGCGATGCCGGTATGGCGCGGCGAAGGTCAGTTTTTGGATTTGTTAAAGGCAGATGAAGAGGTCACGCTGAGTGATGCGGAATTGGAAGCTCTTTTCAACCTCGATTATCACTTCAAGCATGTAGACGATATTTTTGCACGGGTTTTTGACTAATCCGGCGATCGTTCCACACTGTTAGGATTGTTAGAATCATCTAGCAGGTTTATTTTTTTCATACTGTGAATTGGCAGTATATTGGCCCAGAAAATTAGCAGTAAATTAGCAGTGAATTGGAAATCTGATGTCCCAGAGAAAAAAACTTTATGAAGGCAAAGCCAAGATACTTTATCAAGGGCCTGAGCCAGGGACGATTATTCAACATTTCAAAGATGACGCGACCGCTTTTAACGCTCAAAAACATGAGGTGATTGAGGGCAAAGGCGTTTTGAATAACCGCATTTCCGAACATATTTTCATCCAGCTTGATAATCTGGGCATCCCCACACATTTCATTAAAGCTTTGAATATGCGCGAACAGCTTGTTCAGGAAGTCGATGTTATTCCGATTGAAGTTGTGGTGCGTAATTTTGCAGCCGGTTCGCTGGTTAAGCGGCTGGGTCTTGAGGAAGGCACGCATCTGCCCCGTACATTAGTCGAGTATTATTATAAAGATGACGCGCTTGGCGACCCGATGATTTCGGAAGATCACATCACGACTTTTGGCTGGGCAACACCGCAGGAAATCGAAGAGGTCTCTGGTCTTGCGCTTCGCATTAATGATTTCATGTGTGGCATGTTCAGTGCTGTCGGCATTCGACTGGTCGACTTTAAACTAGAATTCGGGCGGGTCTGGGAAGAAGAGTCCATGCGTATTGTCCTAGCGGATGAGATTAGCCCTGACAATTGCCGCCTTTGGGATGTTAAGACAGGCGACAAGCTGGATAAAGACCGTTTCCGTCAAGATTTAGGGGGGCTGCTCAATGCCTATCAGGAAGTTGCGGCACGTCTTGGCTTAATCTCGCGCGAAGGCCAAAGCGGGTCATCAGGGCCAGTTTTGATTAAAGATTAAATGTTCTGATTAAAAATTAATTTCGAAAGTTCATTATGAAGGCGACAGTTAAAATCACTTTGAAACACGGCGTATTGGACCCCCAAGGCAAAGCTATAGAAAAATCTCTTGGGCAACTTGGCTTTACGGGCGTGAATGACGTCAGACAAGGCAAGCTGATAGAGCTTGATATTGACGCCGATACGCCTGAGGAAGCTGAAAAGCAAATTACCGAAATGTGTGAGAAGCTTCTCGCCAATACGGTTATTGAAAACTACGACATTCAATTAAATCCGGCGGATTAGGCATGCAAGCGTCAGTCATTGTTTTTCCCGGCTCAAACTGCGACCGCGATGTTGCCGTCTGTCTTGAAGCGGCAACCGGCAAGAAACCAAACATGGTCTGGCACGGCGATAGCGACTTACCAGATAGTGATGTGATTGTCCTACCTGGCGGGTTTTCATATGGCGATTATCTGCGCTGTGGTTCCATGGCAGCAAACAGCCCGATTATGAAAGAAGTCGTTTTAAAGGCTCAAAAAGGCGCGGCGGTTCTTGGCATTTGTAACGGGTTTCAAGTGCTGACAGAATGCGGCCTGCTCCCCGGGGTTTTGATGCGCAATGCGGCCTTAAACTTCGTTTGCCGTAACACGCATTTGGTTATCAATAATAACTCAACCCCTTTTACAGGGCAGTATCAGCAGGGTGAAGAGGTGGTCATTCCCGTTGCACATAATGAAGGTAATTATTTCGCTGATGACGCAACGCTCGACGAACTCGCTGGTGAAGGAAGAATTGTGCTTTCCTATGCACCAGATGACAACCCGAATGGTGCCTGCAAAAACATTGCCGGTATTTGTGATGCCTCAGGCCGCGTGCTTGGCATGATGCCCCACCCTGAACGCCGTGCGGAAACAGCATTGGGCGGTGAGGATGGCAAGCGCATATTTACGGGACTGGTGGAGGCTCTATCATGAGTGAAGATATGACCCCTTCAGAAACCACACATATTAACGACACGGAAATCACGCCTGAGATTGTTGCCGAACATGGGCTGAAGCCGGATGAATACGAAAAAGTTGTCGCCCATATGGGCCGCACCCCAAACATGACCGAACTGGGTGTTTTTTCGGTCATGTGGTCGGAGCACTGCTCATATAAATCCTCTCGTAAATGGCTTAAAAAACTTCCCGTATCCGGGCCTCAGGTTATTCAAGGCCCCGGCGAAAATGCGGGGGTCATTGATATTGGTGACGGTGACGCGGCTGTCTTTAAAATGGAAAGCCATAATCACCCATCATTCATCGAACCCTATCAGGGGGCGGCAACGGGTGTTGGCGGCATTATGCGTGATGTTTTCACAATGGGCGCACGTCCGGTTGCGAATATGAACGCCCTGCGCTTTGGTGATCCTAGCCACCCCAAAACCCGACATCTTGTTGCAGGTGTTGTTCACGGTATTGGGGGTTATGGCAATTGTATGGGGGTTCCAACGGTTGGTGGTGAAGTTAATTTTGACAGCTGTTACAATGGCAATATTCTTGTCAATGCGATGTGTGTCGGCCTCGCACGCACGGACAAAATTTTCTATGCCGCCGCAACGGGGATTGGTGCGCCAGTAGTTTATGTCGGCTCCAAAACCGGACGCGATGGCATTCACGGCGCGACCATGGCCTCGGCAGAGTTTGATGATGCATCCGAAGAAAAACGCCCAACCGTTCAGGTCGGTGACCCGTTTACTGAAAAATTATTGCTGGAAGCCTGTCAGGAACTCATGGCATCCGATGCCATTATCGCCATTCAGGATATGGGCGCGGCAGGGCTGACATCTTCTTCCGTGGAAATGGCAGATAAGGGCGGCGTCGGTATTGAGCTCAACCTCGATAAAGTCCCCTGCCGTGAAACCCATATGACGGGCTATGAGATGCTTCTCTCTGAAAGCCAAGAGCGCATGTTAATGGTGTTGAAGCCCGGCAGAGAACCTGAAGCAGAGGCGATATTCTTGCGCTGGGGGCTGGATTTTGCTGTTGTGGGAACACTCACCGACACTGGACGCATGGTGGTTCATCATGAAGGCAGAATGATTGCGGATATGCCGCTTGGCCCTCTTGCCGATGGCGCGCCTGAATATGACCGTCCATTCACCCCCACTCCACCTGCCCTGCCAGCCCCACAAATCGACACGGCGCACGCGGATGAAACAGATATAAGTGAAGCGCTTAAAACCCTAATGGGGTGTAGCGAAATCGCCTCGCGTCGCTGGATTTATGAGCAATATGACAGCATGGTGATGGGCGATACATTGGCTGGTCCCGGCGGGGATGCGGCGCTGGTGCGCGTGCATGGCACCAAAAAAGCTCTGGCTATTTCTACCGATGTTAATCCGCGCTATTGCCTTGCTCAGCCCATTGAAGGGGGCAAGCAAGCCGTTGCCGAGGCCTATCGCAATATCAGCGCGACAGGCGCAACCCCATTGGCGATTACCAATTGCTTGAATTTCGGCAATCCCGAACGCCCTGAAATTATGGGGCAATTTGTTGAATGTCTTGAAGGCATGGGCGCGGCCTGTGAGGCTTTAGACTTCCCCGTGGTTTCCGGCAATGTCTCGCTTTATAATGAAACCAACGGACAAGGTATAAACCCGACCCCGGCGATTGGCGGCGTGGGGCTGATTAAAGATTTTGAAAAAGCTGTCGGCAACGCCTTCACACAAGCTGACCAATATATTTTCGTTCTCGGCGCAACCAAAGGTCATCTGGGATGTTCACTGTTTCAGCGTTTTGTGATGCAAGACGACACAATCTATGCGCCCCCATCAGTTGATCTCGACCTTGAACGTAAGCACGGTGAATTTGTGCGCGATATGATTGATAACGGTCTTGTCAGTGCGGTTCATGATGTGTCGGATGGCGGGCTTCTTGTAGCGTTGGCAGAGATGTGTCTGTCAAATCACATTGGGTGCCATATTGAAGATGATAACACCATGGGCTTCTGGTTTGGTGAAGATCAAAGCCGATATGTGCTGGTGGGTGCCGATGCAGATAAAATAATCGCACAGGCCAATGCCAGTGGCCTTGCCGTCACCTATCTTGGAAAAACAGGCGGTGCGGAATTGACAATCGCCCAACGGATACACATATCTGTAGAAGAGCTACACGACATCCATGAAAATTGGTTGCCAGATTATATGAAAACTGTGTAGTTCTGAGACGTAAGCATTTTATATGCGCAGGAGATGATGATGCCGATGACAGCCTCCAACATTGTTGACATGATTAAGGAAGCCATTCCTGATGCACAAATTGATATCACTGATTTGCGCGGCGATGGCGACCATTATTCTGCAGTTGTGACGTCACAAAGTTTCAAAGGCAAAACCCGCGTCCAACAGCACCGTATGGTTTATGATGCGTTGCAGGGCGATATGGGGAGTGGCCTGCATGCACTGGCGCTACAGACCGCTATACCAGATAGTAATTCTTAACTTAGGAAGACGAGACAATTATGACAGATATTAACGGTTTCATAAGCTCGGAAATAAAAGATAACGAAGTTGTCCTATTCATGAAAGGCACGCCTGTATTCCCCCAATGTGGGTTTTCCGGTCAAGTTGTGCAGATATTATCCTATCTCGGCGTATCGTTTAAAGGCGTGAATGTGCTGGATAGCGACGAACTGCGCGATGGTATTAAGACATTCTCCAACTGGCCAACCATTCCTCAGCTTTATGTAAAGGGCGAGTTTCTTGGCGGTTGTGATATTATCCGTGAAATGTTCGAAGATGATGAGCTTCGCGCGTTTTTCAAGGAAAACGATATCGACATGATGAATGTCTGATTAAGCTGTCAGTTATCACGATTTCAAAAGGCACTTAGGTGCCTTTTTTCTTGCCCCACCCCGCCGCTTTGTCTATAAGTCCGGCACACCCCGTAAAAACGGCCTCGCTTGGTGAGGTTTGTGGTTCGCACCCCTGGAGGGAACCCGGGACAGGGCATTTAGCCCTGTATTTATAGGAGTTTAAAATGGCAGAAATATTTGAAATTAACGCTGAAAAGCGTGAGCGTGACGGCAAGGGGCCCGCACGTGCATTGCGTAATATCGGGAAAATTCCCGCCGTCCTTTATGGCGATAAAAAAGACCCTGAAAGCATCACCGTTGAGCAAAGCGATATCACAAAGCTCTATAATTCCGGTCGTCTGATGTCCACGTTGATTCAGATTGATGTGAATGGTGACAAGACCCGCGCCATTGCACGTGACGTGCAGTTGCATCCGGTGAAGGATTTTATCCTCCATGCAGACTTTCTGCGCTTGGGTAAAGGCGCGAAAATTGCGGTTGAGATTGCCGTTCACTTCCTCAATGAAGAAACATGCCCCGGTTTGAAATCAGGCGGTGTTTTGAATGTGGTGCGCTATCAGGTTGAACTGAATTGCCCGGCCTCTGAAATTCCGGAATTCATCGAGCTTGACCTTGCTGAAGCCAATATTGGTGACTCACTGCATATTTCGGATGTGAAACTTCCTGAAGGTGTTGTGCCGACTATTTCGGACCGTGACTTTACCATCGCGACCATCGCTGCACCTGCGGAACTGGATGACTCAGACGACGATGCAGGCGAAGCTGTTGAAGGCGAAGAAGGTGCTGAAGGTGATAGCAGCGAGGACGGCGAAGAGTAATCTCTTTGCTATAAGCGCAGATGCTTTTGCTCGTTGGCCTTGGTAA
Source organism: alpha proteobacterium IMCC14465 (assembly GCA_000293845.2). GTDB lineage: Bacteria > Pseudomonadota > Alphaproteobacteria > RS24 > RS24 > Micropelagius. The sequence goes on along the minus strand of ALYF01000003.1, from coordinate 873,716 downwards.
TCCGGGTTCAAAATATGCTGGAAACCGACATAATATCGGTTTTATGGCGATTGACCGGATTGCCGAGAGGCACAACTTCCCTGCTTTTCGCAGCAAATATCAAGGTCACATATCCGAAGGGCGTTTAGGTGATACCAAAACGCTTTTGCTCAAACCTGAAACCTATATGAATGAAAGCGGGAAATCCGTGGCTGAAGCTGTCCGGATGATTAAGCTACCGCTGTCTAATATTGTTGTGTTTTACGATGAGCTGGATCTTGTCCCCGGTAAGTTGCGGATGCGTGTTGGGGGTGGCCTTGCCGGTCATAACGGGCTGAGATCGCTGCGCGGGCATATCGGCGCTGATTTCAGACGTGCCAGATTAGGCATTGGGCATCCGGGTCATAAAGACCTCGTTCTGGCGCATGTTCTGAAAGATTTTGCAAAAGCGGATAAAGACTGGTTGCCGGATTTTCTAGACGCGCTTGCCGAACATGCGCCTTTACTGGCGACGCATGATGGGCTGGGCGACGATGCAACTTATCAAAACCGCGTTCATCTGACCTTTAATGGCACTAACAGCAATGACAGTACTGACAGCACAAACAGAAATGACAGCACATCCGATAATCAACCAACAGATACACCGAAAAAAGGAAGAGACTAATGGGATTTAAATGCGGCATTGTCGGCCTGCCAAATGTAGGCAAATCAACCCTATTTAATGCCCTCACCCGCACGGCGGCGGCGCAGGCGGCGAATTTCCCATTCTGTACCATTGAGCCGAATGTCGGGGAGGTCTCTGTGCCTGATACACGCCTTGACGCGCTGGCTGGGATTGCGGCAAGCAAAGAGATAATCCCTGCCCGTCTCAGCTTTGTCGACATTGCCGGACTGGTGCGCGGCGCATCCAAAGGTGAAGGTCTTGGCAATCAGTTTCTTGGCAATATCCGTGAAGTCGATGCCATTGCCCATGTTCTGCGTTGTTTTGAGGATTCGAATATCACCCATGTTGAGGGGGAAATTGACCCGCTTGCTGATGCCGAGACGGTTGAAACCGAATTGATGCTGGCGGATTTGGAAAGCCTTGAAAAGCGAGAAAGCAATCTGCGAAAGAAAGCGACCACCAAAGACAAGAAATCAATCGAGGAATTGGAACTTGTTGATTTGGCGCTGGCGGAATTGCGCGAAGGGCGTCCGGCACGGGTGGTCGATGTCCCCAAAGGGCGCGAACGGGATTTTAAAAACCTCCAGCTTCTGACGTCCAAGCCTGTTTTATATGTTTGTAATGTCGAGGAAGATAGCGCGGCAAGCGGGAATTCTCTGTCTGCTAAAGTCGCGGAAAGAGCCGCCACGGAAGGCGCGGAAACCGTTGTGATTTCGGCTCGAATAGAAGAAGAACTGGCTCAGCTGGACGCGGCCGAACGGCTGGAATATCAGCAAAGCCTTGGGCTGGAAGAGCCTGGCCTTAATCGCTTGATTGAGCAGGGCTATAGCCTGCTTGACCTCATCACCTATTTCACCTGCGGCCCGAAGGAAACCCGCGCTTGGACGGTACGTCGTGGGTCAACGGCCCCTCAAGCGGCAGGGATTATCCATACAGACTTTGAACGCGGCTTTATCCGCGCTGAAACCACGGCCTATGATGATTATGTGGCGTGTCAGGGCGAAAGCGGCGCACGGGAAACAGGCAAGCTTCGACAAGAAGGCAAGGAATATATCGTCCAAGATGGCGATGTGATGCTGTTTAAATTTAACGTTTAGGGATCGTGCCACGCACAAGCACATCCCCACCCCTGCACCATTCTGCACACCATCCCACACAACTGGCACCTTTCAGCTCATTTATGCGCGACTTGATATGTCAGCACAAATTGACTAGTCTGGTTATGCCTATTGTTGAACGCGATAGGCGGGTTTAGCAACCTTAATACAGGCCGCAATTTGTATTGCGTATGTGGCTTATCGCTATCCTCATTTGTTGGGGACATGCGTTAAGCCTTTTTTTATGAATTGCTGGAAAAATCGTTCACCTCGCGCTCTGCGCCGGGGTGACGGCGGAATATGGTTCTCTTAGGGGAACTCAATACGTCGTAGCCGATCCTGTATCTGGCTTGCTAACCCCCGGCACCTGCGTATCCGGTGCCACTTTGCTTTAATAAGAAAAACAAATAGGGGCGCAAATGAACGAGACACAAGCCAATAATATTCGACATAATTTATGGATTTTCCGCCTGCGCCGAAAAATTCCGCGCCATATCTTTGTGCGCGATATTATGAGCGTTCAAGCCTATCGGGAAATTGAATATGGGCATGAAGCCATCAGCCCAGATATGCTGAAAAAATTTATCGAGAAATATGACCTTAAGCGCAAACATCTAACCGCCGCGCCCAACTTCGCCAGCCTGCTCGACCACCCAACCCGCAAACTGATTGAATATCAGCGCGTCGCCATGAGCAGCACACAGCGCAAGCATCTCATGCACTTTCTGCGGGATTTCCTCCCCCGCACCTATTAAAAACAGGAAATAACGAAACTAGTGCTTGTCAGCCCAAATACGACGCATGGAGAAGAACAGCAATCCGGCAAACACGGTCAGGTAAATCAAAACCATGAAACCAGTTCGCTTACGCTCTTCCAGCTCCGGTTCAGCCGCCCAGTTCAGGAATGTCACCACATCATAGGACATCTGCTCAACTGACGCCGCCGTCCCATCCGAATATTCAACCAACTCCTCAAGCAGAGGCGCCGCCATGGCAATTTTGCCGCCTGCCATATAGGGATTGTAATAGAGACCGTCACGCATTGTCATGCCTGCTGGCGGGTCTTCATAGCCCGTCAAAAGAGCATAGATGTAATCCGGCCCGCCTGACCGCGCTTTGGTAATCAGCGACAAATCGGGCGGATATGCCCCCCCATTTGCGGCACGCGCGGCCTGAACATTCGGAAACGGGTTCACAAAGGCATCCTTTGGCAGACCCGGGCGATCAAACATATCCCCATAATCATCCGGCCCATCTTCAACCGTGAAACCTGCGGCTATCGCTTTGACTTCCGGTGCTGTGAATTCAGGACCGCCTGGCTGGGACAGATTGCGGAAACGCAACTGATCCATGCTGTGGCAGGAGGCACATACTTCCGTATAGACTTTATAACCCCGGCGCAGCGCGTCTCTGTCATAAGTGCCGAATAAGCCGTTAAAGCTCCAGTCAATCGCATCAGGATGCTTGGCATCACCGGCAGCTTCCGCAGAGGTGATAGACAAACTCACAGAAAGCCCAGAAGTTAGCCCCACGGTCAGAAATACGGAGAAAATGAGGGCAGATAGTCGGTTCATGTTCATCTCACTTATTCAGTCAGCCGGTTATTCAGCCGGACTTGCAGCCGTCTCCGGCAGGATTGAGGCAGAAATGCTCTCGGGAATTTCCCTCGGTTTTTCAACCAGCCCAAGAACTGGCAGAATAATCAGGAAATGTGCGAAGTAATAAAACGTGCAAATACGCGACAACGTAATGTAAACGCCTTCCGCAGGCATCGCGCCGAGATAGCCAAGAACAAGGCAATTCACCACAAAAATCAGGAAGAACTGCTTGAACAACGGACGGTAACGCGCCGAACGAATTTTAGACGTATCCAACCATGGCAGAACGAACAGAATGAAAATCGCGCCGACCATTGCAATCACACCGCCAAGCTTATCCGGTATGGCACGCAAAATCGCGTAAAACGGCAACAGATACCATTCTGGTACAATATGCGCAGGTGTCACTAGCGGGTTCGCCGGAATGTAGTTATCAGCGTGACCCAGCACATTTGGGGCGAAGAACACGAAATAGCTGAACAAAATAATGAACACGACCAGTGCAAACCCATCCTTCACTGTGTAGTAAGGGTGAAACGGGACTGTGTCCTGCTCTGACTTAACGGAAATCCCAACCGGATTATTATTTCCAGGAACGTGCAACGCCCAAATATGCAGAATAACAACGCCGAAAATCAGGAATGGAATGAGATAGTGCAAAGAGAAAAAGCGGTTCAGCGTCGGGTTATCGACGGAGAAGCCACCCCACAACCATGTCGCAATGCTGTCGCCGACGAGAGGAATCGCACCAAACAGGTTCGTAATAACTGTCGCACCCCAGAGGCTCATCTGACCCCATGGCAGAACGTAACCCATAAAGGCAGCCGCCATCATCAGCAGATAAATGATAACGCCGAGAATCCATAACACTTCACGCGGGGCTTTATAGGAGCCGTAATACATGCCGCGGAAAATATGGATATAAACGGCAAGGAAGAACATGGACGCGCCATTGGCGTGAATATATCGAATGAGCCAGCCATGGTTCACATTCCGCATAATATGTTCAACCGAGTTAAAGGCATGGTCAACATGCGGCGTGTAGTGCATCGCCAAAATAATGCCTGTGATGATTTGCGTCACAAGGCAGAAGGTCAGAATACCGCCAAATGTCCACCAGTAATTCAGGTTTTTCGGCGTTGGATAGTCAACAAAGCTGTCATGCGCGAGCCGCAAAAGCGGCAGACGCGTGTCCATCCATTGGGTAAATCCGTTACTTGGCTGATAGGTGCTTTCACCACTCATGTAATCATCCTCGATTGTTAGGGCGTTAGCCGATTTTAATCCGGCTGTCGCTGACAAATTGATAAGGCGGAATTTCTAGGTTTTTCGGCGCAGGGCCCTTACGGATACGCCCCGATGTATCGTAATGCGAACCATGGCACGGGCAGAACCAGCCATTAAACTCACCGGCCTGCCCCAAAGGCACACACCCCAAATGGGTACAAACGCCGACCATTACTAGCCATTCAGGATTTTCGGCACGGCTGTTATCGGCTTCAGGGTCTGGAAGTGCGTCAAGACTGACATTCTCGGCATCGCGAATTTCTTCTTGCGTCCGGCGGCGGATGAAAACAGGCTTACCGCGCCATGTAATTGTAAGGCTCTGACCGACTTCAACCGCATCCAAATCAACCTCAATAGAAGCCAGCGCCCGCATGGACGCATCAGGGTTCATCTGGTCAATCAGAGGCCAAGCGATATTAGCCGCCCCAATCGCTGCAAAAGCACCTGTTGTCAGATGCAAAAATGCACGGCGATTAGGTTCACCTTCATGAGATGCTGTTTTGGTTTCAGTCGTACCGTCTCCGGTGGTGTTGGTATCAGACACGCGCGCCTCCAAGCGATTCTGCAGGCCAATCCTGCACAAGGGGAAACTACGCCTATCGCGTCATTGACAAAATGTGTCACCGTGACGCAGATTTACGTTCTGTCTTCTGACACAAATAAAATGTTAAGTGATTGTGATTAAAGCCTTATTGGAAACCTTGAAAATGACCTCAGCCCCCGAAACCGACTGGACCGACCAAAAACAACGCGCCACGTCGTGGTTTCGGGAATTACGCGACAATTTATGCGCTGCTATGGAATCACTTGAGCCAGACGGGACGCAGTTTGAACGCACTATCTGGCAGCGCGGCGACGGTTCGCAAGACCTTGGCGGGGGTGAAATGTCCATGCTGCACGGCACGGTATTTGAAAAAGCCGGTGTGCATATTTCCATGGTTTATGGCGAGTTTTCCGAGCAATTCCGTGGTCAAATTGAGGGCGCATCTGAAGACCCGCGCTTTTGGGCATCCGGCATTTCCGTCATCGCGCATCCACGCAACCCGCATGCCCCCACGGCTCATATGAACACACGCATGGTTGTCACGACCAAAGGCTGGTTTGGCGGCGGCGGCGATTTAACGCCGATGTTACAAGCGCAACGCCATGCCGACCATCCCGACACACAAGACTTTCATCACGCCTATAAAGCCGCCTGCGACGCGCATGATGCCGCTTACTACGCGGACTTTAAGGAAAAATGCGACGCTTATTTTTTCTTGCCCCATCGCAATGAAACACGCGGGACGGGCGGCATATTTTACGACCATCTAAATACCGGCGACTGGGATAAGGACTTTGCTTTCACGCAAGATGTCGGTCGGGCATTTTTAAATGTTTACCCTGACATTATCTCACGGCGTAAAGACACAGCTTATAATGATGCGGATCGCGAGGCGCAACTTGTGCAACGCGGGCGTTATGTTGAGTTTAATCTGCTCTATGATCGTGGCACGACTTTCGGCCTCAAAACCGGCGGGAATGTAGACAGCATTCTATCATCCATGCCGCCGGAAGTCCGCTGGCCTTAACACCAAATCAGAATTTTTATAAAATAGTCGCCTGAACCACCGCTTTCAGCCTTTCGATAATCGAAAACATGTCATCAGTGAAATCGCTGTCTATCCACCAACGCTCAACTTCGGCTGAAACCCGCCCCATTTCCGGCCCTTCCGGGACACCAGCCGTTTTCATCATCGCCCCAGTCAGCGGAAAGTCTGGCTTTGCCCAACTGGTCGCCATGGCAATCAGCGCCCGCCATTGCACGGCATTATTGGTTTTCTCATCCATCGCCCATATCAGAAAACACCGGTCAATAAACGCCTCGCGCCCCAAAACATAAAGCATGCGCCGCATGTCACGGGCGGACATATAACAAACCGGCTGATGGGACGCATCAAGCGCCCCCGTCAGACGTTGTGTCTGCTTTTTGGACAAGCGAAGTTTTTCAGATAGCTGGTTAACCACAGCTTTATTATCAGGGCATAATGCCGCCAGTCGAAGCAGTGTATCAGCCTCAAAAAACTGCGTTGCCTGAATATCTATCAAGCTGGCGAGACGGTTATTTTGAACATCCATGGCTGGCATGAACGGGAAAATAAAAGGCAATAGCCCCGCCTGTTGCATCAGCTCTAGGGCCTGCGGCGCGTTAGGATGCGCGAGGAGTTTAAAAATTTCCTGCGCCAGTCTTTCGCCTGAAAGCGCCAACAATCCCTCTTTTTGCGTCGCCGCGCGCGCGCAGGCTTTAAGCGAGGCATCATCAGGCGCATCGGATTGGAGATGCGCTGAAAATCTGAAAAAACGCAAAACGCGCAAATAATCCTCAGCAATACGCGTATCTGGATTACCGATAAATCTCACAACTTGCTCTTCGAGGTCAGCCAGACCACTCGTCCCGCATGCCGCCAACGGGTCAAAGACTGTGCCGTCGCAATCAGCATATAGGGCGTTAACCGTAAAATCCCGTCGCTCGGCATCGGCCTGCCAATCCTGCCCAAAGCGCACTTTTGCGTGGCGTCCGTCTGTTTCTATATCCTCGCGCAATGTCGTGATTTCATAATGACGTTCTGAGGCCACCACAGTCACCGTGCCATGCGCGATACCAGTTGGAATAACCTTGAAACCCGCCGCAGTGAGCTTGTCGCGCACGTCTTCAGGCGGATGCGTTGTCGCCATATCAATATCTGTGACGTCTAAACCGCGCAAGGCATCACGCACACAACCACCGACCACTCTGACCGCATCCTGCCCGAGAGTTTGCATAATTTTCTGCGTATCAGGCTCTTTCAGCCATGAGGCCCCAGAGAGGCTAGGAGATAGGCTAGGAGAGAGGTCATGAGAAAGATTAGGAGGGGTCGGCGTCGACATTAGGGGGTAACCCCTTGCTCAGCTTGACGTTCTGATTGTTCCCCTGTTTCTTCACCTATTTCTTCGTCTAATTCTTCGTCTGCTTTTTTTGGCGCATCTTGTTTTTCAAAATGCCCCGGGACCAATTGACCGTTTTCCACACTGGCCGGCACATAAACACTTCCCGTCGGCGCATCAGAAACGGATCTGAAATACAACAACCCCGCCAGCATGCAGGCAAAACCGGCAAGTGACGCATAGGCCCAAATTTTTATTTCCGCTTGATCAGGGCGGGTGCGTTTAAACCACCACAACCATAATGCCAGCATGATAAATGGCAGGCTGAACAGAAACAGGTTGAACAATATAAGTCTAATCATCAAAAGCTCTTTCGCTTAAATTTCTCAGAATACCCGCCGTAACACCCCAAATATGATGCTGCCCATGTGACATCGAGTAATAGGACCGCAACTGACCGTTCCAGACATCCTGCTTGATGTGATGGTTCTCCCGGTTCATCAAAAAATTAAGAGGCACTTCAAAAACATCGGCGACTTCTTCTGCATTTATTTTTAATTCAAAGCCGGGACGCACATAGGCTACCACAGGAAGCACCATAAATCCCGACCCGGTTTCAAAAGTCTCCAAATAACCGGCAATATCAATATAGCCGGCGGTTAGCCCAATCTCTTCTTCTGTTTCACGCAACACGGCATCCAAAGGTGACGGGTCTGTCTCATCCACCTTGCCGCCTGGGAAAGCGACCTGCCCTGAATGTTTTTTAAGTTTTTCCGAGCGGCGGGTCAGAATAACGCGCGGCGCTTCTTCATATTCCACCACACCGATAAGAACCGTTGCCAAAGGCAGGTCACGGTTTTTATGTAAGTCTCGCAAAACCGGATTAAGCTGAAAATCTCCGCTTTGACCGCGCCCTTCATAAAGCACTTGCTCAGGCGGTAACTCAGGCGAAACAGCTTTGGCTATTTTTTGCCTGTACTCAAACTCAGCCATAATCAGGTCCTAATTTATCAACGCGGGACAGGCTAAAAAATACCCCGTCACTCCAGACCCCTAAATAATCCACACCATCTTGTTGATGGGTCACAGCGAGGTCAACAAGGCGATAAAAAACCGGACGCGCTATTTTCGCGCGCAGTCTGCCACGCACATGCACATAAGGGCTGGGTTGTTCGCCTTCAAATTCAAAATAAATCGGCAAATCCTGTCCAGCGGCGCAAACATCTCCGACATTGGTGATAAAGGTGATTTTTTGAGTTTCCCCATCGCCTGTGACATCCATTTGAGTGGCGATAAAGGGCGCATCTTCGACTGTGACGAGAATTTTTTCTACCGGCGTGACGAGGTAATAGCATTCATCTTCATCGCGCCTCAGAATTGTTGAAAACAGCCGGACGAGTTTTTCGCGTCCAATAGCCGAGTCGCCATAAAACCATGTCCCGTCACGCGTGATCCGCATGCCAATATCCCCGCAATAGGGCGGATTCCAGTCATCGACAGGCGGTAAGCTCTCAGCACCTGCGCTATTGCTGGCTTTTTCAGCACCTTTAATCACATTTTGAAGACTGTTTTCGGTCATATGCCTTACTATACCAGCAATTTTAAAACTTGTTAGCGCTAACCCCCTGAGTGAAAAGCCTTTAAGCGCAAAGCTTAGCGCGCGGCTCGAACCTTACCGGAGAGTTGCGCCGCCAGCCCGGGCTTCATCTCATAGACCAACAATCGGCGTTCATCTACCGGCACCGGACATATCAAGCCCTCAGGCGCCGTGATAAAACCGGATGCGCTATAATAAGATAAGTCCCCAACCAACAAAACCAATTCATGACCCAGCTTTTCAGCCGCGGCGAGCGAGGTCGCAATCAAACCGCGCCCAACACCCTTACCCTGCCAAGCTGGACTCACAACCAGCGGTCCGAGTAACAGCGCAGAGGTCGCACCGATTTGTATTGGCCAGTATGAAATGCCGCCAATCATGCCTTCTTCCGAAATCGCACAAAAGTTTAGCTCGGTTATTTGATGATTATTTTCCCGCAACCTTTCGGCCATGCGCACAAACCGTCCCGGCCCTAAAACTTTAGCGGTCAGGGCAGATTTCTCATCTTCCAAATCGGATGGGGTTTGTTTTATGTCAAAAGCCATGAAGACGCCTTAAGCTCCAAAAAGAAGAGCTATATATATTATATAACTGGCGAGAAACAATCCGCCAAACAGGCGTGAAATGCCCTGCTGATAGCTCAGAAGATAAATGGTAACGCCTGAAACCCCAAGGAGCACCCATATATCCATTGTCAGAAAATCTGCGGCAATCTCTATCGGATGTACCAGCCCCGTCAAACCCAAAATCAAGAGAATATTATAAATATTGCTGCCCACAATATTACCGACTGCCAGCGCCGCCTGACCCCGCCATGCCGCAAGAATGGAAATCACCAATTCGGGCAGTGATGTGCCAATCGCCACAACCGTCAGGCCAATAACCCCCTCAGATACACCAAATTCCATAGCGAGAATAACAGCGCCTTTAACGAGTAAATCCGCGCCCCAGACGACCGCTGCTGTTCCAAGCACCACAAACACTAAAGATGTCATAATGCTGGCGCCCGCCAGCAGGTTTTCTGTCACTTCCTGCTCAACATGATCATCGTCGCCTTGCCGGTAAAGATAGACTGTGTAAAGCACAATCAACCCAACCATGCCTGCCGCAATCGGGCGGGTAATATCGCCGTAAAAGGCAATAAAACAAAAGCCCAAAGTCACCAGCATCATAAAGACACCATCGCGGGTCAACTCTTTGCCCTGCACGATAATTGGTTGAATCAGTGCAGAGACCCCCAGCACCAGCAACATATTGGAAATATTACTGCCGATAATGTTACCAATGGCAATATCTGGCTGCCCCTGAAATGCGGCTTGTATTGAGACCATTAATTCAGGTGCCGACGTACCAAAGGCGATGATTGTGAGGCCGATTATCAAGGGTGGGATTTTGAGCCTATCCGCCAGCGAAACCGCACCCGAAACCAGCCCCTCGCCACCACCACCGAGGAGGATAAACCCGCCAAGCACCAATAATATCGCTTCAAACATTCTTAACTAAGCCCGCTTTAAATATAACCTGTTATACTTTTTCGCACCCTACATGCTATCGTTTTAAAGACCAATCACTATCAAATAACAACATCAAAAAACAAAAATGACGCAGGCGTCACTTTTAGCTTGCACTGGTTCACCCCAAAGCGTTAACCTGAAAAAAATAGAGGAGCATGATATGGAAAATCATAATCTCGACGACTCGGAAATCACTGCCGACCCTGCCTATCAATCTGTCGACCCGTCTGACTTTAACGCCATGCTTGAAGTTGAGCGATATAATGACCGCACGACAGCTTTCGATAAAATTATCGCGGCGACGCATAATCATTTCTGGGACCCGATGGATACCAAATATATTGATTTTTCCTTACCCTTCGATGTTGCGAATGATTACATGATAAACCCGTGTCAGGATGTTGATCTCAGGGTCATTGGTGATTTACTCAATGAAAAGGATAAAGTCAGGCTGGTAAATATGAATGTGCACTGGGCGCTGTCGTCAATCCTTCACGGCGAACAGGGCGCGCTGAACCTTTCCTCAAGCCTTTGCCACATTCTTAAAGACCCCGGCGCGCAGGAATATGCGGCCAATCAAACACGCGAAGAAGCGAGACATGTCGCGGGCTTTTCAAAATATATCCATGCCCGTTGGGGACAGCCAATGGTTGTCGGCCCGGCGCTGGGTAACCTATTGAATGAGCTTGTAAACTCCAAAATCGTATGGAAAAAACTGGTTGGCATGCAAATGCTTGTTGAAGGCCTTGCCATGGGGGCTTTTGCTACCTTTTATCGTCAGGGCTGTGATCCGGTTCTGACAAAACTGATGCAACTCGTCATGACGGATGAGGCGTTTCACCATAAATTTGGAAAAATATGGGCTGATAGAACCATTCCGAATATCTCACCGGATGAAAGAGACAAGATTGAAGACTGGTCATGGGATGTTTTCCATGTCCTGCTCTATAATCTCTCCAGCCCGGAGCAAAAGAAGCCTATCTACGAATCGCTGGGTCTCGACTGGAAAATGGTGCAAGAGAGATTTCTGGATGCATTGACCAATGATGAAATCAGACGACGTCTTGAAGATAATGACAATATTTTCCGTGTGTTGGTAAAAACCTTGTTCAATGCTGGCATTATTACTGACCGGACAGCATCAAAATATGCCCCTTTTGTTGATTTTTCTGAATTGGAAGCAGAAGGCGCGCATATGGTTGGTGACGAGATTGCCGAAGAAGGTATCAAATATCTCATGGCCATTAATGGCGATGACGGGCCGATTTTTGATTTTACCGGCCAAACTGCAGCCGAGTAAAACACCAGAGTTAAACGGATAATATCCGAACCTTTTTGACGCAGGTTTTTTAAAATTTAAAATGATAGGCTTTGGGCTTGTCAGAAACATAAATTGTCTGCCATTATTTCGGCTGAATTTAAGACCCATTATTTTGACCAGTATAGAAACAATGTGTGCGGCTCCCTGAAGGAAGCCCAATTTAAAATTTAAGTTTAGAATTTAAGTTTAGGAGTTTGACTTATGAGCGACTTGGAAACATTCAGAGAAGAAACAAGAGCCTGGCTAGAGGAAAATTGTCCTGCCTCCATGCGCACACCAATGCCTGATGAAGAGCAACCTTGGGGCGGCAGAAATCCGTCTTACCCCAATCCCGACACAAAAATCTGGATGGAAAGAATGGCCGCACGCGGCTGGACAGCCCCAACATGGCCGACAGAATATGGCGGCGGCGGTCTCAATAAAGATGAGAATAAAGTCCTTCAACAGGAACTTAAGCGCATTGAAGCGCGCCCTTGCCTTAACAGTTTTGGCATCTGGATGCTTGGCCCTGCCCTGCTAGAGTTCGCCACAGAAGAACAGAAGCTAAAATACCTACCCCCCATCACTCGCGGAGAAATTCGCTGGTGTCAGGGATATTCCGAACCAGGCTCAGGTTCCGACCTTGCCGGATTACAAACCAAAGCCGAAGATATGGGCGACCATTACCTCGTCAACGGACAGAAGGTTTGGACGAGCTATGCTGACAAAGCAGACTGGATTTTCTGCCTCGTGCGTACTGATACGAGCGTCAAGCATGAGGGTATTTCATTCTTATTGATTGATATGGAAACCGAAGGTGTTGACCCGAGACCAATTAAACTCATCTCCGGTAGTTCCCCCTTCTGCGAGACTTTCCTGACTGATGTGAAAGTCCCCAAAGAAAACCTTGTTGGCGAACTCAATAAGGGCTGGACGATAGCCAAACGCCTGCTTGAGCATGAAAGAGCCATGATTTCTGGCATGAATATGGGTGCGGGTGAAGCCTCACTGGGCGGCATGGAAGAGCTGGCTAAAGAAGTCTTTGGCGAGTTGGACGGTATGATTGCCCACCCAACATTGCGGGACACAGTTACCAAACATAAAATGGATGAAGAGGCCTTTAATCTGACCCTGCGCCGTACCGGTGAATTGGCGAAGGCCGGTCATGGTATTGGTGCTGAGGCTTCTATCTTTAAATATTACGGTTCTGAAATGAATAAACGCCGTTTTGAGATACTGCTTGAATTGCTTGGCACAGATGCACTCACCACGGAAGGTGAAGGTCATGACCAGGATGTGATGGATATCTCCCCACAATGGTTGCGTTCAAAAGGCAACTCCATTGAGGGCGGCACGACTGAAGTCCAGCTTAATATTATCGCCAAGCGCGTGCTGGATCTCCCTGAAGGAGGTCAGGCCTAATGACTTCTGAGAATTTAGTGCAGCCTAAAACAGACTTCATCCTCAGCGAAGAGCAAACCATGCTGCGCGATACGGCGAAGCAGTTTTTCTCGGAGCAAGTGCCGGTCAGTAATCTTCGGAAATTGCGCGATGAAGAAAATCCTGACGGGATTGACCGCGATGTTTGGAAACAGGCTGCTGAGTTGGGTTTAGCAGGCATCTTAATACCTGAAGCCTATGGCGGGACAGATTTTGGCGTGACCGGCATGGGTCTGGTGATGGAAGAAGCCGGACGCACCCTTGCCGCCACCCCTTTATTTTCCAGCTCAATATTATCAACGCTGATACTGCTTGAAGCCGCATCAGAAGAGCAAAAACAGGAAATCCTGCCTGCTATTGCCGCAGGTGAGATGATTATTGCTGTCGCACTCGAAGAGTCAGGCCATCATAATCCGGCAGCCATTACGATGAGTGGCGCGAAAAAAGATGGTGGTTTGGTTCTCAACGGACGCAAAACATTCGTTCTGGACGGACATATTGCTGACAAGCTGATTATCGTGGCACGCAGTAGTGGTGAAAAAGGCGATACGAACGGTCTTTCTCTGTGTCTGGTCGATGCCGACGCCACAGGCTTAAAAGTATCCCGTTCGAAAATGGTCGATTCCCGCAACAGCTCAGAGGTCACATGTGAAAACCTTGCCGTCTCCGCCGATATGATTATTGGCACAATAGATGACGGTGCCGCACCTCTTGAAAATGCGCTGGATCAGGCGCGAATTTTACTATCCGCGGAAATATTAGGCGGCGTTAATGAGGTGTTTGAACGCACGCTTCAATATCTGAAAGACCGCAAGCAATTTGGCGTGCCGATTGGCAGTTTTCAGGCGCTCCGCCATCGTGCCTCCGCAATTTTCAGTGAAATTGAGATTTGTAAAGCGGTTGTAACTTTTGCGCTGTCTCAAAGCGACAAAAAGAGCAATCAGATTGCACGCCTTGCGAGCCTGACAAAAGCACGTCTCGGGGAAGCATCAACGCTTGTGTCAAATGAAGGCCTGCAAATGCATGGCGGGATTGGCATGACGGATGACGTAGATATTGGCCTTTTCATGAAAAGAGCCCGCGTACAATTGCAACTTCTCGGCGATCCGGGCTTTCACCGCGCGCGTTATGCCCGCCTGAATGGATACTAAACCGTAAAACGTCCCTGAACAGGTACATTCAACCATCACAATCATTCATTCGGCACAGATAGGGCAATTTGCCCCTTTTTTGCCCTGGATGTCAGTGATATAGTGATTTCAGAAATAAATATTGGGGTAATCTATGTCTGATGAAAATGAACAACGCGAACGCATTACTGTCTTAGCCAAGGATTTTACCCCTGCTGCCATGGAATTCCATAGAAGTCACATGGCCGAAAAGGGGTATCGCATGGAAGGCAGTATCGTCCAGAGACGCTTCCAGATGCTTGAAGGCATGCAAGAGCCAATGGATCTCTTTGAGGGTGAACCATTTTATGCTGTCACATTTGTGCGCGACAAAGACTAAGTTAAAAACCTGAACTGCGGCATAAAGGCTGATTTGCTTATCTTACTTGCCCACCAAGGTCACAAAGTCTAGTTTTAGAAAAATATTTCAAAGCACAAGTTTGGTATGATGAACTACGACAGATTTTTTAATAAAGCTTTAAACGCGCTCCACGAAGAAGGGCGTTACAGGGTTTTCACAGACCTCGCACGTCAGGTTGGACGTTTTCCCAAAGCGCTTGATTATTCGCATAATCCGCCACGAGAAATTACTGTCTGGTGCTCTAATGACTATTTGGGCATGGGGCAAAACCATCAAGTCACCACGGCTATGAAACATGCAATTGAGACCCTCGGCGCTGGCGCGGGTGGTACACGCAATATTTCTGGCACGCATCATCTAATTATCGAACTCGAAACAGAGCTTGCCGACCTTCACAATAAAGAAGGCGCATTGGTGTTTACATCTGGCTATGTGTCGAATGAAGCTACAATTTCAACGCTAGGTCGGGTGCTACCAGACTGCCTGATACTTTCTGATGAACTCAATCATGCCTCCATGATTGCTGGTGTGAAAAATTCCGGCGCTACAAAGCGTATCTGGCGCCATAATGATTTAGAACATCTCGAACAATTACTCCAAGAAGCCGGAGAATTACGCCCAAAACTTATCGCTTTTGAAAGCGTCTATTCCATGGATGGGGATATTGCCCCAATTAAAGAAATTTGCGACCTCGCAAAGCGTTATAACGCCCTTACCTATCTTGATGAGGTTCATGCTGTCGGCATGTATGGTAAGCGCGGCGGCGGCATTGCTGACCAGATGGAATTGATGGAACAGGTTGATATTATTGAGGGTACGCTTGCGAAAGCCTTTGGGATTATGGGCGGCTATGTAACGGCAAACTCCACCATTATCGATACCATTCGCTCATATGCACCGGGTTTCATTTTCACAACATCTCTGCCACCAGCTATTGCTGCCGGGGCAACCGCGAGTATTCGTCACCTCAAAACAGCCAATGATTTGAGAGAGAAACACCAAGAACAAGTCGCCAAGCTTAAAGCCAAATTGACAGAAGCGAATTTGCCAATTTTGCCAACGGAAACCCATATTGTTCCGATTATGGTTTGTGACCCTGTTTTGTGTAAAGCCGCTTCCGACCGTCTGATGGAAAAGCATGGCATTTACATTCAACCGATTAATTACCCCACCGTCGCCAGAGGTACGGAGCGTTTGAGAATTACGCCATCACCTATGCATGATGATATCATGATTGACGAGCTGGTAGGTGCTGTTACCGAGGTTTGGGAAGCGTTGGATATTGCGTCTTTGACCAAGGGACGTTTTGCGGAAGCTATTTAAATAAATGTTGCCGGACACGCATCCAGATGTCGCCTTTGGCAAAACGGGTCTTTTGCTGGTTAATCTTGGCACGCCTGACAGCCCCGACACTAAAGGCCTGCGCCCCTATCTGAAGCAATTTCTGAGCGACAAGCGCGTAATCGAAGCACCTTCCATCATCTGGCAGCCCATATTACGGGGTATTATTCTAAATACACGCCCGCGCAAATCCGCCCGCGCCTATGCCAAAATCTGGGATAAGGAAACGCATGAAAGCCCATTACGTCGCTATACGCGCGAGCAGGCTGAAGGCGTGAGCAAACTGTTTAAAAAAGAAAAAACCAATGTGCAGGTCGCTTGGGCGATGCGTTACGGTAATCCATCTATTGCTGAAGGGCTTGAAGGTCTTCGCGCTGCCGGATGCACGCAAATCTCGGTCATATCGCTTTACCCGCAATATAGCGCCAGCACGACTGCCAGCGTCAATGATGAGGTTTTTCGTTGTTTATTGAAAATGCGATGGCAACCAGCCTTGCGCACCGCTGGCCCATGGCATGACCACCCGTCTTATATTGATGCGCTGGCGAAGTCGGTTAAAAAACATATCTCAAAGCTAGGCTGGAAACCGGATTATTTGGTTGCCTCATTTCATGGCCTACCCGTCGCCTATTTTGAGAAAGGCGACCCCTATCATTGCCATTGCGCGAAAACGGCACGTCTTTTGCGCGAAAAGCTGGGCATGGGCGAGGATAATTTCAAACTGACCTTTCAATCCCGATTTGGGCCAACAAAATGGCTCGAACCCTATACCGAGGCGACCTTACGCGAATTGGGGGAAGCCGGGCATAAAAACATTGCTGTTATCACCCCCGGGTTTATTTCGGATTGCGTTGAAACACTTGAAGAAATTGCTATTGAAGCGCGCGAAACCTTCATTGAAGCGGGCGGAGAGAACTTCTCAACCGTCCCCTGCCTTAATAGCTCGCCCGAAAGCATCAAACTTTTGGCACAATTAGCGCATGCGGAACTGGCAGGCTGGATTAGTTAAATCAAATCACCTGACTTGTTTTTAATCATTGTTCGCGCTATGGGATTATTATGACTGATTATTGGTATCCCTTACTGGCACTTCCCGTTAACCAGAAAGAAATTCTTCTTCTGATACTGGCTGTATTACTTATGGGTCTTTTTAGGCGGCCCAATAACCCATTTTTAGCAGCCTTATTTGCCGTTACCTTTACGTTGATAGCCAAATCGGTTGTCTTCAATCTAAGGCCTGATGGCGATTTGCAAACTCTTGATATGCTATCTTTTCTTCTTTCTGTCTCGCTTGGTGAATTGCTATCCCGCTATCTTGTGCTGTTGATAGGGGTCCTTATTTTCCGCCGTCTTGTTAAGCAATTCCTGCCTCGCCGATTTTTTTCCAGAAATTAATTAGACTTTTTTCTGAGCCGACCTATCTAAATCATGGGTGCGCCTAACTGAATGCGGCTTATCGGCATCCTTCCGCTTTTTAAGCACTCCCAGATATTGGGGGCACGGAGAATATTATGAATACTGGTATCGTAAAATGGTTCAATACCGTCAAAGGTTATGGCTTTATCACTCCAGATGACGGCACACCCGATGCATTTGTGCATATTACTGCAGTTCAAGAATCAGGGTTACGTCTTATTGTTGAAGGCCAGCGCGTCAAATACCAAATGATCGAGAGTAAAAACGGCAAATTTGCAGCCGGTAACCTCGAACTTGTTAGTGAAGAGCAAGAAGCAGTCTAGCTCATAGGTCAGTTCAACTGACACTAACTTTTTAATCTGCTTTTCAGATATGATACAATCTCATGAATTCGGGATTGTATCATGTCCCTATTGTGATGCCATCAGGCTAGTTGTGTATGCTCATCACAACAAATTTCTTGAAATGACAAGCGCTGAGGCGTATCTAGGTTTTAATACCGTGATACAAGGCTTGGTAGCCATGAATTGCTATCCCTCCCCTCTTAACCAAAAGTGGGTATTAACAGACTATAAAAAGATAGATTATGAAAAAGATAGAAATTTACACAACCAATACATGTCCGTTTTGCTTCTCAGCAAAAGACCTATTGAATAAGAAAAATCTCGTTTTTCATGAAGTTGATTTATCCGGCGATACCGAAGGGCGCGCGAAGCTCAGAGACAAGTTAAACGGTGTGACCTCGGTTCCACAGATTTTTATCGAGGGTCAACATATTGGTGGCTGTGACGAACTCTATGCGATAGAGAGCACAGGCGAACTCGATAAGCTCGTCTCCGAATAAATTTCAAGCCCTATTTAACCGATAGTTCCGTATATCGGTTGACCTGAGCGTTCAAAATCAGCCCCATACCGAACAATATCGTCATCATGGATGTCCCGCCATATGACATGAGAGGCAATGGCACGCCCACAACCGGTAACAGCCCAACAACCATGGCCACATTGACAAACATGTAAATAAAGAACGAGACGCTGATACTCATGGCCAGAATACGCGCAAAAGCACTCCGCGCCTGAGTGGCAATGATATACCCCATCAGCAAAATCAGCATATACATTCCCAGCAAAATCAAAGCCCCGTAAAGTCCCAATTCTTCCGCATACATGGTGAAGATAAAATCTGTGTGTTTTTCAGGTAGAAAGTTCAGCTGGCTTTGCGTACCTTGCATAAAGCCCTTTCCTGTCAAACCACCCGACCCAATTGCGATTTTAGACTGAAGAATATGATAGCCCGCGCCTAACGGATCCGTATTTGGATCTAGAAAGGTCAAAACACGCTTTTTTTGATATTCGAGTAACATCGTCCATGTAATCCAGCCTGCTGGTATAAGCGCCAAACCGCCAGCGAAAAAATACCGCCAGTTAAGACCTGCCAGAAACAAAATCGTTATGCCAGTTAAGGCAAATAATACTGAAGTACCAAGGTCTGGTTGTTTAAAAATGAGATAGGCTGGCACAATAATCATCAAAATTGGTAAGGCCAGCCATTGCGGACGTGAGATGTTTTCAGACGGTAAATAATGATAATAACGCGCCAGTGCCAGCAGCAAACCAATGCGCATGGGTTCAGACGGTTGAATAGTTACCACACCCAAATCCAGCCATCTTTTCGCACCCATAAGCTGGTCGCCAAAAAACTCAACCGATAACAGCGCAAGCAGACCTATCACATAGACAAAATATGCCATTCGCAGCCAAATCTTGATATCGATAATCGCAACCGTAATCATAAAAGCCAGGCCGATAATCAGACGGGTTAAATGACGTATCGACCAAGGCTCAAAACTACCATCAGCAACCGAATACAGCATCATAACGCCAATGAGGCTGATAGAAGCGATGAGAATGACCAACAACCAGTTCAAGCTTGCCAGACGCCCTTGGAACAAGTTTAAACGTGGCGATAAAAGCTGACTCATGCTTTTCTGGCCTCTTTTTGGGATGTTTTATTCAAGGCTTTCGCGCGCGCAGTTTTTGTTTTACCTGGCACACGATCGCGCTCCAGCGCCATTTTTAGGAGCTTCTGAGCGATAGGCGCAGCGACTTTTGACCCACTCCCCCCATGCTCAACCACAACGGCAACGGCATATTTCGGATTGTCAATCGGTGCAAAGCCGACAAAAAGGGCATGGTCACGTAAATGCCAATCCAGTTCCTCATTGGGAATAATGCCCGACGCGCGCTCATCCTTGCTGATACGCCGCACCTGAACCGTACCCGTTTTACCCGCTGACGAGACACCCCTCAAATTAAACCGAGATCCGAAGGCAGTCCCATCGGTGTCATTAACCACACTCGTCATGGCTTTTTGCATTAATCGAATATGATCCGGATTAATCGCTATTTCATCACCTTTTTCTTTAGCCGATGGCGAAAGACTGTCAGAACCGCTCTGTGCATCTATTAATAGCTTAGGCACAACTTCCCGCCCCCCATTGGCAAGACGCGCTGTCATAACCGCAAGCTGGATAGGCGTCACAAGCATATAACCCTGCCCGATACCAGCAATCAGGGTTTCACCGGTTTGCCACGACGCATCCAGATTAGCCCGCTTCCAATCACGCCCGGGAATAAGACCTTTTTTCTCCTCAAACGCGCCCGGAATTGAGGTCCTGCCAAGACCAAATTTTTTTGCCATTTTTTCAATCGGGTCAATACCAAGGCGCCGCGCCAACTCATAGAAATAAACATCGCAAGAATTTGTAATGGCATCATGCATGTTCATCTCACCATGACCTTCATGTTCCCAGCAATGGAACGTGTCGCCGCCCAGCTCATATTGCCCTTCACAGACAATTTTCTCTTTAGGTGTGATAACTTTTTCTTCAAGCCCTGCCATGGCAACCAGCATTTTAATCGTCGACCCAGGCGCGTACTGACCAGCAAGTGCTTTGTTGATAAGAGGCTTGCGCTGGTCTTCCAGTAAGCCATCCCATTCTTTCTGCGTTAGGCCGACTGTAAAATGATTAGGATTGAAAGTCGGTGCTGAGGCGATTGTTAAAACTTCGCCACTATTCACATCCATCACGACAGCAGAACCGCTTTGCTCCCCCAGAAGGCGGATCGCTTCATTTTGCAATTCGCTATCCATAGACATCATTAAATCCGAACCTTGCGCACCAGGATTACGCGCGAGTTCACGGATAACGCGACCGACATTATTAACCTCAACACGGCGACTACCTGCAGAGCCGCGCAAGCTGTCGTCAAATAACTTCTCGATACCGCTTTTACCTATACGAAAACCGGGAACTTTCAAAAGCGGATCATCACGGCGCAAATCTCGCCCGTCAGGCCGCCCGACATAACCGACCATATGAGAGAAAATATCATCTTGCGGATAATAGCGCAGCTTACCCACTTGTGGTTCAACCCCCGGCAAATGCGGCAGGTTTAGATTGAGCGCAGCAAATTGTTCCCACTCCAAATTCTCGGCAACCGTGAAAGGTACGAACCCCCGGCTTCTAGGAATATCTCGTAACAGCCGCTTTCGGCGCGACGGCGAGATTGGCACAAGCTTCTCAAGCACTCTGAGGGTTTCAATCGGATCATTGGTTTGCTCGGGTATCATCACCACCTGAAAATTCGGGCGGTTGGTAGCAATCTCGCGACCATAGCGGTCAAGAATTCTGCCACGCAGAGGGGCAATCAGACCGATATTCACCCGGTTATTTTCAGCCAAAATACCATACTGATCCGCTTGCGAAATTTGCAGATATTGCAACCGCGCCGCCAGCAAACCAAAAAGGCCAAGCTGGCCTAGCCCCAAAATCATAGCGCGGCGTGAAAATATCTGAGTATCTGTTTCGGGCGAATACAATCGACTATCCCCTAAATCCAGGTGATAAAAGCATATTCTCAATCATTTCAAACAAACGATAAAAAGGAATAAAACAAATCACGGTCAGAATAAACGGGATGAGAATAACCTTAAATGCCGGAACGGTGCCATAGACCTGCCCGATGAGAAAATAAACTGCCAGATAAGAAAGCAAGCAAAAGAGAGAGAACACGGCCCATTTTGTAATCTTGCCTCGGGTTAAAAGCGTCGTACCTTGCCCCGCAGTCGAATAATGCAAAGCAATAAGGATTAAAGACCACATACCCAGCGGCGTCCCAGTTAGAATATCTTCAAGCAAGCCTAGAAAAAAAATAAAAAAGATTGAAAATCTATCCGGGTCGACGAGAGACCAAAAGAAAACAACTATCAAAATCAGACCAGGTGCCGGCACAACATCAAAAACCTGCCCGACCGGCACTTTGGGAATAAGGATACTTAAAACGGCAATAAGACCCGGAACAATTGTAGGGATTAACCGATTATTTTCATGAGAGCGTCCAATAGTCGGGCGGGGATTTTTGTCCGTAAAAGCCATTACTGCGCCTCAGCCTGCCCTACGGCACTATTTTGTTCTGTGGAGGTTATTCCGGCTAATGCTTCGGGTAATTGTGTTTCCTTTTCAGGCGACCGGATAGAAGCAAAATTCAGTATGCGGACATAATTGAGGCGAGACAGATTTTCCCGCAGACGCACTTTGGCCTGTCCATCGCGTGTCACCTGCACATCCCCGACAGAAAGACCCGGCGGAATTTGCCCGCCATATCCCGAGGTCACAACGCGCGCGCCCTGCATAGAGGCTTCTTCATCATTGAAGAAATCTAGAATAGGTTCACCCGTATTATCACCCGTCAAAATGGCCTGAATACCACTTGGCTCCAATTGAACGGGAATGCGGCTGTTTAAATCCGTGAGCAATAAAACGCGGCTGGAGGAACTCCCAACAGACACAATCTGACCGATAAAACCCGATGCCCCAATAACAGCCTGACCGACTTTCAAGTCTTTTTCTTGTCCAGCATTCAAAAGCACCGTTCGGACAAAAGGCCCTCCAATATCTGCAACCACCCTTGCGGCAGCATAATTATAGTCTTCATCCAGCTTTACATTTAGCAGAGTTTCATAACGTGCGATTTGAGCTTGCAACCGCAAGGCGCGGTCTTCCCATGCGCGCAATTCATCCAGCTGGACTTTCAGCTTTGCATTTTCATTAATCAAATCCGTATAGTCTGACAACGCACTACTGGTCTGGCGCAAGGCGACAAAAGGCATGCCGATAAGCTCGGTGACAGGCGTAATGATGTCATAGGTAAGCTGGCGAAAAGAGTTTAAGAGCCGTGGTCCGCTTTCGGTGATGTAAATCAGCAAAAGCGAAAGCACGATAAGGAAAATCACTGAGCCGCGACGGGATATCCCGCCTCTACGTCCTATGCCTCTATTGTCTAATGACATAAGACTCCTCTAAACCTAGTAGACGCTGGACAGGACGTGTTTCATGGTTTTGATGTGTTCAAGTGCCCGACCTGTCCCCAATGCAACACAGGAAAGCGCTTCATCCGCGATACTCACCGGCAGGCCGGTTTCATCGCGTAAAACCTTGTCCAGATTTTTAAGCAACGCACCGCCACCTGTCAGGATAATCCCTTTATCGACAATATCCGCAGCCAATTCAGGCGGCGTGGCTTCCAACGCGACTTTGACCGCTTCAATAATCTGACCAACAGGCTCTGCCAGACTTTCCACAATTTCACTTTGGGTAATCGCAACTTCACGCGGCACACCATTCATCAAATCACGACCCTTAATATTGATGCTCACACCCTTACCACCATCAGTGATAGCAGCAGAGCCAACCTCTTTTTTAATCCGTTCGGAGCTTGATTCACCCAGCAGAAGATTATGATGGCGACGGATATAAGCAATAATCGCCTCATCCATTTTATCACCACCGACGCGTACCGAGCGTGAATAAACAATCCCACCAAGAGAGAGTACGGCAACCTCAGTCGTACCGCCACCAATATCAACAATCATAGAGCCGGTTGGTTCTGTGACCGGCAGACCCGCACCAATCGCCGCCGCCATTGGTTCTTCAATCAAATAGACACGACGCGCTCCAGCAGAAAGCGCACTTTCTTGAATGGCACGGCGTTCAACGGCGGTGGCGCCAGATGGCACACATATCACCACTTGAGGGTTCGCAAATGTCCGACGGTTATGCACCTTACGGATAAAATGCTTAATCATTTCTTCGGCAACATCAAAATCGGCAATCACACCATCGCGCATCGGGCGGATGGCCTGAATATTCCCCGGCGTCCGACCCAGCATAAGTTTGGCTTCATCACCGACAGCCAGAAGTTGGTTCCTGCCGGAATTGTTAAAAATGGCCACAACAGAGGGTTCATTGAGAACAATGCCCCGCCCCTTCACATAAACGAGCGTATTGGCCGTTCCCAAATCAATCGCCATATCGGCGGAAAACATTCCCAGAAAATTATCAAGCATATTTTATATCCAGTTTTACTTGTTTAAATTAAACCCTTTAGTTTTTAGCCTAACATAGTGTCCAGCATAGCCTCAAATTTGCAATGCTGCGACATCATCAGGCGCCTGACGCAACCGTTTGACACTCAGCTTATTTAACGCACTGACATAGGCTTTCGCAGACGCCACAAGCGTATCGGTATCAATGCCGCGGCCCGTCACTGTTTTGCCGTCTTCTTCCAGACGCACGCTCACCTCAGCTTGCGCATCCGTCCCCTGCGTCACGGCATGCACCTGATAAAGATGCAAACGCGCCTTGGCAGGTATCAGTTCTTTAATCGCGTTAAAGGTCGCATCCACCGGACCATCGCCCGTGCTTTCAGAACGGTGCATCTCGCCGTCAATTTCCAACTCAAGCTCGGCTTTTTGCGGGCCTTTTGTACCGGCGACAACTTGCAAGGACACCACCTTAATGCGGTCATTGCCATGTGCCACCTCATCATCAATCAGCGCAACAATATCATCATCGAACACATGCTTTTTGCGGTCGGCCAAATCTTTAAACCGTTGGAAAGCATCCTGCATCTGATTATCTGACAAGCTATAGCCCAAGGCCGTGATTTTCTCACGAAAAGCATGTCGACCAGAATGTTTGCCCATCACCAAAGAAGATTTGTTAATGCCCACCGTCTCAGGCAACATAATCTCGTAAGTCTGATTATTTTTCAGCATACCGTCTTGATGGATACCGCTTTCATGCGCGAAAGCGTTTTTGCCGACAATGGCTTTATTATATTGCACCGGAAATGCCGTAACATTAGAAACCAGCTTTGACGCTCTGGCGAGATGGGTTGTTTCAATCCGCGTCCATTGCGGCATCAAATCCGAACGCACATTCAAAGCCATGACGATTTCTTCCAATGCGGCGTTACCTGCACGCTCGCCCAAGCCGTTAATCGTGCATTCCACCTGCCGCACCCCAGCCTGAATACCGGCGAGTGAATTGGCAACAGCCAGACCCAAATCATTATGGCAATGTGTTGACAAGACCACCTGATCGATATTCGGCACACGCTCCCTCAGCATGGTGATAATCTCAATATATTCCTGTGGCAGGGTGTAACCGACCGTGTCAGGAATATTGATTGTCGTCGCCCCGGCCTTAATCGCCACCTCAACACACTGACACAGAAAATCTCTATCCGTGCGGGTTGCATCCTCGGCGGACCATTCAACATCATCCGTATAGCCACGGGCGTGGTTCACACTAAAAGCGACCGCTTCAAGCACAGCTTCGGGTTCCATTTGCAATTTATGCTTCATATGAACCGGAGATGTGGAAATAAAGGTATGAATCCGCATGTTTTCAGCAGGTTTCAAGGCTTCTGCCGCACGGTCAATATCTTTAGCTCCGGCGCGGGAAAGACCACAAACGGTTGCATTTTTTACAATTTTGGAGACTTCCTGTACCGCCTCAAAATCACCATTTGAAGCAATCGGAAAGCCAGCCTCAATCACATCGACGCCCATATTGTCTAATGTTTCGGCAATTTGTATTTTTTCTTCCAGCGACATGGAAGCTCCGGGAGACTGCTCTCCATCTCTCAAAGTCGTGTCAAAAATCATCACACGGTCGGAACCGTTGCGTGTCTCTGGGGTATTGTCTTCACTATTATGTGTCATCATTTTAATCTTTCAATTTAGCCCGATGCCCGGCTAGACAATTTAGCCCGATGCCGGGCTAGGCAATTTAGCCCAATGCCGGGCCAGGCAATCATAATTTCCAAATATGACCCCTGAGCGTCCGGCATAAACTGCCTTGACCTCAGGGGCTAATTAGGAGATGACTTGCTGAAACTGGAAGCAATAACGCTTGAAAATGAACAATAGACAGCGCAAAGCCATTAGTAGACACCGAGGTGCTACCGGCAGAATGCGCAGATGTTTTATCGTCCCAAAACGTCATATCAAACCAATTCAGATAAACTGACCAACATCCTGTTTATACGCGGAAAATATGGATTGCAAGTAACTTTATTGACCGCCAAGTTTTTTCATGAACCCGTATTACCTGAAAGTGACGGACGCAAATCCCGAACCCGGGAAATAACGAAATCCATCACCGTCCGAACATGCGGAAACTGCGCCAAATCACGCCGCGCCAGCAACCAGAGTTCTAAAGACCCGACCATCTCTGAGCCGGCAATTTTTTGAAGTTCAGGGTCAATATCAGCGATAATGCACGGCAAAGCCGACACCCCCAGATTTTCTTTAACCATTTGCAAGCGCGCCCTGTCCCCTGCCGCACGCGTCACAAGTTTCATAGACTTTTCAACACGGGATAAAAACCAGACCGGGCCTGTCGGCAGCGCCTCTTCATCAAAACCAATAAGCGGTTCGTCTGCCAATGCCTCAGGACTGGTGATTTCGACCCCTTCATTTAGGGTCGCGGCGCGGTCTTTATGGGCATAAAGACCAAAAGCCAAATCCCCCAATTTGCGCACCAACATATCCCCTTGAGTTGGGCGTGCCGTGCGGATAGCCAAATCGACATCTCTTAACCCAGCATTGAGTGCCGAAATACCCTGAAGTTGGGGTATTTCATGCATCAGGCTAACCTCAATATCCGGGTAATTATCGGCAAATTCAGGCATTCCACCCGCCAGAACAGCGTCTGTGATGGTTTCAGCCGCACTGACCTTAACCCGCCCCTTAGCCCCCGCATGAGCCGCCTGAAAATCTCTCTGAAGGCTGGATAAACGCTGATCCACCGGCCCTAGCAGCTCCTGCAGCACAAGGCCTTCCTGCGTCAGATGATAACCTGAGCGCATGCGGTCAAACAGACGTGCTGACAGCGCTTCCTCAAGACTGGCAATGCGACGTAGCACTGTTGTTGTGTTCACGGTTAATTCCCGCGCGGCAGCTGATAGCGTCCCGTTAGAGGCCACTGACAGAAAAAATCTTAAATCATCCCAATCAAGTCGTCGCATAATTGCAAGATTATAGGATTATTTATGCAAAACTGCAATTATGCAATGTCACCCTTGCGCAAACCAAAAAAGGCCGCAACATGGCGGCCTTTTCAGAAAATGTCGTAAATTACGCGTAAAATGCGCAAAAAATCTAGTTTTTGGACTGATCAACCAGCTTATTGGAGGAAATCCATGGCATTTTTTCACGCAAATTCGCACCAACTTCTTCAATTGGATGCGCAGCCATATCCTCACGGAATTTCTTAATTTCTTCCTGACCGCCTTGCATCCAGCGATTGGTAAACTTACCGGTCTGAATATCCTCAAGAATACGCTTCATTTCGGCTTTGGTATCGGATGTCACAACACGAGGGCCGGACACATACTCACCAAACTCAGCCGTGTTTGAAATGGAGTAATTCATATTGGCAATGCCACCTTCATAAATCAGGTCCACAATCAACTTGACCTCATGAAGGCATTCAAAATAGGCCATTTCTGGCGGATAACCGCCTTCAACAAGCGTTTCATAACCGGCTTTGATAAGTTCAACGACACCACCGCAAAGCACAGCCTGCTCACCAAAGAGGTCTGTTTCGCACTCATCTCTGAAATTGGTTTCAATAATGCCGGAACGACCACCACCCAGCCCGCAGGCATAGGACATAGCAATATCACGCGCTGTACCGGAAGCATCCTTATGCACCGCAACCAGACACGGCACGCCGCCACCACGCAGATATTCACCCCGTACTGTGTGACCAGGCCCTTTTGGCGCAACCATAAGAACATCTAGGTCAGCACGCGGTTCAATCAGGTTAAAGTGAATGGATAAACCATGCGCAAACATCAACGCCGCGCCTTCACGGATATTTCCGGCAATATGCGTATTATAAATATCTTTTTGCAGCTCATCTGGTGTGAGTATCATGACGATGTCCGCCCAAGCCGCCGCATCAGCGATTGACTTAACCTCAATGCCTTCGGCTTCTGCTTTGGCAACAGACGACGAGTCAGGCCGTAATCCAACGCAAATCTCGGCAACACCGCTATCCCGCAGGTTCAATGTGTGGGCGTGGCCCTGTGAGCCATAGCCAATAACGGCAATCTTTTTGGATTTAATCAGGTCTGTGTCCGCATCGCGGTCATAAAGCATATCCATTTTTGTCTCCTCGT
This sequence comes from alpha proteobacterium IMCC14465, assembly GCA_000293845.2. Taxonomy (GTDB): domain Bacteria; phylum Pseudomonadota; class Alphaproteobacteria; order RS24; family RS24; genus Micropelagius. The sequence goes on along the minus strand of ALYF01000003.1, from coordinate 845,510 downwards.
CTTTTATTTAAGTCTGGTCTTAAAATTTTCAGTAGATTTATAGGTAATTTTCTGAATTTGAAAGCCCTGAAATTCAAAGCTCTGAATTAGAAAGCTATGAATTTGAAAGATGTAAGGCTTTTACATTGCTTCCGGCCCGCGAGCAATCGCCGCGATGCCTGTTCTTGAAACTTCTTTCAGGCCCAAAGGACGCATGAGTTGAACAAAAGCGTCAATTTTGGTTTTTGCGCCCGTCAATTCAAACACAAATGACTCATGCGTTGTATCAACAACACGCGCTCTGAAGCTTTCAGAGACGCGCAACGCCTCCACTCTTTTTTCTCCGGTACCCGTAACTTTAACAAGCGCCATTTCACGTTCAATCGCTTCGGCCTCAACCGTCAAATCCGTCACGCGGCTTACCGGAACAATGCGGCTCAGCTGGGCTTTGATTTGCTCAATCACCATAGGCGACCCGCTGGTCACGATTGTGATACGCGACATATGTGCCTCGCCGTCAACTTCCGCAACGGTCAGACTTTCAATATTATAGCCACGCCCTGAAAACAGGCCAATGACACGCGCCAACACGCCTGCGGCATTTTCCACTAGGACAGAAAGCGTATGCGCTTCAATAGATTGGTCATTCATCATACGAGTGCCTTACCCTCTTCAGAGACTTCCACATCAGCAGGCTCTCCGGCGAGTATCATTTCATTATGTGCTTTACCTGACGGGATCATCGGGAAGCAGTTTTCATCTTTAGATACAACACAATCAAAAATCACAGGGCCGGGCGTGTTAATCATTTGCGTAATCGCCTCATCCAGCTCATCAGGATTGGTCGCCCGTATCCCGGTCGCGCCATAAGCCTCAGCCAGCTTAACAAAATCAGGCAAAGCCTCAGAATAGCTGTGCGAATAACGCCCACCATGCAGCAATTGCTGCCACTGACGCACCATGCCCATATATTCATTGTTCAGAATAAATATTTTGACCGGCAGATTATACTGAACCGCCGTGGACATTTCCTGCATGTTCATCAGAACAGAGGCTTCGCCAGCAATGTCGATAACCAGCGCCTCAGGATGCGCGATTTGCGTGCCGATAGCCGCTGGAAGGCCATAACCCATCGTCCCCAGACCGCCCGAGGTCATCCAGCGATTAGGTTCTTCAAAATGGAAATGCTGCGCCGCCCACATTTGATGCTGTCCCACCTCGGTGGAAATATACACATCCTTATCCTTGGAAAGCTCGTAAAGCCGCTGAACCGCATATTGTGGCTTAATAATGGAACCGCTTTGCTCAAAACCAAGAGAGTTCACTTGACGCCAGGCTTCAATTTCCTGCCACCATTCGGCAAGTGCGGTTTTATCAGGCGAACAAGCCGTTTCTTTCCAGATGCGTATCAAATCTTCGAGAACATGCGCCACATCGCCAACAATCGGCACATCAACATGCACGGTTTTATTTATTGATGACGGGTCGATATCGATATGGATTTTTTTCGAATGAGGTGAAAACGCATCTAACCGACCCGTAATCCGGTCATCAAAGCGCGCGCCGATATTAATCATGACATCACAATCATGCATCGACATATTCGCTTCATAGGTTCCATGCATGCCGAGCATACCAAGCCATTGGTCATCACTTGCAGGAAACGCTCCCAGCCCCATGAGAGTCGAGGTAATCGGATAACCCGTGAGACCCACAAATTCACGTAGTAATTTACTCGCAACCGGACCGGCATTGACCACACCGCCGCCCGTATAAAAAACAGGCTTCTTGGCTGAAGCAATCAGCTCCGCAGCTTCACGAATACCGTTCAAATCACCTTTTTTAGGCGGTTGATAACTGGCTTTCGAGATTTTCTCAGGCGACATATAAGACCCCGGCGCAAATTGAATATCCTTTGGAATATCAATCACAACCGGCCCTGGACGACCAGAAGTCGCGATATAAAACGCCTCATGCATAATTTCCGCCAAATCATCAACGGATTTCACAAGGTAATTATGTTTCGTACAGGGGCGCGTGATACCAACCGTATCGCATTCCTGAAACGCATCAGAACCAATAAGATGTGTCGGCACCTGTCCGGTGATACAAACCAGCGGAATGGAGTCCATCAACGCATCCGTTAGGCCTGTCACCGCATTGGTCGCGCCCGGGCCGGAGGTAACCAGCAACACCCCGCATTTGCCTGTCGAGCGCGCATAACCCTCAGCCGCATGGGCGGCACCCTGCTCATGTCGCACAAGAATATGGTGCAGCCAGTCCTGCTTGAAAATTTCGTCATAAATAGGCAGAACTGCGCCGCCTGGATATCCGAAGATATGTTCGACACCTTGATCATGCAGAGCTTTGATAATAATTTCAGCGCCTGTCATGTGATCAGTATTTGTATCATTCATCTTCGTACCTATCTTTCGTCATATTACTGGACTAACAGTTATGGCCCAATAGTGATGGCCTAATCGTGATGGCCTAGTTTGGCCGCCTATATAAATCTAGCAGTCAAAAACCCATAAATTCTGGGGGAAACTAGGCAAAATTTTAGTCAAGGTCAAGCATTTTTATAATATTCGACAAGAATTCTGAGGTTTTATTGTAATAATCTTGCTGAGAAATGCTATTCCACGAAATCATCTGATTCCGAAACCAGGTCATTTGCCGTTTTGCATAACGCCGTGTTGCCTGTTGTGCCGCTGATTGCGCCAATTCAAGGCTTATCTCATTATTCTGGAGCGCGAGCAACTCTTTAAGCCCCAGCGCTTTCATGGCGGGTTGCGCCTCAGATAATCCTAAATCCCGCATGCGCGCAGCTTCCTCCAACGCCCCCTCTGCCAACATAGCCTCAAAACGCGTGTCACAACGTTCATAAAGCCAGTCACGCGACGGCATGAGCAAAATCTTCAACATCGGCGCTGTAATTGGTGGGGTCACAGGGTCACTTTGCCAGTCTGACAAGCTACGCCCTGTAGCCTCATAAACCTCTAAAGCCCTTAAAACACGCTGAGGGTCTGTGGCCTCAAGACGTTGATAGGCTTGCGGGTCAATCGCCGCCAAAGCGGCATGACAGGCTTGGGTGCCTTCCGCTTCATGCTTGGCGCGCACATTATGACGGATGGCGTCGGGAATATCAGGAATATCCGCCATGCCCTCAGTCAGGCATTTAAAATAAAGCCCTGTGCCGCCAACCAATATCGGTATCTGCTGGGCGTCTTTCGCCATAGTAATCGCCGCCTGCACCTCAGACAGCCATTGCCCGACATTATATGCATCACGCGCAGATATATGCCCATAGAGCCTATGTGGGCATTTTTTAATTTCTTCATCAGACGGGCGCGCAGTCAGCACCCTCATCTCCTGATAGACCTGCATGGAGTCGGCATTTATGATGCAGCATTGCTTGCCCGCCTCATTTATCCGCGCGGCAAGGGCAAGCGCAAGAGAAGACTTGCCGCTAGCGGTTGCACCTGCAATAAGAATAATCTCGGCGCGGTTTTTACCCGCAACAGCCGATAATTCATCTGGTGAAGTGACGGACAGATTCATGAATGAGACACCCTGTTATCTGGTTTTAACATGTAACCCAGCATCCCCCATTTTAACAAATGAATTGGTGGACCGCATCTTACGTCATTTGGACGACACTCAGAGTGCTGTGACATGTCTGAATGAGGGAATAGCTTATGATATCTCTCTCACCATCCCCGCCTCTGAATATCCCACATTACTTGCAGGCTTGCGGGAAAAATTTTCTGACCAAGGCGTTGATATTAATCTGGTACCCGCGGCAGGACGACGAAAGAAACTTCTCATTGCCGATATGGAAAGCACCATCATTGAGCAAGAATGCCTCGACGAGCTGGCTGACAGGCTTAATCTGCGTGACAAAATCTCCGATATTACAGGTCGTGCCATGCGCGGCGAGATTGAATTTGAACCCGCTTTAAGAGAGCGTGTTGACCTGCTTGCCGGTCTGCCAGCCACGACCTTACAAGATGTTTATGACGATGTGACACTCATGCCCGGTGCCGCGACACTTCTCGCAACTTTGAAACAGAACCATGTGTTTTGTGGGCTTGTCTCTGGTGGATTTTCATTTTTTGCCGATAAAATCACAACTTTATTAGATTTTGACGCCTGTTATTGCAATCAGCTTGAGATAGAAGACAATCATCTCACAGGTAGGGTCATTGACCCTATTCTTGGCAGAGAAGCTAAGGCATCACGTTTACAAAATTGGTGTGATGAGAAAAACATCTCAGCTACACAAACGCTCGCTGTCGGGGATGGCTCCAATGACCTCGACATGCTCAAGCTTGCGGGCATGGGGGTCGCGTTTCGTGCCAAGCCTCTGGTATCAGAAGCTGCATCTTTCCGCATTCAAAACGGCGACCTGACAGCCCTGCTTTATTTGCAAGGCTATCAGGCCGATGAGATTGAATTTAAATCTTAATGGCGACAAACCGCAGACCTTGCGGGGTCTGCATCAGCACAAGAATTGATTTCTTACCGGCTTTCTTAGCTTTATTGACCAATTCCTCAACATTTTGAGGTGTGGCAACGGGTGTCTGATCCACCTCAACGATAATGTCACCGGACTTCACGCCGCTTTCAGAGGCCGAACTATCGACATCAACTTTAGCGATCAACACGCCATCCTTGTCCTCATCCAGACCGGCGCGCGACCTGGTCTTGGCATCAAGCGTTTCCAATGTAAGGCCAAGCAATTTCAAACCAGGCTGTTGCGTTGGCGTTTTAGGATCAGTCGGTTGAGCCGCTGCAATCTGGTCGCTTTCTTCCAAACGACCCACCTTAACTTTGAGACTCACCACCTTGCCGCGTCTTTGAACTTTGACACTGACAGCTTTATCAATTGGTGTTTCGGCCACAATACGCGGGAGATCTCGCATTTCGGCAACATCTTTGCCATCAAATGTGAGAATAACATCCCCCTGCTTCATACCAGCTTCCTCAGCCGGACCGCCGGGAATAATTTCGGAAACAAGCGCCCCTTTAGGCTTGGACAGACCAAGGCTTTCAGCGAGGTCTTCGGTAATACGTTGAATACGCACTCCCAACCAGCCGCGACGGGTTTCGCCATATTCACGCAATTGAGCAATGACAATCTGAGCCATATCTGCCGGAATGGAAAAGCCAATACCCACAGACCCGCCTGTCGGCGAAATAATCGCCGTATTCACGCCAATAACCTCACCGTCGAGATTAAAAAGCGGCCCCCCTGAATTACCCTTATTAATGGCTGCATCCGTTTGAATATAGCTGTCATAGGGACCTGAATTAATATCTCTGTTAATCGCCGATATCACGCCTACAGACAGCGACCCACCAAGACCAAAAGGGTTACCAATGGCAATAACCCAGTCGCCCACACGCGCTTTGGTGTTATCGCCGAATTTTACGAAAGGCAGTTTTTTATCTGCAATGACCTTCAAGACGGCGAGATCCGTCTTCTCGTCACGACCAAGTAATTCCGCTTTGAATTTTTCACCATTGGAGAAATTGACAATAATCTCCTCGGCATTTTCGATGACATGATTATTGGTAATAACAATGCCCGACGGGTCAATGACAAAGCCGGAGCCAAGAGACGAAACGCGGCGTTTTGGCTGCGGCTCTTTTTCTTCGCGCTCCATAAATTCTTCAAAGAAATCTTCAAAGGGAGACATATGAATCCCCGGCGGGCTTTGCACCGTCGTACTAATAGATATATTCACCACTGCCGGCATCAAATCTTCGACAATATCGGCGAAACTTTGCGGCATGTTTTGTGCGGCAACACCATGCATCAAAGCAAATAGCACCACCAAACCGAAACCGGTTAAACGTATTATTTTTTCAAAGCGGGAAGATATATTCCGTCTCATAATTACCTCATTCCAGAGAGCCAAACTAAAACCACGCCCAATGTCATTGCCCCAAGCCCAAAATATCTGAGTTTTTCGGTTTCAACGTCCTTTAATTGTAAAAGGAGGTTTTTAAAAGCCGAAGGAAATAGGGCATATATGGCTCCCTCAAAAGCCAGAATGATACCCAGAATAAAAATGATTATTTTCATTTTCCATCTATAGTCGCATCAAATGTGGAGTCGTCCAGTCCAATATTCGTGACAAGATCATAGCAAAGCACTTCTTGAAGAGATTTTTTAGACTTCACAATTGCGGCAACATCTACACTGCTTTTTTTGACCGTGCTAGTCGCAACCCGTTTATTGAAAACCGTATCCGGTGCATTCAGATATTTGAAAAACGCACTATCCGGTGAGAGAACAAGCGTCGTACTGTCATCATCAAGTGCCGTTTCATAGGACTGCATAGACCTATAAAATGCGAAAAAGTCTGGATCTTGACCATAGGCCGCCGCAAAAATTCTGTTCCTGCAGCTATCGCCCTGACCACGGATAATCTCAGAGTCCCGTTGAGCTTTCGCCGTTAGAACTGTGACATCCTTATCCGCTTGCGCACGGATACCGCGGGACACTTCCTGACCCTTAGCGCGGAATTCAGAGGCTTCCTGCTCTCTTTCCGTCTGCATCCGTCGGTAAATCGCTTGACTGTTTGCTTCTGGCAAATCTGCCCGACGAATACGAACATCGACAATCTCAATACCAAAATCATAAGTCTGCTCATTCACCAGCTCACGAATTTTGGACATTAATTCATCGCGTCTTGTGCGGACAATATCTTCAAATGGTGCTTCACCAACTACCGAACGCATAGAAGACGACACAATCGCAGCCAGACGGGAATTCGCGCGTCGGCTGTCACGCAATGAGGTGAAGAACTGAAGCGGGTCTTTAATTCTGTAGCGTGTATACGCATCCACAACGAGACGTTTCTGGTCCGCGGCAATCAGCTCCTCAGTTGGGCTGTCGAGATCCAGAATACGTTTATCAATATAGATAATATTTTGAACAAACGGCATTTTAAAATGCAGACCAGGTTCATCAATAACCCGCCTTGGATCACCAAATTGCAGGACAAGCGCCTGTTGTGTCTGGTGGACAGTAAACAGAGTTGCCGATGCGGTAAAGCCCAGCACGGCGATAATAATAACTGCAATGACAAGTTTTGGCTGAGACATTACTGATCTCCTTTATTGGATTTACTGTTCAGGCGATCAAGCGGCAGATAGGGAATAACCCCCCCGCCCGTATCAGACTGGTCAATAATTATCTTATTCGACCTTTGCATCACTTTTTCAACAGTCTCGAGGAAGATACGCTGGCGGGTCACGTCACTCGCCTGCTTATACTCGTTATAAACAGCTGCAAATCTACTGGCTTGACCCTCAGCCTCGGCAACAGCTTGTTCTCTGTAAGCTTCAGCTTCACGGCGAATACGGAAAGCTTCACCCTGCGCTTCTGGCACAACGCGGTTAGCGTAAGACTGCGCCTCATTTCTGGCCCGCTCTTGGTCAGCGCGGGCGGCTTGCACATCGCGGAAAGCATCAATAACGGCGGCAGGCGGGTCAACTTTTTGCATCTTCACCTGTGTGATGGTGATACCTGCTCCATAATCATCCAGAATGGTCTGCATCAAGTCGCGCACCATATCCTCGGTGTTCTGACGTTGCTCGGTCAGAATTGGCTGAATGTTATTCTGCCCGACAATCTCGCGCATCGTGCTTTCAGCAACAGACTTCACAGTGCCTTCAGGGTTTTGAATGTTAAACAGGAAATCAGATGCCGAATTAATCAGCCAGAAAACTGAGAAATCAACATCAACAATATTTTCGTCACCGGTCAACATTAGGCTTTCTTCCGGGACATCCCGCGACGCCACACGACCACCAACAAAACTGTCAGATGGGCCCCGCATGCCAATATCCACGCGGTTCACAATCGTCACCTTAGGTGTAATCACTGACTCGATTGGCCATGGAATATGATAGTTCAGACCCGGGCTGGTTTGTGCTTGAAACTTGCCAAAACGAAGAACAACGCCTTGTTCGTCAGCCTGAACGCGGTAAAACCCGCTCAGACCCCATAATACGAGGAGCCCAACCAGCAACAGGACAAGCCCACTACCGCCACCACCGGGAATGTATTTTTTAATGTTTTCCTGAAGCTGATTTATCCATGCGTCAATATCCGGCCCTTGTTGACGGGGATTATTTCCCCAAGGGTTGTTATTGCCGCTATTTGGTCCACCGCTTTGATTATCCCAAGGCATATGTAACTCCTAAAAATTGAAACCTTTAAAAGGTTAGAATTGAGCCGAATTGGTTAAGGTCGCAAAACTTATTGCTGCCAGAACCACACCACTCTATATCGGTACAGAACACAATGTGGCATCTAAAGTAAATTATTCAAGTTAATGTTCTGAAATGTTTTGCTGAAACGCCCATAAATAGCCAAATAATCTTTAATTAGGATGAATCATGCCCCCCATTGATGAAAAAACAATAATCGAATCTCTTTCCGGGCTTAAACACCCGCAAACAGGACGCGATATCGTGTCTGGCGATATTGTTCAAGGCGTAACGATCCGCGACGGCAATGTGGGTTTTTTGCTGGCTGTGCATCCTGATGAGGCCGAGGCCTTTGAGGATGTGCGGCTGGCTTGTGAGGAACGCGTTCGCGCGCTTCCGGGCGTTTTATCGGCAACTGTGGTGTTGACCGCGCATCAATCCGCTCCCTCAATGACCGCATCTCAAGACGCATCAAAAGGCAAGCCCCCACCGGACGAGACAGTTCCCGAGGTTTTCAGCAAGATTAAAGCTGTCATCGCCGTGGCGAGCGGTAAAGGCGGCGTGGGCAAATCCACCGTCGCGGTTAATCTGGCGGCGGCACTTGCCCAAATGACCCTAAAAGACGGCAATCCTGCTAAAATTGGTATCCTGGATGCCGATATTTACGGCCCTTCTCTGCCAAAATTACTCAATGTGACTGAAAAACCTGAAGTTGATGAAACCCAAAAAATCATTCCGGTCGAACGCTTTGGTATGCAAACCATGTCGATCGGTTACATGGTTCAAGAAGCCCAAGCTATGGTCTGGCGCGGGCCAATGGTTCAAGGCGCTTTATTGCAAATGCTCAATGATGTTGCCTGGCCGGAACTGGATATTCTCGTGCTGGATCTCCCCCCCGGCACAGGAGATATTCAGCTGACCATGGCGCAGAAAATCCCGGTAACTGGGGCGCTTATTGTGACAACGCCACAAAATTTGGCAGTGGCAGATGTCCGGCGGTCTATTAACATGTTCGACAAAACCAAGACGCCTATCCTTGGTATTCTTGAAAATATGGCATGGATGCCAGGGCCAAATGGCGAACGCCTGCACCCTTTTGGGACAGGGGGCGGTGAAAGCATAGCGGCGGAGACGCTTAATCCGTTTTTGGGTGGTCTGGTGCTGGATACAGCCCTACAGGAGGCTGCCAATGCAGGTCAGCCTATCGTTAGTTATGCACCAGACAGCCTTGCCGCCGGTGTTTTCGTCGAGCTGGCGAACACTGTTAGAGATGCGGTTTTTACGAGCTAGCTAAACAGGGATGAAACTGTCGCTTGCCGCATCCAGATAATTCAGGCGGGCAGCTTCAATATCAAACCAGAAACCATGAAGGCTCAACCTGCCTTCTTTGACGGCGGCTTCAACGGGCGCATAAGCCGATAAATTATCAAGTGACATTTTAACGGCTTGTTTTTCAAAGGTCGTTGAGAAATCCTTGTCATCACCACCCGTCTTCGCCTTACTTGCCTCATAGGCAGGCTTCAGCGTGGATAACCATGACAGTGTCAGTGAACCATCGGACGGGTTTCCAGCCTCAAAATGCGCGGCACTCGCCGCCACACCGCCACAGGAAGCATGTCCCATCACAATAATATGCTGCACTTTAAAAGCGTTAACACCGAATTCAACCGCCGCCGCCATGCCATTATCCTGCCCCTGAGGCGGCACGAGATTTGCGATATTGCGGAGAACAAAAAACTCTCCTGGGCCGGCATTAAAAATGTCAGGTAACATTATCCGGCTATCACAGCACGTAACAGCCATAACGCTGGGAGTCTGCCCCTCACGCCCGAGTTTTTGGTAGAGGGAACTTTCTGTCTCAGAAAGCCCCTCCAACCAATTGCGGTGACCTTCTAGATAATTTTGAGGAAAATCTGCATTTTGCATTATGAAAATATCCTAATTGATGATGAGAAAGTCTGATTTATTGTTGCCCCGCCTAGAAAGTCAAGTGCAGTCTCAGCACAATATCCGTTCCTGGCTCAGACACACGGTCTTTGAATGGAGACGCATGACGACGCACTTCCTCATCCGTTACGTTTTTCGCCAAAAGCGAAACACGCCCGTCTTTTAACGCCCGCGGTGTCCACCCTAACTCCAAATCGATTTGTGTGAATTTATCGGTTGGCAATTCATAACTCGCAACCCGCTTTTGCTGAGACGCATGTGTAATGACCGTCCCAAAATCAAAATTCTGGTAGGCAATATCAGCACGGGCGGAAATTGTTACCGGCGGAATGGTCGGCAAAGACCCCCCGGATGCCAGATTACCTCGCACCTGATCCACTGAAATATCAGCATTCATAAGAGCTGGCCCGAGATTGATATCACGCCAGTAAATCGTGAACTCGCCACCTTTGAAATCAGCATCGCTTTGAATGAAGTTAAAGCTAGGCATATTCCCGGCATCCGTACCAGTCGGCGCTAGATAGATATAATCCTCTACAGAATTATCATAATAGGAGATGCTAAACCCACCAAATGGCAACTTCTGGCGGAAATAAATCTCGGCCATATCGCTGCTTTCCTTGGAGAGCGTATTGTCACCTATTTCATTTCGCTGGGCTGCAAAGTGAACACCATCCGAATAAAGCTCATTCACAGAAGGTAAGCGTTCAGTCGTCGCCGACGTCGCCCCGATAATGCCGTTATAAGGGGTCTTATAAGCAACGCCTAGCGCAAGACTGGAGGCCGAGTCATCATAGCTATGTGTCGCGGTCTCGTATTCGACCTCGTCATGACGCGCAGAAAACTCAAATACCCAATTCGAAATTTCATAATTATTAAAGGTGAAGATAGCCTGTTTGGACGTCTCTGTTTCCGGCAAGAAAACCTCCTCCCCACTGGTTTCAAGCGTCTCATTGGCATAAGAAACCCCGATAACCGTATCCAGATTCTCATACGCGTTCAGACTGGCTTCAATTTCTGTTGCATAGGCATCCGTAACTTTAAAGGTACTCGCAATCGCGCCTTCTTCCAGCTCATTATGCTCATAATCCGTGGTGGAAAAACCAATGCTGAAGCGGTCTACAAGTCCATTCATATTGCGGGTATAGCGGCCTCTAAAGATTTCTCTTTCCATTTCAATACGCGGACCTGCCTCTTCCTCATCACCGTGATGACCGACCAGACCATATTCACGTGTCATGGAAGAAAACATCAGACTAAGTTGGCTGTCTTGCGAACCGAGATTAAGAGAAATTGTTCCGGCCTCTTCTTCGAGATCCGTATTTTCAGCTAGCCCCCTCTCGGCTTCATCGACATCTTCATCCTCATCATTGATCAAAGCAATGCTTTCAACCGTACCAGGAATTTCATAGGCGTCTTTATCGAGGAAACGCCCTGAAACGGCGATAATGCCCCGGACATCATCCATTAAGAAAGATTGTCTGCCCAGAAAAGCCACAGTTTTCTCATCGGTCATATCCGAAAAGCTTTCCATGAGCTCAAACTGCTGCACGGCTTTCATATCCGTGTTCATATGAACATCAAGCAGGTTAACAACACCCGATGATACATAAGGGCCGTATCTTAACGCCACAGGGCCTTTTAGAACCTCGACACGTTGCGCATCAAGCAGTGAGACTGCATTGGCGTGATCTGCCCCTGTGGTGGACACATCACCGGCTGAAAAACCATTTTCCAAAACCGCAACTCTGAAGTCCGACTGCCCGCGAATAACAGGCCGTCCGACGGCTTGCCCCATATTTGCGCTATCAACGCCAGGATATTTGGAAACAAGATCGCCAATCGTATCGGTAAGATAAGTTTCGATTTCTGCGCGATCAATAATATTAACCGTCGATAGTAGATTAAACTCAGTTTTATTTAACGGGCTACTCAGCACTTGGATTTCGTCATAAGTGACATTATTAAATTCGGTATTCGCTGGCTGGGCAAGAACTTCTGCTTGAACCATGAAACCAGCTGCAACGCCAATAAGCATTGCCTTCTTTGACTGTTTAGACATGTAAATCTCCTAGAATTTTAAAAAGTTAATTTAAAAATCTAGGCAATAGGGGGCGCACGCGGCGATGGTGACAAATAGTCGATATCAGTGATTGAACGATACTGAAGGATCGCACTATCAATGCCCAGGTTATCGGTAAAAACAAAATTTGTGGCCTGCTCACCACGCGCCTCAACATCAGCATGCAAACAAATATGGTCATGTAATGTAATGTCATGACCTATATCCTGGCTTAGCTCAGAAACATGAGAGTCGCCGCATTCCAAAGCTAGGTGAAGTTGGGCAGATAAAAAGACAGCTAAAATACCTGTCAGGATTTTCCTATTTTTTATTATCATAATTTAGATATTTAACTCTGATTAATATCAAAAACAACCCAATCCTCCTGATAAATTTATCTGAGTGCCGTAAGAGAGAAATAAACAAAAAAAGGGGCGTCCGAAGACGCCCCTAAAAAGTGCACTAACTTTGGGATTAAGATTCAGATACAGCAACGTGCCAGATGATGACACCGAAAGCGATCTTATTCAAAAAGTCAGCCAAGTTGTAGATCAGGTTCAAGCTGGCGCCATCGACACCACCCATGAAGTAACCAAGCGCATAACCGAGTGGGTAAATAGCCCAACCGATTGTCACAATCCAACGCATCAGATTGAATGCTTTCTGTACGGTTTCACTAGCTTGCTCAGCACTAATTTTGCTGGCTTCACCTGCGAAGATTTCATACAGAACAATAAACCAAGCAATCATACCAAGGACGAAACCGGCCATGACATTCATTTTGCCGGACTCTCCGAGGTAACCGAAGATAAGCATCAAGGTTGTGAAAATTAGCAGTCTCCAGAATACACCGGCAGGTACTTTTGCAATCGCTGAGAGGATGAGGAAAAACTCAACCATCAGAAGCGGCACAGTCAGCAACCAGTCGATGTAACGGAATTCTGTAGGTGAAGTACCGGTAGAAACCCATACGTCACGCATATAGAAATAGTGAACGGCGGCGATAAGTGTCACCAGACCGGAAACAGTCAGAGACGTCTTCCATTTGGCGGCCACACGGTCGCGTTCGATTAAGAAAAACACTGTCGAAGCGACAAGAGCCATCGAGATAAGCCAGAATGACATTCCAGTGAAATCATTGGAATCAAGGTTACCTGAGGCGAATGCCATGCTTGGCAACATTACTAAAGCAAGTGCCATCATTGGCAATTTAAAGTGCAGAAATTTCATTTATTCCTCCCTAAACAAAAAAGTACTCAACGTAAGCGCACTGCCGCTAAATTAGTGCGTCAATTTGTCAAAGCCAATAGCATTTTTGAAATTAATTGAAAAAAATTTCTTTACTTTCATAAATCACTGAAAATTAAAGATTTATTAACCAATTTCATTTTATGATTTTTAGGTTGTTTAGCAGAATTCACTAAAATTCTGCGGTTTATGTCGTCTCTATATACTGAAAGAAGGCCTAAAATGCGACTCGGATCCCAAACATTAAAGATGCTTGAAGACATTCCCAGAAGGGTTATCCAACGCGGAAGCCCAATTATCACAGATGGTGATGACTGCGATGTGGCTCATTTTCTAATTTCCGGTTCGGCGAAATGTCGTCGTAGCCGAGATGTTTATGAAACACACGACCTGCTCTCCCCGCTAGAGTTTTTGGCTTATGAAACCTATCGAAGCCGCGTTGTCGCCACCACGCAATGCCGGATTATTTCTTGCTCCAAGCCTATGTTCAGAAGTCTCATCGATGCCGAGAACAATTTAACTTGGCCGCTATCCCGCCAAATCGCCTCTGATATTGTCATTCGCCGGAATCGTACACATGAATATTGTTGAGTTTACCAGCCTAAGTCAAAAACCAATCAGAATGATTGAGGGCGAGATTATTTTTCAGGCTGGTGATCCGGCGCTGAATATCTGTTTTGTTGAAAAAGGCCGTGTCGATATCATCACACGCGACGGGAGCAACCGGTTGCGTAGCTATAATACAGGCGATTTATTCGGCGTTCCCGAAGTTCTAAGCGGCATAAATTGGCCGGTGACAGCTATTTTTAGGGGTTTTGGAAGCGTTCGCTTATTCCCCGGTCAGGTTTTATTGGAAAAAATTGACGCGCTCCCAGATGAACATAAAAGTTTTATTTCATCCTTGTCTTCGAAAGTAGCGGTAAAAAAGGCGCGTTAAAACTGTCCTATATTAAGCCCTTAAAAGCGGCAGCTTAATCCTTTTGGTGCTTTTTAATATATTTTTTTATGAACTGACGAATTTCTCTGGAGGCCGTGGTGTCATTGCCTTCACAGAGTTTAATAAATAATTTTTTGTCTTCCTTATTAATTTTTACCAATAAGGTTGAATCCTTTGGTTTATCAGACATTAAAAAAATCCTCAAAGATATTTGACATAATTACGAATATATGTACATATTATGTATATACGTTTTATATAGGAGGTAAATATGAAATATATACTTATGTCAATGCTGTTACTTACAGCAACTCCAGTTTTTGCCAGCGGGACATTGACCACAGGCAAGATTGATAAATGGGGACACACACAGGACTCTCTCGTTCTGATTACACATGGTGGAAAACAAGTCCTAATCACCCCTGAAAAATGTTCAGTGCAAGACTTTTATAAAACTGTCACTGAGCATGAAAAAGTTGACCTGAAGATTAACGCCAGAGTCATCGAAAAAAATACTCCCTTCACTATTGTTAGTAAAGGTTCAAATGGCAATGAAAAACTTCATTGTTCAATTAAGGAAATTACATATTAATTTCAGAGTTTAAGGGAGAAAACCTTGTCCCAAAAAGGGTTATAACGGCACCATTTCACCATGGTGCCGTTTTTTTTGGCTATTTTTAATCCCTTACAGCAGGTGGGTTATCTTTCAAGACCGACCCGCGCACATTATTCGGGTCAAGTGTCTCAAGCAAAGCCATATGCGCCTCTGATGGGGCGGGTGTCAGCGGTAAAGTGTCGGAAGCCTTGCTTAATTCAAAGCCGGTATTTTCCTGAACATGGTCGAAGCTCACACCGGGATGAAGTGACACAACACGAATGGCTTTATCAGGGCCATTAAAGTCCATCACGCATAAGTCCGAGACAATGATACGCAAATCCAGCCCCTTGGGCGGTTTGCCGTTCAAATATCGCTCCGGATTATATCCGGCCATACAGACAAAATCGACCTCACCCGGCACAAAACTGCGGGTACTGTGATTAGGAATAAAAAAGCTGTTGGGATGATAAATTGAATTCCCCGGAAAGCCTCTAGCTCCCAGCATGGCAACTTTTGGCGCAGCACGATCACCAATGGTAGAGATATTCGCTTGTCCAAACTGGTCTAGCTGAACCGGGCTAACCATAGAATGCCTGCGTCCGCCCCAAAGAGCCGAAAACACTCTGTCATAATTGGCATATCCCTCATAAACGGGGTCGGCATGACGCTTACCTGGTGGCACAGGCGCGTCGGCATAATGATTTTCTCCATCGGTAAGTTGCAGATGCGGGTTAAAACTTACTTTTGCAAGGCTCGCACCTAGCCGCGGCAAGGGACCAATCCCTGTTGCCATTAATTCCCCATCATCACGCCATGCCTCTGCACATGCATTGATAATCAGCTCTGCCAGTGAACAATTATAATCAGTCATTTCTTTTCCTTTAATGCTCTCTTTATTGCTGGCCTAGTAAACTGGCTTAGCTATCGCGTCGATTGCGTCAACACCACCAACAGCGTCAACATAATCCGCCTGTGTGCCTGACAAGTAAGTTGATTTATAGGCCTCCCATGCGTCCGGCGTTGCCGCACTCTCAACATAGGATTTGATATGCTTCAAATCGAGATGATAGTCAGGTGCGGCGCTTGTCGGATGCGCCCCATAAGGCGTTTCGGTAATTGCGGTAATTCTGGCACGCTCAACAATAGCAAACCGGGCATTGGCTTCCATATCCAACTCTGCCGTCGGCACGATTTTTTCAACGCTCACATAAGTATCCGGCGCGGCACGCGCAAACAGCTCATCGAAAAACGGATCCGGCGACAGGGTAAGAATATTCCCTTTCGCATCAGATCGATGTGCATGAATTAATGCCGCATCCAGCTTAATCGCCGGCATGGCAACAAAAGTCTCGCCATCCTCATAAGGGCTATCAATGAACTTAAACCCCGGCTGATTGATAATATCTGTGCCGATACCAATACGTGTGGGCAAAAACGGCAAATCCATCGCCGCGGCGCGTAAGCCCCAATGCACCATACCCTCATCAAGTTCCCAGACCTCAATCTGACCGGACTGGCGGGCAGCCCGGAAATGCGGGTCAAGCGGGTATTGGTCAAGACTGACAAAAGCAAAAATCAGTTTTTTCACCTTGCCTGCCGCACATAATAGCCCGACATCTGGCCCACCATAGGAAACCAATGTTAAGTCTTTTAAGTCGGATTTAAGAATTTCGCGAACCAGCGCCATTGGCTTTCTTCTGGTCGCCCAGCCACCAATCCCAATTGTCATGCCATCTTTCAATCGGCTGATTATCTCGGATGGTGTTTCTACTTTGCTGAAATCATCGCTTGGCTCTGTGCTCACCGGAGGCTCCTTCTTTTTTCTTGGTCAACAGCCTCTTACCGAAAATTGAACACTGTTGAAAGACTTTCATGATTTAAAGTGGTTAACAAAACTTCCCGCGACAATCAATCAGATTGCCGTTTTATTTCCTGCCAACGAACGAGGCTCACAATTTCTGACACTATCCACGGCTTGGCGCGCGCGTTGTGCGGTGGATTGACCGGCAAGTATCGCATCCTCTTGGGGAATCTCGACACTCATCTGACAATGCGACGGTAAGGCCGCGATAAATGCAGCAATATCAAAATCACCTGCCCCCGCAAGGCTTCGCTGCGCCGAGGCCTCTGCGCCAGCCGATAAATGGGGTTTAAGAGGCGCATCACAAATCTGAGCATAGAGAATAAACGCTTCCGGCGCGGCTTTTAAATCCGCCAAAGTCCCACCCGAGCGCATAAGATGCAGCAAATCAACATTCACCCCAACTTCATAAGGCCGATCCACCAGAGCGACCAACGCCAAAGCATCAGCTAGGGACGCAATCTGAGAGGCGGGGAAAAATTCAACGACAACCTTCAAACCCGTTTGCTTGGCCATTTCGGTGAAAGCCAGAAAATTATCCTCGCGCCGCGCATCCTCACGGTCATAAACCAACGCATTAACAAATTCAGCTTCGAGAAAAGCCGCACAATCCAGACCGACTTGGAAATCAGCAATCGTCGTGCGCCCGGCTAAAGTAAAGGGATAGGCCACATCCAGCTTCACCGATGCCGCCTGCATCGCCGCTTTAAGCTCACCTTGCTGAAGGGGATTATCCAACAGATTAAAATTGGGCATGCGCGGCAACACGTCAAGTGAGTGCATAAAAAGGCACATACCCTCGCAATGAGATACTTCCGCCGCCCGCACCAAATCAACAGGCGTCGTATCCGTCACTGTCAGATGATCAAGTGCCAATTTCATGGAGATAGGCAAGCCGAAAGGTCATGCGCGCCAATCAATGCTAAAGAAGTCAATACTACAGAAGTCAATGCGTTAAGCATTATCTATTCATTCGAACCCGACATATGCCGCGCGGCAATGTATCCGAATGTTAAAGCCGGACCAATTGTGACCCCAGCACCGGGATAGCTTTCTCCCATAGAAGACGCCGCATTATTGCCAATAGCATAAAGCCCTTCAATCGGCTTGCCGTTCTTCTTGATGACCTGCGCCTTATCATTCGTTAAAAGCCCCCCATTTGTCCCAATATCACCGGGATAAATAGGCATGGCGTAATAAGGCCCTTTTGAAAGCGGACGCAAATTCGGATTGGGCTGCTGACGCGGGTCACCATACATACGGTCATAAGCAGCCTCGCCTCTTTTAAAATCAGGGTCCACACCTTTTGCGGCATTTTCATTAAACCTTGCCAATGTCGCTGCCAGTGAGGCCGGGTCGACATTAATTTTTTGAGCGAGACCTTCAATGGTTCCGGCTTTTTTCAAAATCGACCTGATGCCTTTTTTGTGCAACCAATTCGGCACAATCGGATAAAGCGGCCCCATTGGAAATGTTTGACGATACTTATGGTCAAAAATCATCCAGCTTGGCGAACTATCGCCGTGCTCTTTATGACGACGGGCCATAACCTGCCCTGTGACATGATAAGAGGCGGCTTCATTGAGATAACGCTCACCTTTCTGATTGACCATGATACAGCCTGGCAGAGCGCGCTCAATAGTTGATAATCTGCCTCTATCCTCGCCCGGCACATAAAATACAGGCGCGGCCCATGTGGACTGCATATTCATCGTATCTGCATCAATCGACATACCAGCACGGATGCTATCACCCGTATTGGACGTCACACCGCCGGAATAGGGTGCGTTTGGATAAAGCGGCAGATTTTCCTCTCGCATCTGGGCGTTTTTCTCAAACCCACCAGCTGCCAGCACGACACCTTTGCGCGCTTTAATGCGCATGTCTTGCCCCTTATGGTTCACAACTGCGCCTTCAACTTTGCCGTCTACTTCAATCAATTCAGTGAGAGGCGACTCTAACCAGAGCGGCACATTTTTTTCGTTCAGCGCCATCCGCAAACCACCCGCAAGGGCATTCCCCAACGTCAAACGACGGTCCTTACGAGATGTGAGACGGAAAGGTAAATCCAGCCAGTAACGCGCAAGGCTTTTTACCAAGCCGGTAAACCAACCGGGCTGGCGATAAAGAATGGCGTGGGTCTCATCAAAATGCCAGTTAAGATAACCAAACAGGCTCGCGGCAGGATTGGCAAAACGCAGACTTCTGACATCCTTGCCCAAGTCGCGCCCATGAAGAGGTAACGGCATATGCGTCCGAAATCCCTCGGGTGAACCGCCGGGATTTTCCGCATGATAATCTGGATAAGGAAAAGCCAGATATTCAACCGGTGTATTATCAACCAACCATTTCAACATTGGCGCGGCCTGATCTATATAGGCGCGGATATTTTCATCTGGCACATTATCTGCTGACAATGCGCGAATATATTTAAAGGCGTCATCGAGATTATCGTCAAACCCAGCTTCTTTGGCGATGTGACTTCCCGGTATCCAAATTCCCGCACCTGATGTTGCCGAACTACCGCCCCAAAGCGATGCTTTTTCAACAATCAAAACATCGTGACGTTGACTGGCAGCGACCAGAGCATTCAACATGCCCCCCGCGCCCGAACCGATAACCAACACATCTACTTCTTTGTCCCATCCCTCTGCCATAGGTCAAAATCCTCTCCATTGCGCCGCCAAATTAGATCGATATTTTATCATTATTATCGAAACAGATTCGATTAAAGCCCGAACACAAAAAAATAGCAACGTGACAAGTTGAGCCTATTCCGCTTAACTAAAATGTAGAAATCTTCGAAAATCACTGCTTGGTGTATCACTTTAAAACTGGGATGGTTCCTGCAAATTAAGTTATGAGTTTAAATTGTGAGCTTAAATATTGATACAAGCGCAACTGTTCTTGTGACTGGAGCAACAGGCTTCTTCGGATTAATC
Organism: alpha proteobacterium IMCC14465; assembly: GCA_000293845.2. Lineage (GTDB taxonomy): Bacteria > Pseudomonadota > Alphaproteobacteria > RS24 > RS24 > Micropelagius. The sequence continues at coordinate 825,710 of ALYF01000003.1, read as the reverse complement.
GGGATTTTGTTTTTGCATTTGGGGCGCAAGCATTACGCGCTCTCTATGAAGAACGCCGAGAGTCGAGACGAGGCTTAAAACGTGCAGGCATCAAGGGAATTTGATTACATCATTATCGGCGCCGGAACTGCCGGATGCCTATTGGCAAACCGTTTGTCCCAAAACCCCGATAATAAAGTCCTTATCCTTGAAGCGGGAAGCAAGGATAAATATCTACGCACCAAAATCCCCGTCGGCTACCTGTTTTCTATGGGCAACCCAAAAACCGATTGGTGTTATACGACCGAAAAAGAAGACGGGTTGAACGGCAGAAGCCTCACCTATCCGCGTGGGCGCGTCCTTGGTGGCAGTTCAGCCATTAACGGCATGATTTATATGCGCGGTCAGGCCCAAAATTACGAGCATTGGAAAAATGAGGGTAATCTTGGTTGGGGCTGGGATGATGTCCTCCCCTATTTCAAAAAATCTGAAGACTATTTTAAAGGCGCTAATGACTTCCACGGAGAAAACGGCGCATGGCGGGTAGAACAACAGAGACTATCATGGGCGGTGCTCGACTCATTTGCTGATGCTTGCGTTCAAGCCGGCATACCCCCCATCGAAGATTTTAACCGTGGGACAAATTTCGGCGTCGGATATTTTGACGTGAACCAGCGCACAGGGGTGCGTGTCAGTGCCGACTCGGCGTTTTTAAAACCCATACGACATCGAAAAAATCTGACGATTATTACCGATGCCAGTGTTGAGAAAATCACTTTTGATGGCAAAAAAGCGACGGGTGTGATTTTTCACAAAAACAAAACGACAACCCATGCCCCATCTCATGTGAAAGCGCATTGCGAGGTCATTATATCAGCCGGGTCTATCAACACGCCAAAAATCCTGCAACTTTCCGGTATCGGCTCAGGCCAGCTACTGCGAGATTTTGGCATAGAGATTATTCACGCTTTGGACGGGGTCGGTCAGAACCTTCAAGATCATTTGCAAATCCGAACAGTGTTTAAACTCAAAAATGCCAAAACGCTGAACGACAGCTATAAAAGCCTGTTCGGTAAAATTGGCATGGGACTGGAATATCTTTTCAATCGTTCCGGGCCTATTTCCATGGCACCCAGTCAGCTTGGTGTATTTGCGAAATCCGACCCGCATCTCGACGATCCGAATTTGCAATATCACATTCAGCCCTTATCACTTGATGCGTTTGGTGAGCCACTCCACACATTCAGCGCAATTACCGCATCGGTCTGTAATCTTCAACCAGATAGCCGAGGTACGGTAACAATTAGGTCGCCTCATCTGAATGATAATCCTGTTATCAAACCCAACTATATATCAAGTCAAACCGACAAAGACATTGCCGCACAATCCATCACCCTTACGCGAGATATTTTTAATCAGGATGCCATGCGTAAATATGAACCCACGGAATTCTTGCCGGGTGCGGCGCATCAATCCCCCCACGCACTTGCCGAACAAGCCGGTCATATCAGCACCAGTATTTTCCACCCCGTCGGGACAGCTAAAATGGGGACAGGCAAAGACGCTGTTGTCGATCGTCAACTCAATGTTTATGGCGTGCAAAATCTGCGCGTTGTTGATGCCTCCATCATGCCAAAAATCACCTCGGGCAATACAAATTCACCAACATTGATGATTGCTGAAAAAGCTGCCGATATGATTTTGCAAAATAGACGCTAGAAATTAGTTTTTTTTAGCATATTTTCGGTGCAGCCTTTGACTTCCAGCGTGTCTTGGGGTTTATTAATATGAACCTCTTCGGTAAATCCTGACGGACGAACTCTTTCCAATTCTGTCGCAAATAACAATAATTAATCATAAGACAGGCAAGACGGCTTCAGCGATAAACCGAATAACGACGTCGTATTTAAGGAAATAATATGAGCTTGCCTCTCAATAATGCTGCTTCATTACGCAAGCAGCTTATGCAGTATTGGCCTATGCGCGAACATGACCCGCATGCTAATGCCGCGAAATTACTAGCCTACCGACTATCTGACGAATTGGCATCGGGCGATATGACCCTATCTCATCTGGAAGGCATTTTATCCGATTTATGTAAATCTGCCGCCCGCGAACGTGGCACGAGATTGGCGCAACGCGCCGGGCTGGACGATATTGATAACTGGCGGCGGCAGTTCAAAAAAATACTGGCTGAAAAAACCAAATTGGGGTTTAGCAATTTCCGCAAATGGGTAGAAAGTGACGCTATCGGTTTGGTGGCAACCGCACATCCAACCTTCGCCATGACCGATGCCATGCGCGCTCATGTTCTGGCAGCAGCGACCGGCAAACCTTCGCGCAAAAAACTGTCAGCAGATGCCATTATTCGCCACGAACCACCTAGCCTAAGCGATGAGCATGCCGAAGCACAAAAATGCATCCAAATCATGCATAAGGTCGTCGACATTGCCAATGAGATGATACTTGCGCAGGCTGCAAAAAGCTTTCCTAAACAATGGACACGGCTAACACCGCAACTTGTGACGATTGCCAGCTGGGTCGGATATGATTTGGACGGGCGACGCGATATTCAATGGAGCGATACTATTCGCCTCAAACTCGGTGAAAAAGCCGCAAAGCTGCAAGATTATTGCGATATGGCACAAGCCATAACTGAAGATACGACCAGCCCTCCAAAAGGTCTGGTTGATTTTATCGTTGCGGCAGGCAAAGCCGTTGAGATTGCCCGCGAGGAACAAAAAGCCTTTGCACAAGATTTGAGTGACCCCGATAATTTAGCAGCGGCGGCAGCGTTACTGACCGCACCAAATATGGACCGCTGGGTCGATATTGAGCCAGGCATGACTTATCTCAATGCCGCCATTCGCCAAACCAAGCAGAACAAAATTAAGCAAGCCTGTCTGGTCTTGCGCGCGCATATGAAACGCTGTGGCATGGGAACCGCGCGTTTGCATTTACGGGTCAACGCGCAACAAGTCCTAACCGCCATTGGCGCACATGTGCCGATTACAGGCGATGACCGCCTGAACTCACGCACTTTTTTGCGCCGGGTTAGTAAATTCACCGATAAGGTGAAGCCAATTAAATCCGACTTCGCCATGTTGGATGCACAAGACAGCACGGTTAACCGTCAGCTTCTTCTCGCCGCGCAAATTCTGAAATCTATTGACCGCAATATGCCGATACGCTTTCTAATTGCCGAATGCGACCAAGCCAGCATTGTGCTGAGTGCTTTGGCGCTGGCGCGTTATTATGGCGTGGATGACCAGTTGGATATCTCCCCACTTTTTGAAACCCCCCATGCGCTTCGAAATGGTGGCCGTGTTATCGAGCAAATGCTTGAGCAAGCTGCCTATCGTAACCATGTAAAAAAACGGGGTGTTATCGCCGTGCAGACGGGCTTTTCTGATGCCGGGCGGTTTATGGGTCAAATCGCGGCTGTGCTGGCCGTAGAACGGCTGCAATCTCATCTCGCCACCGCGATTGCCGAAAGCAGCCTTACAGATATGCGTGCGCTAATATTCAATACGCATGGCGAGTCTATCGGGCGCGGCAGTCACCCCGGCACACTCACACAGCGCATGGATTATATTATGAGCCCATGGGTGTTTGAACGCTTCCGAAATCAGAAGATCGCTCTTACTCATGAATTTAGTTTTCAGGGCGGCGACGGATTTTTGTGGTTTGGGGATGCCCTTCTGGGTGAAGCCGCTTTAATGCAATTACTCTGTGCGCGGTTCAAGCCAACCGACACAGCGCCGCAGGATGAGTTTTATAACGACGCCGATTTCGTGTGGGACTTTTATAATGAAGTCATCAACCAGCAGGATAGTCTCTATCATGATGATGATTACCGTTATGTTCTGTCGGGATTTGCGCGTAACTTTCTTATCCCATCGGGGTCGCGCCCTGAAATTCGTCAGGCAAGTGGGCCGCTGGCACAATCGACCTTTACCCCGCGGCGTATTCGCGCCATTCCGCATAATGCGATTTTGCAGCAATTGGCGATACCCACCAATGTGATTTTCGGCATTGGTCGTGCGGGTCGTATTGACCCGAACCGCTTTAACATGATTTTCCGTCATGCCCCACGAGGCCGCACCATTATGGATGTGGTGCTTGGCAGTTGGCAAAACACGCAATTGCAGGTACTCGCCGCTTATGGCGATTTTCAAGATCCGAATTTCTGGATTTCACGCGCCATCGCGCAAGGCAAAAAACCGACACGCTGGCAATATCGTCTCGTCGCGCATCAGCTTTACCAGCGTAACGCCAATCCAAAATTACGCCAATTGCTGTATCGCCTGCGCGCCGATGGTGATTTGCTGTCTGGCATTATGGAAACCGGCGATAGCGACATGAGCATCAATTTATCGCCCGACGCTGACCGCGCCACTCAAAACCAAATTTTATTTCATGGCATTAGGCTGGCTGTTTTAATGCATGCACAACTTGTTTGCGCGGCCTTGCCTATTAACGCCCCACCCGGCGCGACGCGGGCTGAAATCATGGAACGGATTTGTAATTTTGATTTATCCCATGTCATCGCAACATTGAGCGCTACCTATCCGGCGCGTGAGGAAACAGATATTAAAAATACCTCTGATACAACAAGGGAAATTGTGCAGACATTGACAGCCTGCCACCGCCTCATCCATATGACGAGCCAAGGCCTGTCCCAGTCATTTAATGCCTATGGGTAGAGTATAACTGCACGATAAGGTTTAATCGCGGGTGCGGTTTCTAGCAGGGCCGCGCGGCGGGTTTTTATTGCCGCCTTTCTTGCGGGGCTGTTCGCCTCTTTTATGCTGTTGCCCGCTTTTTGACGCTTGACCGGCTTCCGCCTTACGGCGTCCGGCGGGTTTACTGTCTTTGGGCTTACGCTTCTTGTCGAACCGTTCGCTGTCTGATTTCTCAGCTGGTCTCTCAGGTGTTCTTTGGGCGGATCCCCCTTTACGATGCTTTTTTGGCCCGCTCTTAGCAGCGGTTTTTGCAACAGGTTTCGCTACAGCCTTCATGGGATTATAGGCATTTTCATCAATTTCACCGGCCTGCACATTTTCAATTGGCAATTTGATTTTGATGAGCCGTTCAATATCACGCAGATGTTTTTGTTCCTCCGGCGCACATAGCGTAATGGCGCGGCCTTCACGCCCGGCCCGTGCCGTGCGACCAATGCGGTGCACATAGGCTTCAGGCGTTGTCGGCACATCATAATTCACCACCAGAGAGACATCGGGAATATCAATACCCCGCGCGGCAATATCGGTTGCGATGAGAATATGCTCTTCGCCTTTTCGAAAGGCGTCCAATGTGCGCTGTCGGGCATTTTGGCTTTTATTACCGTGAATAGCCGAAGCAGTGACACCCTGTTTGGAGAGATATTTAACCAACTGGTCAGCCCCATGCTTGGTCCGTGTAAAAATAATCGTGCGAAACTGATTCTCCAAAGCCTGAACCACAAACGGGCGTTTTTCAGGCTTGTCCATCAACATGACTGCTTGCTCAATGCGCTCTACTGGCGTCGATTGCGGGGTGACGGCAACATCGCGCGGATTATCCAAAAGCTCAGAGGCCAGCGCCCGAATTGGCTTGGGCATGGTGGCAGATAGAAGCACGGTCTGGCGCGCCTTTGGTGCTTGTTTGACAATACGCCGAATAGCCGGAAAGAAGCCAAGATCCAACATCTGGTCAGCTTCATCGAGAATAACTGTCTCGGTTTTTGCCAGCGACAGATTGCCAGATTTTAAATGATCCTCAAGCCGCCCCGGTGTCGCCACCAAAATATCAAGCCCCTGATTGAGACGTTTAATCTGCCGTGGATATTTCATACCACCAACGATACAAGCACGCTGGTGATAAGTGCTTTTGCCATATTTCTCTATGTTATCGTCAATCTGTTTTGCCAGTTCGCGCGTCGGCACAATAATCAACGCCCCACAATGTTTTGGTATCGCCTTATGTTGATTGGCTTTCAGGCGTTCCAATAAAGGCAAAACAAAAGCCGCAGTTTTGCCGGTACCGGTCTGAGCAATGCCAACAATGTCATAGCCTAGGAGCATTAAAGGGATGACTTGCTGTTGTATCGGCGTCGGCTGAGTATAGCCACTAGTTTCAAGCGTCTTGGTCAACTGACTTGAAAGCCCAAGTTTTGCGAATGGAGTCATTATTATAACCGCCCTGTCTGCACGCCATAATCGGCGGCGATGCCATAATCAGGGTCATCGTCACTATCGACAATAAGCTGACCTGATTTTGTTAATAGTGCATGGCAATCGCGGCTCAAATGCCGCAACATGACACGCTTATGCACCGCATCATATTTCGCCGCAATATCCTCAATTGCTTGAAGCGCGGACTGATCAACAATGCGTGAATTGGCAAAATCAATAATCACCAATTCTGGGTCATCTTCGATTTTAAATAATTCCATGAAAGATGTAATTGACCCGAAAAAGAGCGGGCCATTAATTTCATAGACCAACGCCCCCGCTTCGCGCACAGATGGACGCACCGAGGCATTAATTCGTTTGGCGGCATTCCACGCATAGACCAGCGCTGACATAATGACCCCAACAACAACCGCAATCGCCAAATCCTGCCATACCGTCACAATCGTCACAGCTACCGTCACCAGCGCATCTGCGCGCGGGACGCGGCGCAGGGTTTTTAACGAGGTCCAAGCAAATGTGCCAATAACCACCATGAACATCACCCCGGTAAGCGCCGCAATCGGAATGAGTTCAATATAGCTGGCAGCAAATAGAATATAAGACAGCAGAAATAGCGCCGCCGATATACCCGCCAGACGCGAGCGTCCACCGGATTTAACATTAATCATCGATTGACCAATCATGGCGCAACCGCCCATGCCTGCAAAAAAGCCCGTCACCAGATTGGAGGCCCCCTGCGCCACACATTCTTGCGACGCACCACCGCGCTGGTCAGTCATTTCACCGACCAGGTTAAGGGTTAACAGGCTTTCAATCAGGCCAATCGCGGCAAGAATAATCGCATAGGGTAATATAATGAGCAGTGTCTCCAGCGTAAATGGCACATCAGGCACCACAAAACTCGGGAAGCCACCGGCCAGGCTCGCCAAATCGCCAACACGCGGCACATTGACATCAAAAACCAAAACCAGCGCCGTCACCAGACCTATCGCCATAAGCGGTGCCGGAATATGCTTTGTCACTTTTGGCGTTAGCCAGATAATCACCATGGTCACCACAACCAGCGCCAAAGTCGTATAAAGCTGGGTCGCACCAAGCCAGCTTGTCACGCCCATCTCGTCGGTGAATTTGAACTGCTCAAGTTGCGCAAGACCGATAACAATAGCCAGCCCATTCACAAAACCAAGCATCACCGGATGCGGTACCATGCGGATAAATTTACCCCAACGCAATGCGCCCGCCAATAATTGCAACAGACCCATCAACACCACAGTCGCAAACAAATATTGCGGCCCATGCGCCGTCACAAGCGACACCATCACAACAGCCAGCGCGCCGGTAGCCCCAGAAATCATACCCGGGCGCCCGCCCATTAAAGCTGTTATCAGACCAACAATAAAAGCTGCATAGAGGCCGGCTAAAGGCACTAACCCAGCGACAAAAGCAAACGCCACAGCCTCCGGCACGAGAGCCAGCGACACAGTGAAACCCGACAGCACATCAGTGCCAGCTTGCGCCTTAGTCATTACCGGACGATTGGAGGCATTAATGGAAGGGCCAAACCAGAAACGGTTCAGACTATCTTGAAAAGGGGACATGAAAGTCTTTCTTATATTGGCAGCTTTAAATGGTCATTAAAATTGACGTTGCTGGTATCACTCATAGCGACCGCACCGAAATAGGCGGTCTATTCTATGTTGCGTGTGCCATAGTTCGACACTATCAGCAACGGGTGTCGTGCAATTAAAATCTACCCGCCACTTATTACGCACTGATAATATTTGAGAAAACATCTCAGTGGTCTGACGCAGTGATATGTAAATGCCTGACCACTTCGTTTGCGCAAGGCCGGCGGAGGGTGCTAAAGCGACCGCGCCCTTATACCGTGGTAGCGAATTATGATAAAATTACTCCAATTTTTTCTATTCTACTTAAGTTGGCAAATCCAAAATCACTATGACGTGGCACTCACAGATATTTTGCAATTTCACGCAGTTCTTTTAATTCGGTGGAGTCAGCGTCATCTGCAAGACAATGGTCAAGGTGATCATAGATCAGTTCGCGTTTCGCATTATGGATAGCTTTCTGCACAGCGTGGAGCTGTTGCGCAATATCAAGACACGGCTTTTCATGCTCAAGCATAGTCACAACGCTTCGAAGATGGCCTTCAGCCCGTTTCAACCTGTTGATGATTTGCGGATGGCTGGCATGTGTATTTGACGATTTCATTTATATATGATATCCCCCTGGGGAGGATAAAGCAAGTTAGGATTGAATTTTAAAATGCGCCTTTATTGGTCTCTATATATATCACTAAGTCTGTTGATATTTGGCGTGCTGAGCACGGCAGCTTACGCCCACAATGTTACCGAGGGGAATGCTGGCTATATTCAGGAAATATGGGGGATTCATATTATTCCTTTCATTTATCTTGGCGCCAAACATATGGTGACTGGGTATGACCATATTCTTTTTCTTTTAGGCGTTGTCTTCTTTCTTTACAGAATGAAAGACGTGACTGTGTATGTGAGCATTTTCGCTTTTGGTCACTCGACAACAATGCTGTTAGGGGTGCTATTTGGCTGGGGTATCAACGCCTATATCGTTGATACGATTATCGGATTGTCAGTCGTTTATAAGGCATTAGACAATCTAGGCGCTTATCAGAGATGGTTTGGGCATCAGCCGAACACCAAACTTGCGACATTGATTTTCGGTTTTATTCATGGGACCGGACTAGCCACAAAAATATTAGATTATGACATCGCCCAAGAAGGCCTGTTGCCGAACCTACTTGCTTTCAATCTGGGGGTAGAGATCGGGCAGATACTTGCTCTTGCGGTTATCTTGATAGTGATGGGTTTCTGGCGACGCTCACCCCGTTTTATGCAACAGGCTTATTCAGCCAATGTCATCATGATTGCGCTAGGCTTTATGCTAATGGGATATCAAATTATCGGTTATTTTCTAACAATTTAATGGAGTGATAAATGTTTAACTCTCAAAAGCCTAATTTGGAAGAACTTCCAACGACAAGGCAACTCATCAAGTCAACGATTATTGCGGGATTATCAGCTCTGGTCATTTTGCTGACTATTATCCTTCCTGCCGAATATGGGATTGACCCAACAGGTATTGGCAGCAGCATAGGTCTGACCGAGATGGGAGAGATCAAAAAGCAACTATCTGAGGAGGCTGAAGAAGATAGGCGATTAGATTGCTCACCGGGAGATCAGTCCAGTCTATGGCAAAAATTTTCACATATTTTCATCAGTGCCGCGCATGCCGAAGACATCAAACCCTGGCGTGACAGCGCGACTTTTACTCTAAAGCCTGGGGATACAGCGGAATGGAAACTGACTATGGAACAAGGTCAAACAGCTGAGTACCTCATGTCGGTAGTGGGCGGTCGGGTGAATTTTGATCTGCATGGGCACGGGTCGGGAAAGTCAGCCACTTATGAAAAGAGTCGTGGGTCTGCCGGAGCCGAAGGCAAAGTTACCGCCAAATTCAATGGTGAGCATGGCTGGTTCTGGCGCAACCGTGACAAGGTGGACATAACCATCAGCATAAAAGTGCGGGGTGAATATTCGGTGTTCAGCGATAAAAGCTGAACATCGATTTTTGGGACATTATATTAATAATATTAGGAAAACATCTCAGTGATCTGACGCAGTGATATGTAAATGCCAGACCACTTCGTTTGCGGAAGGCGGGCGGGGGTCGCTGAAGCCACCGCGCCCTTATACCGTGGTAGCGGAGGAGGGACTCGAACCCCCGACACGCGGATTATGATTCCGCTGCTCTAACCAGCTGTAATCACCGGATTCCCTTATGTTGAACTAAATTATCTTACCGCGGTCACTCCATGGTCACAATGGAGAGACAATATGGCTACTATACGAAAACACAGAGGCAAGTGGCAAGCAATTGTTAGAAGAAAAGGACAAGGTTCTGCCAGCAAAACATTCCACGTCAAAAGAGAAGCTGAAAGGTGGGCAAGAAATCAAGAACTAAAGCTAGATAATGGCACCTTCGGTAAACTGCTTCCAAATGAGGTTACGCTGGCTGATTTACTCATTAAATATCGAAAGACAATTACTGTCACAAAGAAGGGAGCGCCTCAAGAGACCAGGCGCATTCAAAGACTTCTTAACGACCCCATCAGCTCCCTGGCGGCTGACCAGATAACTTCTGACCGCCTGGCTTCATTCAGAGACAGACGGCTAAATAATGGCACGCGCGCAGCTGCCATTGACCTTATCTTAATTGGTCATTGTTTGAGGGTATCTATTAATGAGTGGGGGCTATCATTAATGACTAACCCTGCGGATAAGGTAAAGCGCCCTGCCCCTCCTAAAGCAAGACAAAGAAGACTTAAAACTGGCGAATATGAGGCATTGGAACTTGCTTCTAAAAAGACAAGAAACTGCTATCTTTGGCCCCTCGTTATACTTGCGATTGAGACTGGTATGAGACGTAGCGAACTACTTGGTCTCACTTGGGATAGTGTAGACTTGAAGAAAAGAACAGCTTTATTGAAAGACACTAAGAATGGTGACAGCCGAACTGTTCCATTATCCGAAAGAGCCGCATCAACTATAAATATCCTTCCCAAGAATAGTCTACTCTTGTTCCCCGTCTCTGATAATGCAATTAGACTTTCTTGGGATAAGCTCAAGAAACGCGCCAATTTGGACGATTTACGTTTTCATGACCTTCGCCATGAGGCCATAAGTCGTTTCTTTGAGAAGGGACTCAGCCTCCCAGAGGTTGCCCTCATATCCGGCCACAAGGATCCGAGGATGTTATTCAGGTACACGCATCTGAGAGCTGAAGATATCGTATCTAAGTTAAACGATTAGGATCCCTATTTGTAATCCAGACCCCGGGTGGGGTTGAGTTTTTGTGAATTCAAAATTACCGTTAAAGGGTTGTTGTTTGTTGTTATAGAGAATTAAAATGATTATGAGTGAACTCACATTTGGAATAGATAGCGGGCATCTTCACTTCCCTCGGGATCCGCTGTGGCGGCAACTCCAAAAGCACTTAGAAACTGAACTCAATAATGCGTCTGACATTCCTCAGCCTCTAATCGATGACCCATCCGCCCACCAAAGGCGGTGCTCACCTATTTGAGAAGGGTCGCCATGGTGATGATTATGCCCCATACTACGCCTCTTTTTTCTTTCTACGGTTTTTCAGAAAATCCTTCCCTGGGAAGAATTTATACAGAGCAGGCAAAACCAACAATGTTAGGATAGTTGAAGAGATAATCCCACCGATGACAACAGTTGCCAGTGGCCTTTGTACTTCTGAGCCCGCCCCCACATTAAAAGCCATAGGGACGAACCCGAGAGAGGCCACAAGTGCTGTCATCAGAACGGGTCTCAGCCGCGTCAAAGCTCCTTCAATAATCGCTTCATCAAGCGCTCTGCCTTTGGCTTGCAAATCACGGATGAAGGAAATCATCACTACGCCATTTAAGACAGCTACACCAGACAGGGCAATAAAACCAACACCAGCAGAAATTGACAGCGGTATATCGCGAAGCATCAAAGCCGCTATACCACCCGTTAAAGCCAACGGCACGCCAGAAAAAACCACCAGTGCGGCACGAGCAGAGTTAAATGCCATAAACAGCAGGCCAAAAATAAGCGCTAGTGCAATAGGAACAACAATCATCAGTCTCGTTTTGGCAGAGATAAGTTGCTCAAAAGTCCCGCCATATTCAACCCAATATCCAGAAGGAAGACTCAATTGGGTTTTTACTGCCTCCTGCAATTCAGCAACAAAGCTACCAAGGTCTCGTTCCCTGACGTTGGCAGTCACAGTAATACGACGTTTGGCGTTTTCTCGACTGATCTGTGCCGGGCCAAAAGCAATGTTAAGGTCGGCAACCTCTTTAAGCGGAACATAATCTGGCCTGCTATCGGCCCCTTCCATTTCGGCAAGGGGTAACGGCACTGGTAGCCTTTCCAATGTTTCAATGTCGCTGCGTAAATGTTCCGGCAAACGTACAATAACATCAAAGCGTCGGTCCCCCTCATAAAGGATGCCAGCTTTACGGCCCCCCACGGCAACTTCCACCACTTCCTGAACATCGGCCACATTTAATCCATAACGCTCCAGGCGCTTTCGATCCGGAACTACACTAAGTGTGGGAAGACCAGTAACCTGCTCGACCTTAACATCGGCTGCACCGTCAACTAAGCGCAAAACTTTTTCAATATCTTGAGCGGATGCCAAAAGCTGATCCATATCATCGCCATAGATTTTTACAGCAAGATCACTGCGGACGCCTGAGATAAGCTCATTAAAACGAAGTTCAATGGGTTGGGAGAATTCATAGGCACTGCCCGGAACTGCCTCTAGAGCAATTTCCATTTCTTCAATTAAATCTTCTTTTAACTTGTTGGGGTTTGGCCACTTATCACGAGATTTTAGCAGAACATAAATATCAGCGATATTTGGTGGCATTGCATCTGTAGCAACTTCAGCGGTCCCGATACGCGCAATAATTGTTCGCACCTCTGGAAATTTCATAACCTCTTCTTCAAGTTTAAATTGCATTTCCACAGATTGAGTAAGGGATGTACCAGGCGCACGGAGAGCTTGTATCGCAATGTCTCCCTCATCAAGAGTAGGGATGAACTCTGCCCCCATCCTTATTGCCCCTAACAAACTGACAATTACCAATATAACTGCAAAACTAATAACAGGTGAGGGACGACGAAGCGTAAATTTTAGCAAGGGCTCATACCCTTTTTTAGCTCCTCCAATAATACGACCTTCTTTTTCATCAACTTTACCAGTGATAAAAGTAGCAACTGCTGCAGGCACAAAAGTGATCGATAATACCAAAGCTGAAAGCAATGCCATCACAACCGTTAACGCCATCGGATGGAACATTTTACCTTCAACACCGGTCAAGGCAAAGATTGGTAAATAGACGACCGTAATAATAATCACCCCAAAAATACTGGGCTTGATGACTTCTGTTGTGGCTTTTGCCGCCAGATCAAAACGTTCTTCCTTGTTGAGCAAGCGCCCTAACTGGTGCTGTGCCATGCCAAAACGACGAATACAGTTCTCAATTATGATAACAGCGCCATCAACAATCAGACCAAAATCAAGTGCGCCTAGGCTCATTAAATTACCAGAGACTTTGTTTTCAACCATGCCCGTAATTGTCATCAGCATAGAGATTGGAATAACTGCAGCAGTAATCAAAGCTGCTCTTAGGTTACCCAAAAGCAGGAAAAGAATAATAATAACGAGCAAAGCACCTTCAACGAGGTTTTTTTCAACTGTTTTAATTGTACGCTCCACCAATGTTGTTCTGTCGTAAACTGCATTCGTCGCAATACCCTCAGGCAGGCTGGAAGCAATCTCTTCCAGTTTTTTACCAACCCGTTGGGCTACATCTTGTGAGTTTTCGCCCATCAACATCATGGCCGTACCAAGAACGACTTCTCGTCCATTTTCCGTTGCAGCACCTGTTCGCAAAGGCGAGCCTAGTTTAACATCAGCAACATCGCCAATACGGATAGTGACCTCATCACGCTTTGCAAGAATGATATTATTAATATCTTCGATATTTTTAACCTGACCCGGAATACGAACCAGATACTGTTCCCCGTTATGTTCGATATAACCAGCACCAACGTTATCGTTGTTCTTCTCAAGCGCTTGTAAAACATCATGGATTGTCAAATCATAACTAAGCAACCGTTCCGGATAGGGTGTCACATGGAATTGTTGCTCATACCCACCAATCGTGTTGACCTCAACTACACCTTTTAAGTTACGAAGCTGCGGTACAATAATCCATTCCTGTATGGTTAATAAATCCATCGGAGTGTAAGCTGAACCATCTTCCTTTTTCGCACCATCTTCAGCTTCAACTGTATAGAAGAAAATTTCCCCAAGACCTGTTGAGACAGGCCCCATAATTGGTTCTATTCCATCTGGCACCTCACTTTTTATTTGCTGGAGTTTTTCACTGATAAGCTGACGTGCAAAATAAATATCTGTGCCATCTTCAAAAATCACCGTTACTTGCGATAGACCATAACGAGATAATGATCTGGTATGGTCAAGTTTAGGGATACCCGCCAAGACCGTTTCAATCGGGAATGTAATACGCTGCTCGACCTCTAGCGGCGAATAACCTGCAGCCTCGGTATTAATTTGCACTTGCACATTCGTGATATCAGGAACAGCATCTATCGGAAGACGATTGAAATTATATATACCAAGAGCACATAAGCACAGTACAATAATCATCACCAGCCAACGATGGCGTATAGATAGGGAAATAATATTTTCTAACATGGAAATTTTCTCTTCATTATTATTTTTTTTAATGAGAATGCGCTGCAGTTGCTTTCAAAATGTCTGACTTGACGATAAAACTTCCGTCAGAAACATAAGCCTCACCAGCTTTAAGCCCTTGAATAATTTCAACGTAACTGTCATTTTTGCGACCTTTTTTCACTGGCCGAGGGATAAATGAGTTCCCCTCCTTGACAAAAACCACATCACCCAAGTCTTCCATTTTCTGCAAGGCACTCGCCTTAACAGTAATTTGAGCCTCAGTTTCAGCAACACTCACATCACCTTCTATAGTCATGCCAGGCTTCCATGCACGTTCAGGGTTTGACAAAACCACAATGGCAATTTGAGTCTGAGAGAGTTCATCGGCAGTAGGAAATAACATGTCAACCTTTCCCGATGCGTTTTTGTCATTCTCTAATGTGTGAATAGAAACACGTTGTCCGCTTTGGACATAACTGGCATCTCGCGGGAACACATGGAATTTGGCCCATACATTAGAAAGGTCTGCTATGACAAAAAGCACATCACTATTAGCAACATCACCGGTATTGGTATTGCGCTCCAGAACAACGCCACTGATAGGTGCGGTAATGTTGTAATCCTGAAGACTTTCATTAGATTCAATGACCGCTAGAACCTGTCCTTTTTCAACACGCTCGCCCCAATTAACATTAACGCTACGCACGATCCCTTCAAAACGTGCACGAACGTCTGCTCTCGTATTTTGATTGAGAGTAATACGACCTGTTAGAGGAATTGTCTGATTCACCATGGCTGGAGCAGCTGTATTAATAACAATACCCATTCGTTGAACAGATTCTGGTGTTATGTCGGCCTTACTTTCTTCTTCATGATTATCGGTTTCCTCACCATGTTCGCTATGCTCATTCCCATCAGCATGTGCATGACCTTCGGCTTCATCGTGTTTTTCAATAGTCTCTCGATGTGCATCCGCCGAATGTGCAGATACAGTTATGATGGGCGTTATCAACCAACCAAAGATTGCGGCTAGTAATAAATAATGTTTCATTCTTGGGTCTCTCCTATTTTAAAGAAATTGTTTGTTGAATGAGCTCGGCATGAGCGCTCATAAGAAAATCAACTTGCGCCTGGGCTTGGTGAAATTGCAGAAGACTATTCAAATGAGCTTCTTGCATTTCATAAAGAGTGCGCTGAGCATCCAACAATTCCAAGAATGAGAACCGGCCTAACCCATACCCTTCAGAAGCTTGATTATAGGCTCTAAGAGCGCTTGGAATAATTTCATCCTGATAACGTTTGACTGCATTTGACGCGGCCAGAATTTGTACATAAATCAATTCAGCCGATTCTTTTAATGACAGGATAACCGCCTCTGCTTCATATTCAGCTTTAAAACTTTTAGCGCGTTCAGAAGCAATATTTCCCTGGTTACGATTAAAGAATGGCAATGGGACAGAAATACTCGCGATCAATGCGTTACTGTTTGTTTCATTAAACCGACGAACGCCTAAACCCAACCGAGGGTTGGGAATTGCATTTGCCCGGGCCAGATCAATTCTGCTCTTAGACTGAAGCCTTTTTAGACCCGCAATAAGTGCTTGAGGGGATTCCTGCATTGCAGCCAGCAGGTCTTCTTTTTCTGGCAAGTCTATAACCGTCAATAATGGCTTATACTGTAAGCCGAGTTCATTGACGTTCCCAGAAAGTAGGCGTTCAAACCGAGCTTTAGATGATTCAAAAACCTCTAAAGCAGCTATTCTCTCTATTTCAGCAGCCTGTTGTTCAATATCAACCTTAGTATGTTGAATATCAGATGCAGCAGCAGCCTTCACCCGCCCCTTGACCGCCAAATGCGTTTTATTGGCCAGTTCAAGTCGTTTTTCTGCCAGATTAAGCCTTTGATGCGCAATGTTTAGTTCGGCATAAGCTTGGTGAATGTTTGCCAGTATGCCTAAGATATCAGCTATCGCTTGTTTCTGAGCGATTTGAAGCTCAAAATTGGAAACTTCTCGACGGTAACGACGCTTTCCCCCAATTTCTAGTTCTTGTTCAATCCCGTAGGTAATTTCAGCTGTGCCTGTACTGGAAAATTGGTCATTGCCGCCAAAGTTTTCCATCTCCACAGTTGCTTCGGGGTTTGGCCTTAATCTTGCCTGCAAAAGATTTCCTTTTGCTATATTTACTGAAGCAAGTGCAGCCTGAATATCAGGGTTGCGTTCGAGTGCCGCTACAAAAACACGACGTATTTCGTCAGCATCATCTTGTGCAAAGGCCTCAACAGGCATGTGAAGCAGAGATGTGCTTAATAGTAAGGTAAGTATTATACTTTTCATAAATTAGCCTTTTGCTCGGTTAGCATAGGTAAACGTCAGCAAGTGATTGCTGGCAAATAAATCCGGGCAAAAGTCTATGTGAATTAACGAATTAAAGACGCATTTTGCCCTTAGGCAAAAACACGAGGGGGGCGCTTGAGGCCAAAAGTAACGTCAGTTATGAGTACATCGCGATCAAGCGAATAACGCTTATCAATCCCTGAAACACTCATGAGAGAATACAACGCGACTTGACCAAACATATGGGAGTGTGCGCATCCATGACCACAATGTGCAGCCTCATGGTTGCCACCGTGATTGTCTTTTGAAGAGGCTTCACCATCAATAGATGCAGTATTCACATCATGATGAACTGATGTAGAAAGGTTTAGCGTATTGCTCAACTCATCAGAACTATGCGCATCTGCAGAGGACAAAACCCCGCTAAACACGAACATAATAGAGACAAGTATGTGCAATATTTTTTTCATCGATTATATTATGGGGGCGAATACCAGATTATACAAGTTATTTTTTAAATGCTCTCCTTCCGCAAACATAGGGCATTCAAGACCACCGATATTGATGATGCACTCATGGCAAAAGCGGCAAACATCGGACTAATCAGAATTCCAAAAAACGGGAATAGTACCCCTGCTGCGATAGGCACACCTGCCGCATTGTAAGCAAGTGCAAAAAAGAGATTTTGGCGAATATTTCGCATGGTTGCCTGAGCCAAACGCCGGGCACGAACTATTCCGTCAAGATTACCTTTTACAAGGGTAAAGCCGGCACTTTCAATTGCCACATCGGCACCTGTTCCCATAGCGATACCCACATCAGCCTGGGCTAAGGCAGGAGCATCATTTACACCGTCCCCAGCCATGGCAACTTTATATCCCTGTTCTTGAAGTTCCTTAATGATATTGACCTTACCTTCCGGCAGAACATCGGCACGAATTTCATCAATACCTATACGCGCAGCAACGGCCTTGGCCGTACGCTCATTATCGCCGGTGGCCATAATAATTCTGAAACCCAGTTTGCGAAGCTCTTCTAATGCCTTGGGCGTAGTTTCTTTCACGGGGTCCGCTACACTAACAAGCCCAGCGATATTATTATCGAGAATAACAAACATGACTGTCTCGCCCTCATCGCGACGGGCATTTGCCATTTCAGATAACGACCCACCATCGAGCCCCATATCAGCAACCAGTTTACTATTACCTAACGCAACATTATGACCATTAACGATGCCTTTTACGCCCTTGCCGGTAATGGCCTCAAAGTCAGTTGCATCAACCATCTTTACGTCGAGCTCTTCTGCACCTCGAACAATGGCTTCTGCGAGCGGATGTTCTGAACCACGTTCCAGCGACGCAGCAAGGCGAAGAACTTCTTCTTCCGCATGGCCATTTTCGGGAAGTACAGCAACCAGCTTGGGTTTACCTTCGGTCAGCGTCCCTGTCTTATCGACTATAAGTGTGTCGGCTTTTTCAAAGCGCTCCAAGGCCTCGGCATTTTTAATCAAAACACCTGCTTGGGCTCCGCGCCCGGTCGCCGTCATAATAGACATAGGTGTAGCCAAGCCCAAAGCACATGGGCACGCTATTATTAGAACAGCAACCGCAGAGACAAGACCATATGAGAGAGCAGGTTCAGGCCCCCAAATTGCCCAAAAAATAAAGGAAGCTATGGCAATCAGAATAACTACAGGGACAAAATACCCAGCAACCATATCGGCATATTTCTGAATAGGCGCACGCGATCTTTGTGCATTGGCAACCATTTCCGCAATTTGAGACAGCATTGTATCTGAGCCAACCCGCGTTGCTTTAATGACCAAACTACCCGTTCCGTTAATAGTGGCACCGGTTACATCGTTACCAGCGACTTTTTCGACGGGTACGGGCTCCCCTGAAATCATCGACTCGTCTACTGAAGAATGACCTTCGAGCACTGTGCCATCGACCGGCACTTTATCGCCGGGCCGGACACGAAATTTGTCGCCAACTTGCACGTCTTCCAGTGGGATTTCTTCATCACTGCCATCATCACGAATAATGCGTGCTGTTTTCGCAGCCATATCAAGCAGTGCTTTGATAGCAGATCCAGTGCGCTCACGGGCACGCAACTCCATAACCTGCCCCAGCAACACAAGGGTTACAATTACAGCTGCGGCTTCAAAATATACACCCACGTGTCCGTCTGCATTACGGAAACCCGCAGGGAATATTTCTGGTACCAGAACAGCGGTGACACTGAAGAGGTAGGCAGCCCCTGTCCCCATTGCGATCAGGCTGAACATGTTTAAGTTCATTGAGCGTAGTGAATTCATTCCACGGACAAAAAATGGCCAACCAGCCCATAAGACAACAGGTGTTGCAAGAACAAGTTGAATCCAGTTGGAGGTCGTGCCATCCATAAAGTCGTGAAAGCCAAACAAATGCGATCCCATCTCCAAAATAAAGACCGGAAGGGTCATGATCAGACCAAGCCAAAACCGCCGACTAAAATCAGTTAACTCTGGATTTTTGCCTTCATCGCCCGTCATTACTTCTGGCTCAAGTGCCATACCGCATATTGGACAATTCCCTGGACCTTTTTTAACGACCCACTAACCCCAGAAAATTTATCAGAATATTAGTATAAAAATTAACTTCACTGCGTTTATTATATTAACCAACAATCTATGTAATTTATTCGCATTCGACAATTTATATACAAATAAAAATTCTTTGGGGGTTTTAGAGATTTATGCTTGGCAACACCGGATTTAGCAGGCTGGAAATGAGATTAGCTGAGGCGCTAGTATGTAAACCTGAATTAGTTAGAAATGTATGGCAAGAGCTACAATTAGATAGCTATGAAGATGTGCATGACATTAAGCAGCTTGCTGAAATCTTAAAGACCTACAATCAAATGAAAAAGCTAACAAATAAGCTTTTAGAACTTTATGAAAGTCTGCCTGAGGAAGAGAGGCAAAGACTTATCGTTGAAGCACATTTATTGAATGATGCTGCAGGGGAGAACAAATTAGCAAGAGCTCTAAATTCAATAAAAGAGGAACTGAGCAACCTAATTAACCACAGGGATCACGTGAAAGAGCGCAACCCCTCCAAAGGTGGCAAAGACCACAAAGCCGACCAGCTTGCAGAATTCGTTGCTAAAATCTTTGAAGAAACCAACCGGCCTATCACATACGGTCATAGAGACACAGAACCGACAACTGACTTCGGCCGAGCCGTTCAAAAGACTTTGGAGATTTGTGAGGCAAAGTTACTCGATAGAGATTACAAGATTCATTTATCAAACTGGCGCCAGCCGGCACATAAGGCATTCGCGAGAAGACGCAGTTGATACAAATTACGATTTAAAATCATCATTAGTTTGTATTCAGCATCTACTTCCCAAATTCCATAAGTAATTAGCATCTTAAATTAAAATAGGATGTTTATTATGATGAATAAAAACAAAACAACTGCGGTTATCCAATACGCTGCAAAAGATTGGTACATATTCCCCGTAAAACCAAATCAGAAAGTGCCACTTGGTATCGCCGTGCCTCATGGGCATGAAGATGCCTCTAACAAAGAAGAAGACATAAGTCGATGGTGGACTACTCATCCTGATGCCAATATCGGCTTGAACCTCGCAAAATCAGGATTGGTTTGTATCGATGTCGATAGTTACAAAGAGAATTGCACCTTCGATGACTTTATTAAGGACAAAGAATTACCCAAAACTCTCACCCAGCGCTCAGCTTCTGGGGGGACACACTATGTCTTTAAAGCTAACTTAGAACACAGCTATCCAGGCATTTTATGCCAAGGCGTCGATATAAAATATAAGGGTTACATCCTAATCTCGCCGTCAACATTTAGAGGTAACGCATATGAATGGGTCAACGACTTGCCTATTGCGGAAGCCCCACGATGGCTCTCATCAAAGCCTATCATAAACAGTCCTCCCAGCGTCCACTTTCAGTCGCCAATTTCGAACTCTTTAAGAGATATCCATAAAACAATTGTAACTGATGGATGGCACAACACACTGCTGCGTCTCACAGCTTCATTGGTTAGCCGTGGTAAAAGCGATGACGAAATTCATAATCTTACAGATCAACTAACAGAGCCGGGGTTCTCAATTAAACAAACGCGGTCTGAAGTAGATAAGATGATTGCCAGCGCAAGGAAGAAGGGCTTCGATGCCTCAGCTGTCATCCTGAGCAAAGACTTCAATCCCAAAGGGACTGCAGACCGCAATGACACTGTTGCCAACCATGACAACATATTTAACGCTTTGAGCGCTAATGATGACTGGTTTGCCATCTTTGCTTTTGACGAGTTCACAAATAAAAGAATGCTGCTAAAACAGATGCCAGGACGTGCGGGAAACCCCACTTTCTTCAAGCCACGCGAACTCAGAGATACAGACACAACCTATGTTCTAAGGTGGTTAAACCAAAATGGCTACAAGAGGGCCAGCAAAGCCATTGTAATAGATTGCATTCAAGCTTTATGCGAAGAAAACACCATTTCTCCTGTTAGGCATTATCTAGAACAGCTTACCTTTGACCCAAAAATTGACCGTCAGCAACTCTCCACATGGATGGAAGTTTATCTTGGAGTGGACCCAAAGGATGATGAGGAGAAAGCCTATGTTCGCGCGGTGTCACGGCTGTCGCTGATCCAAGCTGTCGCCAGAGCGTTAGATCCAGGATGCAAAGCAGACAGCGTTCCTATTTTTGAAGGCGGACAAGGTGTCGGCAAATCCACAGCCATTCGAATTCTTCACGGCGTCGATTGGTTTGGTGACGCATTGCCACCAATGTTATCTAAAGATGCCTCTGATTACGTTAGGGGCAAGTGGGGCATTGAATTGGCAGAACTGGCATTCCAACAGAAATCAGAAATTGAAACACAAAAGGCTTTTATTTCCAGGCGTGAAGAAAGGTTTAGACCAGCTTATGGAAGGGAAGAGGTTTGCTACCCCCGTCGTTGTGTATTCTGGGGCACCACAAATAGAAATGACTACATCAAAGACGATACCGGCAACAGGCGCTTCTTACCAATTAAAGTTAACAAGGTAGTCATTGAAGGGCTAAAAGACAACAGGGATAAACTTTGGGCTGAGGCAGTCTATTACTACAATCAAGGAGAAGAATATTGGTTGTCAGATAAGCTCGCTGAAAAAGCAAACCAGCAAGCTCAAGAACGCGTTGAAAATGACCCATGGGTTGAAATGGTCCAGGGTCTTCCTAAGGACATTACCGAGGGTACTCTGAAGCAAATATGCCAAAATCTATTTCCGGATACTAAGGAAAGTCAAATCACCACTCAGATGACCAGAAGGTTATCCGCTTGTCTTTTACAAGCTGGGTGGAAGAGAGACGGCAAATACTCATCCGGCCCACAAAGAAACCAAGTGCGGTTCATAAGATCAGCGGAGGATATAGCCAACGCAAACGAAAGTGCGCATGAAAACTACGGCTTCTAGTAATTCATAAATGCGTCTTTGCGCATGAGTATTCTTAGGAAACATGGTTTCTTTGATATCCTATTGAAGTAACTTGATTATTTACCCCTAATTGTAATCACCTCGAACCCATGCGCATTTTTAGCAATGTAAGAAGTTATAAGGAAATCCAATGCGCATCATGCGCAAGAAACCATAAATATAATTGCCCCAATTGTTTTTAAAAATTAGCCGCCCTAAAACCAATAAAGATCACACTGGTCACTCTCTGGTCACACTGGTCACTCAGAAATGGACAAATAAGGGTCAAAAACATATACTAGACCTTACAACGGAGTTCCGCTGTAAGCGTTGGTTTACTTGGGATTTTGGTGAAGAAAGTTTGGTAGCGGAGGAGAGACTTGAACTCCCGACACGCGGATTATGATTCCGCTGCTCTAACCAGCTGAGCTACTCCGCCCTAGAAAACGATGGAGATATAAACCAAATCTGCATGTCTTGCAATCGGCGTTTTGCGCGCTTTGGGCGGTTATTTATCCTCGGGACGTTGCCCTATATAATAGTAAACACGTCTTTCCGTATAGGCACCAATGAAAGTTTCCGGCATATAAATAACCATTTCCCAGTCTAAGAAATCTGGCAAGTCAGGCAACTCTTCAAAACTGAGCGCCAAGACCGGGGATGAAGATTTAGCCGTAAAAGGGTATTCCATTTCGTAATGATTATCAGGCCTCCGATTAACATCAAACACCTCAACTGCAATATCATCTTACAAATACCATTTCAGTAAGGCCGATGAGAGCCGATTTTGCACCATTACAGTTTTGATACCATGACTCTGTCGCACATCACGAATATCCTGAACGACTCCGTCCCATCCATGAAGGCGATTGTGAGGGCCGTGTTTGGGTAAAAGCCCCCCTAAAGAGTCAAAGAAAAGAATAAAAATAAAACCTAAAGAAATAACAATATTGAACAGTTGCGCGGCAAAGCCAAATTTTTGCCACCCACGCCCCGCTTGCACCAAAAAACCACTTACCAGAACCACAAGAGACGGATAAGAAACCACCGCCCAATTCGCATTGGCCTCTTTCATAAATGCCTGAACCGAGATAACTGCAAGCACAGGTATTGCAAAGGTGACCAGTAAACCTCGATAAGCAATAGAACTCCGCATTGCAAAAATCACCAGAATAAAAAATAGAGGGCCTAAAATACCTACTTGCCCAAGCCAAAATTCAATGAGCTTAAAAAATTGATAATTCGGCGCACCCAAATTAGCATTTTCACCAAGATGTTTAATGGAGATAAAACCGTTAGTGGCATTCCAGATTAGATTAGGCGATGCAAAAATGAGAAAGCCGAAAAGAAAAAGAAATACGGGCTTTAAAGATTTTTTCACAGAAACTTGTGCAATAAAAATCAGAGCTATCAGCACGCTAGCAATAAAATAAACCGCAGCATATTTCGCCAGCATGCCCATGCCCAAACATATCCCGCTTATGAAAATAAGCGTGTTGCCAGAAAGCCCCTGATTATCTTGCTTGTCTGGATTATCTAAAGTCGGCTTAACCCAAAGAACAAAATAATAAAGTCCCAATGACCAAAATAATATTAAGGGCGTGTCCGTCGAAAAAATAAAACTGCCCAAAGTGACTGCAGGCAAAAACAACCAGATGAGCACAGCCAAATAGCCTGCCCTCTCGCCATAAAGCAGATAGGCAATCTTGCCTAATACCAAACTGGTAGCAACATGAAAGGCAGCAGCAGGAAGACGAACGGCCCAGCTATGCTGGCCGAATATAAAATCGCTCGCCCCCATAATCCATGCAATTAAAGGAGGCTTAGAATAATACCCGAAATCAAAACGCTGACCCCACAGCCAGTACTGCGCTTCATCAACATTGATTGGGAATGGAGAAAAATAAACAGCTACCCAGCGCACCAAAAGGAGGACTAACACTAAACTCAGAACAGTCCGTGACGAGAGGCTCAATATTTTTAACATTATTATTTACTGCTATTATTTATCTTCTATTGGATATTTATAGCTACGCGGTCCCTACGGCGCAAATTAATAGTATTAAACTATGGTATTCTTTAACGATGAATTCAGATTGATGCGTACAACTTATCGGACACCACAAGCATTATCTCGCATGTGAAGCGTTATCGCGCAGATGTGAAGCGTTATCGCGCAGATGTAATCCATCCACCCCCAAGAACACGCGCACCAGCGCCCTCTTCATCGCCATAAAAAACGCAGGCCTGACCGGGGGAAACGCCCTCCTCCGGTTCATCCAGAAAAACTTCGGCGCACTGACCTTCGAGTAATTTGAGATTGGCACGCACAGGAGAACCAGTAGACCGGATTTTGACTTTAACGTCGAGGCTATCAGCTTGCGCGTCCTGACCCAGCCAATTGACATCATCTAGCATAATCGTGCGGCGCGCTAAGGCTTCACGCGGCCCAACAATAACCTGCCGCCTTTCTGCATCAATACGCACGACATAAAGCGGCTCACCCATCGCAACACCAAGACCGCGCCGTTGTCCAACCGTATAATGCAAAACGCCCTGATGTTGGCCCAGCACATTGCCTTCTAAATCGATAATCTCACCGGGCAGGCTGCAGTCAGGTCTAAGGCGCTCGATGACTGAGGCGTAATCACCATTTGGCACAAAACAAATATCCTGACTATCCGGCTTATCGGCAACCGGTAAGCCGAGCTTTGCGGCAAATTCTCTGATTTCATCCTTGTTGAGATGTGCCAAGGGAAACCGCAAAAATGATAATTGCTCAGCTGTGGTGGAAAACAAAAAATATGACTGGTCACGCGTTTCATCGACCGGACGGCGCATTTCCCATTGCCCGTCCGCGTAACAAGTTTCGATATAATGTCCTGTGACCAAGGCCTGGGCGCCCAAATCTTTTGCTGTGGTTAGTAAATCCTTGAACTTCACTGTCTCATTACAGCGCACACAGGGAATGGGCGTATGCCCGGACAAATAAGTATCAGCAAAATTATCAATCACACTTTCGCGAAATAGGCTTTCATAATCGAGAACGTAATGCGGCATATCGAGCGACGCGGCGACATTGCGCGCATCATGAATATCCTGCCCCGCACAACACGCGCCTTTACGTTTCACCGCTTCGCCATGATCATAAAGCTGGAGCGTGATGCCGATTGTGTCATAACCGGCACGCTTTACCAGCGCCGCCGCAACCGAGCTGTCCACACCGCCTGACATAGCCACCACAACCCGCTGATTGGCACGCGCCGCTTTAGAGGCGTCATCTGTGGCCAGCCCCAAATCAATATCAGGCAAATGCGCCAAATGCGCCAAATCGGCACGACCTGACGTTGCTGATGTTACTGATTTTTCAAATTTTTCTGGCACCTCAGACATAATATCCAATAAGTCTCTTTCAATTGCCTATGGCTAATGACTTAACCTTTTATAGAGCCTTTATAAGCCCAATTTAAAGCCCATCACAAATGCTTCAACGGGTGTTCACATAAACTCACAATATATTGTTTTGCAGGTGAATGACATCTTGCATCAAATAGTCTTGTTAGAAATTGACGTCAATAGCGGAGTAAAACATGCGTATATTAATAATTGAAGATGATGCACTTTTAGCAGAACGTATCCAAGAAATTATCGAAGAAGCCGGACATGAAGTCGATCATGCGCTGACGGGTGAAGAAGGTCTAAGCCTTGCTGAAATGGAAAGCCATAATGTCATTATTCTGGATATGGGCTTGCCGGATATGGCCGGGAATGACATCACCAAAGCGCTTAGAAACGCCTCTAATAATGTGCCAATTTTGGTTCTGTCTGCACGCACACAATTAGAAGACAAGCTCGCCGCTCTCGACCTCGGGGCAGATGATTTTATGATTAAGCCCTTTCACCGTGATGAATTACTGGCGCGGTTACACGCGCTATTACGCCGAAGCGAAGGGCTGAACAGCTATGTTGTTCAAATCGGGGACTTACAAATTGATATTCGTAACAAGCAATTACTGGCAGATAACAAGCCTGTTACGCTGACACGCAAAGAATTTGAAATTCTTGAGCTGCTGGCCATGCGTCAGGGCAGACCGGTTGAGAAATCCACATTGATGAACCATCTATATGGCAGCAATGACAAACCGGAAATCAAGATTATTGATGTCTTTATTTGCACATTACGCAAGAAGCTGGCTGAATATAATAAAGGCCGTCATTGCATTGAAACAGTTTGGGGTCGGGGTTACGCACTCAGAGACGATGAGGCGGCATAACGTCTTCGCTATTATCACGCTATTATCATCCTCGCTATTATTTGGGACTTGTAGGTCTTTGTGACGTTTAAAAAATATGTTAGGGACATTCATGCCCGAATTTAACCCATCCAACCCTGACCACATCTATTTCCTCTGCTCTCTGGCCTTGAAAGCCGGAAAGAATGCCATGGTCTATTTCCATCAGGATATTGAGGTAGAGACAAAAGAAAACGACTCGCCCGTCACCATTGCAGACCGTGAAGGTGAAGAGATTATCATTCAGGGTATCGAGGCACAGTTTTCAACCGTTCAAATTATTGGCGAGGAAAGCTCGGAAAACGGCCTCCCCGACAAAATTGAAGATAAATTCTTCCTGCTGGATCCTTTGGATGGCACAAAGGAATTCATCAATAAACGCACGGATTTCACGGTAAATATCGGCTTTATCAATAAGACGGCACCCGTTTGCGGCATTGTCTACGCACCGGCCTTAAATCGCTTGTTTTTTACGCTGGACGGTAAGGCTTTCGAGACAGATATCGCGCCCGATGACCCTATTATTAATCAAGAGACAGCCCTTCACACAAAGCTATCCGCCGCCAAGCAAATTCAAGTGCGTCAAAAGCCAGATGACGGGCTAGTGGTTGTCGCCAGCAGGTCACATCTCTCGCCAGAAACCGAAGCTTTTTTAAAGGAACTTTCCGTAAAAGAAATCGTCTCCGCCGGCTCGTCTTTGAAGTTTTGTTTGCTTGCGACTGGCGAAGCGGATATTTACCCGCGTCACGGCCGCACAATGGAGTGGGATACTGCCGCGGCACATGCGCTTTTATGCGCGGCAGGCGGTGTGGTTCACGATATTGATGGCACAATACTCGGCTATGGAAAGCTGGCGCGCGGCCTTGATAATCCTTACTTTATTGCAAGCACTTAAGACATCCATTTGGCATAAAAAATGCACATTCCAAGTAGTTATTACCTGGAGGAAAAACCATGGATACGAAACTGAAAACCGAAACAGCTTTCACCGAAAAGTTCGTTCTGCAAGTCACATATTATAATGATATTGACGAAGCAGAAGGCAGCATGCTCGTCCCGTTTAAAAACGTTGATGGCGGCATTGTTGCTGATTTTCCAATGGCGGAAAAACTGTCCAACCCGAGTAAATAGGCTAAGCAGGTTCATCCCCTGCTGATAACAGATAAGACATTGTACCTTGTGAAGGGTACAAATGCTGACTCAAAATAAACGAATAAATCAGCCCAGATTTGAAATCTTTGCGCGTCTTCTGCGTTCTGTAGAAGATGGAATTTTCAAAAGTTGACGATATTTAGCCACGGTACGACGCGCCAGAGTAATGCCTTGCTTGCTGATAATCTCAGCAATGGCATCGTCACTCAGCGGGTCAGACGGCGACTCACGATTAATCAACTCCTGAATTTTATTTCTTACTGCCGCCGCCGACGCGTTTTCAGTCGAGTCTGACTGGCTGCTTAGCGACACGCTGAAAAATGATTTCAACGGGAAACACCCCAACGGCGTTTCAATCATAATCCCGGACGTCACGCGGCTGACCGTGCTTTCATGCATGCTGACCGCTTTAGCCACATCGCGCAGAAGTAGCGGCTTTAAATGTGTTGGGCCTTTGTCCAGAAAAGCGGTTTGCTGTTTGATAATCTCGGCGCTGATAATCAATGTGGTGTTATTACGTTGCTCCATCGCCCGCTTCAGCCACCGCGCCGAAGAAAGCGCATTGGCACTAAATTCACGCGCTTCTTTTTCTTTAATCTTACGATTAAGTTCCTCGGCATATTTTTCGTCAATAACAATGCCAGGCAAAGTTGAGCGATTAAGATCAACCACCCAGTTACCGTCTTTTTTGAAGACCACCAAATCCGGCGCATGGATAATCTCATTACTATCGTCAAATTTCATGCCCGGTTTGGGGTCAAAACTGCGAACCAAATCAAGCATCTGACGCAAATCGGCTTGTGAACATTTACATTTGCGCTGCAGAACATCCAACTTACCAATCGCCAGCAATTCAAGATGATTAAGGAAAACCTCAAATTGTGGCGTGATAGCTTGCTGTTCAAGTGCTTGTAAACGTAAGCATTCTTTTAGGTCACGGGCAAAAATTCCCGTTGGCTCCAAAGACTGAAGACTCTGCAAAATTGGTGTTAATTCCCCAATATCCAAGCCTTTTTCATCAGCAATATCTTCTAAAGACTTTCCAAGCCATCCGCTTGGCTCAAGATGGCTGGCCAGCACATAAGCCAGAATTTTTTGTGTCTCTGACATCTGAGAAAGCTCAATTTGCTTCTCAACATGCGCCATAAGAGAAATGGCCCGCTCGGATATTCGCGTGGAAATCATATCCCAATCATTTTCTGCAGCTTGCGACATGGTACTCATTTGCGACTTAAGGCGGGATTCGAAATCAAACTCGGCGCTTTCATACTGATTGGTTTCTTGAACATTCTCAGCTGTCGCCGGTGTTTTATCTTCGACGAGAGCCGTCCCATCCTGCATAGCTCTGTCCAGGCCGGTGTCTGATGCGGCGGCACCAAGAATTTCGGTATCCGCACCCTCTGACATGGATGGCATTCTGTCATTATCGGTATCGGCTTGTTGAACTTCCATAAATGGATTTTCAAGAGCCTCAGTTTCAAGATAGGTCTGCAAATCAAGATTGTTCATTTGCAACATACGGATGGCCTGTTGCAAACGCGGTGTCATTACCATTGACTGCTTTTGCTTTAGACGCAAAGACTGTGATAACTGCATAACTTTCCCCACTCAACTAAACGCACCAACGCGGTGTATGCGGACAAATTTCACAGCTTCACAAAAGAATGCAAAAAAACAATTTGACGGGGGCAAGTGTCAGGAAGTCGACAAAAATTCTGAATATTTACAATATCTTAACCATTTTATGGCATGCTGGAAATTTGCCCCGTCAAAATACGGACAGGCCTTTTGGTCATTTATCGCTTTGCGGGCTGGCACTTTGTTTGCATATTAGTCAGGTGATTTGCGTTTAGAATTGTTTAGAGATTTTTATGAGTAAACCGGAAAAACAACCCTGTCGTAGATGTTTCGTCATCAGATTTTTTATCCTTGGTGTTGTGATGCTTGCCCTGATTGGTCTGCTGGGCGGCGATAAGCTCGTCTATCTGCGCCATGTCACACCGGAGCTTGTCGCAGCTATTATTATGATTGGTGGCATGCTTGGTTTTTTAGGTAAAGTTATTCTGTGGCGGTTTTTCCCCGAGGATGAAGAAAACCTTTAAAGCCACTTTCTAGAGCCATTAAAGGCGATTGCGCACCAATCTAACAGCCATTTCCTGAGACGGGAAAAAACGACCATAGCTATGGCCTGTGAAAAAATTCACCGTCCATTGATGCCGCGGCGCAAGGCGGTTCGTATCGGAGGTCCAGTAAGGCCCGCCAAAAGTGTCGGGGAATATGTCTTCATTAATTTTTAAACCCGAACACGTGTCACAAACCAGCGCAGATAGTTCGTCCTTGGTTGGCAGACGCCAGCCTGCCCCAAGCTGTTCATTGGCCTGAGAGATGGCCTGGTCAGCTGTTTCAACTGAGATTTTTAGAATTTCCCCGATGCAGTTTTCGCCATTCCAGCGTTGACCGATACTGCAGCGCAACCATTCAATACCAAATTCAAGGTCAATGACTATCTGCCCTCGCGTCATAAACTTTGAGGCATCATCATCCGCATAGGCATCTGATAATGACGAAAAGAACAGCAGGCATAAAAAGCAGAGAGATAAAGCAAAACGCTTTTGTTTAAACACGCTGAAAAGCTTATCAAACCTTACCATTTGCACCATTACTTAATTCCCTGTCACGCCCTTGGGCAGTCAACGAGACCCCATTATATGGTAAATCACTAAAAAAATGAGATTAATTTTAAACTACAGGTAACAAATATTTCGTAAATCTGCTTAGATTGGTATTGAATTTGCATTTAACAGTTGAGTTTTTTTTGTACAGGACAGTTCCATGGATATTGCCTCGTTAATTGGTTTCTTGGGTGCCGTAGGCATGATTATTGGTGCAATGATATCCGGCGGTGGCGTCGGACCATTTATTGACATCCCTTCACTTCTTATCGTTTTTGGCGGCACATTCTTTTCCGTTATGTACACAACGCCCCTACCGACTTTCCTTGGCAGTTTCGGTGCTATGGCAAAAGCCTTTATGCCGCCTGTGAAAAAACAGGAAGATGTGATTACCCGCATGATTGAGCTGGCCTCAATTGCGCGTAAAGACGGCATGATGGCACTTGAAGGTCAGGAAGTGCCGGACAAGTTTTTTGAAAAAGGTCTTCAGATGCTCGTTGATGGCGCTGATGAATCAAAGCTAACACAGCAACTCAATCAGGAAATTAAATCCATGAAAATGCGCCACCAGACAAATCAGGATGTGGTCAAGGCATGGATTGATATTGGCCCGGCTATGGGCATGATCGGAACGCTTATCGGCCTGGTGCTTATGTTAGGTAACATGGCGGATCCAAAGGCCATTGGCCCGGCGATGGCGGTTGCCCTTCTAACAACTATGTATGGCGCGATTATTGCCAATATTATCTTCTTGCCCATGCTGACAAAGCTTGAAGGCTATACGACATATGAAACTGTCTATCGTGAGATGGTTGTGCTCGGCTTGAAATATATTTCCCGCGGCGAGTCCCCGCGTAATATTCAGGATCAAATGCTGGCTAATCTGCCGCCGAAACTCCAAGAGCAACTTGAAGCTGCTTAGTTTCACCCCACAAAGATTTGTAAAAGGCAGGTTAAGTTATGGTCGCTAAGGAACAAGAAGAAGAACACGTTGAAGAAACCGAAGAGGAGGAATGTCCCAAATGTCCTCCCGTCGGTGCACCTGCATGGATGGCAACATTTGCCGATATGGCAACACTGTTAATGGCGTTTTTTGTTCTTATTCTTTCATTCGCTGAATTTAACGTTCCGAAATTTAAACAAATCTCCGGCTCGTTGAAAAATGCATTTGGCGTTCAGCGTATTACGCCAGTTGTTGAACCGCCAATGGGCACAACTATTCTGTCCCTGAATTTCAGCCCTTCCCCGTCTCCGTCAGTCACCAACAATATGACTCAGCAGACGACGCAGATTAATCAACCTAAACTTGAGCAACAAAATAAGACCAAAGATGATGACTTTTCAGAGCAATCAAAAAGTGACGATGCCGCAGAGTCCTCAGAAAATCAGAGTGCTAAAGATATTGTGAAAGCGCTGGAAGATGCGATCGCACGGGGCGAGATTGAAGTTGAAACATTAGGCGAAAAAGTTGTCGTCAACTTCACACCAAAAGAATCGCAGGAACAAGACCTGCCACAATTATTGAGCCAGACCCTCGATGCTATTGAGAAAGTACAATCTGCAGCCGGTAAATCCGAATCTGATGTTGTGTTTGGGGGGCTTGAGCAACAACTTTCAAAGCTGGCTGATTCAATGGAAGCCATGCAAAAACAGCAAAATAAAGAAAACGCAGGTCAAGGCACAGCTGAGCAGCAGAATAAACGCGCAGAAATTGCTGAAGATACGTTAAAGGTCGCCTTGAAGCAGGAAATCGGTCAGGGGCTTGTGACGGTAGACCGCGAGGATGACCGTGTTGTCGTCACAGTTGGTTCCGGTGGCGCTTTTTCGTCCGGTTCAGCGAGCCTTACGAGCAAAGCGCGTGACATCATGAACCAAATTGCTGAGGTTAATAAGGAAGGCACAAGCCGTATTAATGTCTCCGGTCATACGGATAACATGCCGCTGGTCTTCGGGTCGCAATATAGAGATAACTGGGACCTTGCCGCCGCGCGTGCTTCTAGTGTCGTTCAGGAGCTGCAAAGCTCCGGCAAAATAGACGGCAACCGCTTGCAAGCTATGAGCTTTGGTGAAGAGCGTCCGGTTGATTCCAATGAAACAGCTCAAGGGCGTCGGAAGAACAGACGCATTGAGATCGAGATTAACTACTAAGCTATAATTTAACTGGTTTTTTTATCTGCCAGCATATCGTCAGGATCCGGCATCGGCTCGGGCGGTGGGACATGGCTGAAAGCAAACTTGCAATACGGGTCCAGCTTCCGGCAGAGCATTTGCCCTTCCTGGATAGTGCGGGTCGCAACAACCACCCACATTTGCTTTTCCTGAAACTGCGCGTAACTCCGCAAGACATGTATCTGCCCGCGGCTGAAATAAAAGGCCGATAACAAATAGGTCAACGCAAACATTGTCATGCTGACACCATAGCTAATGAAATAAGCGAGTGTTATCGCCATGAGCGGTTCCCACAACCTGTTCTGGAGCAACCAGAGGGGTGGGAATGTCCCGGCCAGAGGCGTCGGGGTTGTGTCATAAATTGAGCAGTTGCGGCGAATATCGCGCAGCACTTCAAAGTTTCTATACTCAGATTTCTTATGAATGACATGCCCGCTAAAAGCCTCGCGGATTTCTTTGACCTTCTCGACTTCGATAAATTCCAGAGCGCATCTCAGCGCACCAGAAACAAGCACCTCAAAGAAAATCCCTTCACGGTGTATCGTCAGCAGGCTGGAATTATTATCATTCTTATCAAGCGCGGCTTCGAAGTCTTCTGCATTGCCAAAAAAGAATTCCCCGTCAAGACAGACAATCACATCGCCTGGCTTGAGACGATAGCTTGTCGCCACCGACCGCATCCCTAGGCTGGAAATACGCAAAAAGGATTTGGCAACCGAACCGGCTGCCTGCCCCTCATTATCGCTTAGGGTTTGTGTCTCTGAAAATGTATCATCAGATAACTGATCTGACATAAATGCCACCACTCATTAAGGATACTGTATCTGTCTGGAGGACAGGCGTACCTCTTTAAGTAGTTTAGAGTTACTGTCAGCCAATTCGACCAGTTTTTTATTAATATTCTGCTGTAATAACAAGACTTCTTGTAATGACTTAATCACGGGCGCATTATTTGAGCCTTTTTGTGACTTACTGCTATTCAGCACAACCTTCTCAATAGATTTAGACGATCTTTCCTGTGCGACGCGCAACGTCTTCAGGGCAGATTCAAGCTCTTTTTGAACCTTAATCTGGGTTTGCAGAATGCTTTGGGCATTTGTTGTGATAAGCGTATCAAGCGCCTCACGTGATTTTTTATCTTCTTCAGATAAATTCTGAATAGCAACCATCATCTCTTTATTGGCATTGATGATTTCAACCTGACGGTCAAACACACCTTTGGCCTCTGTGATGGTGTTATTTACACTCTCAACATTTTCAGCAAATACAACCAATGCCTGACGGTTGGTTTTGGACAGGGTTTCGAGTTCGGAAACAGAGCCGAAATATAAAAACAGTGACATGCCAAAGGCACTCAATGAACTAAAAATAGCAAATAAGGCAATGATCCAAGAGTTTTTATAAAACCCGGAAACCTTATTAACGAGTTCGATATTTTCGGCTTTAACCTTGTTAAACTCGGCGGTTACATCGGCGGCTGCATCGGCAGCATCAAGTGCCAGTTTAACCCCTTCTTGGACAAGTTTTAGCTTGTTACTCATGCAAATCTACCTTTACTCCGTACACTGGCGGTTTTGTTGCCTGAAGACCTATTCTGAAAACTTGCACATTTCATGCCACTTGTCGATAAAACCACATAGGCGGGTAAAATAGGTGACTTAAAGCCAAATTTCCGGCATCCCCATCGCTTGTTTTTGTCATGCGTAACGAATAAATGACGACACTGAAAACAGCTTTTTTTGGTATCAATTTCAGTCATTTTCTTAACCGCTCTAGCCGGTCATATAGTTTCGCTATCGGATAGCGTATACTGCCGGCAAAACATAAGCCGCCAGCCATCCAAACCCCTATTGCCGAAGCAAGACGACCATCGGCTTGAAGTTCAAAGCCAGCAAGAAGAAGGTAGAGCGACATGCCTAAAAAGGCAGCCGTGCTGACCATATCACCTAAACTTGAATGCTGGCGGCGTTTGGTCATTAGGTTTCCTCACTCAACAACTTACCAAATTCATTGAACTGCAAATCTTCCGGCACATCGACATCCGGCAATTGGAGGGCTTCGCCCTTCTCAAGCCGGTAAATATACGCCAATACAACCGCTACCGCATTATACAGGCTTTGTGAAATTTCTGAACCAATGTCACCGGTAAAATAAAGCGCCCGCGCCAAAATAGGACTGCGGAATACACTGACTTGAGCCGTTTCCGCGCGCTCAATAATTTGTTGCGCGATAATCCCACGACCCATGGCGAGAATAACCGGGGCTGACTGATCACCCACCTCATATTTAAGCGCAACAGCAAAATGGGTCGGGTTGGTAATCACTGCCGTCGCATTGGCAACATCATCCAGCGCCTCTCTTTGCTGCGCGCCACGGCTGGCCGTTTCGGACTGCATGCGTCTGATTTTAGCCTTTACCTCGGGCGAGCCTTCTGTCTGCTTAAATTCATCCTTCAAATCTTGACGCGACATACGCAATTGATTGATGTGGGTATGGCGTTGCCAGAAATAATCAATAGCGGCGATAATCGCCAGCACAACAAGCAAAGCACCAATAAGTAATGGAATGACATAGGCCATAACTTCAAGCATTTTTGGTAATGTCAGAGACGGGAAATTTAAAACCCCCGGCATAATTTGGAATATCACCGCCGTGGCGATACCAAATAACAAAGTGACTTTCAGAATTGATTTCCCCAATTCAACCAGCGATTTCATAGAGAACATGCGCTTGAGGCCAGAAATGGGATTCATTCTGTTACCCTTGAAGTTCATCGCTTTGGGCGCGAAATTAAGCCCCCCCACGGCGGCCTGCGTTAAAATATTCGCAATGATGAGCGGCACACCGATAACGAGAGAAGTCTGAAAAATAATCCAAAGACTATCAATCAATTTACTGGCAATAAGCTCATCCAATTTATCAACCGTATCCAATCTGAACAAAGTCGACCAACTTGAAAGCCCCGCCCCGCCATAGTTGAGGGTTAACAAAATCACCAGCAATCCCATTGAAATATTGGCGAACACAAAAACTTCTTTGGAGGTCAAAATCTGACCGTCTTCTTTAGCCTTGTCTATTCGCCGCTGGGTTGGTTCCTCGGTTTTCTCCTGGGCTTCATCTGAATTATTTTCAGCCATTCACGCCCCCGATTATGGTTTCAAAATGGTTCAGTATTTCCTGCACGAGGTCTGATAAGGCATAACCAAGATTTGTCGTTGATAAAAATAAAATAACAAACACACCCAAAAGCGAAATCGGAAAACCGAAGGAAAACAAATTCAACTGAGGTGCAGAGCGCGTGATAATACCAATGGTGATATTAATCATCAGCAACAGTGTCACGACAGGCAACATAATCATCGTCGCCGTCAAGAACATATAACCTGCCGCAGAAATACCACCTTCTATCAGCATGGTAATATCCCCCATGCCACCAACCGGAAACCGCTGATAGGATTCCAGCATCATACCAATCACCACCAAATGACCATTTAAAGACAAAAAGATAACCGTCAAAAACAAGGTCAAAATCTGCGACACAACAGGCGTTTGACCACTGGAGTTTGGATCCATCTGTGTCGCGAAACCAAGCCCGGCACTGGTGGCAATTTTTTCACCTGCCAGAGCAGCTGCGGTAAACCATATATATAGGATTAACCCGCACCCCACGCCAAATATCAGCTCTCCCATAATCATCATCAGGCCATAGCCGGAAATAATCACCTCTGCTGATGGCGCATCTACTCTGGGGAAA
Source organism: alpha proteobacterium IMCC14465 (assembly GCA_000293845.2). Taxonomy (GTDB): domain Bacteria; phylum Pseudomonadota; class Alphaproteobacteria; order RS24; family RS24; genus Micropelagius. The sequence continues at coordinate 789,383 of ALYF01000003.1, read as the reverse complement.
ACAAACATCGCCACCACCATGGCAAACACAATGCGAATTGTCGGCGAAATATAGCGGGCGCCAAAAAAAGGCGCAGCAAGGAAGAAAGCAGCCATTCGGATACTGACGACGAAATAGCGGGCAAGCCATCCCATCAGACTTTGTAAATCAAGGCCGGGCATACCCGGCAGATTTGAGGCTACCAACGTGTCCATGCGTTACCCAAGCGTACTGATCCGGTCAAAAATAAAAGCGAAATAATCAGTGAGGCGGATAAGCATAAAATTCGCCAACAAGGCAAAACTGACAAGCACAATAATCAGCTTTGGCACAAAACTCAGTGTCATTTCATTAATAGAAGTCGCGGCCTGAATAATACCGATAGTCAGACCCACAGCCAGCGCAATTGCCAAAACAGGCCCGGCTGCCATGATAATCTGCCAAAAAGCCATGCGCAGAATTTCTACATTTGCATCAAATCCCATAATAACTCCTAGCCCGCCGAATAGGCGGCAACCAGCGCTTCGACCGTCATGGACCACCCATCCACAAGCACGAAGAGCAATAATTTAAACGGCAAGGCCACAAGCATGGGACTGAGCATCATCATACCCAGCGACATCAAAATGGAGGCAATAACCATATCAATGACCAGAAATGGCAGGAAAAGCAAAAAGCCAATTTGGAACGCAGTTTTCAATTCCGAGGTGATAAAGGCTGGTAAAATAATCGAAAACGGCACATCGGCTTGCGTCTCATAACCGGACTCTCCAGCCATTTCAGCAAACATGGTCAAATCATCCTTGCGCGTATTCCGAACCATGAATTTTTTCATGATGGTCGAACCGTCTTCCAGCGCTGTCTCAGCAGGCATTTTCCCATCCAGATACGGGGTCAGCACTTGTTCGTTCATCATATTGAAGGTCGGCGTCATGATGAAGAAACTCAAAAACAAGGCAATGGCAATCAACACCTGATTAGGGGGTGTCTGCTGTGTCCCCATCGCCTGACGCAGAATGGACAACACAATAATGATACGCGTAAACGACGTCATGCCCAGCACGAGAGACGGCAGAACCGTCAAGGCCGTCATCAGCGCCAGAATTTGCAAAGACAATGAATAAGTCGTCTGACCGTCCTGGTCGGAACTGACGCTTAACGCGGGCAGGCCTTCTACCAAAGTGGCAGCCCCCTGCGCCAGAACCGGCGACGGGACTAAAGCGACACAAATCAGCGCGAGAATGTAAAATACTATACGCATTATCTGCCCCTCGTTTTCTTTTTCAGCAGAAAAGCAGGAATGTCTTCTTCTGGAACAGGCGCCTGACTATTAGAAGCCGACAGGAGGCTCTCAATACCGGTTTGTTGAGGAAGGGATTGAGTGACAAGCTGATTAAGCGGGTGCAGGCTCGCTGGGCCATTTTTGGCGGCATGGAGAATAAACTCCTGCTCATCAACACGAATAATCCGAAGACTCTCATTCGTGCCAAGCGACAATTCCTGCATGACCTCAATACGACGATCAGCATGCAACTTATTACGGATACGCCCGCTATATTGCTTAACAATCAACCATATGGTCACCAGCGCGGCTAAAAACACCACCATGATAAACATTTGAAAAGGTTGAACACCTTGAACTGCCATAAAAGCCTCCTGCCTTAGTTAAAGACTAATAGGCAAAAGGCGTGCCAAAGTGGTGCGCAAGGAGGGCTCTTAAACTCTTGAATTTATTTGATTTTTAAAAAAAGTTTTAACGCTGAAATTTGACACAGGCTTTTATCAAGCCCTCGGCATGTCAAATTACCGACAATTAAAGGTTTTCGACGCGTTTTTCAGGGTCAACAATCTCCGTAAAACGGATACCGAAACGTTCGCCAATCATCACCACTTCACCCTTGGCAATAACAATGCCATTGGCAAGAATATCAAGCGGGTCACCGGCAAGGCGGTCAAGTTCAATGACAGAGCCTTCATTGAGGCGCAACAAATCCCGGATTTTAAGCTCCGTGCCACCGACGACAACCGTCAAATTGACCTCAATATTTTCCAAAACACGCAGATTCTCGATACTCACCTTTTCACTTCTTGGCGCAGGTGCCGCTTCGTTCATCGCCGCACCGGCATCAGCTGCTGCATCCACAGTTTCCGTGGCGTCTGTGTCCTTCTCTTCGATTGTTTCTTGATCTGTTTCTGACATGTTTCTGCCTTTCTACGCGCTGTGACTATCTAGACGTTTCGTCAGATTTACGGCCAACTGGCCTGCAACATCTCCCATTTCCCCTTCGAAAAACGGGTTTTCTTCAAGCCGAATATCAACAGATTCGGCAAGTTGAACGGGTAAAACATCACCCGGCTTAATATGAATGAGATTACTCAGAGCAATTTTCGGCTCTGCCAAAAGAACATCCACAAGAAGCGGGATATCCAAAACGGCGCGCTCCAACCTGTCGCGCCATGTGACATCATCATCAATAATTTCAGACTGAATACGTGACCGCAATTGCGACGCGATTGGTTTCAGCGTTTGCAAAGGGTAAATAATTTGGAATGTCGCGGGATCAATATTCGGGAGCTGCACCACAAAACTGCAAATAATGACGGTATCTGTGCCATCAACAAAAGAGGCAAATTGAGGGTTCACTTCGCGGCCTTGCTCTTTAAAAGTCACAGGCATCAAATCACGCCATGAATTTTCAAGCACCTCATTGAGGCCGCGCGTCAATATTTCAATCAAACGATCTTCAGTGGCTGTGAATTCAGCTTTCGCATTTACTGTTTTCGTCAGCGTGCCACCATAATAAGAATCGGTCAGCTTCGAGATAAAGCCCGGGTCAAATACCATCAACATAGAGCCACGCAATTCTTCAATACGAACCGTTGTCAGGCTCATAAAATTGTCAATCTCGGATGTGTATTCGTCAAAGGTTTTCACCTCAGGCGGAAAAGACGAGATACGTGGCTGAATACGCAACATGGGTAGGAATACAGCCCGTGAAAAACGTGCAAAGCGTTCATTAATCATCCGCAGGGCGTGATAATCACCCAGAACAGAAAGATCATCCGAACCAAAGGAAAATTGGCGCACGTCACTGCTCTCGGAAAGGTCAACAGCGACCCCGCCTTGCGAGTTTGTTGAAGCTTCCAGCCCTTCTAAAAGGGCGTTGACTTCATCCGTTGAGAGTTTACGTGACGCAACCATTACAATTCCAAATCCTTACTGCACCACAAAGGATGTGAAGTGAACACCCTCTATACCGCCAAAGCCTTCAAGTTCTTCTAGCTTTGCATTCATAACATCGCGGAGCTGGTCGAGCAAAGACTGGCGACCTGCTTTGTCTTGCAGTTGTTCAACCGAAAAACCTGAGAGAACACCCAGCATTTCTGACCTGAGCGCCAGTTGATGCGAATCAACATTTTCCATGACCGTTTCGTCATATTGTGTCGACACACCAATGCCGACTTGCAGGAATTTGCGCGAATTTTTGAGATTAGTCGTCAATGTACCGGTAAATTCATAATAAGTCGTCTGGAAAATCTCCACATCCGGGGAAATTTTAACGACTTTTTGCGGCGGGCCTAACAGTTCACCATCTTCACCCACTTCACCTTCTTCAGCAGCAGCGGCCGCTTCCGCTTCAGCTTTTGCCCGTGCAGCTGCTGCAGGGTCAGACCGTTCAATAATGCGTTCAATTTCTTCGGAAGGGTCCGTAGGCTGACCACCAAAAACCAGAAAGCCAATACCCAGACCGAGGAGGAGCAAGAGCACCCCGCCACCAGCAAAAAGCAAAATCTTGACGAGGCCACCGCCTTGTTCTTCAGCATTTTCTTCAGACATACTCTTATCCTCAACTCAACATCAGGCGATGACGTCAACGCCTGTTTTACCATGATCCGATGATCGGCCTTCTGCTCCGACCATTATATTTTCTCCGGATGATTTGACCAGCCCGTTTTGCGACGTAGCCGTAATTCTTTCATCCTGTTGTTGTGACTGATTTTGTCGCTTCCCGAAACCAGAAGCATCACCAAAGCCAGACGTAAACGCAAGTTGCGCACCCTTAAAGCCGCTACCATCCAGCATTTGCGTTAAACGAGCCTCAGAGTCTTGAAGCAAGGACACCACATGCTGATTATCGGCTTGTATTTGAATATTCAAAGACTGATTATTCATCGCCAGACGTAAATTCAACTTACCAAGATTTTTAGGCTTCAAGACTAAATCAATTTCCTGCTGACCATCGCGCAGAGATTTCTCGATACGCTCGGCGAGATTTTTCGTCCATTTATCCTGCATTAAATCAAGCTCACCCTTAGCGGAAACCAAACCACCTGATGAGGAGAAAACATTTGGTTGCGCCATACCCTGCCCTGTATGACCACCTTGACCGGAATGCCCACCTGCAAAGCTCGCTGAAGATGTCGCGTTCAAAGAGCCTCCAAGACTGCTTGTCTGTGATAGGTTGCCATCGCGCAAGCCGGGACGTAAATCATCCGCCGCATCAAGACCCGCTTTCAACTGTGAAGCAAGCTGAAGCGCTTGGTTTTGCACCATCATTGACTGGCCTGATTGGTTGGCAAGTTGTGAGGTGCCGCGCATCAGCATATTTTGCAAATCGCTTTTCTCGCCATTCATGCCAGCATTTTTGAGACCAGTATTTTTGCCATAGGTTTCAACATCAAATTCTATGTTGTTTTTCATACCGTCCATAACACGGCGAATAAGAATATCCGGACTTTCCTCATCAGTTAGCGCCGCCATATCCGAGGCAGATAGTGGCTTGAGACCATTCTCACCCAGCAATGCCTGAGGCGTGCTGGGTTGCAACGCCATATTGTTCATCGTCACGCCATCAGCACTTGCTGCATTTATCGAGACTTGCCCCGGCAGATAGCCAGAATTCATCACCAGCGCACCCTGCCCTAAAGCCGACACATTAAAACTACCGGATAAGAGGCCAGAAGACAGGCCATTAGGGGTGAGTAAAACGTCTTGAACACCATTACCAGAAGTCGCAGTCGATAACGCGCCGACACTCATAGCGGGTGATGTGAGAGGGTCGATAATGTGAGCAAGACCAATAATTGTCTCGGGAGACGCTTCATTATGTGCCGCGCTATTGTGATCGCTTGGCAGAGAAAGCTCCAACGCCTCCATATCGAGACCAAAGAGAGGTATTTCCTCTGAAAGCTCCGCATCAGAATCCAGCATGTCGTCAGAATCTGTCGCGCCAACGAGACCTTTAACGCTGTTCAGATACCCCATGCCCGTCAACACAGAAAAACTTTGCAAGTCTTCTTCTGAAAGATGCAATGTCTCCCCGGCTTCACTTTCGGGGATTGAAAGTCCTGAAAACAGCATTTCAAACACGCCACCAGACGATGAATGCGCAGATTTCTGGGCATCACCGACAGTTTTGTTTTCAGTCCCTACAGGGATTTTGGAATCAATTTGAACCACGAAAGCCTCGTAATTAGTTCTTCACGAAACTTTAATTGCAAAAATAATGCCATTAGACGTTGCGAATAATATTTCTTTTCGGTAGGTCAGCTTCGCGTTTATTTTCTTTTTCAAGCATGATTTCTTTGTGACGTTCAGACGCCTTATCCGATGCTTTCGCATGACGCAGACGGGCCGCAGATAGTTTCTCCTGCGCCGTGGTGACTTCATTTTCCAGAAAGTCACATTTATTTTGAATAGTGGTGCGTTGTTCGAGAATTTTTTCGACAAACCAATTGCCGGACTTCAACTCATTACCCGTTGTCGCCGCCGTTTTTTTAGGGGTCTGCGCCAAGGCATCATCAATCTGCTGTTTCATTAACTCAGTATGTTTCAACTCCTCATGGAGAAGTCTCATATCACGCGCCTTTTTAGTCATCTCAATATGTTCTTTAAGCGCCAATCTCTCAAATGTATTTTTTTTGCCGGACATCACATATTCCCAATGACATTAAGCAATGCCTGACGGCTTTCCCCAAAATTAGCTTTCTCGGATGCATTCTGACTAATAACACTGATAATTTCAGGCCATAATTTAATCGCGAGATCCAATTCAGGGTCCTGCCCTTGCACATAACCGCCCATAAGGAACAAATCCCTATTTTCCGTATAGAGCGATACCAATCGTCTAAATTGACGTGCGGCCAGCTGATGCTCATCATCGGCAATATCATTCATGACCCGACTGATTGAAGATGGAATATCAATTGCAGGGTAAATCCCAAGCTGGGCATTATCACGCGATAATAAGATATGACCATCAAGAATGGCTCGGGCGGTATCCACGACCGGATCATTGGCATCATCGCCATCGGCCAGCACGGTGTAAAAAGATGTAATCGTCCCCTGCCCCGGCACACCCGTTCCGGTCCGTTCAATCAGGCGCGGGATAAGAGAAATAACAGAGGGCGGATAGCCTTTTGATGTCGGCTGCTCGCCTAAAGCGAGACCAATCTCTCTTTGGGCGTGCGCAACACGCGTCAGGGAATCCATAATCAGCAGGACATCCTTGCCCTGATTGCGAAAATATTCGGCAATCGCTGTCGCGCGGCATGCGCCCCGAATTCGCAACAAAGGCGAATGGTTCGCCGGAACTGCCACAACAATTGTGCGCTTCCTGGTTTCATCCGTCATAACAGTTCTTACAAATTCACCAACTTCACGCCCACGTTCACCAATCAGACCGACCACAACGACATCGGCAGACGTAAAGCGGGTCATCATGCCCAGCAAAACCGATTTACCGACACCAGAACCGGCAATAATACCCAGACGCTGACCCCGCCCGACAGAGAGCAGGCTGTTAATCGCGCGTACACCCACATCCATTGGCGCATCAATGGTCTCGCGCGATAAAGGGTTTAAGTTCTTACCCATTAAAGGCCAGCTATCGCTGAGCACCGGGTCGGGCAGATTATCAATCGGATTACCAAGCGCATCAAATACGCGCCCCATTAAAGCATCGCCCGCCTTCAGACTATCGCCTTCATCAACCAAGGTGACACGCGAACCGACTTTGATACGCGCCCCCAGCTCATGCAAAGACAGAATATTTTTACCGTTTTCAAATCCGATAATTTCGGCAATTGCGTTTTCCTCGCCATCAGTTTCAACATGGCACAGGGCGCCAATACCGGCAGGAAAGCCGTCGCAATAAATCATTGAACCATCAAAACGGCTCACGCGACCAGACAGCAGGACAGGCTTCCGCAGAGACAGACTTTCCAGATCTTCAGATAAAGTCGACATCAGCTTACTCATCAGAGCTTGCCTCATCGTCATTCATATCGGCTTGACCAGAGTCATCGTCCAAAAGTTTCTGGAGGGTTTCGCCAATCTCCACCAGCTTCTCTTCGGCTTTTTGTTCCGTCTCGCCAGCCTCCAGGCCAAGACGGTTAATCAGCCGGTCTTCCAAACCGATATGCCCGATTTGAATCCGCAAATCACCTGGTTGCAAACTCGAGTCAATTTGGATTGAAGCTTTTTTGAGACTATCTCGGGTAATCAGCAAATGCGCGACAGATTGGTAATCCGTGCCGTTAAGATAGATAAGCGGTGTTTCTGCAGCATGGCTCACCATATCCAAAAGCTTCTCAATTTTTTCAGAAAACCCCTCCGGTGCGATAGCAATTTCACTGCCAGCGCGCTCAGAAGCCAGCTCGGCAATTTTTTGACCCAGCAGGTTACGCAAATATCCGGCATCGAGTGTTTCAGAATTAATCGTATTGGTAATCAGTTTTTCCAGCGCTGAAACCTGCGCAGATAAACGCGCTTCGGCCTCATTGCCTCCTTCGAGCTTTCCTTCAGCCCTGCCTTCAGTAATGCCCTCGCTTCGCCCTTCTGTGTGGCCTTCTTGTTTGCCTTCTGCACGCCCTGCGGCAAGCCCTTCTTTATAACCTAGGGATTTGCCATCCTCGAAGGCTTTTTTCAGGGCTTCTTCAGGCGTTAACTCAACGTCTTCAGCGTCAACACTCTGGCTACCCGTTTCATTGGGCAAATCTTCTGTTGAAGATGTGGATTGACCCGCAGTCTCATTTGCTGGGGGAACGGCCTCTGCAGACGCATTCTCTTCAGGGGCAGATGAAGCATCAGACGTCGCCGCTTTTTCATCGGAAACGGCCCGTGCAATTTCAATCAGATTACTTTTTTTAAAATCCCCACGCTGTTTGCGCGGCGCGTTTTCATCCGGGTTAAACCCCGCATCACGCGACTGCTTTAACAACCGCTCAATCTCTTGAGGGGCTAAAGGGCTCAGATCTTGTTCAAAAAGTTCACTCATCAAAAAACTCAATCAAAAACGCTCATCCAACAAGTCGGATTAAACGAAATCATCTCCGCCGCGACCGGCAAGTACAATCGTACCTTCATCAGACAAGCGCCGCGCCACAGCGATAATTTGCTTTTGCGCTTCTTGGACTTCTGCCAGTCTGACAGGGCCAAGTGCTTCCATCTCATCCATAATATTCGCCGCCGCACGACTGGACATGCAGGAAAACAGCTTGTCTCTCAGGGCATCATCCGCGCCTTTAAGCGCCAGAACAATAAGTTCTGTCTCAACATTACGCAGCAATGTTTGGAGCGATTTATCATCAGACAGAATGAGCGTCTCAAAGACGAACATGCTTTCCTGAATAGATTGCATTAAAATTTTATCGTCCTTACCAATATTTTTCATAATACGGGCTTCCATATTCTGATTGGTAAAGTTCATGATTTTCGCTGCCGCTTTGACACCGCCAACTTGAGAGGCACGCAACGTCGTATTGGCTTTAAACTTTCTTTGCATCACATCTTCCAACTCGCGTAATGCATCAGGCTGAACCGTTTCCAGCGTTGCGATACGGCGAATGATTTCCGGCTGAAGGTCATCCGGCAGAAGGTTGAGCACATCCGCGCCCATAGAGAAATCAAGATAAGAAATAATCAGTGCAATAATCTGCGGATGCTCATCGACAATGAGCTCAGAAATAGCGCGCGCATCCATCCAATCCAAAATTTCAATCGGACGGTCACTGCTGGAAGGTGTGATACGGCTCAATACAGATTGCGCCTTATCTTCGCCCAAAGCTTTCATCAGCACATTGCGAATATAATTACCGGCACCCAAACCAAGACTTGTTTGCTCTTTGATAATATCAAGAAACTCATCAAGCACACGGTTCACAGTATCCTGATCTAGCCCCTGTACAGAATACATCGCACTCCCAAGATGCTGCACTTCTTTCGGCCCCAGATTTTTTAGGATTTCAGAAGCCTCTTCCTCCCCCAATAACATCATCAGAATCGCAGATTTCTGTGTTCCTGAGAGCTGTGAGAAGATGTCATCAGCATCCATTTCTGTTTGAGCAATTTCGGACATAATGTGTACTCCTTACCTTACGCAATCAATCTTAAAGATTGTCCATATCCTGACGCATCATGTTCTTGAAGACATTTGACACACGGCCAGCCTCATCAGACACAATCATACGAATGACAGCAACCTTGTCATCATAGGTGTTTGCGGTATCCAGCATTTCAGCAGATATGGCAGCCTTTTTAGGCTTGAGCTTGGCTTTGATATCCTCGAGGCTTTCACCTTCACCAACTTCCACAGTATCTATATCCATATCGTCATCACCGGCTGAAGCAGCCATTCCAGGAGGCACGGCACCAACCGGCACCAGAATTCTGGACAAAAGCGGACGCATCACACCAAGAGCAACAATAGATAGAATCAAGATTGTCGTAATCTGACGGGACACTTCCTTGAACCATGACTTTTCATACCACGGGACGGCAGCACTCATCAATGTGTCAACAAACTCAGCACTTCTGACAGTCACGCTATCACCGCGCGCGTCATCAAAACCGATGGAGTCCTTGACCAGCGTTTCAATACGCTCAATCTCTTCTTCCGAAAGCGGTTGTCTGACCTCCAGATTTGTTTCTGGATCAACAACCAATTTATCGCTCACCAGAACAGAGGCAAACATACGGTCAATTTGCACGCGCGGATTCTGAGTTGTGGACACCGTACGGCTCACTTCAAAATTTCTTACCTCGCTGGAAGAACGTGTTTGCAATTGCCCACCTTCGCCAGCACCACCCTGACCTGCTTCCATTTCAAGCTCGGCTTTGGTTGGCGGTGTATTCGTCACGGCACCTGGAATACCCTTTGCCGTCAAATCGGCAGTCTGATCCAGCGTCTTTTGTTCACTCCGCAACGCATTGCCATTAGGGTCAACAATCTCTTCTGTTCTGTCCGTACGGGTAAAGTCAAAATCAATATTGATTTGCGCATTCACATTGCCGGCACCAACAATCGGCGTCAAAATTGAGACGACACGGTGACGGTAAATACCTTCAAGACGCATTTTATATTCAAGCTGCGAGTCTGACAGAATTGAATCCGGGTCATCCGCCGTGCGCGATAACAGAGCGCCATTCTGGTCAATAACGGTTACATTTTCTTTATTCAGCCCCGGCACGGAAGATGAAACAAGATGAATAATCGCTTCCACTTGGGTTCGGCCAAGTGAACGACCATTTGCAAGTTGCAAGAATACGGAAGCTGTCGGATCGGGGTTACTCCGCACAAAGACGGATTTTTCTGGTAATGCCAGATGCACCCGTGCCGCCAGCACAGTTTCAATTTCACTAATTGAGCGCGCTAATTCAAGTTCCTGCGCTTGTTTTATGTGCATGCTTTCAACCGAACGACTTGTGCCCATCGGCATATCATTCAGCCCGGAATAGCCTTCCGGCACTGAGGCGGGGAGACCTTGTGCGGCGAGCATGATACGGGAGTTATGATATTCAGTTGTCGGGACAAGCACTTCCCCCGTTGTCGGGTCCAGTATCACATCCACGCCAGCATTTTTCAAAGCTTCAACAACGCGCATTTTTTCAGCTTCCGGTAAGGAGCTGTATAATGTCGTACGTGCTGGTTTCTGGAGCAGCAAATAAGCCATAAGCCCTACAAAACATACGATAACGGCCATAAGAGTCGGCAGCGATCTTTGTACGCTCGGCTCATTCACAAAATTCATAATTTTGTTAATCATCTGCTTGACCTGCCCTTGTGACGGGTCAACGCCTGTTTGAACGGATGTAATTGTTGTCTCTGACATAACTTTCCCCTAACGAAATCCCGGCTTAGACCGGCATATTCATAATATCCTTATAGGCACTTAAAACTTTATTGCGGACGTTGAGCGTCATCTGAAAACCCAGTGAGGACACTTGTTGCGTGACCATAACTTTTGCCAAATCCGTCTCCTCACCCAACTCATAAGCTTTGGTAATATCGCCACTGATGTTTTGAGACTCGGCGACATCCTTAATGGCATCCCCCACACGACTGACAAATGACGGTGCATTATCATCCGTATTTAGAGCCTGACTTGTTCGCTCCAGAACCTTTTGGTGAAGCGACGAAGATGAACCGACTGATTTTACCTCTATCATAATGCTCTCCTAACCGACTTCTGAAAGTCTGGTATCTTGATCGACACGCGACTGCATGGTGGTGGACAGAATATCCGTCAGAATATCCGACTTGGTGATGCAGCCATTTTCATGCAGGACCAGCGCACGTTGGAGAACATTCTCCAATTCACGGACATTGCCGGGCCATTCATAATCTGTAAGGGCCTTGACGGCACTTTCATCCAGCCACGGCAGTTCTTCAGCCGTTTTACAATGGCGCTGGAGCAGGACGGTGCTGATGGGAATAATATCATCGGCCCTTTCACTCAGGCTGATGGTGTTAAGTGGGAATACATTTAAACGGTAATAAAGGTCTTCACGGAAATTTCCGGCGCGCACTTCATTTGGAATATCGCGGTTGGTTGTCGCCAGCACGCGCACATCAACAGCAATATCATCATTGGAGCCGATTGGCGTGACAGACTTCTCTTGCAAAGCACGCAACAGCTTGGCTTGCAAAGAAAGTGGCATTTCTGAAATCTCATCGAGAAGCAAGGTACCGGTATCTGCGGCGCGGAAAATCCCCTTATTGGCGGTAGAGGCGCCGGTAAAAGAACCTTTTTCATGACCAAAGAGAATGGCCTCAAGCATATTTTCGGGAATTGCCGCGCAATTAATCGCGATAAACGGGTTAGCACGCCGACCGGAATGATTATGAACAAACCGTGCCAGAACTTCCTTACCCGTTCCGGTTGGACCATTAATAAAGACGGTTACATCGGTCTCTGCCACTTTCTTGGCGAGACGCAACATTGTGTGTGAACTTTCGTCACCCACGGCAACATGATTTTCTGACGCAATCATGCTGGTAATGAGTTGCAGGCCATAATTCTGTGCAGGGGCTCTATCGCTCTCACTGTCTGGCAAAGAAACATAGACCAGCTTGCCGCCCAATTCCGTTTTCACAGAAAAGCATTCAGCTTTTTCATTTATAACCGTGATATTTTTAATTTTTAAGCTTCGGCAAATATCTACAAATTTATCGAGACCGCCAACAGCATCGAGATATTTGCCTGAACAGACAAATTGCTCACAGGCTGAAAGCCCATCAGGCAAATCTGTATTTTTGGCATCGAATGCCATAAACGCCATATTACGCGTTGTCAGAACATCACCAATTGGCTGAGCCAGTTCTAGGCCAAAAGAATTGATCGCTAAGAGAGTCATTTGGGTCTCCTTTCCCTCTGGATAGGGTTAAGGCAAAAACCGCGCCAAACCGGCAACAGTTTTACAAAAAAATTAAATATCTATATGTTTCAATGACTTGCTTCTCTAGACAAAACTTTCCGACTCCTTTCGCTAGACGAAAGTTCAATTTTCTGACACATAATATGAGAGTTAGCATTGTGGTGTCGTCAGTTTGACACCCTAATGTGTAAGAGTTTTTTGTTGTGTAAGAGTTTTGTTCAGGTTTGAGTAAGCGTATGGCGGTTTCGACAAGCGTTGATGAATTTATTGTTGGTCAGTCCGCAGCAACGAAAGAGTTGCGCCGCCTGGTAGATATTCTTGCCCCTGCCGATAGCACAGTACTTATTCAGGGACAGACGGGGTCTGGTAAAGATGTTGTCGCCCGCGCCATTCATGCTCTATCCGGCCGTAAAGGGCCCCTTATCTCTATAAATTGCGCCGCCATTCCAACAGAATTATTGGAGTCAGAGCTTTTTGGTCACGAAAAAGGCGCGTTTACCGGTGCGGAAACCGACCGTAAAGGACGCTTTGAACTCGCTGACCAGGGCACATTATTTCTCGACGAAATTGGCGATATGAATTTATCGCTTCAAACGAAGCTTTTGCGGGCCATCGAAAACCGGACCATTCAAAGAGTGGGCGGCAGTAAGGATATTAAGGTTAATTTCAGACTGATTTGCGCCACCCACCAAAATCTTCAGGCTTATGTCGACGAAGGTAAGTTTCGCGCCGATTTGTTTTTCAGAATTAATGTCTTCCCCGTTCAAGTGCCGACATTGGCAGAGAGAAGCGTCGATATTCCAGATTTAATCAGTTCTATCTGCGACGCCATTAGTGAAAGCCAGAATACCAAGCCGCCATTATTTGATGAGACGGCACTGTCGGAATTATCGCGTTATAACTGGCCGGGCAATGTGCGGGAGCTTCGAAATGTTCTAGAACGCGCTATCGTGCTTTTCCCGAAAAAAGAGATTACCGGCAAAGAAGTCCGCGAAAATCTGTTGCGCCTGAAAGTCCCTGATGAGGCAGAAGAGCTGGAAGCCCTGTGGGAAGAAACTGGAAATCTGAATGCGATTGATCTCGATGCGCTCATATCTGATAAACCGCCCCTCCCCGCACCAACAAGTTATCAGGACTGGTTTTCCTATTTCGATACAATCGATTTGCGCAAGCACCTTCAAGAAGTTGAGATTGTATTGATTGAGGCCGCTCTGCGCAAAAAAGAAGGGCAAATTACCGGTGCTGCGGAAGCGTTGAAACTGCGTCGGACGACACTTATTGAAAAAATGAAAAAGCTAATGATTGAAAGACCGACAATCGGCTAAATATTATAGCCCTTCATCATCTTATTGGTCCGGTGGGTCGTCGAACTCAACATTTGCAACCCTGCTTCCATCTTTGTCACAAGCTCGGCATTCTCGCTCGCACATTGTTCGATAAATGCAATGAGATCATTATCCGGGTCATGCCCCTCTTTCATAAAAGAGACCAATAGAAATTGCCGTTCGGCGTCTATTGTTTGAGCTAACGCAAAATCACCCGACTCAATAGCAAGTTGAAGGCTTTTGTTAAGATCGGTGAATTTTCTTTTAAAAATATCAATCATTTGCTTGGCTCTATTTGTTTCCATGCATCAATGATGTCTTCTAAAGCCTTGATAGCGTTTGGCGTTGTTTCGGATTTTGCTTTGCCCATATCACTTAATAATTGCTGGCGGGCATATTCATAAATTTGGAAAAGACCATTCGCAATATCGCCGCCTTTTTCAAAATCAATACTGGTTTGAAGGCCGTAAATGATTGTTAAAGCACGGGAAAAATGCTTCGACTTCAATTCTAAATTACCCGTTTTCAGGTCTATGTTATCAGCAAATATGGTCATGGATTTAACCAGCTCGACCAGCATCGTCTCAACAATGGCGTGAGGATCTTCAATTTCGTGAACGGAATGTTCCTCGGTTTTTTTATAGGCTTGAGAAACTTTTGAATAATCCATGTAAATTCCCTTTACAAAGCGACTTGCAAATTATCACGGCCTATTGTTAAGCTTGCGCATGGTTAACGCGTTTCCAATTTCGCCTGTCAATCAAGGGAATATTGCTTCCACTTTCGGACAGGCAGCTTTGCTTAAACAATCAAGGCCGTCTCATCACGGTAACTTTGCAATCCCCATGCCAAATGCAGCCACCCGGCCTGCAATGTCAGCCGGTTTGGACAGCGCTCAATCCATGCAATCTTTAATCCCGACAATGGATGTAGATGCATCCGGCGCAACCAAAAACAATTTAAATCAGATTAATCTCAGACATCCGCGCCAGGCGCCATCTGCCGTTATTACTGAAAATCTTGCAGAGGCGCGTGCCTTATTGTCGGAGGGCGTGGCCCAAAACCTCGCGGCAGTTAAAAGAGCTTATACCTCATCCATTATGAACGACATGCCACGTTTTAAATCTACATTTGATCTGATTGCGTAATTAGCGTGTCTCAAGATCAACGACATTAGATTGTAAATTCAAATAACCCTGAAAAATATCAGCTTCGCTCACAACACCTATGAGACGATTATTTTCCAAATCAATAATTGGAATACTCTCACCAATGAAATTACTGGCGATTTCTATGGCTTGTTGAAGTGAGTCATCATGCTTAATGAGCTGCGGGTTTTTATCTGCATAAGATGAAACAGCATCTTCCCCCGGAACACGCACAAGATCACTTAAACTTACTTTACCAAAAAATCCACCATCATCAGTGAGCAAATAAGCTTCGGTTGCTTGGGCTGAAACCATGCGGTCAACAACTTCATCGACGGATACTTTCTGGTTAAAAGAGAGATAATCATCGCTCATGACAGTGGAGACAGGTGTTTCCATTAAGCCGATATGACCTCTCCCACGTTTGATATCAATATCGCGGTCCAGTAATTGGCGGTCAAAAAATGAATAGCCAAATAACATGGACGATGTGAGAGCGGATGTGACAACGGAGCCGAGCGTGAATAATGCCAGTTCGTAGGACATGGTCATTTCCAGTATAATCACTACCACTGTTATTGGCGCACCAATAACAGGCGCACAAACTGCAGCCATCCCAGCAACTATGAGCGCCAACGCCACATCACCACTGACAAAACCGGAGACCGCCATGCCTGTCAGACCACCGGCAGCCGCACCGACAAATAGTGCAGGTGAAAAGACACCGCCAAACATGCCAAGACCGAGACATATCGCTGATATGAGAATTTTGGCGATAAGCAATATTATTAAATATGACGCATCAAAATTACCAAACAGGATACCCTGCACCGTATCCCCGCCAAGCCCGAGAATTTCGGGGATAAATATCCCAACGGATCCACAAATAAACGCAGCCAGGAAAGTTAACTTCTTATATCCAAGCTGGCTATTAATGCCCCATTGAGCAATTTTACGAATGCTGAGCATCATAAGAATTGCGGTCAAACCAAAAATAGGACCCAATAAAAGAGCAAGCGGAAAGACAGAAATAAGATCAGGGGGAATAAGCGTAACTTCAAAAGCCGGTGCATCACCGAAAATATATTTACTAAAGGATGCCGCAGCCAAGCTGGAAATGGCTATGGGTGTTACCGCGCGCAGTGAAAAATGCCGAATAATGGCTTCATGGGCGAATAATATACCTGCAATCGGCGCATTAAATCCTGCCGCAATGGCACCCGCTACGCCACAGCCGATAAAAATATCTATCGTGATCGCGCTCCCAGTCAGGCGCTTTAAATAGCTGCCCATAGTGGCACCAAAATGCACAAGAGGGCCATACTGCCCGACTGACGCCCCACCGGAAGCCGATATAAAAGCGCTAAGTGTCGAGGCAAAGCCGCGTTTTACATCCAGCTCATTATCTGTTCTATGCGCTGTGTAAATACTGTCTGCGGGACCATGAAACCTATCCAGACCAACATAACCTCTAATCCAAATCACTAAAATTGCCGCCACAAGAATAATAAAAAGAGGCATCAAGGAGAGAGTCATGTTGAAAATGTCGAATGTCAGAATATCCGTATTGCTGTATCCCTCCGTTAGCAGGGCGACACCTCTGACAAAACCATTGGACACAATGGCCATAACAACGCCAATCCCGATACCGGTAGCAACCAAAACAAAAAGCGTCCTGATAACTTTAGGTGTCGATACAGGTTCATATACAATCATAGGTGCCCTTTACTCATCTTTTGACTTGTTCATGTTGGACTATTTTGCGGTTGAATATAAAGACAAAATTTCAAAAAATTTGCAGCTTTAGGCATAAAATTTGCATTTAATTTGTCGTTTACCTTAAGGGAATAACTTATGGCTGTTGACTATATTAGTACGCTTAATGCCGGTAGTGGTCTGAACACAACGCAAATTATTGATGCGCTTGTGGATGCAGAACGCGCGCCACGCGCGTCTATTATTGAGCAGGAAATTACTGAAAATCAGGTATCCATTTCTGCTTATGGTCAGATTATGTCTAGCCTGCAAAGCCTGCAGACCAGCATGGACGCACTTAGCGGGGAAAACGGCATTGCCCTCGCCTCCAGTTCTACAGCTATTACCGCTACCGCAAATGACAAATCCGTTATCCAGTCAGGTAGTTACGATATGGAAGTCTCCAGCCTTGCAACTTTCCAAACACTGGTTTTTGACAAATTCGATAGTCGTGACACGTCAATCGGGTCCGGTAGCTTGCAAATTGACTTTGGCACATGGGACGATGCGACATCTACTTTTACGACAGATGACACCCGAACAGTCAATATAACTATTCCGAGCGATGCCAGTTCACTTGATGATATTGCCGCCGCAATTAACGCCTCATCTGCTGGGCTGTCTGCCACAGTTATAGATGCAGGTAATGATACATTCACGATAGCCATTAAGGGTGATACAGGCGCTGAAAACAGTTTTATTATTACTGCAACAGATGACTCAGGAGACGCCGGGCTTTCAGAGCTAGATTTTTCTGATTATAACCCAGATACTCCGAGCCAAACTGCATCAAATGCTGAATTTACCATAGATGGTGCCAGCGTTACCAGAAATTCAAATACAGTCACTGACCTGATTGACGGAGTGACATTGGAATTTGTGACAACAACCTCCAGCGCCGTTTCAATCACAGCAACAGAAGACAATGACAGTGCCTTCGCGCTACTCAGCAGTTTTGTTGACTCGATGAATAATTCTGCATCTTTGTTAAACCAACTCACGGCAAATGGCGCCAGTGACGGTGAGGTTGGCCCGCTTTTTGGGGATAATTCGACACAGCTTGTCAAAACCAGATTACGAAATTTCACGACAACCGAGATGGTCGCACCCGATGGCGAGAATTTCTATCTGGCCAATTTTGGTTTGCAAACGAACAGAGACGGCTCGGTCGAGCTAGACAGAACAAAATTTGATAATTTCTTTGATACCAATCCGAGATATTTCGGAGCCATTTTTACCAATGCCGCTTATCCGGATAACCGAAATGTAACCGCGCGTATCTCCGGTCAGGATTATACGGCCGGCACATATAGCCTATCGGCAATAACTGATACAAGCGGGCAGCTGGTCAGCGCCGCCCCTAGCCGAGATATTACCTCAGAAGACCTGACTGTCGCGGCTGGACAGGAAAGCTTTAATATCTCTGTGGATGGTGCGACTGCTGTGAAGGCTGTTATTGCCAATGGGGATTATAAAACGCAGGCGGAAATCGCCGCCGCCATGCAAACAGCTATCAGGACGGCCACAGGGGAAGATAATGTTACCGTTAGTGTAGAAGACGGGCGTTATGTGGTGGAGTCTACATCCACAGGAGCGACGAGCTCAATTGCCATTACTGCGTTGGACGGAGCACTCAATGACTGGCTCGGTTTTGATGACGCGACAACTTCAGCAGGCACTTCGGCAGGCGTCACCATTGATGATGTCGCTGCAACTGCATTCGGCACCGCATATATTATGAATTCAGGTCCAGCTAAGGGCTTAGTCTTCAATGTGGAAAACCAACCCCAAACAAGTGATATTACACTCACACGAGGACTGGGTTCCATGGTCAGTAGCTATATCACCAGTATTAGCTCAACGCAGGGAATCCTATCGACTAAAATCTCAAACTTGAATGAGATAAATGCCGAAAGACAGGCTGAAATTGTAAGTCTAGACGAACGAATGGAAAGCCTCAGAGAACGCTATACGAGCCAATACTCCGCCATGGAGTCAATGGTGTCGTCTCTCAAGAAAACCGGTGATTACCTGACATCCTTTATGGAGTCATGGCGTGCTGGATTACAAAAATAAGCTAGAAAAGGTCAGAAACCGATACGGGTTTGGAAAAGGCTTCATGGAAAGGCGTTAAATTCTCGTCCGTTTCCGGCAACCAACCCGCCGGGGCATGATCTTCATTATTAGATCTTAAGCTAAAGACAAATGCTTTAAAAGTTTTGACCGTTTCGCCAAGTTTTATTTCAGCTTCTTTTACCGGATCCAGCAAGTCGCCAAATAAGGGCTTAAGTTTTCTTTCTCGCGCATGACCGACAAAATAAAGTCGAAATCTGCAAAAATCATTGAGCAAGCCAACCGCATCTTCACCCGCCTCAATTTCGGCAAGAAATCGAGCAATATCTTCAGCAGTCTCTTGGATAACATTACTGTCGACTTCGGCATATTTTGTTGAGATAGCTTCTGAATATTTTTTAGAAAGCGCTTCCAGTGAACCGGTCTCTGATGACAGAAACTCAATCACAGTTTTAGAAACAAAAATGTCAAACACAAAGCTTGGACAAAAACTCATAAATACTCCGCCTATACATGAAATATATAAAAACTAGAAGATTGAGTATCATCATATCTCACCCTATTCAATGATTTTCCAAAGACGACACTTCTCTCAAAATTGATTGAAAATTACAGGTTTTAACCTCTCTGGCGCAATATTTGCATTATTTCCTGTGTTTATATTGAGGTAGCCAATGGTAAATCTTCGCAAAGCGTCGCCCAGCGATAAAGACATAATTCATGAATGGCGCAATGATAGTGTGGCGCTGGCTCATTCTTTGAACAATGAAGCTATCAGTTTAACGACACATAATGCGTGGTTTGAAAAAACTCTCGCCGATGCAGATAAGTTTATTTTTATGGGGTATGAAAATGATCCCGAGACCCCCTATGGCATGGTTCGCTTTGATGTGCATCCGCATCAGCAACAGGCGGATGTTTCTATAAACCTTGCGCCCGACGCCAGAGGCAAAGGGCTGGGAACATCGTTGTTAAGCGCAGGCATTAAGGAATTTCTAACCCACCGGACATGCGTTTTATTAGCCCAGATTAAACCCGAAAACAAAGCCAGCATCGCCTGTTTTAAAAAGAATGATTTTATTATTTATGAAGAAAAACCCGACCGGCTCGTGTTGAAAAATAAAATTGTCATCATTGATGCGATTGAAGCTGTACGAACCCGAAACAATGTTAATTGGATGGATATTATGCGCGTCGCCATGCGCTCAGCACCTCAAGATGCAGAAAAAATTATCGGGCGCATCAACAGTGATGACGGGGAAATATCGAGACTATTATCGCTTTTAAGCGCACCGACAGATTTGCAGGAAACGGCAAAAACTGAAAAAGCTGCGGAGTAAGTCCCATGATGTTCCCGCCCAATAAACGCCCTTATATTATTGCTGAATTATCCGGCAATCATAATGGTGATATTAACCGCGCCAAGCAACTAATCGCCGAAGCCGCTAAAGCCGGGGCAAACTGTGTAAAGCTACAAACCTATACAGCTGACACCATGACCCTTCAAGCAGACACGCCTGACTTCACAATTAAGGGCGGCTTATGGGACGGGCGAACACTCTGGGATTTATATGAGGAGGCGCATACGCCATTTGAATGGCACGCTGAATTATTTGCCCATGCCGCAACTGAAAATATCACCTGCATCAGCTCGCCATTTGATGAGAGTGCCGTTGATTTTCTTGAGACATTAAACTGTCCATTCTACAAAATTGCATCTTTCGAAATGACCGATTTGCCTCTGATACGTCATATTGCCAAAACAGGTAAGCCAGTCATCATGTCAACCGGCATGGCAACACTGCACGAAATTGACCGCTCAATAGATATTCTCAAAACATATGGCTGCAGAGATATTATTTTATTACATTGCATCAGTGGCTATCCAACACCGGTCGACCAAAGCAATCTCAAATTAATCACAACGCTTCAGGCACGTTATGGCGATTGTGTCGGGCTTTCAGATCACACGCTCGGCAATATGACAGCCTTGCTTGCCACGGCATTGGGCGCAAAAGTCATTGAAAAACACTTTACGATAAAACGTGAAGATGGTGGCCCCGACGCAGCATTTTCTATGGAGCCTCCCGAACTATCGGCTCTTGTGAAAGAAACGACCGATGCTTTTCAGGCTTTAGGGGACGGTTCCGTCGTGCGATCAGATGTGGAAATGGCCAATAAAGGCTTTCGACGTTCGCTCTATGCGGCACGCCCAATTAAAGCAGGCGAGATATTCACCACACAAAACCTGCGCCGTGTTCGCCCGGGTTTTGGCCTGGCGCCAGAATATTTTGATAAATTAATCGGGACACCTTGCCGCAAAGATATCGGCTTTGCCCAGCCGGTTGAACTGCATCATACTGACTTGGAAACTTAAAGATTAATCTTTTTGTTGGAGCTGAAAAAGAGCCTCGGCAAATAGCCAGTCTTCAGGAAAATCAATATCGACTGCTGACGAACGGGGCAGCACCATTGCCGCGGTCGTCGATCCAAAGATACTTTGATCACCGAGCCAAGCTTGTTTTGCGCCAAAACAAAAGCAGCCTGCATCATGGTAAAAAGGCTTAAAATCCTGTGTGCGTTGATTTTTATCAAAATCGCCGGCATTAAGATGCAAATTCTCATCCAAGTAAAAGCCGCGCTCAACAGGATGCCCATAATCTGTAACTGACAAAAGATAGTCCATCTCTGACGTCTTAAATTTTACAACCGCCTCGCGATAAACATCTACGGTCAGCAAAACCGAGGTGGCATATACCAGACAATAAGCATCAAAACCGTCACCCGCGGCCTCAACTTGCTCGATAACATGCTTCACAACTTGTGTAATGGTCGCGAAGTCATCTGCTAAAGCATCAGGTCTGCGTAATATGCTGACACTAGGCGAGAGGGTTTGCAGCTTTTCCTGCGGGGCATCTGTCGATAAATAAAGGCCTTCAAACACTTGGCTTTCTTCAAGCGTTTCGAGGACATGTTGCACCATTGGCTTCCCACTAAACAGTTTGAAGTTCTTCTGCGAGATGCGTTTGCTTCCCAAGCGCGCCGGTACGATAGCTGCTAACTTCATCACATGGCCTATGCAAAATAACTCAGAAGATATTTGGCAAAATTGGCGGCATCTTCTGGTTGCACATCCATATGAAAAGGCAGGCTTATCTCTCGATTATAAAATTGCATCGCCTGCGGACATTGCCCGGCCTTTTCAAAATAAACCGGCTGATCATTCACTGGATAATAATGAACATTAAATTGAAACCCACCATCCCGACAATAATTGAACAGATCTATTTTATGCTTTTCCGTCATATCTGCAGGCAACAAAACAGGCATTAAATGATGCGCGGATAAAGCATCATCGGTCAACAAACACGTCACCGGACTATTGGCAAAGCGGTCTCTGTAAGTCTGGGCCAAGCTGATTTTATGAAGACGAAAAGTTTCTATGCGCGAGAGTTGAGAGGTGCCGAGTGCCGCTTGAATTTCGGTCATACGAAAATTAAACCCAAGCGCTGTATTTTCATAATACCAAGGCGCCCAGTCAGAATTATTATTGGCCGTCACATAATCATTTAAAGGCTTTCGATGAACGCCATGACTTTTTAAACTCTCAACCAGCTGAAATATATGAGCGTCATTCGTAAATACTGCGCCGCCCTCGCCTGTCGCAATTGTTTTAATCGCATGAAAACTAACAGCGGCAGCCGAAGAAAACGCACAAGACCCTATGGGCTTATTGTCATAAAGCCCGCCCAAGCCATGAGCTGCATCCTCAACCACATCAAAACCAAAGCGTTCAGCAAGTCCGGCTAAATGCTTCATATCAACACTCGCACCTGCAAAATGTACCGGTACCACAATATCCGGCAGCTGCGAGCTTGCCTCAAGTTTGGCGGTCAAATCCTCAAGACACATATTACCGTTCGTTATATCAATATCAATGAAATCTACTTCGGCACCACATAGGCGCGCCGCACTTGCTGTAGAAACGAATGTATTAGCCGCCACCCAGACCAAGGCTCGGTGACCATCTTTCTCACACACATCACCAAACCCTTGATGATATCCACGTTGAGACAGCACGGCCTTATAGGCCACAATCAGCGCGGAGGTCGCGCTGTTAACTGTGCTGGCATGAGCTGCTGTTGTAAATTCAGATAGGGCAGTCTCAAAAGCGGCAACTGAAGGACCTTGGGTCAGAAAATCTGACTGAAGAACGTCATCAACAGCTTTGCGATCTGTTTGATTTATGCTCTGGCGCGCATAAAATTTCATGCGGCAACCCCTAACCCTCCTAGGAGTTTGGAAATTTCCTGACGGGATAAGAAATAGGGGTTAGTGCCGGACTGGTAACAAAAACCCGGGTCAACTAATTCACCTTTTTCGCCAAGACCTGAAATTCGATAATCTATATCACTACCAAAAAACCTAATGGATGGCTTAATGGTGAAAAAGTCATCGAATTCAATGGTATCGCAGGCCAATTCGACAGGTATCATTTCTTCGTGCAATTTTTCACCGGGACGGATACCGATAATTTCCGGCCGTTTTTTGGGCAACATCACGGCCGCGAGATCAACAATTTTGACACTCGGTAACTTCGGGACAAAAATCTCTCCCCCATGCATCCGCGGGAAAGTTTTAAACACGAGCTCAACCCCTTGTTCAAGGGTGATGAGAAAACGGGTCATATCAAGATGAGTGATCGGCAGTGTCTGTTCACCGGAAGCAACCAGTTTTTCAAAAAACGGAATCACCGAGCCTCTTGAGCAAGCAACATTGCCATAACGTACGACAGCAAACAGCGTACGACAGTCACCACGCATATTATTCGCAGCCGTAAATAACTTGTCGGACACAAGTTTTGTGGCGCCATAAAGATTTATCGGCGAGCTAGCTTTATCCGTAGAAAGCGCAATGACCTTATCAACATTATTTGCCAAGGCGGCGGATATAACATTATTGGCACCAACAATATTTGTCTTCACACATTCCTGAGGATTATACTCAGCGGCAGGAACTTGCTTCAGGGCTGCTGCGTGAATAACAAAATCTATACCGCGCAAAGCAAACATGATGCGTTCTGCATCGCGAACATCGGCAATAAGGAATCTCAATCGTGAATCATTAAATTCCTGCGCCATTTCATATTGCTTCAACTCATCTCTGGAGATGATGACAACTTTCCTAGGATTATGATGGGCAAGCAAATTGCGTGTAAACGCTTTACCGAATGAACCGGTACCGCCGGTGATTGCAATAACTTTACCGCTAAACATATTGGTATTGAACATGATTGTGTCCGCTCCGTGTGATGTAAAACAACCTGCCAAATGACTGCAAAATCAATGCCAAACCCGCACGCGGCTTTAAAAATAGATGCCACCAAGCAAAACTGCGTGGCACAAAAATTGCTCATGCTGTTGCAAAATGGAGAGTTTAATGGCGTTAGACATTGCAGATCAAAAACTGAGCAAAAAAGATTTTTTCGAAGCTGTTTACAATCAGGCTGTCACGGGAGATCCGGAGAGAGCTTTGGAATTAGCTGAAAAGAGCATGGAAAGATTTCCCGAAGTGCCACAGTTAAAAGCCGCGATTGCCACAGCTAAAATTCGTGCCGGCAAATATGATGATGTCAGCAAACTGCTAAATATTTGCGAAAAGAAAAACTATTTAAGCCGAAAGAAAATCAATTTTTTGCGCGCACAAATGCTTTGGCAAACCGACGCGCAGGATAAAGCTATCGCTATATTGAGACGCGGCAAAAACTTCAACGCCGATAATGAAATTTATCTGGCGGCACTCTATGCATCCTCTAATGAACTTGCAGAGGCTGAAGGCTTATACAGAAAAGTTCTGGAACATGAACCCGAAAACCTCGAAGCCTATCGCGGTTATTTGCAAATGCTTATGAAATGGCGGAAATATGACCATATTGGCCCCATTCTTGATAAGGCGAAAAAAACTTTTCCGGATAATAAAACAATCAAAAATTTTGAACTGAATTACCTTTTCAGTATCGGCGATTGGGCAAATCTGGAACTCAAAACCCGAGATTATATTGAGGAGCAAGGTGCCGAAACCTTCGTTGTCCACTTCCTGTCGCAAGCCGTATGGGAAGCCGGCAGACCACAGGACGCTCTAGAAATTCTGGAAACATATAAGGACATGCTCTCAAGCTACCCACTCTTAATAACGACAAAAGCAGCTATTTTGCGCTCTATAGGTCGAATTGATGAGTGTATTGAGGTGCTTAATGAAACACGTGACACGTTCCCCGATAATCCAAAATACAACAAGGCCATCTGGAACAGATGTATTCTGGACCTCTCCTGCGGTAATCTTGAAGCCGGCATGCCGGTTTATAAGAAGCGGTTTAACCTGAATGAAAACTTTACGGAAAACCGCACCTTCAAAGCCAAGCCGTGGCAGTGGCAACCCCTCAAAGCCAATGAAAAATTGATGCTGTGGCGCGAGCAAGGTGTGGGAGACTGCCTCGCATTTTTATCTCTCATTGATGAACTTAACATTCCTCACGAGCAGCTTATTTTGGAAATTGATAATAAACTCGTCCCGTTAATTGACCACTCATTCCCGAATATTGCCGTTAGAGGCCCTCAATATAACCGTGATTACAGTCAGAATATTTTTGACTATGACCACCAAATTGCTCTGGGTGAATTGCTCCCGAAATATCGTCCATCACTGGATGCTTTCGATCACCAACCGCAGCGTTATATAAATCCGAACAAGCAAATAACCCATGATTTTGATAGTTGGTTTGCCGGATTGGGGCAAAAACCTAAAATCGGTATTTGCTGGCGCAGTTCTAATGTTCAAGGCAACAGACAAAAGCATTATTATACCCTTGATGAGCTAGAGCCCATGTTCAGATCAATTGATGCCCATTATATCAGCTTGCAATATGATGACGACCAGCCGGAAAGAAGCGAGTTTTTCAACAAAACCGGTCTCCGCATTTTAAAGCATCCCGACTTGAACCAATTTGATGATTTAAATGGTACGGCGGCGCTCATTGATAACCTTGATTTTGTCGTGACCGTGGGTACTGCCGTACAAAATATTGCCGGCGCCTTAGGTAAACCGACAGTCGTTTTAGGATTAAAAGGGAGTTACTGGTTTTTCGGCAAGGACCGCCGAAACATTTTCACCCAACCGGTACACCCCAATTCTGAAGTTTTTTCACGCTATGCGTCTGACCCGAAACACGAAACAGTTGATAATCTCATCGCCTATATGAAGTCATTTTTGATGTTTATCTAAAACACAAAAAAAGAGGGGGGCCAAATGACCCCCCTCCAAAAAGACTTAAATCGGTCTTACTGAAGCAGTGACAAGACTGCCTGTTTGGACTGATTAGCCTGAGCAAGCATCGCTGTTGATGCTTGTTGCAGGATTTGTGCTTTTGTAAGTGCTGATGTTTCGGCACTAAAGTCCACATCCTCAATCCGTGAACGTGCAGCCTGTGTATTGACTACAATGTTGCTCAGATTGTTGATTGTGTGATTCAAGCGATTTTCAACCGCACCGAGGTTAGAACGCTCGGAGAGAATGTAACTAATCGCTTGATCGACAACAGCAATCGCAGCTTCCGCACCATCTTGAGTGGAAATATCCATCTGAGATACAGAAGACGTGCTTCCTGTTGAGGAGGATGAAGATGATGAGACAGTTGAAGATGAACTAATCGCACTTCTTCCGTCAGCAACATATGCATCACCCTGACCGGTTGCAGGTGTGAATGTAGCAGAATTACCCATTACGCTTGAGAAGCTTTGCAACGAGATTATTCCACCTGATGAGTCTGTCAAGGACAGAGCACCTATGCTATTCATTGCCACGTCAATGTTTGAACCGGCAACTGCTGTTTCCAGAGCAGATACAAATGCAGACCGTGAGTTTGCATCAGAAATGTCCAGTACAGTATTGGCAAGCGTGTAGGAGTTCGTTCCATCACCTAAGACCAAGCTATAGATATCATCACCACCGAATTGGATAGCAACTTCAGTCTCATCCGCACTTACACCAGTAGCGGCAACAGCTGTTACTTTCTCAATATACTCAACTGTGGCAGATGATCCCTGACCAGAAGCTGGCGTCCATGTCGCAGCTGCAGTATCTTCTGATGAGAAGAAACCTGTCAGCGTGATTTCACGAGCGTCGGCATTGAGGAAACTAATCGTACGATTGGCTTCGTCAAACTGGTAGCTATAAGGCTCACCATATTCAGTTGCATTCAATGTATCCATCATTGTGTCGAGAGCATTTTCGAGTGTGCTGCCGACAAATGTTGTTACGCCAAAGACGTAATTCACTGAAGTGGATGACAAGGCTACACCATCAAGACTAAACTTGATGCCACCAAGAACATCTTGGTTGAACGCAAGAGCAGCTTCCGTGACATTCTGAATATCACCTTGGAAAACAAGGCTAGATGTATTCAAAACATTTGTGTCATTAGCTGAAGCAACTGCCTGACGTGCACCATCGAAGAAGTACACATCATCCATGTTACCACCGCCGCTAGCACCGAAGCTAAACGCACGACCACCAGTGTGCTGGATCAAGATTTCATTCGTGTCACCCAAATAGGTAACTGAAATTTTGTCAGACTCTGTTGCACCATAGACACCCAAATCTGTCCCGGCTGCAAAACTGACAGTCATTGCAGAAATCATTGACTGCAGACGTGCTTCCAGGTGAGACGCGAATGCTGCTCCAGTTGTGGTGTTGGCATTATCGAGAGTAAAATCGAATGTCAGATTAGCTTCAACCGCATCATCCAAGAAGTTGAATGCGAGTGTACCATCCGTAGCGATTGTACCGTTACCGATAAAGTTACCCAGTGAC
The DNA here is from genome assembly GCA_000293845.2 of alpha proteobacterium IMCC14465. Classification (GTDB taxonomy): domain Bacteria; phylum Pseudomonadota; class Alphaproteobacteria; order RS24; family RS24; genus Micropelagius. The sequence goes on along the minus strand of ALYF01000003.1, from coordinate 761,577 downwards.
AGCTTAACAGAGCTTGCAAGTTCAGTTGAGCTTGCCAATGTGGAAGAAACCCCGCCAGTTGCTTCAACGACACGCGCTGAACCAACAGAGGAGCTAAAGCCTTCTACACTCAGGTGACGTCCATCAGTACTCGTAACAGTGATTGTACCATTTGAGTAACCAACTTCGATGTCATCATAACCGGTTTGGATACCAGAACGAAGAGCCGTCAGAATTGTGTCTTCATCAACAGACTCATGGAAGTTAACAGCACTGACAGTCAAGGCATTATTGCCGTCACCATCGGTTACGTTAAATGTATATGAAGCTGTTGAACCGTCAAAGAATACATCTGACAATTCGATGTTGATAGACGTATCATCAACAATACCCTTGGCTGTGACAGCAGATGAAGAAATGGCAGCATTTGCCAATTTAATTGGATCACGCTGCTCAGCATGCGCATCAGTGACAACATCAACGGTAACATATTCAGTAGAGGTACCTACTTCAGTGTTTTGGAAGTTAAAACCTGAAAGGTCGATTTTTCCACCCTGAGTATGTGTCAATGTCAAAACATTACCGGTCATGCTGGCTGAAACTGCATTCGAAGTTGATGCAACAGTCGTGATAGGTGCGTCAACATTGTTTGCATCTGTACCAAACAGATGGCCTGTACCATTACCTTGAGTCACGTTAATTGAGCGACCTTGAGCATCCGTAATTACAATTTCATTAGATGCAAGTGTTACAGTCAGTGAGTCATCATATTTTGATTCCAACTCAGCTTGTAGAGCCGTAACAATATCACCACCGGTAACAGAGTTGATTGAACCTGTGTCAACAATACGCTCTAGAAGATCGATATTCTTGATAGCAGTATCACCAATCTGGATAGCGAATTTAAGCTTATCGTAATTGTCTGTATCGGTAAAATCAGTACCAAGTGTACCCGTTGTTGTCAGTGTTGCGAGAGAAGAATTACCTGAAACTGTTGTATCAACAGCGGTTTCAGCAAGTGTTTTCTCTACTGTCTCAATAAATGTTTCCATCACAGCATCATTGTCGAGCTCAAGAGCGAGACCGGCAATCGTAGCTGTCTGACCATTTGTTGTGTCAGTAATAACAAGGTCAAGGGAACCATCATCAGGGAATGTGATGTTCATGACTGTTGCTGCAGCACCTGTACCAGAAGCAGTTACACCTGAAACGGTTGTCGTGCTTGTAGTGGATGTGGAAGAAACAGTTGAACCTGAAGCAACACCAAGTGTGCTTGCAGACATGTCACCAATTCCGATATCAACAGACTGATTGCTGTTGGCACCAATGTGGAAAGTCATATTTTGGTATGAACCATCCAAAATATTACGGGTGTTAAACTGAGTTGTGCTGGAAATTCTGTCAATTTCCTCAGAAAGCTGAGAAACCTCGGCCTGCAGATAAGCACGATCAGTGTCGTTATTGGCATCGTTAGAAGCCTGCAAAGCCAATTCACGCATCCGTTGTAGGATGTTTGAAATTTCTTGCATGGCACCTTCAGCCGTTTGAGTAAGAGAAATGCCATCATTAGCATTTTTGATAGCAGCCTGAAGGCCACGGACCTGAGCTTCCATACGGTTGGAAATCGCAAGACCTGCAGCATCGTCAGACGCGGAGTTGATACGAAGACCTGAAGACAGGCGCTCCATAGATTTTTCAAGATCAACATTGACCTTACGCATAGCTTCTTGTGCTTGAAGCGAAGCGATATTGGTATTGATAGTGACCATAACAGTCCTCCTTTGCACGAACACGCAAAGTTAGAAACGACACATTGGGGAAAGCTTTAGGAGAAACTCAATTTTTTTATGCCCGCCCTCAAGCCAAAAACATCAGAAAAAATTGAGGTTTTGGCTAGGTTTGGCATGGCACTTGCTCATTTATCGCAGGAATTTATTACTAAAAGAGTGCACGAATGAGTAATATCAATACAAATATGTCTGCCATTAAGACTTTATACCATCTTGAACGCAACCTTTCTGGCATGGATAAAGCCATGGAACGCATTTCTTCTGGAATGAGAATTACCAATGCAGGTGATGATGCTGCAGGCGCGGCTATTGTCAATAGAATGACATCCCAGATAAAAGGGCTTGAAAATGCCATTAGAAATTCTGCGGATGCTATTTCTCTGGCACAAACTGCTGAAGGTGCCCTCAATGAGGTATCGGCTATTCTTCAACGTATTCGGGAACTCTCGGTTCAGGCCGCCAACGGCATTTATAATGGCGCTGACCGCGACAGCCTTAATTCAGAGGTTGTGCAATTACAAAATGAGCTTCAGCGTATTGCCGAAACGACATATTTTAACGACTCTTTGCTCCTGAACGGCACTTTTCAAGACACAAACTTCCAAATTGGTTATACCGACGCGCAAACACACACGGTAACGATTGAAGATGTTCGCCCATCTGCTTTGGGTGAATACACATTATCCACAAGCCAGGCTGGTCAAGCTTATGCTCTAGACCAGAATGGTAACTTTATCCCTGCCGATGCCAATTCACCGATTGACCCCACAAATGGTCTTCGGGTTGACGGCACTGCAACTGCCGTCGCTCAGATTTCTGTGCTTAATGTGAATTATGCTGGACTCAACCCCTCTTTGGATGCCTTAAGCATTGCTGTTGACGGGCATTCAGTCACTGTGGACCTTTCAGCTGTTACCGACCAAAACAGTCTGGTCAACGCGTTGACGACTGCGCTATCCGGGGACAGCACCTTGTCTTCCAGATATACATTCTCCGGCGACCAAACCAATGGACAAGTAACAGTAACGGCACAACAGGCCGGTAATCCTTTCACAATTGACGTCGCGCACACAAATAATGCGATTCAGCAATCTGATTTAATCGCCGGGACGAGTTCAACTTCAGCTGACCAGCCGCGAAAAATATCTCTTGATATCAGCAATTTCAGCAGTATCGATATGGCGAACGACACGTTGAGCTTGGACGTCGGTACGCTTAATATTCCGGTAACACTTAGCAGTGCCATCAACACAAGTAATGACCTTGCCGATGCCATTGCCGATGCCGTTCAAACCCAGTTCGCCGCCGGTAATACGCTTGTTAATGCCGTCACTGAGGATGGCAGCGTCATTCTAACCGGCACGGGCGTCAGTTCTTATTTCACCGCCACCGTCAATTTCACTGATGCCAGCGGGGATAGCCTTAGCCCGATTACCGCCTCTGAAAGCCAAAACTATCAGGCACAAAGAGGTGAAGCTGTCCAAACATTGGATATCACAGACTTTGCAAATTTTGATCACACCAGTGACACCCTCACCTTCACATATAGAGGGAATGATTACCAAACCCTAACCGGCAGCACGTTGATGCCTGTCGTGAATGAGAGCAATATTGCTGAGCTGGCAAAAGCCGCAGTCACCACAGGTGATGCCGCTCACGCCACGCAGAATGTTGCCTTAAATATTGGTGGTGCCGCCATTACAAATATCACTCAAATGGCGAGCAGTGTCGGCGACAGCTTCACCATTACAGTGGATGGCACAGCCTATACAACGGCTGCACTGGGAACTGCAGATGCTGCTGGGCTTTTGACTTCAGTTCAAAATGCTGTGAATGGTAGCGGCGGATTGCTCAGTGATATTTTCACCATTACTCAAGATACGCTGGGCACATTAAGCTTTCAGCATATTGACAATGATAATCATGCGATTGCGATTTCAGGCGCCATTACCGATGGTGCGATGACCGGGGACATCACAAATGTGATGACGCTGGAAATTGACGGCGCGCCCCTAGATGGCGACTTTTTCTCGGTCGGTGATCGTGTTGTCATAGATATTGGCGGGACGACATATTTATCCGCAGCGATTGCCGATAACGGCACAGCCGGAATTGATCAATCAGACATCCTAACGGCTTTACAAGCAGCGACATTATCGACGAATGCAGCCACCAACATGTCTACGGTTATGACCGTAACAGCCGGTAGCACTGAAAATGTCTTTAACTTTATTCCTGCCGCAGGTGTTGCAGATGCACAAGTAGTCATCAAACGCTCGCTCGCGATGGATTTGAGCTATCACGGCGTCTCCCTCTCCGGCACATCAAGCCGACTTGATTTCAGCAACGCGACAGCCTCCGATGCTGTAAGCCTTGCGGTAAACGACAACGCCACAACAGCGATGGACATCACTGTCAACCTTAGGGTCAATGGTGTTAATGCAACCGTTACCGGAAGTGACTTTGATGATATTGCACATGGTGACACATTTACAGTTCTTGTTGATGGTGTTGACTTTAACGTTACCGCTGACGGCAACGGGGATGCCAATGTTACACAAGCTGAATTAGTCACGTCGCTGCAAAACGCAACCAATGCGGCCGGCACAGCTCTTTCAACACTCTTCACCATTGCAGCTGGCGGTTCAGATCATATCTTTACCTTCCAGAGTAGTGACGGTCTTGACCACGAAATTGCCATTGTCGGCGAAGCTGCCAGTAGCAGTGGATTGATTTCTACCACCACAAGCTCTGCAAGTGGTGATGGTATGAATTTCGCCACCAGCGGTGATATGACACCGGAAACGGCACGCGTGATGAAAATCACCCCATCTATCACTAACTTTTCTGCCGGCGTTGATACGCTTTCCATTGTTATTGATCAGAATGAACTCACCTTCTCAGCAACTGATTTACAAAATGTAAGCAATGAACATGAACTTGCCCGCATTATCACGGACAGAATTAACGCTGACAGCTCTTTGTCCAATCGTGTCAATGCGTCTTTGCGTGTTGTCAGTGATGCCCTTGAGATTCACATCACAGGCATTGCTGCCACCGACAAACCGGCTAATTTTGATTTCAGCCTGAGTAAAGCAACTGGCAGCACCTGGTCGCTTTCATCATCTGAAGAGACTGCTTTTGCAACTGGCGTCACTGCTGTTCAGCCAGCCCAGAAGCTTTTCACATTTAATGAAGCCGGTATTGATCCGGAGAATGATACCTTCACGGTAACAATCAACGATCAATCACTTACTATTGACCCGCAAAATATTTCCAGCGGTCTTGTATTTAATCCCGGTAATCCAATGTCCAGTCAGGATATAGCTGAGCTTGTGATGCTGGAAATTAATAATAATGCATCACTCTCATCCATTGTTCGCGCACGCGTCCCGGGACCAGGGGATTATCAAAGTGAAGGCGCGACAGCCTATCTTAATCATCTTGATGAAGTCATTCTTGAAAGTCTGGATGCAGACACCGCTTTGACGACATCGCTCGCCCTTGTCGATGGCGCTTTGCCAATCACCGAGACTGTTCAACAGGCCAATACATATGCCACATTGGGGTCTTCCGGCTTATATGTGGACTCCAGCGGTAATGTTTTAGACAGTAATCGTCATCAGCGCTTTGTGAATGCCAACAATGAAGTCACTGAATATAGAGTCGCCGATAGTGGGGATTTAATCAATGAAGACGGTCATGTTGTATCCGTAGATAGCAATGGTCAGCCAGATTCTAATGGATTTTTGGCTGCTGCAAACGGCACGCTTCTCAAGCCAGGAACATTTGAGATTGTTGATGCCTCGGGTGTTTTACAAGGTGGTACCGGCACACCCCAAACGGCAACAATCACAGCACGCACAGCTGCCAGTGGCGCCCTGCTCCTTGGATCCGCCTCTGCGGCAACACCAAATGCAGGCACCTCGGCCGCTAACGCCGTCAGCAGAATTGTTGATGCCGAAGACATTACGATTTACGGACATGTTGGCGAGCAAACCATTGACATTCAAAACGGCATGACTGCGAAAGAAATAGCTGACGCAGTTTCAGCCAAATCAACCGTAACAGGGGTAACGGCTCAAGCTGAAACCCGCTTGCGTGTGTCTTTTGACAAACTCGCCGGAAATGCTTTCACCGATACAATGTCTTTCGTGCTTTATGGCATGGACGGCACAGCTGCCGATGTTACCGCAACGATTAACTTTGGTGGCCAAGGATCAGGGTCGGGCGAAATTAAAGCAGATTTGTCTAACCTGCGTAATGCGATTAACGCCAAATCCGGGACAACGGGCATCACGGCAACTTTGTCGGACGATAAACAGTCAATCAATATGCTTTCAGTTGATGGCTATGACATAGTTATTGAAAACTATGACGCCGTCTCCATTCGTAGTGGCATGTCAGCACCTGCAATGCGTTTGGTCGGGCTGGATAAAAACATGGAAACAAGCGGGCAACCGATTGTTCTTGCCGATAGTTCTACACCGAATGCTGTGGATAGTGCCCGTGTGACAGGACAAGTTTCCTTCCATTCCTCCGAAGTATTTTCAGTCCATACAGCAGCTGATGGTGCCGCCGGTGGCGGTCTCTTCCAAGCCGCACCTGGTGCAGCAAATCTGAGAAGTGTTGCGGATCTTGATATTCTGACGGTTGCCAATGCGCGGACAATGCTGGGTGTGATTGATGGCGCCCTCCGCAGGATTGATGCTGAACGCGGTGATTTAGGGGCAACGATAAATCGTATGCAATATACGATTAACAATCTCTCAAATGTCGTGATGAATACAAAGGAGTCAAGAAGCCGGATCCAGGATTCAGATATCGCCGTGGAAACCGCTAATCTGACCAAGGCTCAGATACTTCAACAGGCAGCGCAAGCAATGCTGGCCCAAGCCAATCAGACAGCTCAATCAGTCTTGAGCCTGTTACAGTAATTGTCGACCTGACCGGTTATTCGAAACACGCACGGAAAGATCGACAACTAAAAGCCTCGCCTCGGCGGGGCTTTTATGCATTTAGCATACTTATTTATAAAATGGCTTGTTTAGCGGATAAAGTCAAACAGGCTTTGTTGACCGATTTTGGCAAAGGCCTGTTGAGCTGCATCACGATTGATGAGCAATGCCTGCATTTCAGTCACTAATGCGGCTAAATCGGCTTCGCCCAACTTAGCAACTTTTTCTGATACAGCCATTTTTCGTTCCGCCAGAATATCGGCCTGACGAGACGCTTTATTTAATTGTGCGCCAACATATGACTTCTGAATACTCAAATGGTCAATGGCCTGACCAATATCAGCACTGACATTTGAAATCAAAAGATCCCCGTCCGTTAAACGGCGGGGCGCGCCTATGGAGACGCCATTTCCATCGATTGTTGAAAAATCGACATAACCACTCATCTCATCAGCAGTGGTCTCAATGCCTTCAATCTGAACATCTTTGAGAATGATTTTTTCGCTGCGTTGATCGGTTAAGATAACAGCATCCCGCGCCTCATCCAATGAAGCCCGAACACCCGACACATGGGACTGGGCATTAATTGCATCAATCACTTCCTGATATTTGCCTTCAGCCACATTTGCCGAAATTTCAACCAAACCGTCACTACCTTCTAACGTAAATGACCAGTTCTGCGGGTCGCGGGTCACATTAAAATCAAGTGATGCAAAACCCTGTGCGCTGGCTTGTTTGGTAAGGGCGCTGGCTTGTCTTATTGAGTCAGCGACTCCCGAAAGCATATCGAAAATACTTTTCCGACCCCCTGAGGTTTCAACGCGGCCAAAAACCGTGCCGCCGTCAATACCATTTGAAATGGTCATGCTTTCTGAAACTTGAAGTTGAGGGCGTCCCCGATCACCATTATAGGCAATGCGACCATCGGCTTCCGTTACAAATGCATCCGCATGAGTCTTAAATCCGGCAAACAGACTTTGACCCTGCGTATCGCGTGTATTGGCAATACTAACCATCACACTGACCAATTCTTCAACCTCGGTCATAATAGCCTGACGTTCTTGCACGCCGTAAGTGTCATTGGCTGCCTGAACTGCCAATTCACCAATACGTATCATGACATTTGTTGCTTCTTGTAAGGCGCTATCACTGAGTGTCAGTCGGCGCGTTCCAGCTTCAATGTTACTTTCAAAACGCTCAATAATGTTTCTTTGTTCTTTCGCAGCCGACAAATTCACAGCTGCCACAGGGTCATCAGAGGCGCGCAGGATTTTCTTACCCGACGCAATGCGCTCCTGAATATCTTGAACATCTTTTGTTATTTTACTGAAATTATTAATTTGTGTTTCATTAAAAAACTTGGTGCTTACCTGCATAATAATAACCTTAGATAGAGTCCATTAAAGTAGAAAACATCTCTCTGGCTGTAGAGAGTATGCGTGCTGAAGCTTGATAGGCTTGTTGAAATTCAATAAGTGCGGCGGCTTCCGTATCAAGGTTAACACCTGAAAACGAGAGTTCAGCTTCCACGGCGGCGTCCCGAACAGCCTCGGCGGAGGCCAAGCTGTTATCACTTGAGCGAACGGCCGCCCCGACCTCAGTCACAATCGCGGCAAAAATATCTCTAAAACCACCACCTTGTTGGCCATCAAGCGAAACAGTTTGCAATGCCATCATGGCATTAATATTTCGAGCATCACCCGCACCATTATTTCTGGAAACAATATGAAAAACATCTCCCTCAGTCGCAACGCCGCGCATCTTGAAAGCAAATCCGGCGGCTTCAGCCTGTCCGTTTTGATCGAGACGGCGCGAAGCAATCGAATGCCCCGTGATACTGTCAATCACTTCAATCATATTTCCGGTTTCGTTAACGACCTCAATATCGAGGGACGGAATTTCGGGAACGATTGGCGCAAGATCAAACTGAGCCCCTAAATTGCGGGCGCCGCCACCGGTCACAACGATAATTAAGTCTTCTTGCGGCAGACCGCGCAGGCTCACAATTTTATCTGCGAGACTTTCCGCGCGTGCCGTAACATCAAGCTGGCGTCCGTTTGTCGAGCGCACATTAATATGTTCACCGTCACGTTTAATATCAAAATCGGCCACTCTAAACCCTAAGGCCTGAGACGGTCTGTCGCCGCTGAATGACAAGGGTCCTGTTGTTAAATCATGTTCGAGAATAAGCCGTCCCTGATCTCCGACAACTGGTTCCCATCGCACTGTTAAATCCGGTACGTTAGGGTCGGTCGATACGACACCCTCTGGCGTGATGCCAATGCTGACACGCTGGTCATTAAATAGGACATCCATAGATCTTTCGCCATCAGCCAATACGACATTGGTGCCTGCATAGCGTTGTGTGGCGACCGAGATACCAAAGCGTTCTGCCGCATCATTATTACCGGCAATCAGGTCATCACCTGGGATAGAAATAGCCGCGGCTGAAAGTGACCCACCCGCAACAATTTGCAGCTTATTATTTGTATCGAAGTAAGCTGTTAGTCTGCCCGGCTCACCCCCATCAATTTCAAGTTCATAGGAATCATATTGGATGAAATTACCATCCTCATCGACGCGTTTTTCGGCATTAACGCGGATTGTATAAGTATCATTGGCAAACTTCACCGTAACGCTGTCACCATCTTGAGGACGATTTTCCGGGGTTATGGCTGTTTGACCACTTAAAGATACCGTAACGGCATTATTTCTCATTTGCGACACAAGCTCTTCAGCAATAGCCGTTTGTGATATGTCAGCCAAATCGCCCGAGGCTAAACTTGCCTGAAAACTAGGCCCTCCCTCATATGAAGGAAGCGTTAGACTATATTGAGCCGCTGCGGCCAAAGCCCGTCCACTGACATTAACGCCAAGATTATCATCAGCCATCGCATTGGCGGCAAAAGTAATTGTCTTCCTATCACCGGTAAGCGAACTATCAATCTTGACCTGTCCCCCCAGAACCGGATTCAAGGCGCTTTGTGAAATCACATCGCCGACTTGCATATTAAAGCTCTCACCGGAAACAAGCTGCACTTGTCCAGCAAAACGCCCAGAGTCAATTCGGCCTTGATCGGAGGCCTGACCAAAAACAACGGAGTCGCTGACTGGCGTGCCATCCGTATCAATTATTTGACCTGAAAATTGAGGGCTGTCTGGCGATAGTGACGAGATTAAAATATCATCCGCCGCATCACTCACAAGAATAATACGATCGCCTTGATCTGTTACCTGAGCCACAATACCGGTAAGTTCAGAAACTTCATTAATTGCCGTTTCCAGCACTGTAAGCTGACTGACACCAACATTAGCGCGAATGGTAATCGGCTCTTGATTTTTTCCTTCAAGATTAAAAATAGCCACGCCCGGCGAGTCAAAATTCGACAGCATGACTCGGTTTGTTGCCTTCGCAACAAGCCCTGTTTCCCCTATGGTTGTATTCAATAAATTAGCGACATAACCAGCCGAAGCACCGGCCGGTATTTGAACTGCGGCAGTATTCCCATTTACGAGTTGGAAATGAGCAGAATAAGCATCCGTCGCACTATTGGGGTAATTACCGGACCCACCAAGAGCAAGTGGCGACGTTCCGTTAGCCCCGAGCGTTAATTCTTGCAACCCGCCGGATTTAAGAATTTCCATATCCATGCCGCGATAGGCTTCTTCCGTATCATTCAAATAATTGCCAAAATAGTCAGCATGTGTGGAGAAGCCATTAGCAGGTGTAATGATATCAGCGATTTGTGTTTGAGTTAGGGGTGTCCCAGCAATATGCCGCCCTTCACGAGTAAATATTTGAATGTCAGAAGCGGACTGAGCCGATGTAAGGCGCCCGGAAAGCGTTGTTCCCGTTCCAAGAGTGACCGCACCATTTGTAAAATTACCTTCAGAAGAGGCTAGAGTCAGCTGACCGCCGTGACCACTGGCAAATAACCCCAAATCACCCAGCGTTTGTCCGCTATCGGTTTGAATAATGCCCAACGCCATAGCACGCGCCAAATCACCTAAATCTTCCCAGTCAGCCGTATTGGCAGCTTGGGGGAAATTCACCTGATAATTGAGATTAAATCTATGCGCCCCTGCACCCGGGCCTTCAGATATGGAAATATCGAGATGCATAGCTGAAAACAGGTCGTTCTCAGAAATATCGAAATTAACCGAAGATTGCTGTTTATAAGAAACCAAATCAAGATTGGTTGTGCCTGCAGGAACAGCGGCAACCACCCCATCCCTCAACAAAAATGTGCTGTCCAATGGGGACAAACTATTGTCAAAAACCGCATCGATAGAGGCAGGTGTATCGTAAGAGGGCATGGCGACAGGGACAGCCTCAAGATCAGCATCACTCTCATTAGCAATATCTTGCTCGACAACTGTCGGCAATGCCGCAGCGATTTCCTGTGGCTTAATTAAACGAAAAGACATATTACGCGCCGCACCAGATATATAATCCAGCGATAAAGTATCGCCACTTTGCGGTGTACCGGAAACCTGTAACTGAAACCCCGGGCCGGTAATAACATTCCCGACAGAAACGATCTCTCCATTATCCGAACCGGCCTCGCCACCCATCTCAGGATTAAGCAACGCCCACCGATTGGCGTCATCCATATAAATAAAATCAAGTCGATTTGTTGGCACAATTGATGTGTTTGAGACGGCAAGTTCAGCACTAAGATTGGCTTTATTGGCCACGCCAAAGGTAAATTCAAGGTCGGAGGTGGAAAACATATCCATGCCTCTCTCACCGTCTAGCGTTACACCCCTATTGTGAACATCATTCAAACCTCTGGCGACCGAAGTTGCCAGAAAATCTATATTGCGCGCTGTATCACTTAGAAATCTGTAGGAGTCCACAAGGCCCGCAAGCAATCCTTTACTGATCTGGCTTGTCGCTGTTTTCGATCCCCCTGAGACAATCAAAGGTTGCAGTTGCCCCATTTTTTCAATGACATCTATTTTATTAAAATTCTTGCTGCTAACCAGAACTGGGCCGGCAATTGTGTCCCCTAGCCTCAATGTTGCAACACCCCGCGCCTCATAAGTCACGGTGACCTCGGCAAGCTCAGCTATTTCGCCGATAAGCTTGTCCCGATTATCCAATAATGAATTGGAGGATTTACCGCTTTGGCCAGCTGAAAGGAGACGACTATTCACATCGGCAAGCTGTTCGGTAAGAATATTTATGGCTGTCACCGTATCTTCGGTGCGCCGCAAGGTTGACTCATTTAAAGTTTCAATCTGTGAGGCGGAAAAATTAAATGCCTCAGCCAGACTCTTACCTTGCTCAATCGCCAATAAACGCGGCGGAATATCGCCAGGTGCTGCCGCAACATCTTGTAAAACACCAAAAAAATTACCAATTTGCGTCCCAAGATCTGCATCATTTGGCAGGAGTGTATTTTCAAGTTCTCGAAGTTGATCCGCATAGGCAGTGATACGTTCAAATTCAGCCGATGAAGAGAATTTTTTATTGAGCAAAAATGCATCAAATGAACGACGAATATCCGATACCCGCACACCCAAGCCCGATTGGCTGGCAATGGCCGTTAAACCACCCTGACTGCCAGCAACCTCTTCAAGTGTTGCCGCCCGCTTATTATAACCATCCGTATTGATATTGGCGATATTCTGGCCCGTTACCGTCAATGCTTGACGATAGGACTGAATACCACTTTTACCAATGTCAAAGAGGCTGGCCATAGATTACTCCTCGCCTCCAACATGATCTTTAAATTGCGAATAAAGAGCTTCAGCAATACCCAATCCGGCTTTTTGCGCCATCAGCTTTGAGTATTCCTGATCCAGCATTGATTGAAATGTTTCAGAAGCCTGATTAGAAAAGAGCGACTTGGCGAGTTCGCCCTTGCGCGCTTCTTTGAGGAACATATCCGCAAAAATAGCTTCAAATTGCTCGGCAACCTGCTTCAAATCTTCCTTAGATTTGGAGGTCTGCTGCCCCAGCATCATACTGGTCTGCAAATCAATGGCTGTCGGTTTGATATCCATACGACCCCCTAAATCACAATCAGTTCGGCGCGCAGGGCACCTGCCTGACGAAGCGCCTCGAGAATGGCAACCAAATCCGCAGGGCTGGCGCCAACGGCGTTGATGGACTCGACAATGCTGGAAAGGTCGACACCCGGATTAAACACAAAGGCCGGATTAGTTTCTTGCTCGGCGATAATCTCAGTATCGTCTTCAATCACCGGCTCACCGGCGACTGCCGCGGCCTGATTTTCGTTGAGAATAACATTTTGAACCGTCCTTACATTTTGCGACTCGTCCACTTTGACCGTCAGCGAACCATGTGAAACAGCAGCAGGCGTGACACGCACATCGCCATTAATCACAACCGTTCCGGTACGGGCATTAACAATGACCTTAGCCGCCGGACGCGCGGGATCAACTTCGATATTCTCCAACATGCTTAAAAATGAGACGCGTTGCGCCGGGTCTGCCGGGCCGCGCACTTTAACCGAAGTATGGTCGAGAGGCACCGCAATGGCATCTTGCACATAATCATTAATCGCATCGGCAACATTCAACGCCGTGCTGAAATCACCCTGATGGAGATTTAAAACAATATCCTGATTGGCAAGTAGCGGGCTATCAACCAGCTTCTCAACTGTCGCACCGCTTGGAATACGACCAACCGTCGGCACATTCACAATAAGTTGTGAGCCGTCATTACCCTCAACACCGAGACCACCGACAAGCAGATTTCCTTGAGCAATCGCATAAACCTGACCATCAGCCCCCAGTAAAGGGGTCATCAATAATGTGCCACCGCGCAAAGATTTCGCCTCACCCAGAGTAGACACTGTCACATCCAGCCCCTGCCCCGGCTTGGAAAAAGGCCGCAAGTCAGCCGTTACCATCACGGACGCAACATTCTTTCCTTTAATGCCCGATGTCGGCACAGACTGCCCGAATTGCGACACCATGGACTGAATGGTTTGCAGCGTCAGCAAAGTATTACCATCACCCGAGCCGTTAAGCCCTACCACCAGACCATATCCAACAAGCTGGTTGCCGCGCACACCAGCAACTTCCGTCATGTCCTTTAAACGGTCTGCATGGGCCGGCAAAATTATCGCCAGTCCCATCAAAAGTTTCAGAGCTAATAAACGCACAACCGGAAAAAAGGTCGGATAATATGTCATTATGCTGTTCCTAGATTAGAAGGGTGAAAATACGCGCAATCCTCTGGTCAACCAGCCCATACGCGCCGTGTCATGAGTCTGACCCGCGCCTGTATAGGTTATTTCCGCATCAACAATTTTTGAAGATTGAATGATATTATTGGCAGAAATATCTTCCGGGCGAATAATGCCGCGCAACCGAACATGTTCATTGCCATTATTAAGGGTCAGTTTTTTCTGACCCATTATTTCCATATTGCCATTATCGAAGACACGCACAACTGTCGCTGAAAGTTGACCTCTCAAGGAATTAGATTGGTTTGCCGACCCACTTCCAGTGAAAGACTCTCCGGTTTCAAGCTTATATTCTGTATTTTTATTTATCTCTGAAAGCCCAAAAGTGAACGGCAAAGAAAATGAAAGCTCATCTTCTTTATCCGAACTTGTACTTTGAGATTTAGACGCCGAGAAAGTTTCGCTCAATGCTACAGTGACAATATCACCGACAGATCTGGCACGTTGATCCGTTGTGAACAGACCCGTATTGGCAGCGGCTTTATAAATGCTGCCATTTATCATAGCAGGTTGGTTATGCGCGACCACCTCGTCATAACGGGGCATGAAGTTTTCGGATATTCTATTTTCCGCATATGTCGAGCAGCCGGCTAAAAAACCGACCACACCACATTGTGCGATAATCATAAGATATCTAGAGAAGATATTTTTTGTGCGGGTCATCTTAAATCCTCAAATTAGAGGTTGTTAGAGATGAAGCGGAGCATGTCATCGACCGATGTAATCGCCTTTGAGCTGACTTCATAAGCTCTCTGGGTTTCAATCATATCTACGAGCTCTTGCACAACATTCACATTTGAGCTTTCCAGCGCCCCCTGAACCAGCTTACCAAAGCCCTGCTCTAGCGGATTGGAAAGAATAGGCGCGCCACTGGCTTCTGTTTCAACCAAGAAGTTCTGACCGATAGGTTGCAGACCACTAAGATTGGAGAAATCAGCAAGTGTCAGCTGACCGACTTCCTGAGCACCAACCTGACCAGGAACCGTTACCGAAACAGTTCCATTTGAAGAAACACTGATAGAAGTCGCCTCATCAGGAATCTGGATTTCAGGCTGAACGACATAACCGCTGGATGTCACAAGCGTTCCTTCGGCATTTCGTGAAAACGCACCATTACGCGTATAGGCAATCCGGTCATCCGGCAAAAGCACCTGGAAAAAACCTGAACCTTCAACCGCAAGATCAAGCGCATTATCTGTCATCATCAGACTACCCTGAGAATGCATTTTTTCGGTGTTAACAATCTTAACACCCGTACCAATCGCATAGGATGAATTCAGTCTGGTATTTTCAGATGTAAGGTCACCGGCATAACGACGGACTTGATAAAGCAGCGTTTCAAAATTCGCGCGGTCTTTTTTAAAGCCTGTTGTATTAACGTTAGACAGGTTGTTAGCAATTACCTGCATTCTGATTTGCTGGGCATTCAAGCCACTTTTAGCAACGTGCATTGCATTGGCAGTCATGGGAATTCTCCTTCAAAATCCGTCTGAAGGATAATTGCAAGCCTTGTGCCAAATGCCTTAAGGCGTGTTTTTTGTTGAAAATATTAGGTGATTTATCGCGGCATACGCATGATAGATGCGCCGCTCTCATCAAGTTCGCGCGCAACTGACATCAAACGTACATTTAGCTCATAATGTCGTTGTTTTTTGAGCATACGCACCATTTCGTCAACCGGATTGACGTTACTGGTTTCAAGATACCCTTGTGTAATCTCGGCCTGCCCGTCGGGCTGGATGGCCCGTTCATCAACAAATCTTATTTCGCCATCAATGAATTTTTTCAGGTCAGCGGCACCCGCTGTCACCGTCGCGAGAAATCCAATCTCGTCGCGTTGCCCGGCTTCACCATCCAGCGGTTCAATTGTTATGCGACCGTCATTACCAATAACCAACTCACGAAAAGGCGGTAAAACAACAGGCTGCATACCATCATTCAAAATTTGATTGCCTTCCCCATCAATGAGAAAGCCTTCATTATTAACTCTGAAATCACCCCGACGCGACAAGGCGACATCACCTTGAAGCGGCTGGATGACAAAATAACCTTCACCATTAATCGCAACATCGCTTTCATTGCCGGTATGTTCAATACGGCCTTGCTCATCGGAAAAACGGTTCTTACCTTCACGCAAGGCATAGGCACGCGACTCATGCGTCTCCATAGCCTTCAGGAAGCTGTTCTCAACATTTTTAGGCTCCATATCGCGCCGGAAACCGGGAACAGTCACATTCGCCAAATTATTCGAGCGAATGGCGCTGTCCTCTTGCGCATGCTTAATCGTGTTAAGTGCTAGGTGAACCAGACGATCCATGAGTTATCCCTTAATTACATCCGGATGTTAATGATGGACTGTGTCAGCGTTGTCGTTGTTTCAATCGCTTTTGCTGACGCTTGGAAGTTACGCTGGGCCGTAATCAAATTAACCAGCTCTTCTGTGATGTCCACATTTGAGCGTTCCAGCGAACCTGAGAGAATGTTACCAAAACCCTCAGCACCCGCCTCACCGACCTGAGGTGAACCCGAAACCGCAGTTTCAACATAGGTCGCGTTACCAATCTGCTTCAAACCGTTTTGGTTGTTAAAGTTGGCAACAACGATTTTACCCAGCGGATTGTTCAAACCATTCGTATAGTTCGCACGAATTGTACCCGAAGCATCAATCTCCAGACCATCCAAACGACCGGAGGTAAAACCATCCTGATCCACAGCAACAACCGAGAAAGGCTGGGCAAACTGGGTCGAGGCTGAGAAGTCAATATCCAGTGAGATAGAGACACCCTCTTCCTGTTTCTCATAATGAACCGTGTTTTTCGGGCTTACGAGCGTACCTGTTTTATCAAATGTTAACTCACCCTCATCAATGTAAAGCGGGAAGTAACCTTCTACCAAATTAGCAGGTGGCGACTCAACAACCTCACCTTCGGCGTTAACATATAGCGCCACACCATCAGCATTTGTTGCTTGAACAAGATTGAAAATTTGAGGGATAGACCCCACACCCAAAGGTACATCATCAAGACCCAGCTTGGCACTACCATTCACTTTAATCGTGGAGGTGTTACCGCGTGTACCCGTCGTGAAGGTAAAGTTATTCGTATCTGTATTGTAAGACACCGTCACACCGCCAACTGTTTGACCGGTTGAAGAGTCTTGAATCTGGTTAATTCTCTCTTCCAAAGCGGTTGCAAGGGTCGAACCAACATAGGAACCGCCGGGAACAGTAATGATACCGCTGATACCATCCACTGACACGTTGAAGATATTTTCACCAATCTGACTGGATAGCGTGAAAACTTCAGAAAGATTTTCCTGCGCAGTCGTACTGGTCGCAATAGCTGGCAGTGATGCCAGGCCACGGCCATTGGAGAAGATAATATCCGTTTTCGTCGAACCAACACCCATGAGCTGGTTATCACCTGCACCAATAGTACGTTGCGTGAGATCAAATGTGTTGTTGACGATACTGCCATCCGAGTCGGAAATCGCATAACGGCCAATCTGAATATTTGACGCTTTTTGCTCTTCAGTTACCCCAAGCGCACCATCAGCGGCGATATTCTCACCCGTGCTACCACTGCCGAAAGTAAAGGTTTTCGTGTCACTATTATATTCAACTTGAATACCATAACGCTTATCGTTGAGCTGAATTTCTTCACCATCGGCAACCAATGTTTCAGCCGTGAGAACCTCACCACCTCTGATAAGAACTGTGGACGCATCTTCTTCGGCGGGGATACCCAGATTGTTGGAGACATCCGCATTTTCAGCGCCGTAAATTTCAAAAGAGTTAAAGTTTGGCTCAGTACCTGTACCCAGAATTGTCCGGTCGACCTGAAACTGCAATCTTTGGTTGATTTCATCATAAGAGACCGTCAGGGGTGGATTTTTTTCATCTACCCATTCTGATGTCGTGGTCATTGCGGTTGCGTTAAGCGCCGTCTCAAAACCAAGTTGCTCCAGCGTATCAATGACGGCACCCGTATCATCCTCAAGGGTGAGAACCTCAGTGCCAACGTTGATAATACCAGCTGCGCCGGTTACAGTCGCAACTTCCGTATTGGTATATTTGTGCTTGGCCGCAGCCGTTTCACGCACAATAATCTTTTTGCTCGAGAAATTATCCAGCGCACCTTCAAATACATTATCCGCACCTTCAAAGAAGGCTTCTACAGTCGAGGATTCATCACTCAACACATGAGCTGTCGTGCTGGTAATGTTAAAGCCCGTATCAGGCAGACCCAATCCGGTTGTATTAATTGTAATGGATGTGTTTGCAGTGACATTTGAAATCTGGAATGTCCGACCATTTAGGAATGAGGCATTCGCTTCGGTGAATTCACCTGCAATCTGAATTGTCTCACCCGCTGTAAAGCCAGATGTATCTGCAAGATTAACAGTCAATGTGTTTTGCGTGGCATCATATTTAATTGTGTTGCCGTCGCCATCAGCATTGACCACTTTTTTATCATCATAAACATTGAGCGACGGACGTTCGCCGTAGAATGAATAAACAAGAAATTTACCATTTGCCGTGACAGCACCGGGGTTTGCGGCGTCGGTATAGCTATCAAGTGTGTTATGCGTCAGATTGAATATCTGAGTTTGCTCCAGAATATCCGTAATTTGCGCACCTTCCGAGCGACCAAATAACTGACCCGTATTACCAAAGTTAAACGCACTTTGGTTTGTTGTGTTAATGGTGTCACCGGTGGAAACAATAAACTGGTTCAGTGCCGTATTCAGACGCGCTTGTGTATGCGCCAGAAACTGCTCTTTCGTAAAGTCAGGCGAAGCGCCGGAGAGGTCAATATTCTCGATATCCGTGACATAAGACGAAGACAGCAAATCAACCGTAATCGCATTGCCAGCAAGCTCTTTCAAACTTGATGTTGTACCGTCAGAATTCAAGCGGCTCAGATTAATATTAATCTCGTTATCAACATTTTGAACAATTTGAATTTTCTTATCATCACCATAGGCTGTGTTAATGGCGCGCTCCACCTCTTCGGCGAGGTCGGCCGCATTGTAAGTGCCCGGGCGAATATCGATACTGACCGGCTGGTCACCATCATCAACATTCAATAATAGGAAGTCTTTACCCCAATATACATCATTGGCAGAACCCGCTTCACGCGTGGCTTTGAACTGCATAGGGTCCGTTACAATCTCAACGAGCTTGTCACCCTCATCACCAAAGTCAAAGGCTGTTGTTTCACTCTGAATTTTAGCCGGTTGACTGTCTACTTGTTGTTGCAAATCATCGAGCTTATAAAGCGGAGAACCTTTACCCTCCAAGAAGTAGTTATCATCCGGGACAGTTGTGGTTTGCGCGCCAAATCTATCGATGAAAATCTGGTTGGACGCATCATCAACCGCCGGTACGAGGTCAGGATTAATAATTGTGTCGCCAATAACCAAACGTGTATCGTATTTGTTGGTTGGATCATCCGCAGTTGTGGCCTGTGTTTTGATAAAGTAAATCGTCGCAATGGTAGGGTTACCCAAATCATCAAAGATGGTGATTGAAGTTGAATTTGTGAAAGTATCCGGGTTATCCGGATTAAAATTATACCCGTCCGCAAATTGTGCTTTTTCTGTGACAACCTCCGCATCAGCAGGCAAGTTCACCCCAAGAGAAATATTAGCCGTCGCTTGCGGATCACCCGATGTCACCGGAAGCTGCAACGGCACGGCACTGGTCAAGTCTTTCGCAGTAACAGAACCATCCTGGTTAACCGGATAAACAAGCAAGAACTGACCCGCTGAATCAACAACGTAACGGTCATTGTTAACGTTCAGTGAACCATTACGCGTGTAAACGGTTTGTGCTGAGGTCAAGGATGGCTTCAATGAGAAGAAGCCCTGTCCCGAAATCGCAAGGTCAAGCGCGTTCAAAGATGAAGCAATGTTACCCTGTGTAAACTGCTGCTTAATCCCTTTAAGAATTGTACCTGAACCAATCGATGAAGACGCGTTCTGCAATGGAGATGTCGCGAAAATATCACCAAATTCCGCACGGCTTCGTTTAAAGCCCGTCGTACCGACGTTTGCGATATTGTTGGAAGTGGCAGAAATATCTGCCTGTGAACCGTTCAAACCTGTCAGAGCTGTATAAAACGACATCTTCTATACTCCGTTACTTATCTAATACTTACTTACGAAACTTAATTACTTCAGCAGCGCTGATGGTTCCGTAATCACGGACATCCAACTGGACACCATCAATATCGTTGCCGGTGGTAGCTGCCAATACATCTGCAAAGACTGAAGGCGAGACAGCCTCAAGCCCACTTCCTGTATCCGCATAAGCTTCAACACGAATAACGTCGCCGGATTCAAGAATCTCAATTGGAATATCCATCCAGCTAAAACCGACAAGACCGCGCGACTGTGCGCCCATATCAACTTGGTGCAGGATTTCCCCCTGCTCATTCGTAAAGCGAATATTGGACATTGACGCGCTTGACGGCAGATCAACCACACCGTGGATTTCACCATTTTCATCCGGACGGGCCAGATTACCGGGAACAAGAACAGAATGACCAAGCAAGTTGGAGGCTGTCGCAATTCTGAACTCTTGTAACTGGTCAGACATGCCCTTCAGCGTTTCACCCATATCGGTGATGCCTGTCACAGTCGAGAATTGAGCCATTTGAGCAATAAAGTCCGCATTATCCATTGGCGCAAAAGGATCTTGATTTTGAAGCTGAGTTGTCATCAGTTTCAGAAAATCGGCCTGACCGAGCTGGTCCTTGCGCTTGGTTGTCGCTTCCTCTTGTTTGTTCACACCCAATTTATCGAGAATGGCATTAAGAGACTGGTTGGTGTCAATTGTACTCATGATTTACCTGCTTACTTTCCTAAATTGACCGTTTGCATCATCAAGGCCTTGATGGTCGTGATGACTTCAACATTATTCTGGTACTGACGATTGGCTTCCATCATGTCGACCATTTCTTCTTCTTGAGAAACGGCGGCGACATAAACAAAGCCGTTTTCATCCGATTTCGGATGCGATGGCATATAAATGGCCTCCGGCTCGCGCTCGAGCTGGACAATTTCTGTCACGCTCGTGCTGGCAACACCGTTACGTTTGAAATTTTCTGAATATTCAGTTTCAAAAACCGGGCGTATCGCTTTATAGGCTGCCTCGCGAGAGCCTTCCATGGAACCGGCATTGGCCAGATTACTGGCAATCGTGTTCAAGCGCACAAGCTGAGCTGACATGGCGCGACCGGAAATATCGAATATGTTTTTCAAATCACTCATTATTCACCCCTAATCGCGGACATGAGGCCTTTAATGCGCCCATCAAGAAAATTCAGTGTGGTTTGATAGCGTGTCGCGTTTTCGGAGAACTCTAGCTGTTCAATCGATAGCTCAACTGTATTGCCGTCCAAGGAAGGGTTCAGTGGCTGACGATAAAGCGCTTGCCCTGTTGAATATGGGGCAGCAAACGGGATATGATCACCATGTGTCGTTTCAAGCGGCCCGTCGCGTAAATGTTTGCGGATTTCTGTGTCAAAGTTTATGTCCCGCGCTTTAAAATGAGGTGTTGCGGCATTGGCAATATTCGACGCAATCATCTCATTGCGGCGTCCGCGCAGAGATAAGGCTGAGGCGTAAATATTGAGATATTCTTTAATATCGTCCATTTCCGTTACGTTTCTCACTAGGGCATGAAAACATGCAATTACAAGGTCCGTTGGTCTGAAAATTGCAATTCCTATGCCAAGTGCCGTTGAGGAGTGAAAAATGGACAAGTTTGATTTTGAGTCATCCGATAACCAGTCGAAAATGGCGTTGCTTTCGCCTGAAATCATCGAAATCCGCGATAAAATCGTCACAAAGCTAGAAGGCGAGTCTCTTAAAGACATTCGGTCGAAAATTAGAGAGTTTCTCGCTAATGAGAAAAATGAAGAAACGCGTCTCGCTGCACTCGCGGCGCGGCTTGTTTTGCTCAGACGGTTTATTTCAGAATTATCAGAAAATCAGGCCTTACTCTTAGAAGAAGAAATGGCTGCTCTCGAAGATGAGAGTTTTGATTATGAAGATGACTTTTCAGAAGACGATGACAGCGACGCATTTGACGGTGACATGGAATGGAAACGACTGAGAATTATTGAGGATTGCGAAGTGAATGGCGTCCGCTTCCCGGCTGGCATTCAAATTGATGTTAAATTAATTGATGCTGAACGCTTGCTGGAGGCCGGTCAGGCTGAAATCATTGAAAGGCCGGTTGACCCTGAAGAAGATGAAACAGGTGAAGAAGACTCTGAAGTTGAAGAAACTGAAGAAGTAGAAAGTGAAGAAGTAGAAACTGAAGAAGTAGAAACTGAAGCTGATGAGAGTGAAGCTGATGAGAGTGAGGAAGAGAATGAAGATGTCTCCGATGCTGAAGAAGATGCGCGTGAGTAAGCCTCACCTCATCTTTCTTCTCTTGGCAGGGTTTTTCGTTTCATCCTGTGACGGTCTTTCCAGATTCAAGCATATAAGTTTCACCTGCATGGATAACCGACTGGGCATTAAAACCATCGAACTCTATGTCCGGTCAGTTAATAAACGTGTCGTGATTTCAGATAAGGACGGAATGTGGGAGATTAACCCCGTGTCACTTTCAGACGATATACTGGAAGCCGGCGATCAAGATTTAAAAATTATGGTGAATTTGAAAACATCAAAAGTACAGGCCATGACCGATGATTTATTCTACACGCTGAGATGCAGCAAACAAGAATTTGAAATGTAAGGTGGGTTAGTCGGAATCCGGCCCGTGAAATCTTACAATCGTATCGGCCTGCTCGGCTGACAGCCCCGTACCCTCAACAATATCTGCACGTTTTGAACCACGTTGCGCCATGGCAATCGCCTTGCTGATTTGTTCCTGCTGCTGAAACGTATCCGCCATACGCGTAAATTCGCTTTCAACATTTTTCATCCGGCGCGATAAATCGGCAAGATCGGTCGGGATTCTATGTAAATCGCTAATCTCTTGATTTTTCGTAACAAATTCCTGTTTCAAATCTGCCAAAAGAGCAATCATGGCCTGAAGCTTCTGGGTGGCCTGATCATTAATGCGATACACATCATCAATATTGCGCCGCATCGTGCGTGATTGCTGCCAAAGCGCCAAAATTGCAAAGACAAAGAAAAACAGCGCCGCGATTTGAAGCAGAAAGGCTATACCAGTTGGTGATGTGATAAAATCGGACAAATTACTGAAACCAAATTCCTGAATGCTTAATCCTAATATTTCATCTTAATGCTTATTCTTTACGCTGACTATCGAGTTTATCAACCCATTCGGCCATTTCTGTGCCGAGTGAATTCACCCAATCCAGACGAGATTGGGCTATAATTTCAAGTTTTTCAAGCTGCTTTAAATTATCTTTAAGCCTGGCGGCTTGTTCATCTGTCAAACGAACCTCACCACTGGTAATCGCGGCGATTTGCTGGGGTAGATGCTCTTCAAGCACCGCACCAAGCTCTTGGATAGCTTTTGCAATTTCAGAATGATTGAGGCCAGTCGTACCGGCGGAACTATCACCAGATGATGATGAAGTTAATGATGAAGATGGTGTGGAATTTGACGCATACGATAGGGCACGCTCAAGACTTTGTTCAAAAGCTAATAAAAAATCGTCAAAATGAATGCTGGGAGTCATGAGCTAGATATATCTAACTTTTTAACTCCACATAAGCATCCAATAAAGCATCGGAAACACGTTCTAAATCAATAGGATACTGACCTTTTGAAATAGCGGTTTTAATCCGTTCAACTGCCTCAAAGTCAACAGGCGGCTCTTTGGAAAGATTTGAGAGATCTGAAACCTTAACAGAAGCCTCTTGACCCGGAGAAGTGACACGTCCGGCAGCAGAAGTTTTTGCTTCTGTTTCTACTGACGCTTTTTGAACCACAGATTTGTTTTGTGGATCGATGCGACTGACCAAGTTTTTTACTGAATCAACCATTGTTAATCTCCTACACTAACACTAACGACTTACATGAGTTCCATTTTAGCATTTATTTTAATTTTTTTTCTATTAATCACAAAACCCTCAATAACAGTGTCGCTATTGAGGTTTTTAACCTTAATAATATCGCCGATATGACCGTTTTCCAGCGCAACCCCAACAGTTGTGACGTTAATACCAGATATCGTATTCTCAATATCGACCTGTTGTTCCGCCTGAATCGTCCAATTTGGCACCAGATGACGCGATAACAGTACCGTTCCCTCACGCAAAGGTGTCTTCGTTTTGCGCCCGAGGACATGCGACAAATCAAAATACCCGCCATAGCCGCTATGGTGAGGTAATACGACAGATTTGAGGTTTTCTTCAGTCAGCAAATCACCCGCAGACACACTATGAGCCAACACAATGCGCGCCGCTTGGGTATCATTTTGTGTGTTTGCATCTTTGGCGACGCTAACCGACCCCGTCACACGCGTGCGGATATAAGCGTTACGTTCAACTGGGTGCGCACACGAAACCCTAATCGTTTTAAACGTCTCATTGGTGGCGACTGTCTCCAAATCATCCGCACAGGTGAAATAGAATTTATCGTCACGCACCATTGGCGTCCCTTGAATTTGATGCGTTTTTAAATAGGCGGTAACAGCCTCTTTAACTTCGACACCAACCACATCGCGGATAATTTCGTCTTCTACAATATCATGCGTCGTATCATTAAGCGCCCCCAACCCCGGCGTCGGGGTCAGAAAAAGCGCCATACCGCATAAAAGACTAATTGCCGAAAAAGAAAATTTCATCATTAACCTTTCCTGACGACATGCTTGTAGATGAGGTTTTTTGCCCAAGAATCATAGATTGAATTTCATTCACAGATGGCAAACGAAGTTTTCTGCCTGCATAAAGATAATTCGGGTTTTGCCGCACAAATGCCTTTGGGTTGGCCTGCACAATCGCCAGAGACAAAAACTCTTTATTCAGACCGCTATTACGATAGAACTTATTCATAATGGTCGATAACGTCTCATTGCGTCCAACCACATGTTCTGCAGAATGATTATGATCCTGAACAAAAGCGTTATCGCTGTCATTGCCCGCACGTGCGCCAGACTGTGTGCCGCTATATTCCAACACGATGAGCGCCTCAGCTGAGGTTTGTACTGGCGTAAAGACCAGTAACGCACCAAAACTCAAACCCAAAAAAATTTTCATAAAATGATTAGATGGTCTGCTCACAAATATGTTCATTGACCTAACTCCATGAAGCGGACTGTTTTGCCGTCAAACACCGCATTCTCCCGGCGCTTATCAAGTGTTTCCAGAAATACACTATTCATCCGCGCTTCAACAACCCGTAAGACCGTCCAAGGTGTTTCATTCCCCGCAACCACCGCTAGATGGTTTTGA
Organism: alpha proteobacterium IMCC14465; assembly: GCA_000293845.2. GTDB lineage: Bacteria > Pseudomonadota > Alphaproteobacteria > RS24 > RS24 > Micropelagius. The sequence goes on along the minus strand of ALYF01000003.1, from coordinate 736,239 downwards.
GATACACCCTTGGCAACGCCAAAATCAACCCGCAAACGATTATCCTTATCAAGCGTCAGCTTACCGGTCACAGGACGACAAGAAAATTCCTGACCAAAATCCATAATAAAATGTTTGAAGTCTGACGAAAACTGATCCAGCAGATTGTCTCTGGAAGGCGCGGTCAGAATATTGACCGTATCAAGATAAAACTCGAACCCTGCGCGATGAGTCACGGGAAAAGACTTGCGCGTCACCAAAGCACCAATATGGTCGTACACATCAATATGCACGATAATATCAAGCTGCTTGCTTTTAGCCACATAACCCAAATTTTCGCGGCGTTGACGAATTTCAACCCGCGGCGCAACGGCAAAATCACCCGCCGCAACAGCGCTAGATGTCATAATCGTATTATAATCCATCGCACTACCCACACGTTGGGCTTTTACGGGGTCATAATCCATATACATCTGATTGACTGGCTCAAGATTTTCCGACGTGTCGATGGCCTCGACCAGAATACTGACCATTTTTTGTGCCAGACCGGCCGCCCATGCAGGCGCATTACGCGCCATATTAATTTGCGGGCGATAAATATTTAATCTGCTTTTCATGGAGGAGCTGCAGGTGTCATCAATGTGACCTGTCACGGCACGAATTTTGACTTCAAAATGATGCTCAGTCTGATTTTCTTCCAGCAAGCTATAATCCAGAATAGTATCGCCGGGGCGCACCAATACCTGTTCGGTTAGGTTTGTCATCTCGTCAATAAAGCTGAAACCGTCTACACGGGCTTCCCCTTGTAAGGCGGCAAGATAAAGCGCGTCTTCTAACGCCATGCGCCGCAACTCATCAGATGTATATTGATCTGACAAAGCCGCACGTCCGGTTACTTCGACAATATTTACCCCCGCATGCGCAGGCTCAAAAAAAGAGGCAAGAGTCAAAACAAACATAAAGACACATGACTTCAATATGTTGCGCATAATCTCACCCCTTTCCCTTTGTGCTAAAGCTTTTGATATAATCAGGTATATCTATCGGCAGCCTGTATCAGGCGGGCAATGACATCTCTGTCGATTTCCAGAACAATCTCATAAGTATCTGAACCGGTCGGATTAATCCGAACAGTGCGCGCACCGCGAATAATGCCGGTTACAACACCTCTAAATGTGTCATTCTGAACCATCAGATCGACAACCGTAGTGTTACTGTCTACTTGCAGACCATGAATTTGCTCGGCCAATTCGCGAATGGCAGCCATACGGGCGGCACGAATAGCCATAAGACGGCGCTGGGCATCGGATTTACCGGGCTGTGTTGATACAACGGCATATCCAACCGCTGTGAGCGTTGGGATGGTTTGGACGTTACCGCCGGAAACCATGGAATAAGATTTAAGCTCCTGCTGAAAAGCTTTGCTATCTTCTGGATTAATGGCATTAGCGGCGGTATCAACCACCTGAAGCTCATATCCGCATGCTGCGACCACACAGGAAATGGCGATTGCGGCAAAAAACTTTGTAAAACGTCGTGTCATAATACGTACTCCGTGACAAAAATGACTGTAGAAGCAGATGCATCTTTCATGCCAAGGCCCCCTTTGCCTTGCTGAATTATAAGGCGCGGACACAATAAACCTTATTTTTTGCACTTTTCCGCCAAATAAGCCTGAAATATTAAGGCGGATAACTGATTGGCATGCATTTTGCCTTACCCCTATGTGCTGACGCGCGAAAAAGCTGAATTTTAATCCTTAAAGCACGCTTTTTCGCTGTTTATGCAAGTTAAAGACCAAATGAGCAGCTCTTTAAGCGCTGTCGGGTTTTTGACAATAACGGGTTAAGAAAGGGACATGTCATGGAAATGACGCTCAATTTTTTGAGAAGCCAGAATTCGAAAATGATACTGACCAGCATGGTCATGCCAATCGGTATATTATCACTTATTACCATGATGGTTTTGCCCGTTCCGGTTTTCATGCTCGATGTCTTTTTTGTCGGAAACATTCTGGTGTCATTACTGATTTTGATGGTTGCCATTAATACTTATCGGCCGCTCGATTTTTCAAGTTTCCCGTCACTTTTGCTGATTGCCACTATTTTGCGTCTTGGTCTGAATGTCGCATCGACACGGATTGTCTTGAATGAAGGTCATACGGGAACGGATGCTGCTGGTAAGGTGATTGAAGCCTTTGGGCAATTTGTTATCTCCGGCAATTATGCTGTCGGTATTTTTGTTTTTATCATCCTTGTCATTATCAATCTCGTTGTCATTACCCGCGGGGCTGGCCGCGTATCAGAAGTTTCCGCCAGATTTACGCTGGATGCCATGCCCGGCAAACAAATGGCCATTGATGCAGATTTAAACGCCGGTGTTCTGACAAATGAAGAAGCCAAAATCCGCCGCGAAGAAATCTCTAGCGAAGCTGATTTTTATGGCGCTATGGATGGTGCCTCCAAATTCGTGAAAGGTGACGCGGTCGCCGGCATTCTCATTTTGGCCATAAATATAATTGGCGGTTTAATTATCGGCATGGCGCAACATGGTCTCGGTGTTCAAGAGGCCGCCAGTAATTACATACTCTTATCTATCGGTGACGGGCTGGTTGCTCAGATACCGTCTTTGCTATTGGCGATTTCGACAGCCATTATCGTAACCCGCGTATCAACAACGCAGGACATGGCAAAGCATATCGGCAATCAAATCAGCATATCCCGCGCTTGGGTTCCTGTAGCGGGCGTTTTAATGCTGATTGGCTTTGTGCCGGGCATGCCAAATTTTCTGTTTTTAACGGCTGCTGCACTGGCTGGCGCTGCTGGATTTTTCATATTCCGTAAGGAACAAAACCAACCAAAAGAAGAGGCACAAGCCGAAGCCGAAGCTGCGGCAGAAGCCGAGGCGGAGAAAAAACCCGATCAAATTGAGCTTGATGATGTAACAGATAATTCTGCCGTTTCCATTCAACTCGGATTTGGACTGGTTGAAATGGTCGATGAAGAATCCGGGGGGCCTTTGATAAACCGGATAACGAGCATTCGTAAGCAAGTATCACGCGCCTTGGGCTTTGTTGTCCCACCGGTGCGCATCCGCGATGACCTAACGCTTGAGTCCAATCAATATCGTATTCGCATGGGGCATACGATTGTCGGCGACGATAAAATATATCCGGATCGCCTGCTGGCTATTCCGGGTGAGAATTCGAAAATTAAACTTGAAGGCATTGACACCAAAGACCCGACCTTCGGGATGGATGCCGTCTGGATTAAAGCAACCGAGAAAACCAAAGCCGAAGGCGACAGCTATGTTGTCGTTGCGCCAGAGTCAGTCATGGCCACTCATCTTAATAAATTATTGAACAAATTTGCAGGCGACCTTATCGGGCAGGATGATGTTCAACTGCTTCTCGATAATCTGGCCAATTCGTCTCCTAATTTGGTGCAGTCTGTCGTTCCTAAACTGGTACCGCTGCATCATTTAACCGGAATTTTACGCGAATTGCTGACCGAAAATGTGCCGATTAGCGACCTTAAGCGCATCCTAGAAGAACTTGCCAATTATGCTGATAAGAATCTCAGCATCACGGATTCCGCAGAAACACTGCGCCCTGCTTTAAGCGGTCTGCTCATCCAACAAGTCGCGCCTCTCAGCTCGACCTTGCCGGTGATCACCCTTGATGCCGAACTTGAGCAAATGCTGATTACGACTTATCGACAGCAAAATGAAAGCGATTTGATTATAGATACCGGCCTCGCCCAACAAATTCTTGGCGAAATTAATGCTGTGAATGAAAAGCTGGCCTCCGAAGGACGTCAGCCCGTCATTGTTGTTTCACCCTTCATTCGTCGTGCCTTCTCAAAACTGGTGCGTCAAAATATTGAAGATGTACATGTGCTGTCCTTCAAGGAATTACCGGATAGCCGCAAAATTGAAGTTGTTGCCTCGATTGGCAATGCCAATCAAGAAACTGAGTAGAGGAGTTAGATTATGCCGACTTTAACCGTGAGTGCCGACGACTCGGCCACAGCAATGGAAGAGATTGTTCGAAAGCTGGGCGAGGACTCTTACATACTTTCAACCGAAAGGACCGGCGGCAAAATCCATATTAAAGCCACCAATGATATTAAACCTGATATTGGTCGCCCCGCGCTTAAGCGTAAAAAGGCCTTTCAGGACGCCATGACCCATGCAGATAATAGCTTGGCACCAATAGATTTGGTTCACAATGATATGGCGCTCGAACCCAATATCGTCACCCTGTCGGGTGGGAGTGGTGCGTCGCCTGCACAAAAGCCAGCTGCACATTCTGCTTCACAATCATCTGTTCAATCAAGTGGCGAGAAAAGCGGGCATAATTTTCATAGCGACCCCTCACCTCGTATTGGCGAGCTTGAAAAGCTTGAAACAAGACTGAACAAAATCACTCATATGCTCGACGGCATGATACTGACACGGCGGGAAGAAGCTGAACTTGGTATTGGTAGAAATTCTTATATCGCCATGCAGCAGGCCGGGTTTTCTGCCGAGCTTGTGTCTTCATTGCGCGACACTTTAAATGCGCGCGACGAGAAACTTGGTTACAAATCATTTCTGCGGGCACTATCGGAAAGATTGATTGTCGCCGAGCCCGCAAGCCTAATGGAGCAAAAACATATTTTTGTTGTTGGCCCTGCGGGGAGCGGCAAATCTTCGCTGACAGCAAAGCTGGCCGTTAAGCGGCGTGAAATGAGCATGGATGCGCGTGTGCGTCTGATTGAAATTGATAGGCCTGGCGTTACACCATGTGATGGTCTGAAATATCATGGGCGGCTATTGAATATGCAAATCATTAAGACCACGCCGGAAAATGCTGCCGATGAATATATCGACAGCACCGCCCCAACCATTTCGGATATCTGCATCAATCCGCATGATATTCCTGCTGTGCTGAACGGGTTAGAAAAGAAACTCGGCGCGGAAAACATGACTGTTTTAGTCGCCCTGCCCGGTGGCGCAAGTGCAAGGCTTATTCGCCAACAATGCGCGCTTTTTCAATCCTTTAACCCTGTCATTGCGCTGACGCGCCTTGATGAATGTGAAACAGGCCCGGAAGAATTTTCCGTATTGGCTGAAATGGGCATGAAGATTGGCGTCTTTACAGGCTCACGCGGCTTGGTCGACTCAATAATATTTGCAAGTATGCCTGCATTAGCGCAATACTTGGAAGATTATTGTACTGAAGAGTAAGTAAAGAGTTTTCATGGCATATTCGGTAGCAGTAACAAGCGGTAAAGGGGGTGTTGGCAAAACCAGCATCGCCATTAACCTTGGCATGACCCTGGCACGTGAGGGTCAGCGTGTTTGCTTACTCGACACGGATTTTGGTCTTGCAAACGCCCATATTCTGTTGGGCGTGAACCCTCAAAAAACAATCAGTGATTTATTAAATGGCCGCGCCTCAATGGCGGAATTGCCATGCAATGGCCCAGCCGGATTAAAGCTGGTTGCAGGCGGGTCCGGCCTGACGGATTTGCTTAAAATTGATGAAAATATCCGCAATCAAATCATTCGCTCGACTGAAGCCTTGCGAGATGATCTCGATGTTCTGATTGTCGATGTGCCTGCTGGTGCGAATGACAGCGCGATTGATATTATCGCTGCAGCCGACAGAGTGCTGGTCGTTTTGGTCGGAGAACCAACAAGTTTCACCGATGCCTATACACTCATTAAAGCCTGTTCAATGGAAAAAAACACGCATCATTTTTCGGTTGTCGTTAATATGGCGAATAATAGCAGCCATGCGAAAGATACTTTTGACCGCTTCAAGAACATCACTGACCGGTTTTTGGATATTGACCTGAAATTCGCCGGCTATTTACCCCTATCGGGTGCGCTACGCGATTCCATTGTCAAACGCCGCCCGATTATGTCCGATAGCGGAGAGACACCAGAGCAGCAATCATTCAAAAAACTGGCACTGGCAGTTGCCCAAGCCCCTGAAAATGAAACGCCCGGATTGCGTTTCCTCGGTCTGAAGTAAGGAAGCGGATGACCATGTCAGTCAAATATCAAACCAAGCCGGAAATTGAAGAGCTGATAACTGACAATTTACGGCTTGTGCAGTCTATTGCCTGGCACCTCCACGCCCGCGTCAGTAAAGTCGTGGAAATTGATGACCTCATCCAGATTGGCTATTACGGGTTGGTAACCGCTGCCCAGAAATATACCCCGCATGAGGGCGTTAATTTTTCCAATTATGCCAGCCTTCGTATTCGCGGCGCCATGGTTGACCATCTTAGAAAAAATTCAAATCTTTGCCGCACCACCATCAAAATGCAGCAAAGATATAATCACGCTGAACAAAAACTCATTAAAACTCATGGGCGTCAGCCTGAACAAATCGAAATTGCCGACGCAATGGATATGCCGCTTTCTGAATTGCAGGAATGGTTGAAAAATTTTGCCGCCAATCATCATGAATCCATGGATCAGGTCTATGATGATTTCTCCATCGTTTTTGCCTCAAATACCAATAATCCCGAGGAAGAATTACAAAATAAGGACCTTAAGAAACTCCTTATGGACGCTTTGCAAAAATTACCTGAGAAAATGGCTCTGGTGATACAGCTTTATTATGTAGAGGAATTAAACGTCTATGAAATCGCCGAAGTGTTGGAGGTTACCATCGGGCGCGTCTCCCAAATTAAATCCGAAGCAGTGAAAAAGCTCCGCACCCATATTGCAGAAGCGCAGTCTCAGGGCTTCGAATAAGTTTTGAGAATTAAATGAGCGCTGACCTTCAACTGACTCGCACCATTCACATGACTGTCCAAACAGCTGAGAAGCGTTTGCTCGGCTATAAGGCAGATGCTGAGCTTAATTTAAGCTGCACATTGGTGAATATTGCTCGGGGTAATTGCGCGGTCAGTATTTATCCGATTGCTGATTTTGCCACCCCATCCGGCTCGCTTGAGATTGAAGTGCGGCGGCCTGTTATGAATCTCGCTTTTAATCTTCAGCAAGCCTCATTTGACAAATTATGCGATGCCTTAGCCCAGCATCAGCCACGCCCCGTCGATTTGATAATTTTACTCGATAACCCGCTCCAAGTGACCATTGATGGTGACCTGTCTATTCAGGAAAAAGAAACACATAATGTACGGGATTTAAGCTGGCGAATTCCGCTTTGCTAATCAGCGCGACAGCGTAACTTAATCAATAAGACGACGGATCATATCGACATCAGCCTGCATGATCCGTGATGTGCCGGAAAAAGCCTGCTGGGCGCGTAAAAGCCTAGCAATTTCATTTGTTGTGTCCACATTGGCAGCTTCAAGCGCGCCGGCCTGAATTGAACCTGTACTCGTAGCACTATCCTGCGGTGCAGACGTAACTGCCTGACCTGACTCCGGGGTCACAATATAATTTGTATTTCCGTCACTGCGCAATTTTGTCTCATCTTTAAAAGTTGAAAGACCAATCGTCGCCACATTGACGGAAACACCTTGACCGTAATCAACTTGAATCTGACCATTCGCGGCAACATTAATTGCTGACAGACGTCTTACATTTTCATCATTATCGACAACCGAGAACGGAATTTTGATATCATTGCCTGCAGTATCCAAATATTTAAAGCCTTCCATCGTAACCAAATCGCCTTCATTGGTTAAATTGATGGAGCCATTACGGGTATATTTTAATTCATCAGGATTGCTAGGGTTCTTAATGGCAAAAAAGCCTTCACCATTAATCGCCAAATCAAGCGCCGCATTGGTCATAATGAAAGACCCTTGCTGATGAGCTCGTCTTGGTTCAAGCCTTTGCACACCATTACCGAGTTTCACATCTGATGTCCGGCTTTTCTCTGTGGCATAGATATCTTCAAAAATCGTATCACTGCGCTTAAAAGAAACGGTTCCCGCATTAGCAATATTATTCGAGATTACCGCAATGTCCTGGAGCGCTGCGCCCATACCTGATTTATATATAGCAACCATATTTCTGTCCTATTAACTCAGCGATATTGTTCAAATTCCGTGCCAAACAGATTTTTTTAAAAAACTTAATCGTTGTTGATTTCTTAATTTATTTTTGCTTTAAAAAAAGTTGAGCTTTCTTCATAAGGTGTATCGTGTCTGACAGTTCTCGTGCTTTAGTTCCAGTTGAGAAGAAATTACCGTCTTTGCATCGTAAAAAACGCAAAAATGGTAACGCTTTTGCGCTTGTCGAAAAAGACGTATTTCTTCGCGACCGCGCCATGGTGCGACGCTATCTACCTGATATTCTTGGCAAAGTTCTTGCCCGCATCTGGATTGATGTTGATTTTCATGATTTGTTTTCTAAGGATCCACAAGGGACACTCGCTGAAAATGGCGTTCATTTGCCTGAAAATATGTATCTCGAATTTCAAAAACCAGACGCAGACCGCCCGCGCATTGTTGTTTATGAACGCAAACCGAACTCAAAATTTAAAGTTCGGGTCTTTTATTTACAACTTGTCATGATGGCCGGCAAATAATGCGCGCACTTTTTTTTGGATTTTTTCTCACAATAACAGCCAGTTTTTCTGCATTAAGTGACGGTCATGAAGACACGCTTCATCAAAAAGTCATTGATCCAGATAAGGCGTATAGTGTCGCTGTGGAAGCCGTCAGAGATAAGCGTTACACTGTCGCTGTCGAGCATTTTACAAAGCTGGCTGAACAATCCCAATATGACGCGCAATATAATCTCGCTTTGCTCATGAAACAGGGATTAGGGATACCGCAAAATTATCCCGAAGCCCTAAAATGGACCTGGTTGGCTCATCTTGGCGGCGTCAAAAAAGCGCAAGGGCTGGCCGATATGCTGTTGGACTTAGTTCCAGAAAAACGCCAAGACAAAACCAGAGATGACGTCGCCGAAATTTTGACCGCTCGTATTGAGTCGGGTGATTTAACCGCGCTGACCCAATTTGCCAGATTTCACCTCGACGTTCTCGTCGAGCCGGATTATGAAACGGCTTATAGCTGGTATTCGGTAGCCGCCGCCTTAAAAATGCGCGGTGGCATTAGAGGGCGAGAAAACGTCATAGACGAAATAGACCCAGAAAAACTCGTCGAACTGCAGGACGAAGCCAGCGAGATTTTTCAAAATCTTACTTCTCCTAAGTGACCAAAGCAGTCTAAAATATGAATCTGTTTAAGGAGTAAGTTATGCAGGTAAAAGTTCAGTGGATTATTGACGGAATTGCCGAAATGGACGCAGCTTCACTTGAAGAAGCCGAGCAAATCGTCAACGAAACTCTCAATAAGGTGGTATCTGAAAACCCCGATATTTTTGACATGCTTGGCGCACGCGCCATTCAAGGCAAGGGCTATCTTGCAGGTTCGGGAGAAGGTACAGAGGAAGAATAAAAATGCGTTTAGTCATTCGGGTGGGAACCCTTAATTTTGTGTCATTTTCTTTGGTGTTAATGTCTTTAGTGTCATTGTGTTTGGTAGTGCTGTCTTTATCGGTAACGCAAGTATCTGCCGCTGGACGCACTTATAAATCTCCAAAAGATGAAGAAAAACCAGAGTATGAACTGTGCAGACTCAAGGAATTATTAAGAGAAGAAGAAGGCAATAGCTGCGTTTATTCCCGCCAGACCGGAGGGCGTGACGTCGTCATAAAAATTGACGAAAGCGTTATTTGTCAGGCTGAATTCCGCTGCAAAAAAGAGTAAATTTTTTCACAATCTTTCACTTAATCTGCCTTCCTTTATGCGCGCGGGTTAACCGAATCGTTTTTTAAAGTGGTATATTAGTCACCTAATCGAAACAAAGATTGGGAAGAAAAATGCTAATAACCAATATGCGTGAAAAGCGTCTTGATAGAGGACGTATCAGCTTAATTCACATTGCAAGTATTTTCGCCTTGCTCGCTATCTTAGTGCTGAGTGTCATTAATAAATCAAATGCTCAACAGGTTAACCAAGTTGAGAATATGACCCAGAGCGAAGTCGTAAAAATTGCCAGCCGATGGTTTGGCATGTCCTCGGAGTCTGTTGCCGAGGTGATGGATGTTATTTTTAACAAACATGGCGGCCCTTCAGCCTATATTCGCGGCGAGGAAGCGGGTGGCGCTTTTGTTATCGGCGCGCGCTATGGGCGTGGTGAGTTGGTCATGTCGGACGGTCATTCGGAGCCCGTCTATTGGCGTGGCCCGACCATAGGCCCTGATTATGGCGGTAATGCCGCAAAGACCTTTACATTGATTTACAATCTGCAAAACCCTGACGATTTATTCCGGCGCTATCCCGGTGTTGACGGTTCAGCGTTTTTCATTGCCGGATTGGCGGTCAATTTTCAGGAACGCGGAGATGTTATTCTCGCCCCTATCCGCGCAGGTGTTGGCGGGCGTCTTGGGGTGAATGTCGGTTATCTGAAATATTCGCGTAAAGCCGGGAAGATACCGTTTTAGTTTTTCTGAGCCTCAAATCGGACGCGTCCGATTTCCTGCCCGGTCTTCACATTTACCACTAACAAAAAGTCACCCTCATCATCACGCAGATGCAGGACAATTTGCTTGTCATTGGTTTGTGTTGCTATCAGCTTTGCACCTTCAGGGACGCTAATGACACTTTCAAAGCCCGTATCCGCCATAGAAAGAGAGCCTTTACTGCTGTCAACGCTTGGAGGCGGCGTATCATCGGTGACGCGCTTAATAATCGTGCCGACGACCACGGCAAGCCCACCAACTAGCAGGACACCCAGTACAATGACCGTGATGAGCAATGCCCTGACACAGCCTGTACGTTCTGGCATATCTATTTCTGTTTCAGCATTTTCATTCGCTGCGTTTTCTGGTTTATTCTGAGTCATGTCCGATACCTGTTTTACCTACATCGCCACAGACGAAGATGACGGCAAACGTTTAGATGCTTTACTGGCGTCTCAGCTTGAGTTTTCTCGCGCCCGCCTGCAAGGGTTAATCCGTGAAGGTCAGGTCGAAGTCACGCGCCAGCAACAGGGTCACACCATAAAAGACCCTTCATGGCGGGTCAAACCCGAAGACGACATCAACCTCATCCTTCCGCCGTTAAAAGACAGTTCGGTCAAACCCGAAAACATCGCGCTGGATATTCTGTTTGAAGATGACAGTGTGATTGTGATTAACAAAGCGGCGGGGCTGGTGGTACATCCAGCACCTGGCAGTCCGGACGGCACGCTGGTGAATGCCCTGCTCGCCCATTGCGGCGATAGCCTATCGGGCATTGGTGGGGAAAAGCGCCCCGGCATTGTGCATCGCCTAGACAAGGACACAAGCGGCGTGATGATTGCCGCCAAGACAGATAACGCCCATAACGCGCTTGCCGCGCAGTTTGCCGCCCATGGGCGCGACGGGCGGTTACAGCGGCGCTATCAGGCGCTGGTTTGGGGTCAACTTATGCCGCCAATCGGACGCGTAGAGGCGGCTTTGGCGCGCCATCCGGCGAACCGCAAGAAAATGGCTGTCTCGCGGCACGAATCCGCACGTTTTGCCGCGACGGACTACACCGCGCTGCATAATTGGAAGCATGTGCCCATCACCCATCTCACTTGCATGCTGGAGACAGGCCGCACGCATCAGATAAGGGTGCATATGGCGCATATCGGGCATCCGGTGATTGGCGACGAGATGTATGGCAGCGGCCAGCGCAGTCGCCTCAACACATTGCCCGAAAAAACCGCCGCCACGATTGCCGCGCTTGGGCGCCAAGCGCTTCATGCGGAATTACTGGGCTTTGAGCATCCCGAAACAAAGGAAGCCATGGCCTTTACCGCGCCCCTCCCCGCCGATATGCAAGCCGTGCTGGACATTCTGAATGAGATTGAAACGCGTCCTGAAGACGAGTCCCCCTTGTTTTAGGGCTGAATAGTCTCCATATATGTTTGGATATGACGGATATTGTTAAAAAACCTGCAAAAGCGGCGAATAAGAGCAAAAAACCGGCACGGTCTACCGCGCTGACTGCTAGCCTGTCTCCAGATGGCAGTCTGTCGCGTTATTTACGCGAAATCCGCAAATATCCAATGCTGGAAGCCCAACAAGAATACATGCTAGCGAAGCGTTATGCCGACCACCACGACACTGACGCCGCGCACCAGCTTGTCACCAGCCATTTGCGCCTTGTTGCCAAAATCGCCATGGGCTATCGCGGCTATGGCCTGCCCCTTGGCGAGGTGATTCAGGAGGGCAATGTCGGCCTGATGCAAGCGGTCAAGAAATTCGACGCCGAGCGCGGTTTTAGGCTGGCGACCTATGCGATGTGGTGGATACGCGCATCCATTCAAGAATATATTTTGCGAAGCTGGTCACTGGTGAAAATCGGGACAACGGCGGCGCAAAAAAAGCTATTTTTCAATCTGCGTAAGGTAAAAGGCCAAATTGATGCCATTGATGGCGGGCAGTTAACGCCTGAGCAAGTGACAGAAATATCGGACCGCCTGAATGTGTCACCAGAGGATGTCAAGCAGATGGACGGGCGCATGTCCGGCAGTGATCGCTCGCTCAACGCGCCAATTTCACATGGCGAAGATGATAGCGGCGAGTGGCAGGACTGGTTGGAAGATGACCGTGATGACCCGGAAGCCGCGCTTGTGGTCAGTGATGAAATGGATGTGCGCCGCGAGATGATGCAACAGGCCATGTCGGTTTTAAATGAACGCGAGATTGATATTTTAACGGCGCGCCGCCTGAGCGAACCCGCCGCCACGCTGGAAGAGCTGAGCCAGAAACATGATGTAAGCCGCGAGCGCATCCGCCAGATTGAGACCCGCGCTTTTGAAAAACTCCGCGACGCCATGGTTGCCGATATGGTCGCCGACAATGCCAGCCAAAACAGCGGCGTTATTGAAGGCGAAGTGCTGGACTAATTTTTTATAATATTTTTTAATAGTATTATTCATTATTGTTTTTTACCTAAGCATATTTACATGTTACTTTACCACTCACATCACAGAGAGTGGCTTATGAGACATTTTTATTTCGTTTTTGTATTTATACTTATGGCAGGGTGCGCCTTTGATGCGAAATACCCCGATACACCCTTCCGATATAATGATGAAAACCTAACATGTAGCGATATTGAATTTGAGGCGACTGAAATTCAGAAACGCGCTGAACGAATGATTGCAGAAGATGCAGCCATCCCCGAAGATGAAAAGAAAAAATCCACGGGGGTTATGTTTGTCCCCCTCTGGTTTGTGCTGGACTTAACAGACCCGCTAAATGTCCATCTCCGCGCGATGGAAGCGCGCACTAAAGTCCTCAAACGCCTCGCGGACAAAAAAGAGTGCGACTTGACCTTCCAACCACCCCCAAAACCTTAAGATAAGTAAGGGCGCGTGTTTGGGTAATTAATAATAGAATTTTGGAAAATACCTGAAATTTGACACGTTGACTCAAATACAGCTAACTTCCGCTTAGGGAGATTATATTATGGCTGAGGCCCTAATAAATGAAAGAATAATAACTTGGGCAAGAGAAAGAGTTGGTTTTGACATTCCAACTTTAGCCAATGTTTTTGGTCTACCAAGCGAGCATATCCAAAAATAGGAAACTGGTGAAATAAAGCCTTCTATTGAAGAGGCAGATAAATTTGCAAAGCAAACGAAAATTCCTTTTGGTTTCCTCTATCTTAATTCACCACCAAATATGGAAATGCCTGCAGCGGATTTTCGTTTAGGTGATGATGCAAAAAAGAATAATATCGATAATGCAAATCTTTATGACCTTGTTAATTCTTATAAATATAAAATTGATTGGTATGAAGATTATCTAAAAGATATTGGCACAAATTATAACAGCAGCCATAATTTAGATAAATTCGATGTTACTACTCACTTTGAAGAAATAGCTTCAGACATTAGAAAACAATTGAAATTAGATGCTGTTACAAAAGAAAAAAACGAGGAGTCCCTAAAACCTTTTTTAAAGAATTCAAAGAAAAATGCGAAGACTTCGGAATATGGATTGTCAGTAATAGTTTTCCGGGTACAAACACTAGAAATACAATTCCTCCGGAGGTCTGTAACGGCTTTACATTAAAAAGTATGTACAGTCCAATGATTTGGATTAACGCCAAAAGTTATACCTCTGTTAAAGTATTTACACTTGCTCATGAACTTGCACATCTATGGATAGGGCAAGAGGGGCTTTCTAACTTAAACCCAAGAAACGAAAATCTAGACAACCAAAAAGCCTCAAATAATATTGAAAAGCTTTGCGATATGGTAGCTTCCGAACTGCTTGTTCCAAGAAATGACTTAACTAATTTATGGATAAAAACTGGATTACTTTCAGACGACTTAGATAAACTAAATACCTATTTCGGTGTTAGTCGTTTTGTTATTTTAAACAAGATGCGCAGCTTATCTCTAATCTCTGATAAGGATTATTTTGACACTCGTAAGAAACTCATAACAAAGATTGTCACGTCAGTTTCCGGTCAACCTTCTGGTGGTAATTATTATGCCAATCAAACTAGTCGTAAAGGTAAAAACTTTGCAAGGGCTGTTATAAATTCAATGCACGAACAAAGGATTTCTATTAGAGAGGCTGGGGATCTTTTGGACACCCCCAAATATAAGACAATAATCAAATTAGATGAGTGGTTACAAGAAAACAAAGAAACAATACCATCAAATGAAATACCTAATTGACACGAACATTTTGATACAAGCAAAAAATATTCATTATCGAATGAGTACTTTTTCATGTATTTGGCAATGGCTTCAAGAAACGAGCGAAGTAAAGATACTTGATGCTGTATTCACAGAAATTCTTCGCCAAGATGATGAATTAAAAGACTGGGTTATAAATTTACATGAATTAAATCCAGAAAAGTTTTTAGTCTCTACAGATATAGACACTCAATACTATTATGGAGAAGTGTCAGAGCATGTTATGGCAAATTATGAAGCAGGTGATGCAAGAAATAATTTTTTAAGCCCAATAAAAGCAGATGCAAAATTAATTGCAAAAACGCTAGCCTTGTCGAGTGATAACGATAAGCACTGTATTATTAACGCCGAAACTCCAAATCGAAGCACATCTAAACCCTCTATACCAAATGTATGCAAACACTTCGGGGTTAATTACAAAAGTTTTTATGATGTACTAGAAGACTTAAACGCTTCTTTTTGACAACCCCATTTATTCTCTTTTTTCACTGGTAATTTCTGTTATACTTATTTTGCTCAGGCGCGGACGGCGTGTAGGTGGGGTCTTACAGCCTCGTTATTAGCTGCAATTCATAAGGCGTATGCGGCTTGATGCTCTGTTAGGGGCGTTAGGCCTTTTTTTATGTTTTGCGCACAAAATCCGTTCACTCCGATATGTCGGGGTGACGGCGAAATAAGGCTGACGCTGAATACGTCGTAGCCGATCTAATAACCGGTTTGTAAGCGCCCCGACGCCATTCTTTGAGTGGCGTCGGTTTTTTTGTGGTTTTTTTGTATGTAAGGCTTTCTCGGCGTTTACGGGAACAACCACTTCGCCGTTTCATCAAACGAAACGGCTACGCGGGGCAAGGCGCACTGGGCTTTCCCTTCGGAAAAGCGAGTGCTTATAACCGGTGCCGGTTTTTTTGTAGTTTTTTTGCGGTTTGATTTTGACTTATTGATTTTGACTTATTGAATTTGTCGGGGGTATGGCGAAATAGAACAGACTAGGCCTTTCGAATACGCCATATCGTCCGTGTGTCCCCCTTATGTGAGAATGGACGAGGGGAGGCACACCATTCAGGTTTCACCCTGCTCTTTGGGCGATGCGCAACCCCCGACAAGCCCAAAGATTAATGAAGTTTAATGAGGTTAATGAGGTTAATGAAGTTAATTATTTTGAATTAGCAACTAAATTTAATGAGTAACCGACAAATCAGCCTGATTAGGTTTATGCTCATCATCCGATATACTAGAAAGTCTATCTTCTATAATAGATAATCTTTTATCTACATCGTGAAGTTTATCTGTAAGAGTCTTCGTAGACTCTTCAATACTTGACTGATTACCCATAATCCCGATCTTTAATTCACCCACATCTTTTTGAGTGTTTATTGTCCTCTCTTCTATTCTTCCTAAAGAACCTGAAACTCCACCCCAAGCACTCATTACTATCCACACACCAGCTAGAAATGTACATAATATAGGAATTATTTTTACCATTGTACGCAGATACCGTTTTAAAGAAAAGGAATCTACGGAGCCGGAAGTAGTTAAAGTATCATTTTCACCGCTCTCTAAGTTACCCGTGTCGTATGCAGCCTGTGACTTCTCAGTCATTTTTATCACCTGCCCGTAACCAGTCCCAGAGGCTTTCATAATAATACCCACTAACCTTATCTTTTACTTCAAACACAACAAATGCGGGGTCAAATTTATCCCCTTCAATATCTTTAATATCTTTAATTTTATTTTGAATTGACTCGCGCAACTTTTCCAAAGTCCAGCCACTAACTTTAGCAATCCAAATATTACCACATGCCTCTAGATGGTATGTATCTCTAGAAGCATTATCTAATATTTTATTTAAAATATTAGATGCAATAACTCCTGTATCCTTATCTTTGAAAAGAATAACAAAAATATCTGCTTTTGAGGTCACTTGGTTTCCGTTTCTTTTATTATTTTTAAACTTTGTGACTAGTCCGCAACTCCAAGCAACAGAAGATAACAGTCAATCATTGGTATATTATAATATTGATTTTTACCATCTATTTTTCAATATATTAATATCTAATATTATTTAGATATTATAATTCGCTTTAATTGGGCGGGGATAACCGTTAGTTTGACAAGCCCAAATTTGCCTTATCCCCCCCTCTTGCATCGCTTTCGTGGTTTTGGCATGCTCGCCTTTAATAAAAAATTGGAAGACTCCAAACCAGAAGACTTCAGCCCAAAAGAATCCAATAAGGACACGTTATGCAAACCACACTTCTCATCACCATTGGCCTTTACCTTCTCATGCTCCCCGTTATCGGCTTGCTGGGGCGGCGTATGTCCAAAGAACAAACATTGCGTGATTTCTATCTGGCTGGTGGCGGGCTGTCTGTTGTGCCGCTTTTCTTCACGCTTTATGCCACGCAATATAGCGGCAATACGATGTTCGGATTTGCAGGCAATGCTTACCGCGAAGGGCCGGTCATGTTCTTCTCCGCACTCGGCATGGCGATGGTGATTGCCTCCTACTGGCTGTTTGCCCGCCCCTTGCAGGAGCGCGCGCATAAAAACGGCTTTGTGACCCCTGCTGACTTTCTACGCCATCGGTTTAACAGCGCATGGCTGGTGCGGGTGGTGAACCTGCTCCTTGTCGCGACGCTGGCCAGTTATATTCTGACCAATTTTAAAGCTGTCGGCCTGCTTGCCGAACGCCTCACTGATGGCGAACTGCCCATGCTCTATGCCGTGCTGGGGCTGGCTGTCGTTATGGCGTTTTATGAAAGCCTTGGCGGCATGCGGAGCGTCGTCATGACAGATGTGATTCAAGGCAGTCTTTTGCTCATTGGCTGTCTCGGTGTGCTGGCGGCGACGATTGTGACACTGGGCGGGCCAGATGCGCTCGTCTCAGCTATCGCCACTCACCCTGCCACCGAACAAGGCTTTGACCAAAGGCAATGGACGCGCGGCCTATCGGTGATGTTGCTCTTTGGCACGGGCGTCGCCATGTACCCCCATGCCATTCAACGCATTTATGCCGCCAAAAGCTGGCCTGCTTTGCGGAACAGTTTCCGCTTTATGTTTATGGCGCCGCTTCTTACCACCGTGCCGATTATCCTGACCGCGATGGCGGCACAACAACTCCTCCCCGGCATGGCAGACGCCGAAGCCGACCAGACCATTCCGCGTCTGCTGTTTTTGCTGATAGATGAATTCCCGATGCTGAAACTTCTGCTTGCTTTATTTATGGCAGCGGCGATTGCGGCGATTATGTCGACCATTGACTCTGCGCTTCTCTCGCTTGGCTCGATATTCACGCAAGATATTTTCCGCCCCCTCGCACCCGAAACATCACAAGCGACACTCACCAGAATAGGCAAAAGCCTGTCATGGGCGCTCATGCTGATAATGGCTGTGCTGGCGACCATGTTGCCGCAATCTATTTGGAGTCTGATGGTCATTAAGCTGGAGATTATGAGCCAAATCCTCCCCGTTATGGTGTTGGGGATTCATACGCAAAAACTCTCTGCCCGCCCGTTAATCGCAGGCCTGGTGGTTGGGTGTAGCGCAACCTTTATGTTTAGATGGGGCGTAGATGTTGACCTAGGCGGCTGGCATGCCGGCATTGTCGGATTGGGGATGAATATCGCCACAATCGCTGTGTTCTCAGTCATTGAAAAAGCCCGCATGAAAGCGGCTTAATTTATAGGGCTGGGTTTTTGGGGCTGTTTTTAGAACTTAGTTCCAAAAATCAGTCTTCAAACGGGTCTTTGACTAAAATTGTATCGTCGCGTTCGGGGCTGGTGGAGAGCAGTGTCACCGGCGCGCCGATAAGCTCTTCAATATAGCGCACATAGCGCACAGCATTGGCAGGTAAATCCGCCCAACTACGCGCCCCAAAGCTGGTTTCGTGCCAGCCTTGCAGGGTCTCATAAACCGGTTCAATCCGCGCCTGCGCCGCCGCATCAGCCGGCAACCAACTCATCGGTTCGCCATCCAGCATATAGCCCGTGCAAATCTTAATCTCGTCTAAACCGTCCAGCACATCAAGCTTGGTAAGGGCAATGCCGTCAATACCGCCAGTCTGCACAGCTTGTTTAACCAGCACAGCATCAAACCAACCGCAACGCCGCTTGCGCCCCGTGACTGTGCCAAACTCATGCCCGCGCTCCCCAAGCTTTTGACCAACTTCATTATCCTGCTCGGTTGGAAACGGCCCTTCCCCCACACGGGTTGTATAAGCCTTAGTAATCCCCAGCACATGCGACAGTGCCGACGGGCCAATGCCCGAGCCAATCGCCGCCTGCCCAGCCACCGTATTGGAAGAGGTCACAAACGGATACGTGCCGTGGTCAATATCAAGAAGCGTACCCTGCGCGCCTTCAAACAAAATGCGCTTACCCTGGCGGCGTGCCTCATGCAATAAACGCCAAACAGGTTCAGCATAGGGAGTGATTTTATCCGCCACATCGCACAGTTTTTGTAACAGCGCATCCGCATCCGCATCCGGCTGACCAAAACCGCGCCGCAACGCATTATGGTGCTGGAGCAAATGCTCAATCTTGGCAGGTAAAGCGTCCAGATCGGTTAAATCGCGCACCCGCAAAGCACGACGCCCGACTTTATCTTCATAGGCCGGGCCGATACCACGCTTGGTCGTGCCGATTTTACTGCCCTCAGAAGCCGCACTTTCGCGCGCCGCATCCAAATCTTGGTGAACAGGCAGAATAAGCACCGCATTTTCAGCGATTTTCAGATTCTCCGGCGATATGGTAACGCCCTGATTATGTAAGGTTTCAATCTCGGCAAGTAACGCCCATGGGTCAATCACCACACCATTGCCAATGACAGAGATTTTACCCTCACGCACTATGCCCGATGGAAGCAGAGAAAGCTTATAGACCGTACCGTCAATGACCAGCGTATGACCCGCATTATGACCACCTTGGAAACGCGCAACGATATCGGCGCGTTCTGACAGCCAGTCAACGATTTTCCCTTTGCCTTCATCGCCCCATTGCGATCCGACAACGACCACATTGGCCATGCTTCACCTCTTATTAAACCCTTTTAAGACCCCTTAAAAAACGAGTGCTTTTGCTTGTGTAACCTGCTCCAGAGCCATCACTTCGTCAAGTACATCCGCGCTGATTTCATTATCAACGGCAATCAACGCAATCGCACTGCCACCTGGCTTTTCACGCCCCAAATTGAACGAGGCGATATTAATGCCATGCGTCCCGAGTAAGGAACCGATACTGCCAATAATCCCCGGCTGGTCATTATTGGTGATGAACAGCATACGCGGCGCAAGTTCGGCTTCCATGTTAATGCCCGTCAACTGAATAATACGCGGCTTACCATCAGAAAACACAGTGCCGGCAAAAGAACGCTCGGAATTTTCGGTTTTGACAACAAGACGGATATAGCTGTCAAAAGCACCCGTAGAGCCGCGCTTTGTTTCCGCCACATCCATGCCGCGATCTTTGGCAATCGCAGGCGCACTCACCATATTGACTTCCGACATGAGAGGCCGCAACAGACCCGAAATCATCGCAGAACTGAGCGGCGCACAATTCAACTCGCTAACCTCACCTGCATATTCGATATTGACTTCCTTGATGCTGCTCGCCGTCACCTGACCCGCCAACAGACCCAACTGTTCGGCAAGCGTTACAAATGGCTTCAGCCTAGGTGCTTCCTCGGCCGAAATACTCGGCATGTTAATGGCATTGGTCACCGCGCCTGACATCAAATAGTCAGAAAGCTGCTCGGCGACCTGAATGGCAACATTGACCTGCGCTTCTTCAGTTGCTGCACCCAGATGCGGGGTACAGACAACATTATCCATACCAAAAAGCGGGTTTTCTTTGGCGGGTTCTTCCTCGAACACATCCAGCGCAGCACCAGCCACTTGCCCGCTTTCAAGCGCAACTTTAAGGTCGCTCTCGACAATCAACCCGCCCCGCGCACAATTAATAATCCGCACGCCTTTTTTACATTTTGCCAAGGCATCAGCATTAATGATGTTACGGGTTTTATCCGTCAGTGGCGTATGCATGGTGATGAAGTCCGCACGAGCCAGCAATTCATCAAGATCGACTTTCTCAACGCCTATATCAACCGCGCGCTCAGGGGTCAGGAATGGATCAAAGGCGATGACTTTCATCTTCAGACCAATGCCACGCGAGGCCACAATCGATCCAATATTGCCGCAGCCGATAACGCCCAGTATTTTGCCAGTCAGCTCGACACCCATAAATTTGGATTTTTCCCATTTGCTCGCCTGTGTTGAGGCATCCGCTTCGGGGATTTGACGCGCCAGCGCGAACATCATCGCAATCGCGTGTTCAGCCGTTGTTATGGAATTACCGAATGGCGTATTCATAACGACAACGCCATTATTTGTAGCGGTTGGCAAATCGATATTATCCACCCCAATACCCGCACGACCAATAACTTTCAACTTGGTGGCGGCTTCGAGGACAGGCGGTGTGACTTTCGTCGCAGACCGCACAGCAAGACCATCATAATCACCGATAATCTTAATCAGCTCGTCGCGCTCCAGCCCGACATTAACATCGACCTCAAGGCCGCGTTCTTTAAAAATTTCTTCGGCCCGTGGGCTCATTTTATCTGCAATAAGAACTTTTGGCATGATTACAGCTCCTCTTTAGCGGTTGCAAAAGCCCAATCGAGCCATTGTGTAAGAATTTCAAGATCGGCGGTTTCCACGGTTGCCCCGCCCCAGATACGAAGTCCGGGAGGTGCGTCGCGGTAAGCGCCAATATCATAGGCCGCGCCTTCAGCATCCAATAAAGCAGCAATGCGTTTAGCAAAAGCGGCTTGTGCGTCGTCATCAAGCGCGGTGACATCGGGGTCAACGATTTTCAGGCAGATAGAGGTGTTGGAGCGATTAGCTTCCTCGGTGCAGAGGAAATCAACCCAACCCGTTAGCCCCACCCAGCTAGACAGCACGGCAAGATTATCAGCCGAGCGTTGCAACAAGCGCGGCAGGCCGCCTATATCTTCAGCCCATTTCAGCGCATCAACATAATCCTCGACGGCCAGCATGGACGGCGTATTAATCGTTTCGCCTTTAAAAATGCCCTCTATCAGCTTACCGCCTTTTGTAAGACGGAAGATTTTCGGCAGAGGCCATGGCGGTGTGTAATTTTCGAGCCGTTCCACCGCGCGGGGTGAAAGAATAAGCATGCCGTGTGCGGCTTCACTGCCCATGACTTTTTGCCAGCTAAAGGTGGTGACATCGAGTTTTTCCCATGGCAAATCCATGGCAAAAGCGGCGGAGGTCGCATCACACAGCGTCAGGCCGGTGCGATTATCGTCAATCCAGTCACCATCAGGCACTTTGACGCCGCTTGTCGTGCCATTCCATGTGAAGGCAACATCACGGCTGAAATCCACAGCAGAGAGGTCAGGTAGCGCGCCATATGCGGCTTCCATCACACGGATATCGTCAAGTTTAAGCTGCTTAACGGCATCAGTAATCCAGCCCTTGCCAAAGCTTTCCCAGCCTAGAATATCAAGCCCGCGCTCCCCGAGCAGAGACCACATAGCCATTTCATAGGCGCCCGTATCCGAGGCGGGTACGATGCCAATATGCCAGCCTTCCGGCACATTCAGAATATCGCGGGTGCGTGTAATGGCTTCCAGCAGACGCGCCTTGCCCGGCTTGGAGCGGTGCGATCTACCGAGAACGGCGTTTTGAAGATGTGAGAGGTCGTAACCCGGACGCTTTGCGCAGGGACCCGATGAGAAATCGGGATTTACCGGAGACATCTCCGGCTTGGTCAAGTTAGTCATATCTCTACCCTTTCAGATAGTTGCCCTTCGGTGGGGAAGGGTGTCCCACGCGTGATATAGGGCTTTTTGACGTATAGAACAAGCAGGAAATGTAAAATGGCGTTTGCGTGAGGATAATTCAGTAATATCCGGCACTTTCCGCACATAACAGAGGGAATTATTTTTGAGATGACATCAGGGCGTTAGGCGTCGGATTCGGGTGAATTGGGGATGCTGTTCATTTCATCTAATTGGCTTATGTTAAAATTTATGTCTTCAACATCTAGAGGCCGATTTTGTAGATGAAAAAGTTCACGCGCTTTAACTAAACATTCACGGGCTCCAACAAAATCTCCGCTCTCAGCTTTTGCAAAACCCAGGTTTGTAAGACCCTCAGCACTATCTGGATGCTTACTAACCAATTTTTCAAAATCTTTAATCGACTCCTCGATTTTTTCTAATCACACATTAGCCAAACCTCGATAACAATTAGCAGTAAAATCATCGGGTTCATAAATCAATAATTCATCCGAACGAGCAATTACCTCATCAAATTCACCAAGAGAATAATTTATTTTAATTATCTCGACTAAGACTTTATCTTTTTTGTAGTCACTATCAGACTTATAAATTAATTCGATTTGATTTTTAGCCTCTGTAAATTTTTCTTGTTTAAAAAAAATTCTAGCATTCGTTAGATAAACCTCAGCTAAGTGTATACCCAAACCTTCTGCAACCTGCATGTCTTCCAAAGCTTCGGATAACTTATCTAATCTTTCGTAAGCGTGCCCTCTATTAAGCAATGCTATTGAGAAATCTGAAGGAAATTTTTTTTTATCAATCTGATTAATAAAAATCGTTAAATCTCGTATACCGTTTTCAAAGTCTTCTAATAGTAAATATAAATGCCCTCTGTTTAAATAAATGCGGAAATCGTCATCCTTAATTTTGAGAGCACGACTATAATCTTTTATTGAACTGGCATACTTTTTTAAGCGGTATTTTACAAAAGCTCTATTTTTAAATGGAATAAATAACTTTTTATTCAACATAATCGCACGGTTAAAATTCTTAAGAGCTTTATCAAATTTTTGATGTCTAAGCCTTACAAGGCCTAATTCATTATGGAATGCAGCAATTGATTCATTAATTTTAATCGCTTCTTTAAAATTAATCTCTGCATTAATTAAATCTTCTGAGTTCAAATAAACCAAACCTAGATTATAAAAATATACAGGCATGGTCGGGTTTAACTTTATTGCCTTATTTATATCTAAAATTGCATTCTGATAATCTTTTAGATGTAGATGCCTTAAACCTCGGTTATTGAACGCAACATCATCATGTTCATTCAGATGTATGTGTTTATTTAGATTAATTATATCTTGCTTTATAGCATCCTCACTCATATCAAAAGAGTGATTTAGCCCGACAATTAGACTGGAGACAGGCGGTAGTACTATCTGGTTTACATTGACCGGAGATCTATTTAACAAACCATCTATCTTATCCTGGGTTTCCTTGTGAGCTAGATTATTTTTGTCCTCTTTACGAGCAGACTTAATTTGTTCATAACCAAATAAAATAAGGGGGACACTTAAGGTTAAAATAAATACAAGAATATCGACACTTTGTATTATGAATTGCCAAACCACAAATACTGTTGCAATAATCTTGGAAAATAATAATTCGTAAACTGACAAAACTTTGTTAAGCGCATTTTCTTTCAGATCTAGAAGAAAATTAAAAATTTTAGACCAATCCAATAACTCGATAACTTGAACTTCTGGCTGATTTTGCGTCGCTGGCACAGCACTGACATCCGCATAAGTAGGCTTAACTGCTTGGCTTAGAACAGTAATAATAAAATAGGTGATAAATAGAATTAAGCGCATGGCATTCCTTCTTGTGATTATTCATACGCAACAGCAGGGCTTAAAACCCCAATATATATCACTTAATTATAACAGTTTATGATTTCAAGAGTCGCGCGAGAGCAGGAGATTATTTTTGCTAATGCGGTGGCTGGCATAGCCGCGCTTTGCGGCGACGGCGACGATATCGACATCCCAATATCGGACATTATTCTCGATAATAATCACACGCGGCAAAAGCGCGTCGGGCGCGGTGTCAAAAAATGGCAAGAGCACCTTTTCTTCAAAGCCCTCTACATCGACCTTCATCCCGTCAATTCGCGTCAGCCCCTGCGCGGCGACCAACTGCATGAGGGAGATTACAGGCACATCCACGACTTTCTCTGCCGTAATCGCCTCAGCAGAAGCCGTCATGCCTGGCTGCACCATTCTTGTTTCGCCAAGATTATCGCCGTGTAAGGTCAGGGACAGCGTGCCTTCACAATCGGCAATGCCTGCCTCAACCGCCGTGATATTATAGGCCGGGTTCAGACCGGCATTAAACGCCAGTCGCCGATAAATATAGGGATGCGGTTCAACCGCCACAATGCGCGTCTCAGGATGCGCGGCAAACGCCTCCCCCACCGAAATACTATACAGGCCAACATTCGCCCCAATATCGAGAAACACTGCCCCTGGCGCCGCAAGCGCCTTAAGCGCATCCCGCTCGGCAGGGTCAAAAAGCTGGGTGGCAAATAAAACCCGCTTCTCCGACACATTATTATGCGGGTAAATCCGCAAGCGTGCGCCAAACACCGTGACGTCAGCGCAGTCTCCCATCATCAGCAAACCGATACGGCGCAAGAGATAAATCAGCCGCTTACCCAACCAACTCAGCCCAAGATTTTGCGTGAGAGATATCAGCCCCGCCGTCACAGCAGAGGGCTTGCGTGACCCAAAGTCGCTTATATCATCGACAGGGATTTGTGAAGGAGCCGTCAACTCACTTCGTGCAGACAAACGATCAGAAACAGCCATATACGCGACTCTTATTTACGCAACAAATTACTGAGTGAAACTATGCCAAGTGTTCTGCCAGATGCAAGGCGTTATCTGAAGCGGGTGATGAGCGTTCAGGTGAATAGTTAATTTTTACGGTTTTATCTTAAGCGTCTTGAGACTTATCCAACACAGGATGCGCATGGTTCAACGGCTTATTATGCCCTGCCCCCAAAGACGGGTTCGCCGTCGCAATCGCCCGGCGGACATAAACTAAGCCACGCTCAACCGCCGCCGCCAGCGCCAGACCTTGCCCCAAACCCGTCGCGATAGACGAAGCCAGCGTACAGCCCGTACCATGCGTGTTCTTGCTATCGAGGCGCGGGTTTTCAAAAACCGTAAAGCCCGATTGCTGGGCGAGTAAATCCGTCACCACCGCATCATGACCGTGACCGCCCTTAATCAACGCGGCCTGCGCGCCATCCGTCATTAACCGGTCAGCGGCATGTTTCATATCATCCAGCGTTTCAACGCTGCGCTTGGTCAGAATCTCTGCCTCGGGCATATTTGGCGTCACCAATGCCGCTTGCGGCAACATCAGGCTTTGCATGGCACTCACCGCCTGTTCTGTCAGCAATCTATCGCCAGAACTCGCCACCATTACCGGATCAATCACGGCAGGGTTGGTGAAATCATCCAGCAAAGGCGCAACTGCTTCAATGATTTCTGTGCGTGCCAGCATGCCCGTTTTTATCGCATCCGCCCCAAGGTCCGAAAGCACCGCCATCATTTGCGCCGCCACAAATGGAGGCGGCACGTCCATAATATCCTGCACTCCATGCGTGTTCTGCACAGTTAGCGCCGTCGCTGCTGTCATGGCAAAACCACCTAAAGCGGTTACTGTTTTGATGTCTGCCTGCAAGCCCGCCCCGCCACCGGAGTCAGAACCGGCGACAATCAAAATTCTTCCATTTAGGGGGGAGTCTAGTTGGGACGTATCATTTGCGATCACGCGGCAACTTCCTCAATCGTGGTGACAATCTCGCCCACAAGCTGGCGGACAAGTGCTTCATCATCGCCCTCGCCCATTACGCGGATGACCGGTTCTGTGCCGGATGGGCGCACTAATAAGCGTCCTTGATTACCCAGCTTAGCCTCAGCATCACGAATAGCCGCCTGAACGCGGTCATTATCTAAAGGCGCCCCTGAATTAAAGCGCACATTTTCCAGCAATTGTGGCAATGGCTCGAACATATTGCCAATCTCACTCATTGGCTGACCAGATTGCTGCATCACGGCCAATACCTGTAACGCGGCTATCAGGCCATCTCCTGTCGTGGAATAATCGCTCATAATCATGTGACCGGATTGCTCGCCACCGAGATTAAAACCAAGCGCGCGCATGCGCTCAACAACATAGCGGTCACCCACATTGGTGCGGATAAGATCCAGGTCATTGCTTTGCAGATATCGCTCTAGCCCGAGATTGGACATAACAGTTGCCACCACACCAGGCGCTGAAAGGCGATCATGGCGTTTCCAGTCCGTTGCAATCAGACCCATAATCTGGTCTCCATCAACGATTTTGCCTTTTTCATCGCAAATAATAACGCGGTCCGCATCACCATCAAGCGAAATGCCAATATCAGCATTTTCCTGCAAGACAGTTGCCTGCAAAAGTGCCGTATCTGTCGATCCGCAGCCCTTATTGATATTCGTGCCATCCGGGTCGACGCCAATTGTGATGATATCCGCACCTAGTTCCCAAAGTGCTGTCGGCGCAACCTTATAAGCCGCCCCATGCGCACAATCGATAACGATTTTCACACCACCAAGATTACCGCGCCTCGGAAATGTCCGTTTGGCAAATTCAATATATCGCGCCTGCGCGTCGTCAATTCTCTTCGCGCGTCCAAGACCTTCAGAGGGTGCGACATGCTCCCCAACGCCATCATCCATATAGGCTTCGATTTCTGCTTCAATCTCATCAGACAGCTTATACCCATCCGGCCCAAACAGCTTAATGCCGTTATCTTCAAATTTATTATGCGAGGCTGAAATCATCACACCAACATCGGCACGCAGACTTCGCGTCAGAAAAGCCACTGCAGGTGTCGGAATAGGGCCAAACAAAAACACATCCATACCCATAGAGGTAAAGCCAGCAACCAGCGCAGGCTCAATCATATAGCCGGAGAGACGGGTATCCTTGCCGATAACAACCCTATGCCGGTAGCTGCCACGCCGGAACACCCGACCCGTCGCCATGCCTAACCTGAGCGCCATTTCACCGGTCATATTGCCTTTATTAACCGTGCCACGGATGCCATCAGTACCAAAATATTTACGGACCATTGCTTGACCTTAATTAAGTAAACGAATTAACTGCTTATTAGTGCCAAACTGTCGCGCTTATTTCAAGTCACTCTAAATTTCAGTTCATTACAAAATTCGAAATATGCGCCTGTATTTTCAGTGCATCTCGAATTTGAGACGGGTCATGCGTGCGGATGTAATCAGCACCTTTCGCCGCGGCCCACAATTCTGCAGCCAGTGTCACAGGCGCGCTTTCTGATACAGAACGCCCGCTTAACACACGTAAAAAACTTTTGCGCGAGACCGAAACCAAGACCGGAAGGCCGAATGTGGTTTTCAAATCACCAATACGCGCCAGCATGGTTAAAGAGGGCTCCGGTCTGTCCCCCAGAAAGAACCCCATACCGGGGTCAATCACCAAGCGGTCTTGAGAAATTCCAGCTTTGGTGAGTGCCGCCAGCCGTGCATCGAAAAACCGGCAAATATGATCAAAAATATCCCCTTCAGGTGGCGCGGTTCGGGTGGCCGCCCCAGCAGATTGAATGGCATGCATCACAATAAGTCGACAATCTGATGACGCAAGCTCCGGATAAAAGCCGGGGTCGGCAAAACCATGAATATCATTCATCCAGTCGACATTATTTTGTAAAGCCCATCTTTGGGTTTGCGTCTGGTAGCTGTCAATGCTGACGGTAATCCCTCGGGATTGCAAATCAGGAACAATGGCCGTAAGGCGGTCAATCTCGGTTTGTGCCGAAACTGGCGCGCTATCGGGGTGGCTAGAGGCGGGACCAATATCAATAATATCAGCACCGCCCGCCTGTAAGCTAAGCGCTTGTTCGAGGGCTTTTTCAGGCTCTAGAAAAGCGCCGCCATCCGAAAAGCTATCCGTTGTAATGTTTAAAATCCCAAATAGACCGGGAATATCCGTCATCACAAATCAAGTGCTTTGAGGCTTGGCATCACCGACATTTTTCGATTTACCGACAGAAGGAACCGCAGACAACGCACCCGGACCGGAATCCGTATCCGTAGGCTCAGGCCTATGCGGCGGCTCGCCTCTCAGCAAACCCTCAATCTCGTCACCGCTCAAGGTCTCATATTCGAGCAGACCATTCGCAATCGTATGAAGATCATCAATATTCTCGCGAATAATGCTTTCAGCCTTCTGGTAACCTTCATCAACAAATTTACGGGTCTCAGAGTCAATCTTGCTTTGCGTTTCGTCAGACGTGTTCTGTGTCCGCGTGACGGAATGACCTAAGAAAACCTCTTGCTCATTATCGCCGTAAGCAAGCGGCCCAAGCTCATCACTCATGCCGAACTGGGTCACCATAGCCTTTGCCATATTGGTAGCCATTTGGATGTCAGATGACGCACCAGAGGTGACTTTATCATGACCAAAAATCACTTCTTCGGCAATACGACCGCCCATAGCGACAGCCAAATCAGCTTTGAGCTTGGCGCGCGTCACAGAGAGTTGGTCACGTTCGGGCAGGCGCATCACCATGCCAAGCGCGCGCCCTCTTGGGATAATCGTCGCCTTATGAATCGGGTCTGACGCCTCAAGGTTGAGCGCGACCAGTGCGTGGCCGCCCTCATGATAGGCTGTCAGCTTTCTTTCTTCATCCGACATCACCATGGAACGCCTTTCGGCACCCATCATAACTTTATCCTTAGCGTCTTCGAATTCTGCCATTGCAACAGTGCGTTTATTCCGACGCGCTGCCAACAAAGCTGCCTCATTGACCAAATTAGCCAAATCCGCACCAGAAAAACCCGGTGTGCCGCGGGCAATGGTGCGCGGTTCGACATCAGCCGCCAAAGGCACTTTTTTCATGTGAACCTGCAAAATGCGCTCACGACCGATAATATCCGGGTTCGGCACGACAACCTGACGGTCAAAACGCCCTGGACGCAACAGCGCTGGGTCCAGCACGTCAGGACGGTTCGTTGCGGCAATCAAAATAATACCTTCATTCGCCTCAAAGCCGTCCATCTCAACCAGAAGCTGGTTCAAGGTCTGCTCGCGCTCATCATTGCCACCGCCGAGGCCTGCACCTCTGTGGCGACCGACAGCATCAATCTCGTCAATAAAGATAATGCAAGGGGCATTAGATTTAGCCTGTTCGAACATGTCCCGCACACGGCTTGCGCCGACGCCGACAAACATTTCAACAAAATCTGAACCGGAGATAGAAAAGAAAGGCACATTTGCTTCGCCTGCAATCGCACGCGCCAACAATGTTTTACCTGTCCCCGGGGGGCCTACTAAGAGCGCACCTTTAGGAATACGCCCACCGAGTTTTTGGAATTTACCCGGGTCTTTCAAAAATTCTACGATTTCCTGAAGGTCGTCCTTGGCCTCATCAATGCCCGCGACATCTTCAAAGGTGACACGCCCATGCGTTTCATTGAGAAGTTTCGCTTTGGACTTACCAAAACCCATCGCCTTGCCGCCGCCAGATTGCATTTGACGCATGAAAAACACCCAGACGCCAATCAAAAGCAACATCGGGAACCATGACAGCAAAACACCCCAAATAGTCGGCGAGTTGCTCATATCCGGCTTCGCAGTAATGCTCACACCGCGCTCTGTCAGCCTGTTAACCAGAGTTGGATCATTGGGCGGCGCATAGGAACTGAACCGACGACCATCGGCAAGCCTACCGGTAATAGAGTCACCAGAAATCACAACTTCTTCAACATTACCGGCTTCAACTTCGGCAACGAATTGAGAGAAATTAATTTCACGCGCGTCTGAAGTTGTTGGACTTTCCTGAAAAAAGTTAAACAGAGTTACCAGCAGTAACCCTACAACAACCCAGACAATAAGATTTCTCATATTATTCAAAGGCTCACCCTTCAACATTAGCGGTTATAGATACCTATAAGATAGGAATACCATCATCAAAATGCCAGTACCTAACGGATTTTATTTTCTCCTGCGGCATTTAGAGCCAAAACTTATCCTCAAATTGAACATCCGGATGCGATAAAACCGCCTTTACCGCGACGAGATGGCTTTTTTTGCGATATGTCAGCCAAACAGACGGCAACGCATGTAATGCGGCGGCAGGCAGGTTTTTCGGTAAATCATCCTCAAATTGATGCCGAAGTGACTTTAACCCTTCCGAACCCAGCGGTTTAATGTCGAGTATACCCTTAAGCCCAGATTTTTTGGCGACACGCACAATATGACTGTCATCCCAAATCAAAGATTGCCCAGCTTTTATGGTCAGTGCGGCGGGCAAACCACTCGCCTCACGGAAAACCAGCACACCATCGCGCCTGTAGCGAATAATAAAGCCGTTCACAGTCTTCCCGCCTTGCGTTGCACCTTTTTGGGGGTATCGGGACGTCAGAAAAACCTCATCCAGAATGCGTTGCACCGACTCCGCGCGCGGCGG
This sequence comes from alpha proteobacterium IMCC14465, assembly GCA_000293845.2. Taxonomy (GTDB): domain Bacteria; phylum Pseudomonadota; class Alphaproteobacteria; order RS24; family RS24; genus Micropelagius. The sequence goes on along the minus strand of ALYF01000003.1, from coordinate 705,231 downwards.
ATACCCCCCATAGGGTGTCAGAATTCTATTGAGGATGCGGCGCAAAATTTCTTCCGGCTGGTCACGCAAAGCGGCATGGTCGAGATGCGCTATGTCATAATCATCCACCCGCACAGCAGACTGCATCACCGTATCCGCGACGTGCTCTAAAGCCTTTCTTGCCTGTAAAAGTCGCCCTGCCGTTTCTGCCAGACGCGGCGCGGTCAGCCCCTCCTCAGCGAGTAAATCCATTTTTTCTCTCATGCGAACACGCGCAAAACGGCGGTTCATATTACTTGGATCTGAAATCGCCTCTAGCCCGGCCTTGGCAACCGTTTTGTGGAGACGCGCCCGCGGCACATCCAGAAATGGGCGCAGAAGCGTCACCCCATTTCGATTGCCGACACTCTGCATGGCAGACAGGCCATCCAGCCCCGAGCCACGCGCCAGTCGTAATAAAAATGTCTCCGCCTGATCTTCTAGATGATGCGCTGTTACCAAATAGTCGGCTTTATGCTTCACACACCAGTCAGACATCAAGCCATAGCGAATATCGCGTGCCGCGGCCTGAATGTCTTTATCGGGGATGGTGCCTTTATAAGTTAGAATTTGACTAGCTAAACCGGCGGCTTTTGCCAGCTTGGCGACATGGCGGGTTTCTTTAACAGCCGCCGCGCGCAAGCCATGATTGACGGTCAGAACCGTAAAGCGCCAATGCGGGGTTTTCTTTTTTGCTGCCGCCGCCAGCACAAGCAACGACAAAGAATCCGCACCGCCGGAAACGGCTAGTGCAAAATGCATATTTTGATTTTTGGCCTGATTTCCAGAAAAAGGGGTTAGGTCAGCCAGTTTTTTTATAAATGCTGTCGCCGTAAAAGATGTCATGCTTGCGGGAGAGCTTGTGGATCGGCCTGTGGAGGAACTTGTGGAAGGGCCTGTAGAGGAATTCGGCGCCATAAGGACAACCTTAGCCAGAACATTCTGCGCGCTGACTTTCAATTTCAGCGCGGCGAATGATTGCCTGTGGCGCATCTGGGAAACGGGCAGAAAGTTCAGCAAAGGCATCACACCCCGTCTTTTTCTCTCCCATAACCACAAGTGTCATACCCAGCTTTAAAAGGCTGTCCGGCGCTTTGATGCTATCACCATAATTGGTGTATCCGGCAAGAAAGGCGGCCGTCGCATTTTTATAATCGCGCTGCACATAAAAGGTTTCCCCCAGCCAGTATTGCGCGTTGCCGGCAAGCCGGTCGCGCGGATAAAGGTCCAGAAAATTCTGCAATGCGGCTTGCGCCTCCTGATAGGCGCCCATTTGAAGCTGCTTTAATGCCATGTCGTAAATTTCTTTTGGTGTGCCTGTTTCGTCACTTGGTGTTGACGACGCAGACCTATTTCCTTGCAGCGTAATAGGCTGGTTTTCTGGCGTGGTTTCACCAATCAGAGTAATCGTATCGGCCTTAGTGAGTAATTCAACAGCCTCTGGCTTGCTCACGGGCATCGTTCCCAAAACCTGCGGCTCAGATGATGTATTTTGCTGGGTAGTCGCCCCACCCCCCGTCGCGGCAAGCTCTAACTGTTGAAAACGAAATTCGGAGTCAGCCGAGACCTGCTCAAAGCGCTCGCTGAATTTCGTAAGGCGGAAAGAAACATCATCCAGCTTACCATTAAGCGCGCGCATGACTTCCTCAATCTGGGTCAGTCTGACGCGCAAATCTGCAATCGCAGCACCTCCCGCGGCTGTATCCCCCGACGACATGCTATCCCCTTGAAACGCACCACCTGGCAGAGACGCAAGGGCTGAAAGTCGGTTTTCAATACTTTCCAGCCGCCCCAATAACGCCTGACCCGTACTGCCTTGTGACGCTGTATCTGCGCCGGAAAGGCCAGGCCCCATAGGCATCATTTCCAAACGTCTATTCAAAACTTGTAGGGCCTCGTCAATGGCAGCCATACGTTGGTCGAGAGACAAATCAGATGCGGCCTGATTGTTTAGAAGTTGAGTGTTAGAGTTAATGTCAGGATTAGACAAATCCAGAAACTGAACCGTCTCTTGCACATCACCTGAGGGATTATTTAACGTGTTATTTGTTTGTGCAACGGTTTGAGAGATAGACGCACCCCAAACCACCAGCAATAAAGCAAGCTGAGACAACCTCACAACAGGGGTGGTCATTCTCTTCAGGGTTTTCAGGCTTTTTCGAGTCATAAATCTAGCACGCATAATCAACCTCCATCGCAGCCAATATATACAGAAAAAAGGCCAATATAAGGCATAAAAAAGGGCACCCGAAAGTGCCCTTTAATTTAAAAATTTAATTGCTGTCTACTGGATGACAGAAACCGAACGGCGGTTTTTCGACCAGCACGCATCTTCTGCACATAGTGACACAGGGCGTTCCTTACCCCATGAGACAGTCTCGAGACGAGAGCCGTCAACACCCAAGCTAATCATATAATCTTTGACGGCATTCGCACGACGCGCACCAAGAGCAATATTATACTCTCTCGTACCACGCTCATCGGCATGACCTTCAATTGTGAGAGATTTGCTGTTCGTTCTAAGCCAATCTGCCTGACGCATGATTGTAGAACGGGCATCTGCAGAAAGAGCCGCAGAATCAGTCGCAAAGAAAACTCTATCACCAACATTTCTGACAAGTTCTTTAACTGCGCTTTCATCTTTGGAACTACCGTAACTACTAGTGCCTGTTCCGCTGGCAGCACAAGCCGCGAGAAGGATACTTGCCCCTAAGGCAACAAAAATATTAGAAGATCTAAATAACTTTCTCATAACCAGCTCCTAAATCAGCCCAAAAAGAGAGAAAAATAATAAGTGCGAATAATTTATTCGCTAACAGGATTACTCTTAATCAAAAAAACAAGCATTTTCAACGCATAAAATCCTTTTTTTAATCACTGTTGCGATTTACTTATCTGATGAGCGGCGACCAAGCCGGATCTGAGGCAAAACCTGGCGTTTTTAACGGGCGCTCATTATATCCGGTTACATCCACTGTCCACAGACCCGGACCTGCTTTCTCGCCTTTTTGTTCACGGAAGAAGGTCAGGACACGTCCATTTGGTGACCAGGCTGGGCCTTCATTGTGATAACCCTCAGTCAGAATTCTCTCGCCTGACCCGTCGGGTTTCATAACACCAATTAAGAATCGTCCCTTGAGTTGCTTGGTGAATGCAATCAAATCACCCCGCGGTGACCAGACCGGCGTGGCGTAGCGACCTTCACCATAGCTAATTCTTTGTACATTTTTACCATCGGCATCCATGACATATAGTTGCTGACGTCCAGCCCTGTCGCTTTCAAAAACAATGCGTTCGCCATCGGGCGCATAACAAGGTGCTGTATCAATCGCAAGCGTATTGGTGAGGCGACGTGAGACACGTGTCCGCAAATCAAGCGTATAAATATTTGAATTGCCGTTACGCTCCAGACTCATAATGATTTTTTGCCCATCAGGTGAGAAACGCGGCGCGAAAGTCATGCCCGGAAAATCGCCGACAATTTCTTGCTGACCGGTTTCAATATTCAAAAGAAAGACACGCGGCTGGCGGTTGGCATAGGAAAGATATGTTATCTCTTGGGCAGTCGGGCTGAAACGCGGCGTGAGCGCCAGCGACTGACCCGTCGTAATCAGGCGCGGATTGTGACCATCCTGATCCATAATAGCAAGGCGTTTCACGCGTCTGTTTTTGGGACCCGTTTCATCCACATAAACTATGCGGCTATCAAAATATCCAGTTTCACCGGTGAGGCGTTCATAAATGGCATCTGCCACCAAATGCCCAACCCAACGCCAATTTGACGGGGTAGAGATAAGTTGGAGACCCATCATTTGCTGTTCGGCGACAACATCCCACAAACGGAACTCAATACTTATTCTTCCATCTTCCAGATTGGAGACTTTCCCGATAACCAAGGCTTGCGTATTGATAATGCGCCAGTCGCCAAAGCGAGGCCGTGCATTGACCCGCAAATCCTTCTCAATGAAACCGGCCGGATTGATTGATTGAAATAGGCCGGAACGGTTAAGGTCGGATTTTACGACATTCGCAATATCCGCCCCAATCATGCTGGGCTGGTCGTTCTGCCCCTGAAAAGGGTTAATCGCGATGGGCAAGGGGTCGACATTCCCCTGCGTGATATCAATACGCAGAAGATTCTGAGCAAAGCTGACCGAAACCTGGGTCGCCAACACCACCAGAACCGCAATCATGGTGCGCATTATGGTTTTTATCATTTCTTCGATCCTTTTATTTTCTCTATCCATTTAACATCGTACTTGGGTCAAAATTAAGCTCCATATCACGCCAGCTCTCATATTTTTCAGCTGGCATTTTATAGGGCTGACATCTTTCAATCGCGCGCAAAACGCTTTCAGCGGCACTCAGGAAAAAACTATCTGTGAGCTGTGCGCGGTTCATCACTTTTTTCGCGATTGGGCGACCTGACGGGTCCAGTTGAACGCGCACCCGCACCACCAAACTTTCAGCATTTTTAGCACCTGCAGGGACAGACCAGCAGGCACGAATTTGCGCTCTAAAGGCATCAATTTCACTCAAGCTCATCCTTTCGCCGGGGGGTAAATCCGCTACAGGCTTGGGCGGCGCTGGCTCAGGCAAGTCGGGGGTTTTATCCAATAGGGCTTGCACCGCAGACGTATCCAGAAGCGGCTTTCGTTTTGGCTTCACAGGTTGAGGGCGCGCCAGTGGCACAGCATCCCCGACTAAATTAACCGGTTCAGGAAGGGTGTCTGTCGCTTTGGTTGTGGTTGTGGGTTTAGGCGTCGCGGCTGATTTGGGTTCGGGTAGCGGCATCGCATCCGCTTCATTAGCTTGTGGTGGCGCTGGGGGTTGCGCGACTTCTTCGCGCATAGTCGCAAGAGGTTTTTCTTTGTCGCGCGTCGGCTCAATTTTATCTTCCGGCTTGACTTCAGGTTTTAAGTCTTGGTTTGTCATGCGGGTAAATTCGTCAATCGTGATGACGTCAATCGGCAATGCATAATCGGGCAGGCTGATTTTCTCCGGTGTCGGCAAAGCGATAAAGGCAGAAAGAACAATAAGAGTGTGCAAAACAACCGAAAGAGCAATCTCCCGATTAAGAGAGGATGGCCGGAGATAATAGCCGCCACCGACATGAGACTGGCGAGCTATGTTCTGCCGCACCATTTATTTTTTACCCTGACTGGATTTTAAATCCGTGACCAGCGCAACTTTGGAAAAACCAGCAGCATTAATACGCGCCACGATATCCGCCACATCACCATAAGCAACATCCTTATCGCCGCGCACATAAATCCGTTCCTCATAGCCCGTACCAGCAATGGCGCGCAGTTTGACAACCAAATTAGATGCCTCAATAGCGGTATCTTGCAAGAAAACCTTACCGTCAGCCTTTACGGTTATCGCCAATGGCTCGCTATCGCCGGTCAACGGCTTCGCGGCTGATTTGGGCAAATTAACCGGCACACCTACCGTCAGCAGGGGGGCGGCAACCATAAAGACAATGAGCAGAACCAACATCACATCCACCATGGGTGTGACGTTAATCTCACTCATCGGCGCCTGATGCCGACGCGCTTGATAACGTCTCGCCTGATGATGGTGACCATGCCGGGAAGAGTTTCTCCCAGAGGCGGCATTTTGATGTGAGTTCATATTGACTGCCATGAGATACCCTTCAGGGTGCTAACCGGATTGACGGTCCAGAAAAATTGAAAATTCATCTGCGAAATAATCCAGACGTGCCACATAAAGGTTAATATCCGAGGTGAATTTATTATAAGCGATAACCGCGGGTATCGCGGCAAGCAAGCCGAGGCCTGTTGCGAAAAGCGCTTCCGCAATGCCGGGCGCAACAACTGCAAGATTGGTGTTTTGGCTCATGGCAATCGCCTGAAAGCTATTCATAATGCCCCATACTGTGCCAAACAGACCGACAAATGGCGCGATAGCTCCAACCGTTGCGAGAAACAGCAAGCGATTGGAGAGCGTGCCGGCTTCCTGCGCCACCGCGCCATTAAGCGTGCGGTCGACGCGGTTAATCAGTTCGGGCGTGATTTTTTTATCTTTACCGCCGCCCAATCCATCTGAACCGCCTGAGCCATTTGAACCATCCGAGGTACTTCTGACCCATTCTTTCATACCGGAAAGAAACACCCGCGCCATAGGGTGGTCAGCCCGCTCATTGACACGTTTATAGAGAGTGGAGAGATTTTCACCCGACCAGAAAAATTTTTCAAAATCCGTTGCCTTGCGGGACAGGCGACGCAACGTCATTGTTTTTTCAATAATAATTGCCCAACTCTGAACAGACGCCATCACAAGACCAATCATGACAATTTTGACGACCCAATCAGCGCGCAAAAACAAAGAATAGAGACTGAAATCTGCATTTGAGAGCGCCGTAGCCTGCTCCACCAGTGCTGGATCACTCACAACATCAAGCAATTCATTCATCCGTTTACATCTCCTGCATTATGTCATGATGTTTTGCCGGATAAATGTGACCAAACTAGGGCTTATCTAAGAAATTCAGGAAATCTTCTTCTTGCGTCAAATGCGGCTTAAGCAGGCTCAAAACATCATTCGGCATCCGCACCGGACGCCCGGTGGCTGAAATGCAAGCGACAGTCACATCTGCCCGCCACAAAATTTTGCGCTCCAGCATAATGGCCTGCTTAATCAGCAGGCGCGCGCCTTTAATGGATAGATAAGCGGATATCACATCCAGCTTGTCATCGATTTTTGCAGGAGAAAGAAAATCAATATTCATCGTCACGACCGTAAAGGCCAGCGGGTCGGGGCGATTAAACAGCTCCGCGTGATGAATGCCGCATGCATGAAGAAACTCTGACCGCCCGCGCTCGGCAAAACGCAAATAATTAGCGTGATATACCACACCCGAAAAATCCGTATCCTCGTAATAGACGCGAACCGGCAAGCGATGAATGCCGTTTTGAGACAGGTCATTCATTTCAGTTATCTTCCGGCATGTCAGTTTTCTTCCGGTTGGGCATGAAACAAATCATCACCTTTATCACCACCTTTATTAGGGGTCATATCTGAGGCACCCATATTTGACGGCGGCGTTAACCCCAAATGCGTGAAGGCTACGGGCATTAACATGCGGCCTCGTGGCGTGCGATTTAAAAATCCAAGCTGTATCAGAAAGGGTTCTACAATATCTTCTAACGCATCACGCGGTTCACCGAGCGCGGCTGAAATCGTATCAATCCCAACAGGCCCACCGAGAAACTTCTCAGCCACCGTAGAAAGATAGCGGTGGTCTAGCGCATCAAGACCACGGCTATCAACCTCAAGTTTCACAAGGGCTTCATCGGCAATTTGCGCCGTAATTTCGCCAGCATTTGCAACGGTGGCAAAATCCCGAACACGGCGGAGAAGCCTTCCGGCAACGCGCGGCGTCCCACGTGAGCGTCTTGCCACTTCGCGCGCCCCCGCATCATTAATCGCCAATCCCATCAGCTTCGCATTGCGCCGGACAATATGCTCCAGCTCATCCAACTCATAAAAGCCGAGATAAATTTGAATACCAAACCTGTCTCTCAAAGGTGTCGTCAGCAAACCAGCCCGCGTAGTTGCCCCGACAAGCGTGAAGGGCGGCAGGTCAATTTTGACGGACCGCGCCGCAGGCCCTTCGCCAATCATCAAATCCAATTCAAAATCTTCCATCGCCGGATATAGGACTTCTTCCACAGCAGGGCTGAGGCGGTGAATTTCATCAATAAACAAAACATCATTGCTTTCAAGATTCGTCAGCAAAGCGGCGAGGTCTCCCGCTTTTGTAATCACCGGACCTGACGTAGCTCGAAAGCCAACGCCCAATTCACGCGATACAATTTGTGCCAATGTCGTCTTACCCAGCCCGGGTGGTCCGGCAAACAGCACATGGTCCATCGCATCTCCGCGCGATTTTGCAGCTTGAATAAAGATCGAGAGATTATCCCGCCCCTTATGCTGACCGACAAAATCCGAAAGCATTTGCGGGCGCATGGCGGAGTCCTGATCGTCGCGTTGAGCGGGCGCGGAGATTTCTCTCTCATCATCTTTATCATCATTTTTCTCATTATTTTTCTTAGGCATTTTCGGCAAGCTCCTTAAGGGCGCGTTTAATCAAATCTTGTGTGCTGATATCTTCAGAGCCACCACCTGCCTCACCACCTGCCTCACCAGAAGATTGATTTATTTGTCCCATAACCGTCATCACAGCGACATGCGCCTGACTTCTGGCATAACCCAGATTGGTAAGCGCTGACAGAGCATCGCTTACTGCCGTGTTCACGGCGGGGTTATCGCTTATACCGGCACCCCCAACTTCACCCCTAATTTCACTGCCAATCTCACCACCAGTCATATGTTGACCCGCCACGACAAAAGATGTTTCCGGTATTTTGTCTTTGAGCTCCTGGACAATCCGTTGAGCAACTTTAGGCCCAACACCCGGCGCACGGGACACCATCGTTTTATCTTGTGCCATCACCGCTTGTGATAACTCACCCACCGATAAAACGCTTTGAATAGCGAGTGCAACTTTCGCCCCAACACCCTGTACGCCAAGTAAAAGTTTAAACCAGCTTCTTTCTTCTTCTGATAAAAAGCCAAACAGTCGGAACTGGTCTTCACGCACATAAGTTTCTATGGCCAGCGTCACCCTTTCGCCCTGCCCAGGGAGGCTGGAAAGCATCCGCCCGGACCCTTCAACCAGATAACACACGCCATTCACATCAATCAGAACCCAGCCATCGCCAACACCGTCAACCAATCCTTTGAGACGCCCAATCATGATTTCACCTTCAGCCGTTCGGCTTGATTTGAAAGTCTTTCATCAAGGTCACCCGCATGCGCATGCGTTATCGCAATGGCGAGTGCATCAGCGGCATGCTCGCTTTCAGGTTTGGCTTGCGGCAGAAGCGTTTTTACCATCGCGTTTATTTGGTGCTTATCCGCATGCCCTGCTCCCGTGACACTGCGCTTTATAAAATTCGGCGCATATTCAAAAACCTTCAGCCCCTTGCGCGCCGGAACAATCAGACACACGGCTCGCGCTTGCCCCAGCTTTAGGGTCGCGGCGCCATCTTTATTGACGAAACTATTTTCAACGGCGGCTTGATTGGGCTGATGGGTATCAACGACGTCTTCCAGCCCCAGCATGAGCTGAACCAGCCTGTCTGCGAGGCTGTCTTTGGCATTTGAACTAATCGTGCCATTCGCAATATGAACCAGCTTGCCGCGAGAGACATCAATCACACCCCAGCCCAGATTTCTGAGCCCCGGATCCAGTCCTATCAATCGGCGCGATTGGGTCATTACATTTCCTTCAGGCGCATGGTGATGAAACACGCCGCATCAGGCGGAGAGTTTTTCCATAATCTCGTCAGCAATATCAAAATTGGCATAGACATTTTGCACATCATCCAAATCATCCAACGCTTCCATCATGCGCAAAACTTTTTCAGCCGTTTCCTCATCGACAGAAATTTCATTTTGCGGCTTCCACACAATTTGCGCCGACGGGGGTGGGCCTAATAAGCCGTCAAGTGCGCCTTCAAGCGCTGCGGCAACATTATGCAATTCTTCCATGGCGCATAAAATTTCATGCGTATCATCACTGCTCTCAACATCTTCAGCGCCGGCTTCAATCGCGGCTTCAAACACGGCATCCGCATCGGCGACGTCACCCGGATATTCAACAGCTCCTCGGCGGTCAAACATGAATGACACGGATCCCGTTTCCCCGAGATTCCCCCCGGATTTGGTAAAAACAGTCCGCACATCGCCAGCCGTGCGGTTGCGATTATCGGTTAAAGTTTCAACAATGACGCCAATCCCGCCTGGGCCAAACCCCTCATAGCGAACTTCTTCATAGTTTTCGCCACCTGCATCGGCACTCTTTTTAATGGCGCGCTCAATATTATCTTTCGGCATATTCTGGGCGCGGGCGGCGTTAATAGCAGTCCGCAGACGCGGATTGGAGTCCGGGTCAGGCATGCCCATTTTCGCAGCTATGGTAATTTCTTTAGACAAACGAGAGAAAACTTTAGCTCTTTTTTTGTCCTGTGCGCCTTTACGGTGCTGAATATTTTTAAATTTGGAGTGACCTGCCATTAATGTGTTCCGGTTTTTTAAAACTAAATATGCCCAACATGCCTTGTTCGGCGTTTAATTCAGTGAATCATATCCATGATTCGCTTATTTTACCTGTTGTTCACGACTGACCAAAGGAGAAAAGCAACCCGCTTTCACAAGACGCAAGCTATACAGTCTGTTCCAGCCGGCCACCAGAGCGGAAAGGTTTTGCGGAAACGGCAAGCCCATCCGGTCCTGTCTCTACCACCAGCCCACAAAGCGTCACCGCACCCATTGCCGGTTTAAACGGCCCACTGCGCATTTTGGTCATAAAACGGCGCATCGGTTCTTCTTTTTCCATACCGATAACACTGTCATAATCACCGCACATGCCGGCATCTGTCTGATAGGCTGTGCCATTGTCAAAGACTTGCACATCCGCTGTCGGTACATGCGTATGTGTCCCGACCACCAGACTGGCGCGGCCATCGCAAAAATGCCCCATCGCCATTTTTTCCGAACTCGCCTCCCCGTGAATCTCTACAATCACGGCATCTGTTGCCTCACCCAATGGGCAGGCAGCAAGCTCTCTTTCAACGGCAGCAAACGGGTCTTCCAGCGTTTCCATATAAACCTGCCCCTGCACGGTAACAACAAGTACCTGCGCGCCATTTTCGGTTGTAAAAAGCCCGGCGCCTTTGCCCGGTGTGCTGGCAGGAAAATTTGCCGGACGCAGCAGTCGCGGTTCTCTATCAATATGGGTCAGCGTTTCCCGCTGGTCCCAAGCGTGATTGCCCAATGTGATGACATCTGCCCCCGCATCAAACAGGCTATTGGAAATGGCCTCGGTAATGCCAAACCCACCGGCAGCATTTTCACCATTCACAACCACAAAATCAATGTTCATATCGCGGCGCAAGGCCGGCAATTCCTCAAGCACAGCCTCGCGTGCCGCGCGTCCAACAATATCACCCAAAAATAATATTTTCATTACGCCGCCTCAAATTCGTGAACCCCAGAAGGTGTAAGGGCAAAATCAAGTTTCTCATCATGCTGTTCATGAGGCACTTTCTCAAATAATTGCGCGTCAAACCCGATTCCCACAACCAGAACCTGTCCCTGCGCCCTGAGTGTTTTCAGCGCACGGTCATAATAGCCGCCACCGCGACCAAGACGATTGCCTTGGCGGTCAAAGGCCAAAAGAGGCGCAATCACCAAATCTGGTATCACTATCGCAGCCTCGGATGCGGGTTCTTGCATATCATATTTGCCTATGGCCAAAGCATCTCCAAACTGCCACGCCCTAAAAGAAAGCGACGCATCATCTTCAATACACGGGAGAGCTGTTTGCCAGCCCGTATCCCGCAGATAAGACAAAATCTGAGATGGGTCAATTTCTGATGCATCTGCCATATATGCCGCAGCAACCAATGGCCTGTTTGTGATGTTAAACGCGCCGGGCAATATATCTGAAGCGAAGCTACAAAATACATTCAGCAGCTTAAGTTTGAGGTTATCAGTTTCTGTTTTTTTGGCGGCCCTTCGCGTTTGCACGGCAATGCGACGGATATCTTTTTTATGCGTCTGAATATCACGAGACGATGATGCGGCCTGATCGATGGATGTCATAAATATATATGTATCTTTCTAAGCTCGGCGTTGAGTACTTATATATCGCAATATATGGCGCAACGCCTAGTCGGAGTTGTCACTTATGTTTTTGTGCAACGCCTAGTCGGAGTTGTCGCTTATGTTTTTGTGCAACTCTTAGTCGGAGTTGTCACTGACAACGAGCCAGATCCCCGGAGACCTACATAAGTAGGTGGGCACCATATGCAACAGACCACGATCTAGCGCAGGGACAGTTCCCTTAAGGATTGTAAGGTCCCGAGCGTTATTGACCCGCCATTCAGGACAACTCCTGAACAGAACATAGAACGAAGACTTCCCCCGTTCAAGGCGGCAATTAAAAGGCGGTTAGGTTTCAAGATGCTCTGAAAGGGATTGAATTTTCTCTGTCGCACTCACCAAAGACGTCGCGATAAGTTTTTCAAATTCTTTAACCTGTTTTTCAAGCTCCAGTCGCGTTTTACCGGCGGCCTCAACATCCTGACGCACACCCTCAATCTGATTATTAAGCAGGTTAAGCTCGTCGCATAAGGTCAGCCCGACCAGAACCAGCAAATGCGAGTCCCCCGCACCTTTGACATGCTTCTTGACCTCACCCAGCCTGGCCGCCAAGTCTTCTGCCAGCCGGCTAACGCGTTGCTCATCCCCATCGGCACAAGCAATGGCAAAGGGTCTGCTATTAATAGATATTGTCAGTTCAGCCATGTTCGCCCGCACCATTCATAAGTTCATCCAACTGCTTCATCGCAGCATCTATTTGCTGTTCAGCCTTGCCTTGCGCTGACGCGCCGGCAGAAATCTGTTTTTTTAGCGCTGAAATTTCGCTGCGCATATGCGCCGCTTCAATCGTCAGAGACTCCAGCTCGGATTTGGCTTGAGCCGCCTTGGCCATACGTTCAGGCAGACGATCTTCCAGCTTTTGCAAAGCTTCAGTAAAATTTTTCAAAGCCGTTTGGATATCCTGCATTATCTTTGATTCTCCATTGCACAAGCATAGGGCGTTGATAGGAATTCGGTCAACCACCTAGCTTTTCGCAAATTTAGTATAATTTAAATAACTACCACAAAATCAGTCAGTTATTTGATGTTAACGATAAGCTTGTCACGCATTTTAAATCTTACATTGACTCCTTGTCAGTCGGTCGCCATTGTAGCGACGTCGTGGCGAGTGTATTCCCGAATTAGATTGATTTGTCATAGATGTCACTTAAATCAGAACACTTCAAATAGGCCACTTATAATCAGGCGCACTTTAATGGTTCGCATTCAACAAGACGAGATGCTATAAGTTTGCGTAGAAACAGAACTCAGATTTCCATCCCATGAGCGACAATCCAAATATCAGACATAATATGATGGCAAATGCCATAAGAGCCCTCTCCATGGACGCGGTACAAGCCGCGAATTCCGGGCATCCCGGGCTACCTATGGGGGCCGCTGATATTGCCACCGTGCTGTTCACCAAATTCCTTAAAATTGACCCACGCCAACCCAACTGGGCGGATAGAGACAGATTTGTTCTCTCAGCCGGACATGGCTCAATGCTGCTTTACGCGCTTCACTATTTGATGGGCTTTGAAGATATGACGCTGGATGAGATTAAAAATTTCCGCCAGCTCGGTTCACGTACCGCAGGTCACCCCGAATATGGTCACGCCGCAGGTATCGAAACCACAACGGGCCCATTGGGGCAGGGTCTTGCTACATCCGTCGGCATGGCGCTTGCCGAACGTATGATGAATAGCCGTTTCGGTGATGATTTGGTTAATCACTATACTTATGTGCTGGCTTCTGATGGCGACCTTATGGAAGGTATCAGCCACGAAGCCATCAGCCTTGCCGGGCATTTGAAATTGTCTAAGCTGATTGTGCTTTATGATGATAATGACATCTCGATTGACGGCCCGCTTGACCTTGCCGAATCCGGTGATGCCCTAGGGCGGTTTGAAGCCGCTGGCTGGTTTGCCGAACGTATTGACGGTCATGACCCCGACGCGATTGAGGCCGCTATTTCAGCCGCACAAACCCGCGATAAGCCAAGCTTGATTGCCTGTAAGACCACCATTGGTTATGGCGCGCCCAACAAACAAGGAACGTCAGGTGTTCACGGGGCGCCTTTGGGAGATGAAGAAATTGACCTGACACGCGAGGCACTTGGCTGGACCTCCGAACCATTTGATATTCCATCTGATATTCTTGATAGCTGGCGTATGGCAGGCTTAAAGCATGTGTCAGAACGCAAGGCATGGCAAGAACGTCTCGATGCGCAAGATAGTGAAATCAGCAACCGCTTTAAACGCGTCATGTCTGGCGATTTACCTACACGTTTGGAAAAGGCCATTCAGGACTATAAGAAAAGCCTTGCCGAAAACGCACCCAAATTAGCAACCCGGAAATCATCAGAGGATGCGTTGAAAGCTATCGTGCCATCCGTACCCGAAATGATTGGCGGTTCAGCAGATTTGACCGGTTCAAATAATACCCGAACGCCCGAACAAGAGGCCGTCAGCGCCGATAATTATGGCGGTAGCTTCATTCATTACGGCATTAGGGAATTCGGCATGGCGGCGGCCATGAACGGCATGGCTTTACATGGCGGATTTATTCCTTATTCCGGCACATTTCTTGTGTTCTCGGACTATTCCCGCCCGGCCTTGAGGCTTGCCGCGCTCATGGGACAGCGCGTTATCCATGTATTAACGCATGACTCAATCGGGCTTGGTGAAGACGGCCCGACCCATCAGCCTGTCGAACATCTCGCGGCTTTACGCGCCATTCCTAATCTGCTGACTCTGCGCCCTGCGGATGCAACAGAAACACTCGAATGCTGGCAAATCGCGCTGGAGCAATCACATACACCATCTGCCATGGCGCTGACCCGTCAAGGTCTGCCGGCCTTAAGGCTCGAATATGCTGAGAAAAACCTATCGGCCAAAGGGGCTTATGAATTGGCCTCTGCAGACGGCGAAGCTCAAGTTACGCTTTTGGCAACCGGCTCGGAAGTCCATCTTGCTATGGAAGCCAAACAACAGCTTGAAGCCGAAAATATCGGCACACGCGTTATCTCTATGCCGTGTTTTGAGCTTTTTGACCAACAAAAGCCTGGCTACCGTGAAGATGTGTTAGGCGATACGCCTGTGCGCATTGCGATTGAAGCCGCCATTCGGCAAGGCTGGGATGCCTATCTCAGACCGGGTGATCGCTTTATCGGCATGGAGAGCTTTGGCGCCAGCGCACCGGCGGACAGGCTATTTGAACATTTTGGAATCACTGTTGATGCAATTGTAAAAAATGCTAAAGACGGGCTGAACACATAGATTGTCCTGAGGGGTTAAATGGTTACGAGGGTTGCAATTACCGGCTTTGGGCGTATTGGACGCCTAACACTGCGCGCTTTACTTGAAAGCAAAAGAAAAGACATAAAACTCGTTGCTCTGAATGCTACCGGCACACCCGAGCGCGTCGCGCATCTGTTTGAATATGACTCAGTTCACGGGCGGTATCAGGGCAATATTAAAACCACTGGCAATAGTATTAATTTTGGCAATGGGGCGGTTAAGCTGGTAAGCGCCCGTGACCCAAAAGATTTGCCGTGGGAAAAGCTCGGCATTGACGTTGTGCTGGAATGTACCGGCGCGTTTAACACCAAAGAACAAAGCATGGCGCATATTGATGCCGGATGTAAACGCGTCCTGATTAGCGCGCCTGCCAAAACTGCTGATTTGACGGTTGTTTATGGCGTGAACCATAACAAGCTTCGTAAAAACCATCAGATTGTTTCCAACGCGTCTTGTACGACGAATGCCTTGGCGCCACTCGTTGCCGTTCTGGACAAAAAAATTGGTATTGAAAATGGCTTTATGACCACCGTTCACGCCTATACAGGTGATCAACGTCTGGTCGATAATCGCCATAATGACCCACGCCGCGCGCGCGCCGCAGGTCAATCTATGATTCCGACCTCGACGGGTGCCGCAAAGTCACTTGGGCAGGTCATCCCGAATATGGAAGGTCGTCTGGGGGGGACTGCTATTCGTGTCCCGACGCCAAATGTCTCCATGATTGATTTTGTTTTCAAAGCAAAGAAAAAAATAAGCATTGACGCTGTAAACAAAATAATGATGCAAGCCAGTGAGACTAATCTTAAAGGCATTATGGGCATTTGTGAGTTGCCCCTTGTGTCGTGCGATTTTAACCACAACCCGCATTCCTGCATATTTGACACAACGCAAACCCAACTCGTGGGCGAAGACCTTGTGCGCATATTAGCTTGGTATGATAATGAATGGGGCTTCTCAATGCGTATGCTTGATACTGCCGCTGCCATGGGAAAACTGGGCTAAAAGAATGACCACACCCCGACCTCTGGATGATCTTCTGTCACAATCGGACATACAGGGTAAAAAGGTTTTTGTACGGGCAGATTTAAATGTCCCCGTCACAGCTCAAGGCACAATACGCGATGCAACGCGCCTTGACCGTCTGCTGCCGACATTAGAAGAGCTATCACAAGCCGGCGCACGGATTGGCATACTGTCTCATTTTGGCAGACCCAATGGGACAAAAAACGCCGCCATGTCTCTCGAACCTATCGCACGGGCGCTATCGTCAATTTTGGCAAAACAGGTTGGTTTTTGTTCCGACTGTATCGGACATCCTGCCATGACAGGCATGGATAATCTCGCCGCAGGTGGGCTGACCGTTTTGGAAAACACACGCTTCCATGCCGGCGAAGAAGCCAATGACGCCGCTTTTATAAAATCACTATCTGCGCCTGCAGATGCTTTTGTGAATGATGCTTTTTCTACCGCCCACCGCGCCCATGCCTCAACCGAAGGGCTGGCACGCCACTTGCCGTCATATGCTGGCCGGTCTTTGCAAAGAGAATTGGAAGCATTGGAAACAGTTCTTGGTAACCCGACACGTCCGGTCATGGCTGTTGTCGGCGGCGCGAAGATTTCCACGAAACTCGATTTGTTATTTAACCTTATCAGCAAAGTCGACACGTTAGTTATTGGCGGCGGCATGGCCAATACATTTATGGCGGCTCAAGGCATCGCCATTGGGCGTTCTTTATGCGAAGAAACCATGTTCGATAAGGTACGAGACATTCTGCAGGCTGCACAAAATAGTGGCTGTGAGATATTACTGCCCGACGATGTTGTATTGGCAGAAAACTTTGCCGCCACAGATTCCCCTATCAGTTGTCAGGCGACACAAGTTCCGGAAGATATGATGATACTCGATGCCGGCCCACTCGCAGTTAGCAAAATCAAAGCGGCAATAGTCAAATCAAAAACACTGGTCTGGAATGGCCCTCTTGGCGCTTTCGAGTTAACGCCTTTTGATGAAGGCACGAAAATCGCGGCACAATTTGCGGCGCAACAGACGATTGCCGGTGACCTTGTATCGGTCGCAGGTGGTGGCGACACAGTCGCCGCGCTCAACCATGCAGATGCCGCCAATGGCTTTACTTATATTTCCACAGCTGGCGGCGCATTTCTTGAATGGCTAGAAGGAAAAACACTTCCGGCGATTGATACTTTACAGCATAATAAACTTGAGAAACGCGTAGGTTAGAGATGGATAAAAAATCACTTGAAGAGATAGCTCAGAAAATGGTCGCAGATGGCAAGGGAATACTTGCCGCTGATGAAAGCACCGGCACAATCAAAAAACGCTTTGATACGATTGCCTTGGAGTCGACACAAGATAGCCGCCGCGATTACCGCGAAATGCTGTTTCGTTCAAATGATGCCATGCAGTCGGCTATTTCAGGCGTTATTCTTTATGATGAAACCATCCGTCAGAAAGCCGCAGACGGCTCATCCCTTGTCAGCCTTATCGAACAAGCAGGCGCCATTCCCGGCATCAAAGTCGATACCGGCGCCAAAGACATGGCAGGTCACCCGCATGAAAAAGTCACGGAAGGGCTGGATGGTTTGCGCGAACGCCTTGAAGAATATTTCGAACTTGGTGCGCGTTTCGCTAAATGGCGGGCGGTTATCAATATTGGTGACGGCATACCGAGCCAAGGATGTATCGCCGCAAACACGCACGCGCTCGCCCGATATGCGGCACTGTGTCAGGAGAATGGCATTGTCCCAATTGTCGAACCGGAAGTGATTATGGACGGCGCGCACACAGCCGAGACATGTTTTGAGGTCACGTCAAATGTTCTCACCGCGCTCTATACACAGCTTGACGAACAAAATGTGCATTTAGAAGGTTCAATTTTAAAACCCAATATGATTGTGTCAGGCACCGAATGTTCGACACAGGCAAGTGTTGCCCAAGTCGCTGAGATGACATTGGATTGTTTTAATAAATGCGTCCCCAAAGCTGTGCCAGGTATTATTTTCTTATCCGGCGGACAGGCTGATGAGTTAGCGACAGCGCATCTCGATGCGATTAATAAAATGGGACCGCATAGCTGGAAAATCAGCTTCTCATATGGCCGCGCCTTGCAAGCTGCCCCGCTCAAAACATGGCATGGCAAGCCTGAAAATGTTGCGGCAGCGCAAGCCGCTTTCACACATCGCGCCATGATGAACAAATTGGCAGCTTTGGGTGAATGGGACGCCACTTTAGAAAAAGCTTAAAAAAAGCCTCATTGCTGTTCAGGCTTTCACCGCGCCAAGTAAAAATTCCTTATTACCCTTCGGGCCCTCAATCGGGCTGGGCGTGATACCTTTCACGGACCAGCCGGATTGTGTCACCAGCCAGCGTTCAATTTTATCACAGACCTGCTGATGCACACCCTCATCGCGGATAACCCCACCCTTACCCAGCGCCCCGCGTCCGGCTTCAAATTGCGGCTTGATAAGCGCAATCAACCAGCTACCAGGCTGCGCCATCTCCATAACCGGAGGTAAGGCAAGCGCCAGCGAAATAAAACTCACATCACAAATAATCGCCGTAACCTGAAACCCTGATGGCAAATGATTTGATGTGAGGCGTCGCGCATTCACTTTTTCCAGCGAGGTGACGCGGGTATCATCTAGGAGGCTTGAATGTAATTGTCCATGGCCCACATCTACCGCCAGACAATGCGCCGCCCCTTGTTTTAGAACGACATCGGTGAACCCGCCAGTTGACGCCCCTAAATCGACGACCATGCGCCCCAGAACGGGAAAGCCAAAAGTCTTAAGCCCATGCACAAGCTTCAACCCGCCACGCGAAACATAATCATGGCTGTGGCCTGTCACTTCAAGCGACACGTTGGGTTTTACCTTGGCGGCAACTTTATCAATAATTTGCCCATCAATCTGCACATGCCCGTCTTTAATGGCGGCCTGCGCCTGAGATCGGCTGGTGAAAAAACCTTGGTCGACAAGCAACGTGTCGAGACGCATAGAAGGTGAGAAAGAATCGTGACCAGTTTTCTGCATGTCGGGTAAACTGTGTGTTGGGTTTTAAGCGCGCTTTGGGTTGAGGTCGATAATTGTTTTCTCGCCACGCCCAATAACATCCTTCACGGCATCATAAATATTATCGCTATTAAGACCCGCAGCATCATACATGCGCTCCGGCGAGTCTTGATCGATAAAAATATCTGGCAAAGTTAGGGTGCGCACTTTAAGCCCCGCATCCAACACGCCCTCTTCAGCAAGAAAATGCAAAACATGTGCGCCAAAACCACCAAGACCACCCTCTTCAACCGTGATTAAAATCTCATGCTCACGCGCGAGTTGCAAAATAAGCTCTTTATCCAGCGGCTTCATAAAACGGGCATCAGCAACCGTCGTACTATGACCTTCCTTATCCAGCCTGTCAGCAGCGAGGCTGGCTTCGCCAAGTCGTGTGCCGTAACTTAAAATGGCAATCTGTTGGCCTTCACGAATAATCCGGCCTTTACCGATTTCGAGCAGTTGAGGTTTTTCAGGCATCGCAATACCCGTTGCTGACCCGCGTGGATAACGGAAAGCCGACGGGCGGTCATTTATTTGAGCAGCGGTATGCACCATATTGACCAACTCGGCTTCATCAGCCGCCGCCATCAAAACAAAATCCGGTAACGCGCCGAGATAAGCCATATCAAATGACCCCGCATGGGTCGGACCATCTGCCCCAACCAGACCCGCACGGTCTATCGCAAAACGAACCGGCAATTTCTGGATGGCAACATCGTGAACAATCTGGTCATAGCCGCGTTGCAAAAAAGTTGAGTAAATCGCAACAAAAGGCTTCAACCCTTCCGTCGCCATACCAGCGGCAAATGTCACGGCATGTTGCTCGGCAATACCGACATCAAAACATCTATCCGGATAGATATGGGCAAATTTATCCAGCCCTGTGCCGTCCGGCATCGCCGCTGTTACCGCAACAATATTTTTATCTGTTTCGGCTTCCTTAATCAGACTATCCGCAAAGACAGACGTATAGCTTGGGATATTCGTGCTTGGCTTAGATTGAAGCCCCGTCACAATATCAAATTTTGAAACGCCGTGATATTTGTCAGCCGCAGCTTCCGCAGGGGCGTAGCCATGGCCTTTTTGAGTGACAACATGCACCAATATTGGTCCTTCGACACTATCCCTGACATTTTGAAGAACAGGCAAAAGATGGTCAAGATTATGCCCGTCAATCGGCCCGACATAATAAAATCCGATTTCCTCAAACAGCGTGCCGCCCGTCCAAAAGCCCCGCGTATATTCTTCCATTTTCCGGCTGGCTTCCTTAATGGAACGGGGCATTTTAGAGGCGATACCTTTTAGAGATTTTCTCAGTTTTCGGTAGCCACTGCCTGATAAGAGACGCGCCAGATAAGCACTCATCGCGCCAACTGGCGGCGCAATCGACATATCATTATCATTGAGAATAACAATCAGACGCCCATCCATCGCACCGGCATTATTCATCGCTTCATAGGCCATGCCTGCACTCATCGCACCATCACCGATAACCGCGACAACATTATTGTCGGTTTCTTTTAAATCCCGCGCCACAGCCATGCCCAAACCTGCAGAGATAGATGTAGAACTATGCGCCGCCCCAAACGGGTCATAAGGGCTTTCAGCACGCTTGGTAAAACCGGAGAGACCGCCGCCTTGACGCAACGTCCGTATACGGTCACGCCGACCCGTCAGAATTTTATGCGGATAAGCCTGATGCCCCACATCCCAAATGAGCCGGTCATCAGGCGTATTGAAAACATAGTGCAGTGCCACAGTCAGCTCGACAACACCAAGCCCGGCACCCAAATGCCCGCCGGTTTCAGAAACAGCTGAGACAGTTTCCGCGCGTAACTCTTCGGCGAGTTGGCCAAGTTGTTCTTCTGATAAAGCGCGCACATCTTCAGGAAGCTTAATTTTATCAAGTAAGGGCGTTTCAAGTTTCTTAGTCACGTCTAAATTCAACCACTATTCAAGAGGTTAATGCCCTCTGATAATCACATAATGCGCCGCCTCGCGTAATGCGTCGGCTTCACTTCCAAAATTTTCAAGATGACCTACAGCTTGGTCAACCAGAATACGAGCCTGGTCTTTGGCGCGATCAAGGCCAAGCAGTGACACAAAAGTTACCTTACCTGACGCTTCATCCTTACCGGGTGTTTTGCCTATATCATCCTGACAGGCTTCGACATCTAGCAAATCATCAGCAATTTGGAAAGCTAAACCGATGTCATGCGCATAAGCATTTAAGGCGATACGGGTGTTGTCTGGCACTTGCCCCAATATACACCCTGCTTCTACCGAGAATTCAATCAGCGCGCCTGTTTTCATTTTTTGCAATCTTGTGAGCGCGCCTGCATCCAATTCAAGCTCCGGGCTCATCAGGTCAAACATCTGCCCGCCAACCATTCCGCGCGTACCAAGTGCCTTGGAAAAGCTGGAAATCAAGTCCAGCCGGACGGCTTTGCGCGGGTGGGTTTGCTCATCCGCCAGAATTTCAAAGGCTAGGGTCACCAATGCGTCTCCAGCAAGAATAGCCGTTGCCTCATCAAAAGCCTTATGCAGGCTCGGGCGCCCGCGGCGCATATCATCATCATCCATAGCGGGAAGATCATCATGCACCAATGAGTAAGAATGGGCGCATTCTATAGAGGTGGCAACACGCGCATAATGTGTTTCTTCAACATCAAATAATTTGGCAGTTTCAATACATAAAAAACCGCGAAGGCGTTTGCCGCCACCCATTAGCGTATATTTCATGGCTTCAACCACCCGACCCTCTGGCGCGTCAGGTACACTCAAAATATCCCTGAGCCTCTGGTCAATGAGCTCGGAAGCATTTTTCAGAGCGGTCTCTAGTTTCGGGGTACCCATAAAATCAGCCTATAGCTTTAGCCTATATCGAGCGGCTCAGTTCCGGGATTTTCACCATCACCTGCGCCACCATCACCTGCACCACCATCACCTTCGCCTGTGATTTTTTCAATTTTGCTTTGTGCGTCTTTCAGCTTCGCCTCACAATGCAAGCGCAATAAATTGCCGCGCTGATAAATCTGAATAGACTGCTCAAGTGCCACATTGCCACTTTCCAGACTATCCACGATTTCTTCGAGAGCCTCGAGCGCTTGCTCAAAACTCATTTGGGAGATTTCTTTCTCCATTTCAGTTTGATCAGACATATCGTTATCCTGACACTTTATTCTAAATCACGACCGTAAAACGAGGGTGACTCAGCTTGCTACAAACCTCAACCTGCCATCCTCATCCAGCGACTTGTTCACAAGCCCGCGACGATAGAGGCAATTTAAGTGCGCTATGCTCTCACTTATGGCCATGATAAACAAGCCTTTGTCGATAGTGCGCTTAAACAGAATTGAAAATAGCGCAGGGTCAGCAGGGCTGCGCGGCGTATCGCATGCGGCCAGCAACTTTGCCAGCCTTTTTTCATGACCATCTATCAAAGACTGCAATCGGTTATGGACACCGTAAAATGGTTCATTATGTGACGGCAGAACCAGCAAATCTTCTGGAAATACAGTTTGGAGTTTCTTGCAACTCCCAATCCAGTCTTCAAGATTATTGGCATCTGGTTCATTTGGAAACACACCGACATGTGAAGAGATACGCGGCAAAATTTGATCACCGGAAATCACGACTTTCAAAGACGGGCAGAAAAAACACGCATGTTCTGGCGAATGCCCATTTCCAACAGCCACTTTCCAGATGCGCCCGTTAATAACAATCTCTTCTTCATCACTCACACGATAGAAATTTTGCGGCAGGTCGTAAATCGCGGCACCGAACATACCAAAACGCTTTTTATAGCCCTCGATAATCTCATCCGGCACACCTGCCTGATAAAGAAAATCAAGCGCCTCTTTTGGGGCTTCCTTATCCGTATCGGCAGCAAGCACGCGGCAGGTCAGATATTCCAATCGCGTCATGGTGAGCATGACGTCGAATTTCTCAACCATCCAACCTGCAAGCCCAATATGGTCTGGATGCATATGCGTCACCAAAATTCTGCTGACGGGCTTACCTTGAAATGTCTTATCAAAAACATTTTCCCAAATCTCTTTGGTGCGGTCATTATTAAGGCCAGTATCGACAATGACCCACGAGTCCCCATCTTCCAGCAACCAGACATTTATATGGTCCAGCGTCTCAAAAAGAGGCAAACGCAACCAGTGAACACCCTCCGCTACCTCACGAATTTCAGCAGGTTCCGGCTTATCATCAAATAAATAGGTTAGGCCGTGAGCATTCTCTACAATCTGCTTTTTTTCGTCCATATTATCTTCCTTGGGGGTGAAGGGTTGATTGCCCAAAACGGCAAATCTATATAGCATATATCCGCATAGTAAACAAAAGGGCATGGCATGACGGATAAAAAACTGGCAAAGAAACCAGTGAAAAAACTGGCGAAAAAACCAGCACAAAAAAATGTCAACAAAGGTCTGAACAGACGCACAGCACTGGTCACGGGTGCGTCTGCCGGTATTGGGCATGATTATGCCACCTTGCTGGCCCAGCAAGGTTTTGATTTGGTCATCACAGCACGGCGCAAAGATAGGTTACAATCTTTAGCCGGCAGGCTGGAAGCCTCCTACGGCGTGAATGTCCATATTATCCCTGAAGACCTCAGCGACCCGCGCGCGCCAACACGACTGGTAGAAAAAATGAATAAAGAAGGCCTGAGCATTGATTTTCTGGTCAATAATGCTGGCTATACCGTTCCCGGTTATTTTGACATGGTAAAATGGCAATCACATGCGGCGATGCTCCAAACTATGCTCATCGCGCCAACAGAACTCTGTCACCTGATTGGTATAGGCATGGCCGAACGCGGCTATGGGCGCATTATTAATGTGGCATCCGTGGCCGGTCTTTTACCCGGTTCACCAGGCGGCACGCTTTATGGACCGGTAAAAAGCTATCTGATTAAATTTTCACAAGCCCTATCCGCCGAATATCACGATAAGGGCATTCATGTGCAAGCTCTCTGCCCGGGTTTTGTGCTGAGCGAATTTCACGATATTGCGGGTAACCGCGAGCAAATGAATCGCCTACCCAAATTCATGTGGCTTACAGGGCCGGATGTGTGCCGCAAAAGCTATGAGTCCGTTATGGAAAATAAAGGCCCCATTATCGTGAATGGCCTGTTTTATAAAATTCTTAATCTCTTCGTCAAAATTATGCCGTCAAATCTGGCAACAAAACTGCTCTCCTTGCATAATCGAAACGCAACACCCCTTCCAAATGACTTACGTGAGCGGGCATCACCAGACAAGGCACGTTAAACGGTATGACCGTATTTCCGGCAAACGCCGAAAATATCGACAAGCTTGCAGCCGTCATTGGCGCGGGAGAGGCCGTGGCCTTCCCGACTGAAACGGTTTACGGCCTCGGCGTTGATGCGTGCAATGATACAGCCGTCGCTAAAATTTTCGAGATTAAAGGCCGCCCGCAATTCAACCCCTTGATTATTCATATTCGCGACCTCGCCCAAGCTGAGGCGCTGGGTGTCTTTTCTCCAATTGCCAAATCACTTGCTGAGGCACATTGGCCCGGTGCCTTGACCTTGGTTGTCCCCCGCCGTTCAGATAACCAGGCTCATAATGAGGTCAGCTTGCTGGCCTCGGCGGGTTTGCCAAGTCTTGCACTCCGCGTCCCCGCGCATCCTGTTGCCCAAGCATTACTGGCGGCGGCGCAATGCCCTCTGGCTGCCCCTAGCGCCAACAAATCCGGTCAGCTTAGCCCAACACTGGCGACGCATGTTGCCAAAGATTTTCCCAACCTCCCCATTCTGGATGGTGGTGCTTGTGCCAAAGGGTTGGAGTCGACCATTATCGGGTGTCTGGAAGATGACCCTATTCTGCTTCGTCGCGGCAGTCTTGACCCTGCCGCACTTGAAGAAACGCTCGGCCATCATCTGCGCTACTTGCCTGAAGATGACAGTCAGACCGCAAAACTCGCACCTGGGCGGCTGGTACGGCATTACGCCCCACAAGCTCATCTGCGTCTCAACGCCGAAACGATTGAGGCACATGAAGCCTTACTCGCTTTTGGAACAAAGATACCGTCTTATGCGGGGCTATGCCTTAACCTTAGCCCGACAGGAAATCTGACAGAAGCAGCGGCAAATCTTTTCAGCTATCTGCATGAATTGGATGCCGCAACCCATCGGATTGCTGTGATGCCAATACCCGATGAGGGTCTGGGTGCAGCGATTAATGACAGGCTGAAAAAAGCCGCGTCGTCAAAATAAATCAAACTGCGCGTCTGACGGATCGCTATTGTCTGTCTCTGGGGCGACCTCTAACAAGTCGGGCGCATTATTGGCGACCTTATTAACTGCTTCAGACACCGGATAGTATTTGAAATCTGCTTCCGGTGCGGGTTGAAGCAAAGGACGTAAACTGTCGGATTTGGCGGCAGGCGTATCAAGCCAGTCGGCCCAATGCGCGGCATTCAGAATAACCGGCATTCTATGATGTATCGGGGATAATGTTTCATTCGCGCCAACAGTCAATATGGCACAGGTCTCGATTTCACTTCCATCCGCTCCCTGCCAAAACTCCCAGATACCCGCCATCATAAAGGGCGTTTCATCCTGCCGCCGGATGCAATAAGGCTGGTTCTTGCCTTTACCGCTTCGATACCATTCATAAAACGCATCAGCCGGAAAAAGACACCGCCTTGATTTAAACGCTGATTTAAAGAAGGGCTTCTCGGTGACGGTCTCACTTCTGGCATTGATTTGCGGGCGGCTCGACATCTCGGCAATTTTATCTGCCTTCATCCAGCCTGGCACCAGCCCCCATTGCACCATGACACATTCATGTTGACCAGCGCCACTTATCACTGACGAGTCGCGCATAATCGGCACAGGATGGCTGGGCGCTATATTATAAGACGCCGGAAAATTCGGCGAATTGGCAAATGGCAAAAGCCGCTTTAATGCCTCGGGAGGTGTTTCTAGAGCATAGCGACCACACATTAGCGTCCGCCTCTTCCACTGATGCCAGACTCGAGACGGATAAAATGCCCGGGCTTAATTCCCAGTGCCGCCGATTGCCCCGCATTAATCTCAAGCACATAGGCGACAGGTTTTTGGGAGCTGGTGCGTGCCTGCGATAAGGTATCTTCTCGCGTCACAATGCTTTCAATCTCCCCATTCAGCCGAATGAAAATCATATCCAGCGGCACAAATGTATTATGCATCCAGAAAGTCGCAATGCGCGGCGCACCCAGAATAAATAACATGCCTTGATTTGTCGGCAGGTCAGTCCGGTACATCAGACCACGAGACATTTTTTCGGGTGTATCCGCCAGCTCAACTTTAAAATCGGCAATTGGCTGTTTGGTTTCTGTCTCAATGGTCAGCACCAATAAATTCTGAGACAAATTCTGAGGCAAATCCTGCGATTGGGCAGAGAGAGGTGTGAAAATCAGATAAGGTAAAAGAAAAAGAAATAGCCAGCGCATGGCTTATCCTTAAAGGGCAAAAGCGATAGGGCGGCCTGTTGACGGAGTCACAAGTTCCGCCTCCCACATGACGCGTTTGCCGCGCACCATCGTACCCACGGGCCAGCCCTTAATCTCATCTCCCGTGAAAGGCGACCAGCCACATTTACTTTCCAGCCAGTCTTCAGTCACGGTCTGGGTCTTGTTCAAATCGACAAATGTCAAATCAGCATCATTACCAACTTTAACCTCGCCTTTAGCCGCAAAGCCGAACAGCCTATGCGCGTTATAACTGGTGAGTGCCACAAGTTTTTGCAGGCTCAACTTGCCCTCCGCCATATGGTTAAGCATAAGCGGCAGGAGGGTTTGCACCCCCGGCATGCCGGAAGGTGAATGCGGATAGGCGGATTGTTTTTCTTCCAGCGTATGCGGGGCGTGGTCCGATCCGACAACATCAACAATATTTTGCTCCAGCGCTTTCCAAAGCGCAGCGCGGTGGCGTGACTCGCGGATGGGTGGGTTCATCTGGGCGAAAGTGCCAAGCCTTTGATAGCAATCAGGCGCCGCCAGCGTAAGATGCTGGGGGGTCACTTCGACTGAAGCAATATCGCGATTGGCGGCTAGAATCATCATCTCTTCTTCCGTCGTGATATGCAGGACGTGAATTTGTTTCCCTGCAGTGCGCGCCAGATTAATCAGCCGACGGGTAGAAGAGACAGCGGTTTCCACATCGCGCCAGACAGGGTGCGTCTCAACCTTACCAAGTTGGGCTTCTTCACGACGCTCGCGCAGGCGGAACTCATCTTCACTGTGAAAAGCCGCACGTCTTTTAATAGCTTTTAAAATCCGCCCCACGCCTTCATCATCCGCCACAAGTAAATTGCCTGTGGACGAGCCCATAAAAACCTTCACCCCGCAAACACCCGTCATTTGCTCTAATTCAGGAAGCGTCTCGGCATTATCGGGCGTACCACCAACATAAAAAGCAAAGTCGCAATGCATACGGTCTTGACCAAGTGATACTTTTTCAGCAACGGCTTCGGCAGTGGTTGTCGGCGGCTTGGTATTCGGCATTTCAAAAACCGCCGTAACCCCGCCCATAACCGCAGCTCTGGAACCAGACTCTAAATCTTCTTTCGCCCCCAAGCCCGGCTCACGGAAATGAACTTGTGTATCAATCACGCCGGGGAGAATGGTCAAGCCAGTCGCATCAATCACCTCATCTGCAAGCGCGCCGGCCTCTGAGTCTGAAAAACTGCCTAACGCCGCGAATTGACCGTCTTTAATAGCGATATCAACGGTTTCAGACCCCTGATGCGTGGCGAGCGTTCCGCCTTTGATTAAGCTGTCAAAATTCTTGCTCATGCGTGTGATTTCTTTCTTTTTTCAATTGGTAAACCAATCTAGTTAGGCTTTTTTAAATTGGTAAACCAATCTAGTTAGGCTTTTTTAAATTGGTAAACCAATCTAGTAAGGCCGTTTCATTATATTATATGCTACAATTAGCGTGAGAATTTATCCAGCTTTGTTCGTTGTCCGGTCGCGTTTTTCGACTCGCAAATCACGACAAGTAATTTATTTAAGATGCCCAAAGGGAGTTTAAGGCATGACATTAAACCGACTGGAGATAAAAGACCGCAGCGCTCTTTTGGTCAGCGGATCCGAGGCGGAGGCTTTTCTCCAGAGTATTCTGTCAAATGATATGACGGGATTAACAGCTGGTCAGTCTGTCTTTTCGCTCTTGCTCACCCCGCAAGGCAAAGTGTTATTTGACCTCATCATCTGGCGCACTGAAGACGGGTATATGATTGAGGTTGAAACAACCCGCGGCGCAGAACTCGAGAAAAAATTCAAACTTTATAAATTACGCGCTGATGTTGAGATTGCTCTCGAAAATCTCACAGTCACCTGTTTGTGGGGGGAAATACCGGAAACACTCGCTCAAGACCTCCCTTTTGATCTCCCCTTTGATCTCCCCTTTGATCCAAGACATAAAGAGCTGGGTCTGCGCATCCCATCATTGGATATGTTTGCGTCTTTGAATTTTGAGAATATTTCAGAAGTTTCAAATGAGGAAATGTACAAAAAACACCGCATCACGCTGAAAGTCCCTCAGGGGGCAGATGAAATTCCAACCAACCAAGCTTTCCCTCTGGAATATGGCTTACACGAGCTGGCAGGCATTGATTTCCAAAAAGGCTGCTATGTCGGTCAAGAAGTCACCTCCCGCACCTATCGCAGAGGCAAAGTCCGTAAATCACTCTTTAGATGCACTGCCAATGCTGATTTTGCTTTTCAGGATAAAATAATGAGTGGCGACCGTCAGCTTGGTGAGATTTGCGTATGGCAAGGCGCGGAAGGGCTCGCGCTATTGCGCGATGCCGATTTGAAAAAAAGTCTTGAAGAAAACCTCACCGTCAATGGCATAGCCTTACAGCTTCAGGAAACACAAGACTAATGTCCTGCACGTGGCCCGGCACAGATATTCAATATGTCGCCTATCACGACACAGAATGGGGTGTGCCAGAAACTGACTCGCGCGCCCTGTTTGAAAAACTCATATTAGACGGCTTTCAGGCAGGCCTCTCATGGATTACGATTTTGCGTAAACGCGATAATTTTCGCGCCGCTTTTGAAGGCTTTGAACCAGAAATCCTCGCCCGCTACACCGAGAAAGACATCAAACGCTGTCTCAGGGATGCGGGCATTATACGCCACCGCGGGAAAATTGAAGCCACTATCGGCAACGCGCAAGCCCTCCTCCGCCTAAAGGATGCAGGGCAGGAATTTAACGATTTCTGCTGGCAATTTGTCGACGGTCAGCCCATCGTCAATCATTTTAAAAACACAAAAGACATTCCCGCTCAAACCGAGATTAGCGAGAAAATGTCGAAAGCGCTCAAGCAGGCTGGTTTTAAATTTTGTGGTCCGGTAATTGTTTACGCCTTCATGCAAGCTGTCGGCATGGTGAATGACCACCTCATCAATTGCCCGCAACATGAAAATTGTAAAAATCTCTCGCAGAAATTGTAAAAACCTTCAGATTTGCTGGTCAAATTTTGCGGCACTCTTTATGGTGGTCTCATTGCGGAGGGTTTATATTGCAAACAGTAATGAGTGGTACCGGAATATATGTGCCGGAAGAACAAGTCAGTAATGACGAATTGGTTATCGCCTTTAACCAATATGTCGATAATTTCAATGCCGCCCATGCCGCAGACATTGAAGCGGGCAAGGTTACGGCACTAGATCATTCAAGCAGTGACTTCATCTTTAAAGCATCAGGCATTGAGAAGCGTCATGTCCTGAATAAATCAGGCATTATTGATCCCGATATTCTCGCACCGGTTCTGGCAGAGCGAACCAATGAGGAGATTTCTGTTTTAGCCGAAATTGGCGTTAAAGCGGCTGAAAAGGCGCTGGAAGATGCCTCCCTTACCGCCGAGGATATTGATGCCGTGATTGTCGCCTGCTCGAACATGCAACGCGCCTATCCGGCAATGGCGATTGAAATTCAGAAATTCCTTGGCATTAACGGCTTTGCCTTCGATATGAATGTTGCCTGCTCATCCGCAACTTTTGGGATTAATGTGGCCTCGGATATGATTAAGGCCGGCAGTGCCGAACGGGTCTTAATGGTTAATCCTGAAATTTGCTCCGGACATCTCAACTTCCGAGACAGAGACAGCCATTTCATTTTTGGTGATGTGGCCACAGCCGTGATTATCGAGGCACAGGATACACGCCAATCTGACGAAGCTTTTGAGATTATCGGCACGAAGCTATTCACTCAGTTTTCTAATAATATCAGAAATAATTTCGGCTTTTTGAACCGCACCGCACCTGAAGGTGTTGGGGCAACTGATAAATTATTCGTTCAGGATGGGCGGCGCGTCTTTAAAGAGGTTCTGCCATTGGTTGTTAATTTAATTGAAACGCATATAACAGAAACAAATCTAAACCTCGAAGACATCCGTCGGCTTTGGCTGCATCAAGCCAATAAAAATATGAATGACTATATTGGTAAAAAGATTTTCAGACGTGACCCCGCACCCGATGAACAGCCCAATGTGTTGCAAGATTTTGCAAATACCAGTTCCGCCGGGTCGATGATTTGCTTTCATAAGCACCATGATAATTTGAACCCCGATGATATTGGCGTGATTTGCAGTTTTGGCGCCGGATATTCAGCTGGGTCTATTATCGTTAAAAAATCTTAAATAAAATCTAGCTGAAACATTCATCGCAGTCCTATAGACTGACATTATTATGGATAAGAACCACACCGCCTCCGTCTTGATTGATCTCAGCGCAGCCATTGTTAGTGTGCGTGGTGACCAGCCTGTTTGCCTGACCGTGCCGGATGTTTCTGATTATCAAACGCCCGGGCTTCCCTTTGGCCCTTTTTACCCTGACCGTCACCGCACCATGGAAATCGGCTTGCGGCAATGGGTGGTTGAACAAACAGCGCTGGATATTGGTTATGTCGAGCAGCTTTATACATTTGGTGATAGAGGCCGGCGTTCAGACGGTGCAGATGGTAAAGAAGAAAATGAACATATTGTTTCGGTCGGTTATCTCGCCCTAAGCAAACAATGCCCGCAACCAGACCAATGGAGTGAATGGTACAAGCATTTTCCTTGGGAAGATTGGCGGAACGGGCGACCGGATATCTTAAATAAGCAGATTATTCCTTCTCTGGAAACATGGGCCGGCACGGATGAATTGCGTCGTCTGCGCTTGCAACAGGCATTCAGCTTTACCGATAAATTTTGTTCCAATAAATCTGGGCCCAATAAACCCTGGCCCAATAAACCCTGGAATGATGAATATGTACTCGACCGCTATGAATTAATGTATGAGGCTGGCCTCGTCTGGGAAGCATTTGCCGACGGCCGACAGAAAGAGAAAATATCAGCGCAAAACGGCATTGCCATGCAACTCGACCATCGCCGCATTCTGGCAACAGCCATGAGCCGCCTCCGCGCAAAATTAAAATATCGTCCCGTTGTATTCGAACTCATGCCACCAGCCTTTACGCTCACTCAGGTTCAAAAAACCACAGAAGCCATTTTAGGTGCCGAATTACATAAGCAAAATTTCAGGCGTCAGCTGGCAAAAAACGAGTTGGTCGAACCAACCGGACAAATGTCAAAAGCGCGCGGCAGACCTGCAGAGCTTTTCAAATTCCGACAAGACGCCAGCCAAAGCAGCAATCTACCAGGGCTCAGAATACCTTCGGTAAAATCTAGAAATTTCTAAAAACCAAAAACCCCTTAAAATACTTGCCAAAACCAGTTTTAGAGCCATATATTATGGTATGATTTATACTCAATTTGAGCATAAAAAGCAGTTGAAAAATGATGGATGTGTTATGTCAGATCTGACCCCAAATACAGGCACCAATGCGTCGCCTGGCGTACCGGGACAACAAGCGCAGGGAATTTTATCCGATATGGATATTTCCTTTACCCCAGCCTTAGAAAAGGAAATGTCTCCGCTTTATGACCGCATCCGTTCTGTTGTGCCGGAAATTGAGTGGCCCTTTTTCGCTCCATATGTCAAAGCCATTAATGAGATAAAGCGCGAAAAAAACGCGGTCATCCTTGCGCATAATTACCAAACGCCAGAAATTTTCCACTGCGTCGCGGATGTTGTTGGCGATAGCCTCCAGCTCGCGCGCGAAGCGGCA
This sequence comes from alpha proteobacterium IMCC14465, assembly GCA_000293845.2. Classification (GTDB taxonomy): domain Bacteria; phylum Pseudomonadota; class Alphaproteobacteria; order RS24; family RS24; genus Micropelagius. Next base: position 672,966 of record ALYF01000003.1, on the reverse strand, counting down.
CAAGCCAAAGGCGATATTATTGTTCAATGCGGCGTACACTTTATGGCCGAAACGTCCAAATTGCTTAATCCCAATAAAAAAGTGCTTATCCCCGATATGGGCGCAGGGTGCTCCCTCGCTGAAAGCATTACTGGCGCAGATGTTAGAGCGCTACGTCAAGCCTATCCCGGTGTGCCGATTGTCACCTATGTGAACACATCCGCTGAGGTGAAAGCCGAAAGCGACATTTGCTGCACCTCATCCAATGCGGTTGCCATTGTTGAGGCCATGGCAAAAGAATTTAACAGCAAGAAAGTCTTGTGTATTCCTGATGAGTTTCTGGCGCAAAATATCGCGCGGGAAACAGATATTGAGGTCATTGCCTGGAAAGGGCGATGCGAAGTCCATGAACAATTCACCGCCGCAGAAATCAAACAATATCGCGCTGATGACCCGGGACTTGTGATTATCGCGCATCCTGAATGCCCGCCAGAAGTTGTCGATGAAAGTGATTTTTCCGGCTCAACATCGGGTATGATTAAATGGGTGCAGGATAACCAGCCCGAGCGCGTGCTGATGGTAACCGAATGTTCCATGAGCGATAATGTCGCCGTTGAGAACCCGAATGTGAATTTCGTCAGACCCTGCAATCTCTGCCCACATATGAAACAGATTACACTACCTAAAGTTCTTGAAGCGCTGACTTTTGAGCGTGAAGAAGTGCTGGTTGATACTGATATCGCCGCCGCTGCGCGCCTTGCCGTTCAGCGTATGATTGATATTAATACTTAATCGTGATGACCCCGACAAATATCATTGATGCAGGTGATGTGCTGGTCGTCGGCGCTGGATTAGCCGGATTATACACGGCATTAAAACTCAGCCATCGTCCGGTCACGCTTATCGCGTCAGCAAATACACGCAAAGGGTCGTCAAGTTTCTGGGCGCAGGGGGGCATTGCCGCCGCAATTGGCGCAGATGACACTCCTGCGTTACATGCTGAGGACACAATTAAGGCCGGCGACGGCCTTGTTGACGAAACCATTGCCGCCCTGCTGGCACATGACGCGGCTGACCGTCTGCAAGATTTGCTGGATTTCGGCGTACCGTTTAACAAAGATGAAAATGGCGATTTGGCTTTAGGACGCGAAGCTGCGCACCAACGCAACCGCATTGCGGGTGTCAGCGGTGACCGCGCCGGACGCGAAATTATGAAATGCCTTGGACGATTGGCAGAAAGCTCACCCTCCATCAATATGCTAAACGGCTTTAGCGCCTATGAACTTGCGATTGAAGATGGGCGTGTCGTTGGCATTTTTGCAGATACGGGAAAGCACCCTTTCGGCACAACACTCATCAAGGCGCGCGCCGTTATTTTAGCCTGTGGTGGAAGCGGCTATCTTTACGCCACAACAACCAATCCTGAATTCGCCAATGGAGCGGCCCTTGCCATGGCAGCACGCGCAGGTGCGACCATTGCGGATGCTGAATTCGTGCAATTCCACCCCACCGCCATCCACGGTATGGGCGACCCTGCCCCACTTGCCACGGAAGCTTTACGCGGGGAAGGAGCAAAACTTGTTAATGCTCACGGTGATCGCTTTATGGCCGCCTATCATGCCGATGCTGAAATGGCACCGAGAGATATTGTGGCACGTGCCGTATTTGACGAAATACACAAAACGGGTTCTGTCGGATTGGATCTACGCGGCCATATTGCCGAAACACTAGATGACAGATTCCCAACTGTGGCGTCTTATTGCAAAGAAGGTGGCGTTGACCCGCACCTGTCTCCTATTCCTGTTGCCCCTGCCGCGCATTACCATATGGGCGGTATTAAAGTTGACCAAAATGGTCGCACCAGCCTGCCAGGTCTTTGGGCGTGTGGTGAATGCGCTTCTACCGGTGCACATGGTGCGAACAGGCTGGCAAGTAACTCTCTGCTTGAGGCGCTGGTATTTGGTGCTCGCATTGCGGAGCATATTGATTTCACCGTGCCAGTGCGCGCATCCTCATCACCGCAACCACCCAAGCTGGCGCCAAATACGACCATTCAACAGGTCATGCCTGCCATGCAAAAACTGCGCGATTGTATGGCGCGTCATGTTGGTGTGGTCCGTACACGCGACGGCCTAGAAGAAGCCTTTAAGCAACTTCTAAGGTTGGAGCGTGTTGCCGCCGGTACGCCGGACTTATCTAATATGGTCGTGACAGCCCTCATGATTACAGCCGCTGCCTATCAACGCACTGAAAGCCGTGGCAGTCATTTTAGATCTGATTTCCCCGAGAAACACGCAATTGCCGAGAGAAGCACACTGACTTTGGATGCGGCCCGCGCCATTGCCACAACTTATTATGATGCTCACCCTCACGACCAAGAAACAGATGGTAGCCAGATAACAGCTTAGGCTTTACAAAAGAGAACCCAATGCCCCTCATTGCGCCCATTCCCAAAAGCTTGTCCCGTTCCGCCGTCTCCCTTGCACTGGCTGAAGATTTAGGTCGCGCCGGAGATATTACCTCGCAAAGCGTCATCCCCGAAAATGCCCGCGCTAAGGCATCAATTGTGAGCCGTGAGCAAGGCGTTCTGGCTGGACTTGATTTGGCAATGGAAGCCTTTTCTCAAAATGACTCTGCTGCCAGCTTCTCCAATGCTGTTGCAGATGGCACGAATATTACGCCCGGGGATACGGTATTAACCATTGAGACCAATGCAAGAAGTCTGCTGGCGGGGGAACGTGTCGCGCTCAATTTTGTCAGTCACCTCTCCGGCATTGCAAGCCATACGGCGGCTTTTGTCGCGGCAATCTCTGGCACAAAGGCGCGGATTACATGTACGCGCAAAACCACGCCAGGTCTGCGCGCGCTTGAAAAATATGCCGTGCGGACTGGCGGCGGCTATAATCACCGCTTTGGATTGGATGATGCCATTCTGATTAAGGATAATCATATCGCCGTTGCCGGAAGCGTTACAGCCGCGCTTAAAGCCGCCAAAGAAAATGCCGGACATATGGTGACAATAGAAATTGAAATTGACACGTTGGCCCAACTCGACGAAGCCTTGCAAGAAGGGACAGATGTCGTGTTGCTCGATAATATGACGCCGGATATGTTGCGCGAAGCTGTCGCCAAGGTGAACGGTCAAGCAACGACTGAAGCCTCAGGTCGTGTCAGTCTTGAGACCGTGGCAGATATTGCGCAAACGGGCGTTGATTATATCTCGGTAGGTAAAATCACCCATTCATCACCAACCATGGATTTTGGGTTGGATATGGAAATTTTCAGCTAACAGCAAAACCCAATTAGGATGATAAATCCGGTCGTTTGCGCGGCTTAGGTGCAACACCACCCGGCTCTTCACGATAGAAAATATGCCGCCCGATTTTACGGATAGGTGTCAGAGATGACGACCAATGTGGCACAACATAATCAGCATGATAATGCGTCGCCGTGCCAACTATCGGGGAGACGGTTTGTGACGCAATCCCACGCGTCAGCAGTTTCCCGGAAAGGTTATAAACGGCCTGCCATGCGTCTTTATCATAAGGGCGATCAGAGACCCCATCACAAGCAAATGAAAACTGGCAACGATGGCGACGATATTCACCTTGAAAGACAACATCACAAATCTGGCCAGGATATCTCTTATCCCTGACACGATTAATCACAACCTGCCCGACAGCCTCCCAGCCCTCAACAGGCTCGCCTCTGGCTTCAAAATAAATCGCCTGAGCAAGACAATGTTGCGCTTCTTCAAGAGTTTCATGATTAGGATTATCAGAGGCCGTGTCATAGAGGCTTTCAACCCGCGCCATACGGATTTTACCATCAATATTTTCCGGCAGATAAAGCGGTACGGTCGCAACGCGGGCGATTTCGTAATCTGAGCCGGTCATAACAGTCATATCCGGCGATACCGCCAGATAGATGCGATATCCAACCAAACCAACATTTGCAATAATCATGGCAAGACAGACATGTCCAAAAAGACGCCATCTGGAACGATAGAGATATCTATCAAGTTCTAGCCATTGAATAAGTGCCAGCATTCCATTCCACCTAATCAGCCCATTTAGCTTAATCAGCCCATACAGCTTAATTAGCTAAGTTTACAAAAGCCTTTAATTTACGTTGTTTGACGTAAATCAGATGAGACCAGTATACAAATTTGCAATTTTGATTCGATACAAAATACTGTGAGTAAAATGTGACAATAGCGTGAGGCCGGTTTAACAGGCTGAAATGTGAAATCTAAAACAAGAAAGCACCAAAAAACCCGTTTTTTACATAAAAGAGGCTGTTTTGACGTATTTTAAGGCCTTTTTGGTGTTTTTTAGCTCTTTTTACGTGCCTGTAAATAAGATTGTGCCGCTGCAAGTCGAGCGATTGGCACGCGGTATGGCGAGCAAGAGACATAATCAAGGCCGGTTTTCTCACAAAACGCGATAGAAGCCGGATCACCGCCATGCTCTCCACAAATGCCAAGTTTTAGATCGTCACGCGCAGAACGCCCGCGTTCCACAGCAATTTCAACCAATTCACCCACCCCGTCCTGATCAAGACTGACAAAAGGGTCATACTCAAAAAGACCTCTGGATAAATAAGGCTCCATAAAGGATGCCGCATCATCTCGGCTGATGCCGAACGTCGTCTGGGTTAAATCATTTGTACCGAAAGAGAAAAACTTAGCCGTCTGAGCAATATCAGCCGCCCGTAATGCCGCCCGCGGCAATTCAATCATAGTGCCAATGAGATAATCAATTTCAGCACTTTGTTCTTGGATAACATCTTGGGCGATACGCTCAATACGGGTTGCCAATTCTTTCAACTCACTATGATCGGCGACAAGCGGTATCATCACCTCCGGCACAACTGTCGAGCCGGATGTTTTGGCGACATTAATCGCGGCCTCAAAAATGGCCCGTGCCTGCATTTCATATATTTCCGGATAGGTCAGCCCCATGCGACAGCCACGATGCCCCAGCATCGGGTTCACTTCTTCCAGCTCTCGAATGCGACGCTTGAGTTTATCTTGTGTCATGCCAATCGCGGCGGCGACCTGCAATATATCTTCTTCATTTTGGGGTAAAAACTCATGAAGCGGCGGGTCAAGCAATCTAATTGTAACAGGCATGCCCGTCATAATCGTAAACAGCTCGGTAAAATCATCACGCTGCATTGGCAAAATGCGCTCAAGTGGCTTCGCACGGTCTTCAGGGGTCTCGGCAAGTATCATTTCTCGTACCGCCATAATCCTATTGGCATCAAAGAACATATGCTCGGTACGGCACAGCCCGATACCTTCGGCGCCGAACTTAATAGCTGTGGCCGCATCAGCAGGTGTCTCTGCATTCGTCCGAACACGCATGCGGCGTATGTCATCTGCCCAAGCAATCAGGCTGGCAAAGTCGCCGGAGAGTTCCGGCTGACGTGTCGGCACTTCCCCTGCCATGACGCGTCCCGTTCCCCCATCCAGCGTAATCGTCTCACCCACACCGACCTTTACGCCGGCCACTTGAAATTCTTGCTTGTCATAATCTATTCGCACACTGCCAGCACCAGACACACAAGGCCGCCCCATACCACGCGCCACCACAGCCGCGTGACTGGTCATCCCACCTCTGGATGTCAGAATACCTTCAGCAGCATGCATGCCGTGAATATCCTCCGGACTGGTTTCCATCCGCACAAGAATAACTTTTCGCCCATCTGCCTTGGCTTTTTCGGCTTCATCAGCACTAAAGACAACAGCACCACTTGCCGCTCCAGGAGAAGCAGGAAGACCACTTGCGATAATGTCGAATTTGGCATCAGGGTCCAGCATTGGATGGAGCAGTTGATCAAGCGACATCGGGTCAATACGCAACACCGCCTCATCTTTGGTGATAAGACCTTCTGCGACCATATCGACGGCGATTTTAAGTGCCGCCGCTGTCGTGCGTTTACCCGAGCGCGTTTGCAGCATCCATAATTTGCCGTCTTGAACGGTAAATTCAATATCCTGCATGTCGCGGTAATGATTTTCGAGCTTGAGATTCACATCCACCAATTGACCGAAGACTTCTGGCATGACCTCTTCCATGGAAGGCATGTCACTGCCCGCTTCTTCTCTGGCGATTTTGGTGAGGTTTTGCGGGGTCCGAATACCGGCGACGACATCTTCGCCCTGCGCGTTGACCAGAAACTCACCATAAAGAGCATTTTCACCCGTTGAGGGGTTACGCGTAAAGGCAACGCCCGTCGCCGAGGTCGGCCCGAGATTGCCAAACACCATGGCCTGCACATTGACTGCCGTACCCCAGCTTTCAGGAATATTATTCAAGCGGCGATAGGTTTCAGCCCGTGCATTGCGCCATGACCCGAAGACCGCCCCAACCGCGCCCCAGAGCTGTTCCATCACATCTTGAGGAAAATCAGCGCCATAAACCTCATTCACCCGTTGCTTGTAAGACGTCACAATATACTGCCAGTCTTCAGCGGTTAAATCCGTATCGACATAATGGCCTTGTTGCATTTTATAATCGTCGAGAATTTCCTCGAAATTATCGTGACCGACACCCAAAACCACATCGGAATACATCTGGATAAAGCGTCGATAGCTGTCCCACGCAAATCTCTCATCTCCGGCGCGTTTGGCAAGACCGGCAACCGTGGCATCATTCATGCCAAGATTGAGAACCGTATCCATCATCCCCGGCATCGAGGCACGCGCACCAGAGCGCACAGAAACAAGCAAAGGGTTTTCAGGATTACCGAAATCACTTCCAACCGCTTTGCTGATAGCCGTCAGCGCATCATTCAGCTGGCTATCTAATCCATCCGGATAGTTGCGGTCATTGTCATAAAAAGCTGAACAGACTTCGGTGGTAATGGTAAGGCCGGGCGGGACAGGGAGACCGAGGCGGCACATTTCAGCCAGATTAGCACCCTTGCCACCCAGCAGATTTTTCATCTCTGCGGACCCTTCGGCAGAGCCATCTCCAAAACTATAAACCCATTTGGTATCAGACATCACAACACCTAAAGCTTCTAAAATTCTTACGCGACAAAGCGCCTATTCAATTAAGCTGAAATCAGCCGCGCTATCCATAGCAATAATGAGTTGGTTTATCAAAGCTAGGCGATTCTGGCGAATTTTTTCATCCTCATCCTGCACCAAAACATGGTCGAAAAATATATCAACCGGTTCACGCAGGGCCGCAAGATTTTCAAGATTTTTCGTGTAATCAGCAACAGAAGTAATCTCAGCAATTTGCAAACCGTTCAATGCTGCGAAGAATGTTTTTTCCGCCTCACTGGTCAGGAGCGACTCGTTAATTTGCAAAGCCTCAATTTGTAAAGCCTCCGCAGGTGACTTTTTCAAAATCCCGCGCACACGGCGATAACCGGCAAGCAAATTTGTGCCATTTTCAGAAGCCAGAAAAGTTTTCAACGCTTCTGCCATCAGCGACAGCACATAAATATCATCACGATATGCCTGAACCGACACAGCCAGCACCGCATCGACAATATCAGGGCGGATATCTTTTTTATCGCGCAGATAAATTTTCAGGCGGTCAATAAAGAACAGTCTTAATTTTTCCGCTTCTTGCCCAGCTGTCGCATTATCCTTTAGGGGCGCTGGATAGTTCTGCATGGCAGCATGGATGAAGTCAGCCAGATTAAGCCGCTTTTCGCCTTCAATCAGCATACGGATAATGCCGAGAGATGCCCGTCTAAGCGCATAAGGGTCTTTCGAGCCTGTCGGCAATTCATCAATTAACCAAAACCCCGCCAACGTATCCATCTTATCCGCCATAGCAACAAGACGCCCTTCCGCCGTTGCCGGTATCGCATCATTCGGCCCAAGAGGTTTATAATGGTCACGAATGGCATCACCGATTTTTGCGTCCTCAAATTGAAGCGTTGTGTAATAGCCGCCCATAATACCCTGCAATTCAGGGAACTCATAAACCATACCCGTAACGAGGTCTGCCTTGCACAATGTCGCCGCCTGTATGACGGCCTCATCAGAAGCATTTAGCGGCAAATCGTCAAAACTGAAACCGGCTTCGATATCAGCAAAATAAGCCACGAGTTTTTCAATGCGGTCAGTTTTATCACTGACCGTACCGAGCTTGGCGTGAAAGGTTACTTTATTTAAATCCTGCTTACGGGCGGATAGTTCGGTTTTCCTATCTTCATCCCAAAAGAAACGCGCATCTGATAGCCGCGCCCGCAATACGCGCTCATTACCGGCAATAATTTTAGCCCCCTCATCAGACGTTTCGATATTGGCTATGGTGATAAAACGCGGCGCAAGCTTGCCGTCCTTATCACGCAGGGTAAGATATTTTTGATGTGTCCGCATCACCGAGACAAGCACTTCTTCCGGCACATCCATAAACGCATCATCAATCCGCCCCATAAGGGGCACTGGCCATTCTACAAGTCCGGCAACTTCCGATAACAGGCCAGCATCATCCATCAGCACCAATCCCTCAGCTGTGGCTAAGGCTTGCGCCTTTTCGTGTATCAGCGCCTGACGCTTCGACCTATCGGCAATCACATAAGCCTGCTCGAGCTTGGGCAGATAGTCATCAGCCTTTTCCAGCGTCAGCGCATCAGGTGCCATAAATCTATGCCCGTATGTGATATTCCCGGCTTCAATACCTTCAACCGAACAAGAGAGAACCTTGCCGTTAAACACACATAAAAGCCCCCGTAACGGGCGTACCCAGCGCAGAGTGCCATTACCCCACCGCATGGATTTCGGCCAATTAAAACCGCGCACAAGTTCAGGGATAAAGGCTTCCAACGCTGTGCTGAAATCGCACCCGGGTATAATCTTTTCAAGAATATAAAACGCCCCTTTCGGGTCGTCACGCACCGTCAGGCTCTGTGTGTTTGAAAGACCATTCGCTTTGAGAAAACCCTCAATCGCCTTTTCAGGGGCATCAATACGCGGGCCTTTTTTCTCTTCTCTTTTTTCAGCCAGTTCAGCAGGCAGATTGCGCCCAAACAAAGCCAATCTTTGCGGCGCGCAATATGTTTCAAGCGCGGCATCTTCAATGCCATTAGATGTCAAAAAATCAGCGACTTTTTTGTGTAAGTCAGCCGCCGCCGGCGCTTGCATAGCCGCAGGAATTTCTTCCGAGTAAAATTCAAGAATCAAATCAGTCATTATTTGACCCGTCTTGACCTAGCCATGTTTCAGCGCAGATTTTTGCCAATGCCCGCACACGCCCGATATAGGCCTGACGTTCGGTCACCGAAATCACCCCGCGCGCATCCAGAAGATTGAAATTATGACTGGCTTTCATACATTGGTCATAGGCAGGTAAAGCCAACCCCTTTTCGGCAAGCTGGCGACATTCGGTTTCGGCATCCTCAAAATGGCGCAGCAGAATATCCGTATCAGCGGCCTCAAAATTATAATGTGAAAATTCCACCTCATTGCGGTGAAAAACATCACCATAGGTCACGCCCCTACCGTTAAAATCAAGCTCATAACCATTATCGACGCCCTGAACATACATAGCCAGGCGTTCGAGACCATAGGTCAGTTCACCCGAGACAATATCTACATCAATACCGCCAACCTGCTGGAAATAGGTAAATTGAGAAACTTCCATACCATCACACCAGACCTCCCAGCCCAAACCCCATGCGCCCAGTGTGGGGCTTTCCCAGTCATCCTCAACAAAGCGGATATCATGGGCTTTCGAGTCAATCCCCAGCACAGCGAGGCTATCGAGATAAAGCTGCTGAATATTATCCGGGGATGGCTTCAAAATAACTTGGAACTGATAATAATGCTGGAAGCGATTAGGGTTCTCACCATAGCGACCATCTGTCGGGCGGCGGGAAGGCTGAACATAAGCCACATTCCACTCTTCTGGCCCTAAAGCGCGCAACACAGTCGCGGGATGGAACGTCCCGGCCCCCATTTCCATATCATAGGGCTGTAAAATAACGCATCCTTGATCCGCCCAATACCTTTGCAAGTTCAGAATGAGGTCTTGAAATGAATTTTTTACGTCATTTGCCATGGGTTCAAAGCGTTCCTTGAATTCAAGCGAAACTATCCACTCAGAGGTCGAATTGCAATCCTAACGGATTAAAAAACACAGAATAAAAACACAGAATAAAAACAAAGATTAAAACACAGATTAAAACGATGAGACTTCAAACCTTTTCTGCAAACTTCCACCACCGCGCAGAATTTGCTCAAGCTCGTCCGTATAAACATTATCTTTATGCGTCACCAAAGGCGGCAGTAAATGCAGTTTACCTTTCGCATCCCGCCTGGCGCTTACAATCACCCGGCTTGCCGGTTTATCTGGCGCGGCAGTGATTGGCAAAATAGCGATATTGCCAAATTGTGGTGATAAAGCACTTAACAGCCTATCGAGCGCATCAGCTCTGTAAATCAGCGTCAATTGCCCCCCACCGGTCAGGCACGCGGCAGCGCGTTTAATCCATATTGCCAAATCCGCAGTGTCTGAAACATGCGCCTGCGCTTTGCTCTCATCCGGCGGGGCAAAACTTTTGTCTGTTTCAAAATAAGGCGGGTTGGCAAAAACATGATGAAAACCGGCTGGCGGCATATTTGCCCAATCAGAAAACTTAGCCGTAATGTCCTGAACAAAAAAATCCGGCTTTGGCTTTATCTTGTTCATATCCGTATTTTGACGCGCCAAATCAATAAGTCCCGGCTGGATATCAAGCGCTGTAATGCTGTGATGAATGCCTTCCTTAAGCAGCCTGTGAGCAAGACACAAAGACGCCACCCCAACACCGCAACCAAATTCGAGGTAAGTCGCGCCAGTCTGCATTTGCACGGCGGCAGCTAGCAAAACCGCATCTGAGCCGCTACGAAAGCCTTTTTCAGGTTGATAGGCTTGAATTTGCCCACCCAGAAATTTATCACATGTGGTTTGCCGGAATTCAGTCGACATCTCTTCGTCCCGTTTTATATCCTTTATGAGACGAGATGAAGCACTTGAAACTTCATCTCTAGGCTGATTTACTCCAGCAAGTTGAACATACCATATTTGAAAAGCGATTAGGTTATGGAAAGCGTTGTTTTTTTTGAAAATTTTAAACGTGAAGACGTTCTAAGCAATCTGCTGTCAGCTTTTCAAAAAGAAATGCAATCGGTTGACCAAATCATCCGCAACAAAATTGTATCCGACGTGACAAATGTGCCGGACATTAGCAACCATATTTTCATATCCGGCGGCAAAAGACTGAGACCACTTCTAACACTCGCTTCAGCACGGCTGACGGAATATGCGGGCAAAAGCCATATTACGCTTGCGGCATCTGTTGAATTAATGCACACGGCAACGCTCTTACATGATGATGTGGTCGATGAAAGCGATATGCGTCGTGGTCGTCAAACTGCCCGCATGGGCTGGGGTAATGCGGCCAGTGTTTTGGTTGGTGATTATTTGCTCGGTCAGGCTTTTCGCCTCATGGTGTCTACCGGCTCTATACCGGCCTTGAAGGTCCTTTCCGATGCCGCCGCCATTATCGCCGAAGGCGAGGTGTTACAACTGAGTATAATGAATAATCTCGATACCACTGAAGATGCTTATATGCGTGTTGTCGACTCAAAGACCGCAGCCTTGTTCTCTGCGGCGACTGAAGTTGGCGCACTTATCGGTGACCAAGATCATTCCGTCGCCGCCGCACTCGCTTCATATGGGCGCAATCTGGGCATCGCTTTTCAGCTCGTCGATGATGTTCTTGATTATGGACACTCCTCGGATATTGGTAAAAATGCCGGTGATGATTTCCGTGAGGGAAAGATTACCCTGCCGATTATTCTGGCGTATCGCAGGGGGGATGAAAGCGAAAGAGAATTTTGGCGCCGCACTATTGAGGCACGCGACCAAAAAGAAGATGACTTCGAAAAAGCCTGCAATCTTTTAACAAAATACAAAACGCTCGAAGATACGCGCGACCGCGCCGCGCATTATGGCAGTATTGCTAAAGATGCATTGGTGACATTCCGGGAAACCGAAACCCGCCAGCAAATGCTGGATGTCATAAATTTCTGTATTTCCCGCGCTTACTAATCAGTTTTAAGCACAGTTGTTTTGAGTAGTGTTGCTTCAACCCAATAGTCTGGAAATAAGCCTTTAAGTTTCGCTTGCGCGCGCTGGGCTGTCTTCTCATCCAAGAACAGGCCAAAACAAGTGCTACCGCTCCCCGTCATAGCAGATATATCCGCCCCGACATCATTAAGCGCAGCCAACACATCCTGGATAACAGGTGCTGCCGCAATCGCAGGCATCAATAGGTCGTTGCCGGTTGCTTCCAGATAAGCATAAAGCGTCGCAGGGATAGAAAAATCCGGAAACGGCTGGAGGGGGGCGCCCACTATATCCGCGCTTATTTGTGGCTTTTTCATCTGACGGAAAATTTCTGCTGTGGAAACATGCACCCCCGGATTTACAAGCACACAAAATAGACCTGGCAGGTTTTCGACTTTTTCAACATGCTCGCCGCGTCCGGTCATCCGGCAAGATGTGTTCATCACACAAGCAGGTACATCTGACCCAATCCGGGCGCCCAAGGCCATTAATGCGTCCAATGACCAATCAAGTTTCCAAAAACTGTTCAGCAGTCGCAGACATGCCGCCGCATCCGCCGACCCGCCGCCCAGACCCGCACCAAGCGGAACGGATTTATGCAATTGCAAAGCCGCGCCTGTGGTTACACCGCTCTCCGCGCGCAGCATGCGGGCGGCTGTCAAAACTAAATCTTCGGCATCGGGCGCAAATGAAGCCTGTAACTCAGCCGCAAAGGTGCCTGCATAAGTGAGCGTGATATCGTCAGAAGGCGAGACGGACACGCTATCACCAAGCAGCGCAAATACGACCAGACTATCCAGCGCGTGATACCCGTCCGGTCTTTTTCCCAAAACAGTAAGGTTGAGATTAATTTTTGCGTTTGCGAATTCTGAAAATGAGATGCCGTCAGTCATACAAATGTCAGATAGAAGTGCCAGAGCCAGCGCCTGCGGCATCTTGAAGGACACCATGATCGATTTTATCTTCGATTTCTTTTTGCTTCGCAGATTCATCTTCGAGTGCAAGCGCGCGGCGCCACTGATAACGCGCCTCAATCTGGCGACCGGATTGCCACAAAGCATCCCCTAAATGGTCAATAATCTCGGGGTCATCCGGTTCCAACTCAGTCGCTTTTTCCAGAAACTGCACCGCCGTGTCGAAATCTTTCATCCGGTAAAACGCCCATCCCAGACTGTCGACAAAGAAGCCATTGCGTGGCTCCTGCGCCACCGCCTTCTTAATCATTTCCAATCCCTGATAGAGATTAACGCCATTATCAATCCAGCTATAGCCGAGATAGTTCAACACAAATGGCTGGTTGCCCGATAGACGTCGCGCCCTCAACAAATCAGCTTCCGCCGCATCCCATTTGTCTTGCTGTTCAAGCGTGATGCCGCGATAAAAATACAGCTCCCAGTTGAGGCTTTCATCTTCGCCAAGCGCATCAATCAACTTGTTATAGATTAATTCAGCCTTGGCCATTTGTTCATCACGACGATAAAAATCAGCCAGAGATTGCAAGGTGAAGGCATGGGTTTCTTTATCTGCCAATTTTTCAAGCAAAGACTGCGCCTCTGCTTTGCGTCCTAGATTTTCTAGTATTCTCGCCTCAGATAGGCGTGCAAAAATTCGAGATACTGAAGATGACGTCACCGCACCATAAATATCCAGCGCGCGATTTTCATCCCCCATCCCTGTCAGTAACTCGCCAATCACCACGCGGGCTTTGTCGGATTTGTTATTCAGCCAGAGCGCCTGATGCAGATATGGCAGGGTAATTTCAGCGGGTAATTCACCGCTAAAAATCACTCCCAGCTCCAGAAACCCCATTGCCAGCCCTTCTGCTGGCGACAGAGCGTTGCGTTTATTTGGCGTTTCAACCACACGATAGGCATCCAGCGTGTAAGGGGTCTGGTCTTTTTGCGGCAAATGGCTTTCAAGCAGCATCATAGCTTCATCACCACGACCTTGAGCGACCAGAAAGCCCATATAATCCGAGAAAAAACTGCTCCCCCTCATGACATTGTTTTGAGCATTTTTCTGAATGACTGAGATAAATAATTCATTGGCGCGCTTATCATCGCCCAGCGCTTCAAAGAGACGGGCAATATTCCATCTTGCCAGCGTATTGAGCGTATTAAGACCGAGCAAAGTTTCCGCATGGGCGCGGGCAAGCTCATCTTCGTCCCGCCCATAGGCTGCCCACATGAGAAACATGTTTTTCACAAAAACCGAAAATGGGTCATCACGCGTCTGCTCAATAATAGCTTCCGCCTGCTCATATTTTTTATCTTTAAATTTTTCGACGGCGAGGACGAGCTGCGCCTGTTGGACATCTTGTTCCTTATTCAGCAAAAGCGGTGCGAGGCCGACGGCCTTATCCATATCACCGGCTGACATGTAAAGACTGAAAAGTTTTTCAAGCAAAGCAGGATTATCGGAATTAACACCGAGCGCCACTTCATAATATTTAATCGCGGCAGATAAATCTTTCTGCTCATGCGCGAAACTACCTGCCAGAATATGCCCCGTCAGAGACGGGCCGGTATCTTGCAAAATTGGTAAATTTCGAGAGCGCAATAACGGCATCACGACAAGCATTGAGAAGATGACACCACCCAGAATAATAGGCATCAAAAAACGTAGTTTTGTCAAAACAGATGATTTTTGATCTGACATGATATTTTAGCTTCTCCGCTTAGACGCCCCCTGAGAAGCGTGTTCTACATATTCGGGTAATTCGGGCCTCCGCCACCTTCCGGCACGACCCAATTAATATTCTGAGACGGACATTTAATATCACAGGTTTTACAATGCACACAATTTTGCGCATTAATCTGCAAACGCGGTTCTTCACCCGCTTCCTCACCAACAATCTCATAAACCCCGGCAGGGCAATAGCGTTGTGCAGGTTCGGCAAAATCGGGAAGGTTCACCTCAACCGGAACGCTTGCGTCCTTAAGTGTTAAATGCGCAGGCTGGTCTTCCTCATGATTGGTCGCCGACAGAAAAACCGAAGACAGCTTATCAAAAGCCACAATATTATCCGGCTTGGGATAATCAATCGGCTTACTGGCAGAGGCTTTTTTGAGCGCGGCATGGTCGGGCTTACCGTGGCTCAGCGTATAGGGCAGACCAATTTTGAGCGTCTGCATCCACATTTCAAAACCGCCCAGTATCGTACCGAGAAATGTGCCAAATTTAGATAAGAGTGGCTTCACATTTCTGACCAGTTTCAACTCTTTTTTGATATCGGAGGCATCATAAGCTTCCTGATAGGCAGTTAATTCATCTTGCGCGCGCCCAGCCGAAATGGCCTCATAGACTGCATCCGCCGCCATTATGCCACTTTCCATGGCATTGTGACTGCCTTTAATACGCGGCACATTCACAAACCCTGCCGCACAACCTAATAGAGCGCCGCCTGGGAATACAAGTTTTGGTACTGACTGATACCCCCCCTCAGTAATCGCCCGCGCACCATAAGAAATGCGTTTGCCGCCTTCTAAAGTCTCCCGAATTGCCGGATGCATTTTAAAACGCTGGAATTCGTCATAAGGAGACAGATAAGGATTCTGGTAATTCAGATGGGTCACAAAACCGATAGAGACATAATTATCGCCAAAGTGATAAAGGAAAGACCCGCCGCCTGTTTTATTATCAAGCGGCCAACCAAGCGTATGCTGAACATAACCGGATCTGAATTTTTCTGGGGCAACCTGCCATAATTCCTTAATACCAATACCGTATTTTTGATGGTCAGCATCTTTGTCGAGTTCATAATGAGCAATTGTCGCCTTAGATAATGACCCACGAACGCCTTCAGCCAGTAAAGTATATTTGGCATGCAATTCCATACCTGCCATCCAGCTATCTTTCTTGTCGCCATCTTTGGATACGCCCATATCGCCAGTCGCAACTCCGCGCACAGCACCATTATCATCAAACAGTAATTGAGCAGCGGCAAAGCCGGGATAAATCTCCACGCCAAGCGCTTCAGCCTGTTCACCAAGCCAGCGCGTCACATTGCCGAGACTGGCAATATAATTACCGTGATTTTTCATCAGAGGCGGCAACATGATATTTGGCAAAGGCAAGGCCCCAGAATGGCCGAGCCACAGAAAACGGTCACGGGTCACAGGCGTTTCCATAGGCGCGCCACGCTCTTTCCAGTCGCTAAATAACTTGTTCATCCCGCGCGGGTCAATAACCGCACCGGACAATATATGCGCCCCCACTTCAGAGCCTTTTTCAAGAACACAAACCGAAATATCGTTACCCGCTTCATTGGTTTGTTGTTTCAGCCGAATAGCTGCCGATAGACCCGCAGGACCCGCACCGACAATAACAACATCAAATTCCATAGCTTCGCGCTCTTCAGGCGCAAGTGCCCAGCCCTGAAGGGTGTTTACCTCATTTACCGGTAAGTTTGACAACGGCTTCTCCTTTTCACACGCATCTGACACATAGAAGAACCAGAATATGCAATAGATAAAGTATATACACTATTTTAAGACGAATCAGACGGATTGCAAACCACATTGACCCTCGTTCGTGTCATATGCGACCTAATGTCTTTAGCCTAATGTCTTTAGCCTATCGTTTCGAGCCTATCATCTAAATCAGGGTGTGATATGCCAAAAGTTGTAAAGGCCGGATGCTAAACAAGTCGACATGACAAATAAATGTCGTTTACCCAACTTAAAATAGATGTTTTAAGCGACTGACAAATACATCTATATTATAATGCAACATTGATACTGATTTGGATAATCACCCCGTGACAGACACATCACCCGCAACGCAACAGGCACCTATCCGTCATGAAGACTATATGGGCCTTATTCATGCGCTGGAATTCCAAATAAATGCCGGAATTGATGTGTTTCTGGAGGCCGAACCCGTTAACCGATTTGAGGCGCCGCCAAATACAAAAATACCGTCTCCGGCTCCACAAAGTCAGCCAGAGGCGGGTCATCAACAATCTTCTGAAAATAGTGAGGCTAAAACTGCTGAACCGGCATCGGTGACATCTGAACAAAATTATGAAATGCCTTCATATGACACAACAGCACCCCGCCCTGTCGCCCACGCGGTTTTGCGCGAAAGTACCCCTCAAGCTGGACAAGCACCACAAGCAGAGCAAGCAGGCCTGACAATAAGCGCAGAACGCGCCTCAGAAGCAGGAAATATATCCGCAGCAGAAGCCGCTGCACAGCAAGCCGATACGCGTGAAGCCTTAAAAGAAGCGATGGAAGCCTTTGAAGGCTGTGCGCTAAAACGAGCCGCCAAAAACACTGTATTTTCCGACGGCAACCCTGCTGCCAAAATCATGCTGGTCGGAGAAGCACCCGGGCGGGATGAAGACCGTGAAGGCAAACCTTTTATCGGGCGCAGTGGCAAATTGCTGGATAAAATGTTCGCCGCTATTGGTCTTGACCGCAATGATATCTACATCACCAATCTCGTCCCGTGGCGTCCGACAGGTAACAGAACCCCGACACCCGACGAAACAGCTTTATGCCGTCCATTTTTGTTAAGGCATATTGAATTGATAGAACCGGACATCCTTGTTCTTGTCGGCGGTGTTTCAGCAAAAGAAATGCTGAACAGCACGCTTGGTATTACCAAATTGCGTGGCTCATGGCAGGACATCGACATTAAAGGTCGCAAAATACCCGCTTTACCAATATTACACCCCGCCTATCTCCTCAGAAACCCTGCGCGTAAGGCTGAAACATGGCGGGATTTATGTAGTCTACAAAAAAGGCTTCCAGATACCGTGCCGGCACAAGCTAGGAACAAAACGGACGAGACAAACTAATGCGTTTATTTTCCTGCCTCATCCTTTTGAGTGTTTTGCTTTTAAGCAGCGGCGAACAAGTTGCGGCACGCACACTTGGCCCGCCGGAACCCAGACCAGCCTACCAACCACCACCCAAACTGCCTGACCATGAAATCTATAAAAGAATTTTTGAATTACAGGAAAGCGCCAAATGGGCGGCGGCAGATAGGCTTATTAGAGAACTCGATGACACATCTTTGCTGGGGCATGTCTATCGTCTGAGATATATGCACCCGACAGCCTATCGCTCCAATTGGACAGAATTGCGTGACTGGCTGAAAAAATATGCCGACCATCCGGGTGCGTGGCAAGTGTATCACCTCGCCAAGAAGCGCCGCCCTACAGGGGCACGCATGCCAAAACCGCCCCCTGCGCGCATTTATAATCAAACTTACGTCTCTTCCCTGCCAGTTGTGCGCACGTTTTATAAACGCAGTACACGGCGTATCCGGCGTGAGGTTAACCGCCTGACTTATCGTGAACGCCCGACACAGGCTCTGCGTTATATCTCCAAAAAATCGGTAGATAGACAACTTTCCGCCGCCGAAACAGATTTGTTACGTTCAAAAATCGCACGCTCCTATTTTATTGAGGGCAAGCCGTCAAAGGCACTCGAAATTGCTCAGCTTGCCACACGCAGCCGTCATGTGGTCACGCTGTCTGATTGGCATGCGGGGCTGGCAGCATGGCGTCTCAACAAATTTAATGTCGCTGTGACGCATTTCACTTACCTGTCTGAAAATGAAAACGCTAAAAACCGTCATCGCGCCGCCGCCTCGGTCTGGGCGGCACGGAGCTATCTTGCTTTAAACAAAAACCCTGAAGCCACCTCAATGCTTGAAAATGCGGTCAGATATGGCGGCAATGATTTCTATGGCCTCTTGGCCTATCGGCGCTTGAATGGCCCGGTCGCCTTCTCATGGACGCAGACCAGCCTGCAGGAAACCGAAACCATCGAAAACCTTGATGCTGTGCAACGTGCCATCAAACTACTCGAAGCTAATCAGCAGGAATTGACTGAGCTTGAATTGCTCAACATCCGAAACCGTCTCACCCCGCCTCAGCAGAGGGCGCTGCTCAGGCTTGCGCTTGACCTTAAACTTTCTGCCGTTGAACTGGCTATGACTGAAATTTTGGAATATGGCAATGAGCGCACACCGCATGTGCTGCCGGAGGGGTATTATCCAATACATGATTATATGCCATCGGCTGATTACAAAGTGGATAAAGCACTTATCTTTGCCCTTATCCGCCAGGAAAGTCGTTTTAAGGCGCGTGCCAAATCTCATGCCGGTGCGCGGGGACTTATGCAAATTATGCCCGCCACTGCCGCCTTTGTGTCCGGTGATAGGAAGTTCCGTTACAAATCTGGGCGCGATCGCCTCTACAACATTCCGGTCAATCTGGATATTGGGCAAACCTATCTTGATAAATTGCTCGGCGAAGAAACAATGGAAAATAATCTCATTAAAGCCCTCGCCTCCTATAATGCCGGCCCAGGCAATGTGAAAAGATGGGCCCGCGAAATTGGCCGCGCACAAGACCCGCTCCTATTCCTTGAGAGCATGCGCGCACCCGAAACAAGACTATATGTGCAAAAGGTAATGGCTAATCTTTGGATTTATAGAGATAGGCTCAACCAATCCAGCCCAAGTCTAGATGAACTCGCCGCCGGAGAATGGCCGATATATCGAAGTCAAACTGACATGCAAGTGGAAACGACGCGCAGTAAAACCGGATCAGTTAAGGTGACTGCTGACGTTTTGAATTGAATTATTGAGGATTTTATCCGCGGTTTCAGTGGTCATATTCTCACTGATAAGTTTACCCGCCGCTGAAATAGCAAGCTCTGCAGACACCGCCCGAATTTCTTGTGAAAGCTGTGCTTCTGCTTGTGCGATTTTATCTTCCGCCTGACGGGTTTTTCTTTCCAGTCGGGCTTGCAAAGCAATCTGAGCATCTTCCGCCATTTTTTCGGAGTCCAGCTTGGCCTGTTCAATCATAGACTTGGACTCTTCTTCGGCCTTTTTGACACGCTGACGATAGTTTTTCAGCAAGGCTTGCGCCTCATCGCGAAGACTTTGAGCCTGGTCAAGCTCCTCGCGGATTTTATCAGCGCGCTCATCTAGCATGGATGCAACACGCCCAGGCAATCCGAGTTTTAGAAACCAGAGAATGACCAGGGCAAAAGAAAGAGCAACAAAAAAGGAAGCGTCAAAACTCATGCGTTATCTCCGGTTGTTCATTTCTTCTGAGACGGCTTTTTTAACAGCATCATCCTTAACGTCCTGACCGATGGTCATTTGGACAATCTCAGCAACGACCGCTTCAGCCGTCTCTTGAATGCCTGTTAATGCCGCCTCACGAGACGCTTGAATACGCGCCTCAGCCTCAGCTGCCTGAGCTGAGAGTTTCCCCTCAAGCTCTGCCTCCTGCTTCGCCAGTTCAGCAGCGGTTGCGTCCCTGACTTCCTGAATAATCTCGGCAGCTTTGCCTCTGGCTTCTGCCAGTGCCGCTTCATAATCAGCCATAGCCTGCTCGGCTTCCTGCCGATAGGTTTCTGCCTGACTTAAGTCATCGTCTAGCCTGTCTTGTCGCGCTTTAATAATGCCGCCGATTTTGGGCAAGGCAAAACGACCCAGCAAAAAATACAGGGCGATAAAGCTGATAAACAGCCAAACGAGTTGCGGCGCAAAGGATGCCGGATCGAGCTGAGGCATTTATGTCTCTCTGTTCGTTAACTTAAACAACAAACAGCAGAATAAGGGCAACGATAAGACCGAAAAGGCCTGTCGCTTCTGCCAGAGCAAAGCCGAGAAGAAGATTCGGGAACTGGCTTTGTGCTGCTGAAGGATTACGAAGGGCACCGGCTAGGTAATTACCAAAAATCGTACCGATTGAAATACCTGCACCTGCAAGGGCAATACATGCAATGCCTGCGCCGATATATTTTGCTGCTTCTGCTTCCATAGTTTCTCTCCATTTATGTGCCCATTTGGGCGGTTAGTTAAAATTAGTGATCCAAATGAATGGCATCATTTAAGTAAATGCAGGTCAAAATCGTAAAGACATAGGCCTGCAAAAAGGCGATGAGAAATTCCAGCCCCGTAAAAGCAACCATCATGGCAACAGGGGCAATCACACCGACGGACATCACACCACCGGCAGACAAGAATGCGACGGCAAAACCGCCAAAGACTTTTAACATTGTGTGTCCGGCCATCATATTGGCAAATAAGCGCACTGACAGGCTGACCGGACGGGTTAGATATGAGATAAGCTCAATCACCACCAAAAGCGGTAACAACGCCACCGGAATACCCGAGGGTACAAACAGCTTCAAAAAGCCGACACCGTGACGGACAATACCAACACCCGTTACAAGTAAAAACACGGCAGAGGCCAGCGCGAATGTAACAATAAGATGGCTTGTGACCGTGAAGGAATAGGGAATCATGCCGAGCATGTTGCAAAACAGCACAAAGACAAACAGCGTGAAGACAAAAGGAAAATACTTCATGCCTTCTTTGCCGGCATTGTCTCTAATCATATTGGCGACAAATTCATAGGTCAGCTCACCGAAAGACTGAAGTCTGCTTGGAACAAGCGACGGCTTACGGGCTGAAAAGATAAATAAAAGAGATGCCACAGTAATGGCAATCATCATCCAGAGCGATGAATTGGTGAAGGACACATTAATGCCGGCCACAGGTGGCAGGTCATAAATCGCGTGAACCTCAAACTGGTGCATCGGGTCTACATTGAACCCGCCGGCATCTTGCCCATTTGCCTCACCGTGAGATTTAGAAGCCAATTTTTACTCCATATCTTGAGAACATATCTTCCAGCGTCTTATCCATCTGAAGATATGTCCGAAAACAATCTCTCTGAACAGGTTTTAAGAGCCGTCAGGAAACTCTTTAGTCTTGGTTTTTGCTTCTGTTGTTGCTTGTGTTCCAACCTCAGAAACCGGCGTTTCATCAACACCTAAAACTTGTCTCATGTCACGGGCTGTCCGCAACATATTCACCACACCTGCTATCATACCCAATAGCAGCATGACCAGCAAAAAAATCGGTTTGGTCGAAAGCCATTTATCCACCCACCAGCCGATAAACCCGCCAACAACAATACCGACAACCAATTCCATAGATAGCCGGTATGCCATTCCGATAGCAGACCCCCGTCCACGTGTATCGTTTTCCGGGGTTTGCGGTTTGCGTGCCTGATTTACCCGCGCTTCAAGACGAGATAAAGCCTCAGGATTAAAACCGGTATCTAAATCAGTTTCAGCCATCTTATCCGCTACCTTATCTTTAGGTGGCGCGACACTGGATTTACCTGATTTATCGGCTTTATCGTGATGGCTCAAAATGCTCCCTCAAAGCGGGTAAGAAACACCCAAACTTGCGCGCACACTATCCCCAGCAGAAACGCCTGTCAAGCCACGAGCAAGCTACTAACCTACTGATTTCATTTCATCTTTATTTTGATCCGTTGACAAATCACGTCCGGTTTCTGCAAATTGCTCCGCCGTCGCCAAATCAACCGAAATCAGCTGGCTGACACCACGCTCCTGCATAGTGACACCAAATAGACGGTTCACCCGCGCCATGGTCAAAGCATGGTGCGTAATAATCAAAAAGCGCGTATCAGAAGTCTCCGCAATCGTCGTCAACATATTGCAAAAACGCTCAACATTCGCATCATCCAGCGGCGCATCAACCTCATCCAGCACACAAATAGGGGACGGGTTGGTGAGAAAAACGGCAAAAATTAACGACATTGCCGTTAATGCCTGCTCACCGCCCGACAGCAACGACATGACCTGAGGTTTTTTGCCAGGCGGGTGGGCAATGATTTCCAATCCGGCTTCCAGCGGATCGTCGGATTCTGTCAGTTTAAGTTCCGCCGTGCCGCCACCAAAAAGTTGTGTAAACAATTTAGCGAAATGACCATTCACCGTCTCAAATGCCGCCAGCAGACGCTCCCGCCCTTCGCGGTTCAACTGACCAATGCCATAGCGCAATTTGTTAATCGCCTGAGATAAATCATCACGCTCCGTCTGAATCTCAGTAATTTGCGCTTCAACTTCCGTCGCTTCTTCCTCAGCACGCAGATTAACCCCGCCAAGACTTTCTCTTTCGCGGCGATAGCGTTCGAGTTTGGCTTCAATCTCTTCGCTTTCAGGGAATTTTTTCTCAGGGTCGAAATTGGCAATCGCCAGCGCGTCTTCAGGCGCACAGTGAAGCGTGTCCTTAATATGCTGTCCGATTTCTTCCAATCTTTCCTTTGCGGCCGTCGTTTTCGCTTCCAATGCGGCACGGGTTTCACGCACCTCGGATAGCGCAGATTGCGCCGCACGATGGCGCTTGTCAGCCTCAGCAAGACGGTTTTCCGCCTCAGCTAAGGTATCCGCCGCCTGTTTGCGATTGGTTTCGGCAAGATTAATCTGCTCAACCAGCGCAGAACTGCGCTCTGCAAGTTTTTCGGGAATACTTTCAGCTTCCCCTTTTTCCAGCTCAGTCTGGGTTTTGCGCGTATTTAGGCTTTCAATCTGCTGACGCGAGTTTTCTAGCCTGTTCTGCCAGCTCTCGGCATCTTGCTGCAGACGCTTTAATCTATTTTCGCGCTCGTTTCTTTCTCGTACGAGACTTTCACGCTCGGCGCGGTCCTGCGCAAAGACACTACGCGCCTCACCGACCAGCTCCTGATGCGTTGACTGTTCAGCTGTGAGCGCATCCCCACCATCCACCAGAGCCTGCAGGTCAGTCTCACCGGCTTTAATCATCCCCGCCAGCTCATCAATATCAGATGTCATGCGCTGACAGGCTTCTTCAATCGCGGCGAGACGCGAGATTTGTTTCTCCGCGCCGGTTTCCATTTCGGAAAGCTCGTCGCGTGCCTCGGTCAGTTTTGTCTGAATCTGCTTTAACTGCGCCCGGCTACTATTATCAGCCTCAGCAGCATCCCGGACATCTGCGCGTGCCGTTTGCATCGCTTCATCAGCCGCATTGGCATTTTTTTCCGCTTGAGCGATTTCTGGTGTCAGCGCGTCGAGGCGGTTCATTTGCGCCAATCTCTGTGCCGCCGGGGTTTTCGCCTCGGCAGTGGCGCAATAGCCATCCCAACGCCACAAATCACCTTCCAGACTCACCAATCGCTGACCCGCTGAAAGATGCTTTTGAAGCTCTGCACCTTGCGCGCGGTCAACCAGACCGACCAGCGACAGGCTGCGCGTCAAGACATCTGAACCATCAACAAACCCCGATAAAGGTGTCACCCCTGCCGGCAAAGACGGTGATGACGTTAGTGGTGGCAAAGCCAGCCAATGCGCCGCGGCCTCCGCATCAGAAGGGGCATTCAAATCATCACCAAAAGCCGCACCCAGCGCCGCCTCATATCCGGCTTCAACTTTGAGTGTCTCAATCAGGCCGGGCATATCCTTTTCTTCGGACACACTTAAAATAGCCTGTAAAGCCGATTGCTCACCCAGCAGACGTTCCAGCACTGCATGCGCCTGACGTGACGGCTCGGCAAGAGCCTCCGCCTTATCGGTACAACGCGCCAATTTATCATGTGATGACTGCACCGTCTCAGCGGCTGTCTTATAATCCTCTGAAAGCGCACTTATGCTGGTTTTTAATTCTTGACGCCGCGTCTCCGACACGCCCTCTTCAAGCAAGGTGTCGCGCTCTTGCTCAAGGCGCGTCCGCTCTTCTTCAATACGGGTATGCTTCTTTTGGTTCGTCTCAAGCGCTGAATTTATCTCGGTTTTTCTGGCCTGATGCGCCGCAAGTTTTCGGATGGTCGCATTAAGCTCATTTTCGGCATCCGCAAGGCGCTTTTCAGACGCATCACATTTTTCTTGCGCGGCTTTTTCGGCAGCACGGACAGCTTCACCTGACGCACCGGCATTTTTCTCCTGCAAGATTTCTGTTTCTTCCGTGATTTGCTTCAACTGATTTTCAGAGTCGGTGAGGAAACCTTGCTCGCGACGCACATCTTCTTGAATGGTCTCAATCTGCGAGGCGAGGCGGTTAACCGTTTCGGTCGCCCGCTGGGCTTCTTTTTCTAACCCATCCTGTTCAATCGTTAAACGACGATAAATCGCAGCACATTCAGCCTCTTTTTCGCGCAAAGGCGGCAAAGCATCTTGCGCGGAAAGCTGTTCAGTGCTGGCTGTTGCCGAATCGCTTGTCAGACTTGCAACAGATGCTTCCGCCGCGGCAAGCGCGTTTTCGGCCTCTGTTGCCGCATCAAGCGCTTGTTGCCAGCGAAGATGAAGCGCAAGCGCCTCAACCTCTTTAATCTGACCCGACAGATTTTTATATCGCGTCGCCTGCCTGACCTGCCGCTTTAAGGCGCGTAAATTATTGTGCAAATTTTCCAGCGTATCGTCGACTTTTTCGAGATTGCTTTCAGCACCTCTAAGCCGCAACTCAGCATCATGACGGCGCGTATGCAAACCGGATATGCCTGCCGCTTCTTCAAGAATTTTACGACGTGCCTCCGGCTTGGCATTAATCAGCTCACCAATCTGCCCCTGCTTAACCAGCGCCGGCGAACGCGCACCTGTAGACGCATCAGCAAATAAAAGCTGCACATCTTTGGCACGAACATCACGCCCGTTAATGCGATAGGCCGAGCCGGCATCGCGTTCAATGCGGCGGGTGACTTCAACATTTTCTTCACCATTAAATTCAGGCGGCGCAGATTTATCCTGATTATCCAGCAATAAGGAGACCTCAGCATTATTGCGGGACGGGCGACCCGTTGTGCCGGAAAAAATAACATCTTCCATGCCCGCACCACGCATGGATTTATATGAGGTTTCCCCCATCACCCAGCGCAGGGCTTCCAGCAGATTAGATTTGCCGCACCCATTCGGGCCGACAACCCCCGTCAGACCGGGAAGGATTTGCAAATCGACCGGATCAACAAAAGATTTAAATCCGGATAGTCGCAGGCGATCAAATTTCATAGACCGGAACTTTCTTTTTCTTGAGGCACTTCAATGCCCATTTTTTTCAGTTTTTCGTCGAACATTTCTTTGAACTTTTCGAGACCGATATTGCCCGCAACTTTTTCCCCATTAACAAAGAATGTCGGGGTGGATTGAACCCCCAACTCATCCTTAGCGGCGGAATACATGCTCCGCACGGCTGTCAGATTGTCCTCACTTTGGAGACACATCACAAAATTTTCACCACTCATCCCAGCTTGCTTGGCATAGGCACGCAGGCTGTTAAGCGGGTCGTCGCTTCTGACCCATTGCATCTGACGTTTGAATAAAGTCTCCAGAAACGCCATTCGCGTTTGCGGGGCGGCGCATTGCACCAGCATCGCGCCCGTCATGGCATAGGGGTCAAGCGGGAAAGGCCGGAAGTTAAACTGCACCAGCCCCGTATCGACATATCGTGTTTTCAAATCCGGCAGAACGTCATTATGAAAGGCCGCACAATGCCCGCAAGTCAGGGAAGCATATTCATAAACCTTAATCGGGGCATTTGCGTCGCCGACTGTAATCTCACCCAATGGATTAGGTGTATCCAGCGCCCCACCCGATTTGACGTCGATAATTTGCGCATCAGAAGAAGCGGCCTTTACAATTTCTGGTGCTGCGTCATTCATCATCTCCACTGTCGCGGGCGCTGACTGCTGTCCATCCATATCTGTTAAAACAGAGACAAGCACTGCCAGGCAGACCAGCATGGCGATTGACGTAAGAATAAGGTTTAACTGCTTCATGATTTGCTTTCGATTATAAACTTCTAATGCGTCATAAGCCTGAAACTTCCGAATCACATTTCTTTTTAATTATAGCCTTATGGCGCGCACAAGCCGAATCCGGAAACATCAATTGAGGGCTGGCATTAACGCAAGCTGTGGACAGTTTTAGCCCTTATCTCGCCGCATAAGCAGGGCAAGCGAGGCCAAAGCCCGCTTCAGGCGCGGGGTTTCAATATCCTCAAAATCATCAGCCAGGGCGGAAATATCTTCTTCTTTTATCGGCGGCGGGTTAAGCGGCGACGGCGTTACCGTCACCGGCCCTTGAATAATATTCAGCCGCGCAATCGCGGCATGCCCATAATAGCTGTTGAGGCGGTCAATAATCTGCGGCGCAAGATGCTGGATTTCCAGCGCAATCGCGCCTTCAGCTTTGACGGTCAGCACGCCGCCTGCTGTTTCCTCACCATCGCGCCCGCTTTTGCGGCGGGACAGACGCACAGGCTGGCTCATCGCGGCAAGTTGAGGCCCGACAATCGCCGCCCAATTTTCCAGCATACGGCTATCACTAAAGCCGCGCCGGTTCATAGTGCGTCCTGTAATGCGCCCCAGCACTTTCGACACATGCGGCGTGCCGTAACTGCGGAGCGGGTTGCTGTCAAATTTATCGGTCATAATCTGTCTTCATGTTACAAGAAACTCATGCCCGAGCGCAAAAATATTCTGGCTGAAAAACAAGCCGCCCAAAAACTGTTAGGCTGGTATGACCGCCATCGGCGTGTTTTGCCATGGCGTGCCTTGCCGGATGAGACGCCTGACCCTTATTGCGTCTGGCTGTCCGAAATCATGCTGCAACAAACAACCGTTGTGACGGTGAAGCCCTATTATGAGAAGTTCTTAACGCTCTTCCCGACCCTGCAAGACCTTGCCGCCGCGCCCGATGATGCGGTGATGACGGCTTGGGCGGGGCTTGGATATTACAGCCGCGCCCGCAATTTGCTCAAATGTGCGCGCACACTTGTAGCCGAGCATGACGGGATATTCCCGCAAGAGGAAAGCGCGTTGCTGACCCTGCCCGGCATTGGGCCTTACACGGCGGCGGCGATTGCGGCGATTGCCTTTAACCAACAAGCCGCGCCGGTGGATGGTAATATTGAGCGTGTGCTGGCACGGCTATTGGCGCTCACCACGCCGCTTCCCAAATTAAAAGCCGAGGTCAAAACCTATGCCGCGCAATTGCTTGAACCGGATGCGCCTCAAAATCGACTTTATGATAACAGACCCCCTCACACCCGACCGGGCGATATCGCGCAGGCCATGATGGATCTTGGCGCAACCATATGCACCCCCAAGCGCCCGAATTGTTTGCTCTGCCCATGGCAAGAAGATTGCGCCGCCAAGCGCCAAGGCATTGAGGAAACTCTGCCGCGCCGCGCGCCCAAAAAGCCCAAGCCCGAACGCCAAGGCACGGTCTGGTGGTTGGAAAATGAGAAAGGCGAAGTGCTGATGCATCGCCGCCCCGAAAAGGGGTTGCTGGGTGGGATGATGATGTTGCCCTCCGCCGGATGGGACCCTGATAATGACAGCACGCTTCGCGATATTTTGCCCCATGATTGGACGCCGCTAGCCGGTAGCGTGGTGCATGTGTTCACGCATTTCCGGCTGACGCTGAAGGTCGAACGCCTAATACTAACGCCCCTAACTGGTGCGCCGCCGCCCTTCGAACCGCCCGCCGCGCATATTTGGGTGCATCCGAAAGACTTCCACGACACGGCCCTGCCCAGCGTGATGCGCAAAGTCGTAACGCATGTTTTGGGGTAAATTTTAGGGTGGGGTAAATTTTAGGGTGGGGTGAATTCTATTAATACATCTACATTAAACCAACTAATAGTCGTAAATATTGCGAATGAATATTGCGAATGAATATTGCGAATGAATATTGTCAAATTGACAATATTCATAAAAAAATGATATAACATAGTTGTCTACCTGGAGGACGTTATGCAACTCCAGCTCATCGGCCGCCGCCTTCACGGGTTGGCGGTCTTGCAACATCAGGACCTGAAATGACAACAAAAAAACAGGTTCTTGTTCTAATTGATGGATATAATTTATACCACGGTATTGATGACCTTGAACAAGATCATCTCAAATGGCTGAATATTGAAAAACTCACAGGCGTGTATATTGATGAAAATGTACACACTGTTGTTGGGATAAAGTATTTCACATCTTATGCCCGATGGCGCCCAGAAGAACACAAACGTCACCAAAGGTATGTTCGTGCCTTATCAACCACAAAGGTTGAAATAATTCTTGGTCGCTTTAAGAAAAAAAAACATCAAGTGTAAAATATGTGAGAAAGAATTTTCTAAACATGAAGAAAAAGAAACAGACGTAAATATTGCTGTTCATATGATTGATGCTGCTCACTCAGACGAGGTGGATTATTTCATTCTGATATCAGGTGACACAGATTTATCTCCGGCGATTAAATTCATAAAAGAAAATTACCCTGATAAAATAATTAAGATAATCGCACCACCACGGCGCGCAAATTCTGAAATGAGGCGCATAGGAGATCGTTTTAGAGAACTCCGAGCCCATCACCTCGCCGATAATTTATTCCCTGAAGAAATTCAAACAGCCAAAGGAATGATTATTAGGCCGGACAAATACGCACCGCCCCCCTCACCTACCCCGTAACCAAATCGCGGAGGAGGTTGAGGATTGCGTTGCGTTGGCGTTTTTTCGGCAGCAGGCAATAGAGTTCGGTCACTTTGCGGATGCGGTAGTTTTTGAGCAACCGCGCATAGTCGGGCGGGTCGCTCAGCGTGGCGACGGACACATGCAGGCGTTCCGCGAATTGCGCCAGCCTTTCGGGCGGCGGCACCAGCGTGCCATATTCATAATCGCGGTAATCGTCGAAAGCGCAAATCCCCTTAGCCATGGCCTCGCGGGTTTTGCGGTAGCGCAATCTATAGAGCCAGAGATTATCGGCCAGATGCCCCGCCTCTTTTTCGGTGAGATGGTTTTCAGCCATATGGTTTTGCGTGAGATGGTTTTGGGTGAGATGGTTTTGGGTGTTGTTATTCGTCATATGCGCCCCCTCTTTTAATTATCAAAGAAAACGACACCAAGGTTGCCCTTGGTGTCGGGGGTTAGCAAGCCGCTCACAAGACCGACCACGACTTATTCGACCTCCCGAAGGAAGCCATATTCAGCCGCCACCCCGACCTATAAGGGGTGAACGGAGTGTGCCCGCGAACCATAAAAAAAGGCTTAACGCCCGCCTCCGTAAAACGGAGAGTGCGCCAAGCCACATACGCAAACTCTTTTCTTATGATTGCGGCTTGTGAGTGAAGGTTGCTAAACCCCGCGCCATACCGTCCGCATGACGCAAACCGAATATAACAGATTTAATTGGTTTTATGTAATAGTTTTTAGCGCTGGTGGTGAGGGGTGCTTTAAGGGAGTTGGTTTAGGCCATCAACTTTATAAAAGCCCCACCTGAATGATTTTCAATAATTTTAAAAGTCGGAGTATTGGATAGTGCATGAACATAACAATGATGAATTGTGAGCACTAAATCCTGAAGCTTTGAATCTTCCTCCAACATTTTAATTTTAATTCCAATATCCAATGCTTCATCACAACTTAAGTGGCGGTCATGTGATTTTACACTATCATTTTCGGTAAGGGCGGTTATGATTTTAGCAACTTTTGTATTTTGTTCAGCATCATCAAAAAACATATTACTGTTCAGTTGCTCTTTGGTAAAATTTTTCGACAAAGCAATAGCATTCTCGCATTGAGTAATAAAGCCAGGTGAAATTTTACTTAATATTGGTCCCCACACAATCATCCTTGCATTATCATCACTAACTTCCTCAAAAGCTCTCTCAAAATCCTTAAGAATACCATTGGCTGGCAAGCCACCTATTTGCGGATCAATTGGACCAATAAAGGAGTGCTTGCCCATAAATATCTCCCGACACGACAAAGCCATAACCGTTCCACCCGACATCGCCATATGAGGAACAAAAGCACGTATATTTTTTTTAAAAATATTCTGAAGATAATCTATGATGGAATGTGTGGCAGCAATACCCCCGCCAGGAGTATGGAGTATTAAATCTAATCCCTTATCACGATCCAAGCCATGTACTGCACGCATAAAACCGTTTGTGTCCTCATCTCTTATTTCAGTTCCTGAAACACCCGGCTTGGACTGCCATCCTGAATAATAGGCAATAATATTACGTTCCGTCATTTCATAAAGTTTGTTTAAATATTTTCGCCGAACAAAGTCAGAAGCCAACGTAGCTTTTGCCTGCTCATGGCCTACTTCTTCTAAAACTTCACCCTAATTAGGCATTTCAAGTCTCTTAACTTATTATTGATTTTGGAAAACTAACTAGCGAAAAGCTTTATGGTGTCTTTACACCATCATCAACTACATACTCAGTATAGTTGGTGGTTTTACTTGGTACTTCTTTTAGAACTGAGAGAGGTCGCAAGTCTTCCTCAGAAAAATTTGCCTCATCATTCATAAGGTTTCTGAGAAATTTAATTTTTTCTAATAACTCATCTGATGGTATTTGTTTATCTTCCATTGGTTTTCTTCTTTTCTTATTTAAACTCGAATAAATGAACATGAGAAATCCAACAAAAAAGCAATTTACAGTATATATATACCATATTTTAACAGTAATTTAAACCTACTTATAGTAGTAATTTTTTAAATTTATATTATGAGTAATATTTAAACTTACCCGTCGCGGAGTTTCGCACGCAGGGTATCAATCGGGAGGAGCTTGTCGCCCTCCTTATAGTGCCAATAGGTCCAGCCGTTACACGCTTCCAAACCTTGTGCGGTCGCGCCGATTTTATGGATAGATCCTGTCGGCGCGTCTTTTGCCGTGCCAAGCTTCAAACTGCCATCGGCGCGGATACGCGCTTTGACTTTTCGCGCTGGACCAAAAAGCTGACCGCCGGGCTTGAGCATGCCGGTTTCAACCAGCGCACCAAACGGCACACGCTTTTGCTGTTTCGCGCTTTGGGTCACCTGCAAGGATGTATCATCCAGCACGGTTTCGGCGGCTATGCGCTTGCGGGCGGCGGCGGCATAATTGGCATCGGCCTCAATGCCGACAAAATGACGACCCAGACGCTTCGCCATCGCGCCGGTTGTGCCTGTGCCAAAAAACGGGTCCAGCACCACATCGCCGGGATTACTGGATGCCAGCAAGACGCGGTGTAACAAAGATTCGGGCTTTTGCGTCGGGTGCAGTTTGTCCCCCGCCGCGCTTTTAAGACGCTCGCCACCACTGCATATGGGCAGCACCCAGTCGGAGCGCATCTGCAAATCATCATTCAGGGTTTTCATGGCGCGGTAATTAAAGGTGTAGCCCGTCGCGTCTTCATCGCGCGCCGCCCAGATAAGCGTTTCATGCGCGTTGGTAAAGCGCGTGCCTTTGAAATTCGGCATCGGGTTGGCTTTGCGCCAGATAATATCATTCAGCACCCAAAAACCGATATCCTGCAAGGCCGTGCCAACGCGGAAAATATTGTGATAAGAGCCAATAACCCACAGCGTCCCCGTCGGCTTCAGCACGCGGCGCGCCTCATTCAACCATGCACGGGTGAAGGCATCATAGGCGGCGAAGCTGTCAAACTTATCCCAGTCATCCGTCACCGCATCGACGCGGCTTGTGTCCGGTCTGTGCAAATCGCCCTTCAGCTGAAGATTATAAGGCGGGTCAGCGAAAACAAGGTCAACGCTCGCACTTGGCAGGCGCGACAGCGCTTCAATGCAATCGCCTTCAATAATGGTATTCAGGGGCAGGACTTCGGTAGGTGCTTCGGGGTGTTTTTTGGTCATGACCGCACCATGAGTCATCCACGAGTCGCCGTCAATAGATGATTGATTCCAATGGGTTAGAAATTTCAAAATTATCCACAGCCGCTATATAGAGTCCGTCAAACAGCGTTGGGACTCAACATCTTGCGTATCGGGGCAAAACTGCGGCGATGATGCGGCGTCACGCCCAGCCGCGCCAGCCCCTCTTGGTGCAGTTTTACACCATATCCCTTATTCCCCGCCCAGCCATAGCCGGGAAATTCAGCATCCAGCGCCACCATCATCCGGTCGCGGGTGACTTTCGCCACAATCGAAGCCGCCGCAATCGAAACCGAGCGCGCATCCCCGCCTATCAGAAAGTCAGACGGCACATCCCATGCCGGCAGGCGATTGCCATCGACCAGCGCGAAATCCGGCGTAAACGGCAAAGCCAACACAGCGCGGTGCATCGCCAGCATACTCGCCTGCAAAATATTCAGCGTGTCGATTTCCGCAACCTCGGCAATACCAATACCAAAAGGCAATGCGCAGATAAGCTCAAACAACGCCTCGCGCTTTTTTTCGGAGAGTTTTTTGCTGTCATTGAGGCCAATAAGACCGCGCGCCTCATAATCAGAAGGCAAATAAACCGCCGCCGCAACCACCGGACCCGCCCAAGGGCCGCGCCCGGCCTCATCAACCCCGACGACCCTTTTCTCAGGCCAGCCTCGCGCTGTTTCTGCCGCGATATCTATGGCGTATCCTCTTATTCAGCCGCTTGTGCCGCTTCCTCAGCCGTCTGCCACCGCAAAATCGGGTGACGCGCCGCACGGGTTTCATCCAAACGACGACGCGGCGCAAGCTCAGGCGCATTCGTAAAGCGTTCTGTCTCTCCCGCATTGGCACTGCGCACCAAATCCCGCAAAGTTGCGATAAATAAATCCAGCGTGTCGCGGCTTTCCGTTTCCGTCGGCTCAATCAGCATCGCACCATGCACCACCAATGGGAAATACATCGTCATCGGGTGATAGCCCTCATCAATCATGGCCTTGGCGAAATCAAGCGTGTCTATGCCCGTGCCTTTTAAGAAGCCGTCATCAAACAAAGCCTCATGCATGCACGGTCCGGCAAATGACGCGGTCATCACATCCTGCAAAGACGCCAAAATATAATTGGCGTTCAATACCGCATCTTCCGCCACTTGGCGCAAACCATCCGAGCCATGACTTTTCATATAAGACAAAGCACGGACAAACATGCCCATCTGCCCATGAAACGCCACCATCCGACCAAATGGCTGGTCAGCACTTTGCGCTTCAAGTTCAATCAGGTCGAAGCCATCCTCGCCCGCCACTACATAAGGCAGAGGCGCAAAAGCCGCCAACCTGTCGGACAGAACCGTCGGCCCCGACCCCGGACCCCCGCCACCATGCGGCGTGGAAAAAGTTTTATGCAGATTAATATGCATCGCATCAATGCCGAGATCCCCCGGTCTGACACGCCCGACAATGGCGTTAAAATTCGCCCCGTCACAATAAAAATAGCCGCCAACCTCATGCAGAGCATCAGCAATCTCAATGATATCGCGCTCAAACAAGCCGCATGTGTTCGGATTGGTCAACATAATCGCGGCAACGTCATCACCCAGCTTTTCCTTGAAAGCGGCAAGGTCAACACGACCATCCGCATTGGCAGGGATTTCATCAACTTTAAAGCCCAACAAAGCCGCCGTCGCCGGATTGGTCCCATGTGCGGATTCGGGCACCAGCACGCGGCGACGTGTTTCCAACTCACCGCGCGCTTCAATCGCCGCACGTATCGCCATCATGCCGCATAATTCACCATGCGCGCCCGCTTTGGGTGAAAGCGCAACAGCAGGCATATTGGTCAATGTCTTCAACCAATGCGCCAACTCATCCATCAGCGCCAACGCGCCCTGCACTGTCGACACAGGCTGAAGCGGGTGAATATCTGAAAAACCCGGCAGACGTGCCATTTTTTCATTGAGGCGCGGATTATGTTTCATAGTGCAAGAACCCAACGGATAAAGCCCCGCATCAATCGAATGATTTTTCTGGCTCAGACGCACAAAGTGACGCATCGCTTCTGGTTCTGATAGACCCGGCAAATCCGGCTTGCTAGGCGCCATACAATCGCCAAGCCTGGGGGTCACTTCCGGCACAGGCTCAAGGTCAACGCCAGACTTATCGGCACTGCCAATTTCAAAAATTAGTTTCTCCTCCAAAATCAAAGCCTGATGGCCGGTGAAGGTTTGTTTTCTTTCTTTTGTAATAGGTGTCATCTCATTCATGCCGATACCCCTTTCAGCACTTCTCGCAGTGCCGCTTCATAAATCTCTAAATCCGCTTCGCTATTCGCTTCGGTAGCCGCTACCAAAAGCACATCATCCATATTGGCGTCCGGCATAAGGCGCGATACGGGCACACCCCCCAAAACAGATTTCTCCGCCAGTGCCTCAATAATCTGAGCGGCAGGTGCTGGCAGGCGCATGGCGAACTCGTTAAAGAAAGCCGGTGTCACCACCTCCACACCGTCAATATCGGCAAGCTTGTCAGCCAGTTGCACGGCGCGCGCATGGTTTAACTCCGCCAAATGCCGAAGCCCCTGACCACCTAGCAATGTCATATGCGCGGTAAAGGCCAGCGAACACAGGCCAGAATTGGTGCAAATATTGGAAGTCGCCTTATCCCGTCGGATATGTTGCTCCCGGGTTGAGAGCGTCAGCACAAAGCCGCGCTTACCGTCAGCATCAACAGTCTCACCACATAAACGACCCGGCATCTGGCGGAGATATTTTTCTTTCGCGGCGAACAGCCCCACATATGGACCACCAAAATTAAGGCCATTGCCGAGGCTCTGCCCCTCACCAGTCACAATGTCAGCACCCATATCGCCGGGACGCTTCAACAGGCCCAAAGAAATAATTTCCGGCACAACAACAATCAATAAACATCCACGCGCCTGAACCTCATGCGCGAGTGTCGTATAATCCATAATATTGCCGAAGAAATCGGGATACTGCACGACAACACTCGATGTATCATCGTCGATAAGTTCAATCAGATCTTCGACGCCATTAATTGAATCCTCAGGTGAGGCGACATCAAACCCGCCCATATCGGAGAGATTATCAATCACGCCGCGATAATGCGGATGCAGACGCGCTGAAATCACCGCCCGTTTTTTACGCGTTATACGGTGCGCCATTAACACGGCCTCACCCGTCGCCGTTGACCCGTCATACATTGACGCATTGGCGACCGGCATGCCTGTCAGTTCACAGACTTGCGTTTGAAATTCAAACAAATACTGTAATGTACCTTGAGTAATTTCAGGCTGATAAGGCGTGTAGGAGGTTAAAAACTCCGAACGCTGAATAATATGATCAACACTGGCAGGCACATGGTGTTTATAAGCTCCCGCGCCACAAAAGAACGGCACAGTGGAAGCCGTTTTATTTTGCGCCGCCATCGCAAAGAGATCACGTTCGACCTGCATCTCACTTTGATGCGGCGGCAAATTAATCGGGCCATCCAGCCGCGCGGCTTCGGGTACATCTATAAAAAGATCATCAATGCTATCCACGCCGATACGCGATAACATCGCGCCACGGTCAGTCGGGGTAAGTGGCAAATAACGCATTAGCCAAGCTCCTTCAAATAATCGGCATAAGCTGCCTCATCCATCAAATCATTCAACTCGTCAGGGTTAGACACTTTCATGGTGAAAAACCAACCACCTTCTGCGGGGTCTTGGTTCACCAAGGCAGGCTCTTCTTCCAGTTTGACATTTGGCTCTATAATTTCACCCGATACAGGCGCATAGACTTCACTCGCGGCCTTGACGCTTTCGACGACTGCCGCATCATTGCCTTGGGCGACCTCACGTCCGGCTTCGGGCAATTCAACAAAGACAACATCGCCAAGCTGTTCTTGGGCGTAATCTGTAATGCCGATACGCGCAATGTCACCCTCAAGGCTGATCCATTCATGGTCTTTGGTAAATTTCTTGCTCATGATTTTGTCCTTAAATAATTATGTTCTACGAAGGGCATGCTGGTGATATGCGCCATCATCGGCTTACCGCGAATAATGAGTTGAATTTGTGTGCCAGCTGCGGCGTGGTCGGCATTTACATATCCCATTGCAATCGGCGCTTGCAGAGTTGGGGCAAACCCGCCGCTTGTTATGCGCCCGATTGGATTATTATCCATATCGTGAATTTCCGTGCCCTCGCGCGCAGGCGCACGGCCTTCGGGTCGAATACCGACACGCAGTCGCGCCGGCTTTTGAGATAATTGCTGAGATACTTTATGCGCACCGGGGAAATCGAGAGACTCACGTCGACGGCGCGGTACTGACCACATTAAATCGGCTTCGACTGGGGTTGTGTTTGTATCTATATCGTGACCGTAAAGGCATAGCCCCGCTTCCAGCCGCAAGCTGTCCCGTGCGCCCAGACCAATCGGTTCAACCGCATCATTTTCCAATAGATGTGCGGCAAAACGAGCCGCCATATCATTTGGGAGAGAAATCTCAAAACCATCCTCGCCCGTGTAACCACAACGCGAAATAATGACATTTTCACCCTGATAATCTGCATGGCAGGCCTGCATAAAAGCCAAATCAGCCGCCGCAGGGAGATGCTGTTTCAACACGTCTTCCGCCTGAGGCCCTTGCAAGGCCAAAAGCGCACGATTTTCAACCGATAATCTAGCCTTGCCTGCAAGCGACTGGGCGATATGGGCAAAGTCGTCATTTTTACAAGCAGCATTCACAACCAACCATAGTGTGTTACCGAAACGGGTGACCATTAAATCATCTAGAATGCCGCCGGCTTCATTGGTGAGTTGCGTGTAGCGAATACCACCTTCTTTGAGTGAGATAATCCCGCCAGGAACCAGCGCCTCAAAAACAGGCGCGACATCACTATCGGCATTTTCGGGAAAGAGTTGCGCCTGACCCATATGAGACACATCAAACAAACCGGCTTTCTCGCGCGTATGGAGATGTTCGCCCATCACACCCAACCCATATTGAACCGGCATTTCATATCCGGCAAAGGGAACCATTTTCGCACCGAGAGCTAAATGCATTTCATAAAGGGGCGTTCTGGCATAGCTTGGTGTTATAGGCGTAACACCCTTACCATCTGTACCCTTGCTATTTGTACCGTCAAAATCTGTTGTAGAGTTGGCCATTAAACCGACAGGATAACCTGCTCCCAAAACTCAAGAGTAAACACACTAAAAACGAACCATTCATATGGAACGCTTAGTGCCCTCCTCTGTCTTGGGAACCTGAGAGAATGATGGCATCATATTATGTGAAGCATGTCTTAAAGAGACTGTTCAAATATAAGCCATTTACCCCGTCGGTGAGATAAGCAATTCGAAAAATTAATATTCAAGAATTAATATTCAAATAAGAATGCAAATCTGCTTTCCAGAGTCCTTAATTGAAGCGGTCCTTTTGCCTGAGAGTTTCCGAGGGCGGTTGCTCCTTCGGCGCTGAATTTAATCAGTCTCTTCCGCAACAATGTAAAAGGTAAATATAATATGGATACGAGTCGACCAAGAGTCAATATTGGCCCAAGCGGAGACGGCTTTATTCAGTTAATAACCCTGTCGCGACCTTAATATCAGAACTTAATAACCAAGTCGGCGGTTTTT
Organism: alpha proteobacterium IMCC14465; assembly: GCA_000293845.2. GTDB lineage: Bacteria > Pseudomonadota > Alphaproteobacteria > RS24 > RS24 > Micropelagius. The sequence continues at coordinate 634,816 of ALYF01000003.1, read as the reverse complement.
TTCCGAAATATTTAATGCCAGTTCTTCGGCAGATAATTCAAAACCGACAATAAACTGCGTGCCGGAAGAAACTGTATCCAGCGGAACATCAAACCCAGCAATCATTTTCTGGAAGCCAACAAAATCACCTGACTTGTCTGCCTTTAATGAAACAGAAATATTTTTGCTCATCCGCGATATGACCTCATCCTCAGGCGACAAAAAGGCAATAAATATCGGTAAGGTCGCATTATGCTGAGCCGCTATATTGGCAGAGAAGCGACCGCTCACAAATAGAGCTATTTCCATGCTGGATGCGTCTTTAACCTCACATGCCAAATCGACCCAGTTTAATTCTGCCGTCCAACTTTGCTCCGGACTCTGCATCAGGCGTTCGCCATCCGCCAGAATGTATGGCTTAGGACAGGCTACATAAGGCAGCGGCTTCTCTCCCGCACAGGCCGCCAAGAAAGTTCCCATAAAAGTCACCAGCAAAAAAGTTTTTGTTATTTTGGACATAAACATCATGTTTCCTTTAATAATGTCGCCTGTAAGTCAGTTTCGGTTTATAAATATTATGGTTTTAAATATCCAGTGATTTGCTCATCACATGCCTCACGAGACGCATAGCGCTAAACTAACCAAGGCAATTACATTGAGCAAGCCTCATGATTATCAGCATATGGATGAGTAAATGTCAGATAGCACAAAACCCGCATTAAAACTTCTGCTCGCCACGCCGCGCGGTTTTTGTGCAGGTGTGGACCGCGCTGTGCTGATTGTAGAGCGCGCGCTCGAAATTTATGGACCACCCGTCTATGTTCGCCATGAGATAGTTCACAATAAGCGCGTCGTTGATGACCTCGCAGCCAAGGGTGCGGTGTTTGTCGAGGAGTTAAGCGATTTACCCGATAGCCTTGATGAAAAGACGCCGGTTATTTTCTCTGCCCATGGGGTTCCAAAAGCTGTGACCAGCGAAGCTGATCGGCTGGAACTTAACTGGCTGGATGCGACCTGCCCACTTGTCTCCAAAGTTCATATTGAAGCCCAGCAACATTTCTCAAAAGGCTATGAGATTTTAATGATAGGTCATGCTGGACACCCCGAAGTTATCGGCACAATGGGTCAATTACCGGCGGGAACGATTAGACTCATCGAAAATACCGAGGATGCCGAAACGATCGAGGTTTCCGACCCATCGCGCCTCGCTTATATCAGCCAAACAACCTTATCGGTGGATGACACAGCCGCGATTGTCGCGACCCTGAAAAGCCGCTTCCCCGATATTGCTGAACCGCATAAACAAGATATTTGTTACGCGACAACTAACCGTCAGGCGGCAGTGAAGGATATCGCCCCCCTATCAGATATGGTGCTGGTTATCGGCGCGCCGAATTCATCTAATTCAATGCGCCTGGTTGAGGTTAGCCTCACATCCGGTTGTCCAGAGGCATATCTCATCACAGGGCGCGAGGATATTCAGCCTGATAGGCTGAAGGATATTTCCACATTGGGACTGACTGCTGGCGCATCTGCCCCCGAAAATTTGATGGATGAGGTGATTGAAGAACTATCCACCCATTTCTCTTTGGCGATAGAAGAAGTTGTCCATACAACCGAGTCGGTAGAGTTTAAACTTCCAAAACAAATAAGATAAAGGTGCCGGAGACTTTTCCTGATGGCTGTATATACCGACCTCACTGATGAACAGCTTACCGACTTAATGTCGAATTATGATATTGGCAATGTCCTGTCGCTTAAGGGGATTGCCGAGGGCGTTGAAAATTCAAATTTCCTGCTCACCACTGACTATAACGGTCAGCCGAAAAAATTTATCCTGACGCTTTATGAAAAGCGGGTAAACCCGGACGACTTACCATTTTTCATAAATCTCATGACGCATCTTGCTGAGTCCGGCCTGCTTTGCCCCGTGCCGGTCAAACGCAAAGATGGCGCCACACTTTCAAATATTGCCGGACGCCCGGCGGCGATTATCAGCTTTCTTGAAGGCCTGAGCCTGCGCCGCCCTGAGGCTGTGCATTGTCGCGCACTCGGCGCAAGCATGGCTGAGATGCATCTCGCGGCTCAGCGTTTTGACATGACACGGGCAAATAATCTGTCTATCGACGCTTGGCCTGCTTTATACGAAACGTCCCGCCAGAATGCAGACACGCTTCATGCCGGTCTAACCAATCTCATTGACGGCGAATTAGCACGACTAAAAGAGCTTTGGCCTGACGCGCATGCCGCCCTGCCGCGCGGCATCATTCATGCCGATTTATTTGCCGATAATGTGTTTTTCATTGGCACGGAACTGTCCGGCATTATTGATTTCTATTTTGCCTGCACCGATATGCTGGCTTATGACCTCGCTATTGTTCTCAATGCATGGTGCTTTGAAACCGATACAAGTTTTAACATCACCAAAGCGCGCGCCTTGATGGATGGTTATCATTCGGTCAGAAAACTCACACCCGCAGAGATTGACGCGCTACCGGTTTTAGCGGCAGGTGCGGCTATGCGGTTTTTGCTGACCCGACTACATGACTGGTTCGCCCCGCAAGAAGGCGCACTGGTTAAGCCCAAAAACCCACTGGACTACCTACATAGATTAAGGTTCCACAAGAAAACAAAATCCGCAGCTGACTATGGAGTAGAAATATGATGATAGCCTATACAGATGGTGCTTGCTCCGGCAATCCTGGCCCAGGCGGATGGGGTGTGTTGATGATTATTGACGGGCAGGAGTCCGAACTTTGCGGCGGCGAGGCCGAAACCACCAATAACCGAATGGAGCTTAAAGCTGCGATTGAAGCCCTTCGCGCCCTTCCCAAAAATGGCGCGGTGAAAATTGTGACCGACTCAACCTATGTCAAAGACGGCATCACCTCATGGATGGCAAATTGGAAACGTAATGGCTGGAAGACCGCGGCCAAGAAGCCTGTCAAAAATGAAGATTTATGGCGTGAATTAGATGCTGAAAATGCGGCGCATCAGGTCGAATGGGCGTGGGTAAAAGGTCATAGCGGCCATCCCGAAAATGACCGCGCCGATGAGCTGGCGCGTCGGGGAATGGCCGCGTATCAGTAAATCTTATAGATTAAAGCTGGCTTAATAGGTTTTCAGCACCTGAGTCGACAGCTTCGCCGGGATTAGATTCGATATTAAGCGTCTCCACAACGCCGTCGCGCACTATCATAGAATAACGCAGAGAGCGTGTGCCCAGCCCAAAGCCGGATCCGTCCATTTCAAGGCCGATAGCTTTGGTGAACTCGCCATTGCCGTCACCAACCATCATAATGTTACCGCCTGTACCCTGGTCTTTACCCCAGGCATCCATGACAAAGGCATCATTGACAGAAACACAAACAATTGTGTCAGCGCCTTTTTCTCGAATGCTTGCGGCATGTTGAACATAACCCGGCATGTGCTGGTTAGAACATGTCGGGGTAAATGCACCCGGCACAGCAAACAGCGCAACTGTTTTGCCACCAAAAAGTTCCTCGGTTGAAATCGGCGCAGGGCCGGCATCAGACATATGCATAAAAGTTACTGAAGGGAGTTTCTCTCCGGCTTTAATGGTCATATTTATATCCTCTTACTATGGATGGACACCATATCCTATCGCCGCGGGTTTACCAAGAGTTGGTCTCTATTCATATACAGATTTTTTCGGCTGAACATGGCGGATTTGAGAAATCGAACGCGATTCCTCCTGCACAATAAATTCCAATGCACGACCTATAAAATCACCATCAAAAGGTGTCGCAGACACTTTAAAAACCCAGAGATTTGGTGAGGTGGAAACAATTTCAGGCATATCAAAAAAATCACCGTCACGACCGGCAATAAAAATTTCCGGCTGGGTCAAATTTACGCCTGCGACACTCACTTGAAGCACATTTTCAGAAAAAAGAACCTCTTTCACAAACAAATTATCATCAGCGGGCTTGGGCAAAGCGGATAAAGCCTCGTTCAACCATATTTGCTCGGATGAATGGTTTATATCTGCACGGGTAATGCGTTCAGAAAAAGTGAAGCTTGCCGGAACACAAATTTCTTTGCACAGACCCAGCGTTAATGTGAAATCAAGATGAAGCGCCGTCTCTGCTGTTTTTTTAAACGTGTCTTTGACCATAAATGGCACAAAAATGACCGTTTCACCGTCATAGCCATAAGTTGGACCACTGGGCTCATTAAAGCGTTTCGGGGGCAAATAAAGCGGCTCCCCGGCAGAAATTTGCGATGATGACGACCACTCAAATGCTGGCGAGATACCAGCCGAACCCGGGAAATACCAATAACTATGCCAGCCCGCCGCCATTTCGAGACGCAACGCCATCACCGGCGCCCCCTCATGAACACCTGTCACAAGCCTGGCTCTCGCAGCCTCCAGCGGCTTACCATATAGAGAAGTCGGCACATACCAATCATGAGAAGAAGTTTCGGGCAAACTTTGGCTGTCAGTGTCTGCCGTATATTCTGGCGTATATTCTGGCGCATATAAAGGAGAAGCCCACCCTATGCCTGAAAGCATAAAAATAAGCGTCAAAACCAGAGAGAATTTCCTATTGAACATTGATTTATTTGCATCCGTTCTGCATAGATGTTTCACTGGAATCATGATGTTAGGTTATATAAACCGGTATGTCTTTAATGAATGAAAATTTAAGCGGACAATTGCTTATCGCCATGCCTGGCATAGGCGATTCGAGATTTGATCGCAGTGTTGTCTATATTTTTGAACATGGCCCTGAAGGGGCGATGGGGTTTGTGGTTAATCAGCCCGCTGAAGATGTATCGCTCAACGATATTCTTGAAAGCCTCGAACTTCCGATGAGCGATAATGGCGACAAGGTAAAAGCCTATCTGGGTGGCCCAGTTGAAACCGGACGCGGCTTTGTTTTGCATACGAGCGATTATACAGCCTCGACCACCAGCCTTGGTAATAATCACCGCATTGCCCTCACAGCAACATTGGAGATTATGGAAGTCCTCGGCAAGCATGGCGCACCCGACAGATCATTATTATTTCTGGGCTATGCCGGTTGGGACGCAGGGCAATTAGATGAAGAACTACATGAAAACGCTTGGCTCGCCTGTGAAGCGGATTTAGATTTAATTTTTTCAATAGACCCCGAAAAGAAATACCCCGCCGCCATGGCACGAATGGGGATTGACTTGAGCAAGCTTAGTTCAGATCAGGGGCAGGCTTAGACGTTTGTCTCACTCTCTGAATTTTCGGGGAGTCTGAATGTAATCACCACAGCTAGACACAGCAAAATGGACGGAATAACCATAAACATTTCGAGCCAGTCAACAGTCATCGCACCCAAAAAGCCGGGGTAAAAATAATGCGCGACCCAACTAAAAATAACGCCAAGCAATATCATATCGACATTTAATATCACGCGCCGCCAATATCTCTCCGAAATTGCCGACATATTCATCATGGAAAGATGCGCAATAATCAGTGCCAGCGACATCAATGCCATGGCGAGACGCAACTCATTCAAATCCAGAATATTCATAAAAATTTGCCAGCGCACCAACATAATAACCACAAAGCACAAGGCAAACATGGATGGTATCATGAGACGCTTTCTGTCCCGCAAATAACCAACAACCAGTGCCAGCATGGCAACAAAAACCAACGCCACCAACACAAATTGGTGAAAGTAAAACCGTCTCTGCTCAATCTCAGCTTGATAATCCGGATTCCATAACCAGAAACGGGTCTTGGCAGGAATATCACCATTCAAAATATAGCGCCTTACCGCACCAGGCGGGACTTCCCAGTCTATTTCATTATCGGAAGCATTGACCGGCGCAATCTCTGTGTCGTCTGAACTGATAAGACGCAAATTAAACGGCATATCCAGCCTTGGATTTGTCGCAATGTGAAAAATATCAGGTCGGGACAGCTCAAGCGTCAGATACATGGTCTCATCACCCGTATTCTGAATGGCAAAATCGTAATGTCCCTTATCCACGCGGTTCATATGCTGTGTGAGGTCAACATATCGCATAGTGCCGGAGACAAGCACAACATCAACTGCATGCGCCTTAGAGGCAAAAAAACCCTGCCCCGGAAGCAATGCCAATAAACATAAAAGCACTGGAACAGCGCGTTGAAGATGCCGAACAACACAAACCGTTGCCGAACCAAATAAGCCGCCCAATAAGCTTGATGAAAAGCTAGATGATAAGGTTTTCATAACATCAGACTATCATGGAATGTAAGGAAAGGTAAAAGCCGTTCGTCAACAGGCCGCGTCAGGGGGTTTGCTTATGGCGAATAAAATCCTGAATATCAGAAAGACTGTTTGCAAGGCTAACAAAATGCTCTTCCTGATGCATCATGTCCTGCACCCTTTGAGGGGTAGATATAATATCTACCGCCGGGCGATGACAGGCTTTTTCAACAGAAGCCGGGAATTTTGCCGGATGCGCTGTTGCAAGCGTCACAATTGGCGTGGTGGCTGGCAGGTCGCTCCGCATGGCCGCGCCATAGCCAACAGCGGTATGCGGGTCGAGCAACATCTTATCCGCTTCAAACATAGTCTTGATGATTTTAGCCGTCTCAACCTCGTCAACGCGTTCGGCAGCAAAGCCAGCTCGAATAACATCCAGCACCTCGGGAGATAGCGAAAACTTGCGTGTTTCTGCCAATTCACCCATGAGGCGGCAAACCTCTTCGGCATTCCGACCGGTGGCTTCAAACAGGAGGCGTTCAAAATTACTCGATACCTGAATATCCATGCTCGGGCTGGTGGAGGCGACAACATCACCAATTTCGTAAATGCCTGTCTGAAGTACCCGCGCGAGAATATCATTTATATTTGTCGCAATCATAAGCTGGGCGATTGGCAACCCCATTTGCTTCGCCACATAACCGGCAAAAATATCGCCAAAATTCCCCGTCGGCACCGAAAACGCAATTTCCTTTTCAGGCCCACCAAGCTGTGCGGCGGCCGTGAAATAATAAACTGTTTGTGCCATCACACGCGCCCAGTTAATCGAATTCACACCCGCCAGACCTGTCTCTTGCCGGAACGCCGCATCATTAAACATGGCCTTAACCAATGCCTGACAATCATCAAATGTGCCATCTATCGCCAGCGTATGAACATTGGCATCTGTCGGCGTTGTCATTTGTTTTCTCTGGACATCGGAGACACGCCCATCCGGATAGAGAATAAAAATATCTATATTTTCCCGCCCACGAAACGCCTCAATCGCCGCGCCGCCAGTATCGCCTGAGGTCGCACCAATAATTGTGGCGCGTCGCCCGCGCCTTGATAGCGCCTCATCCATAAGTCGCGCAAGAAGTTGCATAGCGACATCTTTAAAGGCGAGTGTGGGCCCGTGAAACAGCTCCAGCAAATAATGCTGACCGCCCAAAGGCACAAGGGGAGCAACTTCCGGCACTTCAAATGCCTGATAGGCCTCTTCAAGAATATCCCTGAAGCGATTATTGTCAGGTGTGCCGCCAATAAAAGGCTGTAAAACCTCATACGCGACTTCAGCATAGGATTTATTTTTAAAACTGGCGAGTGTCTCCCGCGATAGGCTGGGCCAGCTTTCAGGCACATAAAGACCGCCATCCGTCGCCAGACCCGCCAGAAGCGTATCTTCAAAATCAAGAACCGGGGCTGTGCCGCGTGTGCTGATATATTTCACTGCTCTGTCTCGTTTTCAGGTTTCGCACGTTTGGTTTGCTTTATGAGCCACTGCACATAGACAATTACAAGAGCCAAGGCAAGCCCGTACCATGTCACAACATATTCTAAATGCCGATTCGGCAAATTTATCCGTGTTTGTCCACCAATTGGCGATTGCACCGGAAAGACATTTTGTGATGCCTCTTGGCTATCGACAAAAAAAGGCGCAACCTGCCAGCTCTCACTTGTATAACCCGCATTTTCAGCCATGGGCATTACATCCTTCACAAACCAGAGGTTGTTTTCTGGTTCATCCGGCGCCTCAAAAATAGTGCGCGCGCCGGGCCAGACCATCAGCCCTTCCAAACGTATTTCCCCGGTAAGCTGACCAGCCTGTCGGGTCATGGGGGCTTGTTGAGATGCGGGAACATAGCCACGATTGACCATGACAATTTGATTATCTGCGATAACAAATGGCGTCACCACCTGATAGCCAACGCCAAATTTTTCGTGATGCGCAAACCAGAATTGCTCGGCTTTATGGTCAAACACACCCGTCATAAAGACCGGTTGATACATATATTTTTCAGGCGAAAGATTTTGCCAGTCTTGCGGCGCTGGGATTTCTTGCACGGCGGCTGACAGACGCGCTTCTATAAGCTCGATAAGGTTCTGCTTCCAAACCAGCCGCTCCATCTGCCAATTGCCTAGGCTGAAAAGAAACAAAAAGACCGGAAGACAAACCAATGTCGGTATCAAATAAAGCCTGAACTGCGTCATCGTTTAATCCGCGTTTAAAGAGCAAAAAACGAAGGCATTACGCATCTTCATCTTGCCTATCTTCATGAGTTTTATGAAGCCTGCCTTCATGCGCATTATGCTTATATTGAGAATGAATAAGCCACGCTTTCGCAGGGCGCAACATGAGCATTGGCACAGCAAAACCAAGGGGAAGCCATAATGCAATATGGACGATATAGGCCGGTTGCCAGCGCAATTCAACGTAGAGCGCCGCCCCCGTCACCAGCAAGCCTGCCAGCATAATTACAAATACGGCAGGGCCGTCACCTGTATCAATATCACTATATTTAAAATTACAGGCTGCGCAGGTTTCCGGCAGTGATAAAAACCCCTTAAATAAAGAGGCTTGCTCACATGCCGGACACCGGTTTGAGAAAATGCCCATATATAGCGCTAATGTACTGCCGGCGTTCCCGCACCAATGATGTAAATCACCACAAACAGGAACAGCCATACAACATCGACAAAGTGCCAATACCAAGCAGCAGCCTCAAAACCAAAATGCTGCTTGGGAGTAAATCCACCATTTAGCGCGCGTAACAAACAAACCAGCAAAAAGATTGTACCGACAACAACGTGGAAACCGTGAAATCCGGTAGCCATGTAGAAGGTCGCACCGTAAATGTGACCGGAGAAACCAAAAGCCGCATGCTGATATTCATAAACCTGAAACACAGTAAACAAAGCACCGAGACCAACAGTTAGGATAAGACCCCATTTCAGTTCTTCGCGGTTATTTTCGATTAAAGCATGGTGCGCCCAAGTCACTGTCGTACCGGATGTCAGAAGGATCAGCGTGTTAATCAGCGGCAAATGCCACGGATCGAATGTTTCAATACCTTGAGGCGGCCAATGCCCACCAGTCAGTTCCGTTCTGGAATACTGGATAGCTTCACCCGGATAAAGGCTGGCATCAAAATACGCCCAAAACCAAGCGACGAAGAACATAACTTCAGAGGCAATAAACAGTATCATGCCATAACGGTGATGTAGCTGAACAACAGGTGTATGATCACCGTTATTTGCTTCGATAATCACATCACGCCACCACGCTACCATGGTGTAAAGCACGCCCACAAGACCAATAAGCATGACCCATGGGCCGCTATCGTGGAAAAATAAAACAGCCCCCACAGCCATTACAAAAGCACTCAACGAGCCGACAAACGGCCATGGACTTGGATTGACAAGATGATAATCGTGTTTTTTAGCGTGTGCATCTGCCATGATTTTCCCCCAAACTTCTTCGTGTGTTCATAGTCTATTCATTGTGTAGGCATTTCACTGAAATGCTTACGAACCCTGTGGTATCTGTTTTATGTTAACTGTCGCCTGATTGGATACCTTTTCAGATGCCAGCTTAGATTCTAACAAATTAATTTTTGAAGTCTCAGATTTTAAAAAGAAAGTATAAGACAAGGTAATGGTTTTGACATCCTTCATCTCATCATCCTCAGCAATTTCTGGATCAATAAAAAACGTCACCGGCATATCTACGGTCTCGCCAGGTGCAAGTGTCTGTTCAACAAAACAGAAGCAATCAATTTTAGAAAAATAATATCCGGCCTTTTGCGGCGTGACATTAAATGTGGCCGTGCCGGTCAGTGTTTCATCAGTCGGATTATGTGCCTTATAGAAAGCCAGACCCGTTTCACCGATTTTCAACCTGACCGCATCATCAGGCGCGGTAAACTCCCACGGCATTTGACGATTGCGCGATGCGTCAAAGCGCACGGTCACTTGTCTTTCAATGATGGTATCAGAGGCCGCATCAGCACGGTTGGTTGTGCCACCATATCCCGTCACACGGCAAAACAAATCATAAAGCGGCACCGCGGCATAGGCCATACCCCCCATAAAAATGACACCCGCCAGACACAGCCCGACAGTTCTGTTCAAATTTGGTGATGTTTTGGGAGAAGATTGCTGTGACATGAGTAAGTTTCAATTCTACCTTTAAAGTGGTCTTTGCACGATATTTGAGCCGAGTTTCACAACTGTAACGAGGAAAAACAGCACAACAAAACCGGCGAGAACCCAGCCCATGACTGCGGCTCTTTTGCGCCGACGCGCGAGCAATTCATCGCTCCATTCAGGCGTTCCGTCATATTTTTCTGTCATCTAAAACACCTACCTAAATACCAATAAGCTTATCAGCGGGAAAACCGCCAAAAAGCAGGAATAAATACAAAATGGAATAAGCAAACAGCGCCTTAGCCGCCGATGGCTGACGCGCTTCAGGGGCGATGAACAGCCAAAGGCTCATCGCAACAAACACGCTGCTCAAGGCCGTTGAAAACAGCGCATAAAAAAGACCTGTGTGACCCAGAACCGCCGGCAATGCCGCAAAAACCGCCATCACCAGCGCATAGACGAGCATCTGAAACCGTGTGTTTTTAGATCCGGCGACAACCGGCATCATTGGAATGTTATTGTCTGTGTAATCTTTATTTTTCAAAAGCGCGAGCGCCCAAAAATGTGGCGGCGTCCAGAAAAAGATGATGGCAAACATCAAAACCGGTAGCACATCAACCGACCCTGTTGCAGCCGCCCAGCCAACAACGGGCGGAAACGCACCTGCGGCACCGCCAATAACAATATTCTGCGCCGTATGTCGCTTGAGCCATACCGTGTAAATGACGGCATAAAAGAAAATCGTGAAGGCCAGAAGTCCGGCAGATAGCCAATTAACGAAAACGCCGAGGCACATCACCGACCCTGCTGACAACGTCAATCCAAAACCAAGCGCCGAGTCCCGCGAGATACGACCGGATGGAATAGGCCGCGTGCGCGTGCGTTCCATATTCGCGTCAATATCTGCATCATACCACATATTCAAGGCACCTGAGGCGCCTGCCCCAACAGCAATCAGCAAAAGAGCCGTGAAGGCAACAACCGGATGCACCCCACCTGTCGCTCCACTAGGTGCCATAATCATGCCGATAAGAGTGGTAAAAACCACCAGAGACATGACACGCGGTTTGAGCAACTCAAAATAATCAGCAGCGCTTGCCATTTCAGTGGCCATTTCAGTGGCCACTTCTGCGACATCACCTGCCCGCTGGGCAGATGTGTCAAAGACCGGCAAATCGGTGCTGTTATCCGTCATATAGGGTATCTCCGACCTTATTTGATTTTAGGCAGTTCATTGAACTGGTGGAAAGGCGGCGGAGATGTCAGCGTCCATTCAAGTGTCGTTGCGCCTTCACCCCATGGGTTATTGGCAGCTTTCTGACCTCTTGCGAAAGCGTGAACGACACCGACGATGAAAATCAAAACGCCAAATGCTGAGATGTAACTACCGATGGAGGAAATAAAATTCCAATCGGCATAGGCATCAGGATAATCCGCATAACGGCGTGGCATACCTGCAAGACCAAGGAAGTGCTGCGGGAAAAAGATGAGATTCACACCAATGAATGTCACCCAGAAATGCAACTTGCCGATAAATTCGGAATAGTTATAGCCAAACATTTTGCCGAACCAGTAATACCATGCAGAGAAAATCGCAAACACAGCACCCAGAGACAACACATAATGGAAATGCGCAACGACGAAATAAGTGTCGTGGTAAGAACGGTCAACACCAGCATTTGCCAGCATCACGCCCGTCACACCACCAAGAGTAAACAAGAAGATAAAGCCAAGCGCCCAGAGCATTGGGGTTTTAAACTCAATCGACCCGCCCCACATTGTGGCAATCCATGAGAAAATCTTAATCCCCGTCGGCACGGCAATAATCATTGTCGCGGCAACGAAATAGGCTTGCGTATCAAGGCTCAGACCAACCGTATACATGTGGTGCGCCCAGACAACAAAACCGACGCCGCCAATAGCAACCATGGCATAGGCCATGCCGAGATAACCGAAAATCGGCTTCTTGGAGAATGTCGAGACAACATGGCTGATAATGCCAAAACCCGGCAGAATAAGAATGTATACTTCAGGATGACCGAAGAACCAGAATAAGTGCTGATACAAAATAGGATCACCACCACCGGCAGGGTCAAAGAAGGTCGTGCCGAAGTTTCTATCCGTCAGCAACATGGTAATCGCACCAGCTAGAACCGGCAGAGACAGCAACAGCAAAAAGGCTGTAACCAAGACAGACCAGACGAAAAGCGGCATTTTGTGCAACGTCATGCCCGGGGCACGCATATTGAAAATTGTTGTAATGAAGTTAATCGCACCCAAAATGGATGATGCCCCCGCGACATGAAGCGAGAGAATGGCGAAATCCATAGCTGGTCCGGGTTGTCCGGATGTGGAGAGCGGCGGGTAAATCGTCCAACCACCGCCGACACCGTCATTACCGGGTGGGCCTTCAACAAAAATCGAAATGCCAAGCAGGGCAAGCGCAAAAGGCAGTAGCCAGAAAGAAATATTATTCATTCGTGGGAAGGCCATATCGGGGGCGCCAATCATAAGCGGCACAAACCAGTTCCCGAAGCCGCCAATCATCGCTGGCATGACCATGAAGAACACCATAATCAGACCATGTCCGGTGACCAGCACATTATAGAGATGGTAATCCCCCCCCAAAATACCGTCGCCAGGAGCCTGCAGCTCCATGCGCATAACAACGGACATTGCACCACCAATAATCCCTGCGAGAATCGCAAAAATCAGATACATCGTGCCAATGTCTTTATGGTTCGTCGAATAGACGTAACGCTTCCATCCTACCGGATGATCTTCGTGATGAGCTGCGGCTTGATCTGTTGCCATTATTTCTATCCTCTTACTCAGTTATTTCCATATTTGTGGCTGAAACATCTGCCAGATTAGTGTTGGCTTCATCATAGGAAGCAAATTCGACTTTGGCCTGCTCGACCCAGGCGGCAAATTCTTCTTTCTCGACAACTTTAACCATGATTGGCATGAAAGAATGGCGAATACCGCATAACTCGGAGCATTGACCGTAATATGTGCCTGTTTTGGTGGCGTTGAACCATGTTTCGTTCAAGCGACCGGGATAAGCATCCATTTTGACGCCAAAAGCAGGCATCGCCCAGTTATGAATCACATCAGCAGCAGTCACGAGGACACGCACAGTTGTGTTCACCGGCACGACGACAGCATTATCCGTAGACAAAAGGCGTGGCTGACCGGGTTGTAATTCGTCTTCTTCCAGCATCAGCGCGTCAAAAGCGATATCGCCATGGTCAGGGTATTCATACCCCCAATACCACTGATAACCCGTGGCTTTAATGGTCATATCAGCTTCCGGTGTCGCCTGATCATAAAGAAGCCGGAAAGACGGAACGGCAATAACCAGCAAAATCAAAATCGGAATAACCGTCCAGACAACCTCAATAAGCGTATTGTGGCTTGTTTTGGACGGCACCGGATTGGCTTTAGCATTAAAACGTATCATGACGTAAACCATCAGGCCCAGCACGAAAACTGTAATAATGGTCATCAGGATAAGCAGAAAATCATTAAAACTCGTAATCTGCGCCATCATATCTGTCGCGGCGGGCTGGAAACCCAACTGCCAAGGCTCTGGCTGCGCTGCCAAAGCCGATGAATGCCCAGCAAGGCTTATGAGACAGAACGAGACACAAATGGCAAACAGCTTTGCTAAAGGATTTAGTATATTATTAAGGCGCATGAAATTACCTTCAAATTCGGTTAATTGATTATGATTATATTATAGTCTTCCCATGCACAAAATCACTGCCTTATGTGACCGTGCGACCAAATGCCCAAAACGCACACTCCTTAAATCATAAGCCAAATATGGCGCATTCATACAGTTTTGTAGCTTTTTAAATGCATGAATTTTCTATAGCGCATGAAAATAAGTCATGCGATAGTTTTCGGGGCGCCACTCTGTATTAAAAAGTCTGTATAAAAAGTCTATATTTAAAGTCTGTATTAAATTGTTAAAAGCGTCTCAAGCTAACACTCAAAATAATTAACAATAAAAACAATAAGGAGAATAAAATGGGTTTAGGCATTACTGGAGAATTAGTTTCTGTTTCAGCATCAGGTCCTGATGGGTCTGTCATTATAATTGGCATCACCACAGATGACGGCCGTAGAGTTGAGCTTAGAAACGAAAATGGCAATAGCGGTGATATTGATCTTCTGCAAAGGCATCTGGGAAAGCGTGTCCAAACAATTACCGCGCCAAATACTGACCGCTTAAAATCATTTGAGTCTGTGTATCAGATTTCATAACGACTTTCAGAGGGCGTAAATTCACACGTCTGATAAATAATGTGAGGTTTTGATAGATATATGTCAAAAGCATATCAGACTGATTTTTTGACATGCGGACAAGACGCAACATATTATCTAACAGGCTTTATCTTTTGAGCTTTACCTTAAAACAGGGTCTCAAAATAGGGATCCCCCTAATCAGAAACGGTGAGATATGAAACCCGAAAATTTATTTTTTGACACATCCGGTCTCGATCAGAACTTGGCACAACGCCTCACAGAAAATGCACTAGCCGGCGCTGATGACGGGGAACTTTTCATGGAGCACACCCTCTCTGAGAGTTTTTCATTTGATAACAACAGGTTACGTGCCGCAAATTTTGACACATCACGCGGTTTTGGGCTACGCGCCGTTAAGGACGAAACAGCCGGCTACGCCCACAGCACCGATTTAAGCGAAACTGCCATTAAACGCGCGGCATCGGCTCTGACGCCCGTTATTTCTGGTCACAGCGGCACAATATCGGACGCACCCGCAAAAACCGAAACAAGTCTTTATACGAACGCCAACCCACTTGATGGTGAGGGCTTTTCAGACAAAGTCAAAATTCTTGAAGAGATAAATGCCTATGCCCGTGCCAAGGATAACCGCGTCAGACAGGTTTCCATTGGACTTTCAGGAGAGTGGCAAGCTGTGGCAATTATTCGTCCTGATGGGCAACCCGTCTTTGATGTCCGCCCTCTTGTTCGGATGGATGTCTCAATAGTTGCCGGCGAAGGTGACCGACAAGAAAGCGGGCATTGCGGACGCGGTGGTCGCGCCGGATACGCCAAATGGCTAACCCCAGAAAACTGGCAGGGACAAGTCGATGAAGCCCTGCGCTCGGCACTGGTAAATCTGGACTCTGTGCCAGCACCTGCGGGTGAAATGGATGTTGTCCTCGGCCCAGGCTGGCCCGGCATATTATTGCATGAAGCCGTCGGTCACGGCCTTGAGGGAGACTTTAACCGCAAGAAAACTTCCGCTTTTTCTGACCGAATTGGTCAGCGCGTTGCTTCCCCCGGCGTCACCGTGATTGATGACGGGACTTTACCCGACCGAAGAGGCTCATTATCGGTAGACGATGAAGGCACACCAACCGAAAAAACTGTTCTCATTGAAGACGGCATTTTAACCGGCTACATGCAAGACCGCATGAATGCCCGACTTATGGGCATGCAACCGACCGGTAATGGTCGGCGCGAAAGCTTTGCCTGCCAGCCCATGCCACGCATGACTAATACCTATATGTTGGGTGGCGATAAAGACCCGGGTGAAATTCTTGCTGATGTCAAAAAAGGTGTCTACGCGGTAAGTTTTGGCGGCGGGCAGGTTGATATCACCTCCGGAAAATTTGTCTTCTCATGCACCGAAGCCTATCAGATTGAAAACGGCAAGCTGGGTGCGCCGATTAAAGGCGCAACGCTTATCGGCACCGGCCCTGAAAGCATGCAGCGTATTTCCATGATTGGTAATGATATGAAACTCGATGATGGCATTGGTACATGCGGGAAAGACGGACAAGGTGTTCCCGTCGGTGTTGGGCAACCCACATTGAGACTGGAAGGCCTGACCATTGGTGGTACAGGTAGCAGCTAAAGACTAGATAAATATTCCGGATTAATAAGTGAGAGCTTTATAGACGGCTGTGATGTCACCATCCCAGTCAGTTGAAAGCTTTGTGACCAATGTTTCGGCGGGGCTACATCCGCTTTCGACAATCGCCGCCAGCGGTTTTAAATATTGCGTTTCATCCGCACCTTCATAATCTGTCACAGCGCGAGCAACCAACCCCTGACGTGACAAATCGAGTGCCTGACGCGCAATATCCAGCACAGTGCCACAGCGAAATGCCGCCTTCAGACCTTGCCGTGCCGCATCAATGCGGAGCGCGACGCGTTCTTCAGCCGTCCAATCAGAAATCATATCCAGGGCTTTTTTCTGCGTGGCCTCATCATAAAGCAGGCCAACCCAGAAAGCAGGTAAAGCACAGAACGTATCCCGCGGCCCGCTGTCAGCCCCGCGCATTTCGATAAATCTTTTGAGACGCGCTTCAGGAAACAAAGTGGTTAGATGATTTTCCCAATCCGTCCCTGTCGGCTTTTCGCCAGGTAGCACAGAGAGTTTCCCTGCCATAAAATCTTTAAAACTCAAGCCGGTCGCATCAATGAAATGCCCATCACGTATGACAAAATACATCGGCACATCCAGCGCATAATCGACATAACGCTCATAACCAAAATCATCAAAAACAAAAGGCAGATTGCCCGTCCGCTCAGTATCTGTATCCAACCAGACCAGTGAACGCTCAGACACATGCCCCATGCTTTGCCCATTAATGAAGGGAGAATTGGCAAATAAAGCAGTGGCAATCGGTTGCAATGCCAGCGCAATTCGCATTTTTTCAACCATATCGGCCTCGGAGGAAAAATCGAGATTCACCTGCACCGTTGCTGTCAGATACATCATCTCCAGCCCCCGCGACCCGCGCGTCGGCATATAATCCGTCATAATATCATAACGCCCTTTGGGCATTTTTGGCATATCCGCCACCGACCAGTTCGGCGCATAGCCAATGCCCATATAGGCCTGACCTAATTTATCGGCGAGGTGCAACACCTCTTTAAGATGCGCCCCGACTTCCTGACATGTTTGGTGGATATTGGCTAAAGGCGCGCCTGAAAGTTCCAACTGCCCCCCCGGCTCAAGCGTAACTGAACCGCCACCTTGCTCTTTAGGGCGGGTAAGCGCTACTAACGTGTCGCCCTCATATTTCCCCTGCCAGCCGGAGTCCATAAGCCCTTCAAGCATGGCTTTAATGCCATCCGGTCCGTCATAAGGTAAAGGGGAGAAGTCAGTTGGACGATACCCAAACTTTTCGTGTTCAGTTCCAATGCGCCACTGATCTTTAGGTTTTTCACCGGCGGCAATCCACTCAATGAGGGATGCCTTGTTTTCCAGATATTCTGTCATACAACTCGTCTCTTAAGCCGATGTAATCCTGTTTTGCATATCGCGCAAGACGAGAAATACACAAGACTTCCCTATTCCCCGATTGCTTCCCAATCTCCAAGCGTCATTTGACACAGCGACAAGGCAGCAACCAGCGCAGTATCGGCCCGTAAAATACGCGGACCAAGGCTGATTGCCAGCGTATCAGGACGCGCAAGAAGTATGCGTCTTTCTTCAGGTGAAAACCCGCCTTCTGGCCCGATAAGAATTGCCACAGCTTGATTTTTTAAATCTTCCAGAGACTTACGCATGTCTGGTGTCAGTGACGGCCCTGCGCCCTCATCACAAAACACCACATGACGAGACGCCGTATTTTGGGACAAGCTCTCAAGCGCCTGCTCCAAATCCATCGCCTCGTGTAAGGCGGGAACGTGCAAGAGATTACATTGCTCTGCGGCCTCAACCATATTGGCTTTAAGGCGGTCATAATTGAGACGCGCCTTTTGGGTGTAATGCGTCATGACCGGCATTAAGGATGATGCCCCCATCTCGGTTGCTTTTTGAACCATATAATCAAGTCGGGCTTTTTTGACCGGAGCAAACAACACTTGAATATCAGATGCCTGAATATCTGATAATGGGATATGCGCTGAATTTTTTGTTGGTGTTTGAACGCGGGTTTGGGATTGTACCACCAGCAAAGCCATTTTTTTATCGAGTTGAGAAATTGTTGCCAGCCACTCCCCATCACGCCCGTTAAAAATCAAAACAGGGTCATCGATCTGACAGCGCATGACATTGCGCAAATAATGATGCTGGTCTTTATTGAGCGCAAAGTTTTGCCCCGCCGCGAGATCTTCGGATACGTAGAGCCTGATTTTGCCGATTTTATGATTATCTGTTGACGCCATTTGCCTCTCTACCCATTTATAGTGTGAGCCGCTATAATAAGCTCATATTGGTTTAGATGGCTTATTTATAGTGCTGTTCATACCATCAAAACACCCGTTATTTTTTGCCCCTTCAACGAAGCATAATAAATGAAACATAAAGACCAAAAATATGCGTGACCAATCACCGGCAGATGCGGCCTCCGATAACTGGGTGAACCGATTTCTTCCAACACCTCTTATTCCCTATGCGCGGCTTGCCAGGCTCGATCGTCCTATTGGGAGCTGGTTGCTTTTCTGGCCCTGCCTCTGGGGTGTCTGGCTGGCTCAACTTGAAACCGGTCGCATCCCCCTATCTCAAACACTTTATATGGCGGTTCTGTTTGCGCTTGGTGCCATCGTGATGCGCGGCGCTGGATGCACCTATAATGATATTGTGGATCGCGATTATGACGGCAAGGTGGAACGCAGTCGCAACCGCCCGCTTCCTGCCGGTCAAATTACTGTCAAACAGGCATGGGCGTTTTTAATCGCGCAATGCCTCATCGGCTTGAGTGTTTTGTTGCAGTTTAATATGCCAACCATTGCACTTGGCGTTCTCTCACTTGCCCCTATTGCAATTTACCCATTTATGAAACGCTTTACCTGGTGGCCTCAGCTATTTTTGGGCATCGCCTTTAATTGGGGGGTATGGATGGGTTATACCGCATTGGCGGGAGAGATTTCCATCGCCGCTGCTCTGGTTTATGTCGCCGCTATATTCTGGACGGTGGGCTATGACACAATCTATGCCCATCAAGACAGAGAGGATGATGCACTGATTGGCCTTAAATCCTCTGCCATAAAGCTGGGGGATAAAACCCATATGGCGCTTTGGGTGATTTATGGTTTATGCGTAACAAGCTTTCTGGTTGCTGGATGGATAGCAGGGGCGCATTTATGGTTTTACCTCATTATTGGGCTTGTTGCCCTTCATCTCGCAGGGCAAATTTTAAAAACTGATATTCATAATGCTGACCAATGTCTGACCGTATTTAAATCCAACCGAAATCTGGGTTTTGTCATCATGATGGCGTTTGCCGCTGCTCTCTGGTAGTGAGTAGCAGGAAATACGCGATGAGAATGTCACGTCTTAAAAGCTGACGAATGCCATAAAGGGTCTATATAACTCGTAGTGTAAATAAGGCTGTGCCGTAATGAATACGATTTTGCCGTCATATAAATGTGGAGATAAATAAAATGTCCAAACAAATGGATTTTGCCCAACAAGCGGTTGAGAAAATGCTGGCTTATGGGGCGGATCAAGCGGATGCGCTGGTCAGTGAAAGTCTCTCTATCGGCGCCTCCTCAAGGCTCGGCAATATGGAAGATATTGAACATGCGGAGTCTGCTGATGTTGGCCTGCGCGCCCTTATCGGGACACAGCAGGCTTTCGTCTCCTCGTCCGGCATGAATGCAGACCAATTGGATAGCTTGGCCGAACGCGCTGTCGCCATGGCAGGTATGGCACCCGCCGACCCGTTTTGCGGACTGGCAGACGCTTCGAGATTGGCGAAAGATATTCCCCAACTCGATTTGGAAGACGCGCACGAGCCTGAAATGGAAAAGCTCACCCAAATGGCGATTGCAACAGAAGAAACCGCCCGCGCTATGGATGGCATCACCAATTCCGAAGGCGCTGGTGCCGGCTGGGGACGCAGCACGACAGGTCTTGTTACGTCAGACGGTTTTGCCGAACATTATAGCGCGACCTCATGGTCGCTCAGTTGTGCCGTTCTTGCTGGTAGCGGCGACAATATGGAAAGAGATTATGCCGGACATACAGTCCGACATTGCGAGGATTTGGAAACACCTGAACAAATTGGTGCTGAAGCCGCAAGCCGAGCGCTCGCGCGCCTCAATCCGCGTAAACTTGAAAGCCGCAAAGCGCCCGTCATTTATGACCCGCGCGTTTCCGCTAGCCTATTAGGGCATTTTGCAGGGGCGATTTCCGGCACAGCCATCGCACGTGGCACCAGCTTTTTGAAAGACAGCTTGAATGAAGACGTGTTTGCTAAAAGCATTACCGTCACGGACGACCCAAAACGCATCAGAGGTCTTCGTTCCATGGCCTTTGACGCGGAAGGTCTGGCTTGTGACAAACTCACGCTTGTATCGGCGGGGCAACTGGCCTGTTGGTTACTGGATAGCGCAACAGGCAAACAACTCGACATGCCCAGCAATGGACGTGCGGCGCGAGGTATTGGTAGCCCGCCCTCACCGTCAGCTTCCAATCTCTATATTGAAGCAGGAGATTTATCACCAGAAGCCCTAATGCAACAGATCGGCGAGGGACTTTATGTGACCGAACTGATTGGTATGGGCGTGAATGGTGTGACCGGTGATTATAGCCGTGGCGCGGCGGGCTATTGGATTGAAAATGGTGAGCTGGCCTATCCTGTCAGTGAAATCACCATTGCCAGCAATTTGAAGGATATGTTCAAGCACATCACACCCGCAAATGATTTAAGTTTTAGATACAGCATTAATGCCCCCACCTTGCTTGTGGAAGAGATGACACTTGCAGGTCTCTAATCCAGCCATTTTTTCTCTTGAAGAAGACTTCGCGCTGTTATGTGCTGCCGTCCAGCAGGCTGGCGCGTTGAGCATGCGCTATTTCGGGCAATCGCCAAAGCACTGGGAAAAAGAAGAAAACCAGCCCGTCAGTGAAGCCGATATCGCCGTGAATGAGCTGTTACATGACCAGTTGCAAACCCCTAGACCTCATTATGGTTGGCTATCGGAAGAAACCCCTGACGCCGATCACAGGCTGGCATGTTCGCATGTCTGGGTTGTTGACCCGATTGACGGCACCAAGGCGTTTATTCAAGACAAGCCGGAATTTACCATTTCTGTTGCCTTGGTCGAAAATCATCGCCCTGTCTGCGCTGTTGTTTACAATCCTGCGCAGAAAGAATTTTTCGCTGCTATGACAGGGCTTCAGGGCGGCACACAATGTAATGGCAAGCCCGTTCGTATCACGGCGCGTGAAACCCTCGAAAACAGCCGAATTTGTGGATATGAAAAAATGTTCAGCTATGATGGCTGGGCGCATTTATGGCCACAACTTACTGTCGAAAATAGAAATTCTGTCGCCTATCGTCTTGCCCTGGTTGCAGGTGGGCAATTTGATGCGACCCTGATTATGAATGCCAAAAACGACTGGGACATTGCTGCCGGAGACCTTTTAGTTACTGAAGCGGGCGGTACGGTTTGCGGATTAGACGGCAAACAACTTACCTATAATAATCAAAAAACCCTTCATAGGGGTCTGATGGCTGGGTCAGACACGCTTGTGGCAGAATTTGTATCGCGCGTTGAAAAAATTAAACATAATCTGTGATATGATACTTATATAATGAAGAATCAGAAGCAATTCGTGAATTTAAATGTCTAAAGACGTACAACAAACTTCCCATCGGTCAAAAACGGTGACTGTCATTCGGCGGACATTTATTGTTTATATCAAACCGTTTCTTGGTCTGATTCTGCTTGGCATTTTAGCGAATTTGATTATCGCCGCAGCTTCGGGCGCGCTTCCTTGGTTTATTCAGCAATCCATTGATACTGTCTTTATTGACGGGGATAGAACCATGCTCATCTTGATACCACTTGGTGTCATGATTATGTCGTTAGTCAGGGGCGGGGCAACCTATTCTTCGAATATTATTCTTAATTATGTTGGGCAAAAAATCACGGCTCAGCTTCAACTGGAAATTTATGCAAACCTCATCAAAGCTGACCTCGAGACCCTCAGCGACACCCATACCGGCAACTACATTGCGATATTTTTAAATGATGCCAAGGTCATGGCGAATACGCTGAACCAAACGCTGATTAATTTGTTCCGGCATTTATTTACACTCATTGTCCTGATCGGCATGATGTTTAATCTCAATTGGCAACTTGCCAGCATTTACGTCATCATTGTCGTGCCGGCTGGCCTTTTCTCCATGCGTCGGCTCGGTAAAGTGACCCGAAAAGCCTCACATCAAGGCCTGACAGAGACCGGACGCCTCTCCAGACTGATTTCAGAAACCATTAAAGGTATCCGCGTTGTTAAAGCCTATGCTGGCGAGAAACAGGAAAGCAAAAATGCCGATAATGTCATTAACCGAGTGCTGGAATTCACCATGCGTTCAGTGCGCGCCAGATCCGCATCCAGCCCCATAGTTGAAGCCCTTGCAGGTATTGCCGTTGCCGGTATCATCTTTTGGGGCGGCAGTCAGAGCTTAGATGGAAATTTGACTGCGGGTGAATTTATGGGCTTCATCTCAGCATTGCTCATCGCTTATCAACCTCTCAGATCCGTAGCGAACCTCCCTGTGGTTTTACAAGAAGGTGTCTCAGCTGGTTTGCGCGTTTTCGAGATAATTGACAAACCGATTGAAATTATCAACAAGCCAGAGGCCGAAGACCTCAAAATTTCCGCAGGTGGCATCAAATTTAAAGATGTCTCTTTTGCTTACGGTAATCGTGACATAGTTGCGCTCAATGATATTTCAATAGACATTAATCCTGGCGAGACAGTTGCTTTTGTTGGCCCCTCAGGTGCAGGGAAGTCAACTCTATTGAATATGGTTCTACGTTTTTACGATCCTTTTGCCGGTGCGATTGAGATAGATGGACAGAATATTAGCAATGTCACCATTGAAAGCCTGCGCGCCTCGACGGCACTTGTGACCCAAGAACCTTTCTTATTTGATGACACAATTGCAGCCAATATTTCTTATGGAAAACCCGATGCCACAGCTGCCGAAATAGAAGCTGCTGCGAAAAGCGCGGCGGCACATGACTTTATTTCTGATTTACCCCAAAGCTATGAAACAAGATGTGGGGAAGGCGGCATGCAATTATCCGGCGGTCAACGTCAACGCATCGCCATTGCCCGCGCCATGCTGAAAGATGCGCCCATCCTGTTGCTGGACGAAGCCACATCAGCCTTAGACAATAAGGCAGAGCAAGAAGTTCAAAAAGCACTCACATATTTAATGCGTGACAGAACCTCGCTCGTTGTGGCGCACAGATTGTCGACCATCATCAATGCCGATAAAATATATGTTATCAATCAAGGTAAGGTCGTGCAGTCCGGCACACATGAAGAATTGTCAAATACTCCAGGCCTATATGCCGAACTCTATAAGGCACAATTCGAAGATTAATAAACCCGCATAGCTGTCAATATAAGTGCCAGTAAAGATTTGATAGTAGTTAAGTGTAATGTATCAGTTTGAGTTCAAGTTGCGTCATGAAAGCAGTAATTAAAAAAGTTTTACGAAGCAAAGCAATGCTTTATTTTGCAGCCATCCTGCTCAAAACCTGGATTGGCTTTGTTTTTCTTTCATGCCGTAAAATTGTTGTCGGTCAACCGCATGCAGACATGATGCAAAACACCAAGGACACATTCATTCTCACCATGTGGCACAGAAACCTGCTCATGGCACCCAAGACACTAGTATCATCAAAATCTTACGCCAGTCTGAGTTCCAATCATCCGGACAGTAAAATAGGCATCATTTATGCCCGGCTTACGGGCGCCACACCGGTGATTGGCTCGGGCACAGGTTCTGCCTCAAAGCGCCCCATTAAAAATAAAAATGGTGCGGCAGCTTTTCGGTCCCTCATACGTCATCTAAACAATCATATATGTGTCTGGTTGACAGCCGACATCCCCCCCGGCCCTTCATGTGAATGTGGTCAAGGCATTATTGCTTTGGCACGCTTCAGTCAAAAACCGATTATGCCCACAGCCATTCGCACACAAAACGAGATTATTGTTGAAAAAGCGTGGGACAAATTCATCATCCCTAAACCATTTGGGAAATTGGTTATTGCTTATGGCGAACCTATTCATGTTCCCCGTCATGCAGATGATGAGATGATAGAGACCTATCGCTTGAAATTAGAAAAAAATCTCAATGAACTGCATGAAAAGGCAGAAAGTCTGCTAAAAGGCTAATTATGCCTTTGATGTTTTATATTTATCGAGCCGTGACCTGGCTCATTGGACCGCTCACCAGCATTCTGTTCCGCTTGCGAAAAAAAATAGGGCGTGAAGACGGGTTTCGAAAATTTGAACGACGCGGATTTGCGGGGATGGCACGCCCTAAAGGACTTTTGATATGGGTACATGTTGCCAGTGTTGGCGAAATGGTCACCGTTCTCCCCTTAATCCGTAAACTACTTGAAAAATTTCCTGAAGCGCAGGCTCTGCTCACAAGCGGCACGGTCACCTCGGCTAAAATTGCCAATGACAACCCTCATGAAAGAATTATTCATCAATATGTGCCAATGGATCACCCGGGATTTGCCAAGCGTTTTGTAAAACATTGGCGTCCCGATATCGGCCTGTTTGTCGAATCGGAAATTTGGCCCAACCTCATGCATCGAGCCGAACAAAATAATGTGCCATTGTTCCTGATTAATGCCCGTATGTCTCAAAATTCATTTAAAAACTGGAAGAGATTTCCAATTAGCGTGCGTCACTTACTGAACCAATTTAATCTTATCCTCGCACAAGACAGTCATTCATGTGTGCGCTATGAGATGCTTGGTGCTAAGCGCATCATAACGGCAGGCAATTTAAAATATGACACCCCGCCACTGCCATATAAAGCAACTGAACTGCAAAAACTCAACCAAGCCATTGGCAACCGCCCTATCTGGCTCGCAGCCAGCACCCATGAAACCGAGGAAGTTTCTGTCGCCGAGACGCATAAAAATCTCAAAGACAAGCACCCCGGCTTATTGAGCATCATTGCCCCACGCCACCCTCAAAGAGGCGAGAGTCTGGTTAAGCAGCTCACGGAAATGAATCTCACCATCGCGCGCCGCAGTGAAAATCAGACCATTAAAGCCGATACTGATATCTATCTCGCAGACACAATCGGCGACATGGGGCTTTTATACCGATTGTGTGAAATTGCCTTTATCGGCGGCACGCTTACCCCAAGAGGGGGGCAAAATCCTCTTGAAGCCGCAAGATTAAATACAGCTATTTTCTATGGCCCCTCGACTGAAAACTTTTCTGAAATGTTTACGCTGATGAAAGATGAGGATGCCGGGCGAGCAATCACGACACAAAATGATATGACGGATATGGTTGACCTTCTTCTTTCTGATGCCACATTCAGAAAAAAACTATCGACCAATGCGCTTAAATTGATTGATAAAAATAAAGGCGCAACAGAAGAAACGCTGACTGCGGTTACACCGTTTTTAGAGAAAAAGATATCAAGATAGGCAAATAGATGCGTAATCCTGAATTTTGGCATTTCCCCGCAAATAAAACAGATTTCACGAAAACGGCACTGCTGCCACTCGGGTCTCTCTATGGTCAAATTGTCAATTTAAGATTAAAGCTTTCCCATGCTGAACATGTTGGAAAGCCCGTCATCTGCGTAGGAAATTTCACACTGGGCGGAAGTGGCAAGACACCCGTTACACTGAAACTTGCAGAGCTTCTTCAGTCAAAGGGCGAACAAGCCGCTATCCTTTCGCGTGGCTATAGCGGTGACAACAAACAGGCGCTCAAAGTCGACCCCAAAACACATCACGCCAAATTAACAGGGGATGAACCCCTTATGATGGCGCATCAATTTCCGGTTTATATTGCCCCCAATAGGCGGGCTGCAGCTAAACTCGCCTTAAGCGATAGGCAAGTACAGCCGAGCGTCCTGATAATGGATGATGGCATGCAAAGCCCAAACCTCCAAAAATCACTCACCTTTGCCGTGATAGACCGTCAGGCCGGGTTTGGAAATGGTGCAGTATTTCCGGCCGGACCTTTGAGAGAACCCATAGATAATGCGCTCTCTCGCATTGATGCCCTCATCATAAGCGGGCCATTTCACGAGCCGCATAGAGACGATGTCAGCGCGGTTATATCAAAAGCCAAAAAACTAAATATTCCGGTTTTTGAGATGGAGTTGACAGCAACCAATGCCGTGGCGGAAAAAGTTGTCGCCTTTTGCGGTATCGGGCGACCAACAAAATTTTACAATCAGTTAGAACAACTTGGATATGACATTCAATTCAGTAAGGATTTTGATGATCATTATTATTATTCCGAGCAAGACGCTTCAGATTTGCTATCACTGGCTCAAAAATATAATGCTTACCTCATCACAACCCGGAAAGACGCCGTGAGGCTGAAAGGTTTTGATAAATCCAGCAAACGTTTTAAACTTGCCCAAACTTGCAAAATACTCGATGTTGTTGCAATGTTTGGGGAAGAAAAAAAAGTGGAACAGTTTGTCATTAAACGATTAGCTGAGGCCAAAGAACCAAAGCTATAAACCAAAACGATACGCTGCACCCGGTAGTCATTAATCTAGCAATAGTTAATATCATCATCATGCTGAAAACGATTAGACATATAATAGAAATTGTTTTGGGCATGGCATTTATTACAATTGCTCGGATATTAGGTTTAGAGAGAAGCAGTCGGTTTTTTGGTGCTTTATTCTCAAAAATTGGCCCCCTTTTTCCTAAGAACAAAATTGCAATAAATAATAAAATCGCAGCTTTTCCTGAAGCAAGTGATACCGAGATTAAAGTTTTGAACATTGAGATGTGGCGTAATCTTGGCATGTTTTTTGGGGAGTTCAGTAATCTCGATAAGATACGCGCGGAAGCCGATAAGAGGGTAAATATTATTGGTTGGGATGACGCCCAGAAAGTTTTGGATAAAGGTAATGGTTTAATATTGTTTTCTGCGCATATGGGAAACTGGGAAATCTTAGCGATGAGTACGACTATGTTCGATAGCAATGTGCTCGGTGTTTATCGGAGAGCCAACAACCCTTTTTACGAAAAATGGATTACAAAAAAGCGCGGCAATGCAAGCTTGACAAACCTTGTCCCAAAAGGTGCCGAAGGCGCAAAAAAAATTATCCAAACATTAAAAAATGGCAATACCGTTTGTGTATTAAATGATCAAAAAATGAATGATGGTGCTGAACTTCAATTTTTTAACCGCCCGGCCATGACAGCAACTGCCATCGCCAAAATTGCCAGAAAATTTAATGTGCCAATGGTTTTAGGCAGCATTCAACGACGTGAAAATTGCCATTTTGATGTGGTTTTTCATCCCGCCTTTTATCCTGAAACCAGCGATAACACCCAGCAGGATATTCTCAACACAGCCCAAAAAATGAACGATATGATGGAAGACGCAATTAGACAGCAGCCCGCTCATTGGCTATGGCTTCACAATCGCTGGAAATAATTAATCTTCGCGCGCGCGCACCAGCAAGGCCGGATCTAGCCGCTGGTCGCGCCAATAAACCCGCCAATCCAGATGCGGTCCTGTCGACCGCCCTGCTGATCCCACACGCCCAATAATTTGTTGTGCATCAACCTTGTCGCCTGTTTTTACATTAATTTCCGATAAGTGCAGATAAGCAGAGAGCAGCCCCATGCCGTGGTCAATAAACACCAGCCCACCTTCATAATACATATTCTCTTCTGCCAAAGTCACGACACCTGATGTCATCGCCATTATTGGCGTGCCGGCAGGCGCGGCAATGTCGATACCATAATGCGGCCGCCGTGGTTCCCCATTAAAATATCGCTGACTACCATAGACACCTGTAATTCTGCCTTTAAGAGGCCAAAAAAACTTTTCACCAAAAAGGGCTGTTATCGCGCCATCACTGCGGGCTTGTTTTTTTTGTCGCCCCTCCTCGCGGATGCGTTGCAAGACAGTTTCGGGCGGGGAAACATATTTTGGCGCCACGCCCTCAACATATTGGATATTATAATCTCTGTTTTCCAATGGCTGGGTGAGAGCATAGACCTCACCATCAAGATTAAATTTCAAAGTCGATTCCGTCCCAGCATCACGCCCGTAACCAAATACGGCAAGCCCATTATCTGTGGGCACTGGGCGATTATCCACCTGAACGGAAACACCGGGTTTAAGCTGTAAGGCCACTAACCCGCCGGGCTTAAAATGCCCTGAGGCAGAATCGACCAGCATTTCAGGAAAAGTTGTCTCATCAAGCGGCGCTAGCGATAAAAGACCACTCAAAAGAAGCGTTGATATCATGAGTTTTTTTGTTGTCTTTGCTGCTCGGCCTGAAGCGAGGCGGCGGCATCAATATAAGGCTCCTGAAAATCGACACTCCAGTAGCGTAACATATCCATCAAAATTGGTTTGCCAGTAACGGCGCAGGTCACATGTGTCCCGGGATGTTCAATAATGAAATCACCATCGAGATATTTTATTTTTGCTTCTGCGCCTAAATTTGCCAAATCACTCATTCGAATAATTTACCCTGTTGCGCGGTTTTTGTCTCGTTTTTCACAGCGTCTTTTTTTACTGTGTCTTTTTTTACAGTGTCTTTCTTAATTGGGCTTTTTCCCAGCTTTTTCGGGGGCTGTTTGACAGGTGATGCTGTCTCCACCCGCGCAGCCAACGTCTCCCCTTTAGACAAATGAATATCCAGCAAGCTCCCAGCTGTGACCTGCGCCGCTTGGCGTAAAGGCATGCCCGTCTCATCCAGAACAAGAGCAAAGCCGCGTGCGAGAACGGATTCATGACTGAGCAAATCTAATTGTTTGCTAAGCGCCGCTAATTTTTGCGCCGCTTCTTTCATCTTCCCTGCTTCGGCAAGCGCCGCACGATGTTGAAGCGCCTTAATATTTTGCCGCGATTGATGGATATGCCCCAGCACTGGTCTGAAAGACAGCCCAGCTGACATACGGTCAAATTGAGCTTTCTGATTGGTTAGATTCGCGGCCAGCGCGCGTCCTAATCGACCAGCAATGGCATCAAATTGCTGGCGCGGAATGGCGAGTATATCCTCAAGGCGCGGCATGCCCCGCGATAACCCCGATAAACGGTCACGTCGAGTTGTCATCACGGCATGACTGCTCCGCATCAACCGCCGTGATAAATCCATCAAACCCGCCAATAAATCCGCGCGCACCGGCACCGCCATTTCCGCCGCGGCGGTTGGTGTTGGCGCACGTATATCAGCGGCAAAATCTATCAGCGTTGTATCGGTTTCATGGCCAATTGCGGAGATAACCGGAATATCTGACTGCGCGACCGTGCGCACAACAATTTCCTCATTAAAGCCCCATAGATCCTCAAAACTGCCCCCGCCACGCGCAACAATAAGCAAATCAGGCCGCGGCGTTTGCCCGCCCGGTTTTATGGCATTAAATCCGGCAATGGCGCGGGAGACCTCCTCGGCACAATTCTCGCCCTGCACGCGCACGGGCCAAACCAACACATGACGGGGAAACCTGTCTTCAAGACGATGAATAATATCGCGTATAACCGCCCCAGATGGGCTGGTAACGACGCCGATGGTTTCCGGCAAAAAGGGTAATGTTTTTTTGCGCCCCGGTTCAAATAAACCTTCCGCTGTGAGTTTCTTTTTGCGTTCCTCCAGCAAAGCCATTAATGCGCCAACACCTGCCGGTTCCATGTAGTCGATAATCATCTGATATTTCGACTGACCAGCAAAAGTTGTCAGCTTGCCGGTACAAATAACCTCAAGCCCTTGCTCTGGTTGTAAGGGAAGCTTCTGCGCCGCGCCCTTCCAGATGACGCCTGACAGCACAGCTTTTTCGTCTTTTAAATCCAGATAGAGATGCCCAGATGCCGGGCGAGAAACACGCCCCAGTTCGGCGCGCACACGAATATGCGCAAATCCATCTTCAATCTGACGCTTGACCAGTCCGGAAATTTCACTAACAGAAAATTCCTGCACATTCGCATTCCGATTATCTGTTTCTCTAAATTGACTCATTTTCTCTAAATTGACTCATTCGATTTATTACTGCTATCCACTGTTTTGTTTGGCAGGGCACCGCGCCGCGTCAGACAAGCCTCGCAAAATTTGATAGTTTGATTTTAGCTTTAAATCATTCACGTTACTATCCCAAACAGATTGAAAACCCGACAGGTCGATTATATGGAAGAAAAAAGCGTCAAAATTCTCGTTCTTGGCAGTGGCGGGCGCGAACACGCCCTGTGCTGGAAAATAGCGCAAAGTCCCTTGCTGGAAAAACTCTATTGTGCGCCCGGCAATGGCGGTGTTGAAACCATCGCTGAATGTGTCAGCCTTGATATTGAGTCGCCACCAGCCGTGGTGAAATTTGCCAAAGAACAAGCTATCGACCTCGTTGTTATCGGACCGGAAGGCCCTCTCGTGGCTGGGTTGGCAGATGCACTAATGGCTGAAAACATCGCCGCTTTCGGGCCTGTGGCAGCCGCCGCCCAAGTCGAAGGATCCAAAGGGTTTACCAAAGATATTTGCGCCGCCTATGACATTCCGACAGCGGCCTATGGTCGGTTCAAAACCGCTGCAGAGGCTCATACCTATCTCGACACGCACCCGGCGCCTATCGTCGTTAAAGCTGATGGTCTCGCCGCAGGCAAGGGCGTGATTATCGCCGAAACTGACGCGCAGGCGCGCGCTGCCGTTGATGATATTTTTGATGGCGCATTCGGCGCAGCCGGGGCTGAACTTGTGATTGAAGAATTTATGACAGGCGAAGAAGCCAGCTTTTTTGTCCTGACAGATGGTGTGAATGCCCTTCCACTGGCAACAGCGCAAGACCATAAGCGTGTCGGCGAAGGCGATACCGGCCCTAACACAGGCGGCATGGGTGCTTATTCACCCGCCAGAATCGTTTCACCCGCCCTGTTGGAAGAAACCATGACGCGCATTATTCAACCAACCCTGACGGCCATGGCAGATAAGGGATCACCCTATCGCGGTGTGCTTTATGCCGGATTGATGCTGACCGAAGACGGGCCAAAACTGGTGGAATATAATGCCCGTTTTGGCGACCCGGAATGTCAGGTTTTGATGCTGCGTCTTAAAAGTGACCTTGTCCCCGCCCTCATGGCAACAGCGCAGGGCGATATTAGCGACCTTCAACTTGAGTGGCATGATGAAGACGCGATGACCGTTGTAATGGCGGCGCAAGGCTATCCAGGCAGCTATTCCAAAGGGACACAGATTAAAGGCCTCGACGCGGCAGAGGCAGATGCCGACACGCAAATCTTTCATGCCGGCACCAAAATCGAAGATGGAAAAACGCTTGCAGTTGGCGGACGTGTGCTTAATGTCACCTCTAAAGGCAAGGGTTTACCCGCCGCGAGAGACAAAGCCTATGCCGCATTGGATAAAATTGACTGGCAAGAAGGGTTTTACCGCCGTGATATTGGCTGGCGCGCTTTGGACGAAGGATAGCGCAAAAAAATAAACACGCGTATAAGCGGAACGTAAAAAAAGGGAAGTAAGGGGGGCATAAATGAGTGACAGACAGGAAAAATTTGGCGGTACTAAAGAAGTTGCCGACACACTTAAATTTGATGTCAAAAGTCTCGAAGGCTATATGCACGCACATGTTGACGGTTTTGAAGGCCCTCTGGAAGTGAAGCAATTTAAAGGCGGGCAATCTAACCCGACCTATCAACTCGTCACCCCATCCAAAAAATATGTCCTAAGACGCAAGCCGCCGGGCAAACTTTTACCTTCAGCCCATGCTGTTGACCGCGAATATCGTGTCATCACCGCACTGGCGTCTGTCGACTTTCCTGTGCCGCGCACCTACTGCCTTTGTGAGGATGAAAGCGTGATAGGAACCATGTTCTATATTATGGATATGGTCGAAGGGCGCATCTTATGGGATGTGACGCTTAGCGATTACGCCAAAGAAGACAGATGGCCGATATTTGAAGCACAAGTCAAAACGATTGCCCAATTGCATTCGCTTGACTATGAAGCCATTGGCCTTGGGGATTACGGCAAGCCAGGCAATTATTTCGAGCGCCAAATTGGACGCTGGACGAAACAATATATCGCCTCTGAAACGCAAAAAGTTGACAATATGGACAGACTGATGGCCTGGCTTCCGGGGCAAATCCCTCAGGATGACGCGACGTCAATCGTCCATGGAGATTTCAGGCTTGATAATATGGTCTTGCATCCAACCAAGCCGGAAGTAAGTGCTGTATTGGATTGGGAATTGTCGACGCTGGGTCATCCACTTGGCGATTTCACCTATCATCTGATGCAATGGCATATGCCCTCAATTAAGACCATGGTGTCGGCATCGCTTGTGGGTAGAGACCTCGGCGCATTAGGTATTCCGACAACTGAACAATATATCCAAATGTATTGCGAAGCTGTCGGGCGGGACGGTATTGAGAATATCGATTTCTATCTGGCTTTTAATATGTTCCGGCTGGCGGCAATTTTGCAGGGCATTGTCGGACGTGTCAGAGATGGCACAGCAAGTTCGGCACATGCAGGAGAAATGGAAAAAAACATTCCACCATTGGCAGATGTCGGCTGGGCGTTCGCACAAAAAGCAGGCGCAATTTAAGTCACAATTAAAGTCCCAATTAAATTAAGAGTTTAACTCTAAGCCTTGATAAGCAGTGTGATTTCGGTATCGCCGTAAACGCGCCTATCAAGTTCCTCAAAACCTGTTGGTGACACAAAACCTGATCGCTTATCTTCCTCAACCACAAGCAGAGCATCTTCGCTCAACCAGTCACCTTGCCTCAAAACTTCCAAAGTTTGTTCTGCCAGCCCTTTGCCATAGGGTGGGTCGAGAAAAACAAGATTAAACCTTGATGTCTCTGCTGGGCGTTCACCTAAACGCATCGCATCACGCCGCAAAACATATGTTTCATTGAGAGCATCAAGAGCGTGAATATTGCTATCAATAACCCCACAGGCCGGTTTCATTTTCTCAACAAACCAACATGTTACCGCGCCGCGTGATACGGCCTCCAGCCCCAACGCACCCGTGCCGGCAAAAATATCAAGCACATGGGCTTGCGCCAACGACATACGGCTCTCAAGGGCAGAAAATAACGCCTCTCTGATACGGTCGGATGTCGGGCGTGTCAGATTATTTTTGGGCGTGTGAAGGGCATGCCCCTTCCATTTTCCAGCAATGATACGCATATCAGATCATTTATTTTTAAGCTTTAATGTTTTCTTTTGAGAAGTTTTGGCAGAAGACTTTGATGATGACTTTGATGATATTTGGCCTGACATCTTCCAAGGCGTCACATTTTTTTCTTTAAACTTTTTCTCTTCAACCCTTTTTTCTTTAAACTTTTTCTCTGGCGCATTTTTAGGCGACTTATCTTGCGGCACTTTGGCCTTGAAGGAAGTACCAGATTTAGTGTCTGATTTAACTTCTGATTTTGCTTCTGATTTAAAACTTAGTTTATTTTGGCGCCGCGCCGGTTTCTTGTCGATACGGTCTGCGGTTTGTTTGCTTCTGGTTTTCGGCTTGGCCGTCGGTACGCGCCCCTCATTAATATCCGACCATGTCGAACCAAGTTGCTGGCGCAAGACACGTCGCGGAATTTCTTCAACTGCTCCTGTTTCCAAATTGCCTAATTGAAACGGGCCAAATGAAAGCCGTATCAA
Source organism: alpha proteobacterium IMCC14465 (assembly GCA_000293845.2). Taxonomy (GTDB): domain Bacteria; phylum Pseudomonadota; class Alphaproteobacteria; order RS24; family RS24; genus Micropelagius. Next base: position 600,864 of record ALYF01000003.1, on the reverse strand, counting down.
ACGATTAACCTCAAGCCCCACATAGCTGAGAAGTTTTTTCACTTCGCGGTTTTTGCCCTCTCTGAGCGAAACTGTAAGCCAGACATTCCCGCCCTGTTGACGTTCCACCTCAACATCAACCCCGCGATAATGCACTTCCTCAAGCGTGATGCCTTTTTTTAACTCCAGCAATTTACGTTCATCCGGTCTGCCAAAAGCGCGAACACGGTAACGCCGCAACCAGCCGGTTTCTGGCAGTTCAAGATGACGTTTAAGCCCGCCATCATTGGTCAATAACAACAGACCTTCCGTATTAATATCAAGCCGCCCGACAGACAGCACACGCGGGAGATTATCCGGTAATTTTGAGAAAATCGTTGCGCGCTCCTGCGGGTCGCGTTCCGTCGTGACAAGACCACGCGGTTTGTAATAACGCCATAAGCGCGGCGGGTCAGGCTGGGCAATTTCTTTACCATCAACCGTGATGCGATCAGATGGGAGGACATTCAATGCAGGCGAGCTAATGGATTTGCCGTTAACAGCCACACGCCCGGCCTGAATAATGGTCTCCGCTTCACGTCTGGAGGACAGACCCGAGCGCGCCAATACTTTAGCTATGCGATCGCCTTTAATCGCCTGATTTGTCTTGTCATTCATAATGCACCATGTAGCATTATATTTTCAGAAAGTCCTGAGAATGTTGAATAGCGCCTGAGAATGTTGAATAGCGAATGAGCGACCCGAAACCACCCCAAACCACACCCCAAACCACACCCATGCAACACGCGCTGGCGCAAGCCGAAGCCGCCAGAGCGCGCGGAGAAGTGCCTGTCGGCGCCGTCATTACCGATGCGAAAGGGCTGGTGATTGCCGCCAATGGCAACAGAATAATAGAACATGCCGACCCCACCGCCCATGCCGAGATGCTGGTCATTCGGGAGGCAACAAAAGTTTTAAAAAATGAACGGCTTGTAGATTGCAATCTCTATGTAACGCTCGAACCTTGTCCAATGTGCGCTGGTGCGATTTCATTGGCACGCATCAAACGCCTTTATTATGGCGCGGCAGATGAAAAAGCAGGTGGGGCAGAACATGGCGTGAGGCTATTTTCTCACCCATCCTGTCATCACCGCCCAGAGATTTATGGCGGAATAGACGAAACCGCATGTGCGACAATTTTGCGGGAATTTTTTAGCGCTAAGCGTTAAACATCGCTTGCATCACATCACCATTCATCTGAATATGTCGCCTTACAGGGAGAGATGCTATGAATTTCGAATATTCCGATAGAACAAAATCACTTATTGATGAGGTCGCAAGCTTTATGGATAAGCATGTTTATCCAGCTGAGCCTATCTATTATCAGCAGATGAAAGATTTTGGGGATAATCGTTGGCAGGTTGTGCCGGTTCTGGAAGATCTGAAAGCGAAAGCACAAGAAGCTGGTCTGTGGAACCTGTTTTTGCCTGAGAGTGATTTGGGCGCTGGTCTGACCAATCTCGAATATGCGCCTCTCGCCGAATTAATGGGTCGGGTCAATTTTGCTTCTGAAGTGTTTAACTGCAGCGCACCGGATACAGGGAATATGGAAGTGCTTGTCCGTTACGGCACACCAGCGCAACAGGAAAAATGGCTGACGCCACTTCTCGCCGGTCAAATCAGGTCTGCCTTTTTGATGACTGAGCCGGATGTCGCCTCTTCAGATGCCACAAATATCAAAACCTCTATCACCCGTGACGGTGATGAATATGTCATTAATGGCCGCAAATGGTGGTCATCAGGTCTGGGTGATCCCAGATGTAAAGTCACAATCCTAATGGGCAAAACTGATTTTGATGCCCCCCGTCATCAGCAACAATCCATGATACTCGTCCCGGTTGATACGCCCGGCGTTGATGTGTTGAGACCTCTAACTGTTTTCGGTTATGACGATGCACCCCACGGCCATATGGAAGTTAAACTCGATAATGTACGTGTTCCGGCTGAAAATATGCTGCTGGGTGAAGGCCGAGGGTTTGAAATCGCGCAGGGGCGTCTTGGCCCAGGGCGTATTCACCACTGCATGCGGACAATAGGTCTGGCCGAACGCGCATTGGAAAAAATGTGCAGTCGTCTCGCCTCACGCCAAGTGTTCGGCAAAAAAATCTTCGAACATTCACTTTGGGAAGAGCGCATCGCAGAAGCCAGAACTGATTTGGAAATGACACGTCTCTTATGTCTCAAAGCTGCCCATATGATGGATACTGTTGGTAATAAAGTCGCGCAGGCAGAAATCGCCATGATTAAAGTTGCCGGCCCTAAAACCGCACTTAAAATCATTGATAATGCCATTCAATCCCATGGTGGCGGCGGCGTCAGTCAAGATTTTGATTTGGCGCAAATGTATGCACATGCGCGGACCATGCGTTTGGTTGATGGCCCTGATGAAGTTCACAACCGTGCCATTGCCCGCATTGAAATGAAAAAATATATGGATCAGTCACAAGCTTAATTGCTGACTTAAAACTAGCGACGTCCAAAAAGTTTTTCGATATCAGCCAATTTTAGCTCCACATAAGTCGGGCGACCATGATTGCATTGCCCGGCATGGGGTGTGGCTTCCATCTCCCGTAATAATGCATTCATTTCTGCGCCATTGAGCCTGCGCCCTGAACGCACTGAGCCGTGACAGGCCAGCGTGCTACAAATTTCCTCCAGCTTTTCCTTAATGGCAAGCGCCGCCCCAAGATCTGCGATTTCATCGGTTAAATCTTGCACAAGCTGTTTCACATCAGCGCCTCTAAACAGGGTTGGGATTTCCCGCACCAGAACGGCGCCTTCCCCGAAACTTTCCAGCACAAACCCAATCTCAGCAAGTTCGGCACTGCGTCCCATAAGGCGATCCGCCTCGGCACTCTCAAGCTCGACCACTTCAGGCAGGAGTAAGATTTGCCGTTCCACACCTTGAGCCGCCATATCCTCTTTCATGCGCTCATAAACCAGCCTTTCATGCGCGGCATGTTGATCGACAATAACCAGCCCGTCACCTGTCTGAGCCAGAACATATGTCTCATGAAGCTGAGCCCGGGCCAAACCCAAAGGATAAGCGTCAACACTCTCGGAGATATTCTCATTCCCAAAAGAGGATATATGAGGCTCACCAGATTGATCTTCATGCGTTTGAGGCGGGGCTTCATAGCCGCTCAGTTGAGCAAACCCGCCTTGCAAACTATCGGCAGCATCTTGCATTTGCGTGCTATTCATCATGGGCGGCGCTGAGGGTTTTTCACCGCCACCACGGCCATAAGACGGTACAGAGAAAGATCTCAACGCGGTATCCGCCACTGTTGTTGAGGCGCGATGCCCGGCCTCGGCAAGTGCTGTTCTGAGCGCGCCAACTATCATGCTTCTTATCAAACCGGGGTCACGAAACCGCACTTCGGTTTTCGCCGGATGCACATTCACATCAACCTCAGACGAGTCTAGCTCGATAAATAGCGCCACCGCCGGATGCCGATTACGCGCCAGAAAATCCTGATAAGCACCGCGCACCGCGCCATTGAGAAGCCGATCTTTTACGGGGCGTCCATTTACAAAGAGATACTGCATTTGCGCCGATGCGCGATTAAAAGTCGGCAGTCCGGCAAAACCTGTAAGGCGCATATGTCCTTTTTCAGTTTCTCTTTCGGCAAGAACCGGCACCGCATTTTGCCCGAAATCCTGCCCCATCACAGCTGCAAGTCGGTTGAGACGCGACGCATCTGAACCATCCGGTTCTGTTGTGACTGCAAAACTTCTGCGCCCTTCAGAGGTCAGGCTGAAACCTACACCCGGATAAGCCATAGCCAGGCGCCGCACCACATCGCCTACAGCGGTGGTCTCAGCCCTGTCGCTTTTAAGAAATTTCAGACGTGCCGGCGTTGCAAAGAATAAATCTCTAACTTCTATGCGTGTACCTTGCGTGCCGGATGCCGGCTTTAAATCGCCAATTTTACCTGCCGTAATATCCAACTGCATTGCAGAAATTGGAGCATTTTTTTGTGCCTCATGCGTATCACTATTTTCAATAGGCCGGGATGTGATGGTCATTTTCGCCACCGCCCCGATAGAAGGCAAAGCCTCGCCGCGAAACCCTAATGTCGACACACGGAACAAACGATCACCGCCATCACCTTCGGGTAGTTTGGATGTCGCATGGCGCTCAATCGCCAGCATCATGTCATCCGGTGTCATGCCGTGACCATTATCGCTGACGATAATTAAAGACTTACCCCCCGCCCCCAATGTGATGTCAATGCGCGTAGCATCGGCATCAATGGCGTTTTCGACCAGTTCTTTCACAACACTGAATGGACGCTCGACAACCTCACCTGCTGCGATGCGGTTAATAGTTCCCTCAGATAATTTGCGTATCTTTTTTTCAAGCTTCATTGATTTACCAGACTGATTCTTTTTTGACTTTAACAAAATCATCTGACTTGCGCCGCCCCACCGAGGCGATTAGCATGTTGATAAAATTGTGGGGGTAGAGTTCATGTCAGATAATATTAAATCTTCTCATTCGTCAAATATTGCCAAAATTCTCTCTGGCATATTTCTTGGCATTATCTTATTCGCTGGCTTATATGTCGCCGGCGTCTATCTGGATCTTTATGGCAAAACCCGTGATGCGGGCGTCATTCAAGCCGACGGTCTGGCAACGGAAATCATTTCCCAGCGTGTTGACGCACAACAAGCCGCAATCGGGCAAATGGATGAGAATGATGAAGCGCAAATTCTTTTCGGCGACTTGCATGTTCACAGCACTTTCTCAACCGATGCGTTTTTATGGTCCATGCCGCTATATGGCGGCGAAGGCGTTTATCCAATCGCTGATGCGTGCGACTATGCCCGCTATTGCTCCGGCATAGATTTTTGGGCCATTACTGACCATGCTGAGGCCACAACAAAAAAGAGATGGTCTCAAGCCAAGCAGTCCTTGCGTGATTGCAATGCGCGGGCTGGCGACCCCGCAAACCCCGATATGATAAGTTATCTCGGCTTTGAATGGTCACAAGTCGGCCCAACGCCTGAAACCCATTACGGACATAAAAACGTGATTTTTGAAGGGCTGGACGATGAGGAGCTATCTTTGCGCCCGATTGCGTCAGGCGGTCTTGCGACTGAAGTGCTGCGCAACCAGTCCTCCAATATGATGCCCCGCACAACCGCATTTCTGGATTTTGAAAACCGTCAGGTTTATTACGACATTCGCAAATATCTGGCGGAGATTGGCGAAGCACCCTCTTGTGATCCGACAGTCCCGTCTAATGAACTGCCGGCGGATTGCTTTGAAATTGCTGAAACACCTGGCGAACTGATTGAACGTCTCGCGCAGCAAAACCTAAACCCTTTGATTATCCCGCATGGCTCTAGCTGGGGTTTTTACACCCCGTTCCGCACAACTTGGGATAAGCAACTCAAAACCGCCATGTATCCTGAGAAATTCAAACTCATCGAGATTATGTCCGGTCACGGTAATTCCGAAGAATATCGGGATTACAAGAACGCCATTCCGGGCGAAGACGGTATGCTTGCCTGCCCAGAACCCACAGAAAATTTCACACCTCTGTGTCATCGTGCTGGTGACATATTAATGGAAAGATGCTCGGCTTCGGGTGAAACGCAGGAAGTTTGCGAAGAGCGCGCCGAATATGCCCGTTTTGCTTCCGTAAATATGATAACAGCCGGGCATTTGGCTATTGGCGCCAGTGAGCCCAGCGAGTGGTTGGATGCGGGTCAGTGCATAGACTGCTTCAGACCTTCTTTCAATCACCGTCCGGGCACCAGCATCCAATATGGGCTGGCGATTTCCAATTTTGACGACCCAGACGACATTAAGCGGTTTAACTGGGGCTTTATCTCAGCAAGTGACAATCACCGCGCACGCCCCGGCACGGGCTATAAGCCTGCCCAAAGACTGCGCACGACGGAAATGGCGCGTATCGAGTCGGATTTTTTGATTGATATGATGCGCCAGACCGATGAGGAATATGCCGAGGCCGAACTCGTTACACTCGAAGAAAGACGCGGAGATTTGAGCTTTAACATGCTGGAAGTTGAGCGTCAGGGTAGCTACTGGACAACGGGTGGTCTTGCCGCCGTACATACGCCTAGCCGTGACCGCGAAAGCGTTTTTAATGCCATGGAAAATCGGCAAGTCTATGCCACATCAGGCCCGCGTATTCTGCTTTGGTTTGATATGAAAACTGATAAAGAAACCATCCGCATGGGGGGCAGTACACAAACGGATACCAACCCGACTTTTACCGTCAAAGCCGTTGGCGATTTTGACCAACTAGCTGGATGCCCAACCCATGTGGTTGATAATCTTGGTGCGCAACGTGTGCAGAAATTATGCGGCGGGGAATGTTACAACCCCTCAGATGAAAGACTACCCATTACCCGCATCGAAATCATCCGTATTAAGCCGCAAATAACGCCGGATGAAAAAATCAGCGACTTAATAGAAGACCCGTGGCTTGTTCATAAATGCGATGCATCACGTGAGGGGTGTCAGTTTAGTTTTACCGATGAGGATTTTGTCAAAGACGGGCGCGATACAACCTATTATGCCCGCGCCATTCAAAGCCCAACACAGGTGATTAATGCCGACCCGTTACGTTGTGACTATGACGAGGCAGGGCAATGCATAAAAGTTAATCTGTGTTACGGTGATTACCGTCAAGATGTTAACGACCAATGCGATGACCCAAGCGAAGAACGTGCGTGGTCTTCCCCGATTTATGTAAGCTTTGAGTAATGACAGATTTAGAAAAAAAACCTTCGGAAAACCTACCCTATATGCCGTTTCTACTTGGGCTTATGGCGCTGGCCGGTCTCATTGTGGCGGTCAGCACGGTTTTTGACACACCTAAACCCGATTATGAGGGCACAGCCATCGCCTTTGTGAATGACGTAGCTATCCCCGAAACAGGTTATCTCAGAGCTTTATCCATGCTGGAGCAGGATAAGCGCGGGCCGATTAATGATGCGGATAGACTGCGGATTTTGGATTTACTGATTGATGAGGAATTACTTATTCAACGTGCTGATGAGATTAATCTGATTGGTATAGACAGTTCAGTTCGCAAGGCACTCACAAACGCCATGATTCAATTTATTATTTCGGAAAATGGCGATGCCGAGATAACAGACGAGATTCTGAACACGCATTTTCTGAATAATCTCGATTATTTTACCCCAAGCAAACAAATCTGGGTGAAACGGATTTATGTCAGAGGCGCGCGCGACGATGCCGACCAGCGGCTCCAAGAAATTCGCACCGCCCTGCAACAGGGTGAAAATTTTGATGCCGTCGCCGCACGGCTCGGTGATGAGATTTTCCCTGAAATTCCTAACAGCTTGCTCCCACCAACAAAATTACAGGCCTATCTCGGCCCGGCTCTCACACAGACCGTGATTTCTCTGGATGAAGGCGCAATCACCAATGCCATTCGCGTTGGGAGTGGCTGGCACTTTTTATATTTGGTGCAACAACGCAAAGGGATTGTTCCTGAATTCAACGATATCAGAGAGCAAGTCGAGAATGACTATCTCAGGAAACTCGAGGAAAAAGCGCTCCGCGATTATCTCGACTGGCTTCGTGAGCGCGCTGATATAGACCAAACCGCATCCCAACTTCAACCGGCCGACTTTTAGACTGGATAGCTCATGCTCAAAAGTCTGTTGAAGACTTGCGCCAGAAAACTGATAAGCGCTTTAATTGTCATGGCATTTGTTCCGAGCTTATTGGCTGGGGGTATGCTCATCACGCATAGCGATGCACTGGCACATGAAAAAAGTCAGTCCTTCTCGAAATGGCGAAGTACTGAAAAAGGTATAGCCGTTATTTTCACCGTCGCCGCGCGTCAAGTGACGCTTCTTCCACCAGCTAATCCTAATGCCCCGTCACTGGAGCGCACACTCGGACAACATCTGGACGACACAATAACGCTTTCAAAAGCCAGTTCTACATCAAAAGACCCTTGCATCGCCTCCGGCTTTACAGCACGCAAGGCGCGTCCCGGTTTCATCAGCATGGAAAATTATTTTATCTGCCCGGATAAAGAGATGACTGAGGAAATAAAGGATGATGATAAGGATGCCGATACCGTCACCATCGGCATTGCAAGTTTTATGGATTATGCCGAAACTCATATTCATTTTGCTCAATTCAAAAATGAAACCGGACAATATCGCGGCTATTTATTTAATTATGACCGCCGGCAAGATGTGTTGAGCCTCGAAACCGACGGTAATATGATTGCCGAGGATATCGGGCTTGTTCAAACCTTTTTCCAATACAGCCAGATTGGGATTACCCATATTCTAAGCGGCTTTGACCATCTGGTTTTCCTGCTTGGTCTTTTGCTTCTGACCAATCGCTTGCGCGATGTGGTGCTGGTGGTAACGGGCTTCACCATCGGGCACAGCCTCACACTGGCACTCAGCGTCATGAACATTGTCTCGACACAATCCGCTATAGTTGAAGGTCTTATCGGCTTTACTATTTTAGTGGTTGCCGCCGAGGCTGTCATGGCACGGCGAAACTTGATGTGGCTGGCGGGGGGCGTATTTGCGCTGATACTGTTTTTCATGGGCCTCTATTCCATCACGCTTGAGGCGCCCATGCCGATTAATGGCTGGGCAGGACTGATGCTGTTTGCAGTGGCCTATGGTTTTTATTCGCAAAACCTCAATACGGTTAGGCAGACGCTTCCTATATTGGTGGTGATTTTTGGTCTTGTTCACGGATTTGGTTTTGCTGGTATTCTGGTGGAGGCGGGCCTACCAAATGACCGGCTGTTAACCGCGCTTATCGGGTTTAATATGGGTGTGGAGGTTGGTCAGCTTTTGATAGTCGGGCTTATCTGGTACGGGTTTTTCAGATATATGCATACACGCTTCTCAGAACGCCTGCGCGGGGCCGTCATAGACCTTGGCGGCATCGCCATGTGTGGTATCGGCATGTTCTGGTTTGCTTCTAGATTGTTGATTTAAATATTGGCGTTTTCACCTTAGCGTTTTCACCTTAACGTTTTCACTAAGCTTTTATTTTAATTTTTCGGGCGCAATAATAACGCCGTCAGCATCCGCATAAAGCCACGCGCCGGGATAGATGTTAATCCCCTCAATGCGTAGCGGCACATTTACACTTCCCACGCCGCGCTTGATGCTCTTTTTCGGATGCGTCCCCAACGCTTTAATCCCAATATTCGCTTCGGCCAGTTCCATTGTGTCTCTCACCAAGCCATTAATGACAATACCTGCCCAGCCATTGGCCTCAGCAAGTTCGCCCAGATTACCCCCCAACAACGCACAATTAGAAGAGGCGTGACCGTCAACGACGATGACGCGCCCTTCTCCCTTGCCTTCGAGCAATTCTCTCAGCGCACCATTATCCTCGAATGTATCGAGCGTCACAATTGGCCCGTTAAAAGCAATGCGTTTGCCGAAATCTCTAAACGCAAGCCCGAGATAAACCAACATATCAGAATAAGCATCTGACAAATCGGCTGTGCAAATTGCTGTCTCGGGCATGTGTTCAGAAATTCCAGTCATCTTAAAACTGGTTCATGGTGTTATCTTCACCTGATGCCAGCAGCGCATTATCACCTGAGAAATATTCCTTATGGTCATCACCGATGTTTGATCCGGCGAGATCTTGGTGCTTCACAGAAGCCTGACCGCGACGGATTTCCTGACGTTGAATATCACGCACATAGGCAAGCATTCCCAAATCACCGAAATAGCCTTCTGAAAGCATATCTGTTCCCAGTGCCGTTTCATGATAGGTCGGCAGTGTGATGAGGTGGTGGAAAATGCCCGCTTCACGGGCAGCATCAGCCTGGAAGGACTGTATCAGCCTATCGGCTTCAATCGCCAATTCGGTGGCATCAAACTCGACGCTCATCAAACCACGTGGCACCTCAACCGGATCAGGATAGGCCGATACGTCTTTACCGGCAGCTGACCATTCGCCATAGACTTGCTCACGGAAAGCCAGTGTCCAGTTAAAGCTCGGCGAGTTGTTATAAACCAGCTTGGCATTTGGAATGACCTCGCGGATACGGTTCACCATGCCGGCAATCTGGTCGAGATTAGGCTTCTCGGTTTCAATCCATAACAAGTCTGCACCATTTTGCAGGCTGGTAACGCAATCAAGCACAACCCTGTCTTCACCAGAGCCATCGCGGAAAGCATAAAGGCCATTCGGCAAACGATGCGGCTTCACGAGCTCATCATTTTGCTTAAAGACAATATCGCCTTCGCCCAGCGCTGAAGCATCAGTAACCGCTTCAGTTTTCAAAAATGCATTATATTGGCTAGCCAAATCGCCCGGCTGTTGAGAAACAGGGATTTTTTGGGTCAGACCGGCACCAAGTGAATCCGTCCGCGCAACAATGACCCCATCATCAACACCCAGTTCGATAAAGGCATAGCGAACAGCGTTAATTTTGGCGAGGAAGTCTTCATGTGGGACCGTCACTTTACCGTCTTGGTGACCACACTGCTTCGCATCGGAAACCTGATTTTCAATCTGGATACAGCACGCACCCGCTTCAATCATTTTCTTGGCCAAGAGATAAGTGGCTTCTTCATTACCGAAACCTGCGTCAATATCTGCGATAATCGGCACGATGTGAGTCTGGAAATTATCAATCTTATCCAGCACGGCATGAACGTCACCGCCGGCAGCTTTGACTTCATCCAGCTCAACAAATAAATGCCTGAGCTCTCGCGCATCCGCTTGTTTCAAAAATGTGTAAATCTCTTCAATCAAACCAGACACGGCTGTTTTCTCATGCATGGACTGATCCGGCAGAGGGCCGAAATCAGAGCGCAGCGCCGCAACCATCCAACCGGAAAGATAAACATAGCTACGCTGGGTGGTGTGATTATGCCGCTTAATCGCCATCAGCATTTGCTGGGCGGTAAAGCCGTGCCAGCACCCGAGAGACTGGGTGTATTGCGAGGTATCGCCATCATAGTTTTCCATATCGGCCCGCATGATAGAGGCCGTATAGCGCGCAATATCCAACCCGGTCAGAAACCGGTTCTGAAGGCGCATGCGCACAGCATATTCTGGGTTAATGCCGCCCCAAGCGACACCGTTGGAAGATTTTGTATCGGTTAAAGATTGAACCTGCTCGAGATAATTTGACATGTTTTGCCTCTCTTGTGTTTGCATATGGGGTCTGTTTACAGTATTTACACGAACACTCAAGCTATAAGTTAAGCTATTGATAATAATAAGGTAAACTTATTTACAAGGTTTTTGTTGATTTCTGTAAATAATGTAAATATTGTAAACTTATGAAAAAGGCCGAAGGTGCAAATTTGGACAGAAAACTGTTTGCTGGCATGCGTATTCGCAGGCTAAGGCGCGAACTTGCCCTCACCCAAGCTGTAATGGCAGAATCCCTCGGAATCTCAACAAGTTACCTGAATCTGATTGAACGCGACCAGCGCCCTGTTTCGGCACAAATTCTTATTAAAATGGTCGATGTTTTTGACATTGACCCCCGCGGCCTTGCCGGAGATGAAGAAGCCCGTGCCTATACGCAATTACGCGAAATTTTCGCTGACCCGTTATTTCAGGACACGCCAGTCGCCGATCAGGAAATCCGAGATATTTCTGCCGCCAGCCCAAATGCCGTGGATGCCATTGCGCGCCTATTCCAAACCTACCGTGATGCCAGCACGACCTCCTCCATGCTCGCCGAACGCCTCGCCGACAACACGCATGGCGAAACCACCAGCGCGCTCATGTCCTTTGAGGAAGTCAGGGACTTTATCAATCAACGCTCCAATCACTTTCCCGAACTCGATGATTATGCAGAGGAGCTTTATATAAAAGCGGGGCTGGTGGATGATGACCCGTTTCTCGCGCTGCGCCAATATCTTCAACACGCTCACGGCGTATCGACCCGCATTGGGCCGGTCGACTTAATGGGGGATGATTTAAGGCGTTATGACCGCCACCGCCAAACCTTGTTTTTGTCGGAACTGCTGAACCAATCTAGCCGAGCCTTTCAGATTGCCTATCAACTCGCCTATTTTGAACACAGCAAAGCGGTTGAAGAAATTATCAGCAATTCTAATCTGGAAAATTCTGAAGCACAAAGACTCGCCCGACTGGCATTGATAAATTACGCCGCCGCAGCGATTTTAATGCCTTATGGAATTTTTCTCCAAACGGCCGAAGATAATGGCTACGACATCACACTCCTGAGCCGCCGCTTTGGCACCAGCTTTGAGCAAGTCTGCCACCGCCTGACAACTTTGCAGCGTCCGGGCGCGAAGGGTGTACCGTTTTTTCTTATCCGTATTGATAATGCTGGCAATGTCTCAAAGCGGTTTGCCGCAGGCGGGTTTCATTTTTCGAGATTTGGCGGTACCTGCCCGCGCTGGAATATTCACGACAGTTTCAGGCAACCCGGTAAGGTTATGACGCAAATCATCTGTATGGAAGACAACACACGCTATTTTTCCATCAGCCGCACAGTGAGCCGCAACCGTTCAGCTTTTGACAAGCAGGATAATCAATTCGCTATTGGGCTGGGTTGCGAGATTTCTCATGCCGGTAAGCTTGTTTATTCGCATCAGTATAATCTCGAAGAAACCAAAAGTGATATGCCTATCGGGGTGAATTGTCGACTTTGTGAAAGGCTGGATTGTCACCAGCGCGCCACGCCGCCTTTAATGCGTAGCTTGCGGGTGGATGATAATATTCGCGGCTTATCACCTTTTGACTTTTAATAGGGTGATTTTTAAGCTGTTAAATTCTGATTGAGATAACTTGCTCGCGCCTGAACATTACTTTAGTAAACGAAATGGCCTTTAGGCAACGAGCTGGCCTATAGGAAACGCGCTGGAGTTTAAGCCATGGCAAAGAAACAAAAAATATTCAAACCCAAAGCCCGCATTCCCCGCGGCTTGCGCGATATGCAGGGGCCTGAACTGGCTTTCCAGAAACTCATGCTCGAAAAAATTTCAGGCGTTTATGAAAGCTATGGCTTTGACGCGCTCGACACATCAGCCTTTGAATATGCCGATGCGCTGGGCAAGTTTCTCCCCGATGATGACCGCCCCAATGAAGGCGTGTTTTCCTTTGAAGATGATGATGGGCAATGGCTGAGCATGCGCTACGACCTGACAGCACCACTCGCGCGTTTTGTTGCCGAACATTATGACCGCCTCCCCAAACCCTTCCGCCGCTATCAATGGGGGTCGGTTTTCCGCAATGAAAAACCAGGCCCCGGCAGGTTCAGGCAATTTTTACAAATAGATGCCGATACAGTTGGCGCGGGCGGCAGTCAGGCCGATGCGGAGATGTGCCTGATGGCAGCTGACTGCATGCAAACACTTGGGCTAAAGTGCGACCAGTTTTCGGTGAATATTAATAACCGCAAAATCCTTGATGCCATTCTCGCGCAAGTCGGTCTTGACGCGCAGGCAGATGACTATGACATGCGCCGCCTCACCATTCTGCGCGCGCTCGATAAGCTCGACAGGTTGGGCATTGGCGGCGTTGCCGATTTGCTCGGTGAAGGCCGTAAGGATGAAAGCGGGGATTTCACAAAAGGCGCGGGTTTGGATAAAGCCTCTATTGCCAAGCTGACAGATTTTGTTCAGGCCGGGCGGGATACCCGTGCGGACACGCTAAAGGCCCTTGCAGATATTGTCGGCGATTCCGACATCGGCACTGCGGGGCTGGAGGAACTCGCCCTTATGGATGCCCTGATGCAAGAAAATAGCGACAGCATCCGCTTTAACCCCTCCGTTGTGCGAGGTCTTGGCTATTACACTGGCCCGGTATTCGAGATTGAGCTTAATCTCGAAACCGAGGATGAGAATGGCGACATTGCTCGATTTGGTTCTGTCGGGGGTGGCGGGCGTTATGATGATCTGGTGAAACGCTTTAAAGGTATAGAAATTCCCGCCACAGGCATATCAATTGGTGTGAGCCGCCTTGCCGCCGCGCTCACCCTTCTCGGCAAAACCGACACAACATCCGTGCAAGATTTGGTGGTCTTGCTGGTGATGGATAAAACCCGTCTCGTGGAAACCTCCGAACTGGTCAAAACCCTCCGAAATGCCGGCATTCGCGCCGAAATGTATATGGGCGATAGCGGCATGAAAGCGCAAATGCGTTATGCCGATAACCGTAATGCCCGTCTGGTGGTCATTGAAGGCGAGGATGAACGCGCGGCCGGCGTTGTGACCTTGAAAGATCTTCAATTGGGGCAACAAAACGCGGAAAACATCAAGGATAATGAAGAATGGCGCGCCTCTGAACACGCGCAAACGCGGCTTCCCCGCGCCGAACTCGCTCAGAAAATCAAAGAGATACTCTCTTAAACGCTCTCCATACACGCTCCCCCTACACTCTAGTCGACACATCCTACTCTACACCCTCTAATTTCATATAATATGAATAATCTGTGAAGCATCTCCTTATTTGATAAACTCACTATTTATTGAACTTCATATTTTGTGTATTTGCTTAATTTATTCATTTTTCTTGATTTATTTATGAATGTCTGGCATAAGTGCGCTATGAGCCGGTTAACAACAGCAACAGATGTTATTGATGCCCTTGGCGGGACGCAAGCCGTCGCCCGCCTGCTGGATGTCGGCGCGTCTGCCGTATCAAATTATCGGCGCCTTGGTTTTCCCGCACGCGCCTATTACAGGCTGTCACAGGCCTGCACTCAACGGGGGCTTGATGTGGCCGAGGCTGTTTTTGGCGGCTTGCAGACCCTTGACGCCTCACAACCATCACAGTCGCGCTTCAATCAGCCACGTATAGGAGTTCAGGAAGCCTGGATTCAGGAGGCAAGGGCTCAAGAAACAGGGGCGATGGGCAGGCTCTCGCGGTTTATTGATAGCGGGTACGAGCCGGTGACGCTCTCCATTCTTCAGCCCTCCTCGCCCTTTATCGACAGAATGGGCGCTGAAATGCAGCGACGCCTCTTTACATTCACGGATCCGGCGGGTGAACCATTATGTCTCCGCCCGGATTTGACAATCCCGACAGCACTTGAGCATTTACACCGCGGTCAGGAAGAGGAAAAACGCTATTGCTATCAGGGGACGGCGTTCCGCTATCAACCGCGCGGAAGTGGCAAGCCGGAGGAGTTCACCCAACTCGGTATCGAAATTATCGGCGGACCAATGGATAACTTAAATCAAAAACAAGCCAATGAAGGCGAGGTTTTTGAGCAGATATTAAAAACGATACTGGCCGCTGGAGTTAGCGGGTTTCAAATCGTCTTTAATGACATGTCATATCTGGCAGATAGGGTCGACACCTATGCCTTTTCCGAGGCTTTTAAAAGCCAGTTGAAACGCCGACTGATGCAAAGCGATAGTTTGGAAGACATTCAACAAACGCTTACGACGCGTGCACAAAATACAGCTCCCCCACCAAATCCGTTACGTATGAATTTTGAGGAAACGGATAATATTATCGGACGCTCAGGAGCTGAAATCATGGCACGGCTTGACCGCAAACAACAAGAGAGCCGCAACAGCGCCGCTGATTTGGCAGAATTAAACCGCATGCGCGCTGACCTGGAGAAGCAAGCGGCAGGTAAGGCGCATTTGCCAGATTTTGCACGGCCTCTAGTCGACACCGCCACCGCTTTGGGTTGCCGTGACAATCAACTCGTCTACACACCCAATCTGGGACAGAAAATGGCTTATTATACGGGGCTATTTTTTGAAATTCATGTCCCCGCATTGCAAGAAAAACGCATCATTGCTTCGGGTGGGCGATATGATGATTTACTGCATAGTCTTGGCGCGACGAAGCCCGTTCCTGCCATTGGCGGCGCCATCGCGCTTGAACGCCTGCAGGAGGCCAAATAATGTCAGTTGACGTGAAAGTTCAAGACCCACAAGCCTTTATTCTGGCTGTGCCGTCTAAAGGCCGCCTTGAAGAAAAGTCTGCCGAGATATTTGCCAGAGCGGGCTTGACCCTCATGCGTGACGGCGCACGCGGTTATCAAGGGAAAATGGCTGGCATTGATGACTTAAGGGTAGAATATGTATCAGCTGGCGACATCGCCGCACGGCTTGCCGAGGGTTCGGTGCATATGGGCATTACGGGCGAGGATTTACTGCGCGAGGAAATCGCCGATTTCAACAGTGCCATTCATCTGGTCAGTCCGCTTGGTTTTGGTCAGGCCGATGTCGTTGTTGCGATACCTGACGGATGGGTTGATGTGACAACCATGAATGACCTTGCCGATGTCGCCGCCGAATTCAGAGCCAGACACGGGCGACGCTTACGCGTGGCAACAAAATACACGCATCTCACAACTGATTTCTTTGCGCGGCACGGCGCAGATGATTGCGAGCTCGTGCAAAGTTTTGGCGCAACAGAAGGTGCCCCCGGCTCTGGCGCGGCAGAGGCGATTGTTGACATCACCTCGACAGGCGCGACGCTGGCTGCCAATAATCTGCGTATTCCCGATGATGGGGTTATCCTAAAAAGTGAAGCGCAACTCGCAGCATCCTTAAAGGCTGACTGGTCAGATAAAGCGCGCGCGGCGGCAAAATTCATACTGACACGCCTGGAGGCCTACCAGACCGCTAAAAAACAAATCAAGGTCTGCCTGCGCTCTTCTCCTGGCATGCCTGGGCCTGGCACGCTTTCTCCGAAGCTAAAGCCCCAGAAAGAAATTACAGAGCTAAAAGAAAAATATGACGCAAAACTGGTTGATATGTTTACCGGCGCAACCAATCAAGGGTCCTCCTATACTTTTATATTGCCGGCCAACCAACAGGCAGCATTTATGGATGAGATGATAGGCAATCAGCTTTTTGCGATTGGGGAAGTGTCGAAACCAGAATTTCTGTATTTTCAACGCTGTGAAATGCTGGAGCATTTGCTGGGACGGCTCGTTTAAGATCTAAACCCTATATTAAAACTCAAAATTAAAACTTAAAATTAAACCCTAAAATTAAACCGGGACCCTCTGTTTTATTCAAGGATCCCGGCTTGATGGTGTTTCAGAGCGCACCATTGAATCGGCAGATAGGTTTGGCCCCTCAATGACTGAAAACCACTGACATAAGCAGTGCCGCATTGGTGGGGTCATAACAATGAGGTTAATATCAGCAAAATCATTCGATTTTAAAAATTGAAATATAAAAATTAAATACAGTTTTTTTGATTTTACCTCTTGAAAGTCCGAGGACAGGCTCTTATCTCTGACTTGTTTCAGGGACCCATCTTTTAGGGGCGGGTCCAGACAAGAGAAATATAATTTTATTCCAAGTTGAGGAGAAAGAAAAATGGCATTTCGCCCAATGCATGATCGCGTATTGGTTCGTCGTATGGACGAGGATTCCAAAACTGCGGGCGGGATTATCATTCCCGATTCCGCGCAAGAAAAACCATCCCAAGGCGTCATCGTCGCTGTCGGTACTGGTATTAGAACCGAAGATGGTAAAATTACACCACTTGATGTGAAGCCCAAAGATAAGGTGCTTTTTGGAAAATGGTCAGGAAATGAAGTCACCATTGATGGTGAAGAACTTCTGATTATGAAAGAGTCCGACATCCTCGGCATTATTGACTGAACAGTTTAAAAATACATTAGACAAACGGAGAAACTCACAATGGCAAAAGAAGTCAAATTTGGTTCTGAAGCCCGCGAAAAAATGATTGCTGGCGTAGACACCCTCGCCAATGCCGTCAAGGTAACACTTGGCCCAAAAGGACGTAATGTTGTTTTGGATAAATCATTTGGCGCACCGCGCACAACCAAAGACGGTGTATCCGTCGCAAAAGAAATTGAACTCGAAGATAAGTTTGAAAATATGGGCGCACAGATGGTTCGTGAAGTTGCTTCACGCACCAATGATGTTGCAGGTGACGGAACAACCACCGCAACAGTGCTCACCCAGGCAATCGTCCGCGAAGGCGCGAAATCAGTTGCCGCCGGCATGAACCCAATGGATCTCAAACGCGGAATCGATAAAGCTGTCACTGTTGCTCTTGCTGATTTGGAGAAACGCTCCAAAAAAGTGAAAAGCAATGAAGAAATCGCACAAGTTGGCACAATCTCTGCCAATGGTGAGGCTTCCATCGGCAATATGATTGCCGAAGCAATGCAAAAAGTTGGCAATGAAGGCGTTATCACGGTTGAAGAAGCCAAAGGTCTCGACAGTGAGCTTGATGTTGTTGAAGGCATGCAGTTTGACCGCGGTTATCTGTCTCCTTACTTCATCACCAATGCCGACAAAATGACAACCGAACTGGATGACCCGCTTATCCTTTTGCATGAGTCAAAACTGACAAACCTTCAGCCAATGCTCCCCATCCTCGAAAGCGTCGTGCAATCTTCACGCCCGCTTCTGATTATTGCGGAAGACATTGAAGGCGAAGCGCTGGCAACTCTCGTGGTGAATAAGCTGCGTGGTGGTCTGAAAATCGCTGCTGTAAAAGCCCCAGGTTTTGGCGACCGTCGTAAAGCAATGCTTGAAGACATCGCCATTCTGACGGGCGGTCAGGTTATTTCTGAAGACCTCGGCATTAAACTCGAAAATGTCACACTGGATATGCTCGGCACGTCCAAGCGTGTTTCCATCACCAAAGACGAAACAACTATTGTCGATGGTAGTGGTAAGAAAAAAGACATTGAAGGTCGTGTTGCTCAAATCCGGTCACAAATCGAAGCGACAAGCTCTGATTACGACCGTGAAAAACTTCAAGAACGTCTGGCCAAATTGGCTGGTGGTGTTGCCGTGATTAAAGTTGGCGGTTCAACAGAAGTTGAAGTGAAAGAACGCAAAGACCGTGTTGATGACGCATTAAACGCAACGCGTGCAGCGGTTGAAAGCGGCATCGTTCCAGGTGGCGGCACAGCTCTGCTTCTGGCAGCCATGCAAATCGGCAAGATGGAAGATGATAATTCCGACATTCAGGCAGGCATTAATATTGTCCGCCGTGCTTTGGAAGCGCCTATCCGTCAGATTTCAGAAAATGCCGGTGTTGAAGGCTCTATCGTTGTCGGTAAAGTGCTCGAGTCCAAAGGTAAACTTGGCTTTGACGCCCAGAACGAGGTCTATATCGATCTGGTCGCTGCCGGTATCATTGACCCGACCAAAGTGGTGTCTACTGCGTTGAGAGATGCGGCATCCGTTGCCGGTCTTCTTATCACGACAGAAGCCATGGTCGCCGATAAGCCTGAGCCAAAAGGCGCGGCCCCATCAATGCCTGATATGGGCGGCATGGGTGGTATGGGCGGCATGATGTAGCCTCCCAGCTTAAAGACTTTGCTGAAAGACTTTGAAAAGGGCCGCTTCATGCGGCCCTTTTTTTGTATTTAAAATCCGTTAATGACCTGACCACCATCAATCGTGAGGGTCTGTCCATTAACATATGATCCGGCAGGTGATGCCAGAAACACCGCCGCGCCTGCGATTTCATCTGGCGAACCAATACGTTTCATCGGCGTGGTGGATGTTGCCACTTCCAGAATTTCAGGATTATCCCATAGCGCTTTTGCAAAATAGGTTTTAATCAGCCCCGGCGCGATTGCATTTGTGCGAATATTATCCACGCCATGTTCAACCGCCATATTCCGTGCCAGTGCTGAATCTGCTGCCTTTGACAGGCCGTAAACGCCAAGCGTTGGCTGCCCCATTTGCCCTGCAATAGATGAAATGACGATAATCGCACCGTCTTTGCGTTGCTTCATGCCGGGAATAACCATATTCATCAGCCAGTGATTAGATTTCACATTACATTCCATCACGCGATCAAATGCGTCATCGGGGCAATCGGCTGACGGGCCGTAATAGGGATTCACCGCAGCATTGCACACCAGAATATCGACCTGCCCGAATGCTTTTTCGGTTTCATCAACGAGATTTTGCAAGGCGTCTTTATCGCCAATATGTGCGGCGATGGTTTTGGCACGTCCCGGATATTTGCTGTTAATCGCATCCGTAACCGCGTCACAAGCATCCGCTTTACGGCTGGAGATAACAACATTTGCCCCATGCTCTGCCATGCGCGTAGCGATGGCTTCGCCGATACCTCTGGATGAACCTGTAATGATGGCGGTTTTGCCGGATAAATCAAATAACTCCACTTTTTTGCCCCCTAAAGTTCAAGCTTAACTAACATTGTGGGTAAGGTATCAGCTTTTAAAAAATCTGCAATTTCATCTTGAACTGACGCGGTGATTGAGGCAGTTTCCTGCCATGTCTGCAGAAAAAACCCTTCCGCGAAAAATCGAAAGCCTGCAAGAGCTTGCCGCCGATTATGATGCCCTACTCTGCGATGTGTGGGGGGTCATTCATAATGGCTATAATCTGTTTCCCGGCGTTGCCGAGGCCTTGCAAGGATGGCGCGAGAATGTTGGCCCCGTCCTCCTCTTAACCAATGCGCCCCGACCTGCCGAAGCCGTGCAAAGACGCTTGGACAGGATGGACTGCCCACGCAGCGCCTATGACGGGATTTTATCTTCCGGTGATGCGGCACGCGATATGCTGACCCAGCGCGGCGCCGAGGGGCAGGTTTGTTATTTTGTCGGCGCGTCAAAAGATGTGGATGTGCTGAATGGCATTGATATTGAATTTGCGCCGGCAGAAGACGCGGATTTTATTTTGCTCACAGGCATGAGCAATGACATGGAAGAAACGCTGGAAGATTATGCCGACGAAATCGCGCGCTGGCATGAACTTAAACTGCCCCTTATTTGTGCCAATCCTGACCGCATTGTGCAAATCGGGGAACAGGTGATTTATTGCGCTGGCGCGTTGGCGGAAATTTACGAAAATAATGGCGGTGAAGTGATATGGCTCGGTAAGCCCTATTTGCCGATTTATGAGACTGGTTTAACCAGACTTCAAAAAATGACCAATATGGAGACCCCGCGCATTTTAGCAATTGGCGACGGCTTTAAGACCGATATTCCAGGTGCGAATGCGGCGGAATTAGATGTGCTATTCATTACGGGCGGGTTGAGCGAAACTCTGACACAGGAATCGCAAACCCCCGAAGATGTTGAAACCATTCTGCGTGACTATGATTCTTACGCGCATTATTTTATGAAACATCTGATATGGTGACTTATGGGACTGTTTCGCGACCTTTCACAACTACCTGAAACCGCCAAGGGCGGCGTGCTGGTTATCGGCAATTTCGACGGCGTGCATAAAGGGCATCAGGCTGTGCTTTCGCGTGCGCTTGAGAAAGCACAGGCCCTAGATAGCGATACGGCAACGCCGGAAGTCACGGTTCTGGTATTTGACCCGCATCCACGACAATATTTTGCGCCTCATGCGCCACCCCTTCGGCTCACGCGACTTGAAACACGCGCACGCCTGCTCGAACAATATGGAGCAACCAATGTCGTCGCTTTGACCTTTGACAAGGACATGGCAGAAATGTCGGCAGAGGATTTTATTCAAAAAATCATAAGTGAGAGCTTTGAGGCGCGCGCTGTGTGTATCGGGCATGATTTTCATTTTGGTAAAAATCGCGCTGGCACGCCAGATATGCTCAAAACCGCCGGAGAAGAAGCAGGCTTTGAAGTGCTGTTCATCGCCGCCGTCTCGCCCGAAAACACTGGCGAGCGCCCCTATTCCTCGACCGCTATACGCGAATGTCTCACCCGCGGAGAAATCGCACAGGCCACCAGACTACTTGGCGATTACTGGCGGCTAGAAGCTGTGGTAGACCAAGGCGACCAAAGAGGGCGCACCATCAATTTCCCGACGGCAAATTTGTCTCTGCAGGATTACCATCTTCCGCTATTCGGGGTTTATGCTGTGACCATTGAGATGCTAGACGGCGCATTTGCAGGGCAAAAATATACCGGTGTTGCCAATCTCGGCATCCGTCCAAGTTTTGAAACTGAAGCGCCACGGCTCGAGGTTTTCATCTTTGATTTTGATGGCGATATTTACGGCGATACATTAAGCGTTGGGCTGGTTGACTTTATCCGCCCTGAACAACAATTTGACAAGCTTGACGCACTTAAGGCACAAATCGCACGGGATGTTCAATCAGCCCGTGAAGTGCTTGCAAGCCTCTAACCGCATTGGTAAAACCGCGCATGGATGAAGATCAAAGAGATTATCGGGAAACACTGAATTTACCCCAAACCGACTTTCCGATGAAAGCCGGCCTCCCTAAACGCGAGCCGGAAATTCTGGCTTATTGGGAAAAAATCGGTCTCTATGACCGTTTGCGCGAAGCCGCCAAAGACAAAGAAAAATTTGTCCTGCATGACGGCCCTCCCTATGCCAATGGCGATATTCATATCGGACATGCGCTGAATAAAATTCTCAAAGACATTATTGTCCGCTCCCGCCAGATGACCGGCAAAAACGCCGTCTATGTGCCAGGCTGGGATTGCCATGGTCTGCCGATTGAATGGAAAATTGAAGAGCAATATCGCGCCAAGGGGCTGAATAAGGATGAAGTCCCCGCTACAGAATTCCGCGCTGAATGCCGGAGCTTTGCTGAGAAATGGGTCGCCATTCAATCCGAGCAGTTTCAACGCTTGGGCATTATCGGCGATTGGGACAACCCCTATACGACCATGGCATATGATGCCGAGGCGGTCATTGTTCAAGAATTCCAGAAATTTGTAATGAATGGCGCGCTGTATCGAGGCTCTAAACCCGTTATGTGGTCAGTCGTTGAAAAGACTGCCCTCGCCGAGGCTGAGGTCGAATATGAGGAACATGTCTCCCCGACTATTTTCGTCAAGTTTCCGGTCAAACAGGCAGCCGACCCGGAATTAACCGACGGGGTTTCCGCCGTTATCTGGACGACAACCCCCTGGACCATTCCCGGCAATCGGGCGATGGCATGCGCGAAGAATCTTAGCTATGGGCTGTATCAGATTGGAGATGACAAACTCATTCTGTGTGATGACCTCGCTGAACGCGCTATGAACGCCGCCGATATAACTGATTTCCAACGCCTCAAAGATGTTCAGCCCGAAGGCCTGATGTGTGCGCATCCACTCGCCGGTCAAGGCTATGATTTTGATGTGCCGATATTGGCGGGAGATTTTGTTACCGCCGAAACGGGTACGGGGCTTGTACATATTGCCCCGGGGCATGGTCAGGATGACTTTGAACTTGGCTTGAAACACAAAATAGAAGTCCCGTTCACGGTTGATGAAGCGGGTGTCTATTTCGACCATGTGCCGATTTTTGCCGGCAAAAGAGTGCTGGACGAAAATGGCAAAAACGGGGATGCCAATGGTGCTGTTATCACGGCTCTGATTGAGGCCAATGCCCTTTTTGCCAAGGGGAAATTACGCCACCAATATCCCCATAGCTGGCGCTCAAAAGCCCCGTTGATTTTTAGAAATACCCCGCAATGGTTCGTCTCCATGGAACACGATAATCTGCGCGACAAAGCGCTGAAAGCCATTGATGAGGTCAACTGGTTCCCTAAAGCAGGGCGCAATAGAATTCATGCCATGATTGAAAACCGCCCCGATTGGGTGCTGTCGCGTCAACGGGCATGGGGTGTGCCATTGACGGTCTTTATGCATCGTCAAACGGGCGAGATTTTGCGCGATGAAACTGTCAATCAACGCATTGTTGATGCGGTGAAAACACAAGGCGCGGATGCGTGGTTCAATACCGACCCGCAAGCGTTTCTTGGAGACGCCTATCAGGCCGCAGATTATGAGCAGGTCACAGATATTCTTGATGTCTGGTTTGATAGCGGCACGACACATGCCTTTGTGTTGGAAGCCCGCGATAATCTTCATTGGCCTGCTGATGTCTATTTGGAAGGCTCTGACCAACATCGTGGCTGGTTTCATTCTTCTTTGCTGGAGTCCTGTGCGACGCGCGGCATAGCGCCCTACAAGAATGTCGTAACCCACGGCTTCACCATGGATGAAAAGGGCCGCAAAATGTCCAAATCCACGGGCAATGCTGTCGATCCGCTTAAAGTCATTGACCAGTCAGGTGCCGAGATTATCCGGCTCTGGACGACAAGCTGTGACTATAGCGAGGACCAACGCATCGGGCCGGAAATCATTAAAGCCAATACGGATGCCTATCGCAAAATGCGAAATTGCTTCCGCTTTCTGCTTGGTAATCTTTCAGGGTTTAGTGAGGCGGAAAAATGTGCCCCGCAAGAGCTGCCGGAGCTTGAAAATTATATGTTGCACCGCCTCAGCGAAGTCAACGACGCGGTCCGCGCCGGATATGAGGATTTTGACTTTAGACGTGTCTATCAGACATTGTTCAATTTCATGACAGTGGAGCTATCGGCGTTTTACTTCGATATTCGTAAGGATGCTTTATATTGTGACCCCGATGACAGCTTGGCGCGTCGCGGATGCCGCACCATTATGGATATAAGTTTTGACTGCCTGGCAAATTGGCTGGCTCCAGTTTTATGCTTCACCACCGAAGAAGTCTGGCAAAGCCGTTATGGGGAAACACGTGGCTCCATCCACGAGCAACAATTCCCCGAAATTCCTGCAGATTATAAAAATGATGAGCTTGCAGCAAAATGGGACATCATCCGCAAAATCCGCCGCGTGGTTACGGGCGCACTAGAAATTGAACGGCAAGAAAAACGCATTGGCTCCAGCCTTGAAGCTGCGCCTGTCGTGTTCATAGCCAATGCCGATTGGTTTGATACAACCCAAGATTTAGACATGGCAGATATTTGCATCACCTCGCAGATTGATATCCGCAATGAAGCGCCACCCGCAGAGGCCTTCACGCTGGGTGATGTGCAAGATGTAGGTGTCCTTCCCGCTCTGGCAGTCGGGCAAAAATGCCGCCGTAGCTGGAAAATTCTACCAGAAGTCGGAAGCGATGCCGCTTACCCAGATTTAAGTCCTCGTGATGCGCAAGCTGTCTCGGCATTTGACTCGGCATTAGACCCGACATTAGACCCGACATTTGACGGTCGCGGATAGCTTCATGACGGCCTTCAATTCACTCTTAAAACAAGGGCCGGCGCGGCAGGGACTGCTCATATGTTTCCTGCTCATATGTCTCGACCAGATTACCAAGCAAACAGTTTTGATGCAGATATCAGAAATCGACCGAATAGCTGTTCTGCCGATACTGGATTTTGTACTGATATGGAATACTGGCATTAGCTATGGGCTGTTTGACAGCTCAGGCATGGCGGGGCGTATCATCCTATCCGTACTCGGTCTGCTGATAACGCTTTTTTTGCTTGTTCAAATGGTACGGGCCACAGGCAAATGGGAGCGACTTGGCTATTGCCTGATTATTGGCGGCGCGATAGGCAATATTATCGACCGCGTAATTTATGGCGGGGTGATTGATTTCATTAGTTTTCATTATGAAAACTATTACTGGTACGTCTTTAATCTTGCCGATGTTTGGATTAGTTTAGGTGTTGTAACGATTTTACTGGACAGTTTTTTCCTGTCTGGCAAAACAACCGATGAGGCTTAGTCTCTCAACCCATAATTGGCCGCATCAAATAACGAGCTGAATATGCGCATAAGGAAAACGAGCATGACAAATTTGAAAATGAATCGTGGGAAGAATATCCTCGGTCTTTTATGCCTGACACTGACAGTCTCAGCCTGTGGCGGGGGGCTATCAGACGCCCTTTCCTATCAAAAGAACCCGCCGGATGAATTCGCCATTTTAAAAAAACAACCGCTCATTATCCCACCCGATTATTCTTTGAAGCCACCAAAAGAGGCTGGCAGTAAAGTCGCGCGCGCCAGCACACGTGTTGAGGCTGAAGAGATTTTGACAGGACGTGAAGTTGATATTTCAGAAATTGCCTCCGATGGTGAAAAAGAAATTCTCAATCGCATCGGTTCAGACCCAAGTCAGAATAATGTGCGCTCAAGCATGCAGAATGACGGCAATAATATTGTCACAAAAGATAAAGCTGTCACAGAAAAGCTTATTTTAAATTCAACCGAGGAATAGGCTACTTTTGTGATGTTGTTCAGGTCGCTTAGGCGTCTATCATATATCCTATCTGTGATTGTGAGTGTTGCTCTTTCAGCCTGTTCGCAGCCATCTGATAATCCCCAAAA
This sequence comes from alpha proteobacterium IMCC14465, assembly GCA_000293845.2. Lineage (GTDB taxonomy): Bacteria > Pseudomonadota > Alphaproteobacteria > RS24 > RS24 > Micropelagius. Next base: position 574,816 of record ALYF01000003.1, on the reverse strand, counting down.
TATAACTACAGACCGCCTTGCCAATGGCCTCGAAATTGTCGTGATGACTGACAAAAGAGCGCCTGTCATTACCCATATGGTTTGGTATAAGGCCGGCGCCACAGATGATCCTGATGGCAGATCCGGTATCGCGCATTATTTTGAACACTTAATGTTTAAAGGCACGCAAACTCTTGCCCCCGGGGAATTTTCAGAGAAAATCGCCATGATGGGTGGGCGTGAAAACGCTTTTACAGCGCATGACTATACGGCTTATTTCCAGCGCATCTCCGCCGATAAGCTCGAAGCGGTCATGAAGCTGGAAGCTGATCGCATGGCTAATCTGGTTTTTGACGAAACGCAGGCACTCTCTGAGCGTGATGTTGTCTTGGAGGAACGCGCATCGCGCACTGACTCCAACCCACCTGCCCTGCTGGGGGAAAAAATACGCCATGCCCTGCATAAACCGCACCCTTATGCGCGTCCGATTATTGGTTGGCGCGATGAAATTGAACAACTAACCGTTGCAGACGCACAGGATTTCTACCGACGCTTTTACGCACCGGATAATGCTATATTGATAGTCTCTGGGGATGCCGAAATGCCAGAGGTCAAAGAACTGGCGGCGCGTTATTATGGTGCGATACCAGCTGCGAAAAAGCCTAAAAACCAACAGATAAAAGCAGACACGCTCTCTGCACCCGAGACAATTTATATGCAGGATATCCGCACCCGCCAGCCAGTCATGCAGCGCATATATCGACTGCCGGTATGGACGCAGGAAAATGCGAAATCCTTCGCGGCCTTAGAATTGCTGATGCAGATTCTGTCATCTGGCACAACGGGGCGGCTTTATCAGACGTCAATTGTTGATGAAAAAATTGCCGTCGGCGTCGGCGGTTGGGCGGATACGATGAAGCGCGCACATGGTGAGGCTGTGGTTTATATAGCCCCGCGCGACGTGACCTCTATTGAAGATAATCTGGCGCGTCTTGATGCAGAAATCGCAAAACTGAAAATAGAAAATGTATCACCGCAGGAACTAGAGCGTGCCAAAACCAAAATCCTAGCCGACACACTTTATGCGCGTGACAGTCAATTTGCGCAGGCAAGAATATATGGGTCATTACTCGCCATTGGTTTGAATATTGACGATGTCAACCGATGGACACAGCATATCGAAGCTGTATCCGCGGCGGATATCCGAAAAGCCGCCACCTTATATCTGGATGCCAGCCAGAGTGTCACCGGTATTCTGACGCCACCTATCCAAACAGAAAACTCTGAGGCAGCCACACCATGAAGCATCGCCTTGCCAAATTAATATCCGGTTTCTGTCTTGTTTTGGTTTGCAGCTTTTTTGCACCGTCTGCCGAGGCATTAGAGGTGCGTCAGCTCACGACCCCCAAAGGGATAAAGCTGTGGTTTGTAAAAGACACAAATTTGCCCATCATACAGATGAGATTTTTATGGCGCGGCGGCTCAGCAAACTTTGAGCCCGGGCTTATCCGCTATTTATCTACCATGCTGGATGAAGGCGCAGGCGATCTCACTGCCCTAGAATTTCAGACCCGCAAAGAGGATTACGGTATTAAGCTCTCCTTTTCAGCCGAGAAAGACAGCTTTAGCGGCTCATTAAGGACATTATCAAAGCATAAGGATGAGGCCTTTTCCCTGCTTGCACAGGCTGTGAATAAACCGCGTTTTGATGCGGCACCACTTGAAAGAATGCGACAGGCTTTGATGGCTGGGCATCGTAGCAGCGCGTCAGATGGCGGGACAATCGCATCGGAGACGTGGTGGCAAAATGCTTTTAAGGGGCACGCATATAGCACCCCCCAACGTGGCACGCCGGAGGCCACCCAGACAATCAATGCTGATATGTTACGCCAAGCGCATCGGCAACTTTTTGCACAAGACAATCTGATTATATCTGTCGTGGGTGATATTGAAGAAGCCGACTTGCTCGCACAGCTGGACGCGGTTTTTGCCGGCCTGCCAACCCAAAGCACGCGCCCAAAAATTAAGCCTTTCACCCCAACTGAGGGTGATGTCATATTGGTCGATTTCCCCGGCCCTCAAACCGAAATCATCTTCGGGCATGTCGGCATCCCTTTTGGCGACCCGGATTACTATACGGCAATTGTCGTCAACCATATTCTTGGTGGTGGTGGCTTTTCTGCGCGCCTCATGACCGAAATCAGAGAAAAGCGCGGCCTTGTTTACAGTGTTTATAGCTATATGGACGACATCGGCACCCTTCCAGTTTGGATGGGGCGTATGGCAACAAGCCATAAAAATGTTGATGACGCCCTGACGGTTCTGCGTGCTGAATTAAGACGCATGAAAGAAAATGGGCCAAGTGAAACAGAATTGGAAAATGCCAAAAATTACATCATTGGGAGTTATGCGCTCGGCTTTGATAGTGGCAGGAAAATTGCCGGCAAAATGCTGACCGCGCAATATCTCAATTTGCCGCCATCACATTTTGAAACCCGTAATGACATTATCGCCGCTATCACGCTTGATGATGTGAGACGTGTCGCGCAACGACTTTTACAACCTGACCAGCTCGTTATCACGGCAGTCGGCCAAAAAGATGCATCTCAAGAGTAACGATTTAGTAAAGTGCCAGTAAAGCGCCATTAAAGCGCCAGTAAAGCGCCAGTCGAGTAGAGCTTTATTTGCCCTTCCATTGCGGCGGGCGTTTTTCAGCAAATGCCGTCGCCCCCTCAATCGCATCTTCACTTCTCAAAATTGGATTCGAGAGAACTTTTTCCTTCTGGAACATTTCCGCATTTGACCAATCACGCGCGCAATTAACAATTTTCTTACTCGTGGCAACCGCAAGGGGGCCATTGGCACAGATTTTTTCAGCCATTTCAATCGCTGCATCCAGCGCCTTACCATCATCAACGACATGGTTCACCAGCCCCGTTTGGTAAGCACGCGCGCTATCTATGAAGTCACCTGTCAGGGCAAGCTCCATTGCCAGACGGTGAAATGTCTGTGTCGGCAGACGAAGCAAACCACCCCCGGCGGCGACAAGACCACGCTTCACTTCCGGCACGCCAAATTGTGAGCTTTTAGAGGCAATAATCAGGTCACAGGCAAGGGCAATCTCAAATCCACCTGCCAGAGCATAACCCTCAACAGCAGCGATAAGCGGCTTTTCCGGTGGCGATTCAACCAGCCCGGCAAAGCCTTTACCTTCCAGAGAAGGAGACTCACCACTGACAAAAGCTTTTAAGTCCATACCCGAACAAAATGTGCCACCAGCGCCTGTCAGAATGCCCACACGGATATCCGGGTTTTCATCAAGCTCAACCATCGCGGCACCAATTTTTTCAGATGCGGCGCGATTAATAGCATTTCTGGCTTGAGGTCGATTAAGGGTAATAATCATAATACCGTTTTCGACCTGGGTAATTACTTCATCGCTCATCATTAACTCCGGTCTATACCCAAAATATTGGGCTAGAATTTAATTAGATTTTTAAACTATATGCCTAACAAATGGCATGTGATTATGTTAACCACAATAGGTAATCATATTCATTGCCCGGATTGATAACATGTTTTTTTTCCCGCTGAGAGACGATAATCCGACCTCAACCACCCCCTGGGTGAATTGGGTGATTATTGCCCTATGCATCTTTGTATTTCTCGTTCAACTTTCGCAGGGCGCCTATAATGACGTGCTTATTCGCGGGCTGGGTGTTACCCCAGCCGTCTTGTTCGGACAAGACTATCTCCCTTTTGAATATCAGCTCGTGCCGGCATGGACGACAGTGCTGACATCGATGTTTCTACATGGGGGTATTATGCATTTGCTGGGCAATATGCTGTATCTGTGGATTTTTGGTGACAATATTGAAGATTGTGTCGGCTCAAAGTCTCGTTATATCGCTCTTTATGTCTGCTGCGGTAGCGCGGCGGCATTTGCGCAAAGCCTCGTCGACCCGAATTCAATGATACCTATGATTGGTGCCAGCGGTGCGATTGCCGGCATGCTTGGCGCCTATCTGGTTTTGCATCCGCGTGCCAATATCATTTGTCTTGTCGGGTTTTTTGTGTTTTTCCGTACCATTAATGTGCCGGCATTTCTGGTATTGGGGGGCTGGATTGGCCTGCAATTCCTCAATCTTGGGCAGGTTGATAGCGGGGTTGCTTATGTTGCCCATATTGGCGGGTTTATTGCCGGTATCATCTTAATCCCCTTCTTCAAACAGCCGCATGTGCCGCTTTTCGATAAACCGCACTCCAAGGCGTTTAAAATTGATCGGGTGCAAGCGAAAGAGCTGGCTAAGGGGCTACATGTACCATCTATGCCACGTAAACAATCCGGAAAAACAACTGAAAATAAGGATGATAAAGAGCCGCCGACAAAACATCATCCTTGGGCATAAAGTATTTTCAAATTTGCTAAAGGACTGTCATATTGGACTGCTGACTAGTTGTTTTTACAGGTATTAATTGATGTTTGTCAGGTTGCTTGGTGTTCTCAAAATCACCAGAATGATTGGGTGGATACTCCCCCTTATTGTTCTGGTCATGATGACCGGTCTGGTCTGGGGACTCCCGCGCCCGCTTGAAGCTTTGCAAAACGCAGTCTTTGATCAATATAACCGCTTGCATCCACGATCAGTTGAAAACAATCCTGTCTTCATCATAGACATTGACGAAAAAAGCCTCGAGCTTCTCGGTCAATTCCCGTGGCCTCGACAAATTTTCTCGGACATTATTTCTTCTGCCACGGCATCTGGCGCAGCAGCGATTGGTATTGATGTGATGTTTGCCGAGCCCGATCGCAACAGCCCTTCCGAGGTGCTTGCAAATTGGAAGTCTCTGCAAATGATGACGGATGGGGAGGAAAGCCTCGACTGGGATGTTCTTGAAAAAGATATTATGGAGAAAATCACCGACCCCGACGCTGCTCTGGCAGCTGCTTTGCGCGGGAGCAATACGGTTTTATCCATGGCCTTCACCGATGACGGTCGCCCTATACCACAAGCCAAAGCGGGCATTGCGATACAAAAAACCAATCTGGAGCTTGTTGATCCGCTGCTTTTTGTACCTCAAAGCTCAGCGGCGATTAGTAATCTTGATACACTTCATGATGCGGCGGCAGGTGTAGGCCTCATCAATGCAAAAATAGATAGCGACGGGTTAATCCGCTCTGCCTTCACCGTTCTCAGGCACGAGCAACAACTCTATCCGGCTTTGTCGATTGAATTATTGCGGGTTGCTCAAGGGGCGCGATCTTTGATTGTGAAAACAACCGGCGTGAAAAGTGAGGCAGGGTTTTCATCCGGCGCTGGTCTGTCGCGTCTTAAAGTCGGTCAGTTTATCGTTCCCGTAGAGGCTGATGGGTCGATGCGGATTTATTATGCCGAACGTGAAAACATTAAAAGAATTCCGGCATGGAAGGTGGTGACGCGTGATTTTGACCCTCTTATTATGTCCGGCAAGATTGGCATTATCGGCAGTAGTGCCGCTGGCCTTCTTGATAATCGGGCAACACCAATTGACCCCGTCACCCCCGGTGTCGAAATTCATTTGCAAGCCATCCAACAAATTGTCGACGGTCAATTCCTGACCCGCCCGCTCTTACTGAAATTTGGAGAAATTGCCCTCGCCTTCACTATGGGGCTTCTCATTATTATTCTTATCGAATTTATGGGTCTGGTTGTCCCCGTCATATTATGGTTTTTTACGTCTCTGGGAGGCGTGGGGTTCTCCTGGTGGTCCTATACAGAAAAAATGATGCTGGTTGACCCGGCCAATCCGATTTTTATCACCGGGGCAACGCTATTCACTGCAGGGGCATTAAGATATATCCGTAACGAAGAAGAACGCCGCGGCGTGCGGAATGCGTTTGGTCAATATCTCGCACCCGAACTGGTCGAGGCAATTGCAAAAAACCCGAAAGACCTTCAGCTTGGTGGCGTTGTCAAACCGCTGACCGTCATGTTTACGGATATTAGAGATTTCACCAGCATTTCAGAGGGGCTTTCCGAGACGCCTCAACTCCTAACCCATCTCATCAATAGGTTTCTGACAACCATGTCGGGGCTGATTTATAATCGTCAAGGCACCATCGATAAATATATTGGCGACTGCATTATGGCGTTCTGGAACGCGCCAACGGATTTGGAAAATCATGAACGCCTTTCATGTCTGGCGGCGCTGGATATGCAAAAAGCACTTAAAAAGCTGAATCAATCGCTAAAAATTGACCCTGAACTCCAAGGCGTTTGGAGCAGTCAGCTCGCTATGGGCATTGGTCTGAATACAGGTGAAACTTTGGTCGGGAATATTGGCTCTGATCAAAGATTTAATTACTCAGCGCTTGGCGATGCGGTCAATGTTGCCGCCCGACTTGAAGGACAAACCAAATTTTATGGTGTTGATATTTTGCTGGGCGCGCAAACCGCACACGCTGCCAGTGATCTCGCAATGCTCGAGATAGACCTGATAGCCTTAAAAGGTAAAGAAGAACCCGAGCGTATCTATGTCTTAATGGGAGATGACGAGAAGGCTCTTGATGAGGATTTTATATCCGCCAAAGCCTTGCATAATCGGATGATAGAGGCCTATCAGGGTCAGAATTGGGGTCTCGCGCGCGGCCTGTTAAATCGTCTGGAGACTGTTTTTCCAGAATTAAAGAAAACATACAGAATCTACAGTACACGTATTGATAATTTCAGACATCACCCGCCCAGTGAAAACTGGAACGGCGTTTACGTAGCCACTCAAAAGTAACGGAGTAACAGGTGGTGACCACACAACAACCGACAGTTAAATTCTGGGGAACGCGTGGGTCCCTGCCTGTAAGCGGCAAAAATCATGTCACATATGGCGGTAATACCAGCTGTGTAGAAATTGGCACATCGCGGGAAAACGGGCAATTTGTCATTATTGACGCCGGCTCAGGGCTTTATGCCTTAGGTGAAAGTCTCACGGCGCGTAAAGCACAGAATTATCAGAAGAATTATCATATATGTCTCAGCCATTTTCACCTTGATCACCTTATGGGTATTCCCTTCTTTGCCCCCTTATTTCAGTCAGATTGTAGCGTGCATTTTCATACGATAACCGAAGATGCACCGGATGGTTTTGAGCCGGTTCTCAACAGGCTTATGTCTGACCCGTTTTTCCCGATAGAGTCGAATATTTTTGAAGCCGATGTGCAGTATCACAGTCACGCCTCGGGCGCTGAAATTGATTTGGGCGACGTAAAACTGACCACTTGCCCCATACCTCATCCCGGCGGCGCACATGCTTACCGCGTGCAAATAGCGGATAAAAATATCATCTATGCAACCGATACAGAACATGAGACGGATAACTTAAATTCGGAATTGGTCGCTTTTAGTCAGAATGCCGATTTAATGCTTTATGACTGCACCTATGATGATAATGAATTTGAGGATAAAAAAGGCTTTGGTCACTCAACCTGGCAGGAAGCTATTCGTCTGGCGCAACTTGCTCATGTCAAAAACCTCGCCATTTATCATCATGACCCCTCTAGAACGGATGTCCAACTTGACGAAATTGAAAAAAAAGCCCAACTTGTGTTCAAGAATTCTTTTGTTGCGGCGGATAATCAACTCTTTGTTCTGGATAATGAGAGCTGAGCCTCGATTGATATCCATCAATCCGCGTTTAAGAATCACTCGGCAATCGTATATACTATACACATCAAGTCAGCGATCCTGATATGCAATTAGATTTTGAAAAAATACTTGAAATACTTTTCAGGGCATTCGACAAAAATCCTCCTTTATGGATTGGTGTTGGTTGTCTCCTGATTGCCTTAATGGCGTTTCTGATTTTTCGTCTTATCTTTACCAATCGGCCCAAAAAAGACGCCAGAAAAGGTCAGCCTGCAATCTTAAATGCGACCCAGCCTGAGAATACCGATAATACTTCTGGGCTACCGGGCTTTATGAACAATCAAGCAAACACCAGCAAGCCGGAAGAGATTGTACTCACCATTGATGACACATTGAATCCGCCAGTTTCAACAAGCGATAGAGCTACCCAAGATGAGGATAATAGCCTGTTAGAGGAACTCAGTATTCCGCGCCTAGGAACTGTCCCACCTGTTCCTAAAACATCAGCCCCTAAACAGGGTCTATTTAACGAAACAGCATCAGTTGTTGAAGACACGCCTGCTGAACAAGCAAGCTCAAATGCCGAAAGCATTATGGCAGATGCGTTACCTGAAAGTGATGGCGCCAAACCTAATCTTTCTGAGGATGATTTGGTTGAAATTGAACGCAAACTTATTGCCTTGCGGGAACTGCATGACGCAGGCCTTATCGCGACAGAGATTTATCTCATTAAAAGCCGAGAGTTTTCAAGAGACCTCGGATGATGTCGCCTAATCTCGACCCTGTGCCTAGACCTATATGGCAACAGCTAAGCAACAATAGCCTCGATGGCTTCGATGGCTTCGATAACATCAATGGCTTTAGTCTGGTTGAGCTGCTGACCGTTATTGTGATTATCGGCGTTATCAGCACCGCTTTATTTTCCATGGGTAATAATATGAATATCCGGGTCGAACGCATTACCGTTCAGGCCTTGCTGGATGAACAGGCCGTCTTAGCACATGATGCCATTGGTCGTTCAGCTGCACAGGCGGGTTATGTCGCCGCCGACAGCCTCGACCCGGCCATTACAAGAACCTCAGCAGTCAATCTCGTACAGTCGAACCATATCCAATTTTGTGGCGAAACACTCGACGGTGACCGCGCCTTAACAGAATTTAGATTACAGACCACCACCGAAGGTGGCGTGTTACAGCGCAAACTCAGTGAAACAAATTGCCTATCAGACAGCACAGTCGCGTGGCGTGATGTCAGCGAACCAGTATTTTCGCAAATTAATTTCACCCATACCGATAGCGGGCCTGAAAAAAACATGCTCACCTTGTCGTTAAGACTTTCAAAAAATGTGCGCGGTAGTCGTGATGACGCTAGCCTGAACCGTGACTATAAAATCCCGCTCATTGCCTTGCTGGTGACGCCATGACCCACCTTCATAAATCTGAAAAATTTGAAAGTCATGCCAAAGAGCAGAATGGCTATATCACTTTGATTGCCATTGCCTTTATCGCTGTGGCCACTATGAGCCTGACGGCCCTCAATTCGCGCGTCACGCAATTTTCAAAATTACGCTCTTTGTCTTTACAAGACCAATCCCTCTCCGCCCGCGCCGGAGAAGCACTGGAGCTTGGTATGCGCCATATGTTTTCGCTCACAGATGAGCTGGACGCCAATGAGACAGGTTTTACACTGTCCGGTGGCGTCAGCGATACCAGCCTTTCAACTGACCGCACAAGCTGCCTGAACGATGTGCCGGGCTTTGAGGCCTCAACGGCGTCAAGCTATCAGGCGGGCACGCGCTTGGCATATGATAAAATTTCCAGTCGGTTTTTCATCCGTGATTTATCGGCTGGCTCAACCCCGCGCAAATTTGGTATTTACGGCTGCGCCTTACGCGGGAGTCGTGTGAAACGCTTCATGGCTGAATGGTCATTTGACGCCACAGATGATGGCGCGTTCAGTTTAGAGCGCACCAGACGCTTCTAATCTGTTTGCCAGCTCGAAAAGAATTGTCTTGATTTTGAAACCGTACCGGCTCCGCGTGCTGTGACGTTGACCGTCGCTTTATAATCCGCAAAGAGCAGGTTTTTCCCGACAGCTGTCAGTCCGGTAATATCACAGCTATCGCCAAATCCGACCTGTTTACCCAAAGCCGTCACCTCATAGCTAGCGACACGGCAGGTCACCACATTATCCTCTATGAGAAAAACATCGCCCGCTTCAGGCGTGCCGGAACTGCCGGATACTATGAGATAATTATCCGTCAACGAGGTCGCCGATATGGTGTAATCTGATAAACCCGTTTTATTGGCAATATTCAGTGTGGCATTTGTTGTGCTGAGGTCATTGCTTGTCAGATAGCTCGACCAGTCGTCAATGGTTAGGCTTGCGATAGTATCTCCATTAGCATGGCGGAGGGTTAACTCCTCCAGCAAACCATTAGCGACCATCTCAACCTTACTGCGCGACTGGCTTTTATAAAATTCGGTTGTACTGGCACCCAGAAGCGACATCGCGCCGACAACGGCAATCGCCATCAAGGTGAGCGCGACAGCAACCTCGACAACAGAAAAACCAGCTTCGTTGATTTTTAAGTCAGTTTTTGGATTAGCGAACGGCATTGGGCGGTGTCACACCGGATCTGGGGGTAATGACGGTTGGCGCAAGGAATATCACCATCTCATCGGACTGGAATAAATCATCTTCCGAACCGCCGAAAATTGGCCCAAGCCACCGCGCCCCACTCAGACCGGGCAAGGACTCGCGATTACTTTGATTAGATTCCTTATACAGACCCGCCAGAACAATCACATCACCCGGCGCAGCATCCATGCTGGTGGTAATATTATTTGAAAGCTGCGGGCTATTGGCATCTTCACCAAGGAAGCTGCTATCCTCAAAATTAATTTCAAGCGTAACATGGTCATTGAGAACATTAATCGTCGGCGTGACTGTCAAATTAAGGCTCGCTTCAACAGGCTCATATTCCGTGACACTTGTGAAAATCGGCGTGCCTGTCACACTATTGGTTTCACCCGTCGGTTCCTGACGTATGATTTCTCTAAAGCGCGTGACAGATCTGTTAATCGAGGCCGACACGCTGTCTTTAGCAAGCACTGTTGGTGATGAGACTGTTCTGGCGATATTATTTTCTTCCATGAAATTAATCGTTGCAGATAAATCACCCTCAGGCTGATTAAGCACTATTGAATTGTTCAAGCTTTGACGCGACAGATTGGAGACAAAATCCATCGTCGTGCTTGTGCCGGAAAAATTTGGAATGGCGTTAATGCTATTTTCTAGCTTACGTTGCCAATTGCGCGTGACATTCACCATAAAGACCTCAACAAGAACCTGCTTCGCAGGAATATCCAGATCCTCTATGAGACGCTTGGCAAGATCAGAGTCTGGCTTCAAACCGGTAAACACAACAGCTGTCTTATCGGTGCTGATTTTTGGTGGCCTGAAATCAGCATCTGACAAAAGCTCCGGCTCCTTGGTTAACTCGGCCATAAGCGGCGCCGCCGCATCAGAGGCACTATTCGTCCCCGCGCCACCATCAGAAGACATACTGACTGCTTCGGCTTGAATAACCACCGGATTTTCTTCCGGGTAGAGCTGATCGAAATAGGAGTCGAGAGATGACTTAATCGCATCAGCTTCCTGATAGTAAATGGTAAATCTATCCGTATAGACTGGCTCAGTTGTGCCGAGCGACGCATCTTTTACAATTGTCGCTTGAGAGAAAAGCGGGTCGTTGAATAAGGCCATTTCAGCATCAGCCCCCGCCGCCCCATTATATTGCGCACCGGCAGAGGCCAGCATTTTATCATCGCCCATTTGTGCTTCCGCACGTTTTAGAGAAGCGTTAATCACCTCCATCTGACCTTCAAGAATAAACATCTCATTCTCTAATCGCCTTAAATCAGCTTCATAGGCCGCTCTCTTAGCGGAAATATCTGCCTGACTGTTAAAAGCAACTTCCTTAATTTGTAACAGTGTTGACGACATGCCACTGGTCAGTTGGTCGTCCATGGTGAGAATAGACTCGATACTTTCAAGCCGTGCATCCTCGCCGACACGCTTAAAATATTTTTCATAAAAGGCGAATAATTCAGCTCTTTGTTTCTCGGCTTTGGCTTTGTCACGATGGATTTTTGCAACACGGTTATGGGCCGTCGCAGCAGCAATAGCATCCCGCATATGCGCTTCAAACTCATCCTTAGTGAAGAAGCGCGCAACCGACATGCTAATATCATAGGCCATAGCAATGTCGTAATTATCAATCAGAATATCAAAAATATCGACAGTCTCAGCGCGTTGCACATTGAGGAAAACAGGTTGCTGGCTGGCCTTTAAAGCCGGTGAGAGATACACCGACATTTTGGCAGATTTAGCAAGCGACTCCAGCGCAACAGGCAAAGATAGGCCGGAGAAATTAATACTCATCTCACGCCCATCAATCACTTTTTGCAATTCATCCCGCCGTGCAACGGACATGCCGGTAGACATGCTTGACCCAACAAACAAGAAACTTTCCTGTAAGTCGACAAATTGGTCATATCGCGCCAGCTGGTTGCGCCCGAAAAACGCTAATTGATCCGCCACATTCCCCGCCGAGAAACCAATAACGGTCTGCTCTTTAAGGCTGGCAATTTCATTATCGAGGTCAATCAGCGTCGCTAGAATAATTTTTTCAATCTCAAAACGATAGCCTTCTTCTTCCAGCGCCATTTCGCGGTTCATTTTAATGATAAAACTTTTAAGGTCATTGCTCTTCTGGTCAAGCTGGCGTTGTTTGAGTTCAACATTTCTTTGCCGCGACGCCAATGTCCTGCCGCCGGACAAGCCCGCACCCGGCATAAGACTATCGCCACTTCCGACCATAGACGCATTAAACGGGGTCAGCAGTCTCGACTCATCCACAGGCACACGGATTTGCAACGTCTGGCGCCGGTTCGGCATGGTGCGCTGCTCTTGTAATTTGGCTTGAATTTTTTGCTTCTGGCGTTCGTCATTACTGAGCTGTTCGGCATATAGACGTTCCTTGAAAAGACCTTTTGCCCCTTCAACCGTAAAATCTCTCTCAATATTTGGCCCGCAGCCAAACATAAGTGAGGTGAGTATAAACGCCGTTGTTACTCGATGTTTCGATACCATGTTACGCGATAAAAAAATATTCAGAACTCCCTCTAGAGAGGTTTACGGACATCAGCTATTTTACCAATTGCTTCTTTCACAACAGACTTCGCAATATCTGCCATATAACGGTTTATCCAAGTTTCCAATAAAGGCTTCGTGACCTCAACCACTGCATTATGAATTGTTTCGCGTGTTGCATTTGTGTCAAAAACACTGCTGAAACGCAAAAACTCTGCGCGCAGTGCAAGTGTTGCCTCTTCTGTTATAAGCAAATCAAGACCTTCAAGATGCTTGGCAACCTCATCTTCGGTCATATTCAGATTATCTTGAGGATTCACACCGTCGCCGGATTCTTCTCTGGATTTTTCAGCAGCTTGTTCAGCCGCTGCCAGCAAATCCTTAATGGACGATTGAAGCTCTTCTGACGTTCTTATGTTAGCCATTATATCTAACCATTATATGTATCCATTACATATGTATACATTACATATGTAACCGTTACCCACTCAAATGACCCGAGCTAAGCCGAATCACGCATATCTCAGTATATCTGGCCTGATGGTGTTTTTGGAGAAAAATCTCACTATTTCCATCCAGATAGACGCCCATAACTGCTATTTCCAGCGTCAGTGTTTAATAGGCCAGCCCAAGCAGCGATATGATATCGAAAAAATGTAAAAAAAGCGCCGCTGGGACGAGAAAACACCCAAATGGCAGAGCAAGTGTTGATATATCACCATTTTTAGCTTTTTTTCCTGACGTTTGATTGAAAATAATAAATCCGATACCCGCCACCGCGCCAACCGTGCTTGCCACAAACAGAATAGGCAAAAGCATCATCGGCCCGAGCCAGACCCCAAACATCGCCATAAGCTTCACATCGCCAAATCCCATGCCGTCAACGCCGCGCCATAGGCGGTAAAACAGATTAATCGCATATATCATAGCAAAACCGACAACACCGCCAATGATCGCATCTGTGAGACTTGGCAAGCCGGGGAATTCCGCCAGCGCACATAAAAGCCCAATTGCTGTGCCGCCAAGCGAGGCAATATCAGGGATATGAAACGCCTCCATATCGGTAAGAAAAATAATGCCGCATAAAACCAGAAATGGCAGGAAAGCCAAGGTAACCGGCGCATCGAATACGGCAAAATGCGCCGCAAGGATGAAACCTGCAGCAACCTCCACCCAGAAATAACGTATTGGGATATTTGCCTGACAGCACCGCGCCTTGCCCGCATGTCTTAGCCAACCATAAAGCGGCATATTTCTGGACCAAGTGAGTTTTTTATCACAGGCGAAACAACGCGACGGCGCGGACATCCAGTCCTGCCCCCTAACAATGCGCAGCGCCGCAGCATTTATAAAACTGCCAAAACACGCCCCGACCCAAAAGGCACATATTAGAAAAAACCAATAAATTTCAACCATGTTCAACATTGCCCCGCATGCAAGGAGAGCTTATAAATATCAGGAATAAAGCTTGCGGTCATCCAGTTCGCTTAACGAGCTCTCAAAGCTAATTCAAACAATTAATGCGTAGAGAGTTGATGGTAAAGGTGTTGCTTACATAATGGAAAACCCAATTTATGGTCTGCTAGACCAACTCACAAAAGAAAACCGTATTTCAGATTTTCATATGCGCGCAGGCGAGGCGCTTGCCGTCCGTGCCAGTGGCGATATCATCACCTATCCAGAACATGTCATTGAGCAGGATATGCTCGATCAGGTTTTCCGTCATGAACTTGGCGAGAAAGCGTATAAAGAATTTTGCGAAAAGAATGATGTTGATTTTGCAATTATGGTTGGCGAACAAAGATTCCGTGCCAATGGGTATCGCACCATGCATGGCTGGGCCATGGTCCTCAGAACGATTGTCACCGAAGTCCCGAATATTGAGCAGTTAGGCCTGCCCCCTGCCGTTCACAAAATCCTGACTGAGAAATCCGGCCTCGTGCTGGTGACGGGTCAGACCGGCTCAGGTAAATCAACATCACTGGCGGCGATGATCAATAAGATTAACCGTGAACGCGCCGAAAATATCATCACCATTGAAGATCCGGTCGAATTTGTACACACCCCGATTAAGAGCATTATTTCCCAACGCGAAGTCGGGCGAGACACAAAAAGTTTTGCCGCCGCCCTAAAAGGCGCCCTGCGTCAAGACCCGGATATTATCTTGCTCGGCGAATTGCGTGATTATGAAACCGTCTCTATGGCCTTAACGGCTGCCGAGACCGGCCACCTTGTTTTTGGGACGCTCCACACATCGGGCGCACCGGAAACGATTAACCGTATCATTGACGTTTTCCCTGCCGAGGAACAGGCGCAAGCACGCTCCCAACTTTCGCAATCTCTGCAACTCGTAATGACCCAGCAATTGCTGAAAAGAAAAGGCGGCGGGCGTATCGGGGCTTTTGAGGTGATGGTCTGCGTCCCTGCCGTGCGGAATTTGATTAGGGAAAATAAGATTGTGCAAATTAACACCTCCATGCAAACAGGGGCTCAATTCGGCATGATAACCATGGACAAATATATCGAAGAATTGCACAAGCAGAATTTAATTGATGATTTACCGGAATAGATTTTTTGAGATCTAAAAAATCCAAAAACCTAAAAAATAATAAAAAAAGGGCGGCTCGAAGCCGCCCTTAATCTTACTCAGTTCAGGAGATTAGTCCCACTGAATTGTATTCTTTGTTTTTGTCCAATGCGCGCCTGTACCTGAACCACTCACTGTCATTTCTGAACAGTAATAGACGGATAGGTCATATGAGCTACCTGAAGCTGATGTGTCATTTGCAATAACAACCTGACCATTTACACCCGCGGCATTGCCTGAAGTTGTACAGTCTTGATTGCTGTCAGCCGTATCTGGGTCATGGAAAACACTATGCGGTGTCGCAACATTAATTGCTGAGATCGCAGTGTTGTTTTGGTTATATGGGTTGTCTTTGTTTTCGAAAGGGCCACCTGATGCATACAGACCTTGGAGGCATGAGAGCATTGTCGCATCGTCTGTGACTGAATTACAGTCACTGACTTCATAGCTTTCTTTATAAGCGTAAGCAGACAATGTTCTGTGAATATCTTCAGCACTTGCCTCTGTTGTATCTTTTTTCGCGCTCTCAATAAATCCTTGATAGTTTGTTAAACCGACCGCAGCAAGAACACCAATAATGGCAATCACTACGAGCAATTCAATAAGACTGAAACCTTTTTCATCCTTTTTAAGAATTTCCATATGAGTACTCCTTAACTCTAAATTACTCATCACGCATCGCGTGATAAACCCATCGAGACTGGATTAAACAATATTATGGTAAAATTTGCAATTACCATATAATGAATATTATATTATTTTTTGAGGGTATTGATAAAGTTGCTTATCCAATAAAGGTTGTAAAAAATGCCATATAAATTTACGAAAAATGCTGAAGAACTTATTCTCACTCTTTCCGGCGATATTGATCTCGAAATCACGCCCGATGTAAAAAACGACCTTTCAGAAAACCTGGATGATATCTCTAAACTTGAAATTGACGGTTGCCTCGTAAATTATATTGACAGTTCCGGCGTCTCAATACTGGTCATCGCGATGCAAAGCTGTAAGCAAAAAAACATTGACTTTTCAATAAGTAAGGCCAGTGACGAGTTGATGCGCGTTATCCAGCTGGCGCATCTGGATAAGCTTCTGACCATTGATGAGATGACCGGCCCCGCAGATTTAGTTGATGTGGATGTATTTTCCGATGCGGGAGATGCAGACAAGAAAATTGTGCAGAATATTCATAAAAACGATGATGATTTAATCGCACAAGAACTCGCTGATCTTGGCGGCGATGTTACAGCCTCACAAGCTGAGCCAGCCCCTAAAAGTGATAACACGCCGTCAAACTTTGTTGACGCGCCACAACCTTCTAAACCAGAGCCTGCCAAAGACGTCGAAAATACCGAAAATAGTGGCCTTTTTAAACCCGGCACGTTCTAGACTGGTTTGGTTTCATGACCGAATTACCACAATTAGAAATTATCTACCGCATGATGGAAGCTTTTGCGGAAGGCGGTGGGACACCAAAGAGCGTTTCTGCGGCCATGCAACAAGGTCTGATTTATGTGCAGGACTCTCTCAATGCTCAAGCCGCCAGCTTTTTTATGCTTGATGACAAAAAACTCAACATTAAAATTCGTCAGGGCTTTGATTTGGCCACCAAGCGTCGCTTTAGTCGGGTCAACAGCACCGACGCGCAAAAACCGACCTTCTTTGGCAAGTGGCAGAATGCCTTCTTTTTTGATGAATTTAATGGGCAGGCTTTTCAGGATATCTTTATCAATCGTCTCCGGCGTGACAGTTTTACGACGCAGCGCATAAGCGCGCGATAAAATGGTCTGAATGACCTCCTCGTCAAAACCATTATGAATAAGACTGGAGAGAACTTCCGGACTTTTGCCGTTTTGCTTATTCATGATATCGCGCAACTGGTCCTGCTCGAGCTGACCACCAGCCTGTAAAATCCTCAAAACGCGATCCGCAACTTCTTTACTATACCCTATCATGGCTTCCCCAATTTACCGTGGCGCACCTTCGGTGCTGCCTTTACGGCGTTTGGCTTCATTTTCAACAAGTCTGTCAACAATGGCCGGATTTTCAATCGTCGGCACATCGACACCGGCGGCTATTTGTCCTGCAGCGCCCGCTACGGCTGCCGCCTGTGCTTGGCGTTGCGCTTGCGCACGGGCTGTCAGCTCTTCTTGATCCACCTCGGGGAGGTAATCAATTGGTAAGGTCAGAAGGTGGTTTTGTGCATCCGTAACGATAATTTCTTTATGGGTGATTTTAACCACTGTTCCCTCAGAAGCGCCAAGAACCTGCCCCTCGGACAGATTATAGGTCACCGTCTTGGTCTCTTCGATTTTAATATTTTTCTCATTCACATCGCCTTCATAAAAAACAATCGGCGAGACACGAACAATGGCCGTGCTGTCAAAAGTGTTTTGGCGTTCATTACCCGGCACTCTTTTCACAGCATCACACATCAGCCCATCGCTTTTCAGCAAAACACAATAAGCCTCCGCATGATTTTGCGATTGCATAGGGCCAATATCGAGATGATAGGAAGCGCCGCCGCTTTTATCGACTTCCTGACGTAAGACCATATCGGAGTCGAGATAATTTCGGTAATCCGCATAAAATTCGCGAGAGTCGCGTAAAGCATCTTCTAGACTATCAAAACGAAAAAGCCGCACATAAGATTTGCGCGCTTTACCGAGCGTCTCAATTCGGCTGTTTGTGGCTGTATCAAAAGACACTGCATCGGCTTTCATATCTTCGGTGATGGCGCGGTCGCGAATAGACAAGGTCTGCCCGATATATAACCAGCCATTCGGGGCAACCTTGTTTCTTTTTTTCAATTCAGCAATCGGAATTTTATAGGTGCGCGAGAGCTTAGAGAGCGTGTCGCCGGGGCAAATATTATGGATAAGCGTACCATTATCGACAGGCGAGACATAAAGTTCATCGCGTCCAGCGAGATTTTCAGCCTTTGAAACGCCGTTCATATCTGCAAGGTCAAGACGGTGAAGACGAAACCTTGTGAGAATATCTTTCTGGGTTTCAGAGTCTCCAGGGCGGTAAACCCAACGTCTGCTATTAGGGTCAAAATACAAAATCTCATTTGCGGTTTTTAGCCCCGATGTGTTCACATGAATGACCGGCAGGTCAGGCGCTTCAGAGACCAAAATTCCATCCAGCCGGTAGCGCGGTATATCAAAGGCCTGTCCAAAACCAGGTAACACGGTTTGGCGTATGCCCGTTTCACCATCTTCGGTAACATTGGCCGTCTGCGCTTTTTCGGATGAACGCCGCTGGAAGCCTTCAAATGTTTCCAGCCGCTTGAGACCGCGCACAAAGGGGTCGTCATATTCGGGCTGTTGGGCCTCCTGCGCTGAGGCATAACGCACACCCGTCGTGACGCTCAACACCAACACAGAAACAAATATAGGATATAAAAGACACCGCATTACTCTGTGCATTACTCTTTTCCGTTATACGCAACTGCCATTTTCAGCCTGACTCTTAACAAATTTGACCCAGGTTTGGCAGTTAAATTCTCTTCAATGATGGCAACACTTTTGACTTCTTTGACAAAGATTTCTCGTATCGAACGATAGACCTCAAATCTGCTTTCCAACTCGACTGTCACCGTATTGACAAGCACCGGAAGATTATTGCCGACAATAAATTTGCTCTCTGCATCAACATCATTGGTAATGGAAATAATTTCCACCCCAAAACGTTCAAAGGCCGCAAGAAACCGTTGCAGGAGGAAATCAAATCTTTCGCGGTCAACCAGCGTGCCGGCAATATTTGCAGACCTTTTCTCAAGCAGTTTAATCTGGGACAGCAAGTCATTAGAGCGTTTGTTATTTTTCAAAATCTGACCTTGAAAAATCGTGATGTCATCTGCTTTGCGGTTATTTTCCGAAATGGTCGGCTGGATATAAGTAAAATTCAAAATCGGCGGCAGCGCGGCAACGAGCAATAACACAAAGGCCAATATCGCCGTTTTGGGAATGGGCGAAGCGGATGTCTCGGCCTCAAAAATTTTCCGTACGATAATAGGCGCATCAGCATCAGAAATATCTTGCGCCTGCCCACCTCTTAGTTTTGCCAGACCCGCCGCAAAACGCCGTTTCAATTGCTCGAGATGTGAAACCGTCGCAAGACCATCATCATCGGATACCGCCTCATCTTCGTCTGATACGGCAAAATCCGGATGCGTATCTTGCATATCACGCACTAATGTTGACAAATCCCCTGCTTCACCTGCGGCAGTGGCCGTGTCGGCATAATCTGTCTCCACATCGGTCATGAGAGACAGGAGCCTGTCGCCACCTCTGTCGGGAATATCTAACTCAACGGGAAGCGCACCGGAAAGCTCCGCATCTTCGAAAACCATAGCGCTTGCATTTTGCGTCTCATCAACCGTCTCTTCAGGCTCAGGCGGCGTAAACGCATCAAACACCATGGCATTGAGTTCATGATGCTCATCAGAATGAATATCCGCCTCTTCGGCCACCCCATTATTTGCGGGGAGCGTTACATATTTCCGCGTTGCCTTATCTGTCGCCAAATCTGCCAGCAGAGACTGAGCATCGCTCGACAGATGCGAGAGACCGTCAGTTTCTTCCTGCAATTCTTTGCGTTGCGACGATGACATCCGGCTAACCCTTCTGACGTATCATGGCGTTAATGGTAAAGCGGTAATAGCCGCCGGTTTTTTGTTGTGTAATCGGTGCCTGCGTAGCAAGGCCGCTTTTCACCAGCTCCGCCGCAAATGTGCTAATCGCGGAACTGCTAAGAGACAGCCCCTCCAGCGTCACCTCGCCAGTGCTTTTAATGTTCAGTTTTTGCAATTCGGCATCTTGCGGCAACATGGTCGCAATGCTGGACATAAAAATGGTGAAACCCTTCGGCTCGGTAAAGTCGCTGACTTTTTTCTCATTATCTCTCAGCTTCTCAAGTTTTTTGGACAACCCTTTATAACGAATGGTTTCTGTCTGCGCCTCGCCTTGCAGATCCTCATAGGCGGCAACCTTAGAAGATGAGCTGACCAGCTCTGGAATATTCGAGATACCCATCAACAAAGCCGACGCCATAAAAACCACGCCAACCGTCGCCATCAGCAATTTATTGACAGCCGCAAATTGTCGGAAGGTTCTGATATTCCCACTATTAGGTAGGAAGTTCATATCCAGCAGTCTTTTATAACGCTGCGTGTCGTCATATCCGGCAATATTGATGCTTTGCGTGGCAAGCCCCAGCGCTGAGGTAAACACGCTACTATTATTAAAATAATCTACGAATTTGGCTTGATCTGGCGGTACGTCAATATCGTCGAGCAAATCCATTTTCTTGAGCCGGAGTGACCCAACCCTATCCCTGAGCAAGGCTTCGATATTGCCAATATTTTTATGCTCACTGACCATCCAGAAGGATTTAATCGTGGGGAAATTCTTCTCTTCATTGAGATAAGCAATGGCCTGATTGATATGCTCACCGACCCTAATACCAACCTCATCCCAGAATTCACCGGAAATATCATCCAGTTCCTCAAGCTCCAAGAGCAAGGCATCGTCAAATTCACTGACGGAAATTGGAAAGATTTCAATACTGTTTTTGGTAAAGCCGATAACCGCATTATGACCGGGGCATAAATGCACAATCAGCTGAGGTTTTTGCAAATCATCAAATGATAATTTTGTGAAAATGCCATTCACCAGCGAAAAGGCTTCATTCTCAATATATACAGGCATCAGCCCGGCCTCGAGCAGCAAATCAGTATAGAGCTTCACCGTGGTTTCAGGAATGCTGGAAAACAAAACCGTTGTCCGGTCTTCATTCTCATTGGCGCTTAAGATTTGATAGCGCACAATCTTGCCGTCTAAATCGTTTAATTCGGGGTCATTATCTCCCCAAAAGCCTTCAAGTTGCGCTTCATCTTCCAATTCCTCGGGTAACATGAAAGGCAGATTAAGCACGCGCGTGTCAAATTGAGTAAAGGGAATGGAAATGCCCGCATCAAGACCTGTCACCTTGGCTTCGATGCGAACCAGTCGGGTCTGATTGACCAGATACTCGAAATTTTCTTGAAGGGGTACGTGACCAACATCTTTACCGAGTGACCAAGTGACAATCCGGTCGAGTCGCCATTCATCCGGGGAAGAAGACACATCTATAGCCGGCTCAAGCTGTAAAACCGAAAGTGAGTCAGGATGGATTTTAACCGCAACAATATTATCCTGAACCGAATGGATTTTACGCGCTGCCTGAACGGCACTACTGAGAAACGCCTCGGACCTACTCATATAACCTGCTCAATCAACTTTACACCCCCAGCTAGGTGACCCAGAAGTTCATAAATCTGAAAACGCATAAACATAAAGTTCCAGATTTCTACTTGGTCACCTTAAAAGCCAGTATTCGCTTCACCGTTAAGTGATTCGTTTCTTGTTAATTCTTAACATATTCCGAGAGATAATTTTACAACAATATGAAGGATTTAACCGTTTCGGGGGTGGTTACCATTATGCAAAGCATCCGCCATAGCACGGGTTTTTTCACGCGACCCACTTGAAGACCCAAAGAAATACGCAATAACCTGGTCTGCTTTGGCGGAAACATAGCCAACAAGCGTGCCAGAAAAAGCAGCCGTCGTGCTGTCGAGATGGGTGAGACCGTTTATTAAAATATACGCAACTGTGGCAAAAAAGCTAAGTAAAACAATGATTCCCAGTAGGTTTGGCCAGTGATCGCCAATTTTTTCCTGCCGATGGCGTGCGGCATTGCGATCTTGAACATGCAGCGACTCGATTTCAACATCCAGCTTACGCATCTGTAGGTCAAATTTCTTTTCGGCCTGTCTGAGTTTCTCTAAAAGCGTCGCATCGCCAGTTAACGGTCCAGAAACAAGCTTCGCCAGACATGCGGTCTGCTTCTGACCATCTTGGTCGGGAAAGAGGACATTGGCCAATGTCTGGGTCGCAAGGCCGGCAAAAGGGCCGCCCAAAGCGAGACTGACACGCGGCGCAATACTCTTAATAAGCCCCTGCCATTCTTTATTCGGCTTACGCATCACGCATAACTCCAAATCATGGGGCGCGGTGCATGGGGTCGGCATGCGGCATTATCGAGATGAATATACCGCCCTGAAACAGGCCCTGATTGCATAACCCCGATACCGGTCATGCCAAGGGATGTTGCGGCCTGCACCAACTCATAGGCGCGCTCACCGTAAACACCAATATCTGCCGCACATCCCAGAGCATGCGTGCCGGGTGAGGCTTTCGTTACCTCCAGAGAATGGTGCGGGCTGCGGTAACCGGATGTGATGATAAATGGAAACCCCAAAGCCGACCGCAAAAGCTGTAAGGCATCAAGAAAACGGAGTTGCATTTGGCAAGTGCCGGTTTGCGTACACTGAAATTCACGCATGGTGAAATTTGGCCATCTCTCCTGATTCCAGTTTTCTGCACTTATGTGATTCATTCTGGAATTATGCCATAAGCCCAAAAAGCGTGGAAAACGTGGCTATTTATATGAATTTAAGCGTAAATTTGACCAAAAATGCGAATTAAGGCAGTCTGTTTACACCCTAATAACAAAAAAAATGAGGAGGGGCTTATGTTATCTAAAGTTAAAATGTTCTTAAAAGAAGTTATCGATTTAGGTCTTCTGGTTGTCGCTCTTGGCGTCATCCTGCAGGTCATTTTCGGAAATACCGTTCCATTTCTTGGAGGGGACATCGTTGAAAATATGCTGAGCATTATTGCACAGCTTGGCGATGGTGGCCTGGTTGGACTGATTGCACTTGGTATCATTGTTTACCTCATAAATAAACAATCAGTCTAATTTAGACCTTATTTGCGTATTCCCCCGTATCCTTTTGGATACGGGGTTTTTTTTGAGGCTATCACTCTATAATTAAGGTAAGTTTTTATGTCACGCCAAGGTGCCTTAAGCTTATAAGAGGAAACTTATGCCCAAAGCCGCAGATAAAGCCTATTACATCATTCGAGAAGCCATCCTTAACGGCGAGCTAAAAGAGGCTGAGAAAATTGTTGAGGAAGATCTGGTCGACCTTTGTCAGGTCAGCAGGACACCTGTGCGCGACGCATTAAAAAAACTCAATTATGAAGGCTTTATCATTCTGAAAGAAAATCAAGGGGGATGGGTGCGTCAATGGTCAAAAGAAGAAGTCCGAGAAGTTTTTGAAGCCCGCGCCCTTGTCGAGGGATATATTATCCAACTCACCGCTGACAAAGTGCAGGAAGACGACATTATTTTTCTTGCAGATAATGTCTCTCATCTGGAAGAAATTATCGCGGCACACATATCCGCCAATGAAAATGTTGACACCATTTTGCCGCTATTTCTAGAAAATAACCGCGCCTTTCATGACAAGCTTTATGAAATATGCCGAAATGACAGGCTCAGGAATTTGATGTTCGCTCTTTCGCCGCCACCTCTGGTGCATCGCACTGCAAAGGTCTTTGACTTTAAGCGCATCCAACAGTCTTGCCATGACCATAATATGATTGTTACAGCGCTGAAGTCCGGCGATAGAAAATGGGCGAAATCCGTCATGCAGGCGCATATTCTTGCCGCCGCAGATAGTTATGCCGAACATTTTAACGATTTCTGATTTCCCGGCTTTTTCGGTCTTTTTCCCTTGCCAAAAACAGTTAGGCAGACTACCTAATAGATTGTATACAATTCATTCTATTTAAGTAGGTGTAGTACTGATGAAAAAGCCACTTGAAGGCATAAAAATGCTTGATTTAACGCATATGCTCTCCGGGCCATATGGTGCCATGATTATTTCGGATCTGGGGGCAGACACGGTGAAAGTCGAGCCACCTGAAACTGGTGAAGGCACACGCCGCCTGCTTGAGAAAGACCCGAATAATTCAATTGACGGCATGGGCGCGTATTTTTTCACTCTGAATAGAAATAAACGCAGTGTCACGCTGGACTTGAAAACAGAAGAAGGTCTTAACCAGTTTTATGAGCTGGTGAAAGTGGCTGATATTGTGATGAATAATTTTTCTGCCGGCGTTACCAAAAAACTGAAAATTGACTATGACACTCTGTCAAAAGTGAACCCGCGCATCATCACCTGCACCGTCACGGGATTTGGTGAAACCGGCCCGGCCTGCAAACGCCCGGCTTTTGACCAGATTGCCCAAGCACTTGGCGGCGGCATGTCCATTACGGGTAATAATCCTGAAGATGTTATCCGCGCTGGTATTCCGATTGGTGACCTTGGCGGCGGTATGTTTGCCGTCATGGGCATTCTGGCGGCGATTAATGCGCGGCATACAACGGGCAGAGGTCAGCATGTTGATATTTCGATGCTGGACTGCCAGCTCAGCATGATGAATTACATGGCAACCATGCATTCAATGTCCGGCGATATTCCAGGCCCGCTTGGAAATTCGCATTTTGTGCATGTGCCTTACAACACCTTTAAAACCAAAACAGACATGATTGTCATTGCCTGTGTCGGGGATCAATTCTGGGCGCCGCTTTTAGATTTGCTTGATGATGATGAATTGCGAGATTCGCGTCTTGAATTCGCGCCAGCCAGATTGAATGAAAAAGCCTATATTGAAGAGCGTATCACCAATGTTCTGGCAAACCACGAGGCAGATTACTGGCTTGAACGACTGGAAGCCGCCCGTATCCCTTGTGCGCGGGTGAATAATGTTGCTCAGGCCATGACCGACCCACAAATTGTCGCGCGTAATATGGTTGTCGAGTTAAATCACCCAGTGGAAGGGAGCGCCCATGTGCCAGGCAATCCGATTAAATTGTCTGACACTGATGGAGACACCTATTCGCCACCACCACTGCTCGGGGCGCATAATGAGGATGTCATGAAAGAATGGCTCAATAAGGACTGAAAATAACCCAATCTATGGAGTGACCAAGAATGAATGATAATTTTATATTCGTTAATGATGTCGGCCCACGGGACGGATTGCAAAATCAAACCGTTCAAGTAGAGCCAGAAACCCGCGTCAAGCTGATACAAAAACTTGTGGATGCCGGTGTACCGGGTGTGGAAGTTGCAAGCTTTGTTAGCCCTAAAGCCGTGCCGCGCATGGCAGGTGCCAGCGATATTATGTCGGCTCTCAAGGATAGCCCGGCGGCGCTGAGTGCGCTGGTGCCTAATTTAAAAGGCTATGAAATGGCGCGCGATGCGGGTGCAAAGATTATTTCCGTTGTGCCATCCGCCACGGAAACCATGAACCGCAAAAATATCAATATGGGCTATGAGGACATACTCGCGCTTAGTTGTGATTTGATGCAACGCGCCAAGGATGATGGCATTAAAGGGCAAGCTTATGTCTCTGTAGCATTTGAGTGCCCGTTTGAAGGTCATGTATCTGAGGACAGAGTAATGGAGATGACCGAAACCCTGCTTGAGGCCGGCGCTCAAGAAATTATCATTGCCGACACAATCGGCGCGGCCAACCCATCTCAAGTAAAGAGCCTGTTTGACCGTCTGACGGCTTCATTTGATAAGAAAATTCTTGCCACGCATTTTCACGATACCCGCGCAATGGGTCTTGCCAATGCTTATGCTGCCATTGAGTGCGGCATTAGAAAATTTGATGCCTCGATTGGTGGCCTTGGTGGTTGTCCATTCGCCCCGGGGGCGGCGGGCAATCTTGCCACCGAAGATTTGGTCAGCATGGCCCATCAAATGGGGTTTGAAACTGGTATTGATGAAAAGGCTCTACTTGAAACCTCGCATTTTGCAGGTGAAATTATCGGTCAGCAGATTGGCGGACGTATGGCCGGATGGATGGCCTATCAGATGTCTAAATAAGCTAAAAATTTTCTCAATAAAAAACCCCCGCCGCAATCAGCGACGGGGGTTTAATTTTGTAAAGAGTCTGGCTTAGAAGCTCAGGCTGGCCTCAAGACCGACCAGACGACGTGCGCCCGGTGATACGAAGGAACCAGCAAATTCCGCTGCAGGAATAACTTCTGCGAGGAATTTCTCATCAAACAAGTTTCTGGCAAATGCCGTCACTTTCAGATTACCATTGGAGATACCGATACGGGCATTCACGACACCGTATTCGTCTCTTTCAGCGATAGAGAAGTCACCTGGAGCAAAGCTTGCCCACTGTGATGTATTCACACCTTGAACCGTATGGAATACCGTTGGTCCGGTAACTCTGTAGTCCAGTCGTGCTGTGAGCTCAGAACCGTTATTCAGCTCTTTCGTGTAATCTGCGCCAATATTGATTGTGTACTCAGATGTATAGGGTGACTTGTTACCAACTGTTGATACCCGAGCTGAATTGGCGGTAATTTCGCTATCCAGATAGTTGAATGAACCAAAGACTGACAAATCATTGCCCACGTCATATTTGAGGCTACCTTCAACACCCATGATTTCAACTTCATCGATATTGTTAACAACTCTGAGCAGACCGAATGTACCGACGAAGAATTCGAAGAACTGCATGTCTTCAACTTCTGTGTAATAGCCGGCAAATTCATATGTCAGGTCGCCTGACGTGCCTTTCACACCAACCTCAAAGGATGTTGATGTTTCTTTCTCATAATTATCAGCAATGATGACTTCTGAATTCACATTAGCAGCCGTGCCGGTAAGTAACGCATCAAGAAGCGTTGGGCCATTCACGAGATTATTAGAAATAATCTGCGCTGCACCTGAATTATTGAAACCACCGGACTTAAAACCAATACCTGCGTTTGCGTAGATGTTCGTTTCATCGCTGACAGCGTAATTCAATGAGAATTTTGGCTGGAGCTCATCATAGGTTTCGCTGTTATCTGGAATAGCTGTCAGCACGCCATCACCATCCGTGTCTTGACCCGGGTTCAGAGCCGCGCCCGTAATAGGATCGGCAACCAATGGCACAAGGTTTTTAACTTCACGCTCTTCTTCGTCATAACGCAATGCAAAGCCAACATTCAGATTGTCTGAAGCGGCATAATCGATCGAGGCGAAGATGGCTGTAACTTCGGTTGTGAAGTCATCATGATAAAGCTGGGATGTCGGGTTAACTGTCGTTGGGCCATTATAGAGGCTGTAAAGTACACCCTGTCCGAGATCTGCACCAAGGCTGACACCGACTTCTCTGTCAATATCGAGCATATAGACACCAGCCTGCCATTGCAGAGGGCTGTCTGTATTGCTTGCCAGTCTGGCTTCAATACTGAAATCGCGCTGATTTCTGACCTGATACTGTGACCCGTCACAACTTGTTGGGCTGTATGGACCCAGAGTACCGCCCGGGGTGATTACCCCTGGTGCGTTAATTGTAAAGGCGCTATTCGCAGTTATAGTTGCAGCACATTGTGCAGCTGAAGCGGTCGCTGCAGCAGTACCGGAAACGGCAGCCAGTGAGTAACGAGCAAAGTCTGCTGAAGTACCGTCAGCCATTAAATCCTGCTCGACATCACTGTAAAGCATCCAAGCTGTCAGGATATGGTTTTCCATTTCATGGTCAACCTTGGCCGAGAATTCCATTGTTTCCTGATTATTGGTTGGAATAATGTTGCCGTAATAGGCGTCACCATTTTCTTCAAAATCGATGTCATTAACATCTTGTGTGAAGCCCGCACCAAAAGCTGGAAGCTGAAACGCGGCACGGAAGTTAATGGACGCGCTGTCCACTTTGGCGTAACGCGCTTTAAAGTCCCAAGTTGTTGAGTCCAGTTCTGTGATGAAGCGTGTGTCAATGCCATATGTTTCTGCATTATCAACAACATCTTTTTGCAGGAATCTATTGGTATAAAAACCGTCTGTTTCCATTCTGTTGAATGACACAACAAAACCTGAATTTGAACCAACAGGGCCGGACAGATAACCCGAAGTAGACTGTGTGCCATGCTCAGCAAGGCTCACCTTAAGTTTACCTGTATACTCATCCGTTGGTTTCAGAGTTGAAAGAACAATCGCACCGGCGGCGGCATTTCTACCGTAAATCGCGCCCTGTGGACCTTTAAGAATCTCAACCTGGCTCATTGTACCGTGATTTTGGTTCAATTGAGCTGTGTTTGTTTTCAAAATCCCGTCAACAACAAGAGCAACAGAACTCTCAGCATCACGGGCACCGTTCATACCACGAATGTTAATCTGACTGTCACCGACTTCAGCCGTGCCAGTTACAATAGTCACACCAGGTGTTAATTGAACAAAATCTTCAGCAAGTTGAGCGCCAGTTTTTTCTAGAGCAGCTGAAGTTAAAACACTCACAGATGCCGGAACATCTCTGAGGCTTTCAGATTGTCGCCGCGCTGTGACAACAATCTCGTCAATGCTTTGAGCACTGACTGGCAGGATGGGCATCAGCAAAGCCGCAGCACATCCAGACAAAACAAGTGTCTTAAAGTTTCTCATAATCATCCCCCTAAGGATAAGCAACATAGTATACAATTATTATTTAATGTTTAACCTAAGCACATAATAATTGTATGTAAACTAAAATGGTACAGCCCTTTCAGCTTGTGGAAGGATTGTAGTTCTGAACATAAGCCGCTCATGAACACTGTCAAATGGCTCTCTGCGGTGCATTGTGCAGGCATTATCCCACAAAAGTGCATCTCCCAG
The DNA here is from genome assembly GCA_000293845.2 of alpha proteobacterium IMCC14465. GTDB lineage: Bacteria > Pseudomonadota > Alphaproteobacteria > RS24 > RS24 > Micropelagius. The sequence goes on along the minus strand of ALYF01000003.1, from coordinate 545,916 downwards.
CCGCCAATTATGCTTGTAAACAAAGTCGTCTTGTAAACACCAATCGAATAACTGTTGCAATATTGCACCACTTTCATCATCCGGAATGCCAGAAATGCCAACTGTCATCCCGGGGCATAGATACAAGGCGCGACGCCCGGTAACGGGGTGCGTGCGGACGAGTGGTTGCGTGATTTTTTGCGTTAAAGTGGTTTGATTTTCATCCGTTTTGGTTGAATAAAGATTATTGAAGTTTTCGTAAGATTGTATACCTAACCGCCCGTCAATGACGGTTTTTAGGTCAAGTGGCAAGCGCTCATAAGCCGTTGTCATATCGGCAAAATAGGTACAGCCCCCTTCCGGCGGGATTTTAACAGAGCATAAAAGTGACCCGAGCGCCGGACGTTTCAGGTAAATCTGGTCATAATGCCAGCCAACCTCACCATCTGAAAGGGCGCCAATTGGCTTGCCATCAACATTGATGTTGGAAATCTGCAGAATTTCAGGGTGTTCGTCGTTCAGCCATTCATTGCGGATATGAATTTCCAGATCGCCTAATTCACGGCTAAACCCGATAATATCCTCTTTTGATAAGTCCTGATCCCTGAAAAGGAGAATTTGGTATCTGTTCCAGTAGGATTTAATCTGGTTCAATTCATCCTGTGACATCTGATTGGATAATTTAACCCCACTCACAATAGCGCCGAATGTCTCGGTTATCGGGGTTATATCTAAATTAATCTCATGGGATTTAAGGGACATGGAATTCCTGACGTGAATTTAATGGTATGGACTAAAGGTTATACGACTTTTTCACCCAGTGCAAACACTAACCCTCATTGACTCAGCAAAATCCACACAGAAGTGATAATCAAAGCGATACCAATGATTTCCGTGCGGCCAATTTGCTCTTTGAAGAACCAGAAACTGAATGCCATGCTAATAATGATTTCAACCTGACCCAACATTCTCACCTGCGCGACACCAATCAGACTAAAGGCCACAAACCACATAAAGGTCGTAATTGCCGCCACCGTGCCGGCAAAAGTTGAAACGCGCCAACTGCCAAGACAGGCGAAAAATTCTTCCCTGCGCCAGATAAGCAAAGCGGCTCCCATAATGAGCGTCTGAATTGCCACCGACAGAAAGGCTGTCAGCACCGCGCGATGCAGAACATCAAGATAGGGCAAACTATCCATAGCAATACGGAAGAACACCGAACAACTGCCTAGCGCCAGACCAGCCAGCAGACCCAGAGCTACTGAATTTGCTTTTTGTTTCCAAGATATCGCATCCTCGCCCTTATTGCGGCTCAGCGAAATAACATAGACACCCAGAAAACTTATCGTGATAGCAATCACGACTTTAATATCGGGCACTAGCGAAAGTAAAATCAGCTCAAACAGGGCAGCTTGAATGGCATCAGTTTTAGACAAAGCAATCGAGGTGGCAAAATTGCGTTGCTCAAAGGCTTTGCCGAGAATAATCGTGAACAGAATTTGGATAATAGCCGCTGGCACAAGCCAAACATAAAATTCGGCAGGCAGGGTTATTGTTCGGATATCGTAATCCTGAAAAATAAACCAGAACAGAAGGAGCGACGCCGGAAACCCATAGAGAAAGCGCACATAGGCACTTCCATAAAGACCAAGCTCCTGACGGTAGCGTTTCTGAATGACAGATCTTAAGGCTTGCCCAAAGGCTGCCGTGAAAGTGGCGAGAACCCAGAAAATATGCTCCAAAGGAAATTCATCCTTATTTTATATGCCGCTTTATGCAGTAGCTTTAATCAGTCGCTTTATTGTCAGCATCACCGGAAACCAATTCATCACCGTGACACCCCTTAGCGCAACAACGCCCGGGCTGGCGGTCAATTTTCATACCCTTGCCCAGTTCCAGCGCATTACGGTCAAACAGCGCCTGCACCAAATCACGTCTCGCCTGAACATTATAGTTACGCAGGATTTCAAGCTTCATGGCCTCTGGTGACCCGCCACCATGCAGACTGATAACCGAATACCAACCACCGGTTTCTGACGCGGTCAAATCTTCAATAAAACGCGCCACATTAGCGCGATGCTCATATGTGACATCGGGGCTGCCACGTAACACATCCTGCAGTACCGCAGCAGTTGATGGGTTGTGGTCTTCATCCGGACCAGGCAGCGCAACAATGAGACCACCGGAAAGATCGTGGGCCAAACGATGCATATCGTAAATCTGATTGGCCAGAAGGAGCTTTCCGATATTGGCGTAAATCTGGTCAGGACGGAAATTCCCAGCTTCATCATGGACACCCATGGTGGAAGCGGCGATACCACAGGCATAAAAGCCCTCGGTAATTTTAATCAAATCGACCATTTTTTCGCGCATATGGCCTTTTTTCTCGATATCCAGCCCATTGGCCTCGCCCATCATCGCGCCCGCGCCAATGAGCAAATCGCCAAACCCCGCCCGCGCGCCAATACAGCTATGGCGGTGATGGGTGGCATAATGAGTGGTCATAATGTGCGCTTCTTCAATCTCGCCATCAATAAACACTTTGTCATAGGGGACGAAAACATTGTCAAAATGCGCCACACCCACAGCCTGAGCGAATTTAGCACTCATTTTGGCAGCAGGGTTTTCGGGCCGGCCGGCCGGGCGGGCAACAATAGTAATGCCCTCTGCATCGACAGGTACAGCACAGGCAATGGTGAAATCCTTGTCATCTTCTTGCATACGGCGGCAGGGCATGACCAGAAATTCATGCATATAAGGCGCGCCGGTAATAATGGCTTTTACCCCTGAAATCACAATACCGTCCTTGCGGCGTTCAGTAACATGCACATAGGCGTCACGAACCTGTTGCTGGGACGGGCGTTTGGAGCGGTCACCTTTCCCATCTGTCATGGCGATGCCAACAGACAGGTCATTTTCCTGAACATGTTGAATATAAGCCATAAGACGGTCATGGTTTTCGCCGCCCGTGCGCTCGCTTATCCGCCATGTGGCTTCATAGAGCGCGTTAAACGCATCATGTGTGAGGTAACGCTGGGCGCAACCCGCGAACTGGCAGGTAAGACGCACGGCTTCGAGTTTTTCCAGCAAATCCTGCCGGCTATGATTAATGGCAAGCAGGCGATTGGTGGTGCCACCATTGACGCCTTTAGCTGTCATCATATCTTTGTAATCATCGACAAGGGCGAAATCATAAGTGATACCTGTGGCATTCACTCCCGGTGCAAAGCCCGGCTCATCTGCGACAGACTCCACCAGATTGCCACCTAAATACACTTTTGGAGATAACCGACGGAGAGATTCTCTGTATTCTTCAGATGTCATAAGCATAGCATTACCTTTACGTTTGAATTTTTAACATAGTTCAGTTATAGAAAACAGTCCAGCATATAGTCTGGACAATTGGAGAATATAATGACGCAAGCTCACAAAGATGAAAATATGCGCCCGGCCCCCGGCGCGCTAAACGGTCTCAAGGTTCTGGATTTAGCGACTTTTATCGCTGGCCCCTATTGTGCGACTTTTCTTGCTGAATTTGGTGCAGATGTCGTCAAAGTTGAACTCCCTGGCACTGGCGATCCAGTCAGAAAATTCGGCACGCCAACCGAATGCGGAGACACACTGGTCTGGATGAGTGAGGGTCGAAACAAGAGATCTATTGAGTTGGATTTACGCTCTCCAGAAGGGGCGGAAACACTTAAAAAACTCGTCGCTGAAGCCGATGTTTTATGTGAAAATTTTCAGGTCGGTACACTTGAAAAATGGGGTCTGGGCGCTGATGTCCTGCGGGAAATCAACCCTGCCCTCATCATTGCCCGCATCACGGCTTACGGGCAGACTGGCCCTTACCGCCATCGCCCGGGCTTTGGACGTATTGCCAATGCGTTTAGCGGTATTTCTTATTTATGTGGTGAGCCAGATTCACCCCCCGCATCCCCCGGCACGGCAACCCTGTCCGATTATATGTCGGGCGTTTATGCCGCATTGGGTGTTCTGGTCGCCTTACAGTCCCGCGGTAAAACAGGCAGTGGACAGATTGTTGATGTCGGCCTTTATGAAAGTGTTTTCCGAATTCTTGACGAATTAGCCCCCGCCTATGCCTATAAGGATTTTGTGCGCGAGCGCATGGGTGCAGGCACAGTCAATGCCGTGCCGCATAGTCATTACCCTTCTAAGGATGGGCTATGGGTGGCGATTGCCTGTACGAATGATAAAATTTTCAACCGTCTCGCGGATCTGATGGAACGTAATGACGTCACGGGAGATGGCATTTATGGCACGATTGCCATGCGAGAATCCAAGCGCGCCGAGGTAGATGCCTTTGTCACAAACTGGACGACAGGCCTCACCCGCGATGAGATTCTAACAGCTTGTGAGGGCGCGGAGGTTCCGTGCGGTCCGGTTTATTCTATCGAAGAAATTTTCAATGACCCGCAATATAAAGCGCGTGAAAATCTGGTCGAAATAGATGATCCGCGCCTTGGTTCGATAACCCTGCCAAATGTTTGCCCGCGCCTTACCGAGACGCCGGGTCAAATTAGTTGGGCTGGTCGCGCTTTGGGCGCAGATACACAAGATGTGTTGAAAGACTGGCTTGGCGAATAACCTTTAACAGGATGCCCAGCTAAGACTTCTAATCCTAACGATATGTTTCGGCAAGCCGCCGGATGGCATAAGCTTTTTCGACAATGGGATAATCAATAAAGTAACCATCGACCTGAATGGAAGCCGATCCGGCGGCCTCAGCAGCCTCAAAAGCGGCGATGATTTTTTCCGCGCGGTCAATCTCAGCCGTGTCAGGCATAAAGCCCTGATTAACAGATGGCACCTGCTTTGGATGAATGCATAATTTCCCTTGAAAGCCGTATTTTACACCGGTTTTGACGGATTCCTCGAAACTATCTTCGTCTTTCAGGTCAATATGCACCGTATCAATTGGCGGCTCCAGACCGGCATCACGCGCCGTTAAAATCATATGACCACGCACATAAGAAAGCTCGCCCTCATCGGCACTCCACTTAATACCGACATCACGGGTGAAATCGCCAGCGCCAAATGAGAAGCGCCGCATCCGACCGGGCTTTTTGCAAAGTGCCTCAAGATTTTTCATGCCCTTAGCCGTTTCTATAATGGGCATCAGGTCGATACTGCCAGCCGGCAAATCGCGCTCTTTTTCATATGCCGTTATGGCCCAATCGACAGCAAAAAGCTCTTCCGGGTTTTCCAGTTTCGGCAGAACAATACCATCCAGCCACGGGCCAATAATCGTATCTATATCTCGAAAGCAATAAGCCGTATCAATCGCATTGACCCGCACATAGCCTTTGCCACTTCGGGGCTGCTTTAACACATCAATAACAGTTTGGCGCGCCGCGACCTTATCGGCTTCAGCACAAGCATCTTCAAGATCAAGAATGACGGCATCCGCCCCATATGTGAAAACCTTGGCCAGCTTATCGGGGTGATTACCCGGGACGAAAAGAAAACTGCGAAGTCCTGAAAATGGACGCACATCTTCTTGAGACATACTTATCTCCTGTAACTCATATTAAAAGAATAGGTAAATCGGCTGGCAGGATGTTCACTAACCGAAACTTCAAAAAGCCGCCCCTGCGTATCACGGTAGCGTCGCACAATAATAATTGACGAACTCCCGGCTTCAACATTCAGTTTGGCGGCACGCTCTTTGCCCAGACTGCCCGCCATAATTTCAGCGTTTATTTCTTCTGCTTGCAGCCCGAAATTTTCTTCAATGATTTTAAACACGGGTCTGTCAGGCTTATTCACATCTTTAAGGGTCAGATTAATGTCGGCGGGAACATAAATATCTGTGATGCAGAAAGGTGCTTTATCCTGCGTGACCCTGAGGCCTTCCAGCCTTGTCCATTCCGTTCCGGGAGTGGTCTTTAGAAAATTGGCAAGAGAAATATCAGCTTCCATCGAAATCGACTTGGTCATATGCAGAACAGTATCCTGGGGATACTGAAACAACTCTTCAAAACCTTTAATTTCTTGAACGATTAGCTCTATAGGCTTGTCGGATAACAGGATAGTCCCACGCCGCCTATGACGGCTGATCATACCCATTTTTTCGATTTCTCTCAGCGCGGCTCTAATTGTGAAGCGGCTGACATTAAAGCATTCGGACATGGCCTGTTCTGAGGGGAGCTGCTGTCCCAACTCATAATGACCACTTGTTATCTGGCTAATGAGAGTTTCGGCAATCTCCGAATATCTAGCCTTATATATTTTTTTTTGCATTTAAATAACAATCTGTCTTGATTTATTGGTCTGCATCATTGATGCTACTATAGTTAACAAGCATTCAAAATATTACTAGTAAAAATATCCTTTTCTAATTGGGGGCGTAACAATGTTTAAAGTAGGAGTTGATGTAGGCGGAACCTTCACGGACGTCTTATTGGTCGATACTAAATCATCAAGTTTTTTCACATCCAAAGTACCATCAACACCTGAGGACAGTTCCCAAGGTGTCTTAAATGGTATCAAAAAAGCTTGTGAATTAGCAAATGTAGATATGGCCGATATTGAGGTCATTACACATGGCACGACAGTAGCTACCAACGCTATTCTGACGGGTAAAGGCGCAAAAGTAGGCCTTGTCACCACAAAAGGTTATGGACAGGTTTTGCAGATTGCACGCTCTTATGTACCGGGCGGTCTGGGTGGCTGGCTCTATTATCAAAAAACACCACCTCTCGCCCCCTTGGAATTTACAATTGAAGCTGATGAGCGCATGGGCGCAGATGGTGAAGTTGTGCGGGGTCTTGACGAGGCTGCTCTCAGAACATCTCTGGAAGGTTTGAAAAACAAAAATATCGAAGCACTGACAATTTGTCTCATCAACAGCTTCTCGAATGATGCACACGAAAAGCGCATCAGAGAAATTGCAAGTGAAGTTATGCCGGATATTCCTGCATCCATTTCAAGCGAAGTTATTCCTGAACTACAGGAATATGAAAGAACTGTCACCACGGTTGCCAATTCCTATGTGCGCCCTGAAGTTGAGAAATATATCTCCAACCTTGAGGCTGAATTTAGCGAAAAGATGAATGGTGCCAGCCTTTCAATTCTGAGGTCCGACGGTGGCCTTGCCACAGCACCTTCTGCTGCTAACTTTCCGGTAAACCTGCTGATGAGTGGTCCTGCTGGTGGTGTATCCGGTGCGATTTGGGTTGGCGAACAGGCCGGCATTAATAATGTCATCACCTTCGATATGGGCGGCACGTCTACTGACGTGGCGCTGATTGAAAACGGTCAGGCGCTGGTGCGCCGTGAGACAACTGTCGGGGACGTAACCGTTCGCGCCAGTGCGTTGGATGTGCGTTCCATCGGAGCGGGTGGCGGTTCTATTGCCCATGTGCCGGAGCTCACAAAAGCTCTGCGTGTCGGTCCTGAATCTGCCGGCGCTGTTCCCGGACCCGCCGCTTATGATAAGGGCGGCGAGAACCCAACCGTGACTGACGCAAATGTTGTTCTCGGCTATCTGCCTGAAAACCAGAAACTCGGCGGCGACATGAATATCCGCAAAGACCTTGCTGAAAAAGCCGTTCAGAAAGTTGCTGACGCGCTGGGGCTGACTGTTAATGAAGCCGCGGAAGGTATTGTTAAAATTGTCAATGAGCGCATGTTTGGCGCGGTGCGTCTTGTGTCGATTGAAAAAGGCTATGACCCCCGTGACTTCTCGCTTATGGCATTTGGTGGTGCGGGGCCTTTACACGCCAACGCACTTGGTGAGCTGACGCAATCTTGGCCTGTCATTGTTCCCCCGGGGCCTGGTATTCTGTGTGCCTATGGTGACGCGACGACACGTCTGCGTAACGAGGCATCCAAAACGATCATCGTCAATATGAAAAATGCTGACGGTAGCAAACTCTCTGAAGATCTTGGCGAATTGGCAAAAAGTGCCGGTGATGGCCTGACCATGTCCGGCAGTAATGATGCAGTTAACCTCGACACAAAAACCCTGGAATATCGTTATGAAATTGACATCAGATATTCAGGCCAAGGTTTGGTGCTGACCGTGCCTGTGTCTCTGGATGACATAAAGGCCGGCAAATTCGACACGGTCGCACAAGATTTTGACGAGATGCACGAACAGCTATTCACATTCCGTCTGGATGCTGAAAAAGAGTTCGTCAATCTGCGGGCTATTGTTCTCGGCCCACCATCGGATGTTGAACTTTCCGACTCTGGGGAAGCCTCATCCGGCACGGTTGAAGATGCAGCCATAATGGACCATGAGATTTTCCATAATGGTGAATTGCATAAGGCGAAAGTCTATGACCGCGCCAAACTCGACCCGGGACACATCGTTAACGGTCCTGCCGTCATTACAGAAATGGACTCAACAACAGTTGTGTTCCCAGGCCATGAAGCCAAGGTAGACAGTCGCCGCAATTTGCTGCTGTCACCTAAATCCTGATAATTGGGAGATTAATATCATGCATGAGAAAATTCTCGAGACAAACCCAACCCCTTATAACCGCCTAGAGGTTGACCCCATCACACTGGATATTATCGAAAACGCGCTTCGTAATACCCGTGAGCAAATGGATGCAACACTTTTCCGTACCGCCATGTCACCGGGCATTAGGGAACAAGGTGATGCCTTTCCAATGATTGCCAATGTTGATGGCAAAATGGTTGTTGGACAATTCGGTTCGTTTATTCACGGCTTCATGGAAGCTTTTGAAGGCACCATTGAAGAAGGCGATATGATTTTCACCAATGACCCCTATAGCTGTGGCGGGGCGGTTAGTCACCTCAATGACTATCTGGTCATCAAGCCAGTTTATAAAGATGGTCGTCACCTTTGCTGGGCAGCTCATTTTGGTCACATGACCGATATTGGTGGCCGCGCACCGGGTTCATTGCCGAATGAAGCGCGTGAGATTTTTGAAGAAGGCGTGGCTGTGCCACCCGTCAAGGTCTTCCGCAAAGGCGAATTACAGGACGACATTATCAAAATCGTTCTGCGTAACTCGCGTATGCCACATTGGAACGAAGGTGACTTTAAGGGCGTTATTGCCGCCTGTAATATCGCTGAGCGTCGCTGTATTGAAATGGCGGAGCGTTTTGGTGATGACGTTTTCTATTCTGCTCTTGATGAGCTGTTGGAACGCAACTGCCGCGCCATGCAAAAACTGATTTTGGAAACAGTGCCGGAAGAAGTGCAAACTTTCGAAGATTATATCTGTGATGATGCGCTGGGTTCCGGGCCTTATAAAATCAAATGCTCAATGTGGCGTGAGGGCGAAAAGGTCATTTTCGACTTTGACGGCACTGACCCACAAAGCCCTGGTTCAATTAACTTCCTGCTCAATGAGGAAATGTTCAAAATGTTCTGCGGCACATTTATGATTTCCGCATTTGACCCGCAAATCCTTTTTAATGACGGCTTCTATGATTATATGGATGTCCGTATTCCAGAAGGATCATTGCTGAAACCAAGACGTCCGGCGGCACTGTCTTGTCGGACACATGCGCTGGGTCGTATTTTTGATGTTCTCAGCGGTTTGCTTGGACAAGGTAATCCTGATTTCCTTTGCGGTGCCGGTTTCTCCGATAGCCCACACTTTATGTATTCCGGCTATGACAAAAACGGTGAGTGGTATCAGCTTTACCAAATTGGCTTTGGCGGCATTCCGGCACGTCCGATTGGTGACGGGCCTGACGGTCACTCACTCTGGCCGGGCTTCAAGAACGTGCCAAACGAGTTTCTGGAAGCCTATTTCCCGCTTCGCATCGAAACATATGAGTCGATTACTGACTCAGGCGGCGCAGGCTATCACAGAGGTGGTAACGGTATTCGTATGGGTTACAGATTCCTTGAAGATGGGGAAATCTCAATTCACGATGATCGCTGGCTGACATACCCATGGGGTGTTAATGGTGCCAATCCTGGCTTGCGCAGCACAAAAGAACTGGTGCGTGCCACGGGTGAAACAGAAATGCTGCCATCAAAATGTGACCGTTTTGAAGTCAAAAGCGGCGATATTTTATACTTCAACACTTGGGGCGGCGGCGGTGTCGGCGACCCGCTGACCAGAGAAGCAGAGCGCGTCCTGCAAGACGTTCATTCTGGTCTTGTCAGTCCAGAAGCTGCACATGACATTTACGGTGTCGTTATTGCTGATGGCGCTGTTGATGAAGCGGCTACAGAAGCATTAAGAGCTGAAAAAGCGGCTGATAAATCAGAAGCTAAACTGTTTAACTTTGGCGATGAACTCGAAGAACTTCGAGCCAACTGCCTTGCAGAAACGGGTCTTGAACCACCAGCAGCTCCTGACTTTTCAAAAAGCCGTTTGGCAGCTGAGTAAAACTTAACGCCCATTGTCGTTAAGACGGCAGTGGGCGTTATTACATCTAAATAGAGAGGATTTATAATGGGCGTTTTAGCTATTGAGAAAGACGCAAAGCAAGCCTTTGACGTTATTATGGGCGGCGGCACTTGCATTCTACCAATGGATGTAGGCTATGCTTTCTTGGGAAAGGGTCTTGACCCTGTCATGCATATTTTCAACACCAAGCAGCGCGCGAACACAAAATATAACGCTCTTATCGGGAATATGGATCATCACCGTTCCTTGCACGAATGCACCAGCAGAGGGCGTGAAATCGTCTCCGCCATTGTTGAGGATTATGACCTCCCATTGGGCATTATTGCGCCCTGCAACCCCGAGCATGAGCTTTTTGGCACGATTGAAGAAGAGCTTTATACACGCAGTACAGTCGACAACACGCTCGCCATGCTGACCAATGCCGGACGTTTCCATGCTGAAATTACACGCCTGTCTTTCGAGGCCGGTCAGCTTTTCTTTGGATCATCTGCTAATGTTTCGACAACCGGCACACGTTTCCGTGTTGAGGATGTTCAGGACGAGATTAAAGAAGCCGCAGATTTCATCGTTAATTATGGACCTGTGAAATATACGCATCAAGGCATGTCATCGACCCTGTTAAATGTCGAGACATTAGAGGTGGTTCGTTTTGGGTGTTGTTATGAGAATATCAGCGACATTTTAAAACGGCATTTCAATATTGAGATGCCACCTAGACCTGCTGAATAAAGCACAATTAAGAGTGTTAACCGCAATTTATGAGTGAGAAATAATTATGTCTGAAGCTACCCGTATTTTATCAGAATTCTGTGAAAATATTGCCTATGAGGATATTCCTCAGGACGTTATTGACCGCACAAAACTTCTCTTGCTGGATACGATTGGTATTATTGTCCGCGCAAGGCATGACAGCGAGTCGACTGATAGCTTACTCGCAGGTATCGACAAGCTCGGCCTCACAAACGGTAAGTGCAGTGTCTTTGGCGATACACAAAATTATGCCCCGGCAGCAGCAGCACTCATTAACGGCACACTGGCGCACTCGCTTGATTTTGATGACACACATGCCGAAGCCTCAGTTCATGCCAGCGCGCCTATTATTCCTGCCGCGATTGCCGCCGCACAATTAACCGGTGCTTCCGGTCGTGAGCTTCTGACCGCGTGTGTGGTTGGCTATGAAACCCATATTCGTCTCGGCGAGGCTGTTGGCGCGGCGGATCATTATGAGCGTGGTTTCCACCCGTCAGCAACTTGCGGTATTTTTGCCGCCGCTGCCGCAGCGGGTAAAATTCTCAAACTCACGAGTGAACAATTTAGATATGCCTTCGGTATTGCCCTTAGCCAATCAGCTGGCTCCATGCAATTCCTGACAGATGGCGCCTGGACGAAGAGACTGCATGTCGGTCAAGCCTCTCAAAACGGCCTGATGGCGGCTTTCTATGCCCATGAAGGGTTTAAGGGGCCGGAGGAAGCCTTTGAAGGTAAATGGGGCTTCTTTAACAGCTATAGCAGTGCGGCTAATCATGAGCGCGCCACTGAAGAGCTAGGCAAAAGCTGGAAAACCATGACATTGGGCGTGAAGCCTTACCCGTCCTGCCGTTACAGCCATGCCGCAATTGACGGTATTCTGGATATTCTCGAGGAAAGCAATCTCGACTCCACCAGCGATATTAAAATCGATGTCGGCCTTTCCAAAAGAGGCTATGGCATTATCGGCAATCCGCTCGACCAAAAACAGCAGCCTAAAAGCATTGTGGATGGTCAATTCTCCATGCCTTTCAGCGCCGCCGTTGCTTTTAAGAAACAAGGTCTGGTTTGGGATGATTACCGCGAATGTCTCAGCGATAATGACACGCTGGAACTGTGCAAAAAAATCAATGTGTATATTGATGATGAGGCCGAGTCTTTTAGCCCTGAAAATATGAGTGCCAAGGTGAAAATCCATGCTGGCGATGAAAGCTATGAGCGCTTTGTTCAGATTCCAAAGGGTGAGCCTGAGAACTTTATGTCCGGCGATGAATTTTTGTTCAAATTCAACAGCCTATGCGCCCCCTATATGACAGATGGGGATATGGCGCGGCTTTCCGACAGTATTCTATCACTGGAAAGCCGGAACAATATCGCTGAAGCTCTGTTTTCCGCTTAGGCCTCAATCGAGCCTAGCTTAAAGCTGCGATGATTTCCTGACAGGTCATAATGTCGGCATAACGCCTGCCCACATCTCTGATATTATCTGCATGCGCGTCGGCATCCTGATCGCCACAACAATCCTCTGCAACAATGGTTCTGTAACCATAAGAGAAACTGTCAATGACGGACGCGCGGATACATCCGCTTGTCGTACATCCGGTGATGATAGTCGTATCAATATTATGCTTGGTGAGCCAAGTTAGAAGCGGCGTCAGAAAAAAGATAGACGGGGCGGATTTGATAAATTCAAAATGATTATCCGGGTCCGAGAGACGCGGGTCAATTTCGGTGAATTTATGACCATGGAAGAAACCGCCATCAAAAAGCGGCGCGACTTTCCAATAGGACATTTCATCCGGACCACTCCAGCTTGTCCGGCAGGAGGCAATGGGCATATCCACACTTCTCGCAAATGTCACAAGTTCGGCGGTTTTATCCACTGCGGCATTTACATGTGACGAGCCACCAATCTGGCTTTCTGCATCCGTAAACCCATTTTGAAAATCAACAATTAACAGCGCACATTTTTCGCCAATACCGATATTGTCCGCTCCGTAGCCTGCTTTATCAAAATTACTCATCCTATCCCCCATTAATTTCCATTATCATATTGAAAGTCCAGACCATTGTCATTAGTTTGTATACATGACCCAACCAACATTTATTGATGCGTTCACGCAACCCATAGAAATCAATCCGTCTTCCACAGCCCTTATCGTTGTCGATATGCAAAATGCAACAGGCAACCGCAATATGGGACTTGGCAAGTTGCTTGCCGAAAGCGGCAAGGCAGAACAGGCCGGTTACAGATTTGACCGTATCGAGCAATTACTCGTGCCAAATATTCAAAAGCTACTTGCAGCTTTTCGGGACAATAACTGGCCGGTTATTTATGTCACTTACGGCGCTGAGACCCCTGATGCGCATGATGTGCCGCATCATTTGAAACCAATCGTCACAGCCACGAATAATATAGAAGGTCAGCAGGAACATGAGATTGTCGCTGATCTGGCACCTCTGCCCAATGAACCGGTTTTGAACAAAACCACCATGGGTGCTTTTTGCTCCACCAAAATCGACACGGTTTTACGCGCCACTGGCGTGGATACGTTGGTTTGTGTCGGCGTCTCGACCAATAATTGCGTCGGCATGACCGCCATGGAAGCATGTGACCTGCAATATAAAGTTATTGTGGTGAGCGATGCCACCGGCACGGATAGTCAAGAAATGCAGGACAGCACCCTAACGATGCTCGGACGACTATGGGCGCGGATTATGACAACTGATGAAGTCGTCGCTACAGTAAATAAATAAGTAAATAAATAAGTAAACAAATAATAAGAAAATAACTCTGCAAATCGCGCGCCATACACCTTAAAAATACCGGCAGGTGAAACACTTACGTCACATTTGTGTCATAGGTCTTCAAGTCGGTTGGTTTTGTTGAACATAACGGACCAACAGATGAAGCCTCATAAGCAGGCACAAAACAGTTTGGTTTGGCATATCCATGAAACACATTCTTTTTTTATGCACTGGAAATAGTTGCAGATCCATTCTGGCTGAAGCCTATGTCAATCATCACTACAAGGATAGATGGCAAGCCTATAGCGCGGGAAGCAAACCAACAGGTGCAGTTCACCCAATGGCTCTGGAAATATTAACGGACAGAAACATTTCCATAGAAGGCTACCACTCCAAAAACTGGGACATGTTCGGACAACAAAATAGCGGCACCCCTATGGCTGAGATGGATTATATCGTCACGGTTTGTGATAATGCCGCCGGGGAAGCCTGCCCCATTTGGCCGGGGCATCCAGTCACGCATCACTGGCCTTTTCCAGACCCAGCCAAATTTTCAGGGGACAGAGTCTCTGCCCGACAATATTTCGAGAAGATCTTTGACATGATTATTAAGAAAATAAATGATGAAATATCAGCTGGCCTGACAAAATAGAGATGAATTAAAGATATGATTTTTGACACGCGCAAACTTGCCAGTGAATTTATTGGTACCTTGTTTCTTGTCGCCACAGTCGTCGGCTCTGGCATTATGGCTGAAACTCTGGCGGAGGGTAATGCGGCTGTCGCTTTGCTCGGCAACACACTTGCCACGGCAGGCATTTTATATGTGCTGATAACATGTTTGGGGCCAGTCTCAGGGGCTCATTTTAACCCGGCGGTCAGCGTCGTGTTCTGGCTCAAAGGGGAGCTTGGCGCGGTGGATTGCACTCAATATATCGTCTTTCAATGCCTTGGCGCGATGGCGGGGGTGATGCTTGCTCACGCCATGTTCGATCAAAGCCTGATACAAACGAGTGTCAATATGCGTTATGGGAGCAATATATGGCTCGCAGAGAGCGTCGCAACTTTTGGTCTTGTCGCAACGATACTAACAGGTTTACGGCATCGACCCGAAAGTGTTGCCAGTCTGGTCAGCCTTTATATCACAGCAGGTTACTGGTTCACGGCATCGACAAGCTTCGCTAATCCGGCGGTCACGCTGGGGCGCAGCTTTACGGACAGTTTTTCAGGCATCAGGCTATGCGACATGCCTTTTTTTGTCCTAGCTCAACTTTTAGGGGCGGTACTTGCTTATTATTTAGTACGGGCATTATTACCGAAAAATAACACAGAATAACCTCTCTAATGAGTTCTAGAGATTAAACTCTAAATTTGTCACAAATCTGTAATTGAATCCGACTACCTAAGAGGTATGGATGATTCGAATTTGTCTTTTATAGGTAACGATCAAATTGGGCCGGCTAAATATCGTACAATTTGGATCTCAGATATTCACCTTGGCACGGCAGGATGCAAAGCATCTAGCTTGCTGGATTTTCTTAAACACACTGAAGCCGATACCATATATCTTGTTGGTGACATAATTGACGGCTGGCGGCTTAAGAAGAAATTTTTCTGGCCGCAAGCCCATAATGACGTCATTCAAAAAATTCTCAGAAAAGCGCGTAAAGGTACACGCGTTGTTTATGTACCGGGCAATCATGATGAGGCGGCGCGGCAATTTGTAGATATGAAATTCGGCGATATCGAAATTGTCGACGAGGCCATTCATGAGACTGCCGATGGCAAGCAACTCTGGGTTGTTCACGGTGATAAATTTGACGGCATTATGCAACATGCACGCTGGGTCGCTCATTTAGGTGACGTTGCCTATACGACGCTTCTGGTCGTTAATAATTATCTGAATGCGGTGCGGCGTTTATTTAAACTGCCCTATTGGTCCCTCTCACAATATCTTAAGCATAAGGTCAAAGGTGCGGTTTCATTTATCAGCACCTATGAAAAAGTGATGGTCACACAAACCAAGCGCAAAGGTTGCGACGGGGTAGTCTGCGGTCATATTCATAAAGCCGAAATGCGCGAAATTGACGGCATTCTTTATGCCAATGACGGGGACTGGGTCGAGTCACTATCGGCACTTGTCGAACATGATGATGGTCGTCTCGAAATTATCTACTGGGATCATCTGGTTGATAGCCTGTCTGATAATGAAGACCTGCCCGAAACAGTTCTGGCCAGTTAAATTATGAAAATTCTTATCATTAGTGATGCTTGGTTCCCGCAAGTAAATGGTGTGGTTCGCACCTTGTTTAAAACGCGTGAATGTCTCTTAGCTGCAGGCAATGAGGTCGATATGGTCACGCCAGAGCCATTTTTTTCTGTGCCCCTGCCAAGCTATCCCGAAATTCGCATTGCCCCTTTTGCCGCCGCCGCAGTGCGCAAAAAAATCAAAGACTTTGAACCGGATGCGCTGCATATCGCGACTGAAGGACCACTTGGCCTTGCCGCGCGCCGCTATGCGGTCAAAACAAACATGCCTTTCACAACCGCCTATCACACGCGATTTCCCGAATATGTTAAGGCGCGCACAGGTCTCCCGCTAGGTATTAGCTATGCGTTTTTACGCTGGTTTCACAAAAAATCGGAAAGGGTCATGGTGCCGACGCCTGCCGTCGTAGACGCCTTGAAGGAGTGGCGGATTGGCAATCCTGTTTTATGGCCACGCGGGGTTGACCTTGACCTGTTTAGCCCAGGAAAACCTGCTTTTCCAAGCAAAAAGGGCCCCATATATCTGTCAGTAGGCCGTGTCGCGGTTGAAAAAAATCTAGAGGCTTTTTTGGCGCTTGATTTAAAGGGTGAGAAATGGGTCGTTGGTGATGGCCCTGATTTGGCTTCTCTGAAGCAAAAATATCCGGATGTGACGTTTTTTGGCATGAAATCAATGGAAGAACTCCCGGATTACTACCGTTCTGCCGATGTTTTTGTTTTCCCGAGTAAAACCGACACATTTGGCCTTGTTATGCTCGAGGCCATGGCTTGTGGCTTACCTGTTGCCGCCTATCCGGTTGCTGGCCCGATAGATGTGCTTGGCACAACAAAATCAGCCGTGATGCATAAGGATTTGAAAACAGCTTGTGAAGAGGCAGTCCATATTTCTAAAAAATCAGCGCGCAAATATGCTGAAAGTTTCAGCTGGCAGACCGCGACTGAAAAATTTGCCTCTCATCTTGTTTCCAGAACAGATTATCCACCATCTGGCTAAGCATTATACCACCAGAAAAGCCTTAAACTCGCTTGACTTGGTAAGGTGGAAATGTATATTGCGCTTCTAATTGGGCGATTAAGCATCGCACAAGGTTTCTGCCTATTTAAGGGTTAATATCCTGACAGGCAGCCTATTTAAGGATGAAGATAATGTATGCCGTAATACGGTCCGGTGGAAAACAATACCGGGTAACTAAAGATGATGTTTTGGAACTGGAACGCCTCGACGGTGAAACCGGTGACAAAATCAAGCTCGACGAAGTTTTGATGATTGGCGAAGCCGGAAAGTCTCCCACAATTGGAGACCCTCTCGTAAGCGGCGCCAGCGTAACACTTGAAGTCCTCGACCAAGTCCGTGGTGATAAAATCGACGTGATTAAATTCAAACGGCGTAAGAATTATCACCGTCAACTCGGTCATAAACAGCATCTCACAAAGGTGAAGATTGCGGCGATTAGCAAATCAGCCAGCAAGGCGAAAGCCACGGCTACTGAAGACGCCCCTTCTGAAGCCGCATCCGACACATAAGCTGATAAGGAGTAATTGATATGGCTACTAAAAAAGCTGGTGGTTCATCCCGTAACGGTCGCGATAGCGCCGGTCGCCGTCTTGGCGTCAAAAAATTCGGTGGTGAGCATGTTATTCCTGGCAATATCATTATTCGTCAGCGCGGCACCAAGTGGCATCCCGGTGACAATGTTGGCATTGGTAAAGACCACACAATTTTTGCCCTGACTGAGGGTAAGGTCAGTTTCTCCAAATCAACCGGAGACCGGACTTATGTGTCTGTTGACACAGCACCGGAGAGCCCTGCGGAATAAAGTGGCGCGGCTATACGACCTAAGTGTTTTAAAGGGAGATCGCCGTATCTCCCTTTTTTATTTTATAGGCAAAACTGTATAATAAACTGTTATGAAATTTCTTGATCAAGCCAAAGTATTTATTCGGTCCGGTGACGGTGGCGCAGGGTGCATTAGCTTCCGGCGCGAGAAATATGTTGAATTCGGCGGCCCTGATGGCGGGGATGGCGGCAGTGGTGGCAATGTCATTGTCAGATGTGTCGATGGCTTGAACACGTTAATTGACTATAGATACCAACAGCACTTCAAAGCCGGAACCGGAACCCACGGCATGGGTAAAAACCGCACTGGCAGCGACGGTGCTGATAAAATACTAAAAGTTCCGGTCGGCACGCAGATTTTTGCTGAAGACAATCAGACTCTTATCGCAGATTTAACCGAAATTGGCGACGAGATAGTGCTGGCTGAAGGCGGCAATGGCGGTTTTGGTAATGCGCGTTTTAAAGGGCCGGTTAACCAGTCCCCGCGCCATGCCAATCCCGGCCTGCCCGGACGTGAGGCGTGGATCTGGTTGCGCATGAAGCTGATTGCGGATGCCGGTCTGGTAGGTCTGCCCAATGCGGGAAAATCAACATTTCTGGCCTCTGTCAGCCGTGCCAAACCGAAAATAGCTGATTATCCTTTCACGACCCTACATCCTAATTTGGGTGTTGTGGCGGTTAAGGGGCATGAAGTTGTCATTGCGGATATTCCCGGTCTCATTGAAGGGGCTAGCGCGGGCGCGGGGCTTGGGCATAGATTTCTCGGTCATGTTGAAAGATGTGAAATACTCTTGCATCTCGTGGATGCGTCTCAAGATGATGTTGTCGGTGACTGGCAGACCATTCGAGGGGAAATCGCCGCCTATGAAAACGGCCTGGCAGATAAAGAAGAAATTCTGGCGCTTAATAAATGCGATCTGATTGATGACGAGACGTTGCAGGAAAAGCAATCAGCGCTTTCAAAAGCCAGCGGGAAGGACGTACAGTTAATCTCAGGTGCGACGGGCGACGGCGTACAGCAGGTATTATCGGATATTCTGGAACATGTTTCCCGCCGAAACGCGTCCATAGACCTGCAGAGCGGAAGCTGGCAACCTTAAAAACAGAAACAAGATGACAACAGACACGCAACATAAAACAGCCACGACGCTGACACAGGCCAAGAGACTCATTGTGAAGGTCGGCTCGTCTTTACTCATAAAGGGCGGGACGGGGACGCTCAATACCGCTTGGATGGCTACGCTGGGCGAAGACCTCGCCGCCGCGCGGGCGCGTGGGCAGGATGTCATCCTCGTATCGTCTGGTGCGATTGCGCTTGGGCGCGGGTGTTTAGGTTTGTCGGATGCCCCCTTATCCCTGGTACAAAGTCAGGCCGCGGCCGCCGCAGGACAAATCGCGCTGGCTCATGCTTGGCAGGAAGCATTGAACCCGCAAGGCATGACCATCGCACAAATTCTTCTAACACTTGAAGATACCGAGCAGAGACGCCGTTATCTTAATGCGAGAAGCACCCTTAATGCGTTACTGGATTTAGGTGCCGTGCCGGTGATTAATGAAAATGATACCGTCGCCACGCAGGAAATCCGCTATGGCGATAATGACCGCCTCGCAGCGCGGGTGACGAGCATGGTCTCGGGCGATTGTCTGGTCTTGCTGTCCGATATTGATGGGCTATACAGCGATGCTGACCGTATTGGTGAGGCCGATGCGCATATTGCTGAGATAGCTGATATCACGCAAGATGTGCTGGCTATGGCCGGAGATAATGCGGGGCATTTTGGCAGTGGCGGCATGAAAACCAAGCTGGAAGCGGCGCGTATCGCGACCGATGCGGGGGCGTCTATGATTCTCGCAAGTGGGCAGGACTTGCACCCTATTCGAAATATTTTGGACGGTAAGGGTAAAAGCACCCTCTTTTCTAGCAAAGCCAGCCCCCGTACTGCGCGCAAAGACTGGATTGCCGCCAGCTTACAGCTTGGCGGGCATATCTATATTGATGCGGGCGCGGTCACGGCGCTGCTGGATGGTAAAAGCCTGCTACCGATTGGGATAAAAAGCATCACTGGGGACTTTGAAAGAGGTGATTGTGTTGCCATACTGAGCCCTGATAATGTTGAAATTGCACGCGGTCTGGTAGAACATTCATCTGGCTCTGCCGCGCAGATCATCGGCAAGCAAACAGCAGAAATAACCAATGAACTGGCTTATGACGGTCGAACCGAGATGGTGCATAGAGACAATCTGGTGATGACACAAAATCGAGGAGAAGAAGATGACGCTTAACGCTTCACTTGCAGAAACAATGAACGCCATGGGCGCGCAAGCCGCTATGGCCGCACGCGAGTTAGGCCGCGCCACCACCGAGCAGAAAAATAACGCTTTAATTGCCGCCGCCCAAAATTTGCGCGCACAAACAGAGGCACTCCTAACCGCCAACAGGCTGGATATGGATATCGCCAAGGAAGCCGGTTTGAATAATGCCCGTCTAGATCGCATCGCGCTGGATGCAGAGCGTGTGGAGGGTATCGCCAAAGCACTGGAAGATGTCGCCGCCCTGCCCGACCCTGTTGGGGATGTCATGGCTCGCTGGAATCGCCCTAATGGGCTGGATATTTCGCGTGTGCGTGTGCCACTCGGGGTCATTGGCGTGATTTATGAAAGTCGTCCCAATGTCACTGCTGATGCCGCCGCGCTGTGTTTGAAATCCGGCAATGCCGTTATTTTGCGCGGCAGTTCAGAAATTCAAAATTCAGCAAAAGCTGTCGCGGCCTGTTTTGACGTGGCACTTGAAGGCGTGGGCCTACCCAAAACATGCGTCCAGCTTGTACCAACACCTGACAGAGAAGCTGTCGGCATGATGCTGGCAGGGCTTGAGGGTACGATTGATGTGATTGTGCCACGCGGCGGAAAAAGCCTTGTAGAGCGGGTGCAAAATGATGCCCGTGTCCCCGTCTTTTCACATCTTGACGGTATTTGTCACACTTATATTCATGCATCCGCCGATATTGAGATGGCGAAAGATATCACGCTTAATGCAAAATTGCGCCGCACGGGTATATGCGGAGCGACTGAGACCCTGCTGGTTGACCGCCAATGCGCCGAGACGCATCTTAAGCCTCTTATTATGGCTTTGCTGGATGAGGGCTGTGAAGTGCGCGGCGATGAGGATGTCGCTGGCATGGATGACCGCATTGTTAAAGCGACGGCGCAGGATTGGGATACGGAATATCTCGACAGCATTATTTCCGTCAAACTGATTGAGGGTGTCGAGGACGCAATTTCTCATATTGCCGTGCATGGTTCGGGGCATACTGAGGCAATTATCGCTGAAGATGCTAGCGCAGCCGAGGCTTATCTGGATGGTGTCGACAGCGCTATCGTGATGCATAACGCCTCAACACAATTTGCCGATGGCGGGGAATTTGGCATGGGCGCGGAGATTGGCATTGCCACGGGACGCTTTCATGCGCGAGGCCCTGTTGGGCTGGAACAGCTCACAACTTTCAAATATCAGGTACGGGGTAGCGGGCAAACGCGCCCTCGATAAACATGTCTAATAGGCGCAAACTTTTTATGCCCGGCATGACGGTCGGTCTGTTTGGGGGAAGTTTTGACCCACCACATAAAGGACATTCTCTGGTCAGTGCCAAGCTTCAAGCCGCACTTGGCCTTGATGCTGTCTGGTGGTTGGTTGCACCGCAAAACCCTCTTAAAAGTGCCAGCCCCGACACAATGGAAAACCGCCTCAAGGCCTGTCGGGAGCTTGTCGGCCCGTTAAACAACCGTGTTTATATTTCTGATGAAGAAACCCGCCTTGGCACGCGCCATACGGTTGATACAGTTCAAAGGCTGAGACAAGCCCACCCGCAGGTGAAATTTATCTGGCTGATGGGGGCCGATAATATGGCAACCCTGCATCACTGGAAAGATTGGCAGGTCTTAATGCATGACGTGCCAATGGCAATTTATCCGCGCCCCGGCTATGTGGTTAAGGCAGGCCTAAGTCCGGCAGCACAACAATTTGGCAATTATCGCATTGCCGCCGACCAAGCCACGCATCTTAAAACCATTGAGGCACCAGCATGGGTCTTGCTCACAGGCAGGATGGATGATATCTCCTCAACAGAATTGAGAAATAATTCATCTTAAAATATTGAAAAATTCCGAAAATTAAGGCTAAATAAAATCATGCTTTTAATAAAAGCCCATATAAGAAATAAGGATGATGCGTTTGTTAGCTGACGACGAGTCCAGTCTCATCCAAAATATTCTTCAGAGCCTCGATGATGATCAGGCTCAAGAGATTCTGACAATCGATTTGCGCGGAAAAACAGCTTTTGCTGATTATATGGTTGTGGCTTCAGGCCGCTCCCAACGTCATGTCGGTGCGGTTGCTGACCATCTTCTGAGAGGCCTAAAAAGCCTTGGCCTAAAAAATATTCAGGTTGAGGGTCTCCCAAATTGCGACTGGGTGCTTGTAGATGCCGGCGATGTCGTGGTGCATATATTCAGGCCAGAAGTCAGAGACTTTTATAATATTGAAAAAATGTGGGATGTAGATATTCCTAATGAGACAGCTCTCACCTAAATAGATGCGCCTTATTATAAGTGCCATTGGCCTTCTCAAAAAAGGACCCGAATCTGACCTCGTTGCCGATTATCTCAAAAGATTACGCGGGCAAGCGAGGCAAATTGGCATATCACACATAGATATTATCGAGGCTAAAGAACGATCCACTGACAATAGAAAAGCCCTGGAAGCGGATCTCCTTTTGGCGCAAATGCCTAGCGATAGAAAACTCATCGCATTAGATGAACATGGCCGACACGTTTCAAGCCGTGAGCTGGCGACTATGATGCAAAAAAATCTCGATCAGGGTGTTCAAAATCTGTGTTTTGTTATTGGCGGTGCGGACGGTTTGTCCGAAACTGTGCTTGAATTGGCAGACGATAAAATCTGCCTTGGTAAAATGACATGGCCGCATCAGCTGGTTCGTGTCATGCTGGTTGAGCAATTGTGGCGGTGTGTATCTATTCTGACCAACCATCCCTATCACAGGGATTAAAGTCCTTTCGGAGCCTGTTTTGACATCAAAAGGAATGGCAGCTTTTTTCTTTATCGGCCTCTTCGCGACGGTTGGTGTGCCAGATATGGGCATGGATATGGGTATGGATTTGGGTATGCAGGCCTATGCTCAGAGCCAAGAAAAACGCCAATTAAAAACGCTTGAAAAAGAAATTCGAGCAAGAGATGAAAAAAGAGTGGCGCTTGAAAAACAAGCCGAAGAAATAGCCACTCAACGCCGCAAACTTCAGCTCAATATGATTTTCATCGCCGAGCAGATTCGCGCTAATGAAGACCGACAAATCAAAATTCACAAAAAGCTGGCAGCCCTGCTCACCACGCAGACTGATTTGTTGGCAGCCCTAAACAAAGACCGTGTGAGTCTCTCCCAATCTCTCGCGGCCTTGCAACGCTTCGAAAAATCTACCCCACCCGCATTGGCTGTCAGACCGGATGATGCGCTTGAAGGCATACGTGGTGCGCTTGCCATGGCAGGTATTGTGCCGAGCCTTAAGCAGAAAGTAGACGAAATCCACGCAAGGTTGGATGAGCTGTCAGCTATTCGACGCCAGATTGTTAATCGTCAGCAAGAGCTGGATATGGCTTTGGCAAAGGCTGAAAGCGACCGCGCCAAACTTGATACGCTTGTGGCCGAAAAACAAAAGGCCGAAACTGCGCGCCGTCAGGAAGCGGCAAGCGAACAAAAAGCAATTAAACAGCTGGCCGCAAAAGCCAAAAACTTGAAAGACCTTGTCACCAAGCTGGAAAAACGCCGCACGAGACAGCATAATCAGATAAAAGGCTTCTCCCGCACCAAAGGCAAACTGCCGCTTCCTGTTTCAGGCGCCTTACTTTCCAGGCAAGAGACCATCCGAAGAAATACAGAAACCGGACGCGAGGGCGCTTATATGATGATACGGGCGCAAACCCTCGTCACAGCGCCTTATGACGCGCAGGTGCTTTATGCAGGGCCATTCCGTGATTATGGCAATATGCTTATTCTCGGGGTCGGCAAAGACTATCATTTGTTATTTGCCGGACTAAGTGTGATTTCAGTGGATGTTGGGCAGGTCATTCTGACAGGCGAACCCGTAGGGCAAATTATTCCCGAACCCCTTACAAACACGCCAAAAACGCTATATATGGAAATAAGGTATAAAGGCCAGCCGCAAGACGCGCTTTCATGGTATAGATAAATATGAAATCAAGTTGTAGCTGATCAGATTAGTCAAAAATAGGTCACATTAGATAGATATGAAACGCGCTCCCTCCTCCATTATTTTTTCAATCTTATTTACTTTCTTGCTCCTGCCAGCCATCAGCTTTCAGGCTGTGGCAGAGGACACACAAGCTAGCACCAGCAGCCAATCAGAGGCCGATGACCTTTACGAGCAGCTTAAAATATTTGGTGGCGTTCTTGAAAAGGTGCAGAGAGAATATGTCGATGAGCCGGAAAACCGTGAGCTGATTGAAGCCGCGATGATTGGCATGTTGCAGTCTCTTGACCCGCATTCTGCCTATATGCCGCCCAAAAACTTCGAGGATATGAAAGTTCAGACCAAAGGAGAATTTGGCGGACTTGGCATTGAAGTCACTATGGAAAGAGGTTTGGTTAAAGTCGTCGCACCGATTGCGGACACACCTGCCGAACGTGCAGGTATTCTCACAAATGACCTCATTGCCCGATTGAATGGCGAGGATGTTCTCGGCCTCACCCTGTCAGAGGCTGTCGATATTATGCGTGGTAAGATAGGCACCAAGATTACGCTGACGGTTCTGCGCGAAGGCGAGGAAGACCCGCTGGAAATAGATATTATTCGCGATATTATTGAAATTAAAGCCGTGCGGTATCGTGCCGAGGGGCCGGATGGTCAGATTGCCTATATCCGGCTGACAACTTTTAATGAAAACACCACCAAAAATCTGCGCAAAGCCATGTCGGAACTCTCTGCCAGTGCCGGCAAGGAAAAATTCGCGGGTTATATTCTTGATTTGCGCAATAATCCCGGCGGGTTGCTGGGTGAAGCCGTAAAGGTGTCCGACAGTTTTCTCAGTCAGGGCGAGATTGTCTCCACGCGGGCGCGCAAAGCTGAAGATAATATCCGCTTTAATGCGCGGCGGGGTGATATGTCAAAAGGCGCGCCTGTGCTGGTGCTGATTAATGGTGGATCGGCCTCAGCCTCGGAAATTGTTGCCGGTGCCTTACAAGATCATCACCGTGCTTTGATTGTCGGCACACAAAGTTTTGGCAAAGGCTCGGTCCAAACAGTTATCCCGCTGCCCAATGATGGCGCATTACGCCTGACCACGGCACGTTACTTTACCCCATCAGGGCGGTCCATTCAGGCTTTGGGCGTCACGCCGGATGTCATTATTGACCAAGAACTCCCTGAAGATATGAAGCCACGCCCGAGACGAAGCGAAGCCAGCCTGAGAGGACACCTTAGCAGTCGTCCCGATGATGAAGCCGATAATGAGCCAACCGATAATGAGCCAGCCGATAAAGAGCCAGCCGATAAAAATTCTGAAAAATCAGATGATAATTCAGATGATTTAGAGGCCCAGAAAAAAGATAAAAATACCGAAAAAGGTAAGTCTTTCGCCTATGTGCCGCGTGATCTTGAAAAAGACAAACAACTCCAGAAAGCCATTGATATTATGCTGGCAATGGATGCTTCAAAACAACGTCTTCTAGGAAACTAATGTCACCGCTTGAAACCACCCTGCCTTACCGCCCTTGTGTCGGTATTGTCCTGATTAATCGAGATGGGCTTGTTTGGTCCGGCCACCGCGTGATGGGGGACTTACCCCCAGATGCACCACGCTGGCAATTACCTCAAGGCGGCATTGATGAGGGTGAAACACCTGAAACCGCCGCCAAACGCGAGCTTGCAGAAGAAACCGGGGTCACAAAGGCACATGTGGTTTATGAAAGTCCATCTTGGCTTACCTATGATTTACCGCCGGAACTTCGTGGCAAAGCGCTCAAAGGCCGCTTTCGTGGTCAGAGACAAAAATGGTTTGCTATGCAATTTGACGGCCATGATGATGATGTGAATCTCATGGCGACCGAACATCAAGAATTTGACGATTGGACATGGCGACATCTGGATACGTGTCCCGATATGGTCGTGGATTTTAAGCGCGATATCTATTTGAGCATTGCGGCGCAGTTTGCCCCTTTTGTTGCATCCAGCACCGGACAGGCTTAAAAAGACTTTATGCCAGTCACACATTTACCGATTATTGATATAAGCCCCTCTACGGATGCTGATACCACGCATAAGCAAAAAATCGCCGCGGAAATTCACAGCGCGGCGCATGAATACGGGTTTTTTTATCTCACCGGCTATCAGATTCCAGAACAATTAATTAAAGACTGCTTTGAGGCCGCCAGAGTTTTTTTTGACCTCTCGCCTTCGGTAAAAAGCCAAATTGCCATTGAGAAATCCCCCTGTCATCGCGGCTGGTATGCGCTTGGTGGTGAAATTCTTGACCCTGTGCATCAGCAGGAAGGCGATATAAAAGAGGGGCTAAAAATCGGAAATGACCTACCCCTCACTCACCCGCTTGTTACAAAAAATATACCGCTGCATGGCCCAAATTTATGGCCTCAAACCGATCAAGATATAAACGCGGCTGAATGGAAAAACACCATGCAGACGACATATGAGCATTTTTGTGCAACCGGTTTGGAACTTATGCAGTATTTCGCCATGGCGCTTAATCTAAAGGCTGATTATTTTGATTGCTGGCTCACCCCCCCACAGGCTGAACCCATGGCAACCCTCAGCCCTATTCGCTATCCGCCACTTGAGCCGGACGATAAAAAATTAAGCGCCGGCGCGCATACCGACTTTGGTTGCCTAACCCTGCTCGCGCAGGATGACAATGAAGGGCTGGAAATTGCCATGCCAGACGGCACGTGGCTGAGTGTTCCCCCGATTGAGAAAACGCTTGTCGTCAATATTGGTGATATGCTGGCTTTCTGGTCAGGCGGTAAATATCGCTCGACGCTTCACCGTGTGCAAAATAGAAGCGGGCGTCCACGCCAAAGTTTAGCCTTTTTTTATGACCCGGCTTATAATACACCTTTGTCAAACTTAACGAATAATCCCAACATGAACTCTGCGGCAACATCCGAAGCAGATAATGAGGTCAAAACCGCATTGGACCACTTGTTACAAAAAATTGGTGACAGTTTTAGCTACCAACAAAATAGGTAATTCTGAAATGAAAACATTTACACTGCTTTTATCTTGCATAGACCGCCCAGGCATTGTCGCCACAGTCAGCTCGTTTATCCATCAGGCGGGATTAAATATTCTGGAAAGTAACCAATTTGGTGACCCAAAAACCGGACGCTTCTTCATGCGTGTGGCTTTAACGACTGCTGACGCGTCAGTGGAAGTTAATCAGGGTGATTTAAAGGAAAAATTTAAATCTATATCCGACTCATTTGAGATGGATTGGCAAATATTCGATATGAGCGTTAACACGCCCGCCATTATTATGTTGTCAAAATTTGACCATTGCCTCGTTGACTTGCTGTATCGCTGTCGCACCGGCACATTAAAAATGGATATTGCGGCCGTTATCTCCAATCACGACACCTCTCGCGAACTTGTTGCCCGCGAGAATATTCCCTTTCACCATATTCCGGTTACCCCCGACACCAAACAAGCTGCTGAAGCGCAAATTAAACAAATCATTACAGATACCGGCGCTGAGTTGGTGATACTCGCAAGATATATGCAAATTCTCTCGGCAGAGATGACCGACAGCTATCCCGGACAGATCATCAATATCCATCATTCATTCCTGCCAAGTTTCAAAGGGGCCGAGCCTTATAGTCAGGCCTATCATCGCGGCGTAAAAATGATTGGGGCAACCGCACATTATGTGACCCCCAATCTCGATGAAGGCCCAATTATTGCGCAACAAGTTGTTCCGGTCAGGCATGATATGTCTGTTGAAAATATGATAGGCGCTGGTCAAGAGAATGAACAAAGCGTCATGGCAAGAGCCGTACGCGCGCACACGGAACATCGTATTCTACTGAATGAAGGTAAGACAGTCGTTTTCGATTAAACGAACGGCTTTACAGGATTTCTTCCAAAACCCTCAACACAGTTTCAGCTTCAGCTTTTTTCTGCTCATCCGTTTCAGCCTCAACACGGCTTCTTGCCTGAGTGACTGCATCTTGCAGGGCATCTTTATCGTCACCATCAACAGCCAAGGCTTGTTCGGCAAGAATGGTCAAGCCATCTGGCGTTACATCCGCAAACCCACCTTGGACAAAATAACGTGTGGTGGTGCCGCCATCTTCGACAAGCACAATGCCTGGACGCAAAACCGACATCATCGGACTGTGATTGGCAAGCACCCCAAAATCACCTTCACTCCCCGGCACGGTGACAACGTCAACCTCTGCGGAAAACAGATGCTTTTCGGGGGAAACCATATCGAATGTAAGACGGTCGCTCATAATGGTTAGGCCGCCTCTGAAGCAAGTTTCTCAGCTTTTGCAATCGCTTCATCAATCGTACCGACCATATAGAAAGCAGCTTCCGGCAGATGGTCATAATCACCGGCACACAAGCCTTTAAAGCCTTTAATGGTCTCTGCAAGATCAACCAGCACACCCGGCGAACCTGTAAAGATTTCAGCAACATGGAAAGGTTGAGACAAGAAACGCTCGATTTTACGCGCACGGGAAACGACTTGCTTATCTTCTTCAGAAAGCTCATCCATACCCAGAATGGCAATAATATCTTGCAGAGCTTTATAACGCTGAAGAATTTCCTGAACCTCACGGGCAACGCCGTAATGCTCATCACCAACAATGCGTGGCTCCATAATTCTGGATGTCGAATCCAACGGATCCACAGCCGGATAAATACCTTTTTCAGCAATCGAACGAGACAGAACTGTTGTCGCATCCAAGTGAGCAAATGACGTCGCAGGCGCAGGGTCAGTCAAGTCATCCGCAGGTACGTAAATCGCTTGCACTGAGGTGATAGAGCCTTTGGTTGTCGTTGTAATACGCTCCTGCATCGCGCCCATATCAGTCGCCAGTGTCGGCTGATAGCCCACAGCGGATGGAATACGACCCAACAGAGCTGACACTTCAGAACCGGCTTGCGTAAAGCGGAAAATATTATCAACGAAGAACAGCACGTCCTGACCTTCATCACGGAAATGTTCAGCAACTGTCAGGCCGGTCAGGGCAACACGGGCACGCGCTCCGGGCGGCTCGTTCATCTGACCGTAAACCAATGCACATTTCGAACCTTCTCCGCCTTTTTCAACATTCACGCCGGATTCAATCATTTCCCAGTAGAGGTCATTACCTTCACGGGTACGCTCCCCCACACCGGCAAAAACTGAATAACCACCATGCGCTTTTGCAACATTGTTAATCAGTTCCATAATCAAAACGGTTTTACCAACACCCGCACCACCAAATAGGCCAATTTTACCACCCTTGGCATAAGGTGCGAGCAAATCAACAACCTTAATACCTGTAACCAGCATTTCAGACTCTGTAGATTGCTCGATAAATTCAGGGGCTTCTTGGTGAATAGCACGGGTCTGGTCAGAGTTGATTTCACCAGCTTCATCAACCGGCTCACCGATAACATTCATAATCCGACCCAATGTATTTTCACCGACAGGCACTTGAATCGGGTTACCTGTATCCATAACTTCCTGACCGCGCACCAGACCTTCCGTCGAGTCCATAGCAATGGTCCGCACAGTTCGCTCCCCAAGGTGCTGGGCAACTTCAAGAACAAGCCTTGTATCACCAATTTTTGTTTCAAGACTGTTCAGGATCTCGGGCAGAGCCGCATCAAATCTGACGTCTACAACAGCGCCAATTACCTGGGTTACTTTGCCTACAGATTGTGTATCTTTTGCCATTTTATTCATCCTCAGATGGTGTGGTTAAAGTCGATTTAGTTGGGAGCAATTAAAGTGCTTCAGCTCCAGATATAATTTCAATTAATTCCTTGGTGATTTGCGCCTGACGAGACCTGTTATAGGTGATGGTCAAACTATCAATCATTTCACCCGCATTCCGCGTGGCATTATCCATGGCGCTCATGCGCGCACCTTGCTCACTCGCAGCATTTTCCAGCAAGGCCCGCAAAATCTGAATAGAAATATTACGCGGCAGGAGAGCATCCAGGATTTCAGTTTCTTCAGGCTCATAATCATAAGCCGCCCCACCCAAATCAAGCGTGGAATCCTCATCAAGATGCGCCGGGATAATCTGCAACTCTTTCGGAATTTGCGTAATAACGTTCACAAATTCAGAATAATAAAGCGTACAAACATCAAAGGCTTCCGTTTCAAAAAGCGCCAAAACTTGCGTGGCTACTTCTTGTGCCTGTTCAAAACCGACAGATTTTAGCCCCTGATAGGTCACAGTCTCGAGCATATCAGCTTCAAAATCACGTTTGAGCAAATCACCGCCCTTACGCCCGACACACAGAATTTTTACGGTTTTACCTTCAGCTTTCAGCGCAAGCGCACGCTCTTTTGCCAATTTTGCAATAGAGGCGTTGAACCCCCCGCACAGTCCCCGCTCCGCCGTGGCGACAATCAATAAATGCGTGTCCTCTTTACCTGTGCCGGAGAGTAGCGCAGGCGCGCCATCCTGTCCGGCAACACCGGCGGCAAGATTAGCAAGCACCAGGCTCATACGTTCAGCATAAGGGCGTGCCGATATGGCAGCATCCTGCGCACGGCGAAGTTTGGAAGCTGCAACCATCTGCATGGCACGCGTGATTTTCTGCGTTGCCTTAACGCTGGAAATCCTGTTCCGAAGTTCTTTTAAAGACGCCATCTGCTCTGCCTTCTACTCTGCTTTCTGCCCTGCTTTTTTTATAATCGCTTAATTAGGCCGCAAACTTAGCCGCGAAACTTTCAATAACGGATTTGAGCTTAGACTCTGTATCGTCGGACAGCGCTTTTTCCGTGCGGATAGTTGAGAGCAAGTCGCTTTCTTTTGTATGAACATGCGACAGCAATTCTTCCTCAAAGCGGCCAACAGAAGCGACCGGCAAATCATCTAGATAACCATTCACACCCGCATAAATCACAACAACCTGCTCTTCAGCCTGAAGCGGCGAAAACTGGCCTTGTTTCAGCAATTCAGTCAGCTTGGCACCGCGATTAAGCAGGCGTTGCGTTGACGCATCAAGGTCAGAACCAAACTGGGCAAAGGCCGCCATTTCACGATATTGAGCCAGCTCACCTTTAATTTTACCCGCCACTTGTTTCATGGCTTTAATTTGCGCCGCAGACCCAACACGAGAAACGGACAGGCCAACATTCACCGCAGGACGAATACCTTGATAGAACAAATCTGTTTCTAGGAAAATCTGACCATCTGTAATCGAAATCACATTGGTTGGAATATACGCTGACACGTCATTGGCTTGTGTTTCAATAATCGGCAGAGCCGTCATGGAGCCCGAACCAAATTCGTCATTCATTTTCGCCGCACGCTCCAAGAGACGTGAGTGCAAGAAGAAAACATCACCCGGATAGGCTTCACGCCCTGGTGGACGACGCAGCAAGAGAGACATTTGTCTGTAGGCAACCGCCTGTTTGGACAAATCATCATAGGTAATCATGGCATGCATGCCATTATCCCTGAAATATTCAGCCATAGTACAGCCCGCAAAAGGTGCGAGATATTGCAATGGGGCCGCTTCAGAAGCTGTCGCGGCAACGATAATTGTATATTTCAGCGCATCATTTTCTTCCAGCGTCTTAACAATCTGAGCGACTGTAGAACGTTTCTGACCGATAGCGACATAAACGCAGTAAAGCTTCGCGCTTTCATCATCGCCTTCATTCACGGCGCGCTGGTTCAAAATCGCATCAATGGCAATGGCTGTTTTACCAGTCTGGCGGTCACCAATAATTAATTCACGCTGACCACGACCAATCGGTATAAGCGCATCCACTGCCTTCAGACCTGTTTGCATTGGCTCATGCACAGATTTACGAGGGATAATACCCGGTGCTTTCACGTCCACTTTGCGGTTTTCAGAGGCGTTAATCGGACCTTTGCCATCCAACGGGTTACCCAGCGGATCAACAACACGGCCCAGAAGTTCCTTACCAACAGGCACAGACACAATATCGCCCGTCCGTTTGACAGTATCACCTTCACGAATTTCACGGTCAGAGCCAAAAATCACGACACCGACATTATCTTCTTCAAGGTTGAGCGCCATGCCGCGAATACCGCCAGGGAATTCAACCATCTCACCGGCCTGCACATTATCCAGACCATAAATTCTTGCGATACCATCACCGACAGAGAGAACCTGTCCGATTTCTGAAACCTCGGACTTGCTGTCGAAGTCCTTGATTTGCTGTTTTAGGATGGAAGTTATTTCGGATGCTTTGATGTCCATTATCCCGCCTCATTCATGGCTTGTTTCAATGTAAAAAGTTTGGTTCGTAAAGAGTCATCAATCATTCGGCTACCAACACGCACAATCATGCCTGCCAGTAGCGTCTGATCGACTTCGGAAATGACACTAATGTCCTGCCCGAATTTATTTTTAAGCTGCTGCTTTAAGTCATTTTCATGCTGTTCAGAGAGCTTGCTCGCCGTTGTCACATGCGCTGTCATTTCGCCGCGCGCCTTGGCTTCCAGCGCCTTAAAGGTTCTACAGATGTCCTGAAGCAGAAAAGCGCGACGGTTTTTTACAACCAGAACAGCAAAATTCGACACAATCTGTCCAATGGATGCTTTAGAGAAAATCTCCACCAGCGCATTTTCTTTATCTTCGACAGAAATCACCGGACTTACCAGCATATCGCCAAAGCTTTCATCCACGCCGAACAGGCCGGAAAGCACGTCCATTGACTGATGAATATCCTTCTGGTCAGCTTCGGAAGCTTCTTGCATAAGTTCAAAAAGCGCAGAGGCATAACGACCGGAAAGACCGGAGACAGAACCTATAAATTCTGGTTTGGATGACTCAACACTGGATGAACTCATATCAGAAACCATTTCAAAACCAATGATCTACCTTTGTGCGCTGACTGCTGTGTTTGCCTTAAATCGGTAAGCAATTCACAGTAGGAATGACATTAATATTTGGTGTCAGTTAGCACAGCACGCGCCCGCTTGCAATAGAGGATGGGGGCGTTTTGACACAGCTTTTGGGGATTAATTTGCGTTGACTGTCAGTGTGTTAGATTAGGCTTTAAAAGAAACTGTAAGGGTCAATATCTATCGCCACACGAATTTGGCTGGGTATTTTTGCCTTGGCTAACCAATGGGCGATAAAACGCTGGATTTTTGCCTGTTTTCCAGCCTTGACGAGGAATCTCATGCGATATCGGTTACGAATACGCGCAATAGGCGCCGGCGCGGGGCCCAATACGCGCACCTCCCCCAAGGCTGGTTCCGAAGCTGGTATCAGCGCCGCCAAATCTCTGGAAAATTGGTTCAGTGCGGCTAAATCAGGGCCGGACAATACAAGACCTGCTAAACGCCCAAAAGGGGGCATGCTAGATTGCGCCCGCATCTCAGCCTCGCGCTCCAGAAATATATCCCGTTCCCCCGCAATTAATGCCTGTAACACCGGATGGTCGGGCATATAGCTTTGCAGCATGGCAGTGCCTTTCGCGGATTCGCGCCCCGCCCGCCCCGAGACCTGCAATAATGTTTGATACGTCCGTTCAGCCGCCCGCAAATCGCCATTGCCCAACCCCAAATCAGCATCGACGACGCCGGCAAAGCCCAGCGCAGGGAAATGATGACCCTTCGCGATAATCTGCGTCCCAATTATAATATCTATTTCGCCGCTTTGAATAAGGTTTAACTGACTTTGCAGTTCTCCGCTCTGTCCAACCATGTCAGAGGACAAAACAGCCGCCTTTTTATCGGGAAAGACATGCCCAACTTCTTCCAGCACACGTTCCACACCTGGCCCACAAGCCGTTAAACAATCTGCTTCACCGCATTCTTCGCATGTATCGGGGACATTCCGCACACTGCCGCATTGATGACAGGCCATAAGATTTTTCCGCCGATGCTCAACCAGCCAAGCATCACAATCAGAACAAGCATAACGATGCCCACAGTTGCGGCACAGGGTCAGCGGCGCATACCCCCTGCGGTTAAGAAACAGCAAAGTCTGCTGACCAAGATCAAGCGCATCTTGCATGGCAGATACCATCGCCGGAGACAACCATTGCCCGCGCGCCGGCGGGTCAAGCCGCATATCAATCATAGATAAATCCGGCATACCCGCCGCCCCATGACGGCTGGGAAGCTTCACAAGATGATACCGCTCATCACGCGCATTAACATAGCTTTCAAGAGATGGCGTTGCAGAAGACAGAATAACCGTCGCATCAGCCAGTCGTCCGCGCACAACCGCCATATCGCGTGCATTATAAATCACGCCTTCTTCCTGCTTGAAACCGGGGTCGTGTTCTTCATCCACAACAATCACACCGAGATTCTGCCATGGCAAAAACAGACCTGACCGCGCGGCAACCATGACCTTTACTTTACCCTCAGCCACCGCACGCCATGTTCGCCGACGTTCGGATGGTGTCAGCCCCGA
This sequence comes from alpha proteobacterium IMCC14465, assembly GCA_000293845.2. Taxonomy (GTDB): domain Bacteria; phylum Pseudomonadota; class Alphaproteobacteria; order RS24; family RS24; genus Micropelagius. The sequence goes on along the minus strand of ALYF01000003.1, from coordinate 511,299 downwards.
ATGCCACAAGGCAGGACGACAGCCAAAACGCTCAACAAAGCGCGCCAGTAATTGTTCCGTCAAAGCAATTTCCGGAAGCAAGACAATCGCAGACTTTCCATTGGTGAGCGCTGCCGCGATAACCTCGAAAAACACCTCCGTTTTACCAGAGCCAGTGACCCCATCGAGCAAATGGCATTGAAAACCTCTCGTGTCGATTTTATCTGTCAGTTGCCGCACAGCTTCCGCCTGCTCGTCAGAAAACTGTACACGGCTATGTGCAGGATCCGGCACATCAAATAATGTTTCTTCCATAAGTTCTGGCGGCATTTCAGCCTTAATCAGCGCGCCTTCTTTTTCTAATGAAGCCAAGGTCGCCGCCGAGACAGAGGCTGCTTCGGTCAAAGTTTTCGTGCGCATCGCCATGCCGGGCAGGAGCGTTGCAAATACTCTGCGCCGCGCCTCCGTTAAGCGTGGGGGGCGTTTGTCGGAGACCTGCCAACCCATGACCGGCTTTTCAGGCGACAATGCATCCGGCACGCTCAGTAAGAGTTTCAGAACCGCACCTTGCGGACTCATCACATAGGACGACACCCAATCCACAAATTGCCGGTTTTCTTCAGAAAGTGGCGGGAGGTCATAAATCTGTTCAATAAATTTTAATTTATCTTTTGGCGGATCATTTTCCTGCCATGGGCGGGGGGCTTCCCATATCACCCCCGGCAGTTTCTTTTTGCCAAATGGAACCAACACAAATTGACCAGGCGCGAGTGCCGCGCCTTGCGGCACGGCATAATGGAATAATTTGGGTACAAGTGCGGCGAGGCAAACGGCAACAATCTGAATGTCGTCATTTTCTATCCTCTGCATAATGTTGCGTGTCCCATTCTTGGTTTTATGGCATAGTTTGTTACATCATAGGTGAAGCTTTGATTTTGACCAAATGCTAGTGAGAAAACATTTAAACCCCTTTTGTGGTGTCTTGACATGACAGCCAATACCGAACTTCAAAACCTAATCGGCGACTGGCTGGCTATGCTCACACACCAGCGCAAACTCAGCCTACATACGGTTGAAGCCTATCAGCGAGACATCACCCAATTTATTGACTTTCTAGCCGGACATGCAGAACAAGAAGCCAGCCCAGCTTGTTTTGCAGCTTTAAAAGCTATGGATGTAAGAAGTTTTTTAGCGAAACGGCGTGAGCAGGAAACCACGCAAAGTCGGTCACTTGCGCGAAGCTTGTCGGGTCTGCGTTCTTTTGCTCTTTATCTGTCAGAAAAAAATTATCCGGTCAGCCCAGCCTTTGAAATTGTCAAATCACCTAAAATCCCAAAATCTCTGCCGCGCCCTATTTCTCAAGATGATGCTCTCAAAATCATCCAGCTTGCGGGGGAGACCTCCAAACGCCATTGGGAAAATATGCGTAACCGTGCTCTGCTGGTGCTGATTTATGGCTGTGGGTTACGCATTTCAGAGGCATTGAACCTGTCTTATGGTGACCGCCCGACCGCTGGCCAACTCTCCATCCGCATTACCGGCAAGGGCAATAAGCAGCGCGATATCCCTATCCTGCCACTTATCGAAGATGCCATTCATCACTATATCCAAGCGGCGCCGTTTGACTTTCAAAAGAGCGACCCGCTTTTCAAAGGTATCAAAGGCGGGCGTTTATCAGCGCGGCAGGTTCAGTTGATTGTTGCAAAATGCCGACGCTTATTGGGACTATCTGACAAAGTAACACCGCATGCCTTTCGACACAGTTTTGCTACGCATTTGCTGGCTGCAGGGGGTGATTTAAGAACCATCCAAGAATTGCTCGGTCACAGCAGTTTGAGCACCACTCAGGTCTATACTGAAATAGAAGATGCTGAACTTGGACGCATTTACCAAGCAGCACATCCCAGATCAAAGCTGTAAAATTTACATATGAATGGCGCGGTCTTCCACGGCCAGCGCAGCTTCTTTCACAGCTTCCGTCAAAGTTGGATGCGCATGGCAGGTCCGCGCCAAATCTTCTGCACTACCGCCAAATTCCATAGCAACTGCCGCCTCGGCAATCATATTCCCTGCCTCGGGGCCGACAATATGCACACCCAGAATACGGTCGGTCTTGGCATCTGCAAGAATTTTCACAAAACCGTCCGTGGTATTGTTCACCTTGGCGCGACCATTCGCCATAAACGGAAATTTCCCAATGCGATAATCAACGCCTTGCTGGTTCAGCTCTTCTTCATTGAGCCCAACCCAAGCCACTTCCGGTGCGGTATAAATCACGCCAGGTATCACATCATAATTCACATGGCCTGGCTTACCCGCAAGCATCTCGGCAACCGCGACACCTTCATCCTCTGCCTTATGCGCCAGCATCGGACCGGTAATAACATCACCAATCGCATAAATACCATCCACATTGGTCTTGAAGCCATTGGTTTCAATGCGCCCTGCAGCATCTAGCTGAACGCCCACCGATTCCAGCCCAAGCCCTTCCGTAAAGGGGCGTCGACCAATAGACACCAGCACTTTGTCAACCGACAGAGTTTCTTTCTCAGCATCAGATTTATTGGCAGACTCATTGGCAGATTGCGCCGGTTCAATCGTCACCTTCACACTGGCCTTTAGCGGTTTAACTTCTGTAACTTTTTTACCAAGCAGGAATTTAAATCCCTGCTTTTGTAAAATCCGCTGGAACTGCTTCGCCACTTCTTCATCCACACCGGGCGTAATGCGGTCCAGATATTCAACAACTGTGACTTCCGCACCCAGCCGCGCCCAGACAGAACCAAGCTCCAGCCCGATAATCCCAGCACCAACAATCAATAAATGTTTCGGCACCGCATCAAATTCAAGCGCCCCTGTTGAAGAGACAACAAGCTTCTCATCAACTTCGACACCTTGAAGCGGTGTGCTTTCAGAACCCGTCGCAATCACAATATTTTTTGTGGTCAGGCTCCGTGTGCCGCCATCAAGCAGGCTGACATCAACTTTGCCGGGGGCAACAATCACCGCCGCGCCATGAAGCGCCTCAACTTTGTTTTTCTTGAACAGGAAATCAATGCCCTGCGTATTACCGGTAATGCCGTTTTCTTTATAGGTCATCATTGCCGGCAAATCGAGTTTCGGCTTCCCCAGCTGAATACCCATATCGCCTGCATGAGAAACCTCTGTGAAGACCTCAGAAGCATGCAACAGTGCTTTTGAGGGAATACAGCCAATATTCAGACATGTGCCACCATGGCTGGGGCGCTTATCTATACAGGCAACGCGCAGGCCTAATTGTGCGGCGCGAATAGCACACACATAGCCGCCCGGTCCCGAGCCAATCACAACAAGATCAAATTCTTCACCAACTTCATTAGGCATTTTATTCTCCTAGAGATTCAATAAGAGCCGCTCGGGGTTTTCCAGCCCCTCTTTGACGCGCACAAGGAAAGTCACGGCTTCTTTACCGTCGACAATTCTGTGGTCATAACTTAGGGCTAGATACATCATCGGACGCACAACAATTTCACCATCGACAACAATTGGGCGTTCCTGAATTTTATGCATACCCAGAATTCCGGATTGCGGACTGTTTAGAATTGGGGTCGACATAAGCGAGCCGTAAACCCCACCATTAGAAATCGTGAAAGTGCCGCCTTGCAAATCATCAATCGCCAGCGACCCTTCACGGGCTTTTCTTCCATAGTCGGCTATCGTGGTTTCAATTTCGGCAAAGCCCATCAAATGTGCATTGCGAACAACCGGTACAACCAGCCCTTTATCCGTGCCAACGGCAACACCCATGTTCACATAATGCTTATAGACGATGTCAGTGCCGTCAATCTCAGCATTCACAGCAGGGATTTCCTGTAAGGCAACAACACAGGCTTTCACAAAGAAACTCATAAAGCCGAGCTTAGCGCCGTGTTTTTTCTCAAACTGCTCTTTATAGGCACTACGAACAGACATTAGTTCCGACATATCGACTTCGTTGAAAGTCGTCAACATAGCTGCCGTGTTTTGTGACTCTTTTAAACGCTTGGCAATTGTCTGGCGCAGGCGGGTCATTTTCACACGCTCTTCGAGGGCTGGCGCACCGACCGCATCATCCGGTCTCGTACTAACGGATGGCGCAGGGATGTTAGCTGGTGCCGTGACACCTTTTTCAACAGCCTCCAACACATCGCCTTTGGTCAAACGCCCACCTTTACCCGACCCCGACAGCGCGGCGGCATCAAGGCCATGCTCATCAACGAGACGACGAACAGAGGGTGCTAACACGCCATCTTGCGTATCGGCTGGTGCGGCTTTTGGCGCAGATGCGTCACTGGGTGTTGTGGCTTGAGTTTCTGCTGGTGCAGAAACAGGCATTTCTTGTGGTGCATCTTTTGGTGCAGAAGCGGGTGCAGCGCCCGTACCTTCGAGGATTTCGCCAAGCAAGGCGCCGACCTCTACTGTTGCTCCATCTTCAACGGCAACATCGCCCATGACACCTGCTGAGGGTGCAGGGACTTCAATGGTCACCTTATCCGTTTCAAGCTCGCAAAGGGGTTCATCGGCAGAAACAGCTTCGCCGGGTTTTTTATACCATTGGGCAACAGTCGCTTCGGTGATGGACTCGCCCAAAGTTGGAACGCGGATTTCTGTACTCATTTTATATCCTCACTCTTTTCATTTTACGCTGGTTGCTTCATGCGGGTCAGTTTCTCGGAAGGCTCTATTTTTAAAGTCTGTGTTTTACAATCCGAGAGCATCATTCATAAATCTTTCCATTTCAGCCATATGGCGAGCCATCAGACCCGTTGCCGTTGAAGCAGAAGCTGCCCGCCCTGAGTAAACAGGCCGTGTATGCTTGGCATCAATCGACGTTAAGGTCTGCTCGAGATAAGGCTCAATAAAGGACCATGCACCCATATTTTTTGGTTCTTCCTGACACCAAACCATTTCAGCTTGCGGGAAAGCGCTCAGCATTTGCTTTGCCGCCGTTTCCGGATAGGGATAAAGCTGTTCAACCCGCATGATGTAAACATCATCAAGACCAGCCTCATTTCTTGCCTTCCGCAAATCATAATAGACCTTGCCGCTACACATCACCACGCGGCGGATTTTACTTGCCTCTTTCAGATGCCCGTCAAGCCGCACATCATCATGATCCCAAAACACGCGGTGGAATGTTGACCCTAGAGACATATCCTCAAGCGTAGAGACACATTCCTTATGCCGTAACAAAGATTTTGGTGTCATCAGAATAAGCGGTTTGCGGTAATTTCTGTGGAGTTGGCGGCGCAGAATATGGAAATAATTCGCCGGGGTTGTCACATTCGCAACCTGCATATTTTCTTCAGCACAAGATTGCAGATACCGCTCCAATCGTGCGGAACTGTGTTCAGGGCCTTGCCCTTCATAACCATGTGGCAAAAGCATCACCAGCCCAGACATGCGCAACCATTTCGCTTCTGAGGATGAAATAAATTGATCCACCATTACCTGCGCGCCATTAGCGAAATCACCAAATTGCGCTTCCCACAAGACGAGTGCATTCGGTTCAGCAAGTGAATAGCCATATTCAAATCCAAGCACGGCTGCTTCGGATAACATGGAATTAATCACCTCATAAGAACCTTGATCGTCTCCGAGGTTTTGCAATGGCTTATAGCGGTCTTCATTTTGTTGGTCGGTCCAAACAGAATGACGTTGGGAGAATGTGCCGCGCTCACTATCCTGACCGGACAGACGCACCGGATACCCTTCCCGCAACAAACTGCCAAAAGCCAATGCCTCGGCGGTTGACCAATCAAACCCTTCGCCGGTCTCAAACATTTTTTGTTTATTCTTCAACTGGCGAATAAGGGATTTATGCAGGTTAAAGCCTTCCGGCACTTCGGTCAGTTTTTCACCAATATCACGCAGGCGGTCAGCATCAACGCCGGTTTCGCCTCTGATGAACTCTTCACGGCGTTTGCTTTCTAGGCCTGACCACCGACCATCAAGCCAGTCCGGCTTATTCGGCTTAAACTCATTGGCAGACTCAAATTCTGTTTCCAGCATGGCGCGGTAATTACTCAATTGAGTATTAACTTCTTCTTGAGAAAGCAGACCCTCTTCAACCAGCTGGCGCGCATAAATACTCACAACCGATGGGTGTTCCTTAATACGCGAATACATAAGCGGTTGCGTAAATGCGGGTTCATCGCCTTCATTATGACCAAATCTGCGATAGCAGAACATATCAATCACGACGGGCTTTAGAAATTTTTGCCTGAATTCTGTCGCCACTTTCGTCGCATAGACCACAGCCTCAGGGTCATCACCATTGACATGGAAAATCGGCGCATCGACCATTTTCGCGACATCAGACGGGTATGGCGATGACCGGGAAAATCTCGGATTGGTCGTAAAGCCAATTTGATTATTCACAATAAAATGAATTGACCCGCCAGATTTATGACCAACAAGACCCGACAGACCAAAACATTCCGCCACAATACCCTGACCGGCAAAAGCCGCATCTCCGTGCAAGAGCAATGGAATAACACTGGAACGGTCTGATTTACCATTATCGAGTTGATATGTATCCTGTTTGGCGCGCGCCTTACCTAGCACAACCGGATCGACCGCTTCCAAATGAGACGGGTTTGCGGTCAGAGATAGATGGACTTTATTCCCATCAAACTCACGGTCAGAAGACGTCCCCAGATGATATTTCACATCGCCGGAACCCTCAACAGTATCAGGATGCACCGCGCCGCCTTTAAATTCACTAAACAGCGCACGGAAAGGTTTAGACATCACATTTGTCAGGACATTCAAACGGCCCCGATGTGGCATGCCAATCACAATTTCCCTAACACCAAGATTACCGCCGCGTTTAATAATCTGTTCCAGTGCCGGAACAATCGATTCCGCCCCATCAAGCCCAAAACGCTTCGTGCCAGTATATTTGACGTCGATAAATTTCTCCAGCCCCTCAGCTTCGACAAGCTTAGAGAAAATTGCTTTTTTACCTTCAGGGGTAAAGCTGATTTCCTTGTCAGGGCCTTCCATGCGTTCCTGCAACCAGCTCTTTTCCTCAGGATCATTAATATGCATAAATTCCAGCGCGAGACGCCCGCAATAGGTTCGCTTCAGGATTTCCAGCATCTCTCTGATCGAGGCAAATTCAAGCCCTAGAACATAGTCGATGAAAATTTTGCGGTCATAATCGGCTTCTGTGAAACCGTAGCTTTCAGGCTCAAGCTCGGGATGCGATTTAGGGGGTTCAAGACCCAGCGGGTCAAGATCTGCCGCAAGGTGACCCCGCGCCCGATACGCCCTAATCATCATAATCGCACGCACCGAGTCAATCGTCGCCGCACGAAGTGATTCTTCGTTCAATATCGCGCCATTTTCGGTTGAGCGGGTCGCGATTTTATCAGCTATTTGACCAGCTATCTGAATTGGCGGCGTATCATCTCCCCAATTCCCGTCCAGCGCAGAGGTAATCTCTCCATTGGGTGTTTCAGGCCAATGCGGTTTTTCCCAACTTGGGCGTAAAGTTTCATTGCCTTTTTCAGGGGCACCAAGATTATCAAAAAACTCTTTCCAACCCGGGTCTACTGTTGCCGGCGCTGATAGATATTGCTCATAAAGCTGCTCAATATAATAGGCATTCGCACCATCGAGAAAAGACGTGCGGTGACCGGCTTCACCAGTCACCATATTCTCATTATCACTTTGTGCACTCATGAACGTACTTTCTTTGCGGTCTATCAACCTATCCGTTTAAAATCTGTGACAGCGTTGTACCCAATGCGGCAGGCGATGGAGACACTGTGATGCCTGCAGAGCGCATGGCTTCCATTTTATCCTCAGCGCCACCTTTACCACCTGAAATAATTGCACCCGCATGTCCCATACGACGCCCGGGAGGGGCTGTAACCCCCGCAATAAATCCGACAACCGGTTTTTTCACCGCAGATGATTTCAAAAACTCGGCGGCCTCTTCTTCCGCGGAACCACCGATTTCACCAATCATGATAATGGACTCGGTTTGCTCATCGCCCAGAAATAACTCCAAACAATCAATAAAGTTCGTGCCGTTCACGGGGTCACCACCAATACCGATACAGGTAGACTGACCAAGACCTGCCGCCGTTGTTTGCGCCACAGCCTCATAAGTCAGCGTCCCAGAACGTGACACGATACCAACACTACCGGGTCTATGAATATGACCGGGCATGATACCGATTTTACATTCGCCGGGCGTTATAACGCCGGGGCAGTTCGGGCCAACCAACCTTGTCTTGGATCCCTGCAAGGCACTTTTCACCTTAATCATATCCATGACCGGAATACCTTCGGTGATGCAAACCGCAAGCTCAATCTCTGCCTCGATTGCTTCGAGAATTGCATTGGCCGCAAAAGGTGGTGGCACATAAATCGCGCTCGCTGTTGCGCCTGTCTTGTCGACAGCTTCGGCCACCGTATCAAAAACGGGCAGCCCAAGATGAGTTTCCCCACCGCGTTTGGGCGTCACACCGCCAACCATTTGCGTGCCATAGGCAATGGCTTGTTCAGAATGGAACGTCCCCTGACTACCTGTGAAGCCCTGACAAATAACTTTTGTTTCTTTTCCAATAAGTACTGACATCACGCGGCCTCCCTGACAGCGGCAACAATTTTTTCCGCGGCATCTTCAAGATTATCGGCAGGAATAATAGCCAGACCGGAGGCCGCCATAATTTCCTTACCCTGTTCAACATTCGTCCCTTCAAGACGCACCACCAGAGGCACAGAAAGCGCAAGCTCGGACGCCGCAGCAATCACTCCTTCCGCAATGATGTCACACCGCATAATGCCACCAAAAATATTCACGAGAATACCTTTGACGTTTTGATCAGAGAGGATGATTTTAAAAGCTTCGGTCACTTTTTCTTTAGTTGCGCCACCCCCAACATCAAGGAAATTGGCAGGCTCTTCACCGTAAAGTTTGATGATATCCATGGTCGCCATGGCAAGACCGGCTCCATTCACCATACAGCCAATTGAACCGTCCAGCTTGACATAGCTAAGGTCATATTTAGAGGCTTCAACTTCTGCCGGATCTTCTTCGGATAGGTCGCGCAATTCAACAATATCGTCATGGCGATAAAGCGCGTTGCTATCAAAATTGACTTTCGCATCAAGACAAATCAGATCACCGGCACCGTTCACCACCAAAGGGTTAATCTCGAGCAGGCTCATATCCGTTTCGACGAAAGCCTTATAAAGATTTTTAACCAGCGCCACACATTGCTCGACCTGATGACCGGTCAGCTTGAGAGCGGCAGCGATTTCTCGGCCGTTTGCGTCTGTCATACCTGCAACAGGGTCAACGCCAACAGTTAAAATCTTTTCAGGTGTTTCAGCAGCAACTTCTTCAATATCCATGCCGCCTTCAGTCGAGGCAATGAAAGACACCATAGATGTCGCGCGGTCTACCAGAATGGACAGATAAAGCTCACGGTCAATTTCGGAGCCTTCTTCAACATAAACCCTGCCGACTTCTTTGCCTTCAGGGCCTGTCTGGTGGGTAATGAGGGTCATGCCTAGCATACGGTCAGCTTCAGCGCGGACGTCATCCACAGATTTGACAACTTTGACACCGCCGCCTTTACCGCGACCACCAGCATGAATTTGTGCTTTGACAACCCATACCGGACCGCCAAGACTTTCAGCATGCTGAACGGCCTCTTCCGCAGAAAAAGCAATGCCTCCACGCGGCACAGAAACACCAAAGCCCTTTAAGACAGCTTTAGCCTGATACTCATGAATATTCATTATTGACCCTCAGATTAAGTTTATTTCACCTGAGGCTAACTGATTGACCGAATCCAGACAAGCTTATTCGGTGCAGAAAACCGCAAAAATAAGCTTTTTTAGCAGCTGTTGCACCCAATAAGGCCATTTTGGATATATAAAGTAATACTTATTGTAAATAATATGGCTTATTGTGCCACAAAACAAATATTACCCGTCTTATTTCAGCTTAGGATCAATCTTCTGACAGTCTTTAATCAAGCCTTTAACAGCTGTCACAGACTTTTTAAATCCAGCTCTCTCACCAGCATCCAGCTTGATTTCAACGATTCTTTCAACGCCCTTGGCGCCGATAACGACCGGCACACCAACATAAAGGCCTTTTTGACCATATTGACCGTTTAAATACGCCGCACAGGGCAGAACACGTTTCTGGTCTTTCATATAGCTTTCAGCCATTTCAATCGCTGCTGCCGCAGGTGCATAAAAGGCAGAACCGTTTTTCAAAAGAGCAACGATTTCTGCACCACCGTCGCGTGTCCGCTGAACAATTTCATCAACTTTTTTCTGGGTAATCCATTTCATTTTCACCAAATCCGGCAAAGGAATACCGGCAACCGTGGAATAACGAACGGATGGCACCATGGTGTCACCATGTCCGCCCAGCACAAAGGCTGTGACATCTTTTACGGAAACATTCATCTCATCAGCGAGGAAATAACGGAAACGGGCTGAATCCAGCACACCCGCCATACCAACCACCATATTTTTAGGCAGGCCACATGATTTTTGCAGCGCCCACACCATCGCATCCAGCGGGTTGGTGATACAAATAACAAAAGCTTTTGGCGCGTATTTTTTAATACCTTCGCCAACCTGGCTCATAACTTTGAGGTTGATACCCAACAAATCATCACGGCTCATGCCGGGCTTACGCGGCACACCAGCAGTAACAATCACAACATCCGCGCCTTTAATGGCGGCATAGGACTTTGTCCCTTTTAGATCCGCATCAAAATGACTTACCGTGGAACTTTGCGCAAGATCGAGCGCCTTGCCTTGTGGGATACCGTCAACAATGTCAAAAATCATGACATCCCCAAGCTCTTTGAGCCCAGCCAGATGTGCCAGCGTGCCACCGATTTGTCCGCCACCAATAAGTGCTATTTTTTTGCGTGCCATGGGAAACCTCCATAAGTGAATTGCCCTATTCAGTTACCTTTTTTAAAGGTCTGATGCAACCCCGACGCCCTCCAATTCTGGCCCGTCGGCACCAGAATTATGACCGAGGCCAAAATAATCTTCGGATTGCATTTCTTGTAATCGTGAGGCTGTGCGGCGAAATTCAAATGCCGAGTCCCCCGCAGGATAAAGCGCGGGCGGGTCAGCCTCAGCGGACGCCAGCAATTTCACCTTATGCTCATAAAGCGCATCAATCAGATTGACGAACCTGATGGCCTCATTGCGGCGTTCAGGTGATAAAACAGGGATATTATCAATAAAGACCGTATGGAATGTCCGCGCCAATCCCAAATAATCGCCCGCGCCCAGATGAGCATCGCATAGGTCGGTAAACTCAAACCGCGCCACACCTTGCGCCGCATTTGGAATAACGACCTCCCGCCCTTTTACGGTGATGGAACTGCGCGCAGCATCCGCGCCGCCCGTCATGCGCGCAAATGCATTGTCCATTTCCCCACGAGCGGCAGAACCAATCGGCTTGAACCAAACAGGATAACCTTTTAACCGGTCGAGGCGATAATCCGTCGGGCTGTCGAGATAAAGCACATCAACCCGCGCCTTCAACAAATCAATAAAGGGTAAAAAGCGATGTCGGTTCAAGCCGCCCTGATACAATTCATCCGGCACACGGTTAGACGTTGCCACGACAATCACGCCTGCGGAAAATAACGCTTCAAACAGACGGCCAAGAATGGAGGCATCGGCAATATCCTTAACCTGAAACTCGTCAAAACACAGTAATCGTGCAGATTTCGAAAAAGCGGCAGCCACGGGGGAGATTGGATCGTCACCGCGGACGAGCCCTTTTTTAAGCTGCTGACGATAGTCATGAATACGCTCATGCACTTCTTGCATGAAAGCGTGAAAATGAACCCGTCTTTTTTTTGGTTCCGTCGCGCTTTCATAAAACAAATCCATCAGCATGGACTTGCCGCGTCCGACATCACCATGAATATAAATTCCACGCGGCGCGGGCTTTTTTTTGAAAATTTGCGAAAAACCTGAGGGCTTGAGCGCCTCATGAAGGCTGTTAAGCCGCGCAACAATATCAGCCTGACCACCATCTGGTTGCAGGATACCGCTCTCAATCAGAGCATTATATTTTGCGAGAGGCTCCGAACTCATAATGAGGGTTTACTGATTTCATCGCCATTTGACCAGCCCGAAATGAGCCAGATGAATAAACGATAAGAATAAACGAGGGAAATTAAACCTCGCGTGTCACCATCATTTTTTTAATCTCAGAAATAGCCTTGGCAGGGGACAACCCTTTCGGGCAGGCCTTGGCGCAATTCATGATTGTATGACAGCGATAGACGCGGAATGGGTCTTCCAAATCATCTAAACGCTCGCCCGTAGCCTCATCCCGACTATCAATCAACCAGCGATAGGCCTGCAGCAAAACAGCAGGGCCAAGATATTTATCGGAGTTCCACCAGTAGGACGGACATGATGTCGAACAACATGCGCATAAAATGCACTCATAAAGACCATCAAGCTTCTCGCGATCCTCACGGGATTGCTTCCACTCGCTTTGCGGTTGCGGCGTATCAGTTTTCAGCCATGGCTCAATAGATTGATATTGCGCATAGAGATTTGTTAAATCCGGCACCAAATCTTTAATGACCGGCATATGCGGCAAAGGACGCACGGTAATTTTGCCCTTTGTCTCATCGAGACCTTTGGTACAGGCCAGCGTGTTTTGCCCGTCAATATTCATGGCGCATGACCCGCAAATACCCTCACGGCAAGAACGGCGGAAAGTCAGCGTCGGGTCAATTTCATTTTTAATTTTAATCAACGCATCCAAAAGCATTGGCCCGCAATCGGCGGCATCAATCTCATAGGTATCCATGCGCGGATTAGCCGGATCTTCAGGATCCCAGCGATAAATTTTCAATGTCCGTGGTTTTTCAAGCTTCTTATCAGCTTTATGAACAATGCCTTTTTGGACACGGGAATTTTTAGGCAGGGCAATCTCAACCATAACGGCTTCCTTACGTGATTAGTAAACGCGAGCCTTAGGCTCAATGTAACTGATTTCATTGGTCAGTGTATGCTCATGGACAGGGCGATACCCGATGGACGGCTTGGCACCTTCGCGGGTACTGCCAACCCAGACAAGAGTATGCTTCATCCACTCTTCATCGTCGCGTTCCGGGAAATCTTCCCGCGCATGACCACCACGGCTTTCTTTGCGTGCATTCGCACCTTCAACCGTCGTGACCGCCTGAACAACCAGATTATCAAACTCAAGCGTTTCGATTAAATCGGAGTTCCAAATCAATGAGCGGTCAGATACGGAAATATCGGACATGCCTTCGACAACCTTACGCATACGCTGACAACCTTCTTCCAGAACCTCACCGGAGCGGAACACGGCGCAGTTTTCCTGCATAGTACGTTGCATCTCAAGACGAAGCTCAGATGTTGGCGTACCGCCATCTGCATGACGGAAATGGTCAAGACGGTCAATGGCATTCTGACCGGCATCGGCAGGCAATGCGGCATGCGACTGACCAGGCGATACCAGCTCGCCAGCCCGAATAGCAGCGGCACGACCAAACACAACAAGATCAATCAGCGAGTTAGAGCCAAGACGGTTTGCACCATGAACAGACACACAAGCTGCTTCCCCAATCGCCATAAGGCCCGGAACAGTTCGGTCTGGTTCGTTTTCTGTCGGGTTCAACACCTCACCATGATAATTGGTCGGAATACCGCCCATATTATAATGCACGGTTGGGAGAACCGGTATCGGCTCTTTCGTAACATCGACGCCTGCAAAAATTCGCGCACTTTCGGAGATACCCGGCAGACGTTCTGCCAGAACATCCGGATCGAGATGGTCAAGATGCAGATAGATATGGTCGTTTTGTGGTCCGACGCCGCGTCCTTCACGAATTTCAATCGTCATGGAACGCGAGACAACATCACGGGACGCCAAATCCTTAGCAGAAGGGGCATAGCGCTCCATAAAACGCTCGCCTTCTGAGTTAATCAGAATACCACCCTCGCCACGTGAGCCTTCTGTAATCAGACAGCCTGCGCCATAAATTCCTGTTGGGTGGAATTGTACGAACTCCATATCCTGCAATGGCAATCCGGCACGCACCGCCATGGCAGAGCCGTCACCTGTACATGTGTGAGCCGATGTCGCTGAAAAATATGCGCGTCCGTAACCACCCGTCGCCAAAATAGTTTCATGCGCTCTAAAGCGGTGAAGTGACCCATCCGCCATGCATAAAGCTGTAATACCAATGCAACGGCCTTCATCATCCATCATCAAATCCAGCGCGAAATACTCAATGAAAAACTCAGTTGAATGACGCAAAGACTGACCATAAAGCGTATGCAAAATAGCGTGACCTGTTCTGTCAGCCGCCGCGCAAGTGCGCTGGGCAATGCCTTCACCAAAATTAGTGGTCATGCCGCCAAATGGACGTTGATAAATCTTGCCTTCTTCCGTGCGGGAAAAAGGCACGCCAAAATGTTCAAGCTCATAAACCGCTTCGGATGCGTTACGACAGAGATATTCAATCGCATCTTGGTCGCCTAGCCAGTCTGACCCTTTTACCGTGTCATACATATGCCAGCGCCAATCATCATCACCCATATTACCAAGCGCGGCGGAAATACCGCCCTGAGCCGCAACCGTATGCGAACGTGTGGGGAAGACTTTGGAGATACAAGCCGTTTTCAGACCCCGTTCAGCACAACCCAGCGCAGCACGCAGACCTGAACCGCCAGCGCCAACGACAACGACATCATAAGTGTGATCTATATATTCATATTCACTCATTTTTTACTCCACGCGAGGCCATTTCAGACCAGTGTAAATTTCAAAGTGCCAATTGCAAAGTTCCAAATTCAAAGTGCCAATTTCAAAGTGCCAATTTCAAAGTGTAAGTTTCAAAATGGCCAGCACACTTGCAGTACCGACAGCTAAGGCAAAAAAAGTATTCAGGATAAGCGCCAAGAGTTTGGCCGTATGACCATGGATATAGTCTTCTATAACGACTTGTAAACCCAAACGCATGTGCCAAACCATGCTTAAAATCAGTAAAAGCATGACCAGCGCCACAATTGGGCGAGACAGAAAGGCTGTCACGGTCAAATAATCAGCCCCTGCATGAGCAACCATCGCACTCACAAAAAAAACAGCCAGCGGAATATTCGCCAGTGCCGTCACACGTTGAAGCCAGAAATGCTCTGTGCCTTTTTTGGCAGAGCCCAGACCCCTGACACGGGAAAGTGGTGTACGCATTTCAGACATTAAAACGCTCCCATAAATTTATAGGCCAGCACCCAGCTTATAAGCGTTAGAAGGATAGGTATCACCGTCGCACCGCGTGACATCCACTCAACTGCCGAAAGCTCAAAGCCTGCGCCTGTGTCCCAAATAAAGTGCTTAATCCCGCCAAACATATGATGAAACAACGCCCATGTGTAACCAAACAGAACCAATTGTCCTATCCAGCTTCCCGCAGCAGCTTGGAAAAAAGCAAAAGCTTCCGGCCCTGTTGCCGCCGCCATCAACCACCAAACCAATAAGAGTGTTCCTGCATATAGTGCAACACCTGTCGCCCGGTGCAGGATTGACAAAAACATTGTCAGCGTCCAGCGATAGATTTGGATATGAGGCGAAAGTGGTCTCTTACTGGCATCATGCCTAGAGACATGCCTCGTATCATCATTAATTTTTTTGTCTGCTGTATCGGACATACTTACTTCCCAAGTTCAAGAACCACTTATACTCTTCACATCTCGTAATGTCATCCTCACCAGTGCGACAGGTCGGCGCAGGGAACATCATGTGAAAAGAGAAGTGTCTAGGTCTCCATATTCTGAATCGCTGCCGCAATCGCAACAAGCTGCCGCGCCTGCCCCAAATGCAGTAATTCGGTCATTTTTCCATTCACCTTAATCACGCCTTTACCGGCATTTTCAGGCGCTTCAAAAGCCGAAATAATGCTTTTAGCCTCATCAATTTCATCGGATGTCGGCGCAAATAGCGTGTTCGCCGTTTCAATCTGATTAGGATGTATCAGCGTTTTGCCATCAAAACCAAGCGCCAAGCCGTGTTCGCACTCAAGACGCAGGCCTGCAAGGTCATGAATATCGTTAAACACGCCATCCAAAACACTAAGCCGATGCGCCCGCGCCGCTGTCACCATTTTTGACAGCGCATAGAGCATGCCTTCTCTTTTGGCCCGAGAGCGTATCTGCATGTCTTTTGCCAAATCATTCGTACCTGCAATAAGGCAAGTCACCTGTGGATGCGCAGCAATTTCAGCACAATTCAAAACCGCCTGTGCGGTTTCAATCATCACCCAAAGAGGCATATCTTTCGAGAGATTGGCGCTATCGAGGTCACCATTATTGTTAATTTTGGGCAATAAAATGGCCTCCGGCAACGCTTCAGCGGGTAAAGCATTGACCGCCGTTATATCCGCCTGCCCGACTGCATCTGACGGATCATTTATCCGCAAAATGCGTTCACGCTTGCCAAACCCACCCTCACTGAGATGCGCCACCGCCGCCTCACGCGCAAGCTGTTTCTCTTCCGGTGCAACCGCGTCTTCAAGGTCAATAATAATGCAATCAGCGGGCAGAGTCCGCGCCTTTATCAGCGCCCTGTCATTGCTCCCCGGCATAAAAAGCGCACTGCGCCTTGGATGTAGACGGGCATCGGACTTCTTCATTTCAAGAAGCTCATTTTAAGCTGGTGCCTTTAAGTGCCGTTCGACAAGTTCTTCGGCGATTTGAACGGCATTCAGCGCCGCGCCTTTTCTGAGATTGTCAGAAACCACCCAAATATTCAGCCCATGTTCGACAGTCGGGTCTTTTCGGATACGCGAGACAAATGTCGCATAATCGCCAACACATTCGACCGGCGTGACATAACCACCATCTTCTCTTTTATCGACAACCAACAGACCGGGCGCCTCGCGCAAAACTTCACGCGCTTGTTTCTCGTCAATCGGCTTGGCGAACTCAATCGTTACCGCTTCTGAATGCCCGACAAATACCGGCACACGCACACATGTCGCGGTCATTTCAATGGCAGGGTCGAGAATTTTTTTCGTTTCGACAACCATTTTCCATTCTTCTTTGGTGCTGCCATCATCCATAAAAACATCGATATGAGGAATGACATTAAAAGCAATCTGCTTTGTGAAATTCTCTTTCACCATAGCGTCATTGACAAAAATACCCCGCGTCTGGGTGAATAATTCATCCATCGCGGCATTGCCCGCACCTGAAACAGATTGATAAGTCGACACAACAACGCGTTTGATTTGCGCAATCTCATGCAATGGTTTTAAAGCTACAACCAGTTGCGCGGTGGAGCAATTCGGATTGGCGATGATATTTTTCTTTTTATAACCCGCCAATGCTTCAGGGTTAACTTCGGGAACAATCAACGGCACATCTTCATCCATGCGATAAAGAGAGCTGTTATCAATAACAATACAGCCCGCCGCCGCCGCTTTGGGCGCAAATTCTTTAGTCGCCGCCGAACCGCAAGCAAACAAAGCAATATCGGCTTTTGACCAGTCAAAATTTTCCATGGCGGAGGCTTTAAGCGTCTTATCGCCGAAACTTATTTCTCTCCCCTGCGAACGCCGTGAGGCCAGCCCAAACACTTCGGTTGCCGGAAATCCGCGTTCTGACAAAATATTGAGAATTTCTCTGCCGACATTTCCAGTCGCACCGGCAATGGCAATATGATAGCCCATTATGAATATTGCTCCTGAAGCTCATTCAGTGACGCCAATACAGCATCACCCATACCGACTGTGCCAACTTTTTGCATGCCTGGTTGCATAATATCGCCACAGCGAATGCCCTTATCCAGCACATCCGTGACGGCGGCTTCCAGCAAATCAGCGTCCTGACCACGATTAAAACTGTATCTCAGTGCCATGGCAAAAGACATGATGGTGGCAATCGGGTTAGCAATGCCCTGTCCGGCAATATCGGGGGCAGACCCATGAACGGGTTCATACATGGCTTTGGCACGACCTTCATCATCCGCCGCGCCAAGAGCCGCAGATGGCAGCATGCCGAGAGAGCCGGTTAACATTGCCGCCACATCGGAGAGCAAATCACCAAATAGATTGTCAGTGACCAATACATCATATTGTTTCGGATTACGGACAAGCTGCATGGCGCAATTATCAGCCAGAACATGCTCCAGCTCCAACTCAGGAAACTCATTCCCGATAATGCGGGTGACTTCCTCATTCCAGAGCAAACCGCTTTCCATCACATTACGTTTTTCAGCCGAAGCCAATCGCTTATCGCGCTTCATGGCGAGGTCACCAGCAACACGGGCAATGCGTTCGATTTCATATGTTTCATAAACCTGCGTGTTCACACCGCGTCTTTGACCATCACCCAAATCTTCAATCCCGCGCGGTTCACCAAAATAAACACCACCGGTCAATTCGCGGACAATCAGAATATCCAAACCTTCAATAATATCGCGTTTTAAAGAAGAGGCATCGGCAAGGGCAGAAAAACAAATTGCCGGACGCAAATTGGCAAAAAGTCCCAATTCACCCCGCAATCTGAGAAGCCCTGCCTCGGGGCGGACATCATAAGCAACGCCATCCCATTGCGGGCCACCGACCGCGCCCAGCATCACCGCATCAGATTGATGCGCCTTTTCCATGGCTGCATCAGAAATGGCCTGACCATGCGCGTCATAGGCACAGCCGCCCACGAGATCTTCATCAATGGTGACATCAAAGCCGCGCTGTGTACCATACCAGTCAATGACACGCCGCACCTCAGCCATGACTTCGATACCGATACCATCGCCCGGAAGCATTAATATTTTACCCATGACGTTACCCCTTATTAATGGCTAGATTTTCTATAGTTCAGGCTATTTAGAGCGCATTCAGCACCCATTCAGTGCCCATTTTCAGCACCAAGCGAGCTGATTACGTTCCGCTTCAAAAGCATCAATTTTTTCGCTTTTTTTCAGGGTTAGGCCAATATCGTCCAAACCTTCAATCAGACAATTTCTTTTGAACGGGTCGACGTCAAAAGCAATCGTCTCACCATTAGGACGCGTGATGGTTTGCGCCTCAAGATTGATGGTCAGAACAGTGCCATTGCCCTGCTTGGCATCCGCCATTAATTTATCAACTTCAGTTTGCGGCAAAGCTATCGGCAAAATGCCGTTTTTGAAGCAATTATTGAAGAAAATATCAGCAAAGCTCGGCGCGATAACACAACGGAAGCCAAAATCCAGCAACGCCCAAGGCGCATGCTCACGGCTTGACCCACAGCCAAAATTATCTCCGGCAACCAGAATTTGTGACTGACGGTAATCAGGTTGATTAAGGACAAAATCCTCAATCTCTGACCCATCAGGACGAAAGCGCATTTCATCAAAAACATTTGCGCCCAGACCTGAGCGTTTAATTGTTTTCAAAAACTGCTTTGGCACAATCATATCCGTGTCGACATTAATCATATCAAGCGGCGCGACGATGCCTTCAAAGGTTGTAAATTTTTCCATTAGGATAGCCTCCGATTAAAAGTCACGAATATCGACAAAATGACCGTGAATAGCAGCCGCTGCCGCCATTGCAGGTGAAACAAGATGCGTCCGGCCTTCACGCCCCTGACGCCCTTCAAAATTCCTGTTCGAGGTCGACGCACAACGCTCTTGCGGGGACAGCTTATCTGCATTCATCGCAAGACACATGGAGCAGCCTGGATCACGCCATTCAAAACCGGCATCCAGAAAGACCTTATCAAGACCTTCCGCTTCGGCTTGTTTTTTAACAAGACCTGACCCCGGCACAACCATCGCGTTAACGCGGTCAGCCACTTTTTTACCCTCAATCACTTTTGCGGCGGCGCGCAAATCTTCAATCCGGCTATTGGTGCAAGACCCGATAAACACACGGTCAATCTCGATTGATTGAACCGGCATATCAGCTTCCAAACCCATATAGGCCAGCGCGCGTTCGGTTGCCTTGCGGCGCGCTTCATTGTCAATCGCGGCAGGGTCGGGGACGCGTCCATTAATGGAAATCACATCCTGAGGGCTTGTGCCCCATGTGACCAATGGCGGCAAATTCGCAGCATCAATGGTAATTTCGCGGTCAAAAACAGCCTCAGGGTCAGAACTCAATGTCTTCCAATAGGCAACCGCAGCATCCCAATCTGCGCCCTTAGGCACTCTTGGTCTGTCTTTAAGATACTCAAATGTTTTCTCATCCGGCGCAATCAGTCCCGCACGTGCGCCCGCCTCAATAGACATATTACAAAGCGTCATACGTCCTTCCATAGTCAGGGCTTCAATCGCAGGGCCAGCATATTCCAGAACATAACCTGTGCCACCGGCTGTGCCGATTTCACCAATAACAGCAAGCGCAATATCTTTCGCTGTGATGTAATCAGGCGCATCGCCAATCACATTAACGCGGAAATTTTTCGCTTTGCGTTGTGCCAGTGTTTGCGTCGCAAGCACATGCTCAACCTCGGACGTGCCAATACCATGTGCAAGCGCACCAAAAGCACCATGCGTAGATGTGTGACTGTCACCGCAAACAATTGTCAGACCCGGCATGGTAAAGCCTTCTTCAGGGCCAGTGACATGCACAATACCCTGACGCAAATCCATCATGCCGATATGGTCAATGCCGAAATCGGCACAGTTTTTTTCCAGCGTCTCGATTTGGATACGGCTCTGCTCGTCCTCAATCGCCTCAACACCACCGGCGCGGTTTGTTGTCGGTATATTATGGTCGGCAACGGCGAGGGTTTTAGACGGCACGCGCACCTGACGACCTGACATTCTTAGCCCCTCAAAGGCCTGCGGGCTTGTGACCTCGTGAATAAGGTGTCTGTCAATGTAAAGAAGGCAATTGCCGTCATCTTGTTCATCAACAAGATGCGCTTGCCAGATTTTATCATAGAGCGTCGTATGAGACATGAGTTCACCTCTCCAAAACAGCCCTGAATTGAATGAATTTTAACTGCCAGGGCACAAATAAAAAGATACCACAATGAATGGCATTTAAGAAAGTGACGGCTTATTCAGCGCCGCCTTCTGTAGGTGTCGCCGCTTCAGCTGTCTCAGTTTGAGGGGCTTCTTTAGCAGGCTTGGCAGCCACAGCGTCATTATCAGCGACTTTACGCGCTGTACGGCGTTCAGTAATACGAGCCGCTTTACCCGTCAGGCCACGCAGATAATAGAGCTTGGCGCGGCGGACACGTCCACGGCGCACAACCTCAATGCTGTCAACGAGTGGGCTATAAACCGGGAAAACACGCTCAACACCTTCACCATAGCTGATTTTGCGCACGGTAAAACTTGCATTGAGACCTGTACCGGAGCGGGCAATACACACACCTTCATAGGCCTGAATACGTTCGCGTGTGCCTTCCTTAACTTTGACATTCACCTTGAGCGTGTCTCCGGCTTGGAAATCCGGCACGTTTTTATCACCAGCAATTTCTGCGATATGTTCGCGGTTCAGTTCATCAATCAAGTTCATGGCTTCATCCATTCAATGTGTCCAGCAATATAAACTGGCATTATAAATTGGCTTAAATCGGCCTTTAAGACCCCTAAAAACCAAGCCGAGTATGTTCATTACATTTTATCGGCACTATTAATCGGCACAAAAAAATAACGGTTATAAAAATATCATTCCTAACCGGATGGGGGCAATTACCATGGAAACTCACCCTTGTCACCCCTTTTTGCCCATAAAAACAGCTAATTTCATTATGTAAAGACAAGATAAATATTATGCGGGTTAAAATCGGTAAAATTCACCCGATTAGGTCTTTTTTTTGTAGATTTCCCACAAATCCGGTCGTCTTTCGCGGGTTATCTGTTCTGACATCTCCTGCCGCCATGCATCAACTTTGGCATGATCACCGGAGGTAAGAATATCAGGGATATTATGCCCTTCAAACTCTGCTGGGCGCGTATAATGCGGATATTCCAACAAGCCTGCCGAAAAACTCTCATCTTCGCCAGAACGTGCATCGCCCATAACACCGGGACGCAGCCGCAAAGCCGCATCAAGAACCACTTGCGCAGCGACTTCGCCACCCGACAGCACATAATCGCCGATGCTAACTTCTTCAACCATGCGTGTGTCGTAAAACCGCTCATCCACACCCTCAAAACGCGAGCAAAAAACAATCACGCCCGGGCCATCTGCCAACGCTTGAACTCTTTGCTGTGTCAGAGGTTTACCGCGCGGGGTCATCGCCAAAACCGGCAGACCGGGATGCGCCGCAACCGCCTTATCATAGGCCGCCGCGGCTATATCTGCGCGCAACACCATGCCCGCGCCACCGCCAGAGGGTGTGTCATCAACGGATTGATGCTTACCCGCGCCGAAATCACGCAAAGCGATAATATCAAGCGACCAAACGCCTTCATCCAACGCCCGGCCTGCAAGCGCCCGGCCTGCAAGCGAATGCCCCAATATGCCGGGAAAAGCTTCCGGTAACAGTGTAATCACACAGGCTTGCCAGCTCATTCGCTTGCCTCATCATCAAAATTGTCAAAATCTTGCGGAGGGATAACTGTAAGCGTTCCCGACTGAAAATCAATTTCAGGCACATTCGACTTGGTAAAAGGGATAAGTTGATCGTCAATGTCTAGCAAATCTTCAGCGCCGAAATTATGGACGGCTTTGACCTCACCGAGTGTCTCACCTTGGTCTGTCACCGCAACGAGGCCAATCAAATCAGCGTGATAAAAATCTTCATCTTCCAAGTCAGGAAGGTTCTCGCGGTCAATATAAAGGCGCGTGCCTTTCAACGTCTCAGCATGTGAGCGAGACGTAACATTTCTAAAACGAACACGTGCCCCCATTTTATCGGGATAGGTGGTCAGAATCTCAAACGTGGTTTGTCCGGCCTCGTCAGACAAAACCCCATAAGCGGCGATATCCATCGGGTCTTCTGTGAATGTCTTTATTCGGACATCCCCTTTTACCCCATGCGCACCGGCAATCGCGCCCACACAGATACGATTTTTGTCACGCCGGGTGTCACCCTTGGACTGCATGGAGTCTTGGGACGCCACAGTCTCCTTGGACGCCACAGTCTCCTTGGACGCCACAGTCTCCTTGGACGCCACAGTCTCCTTGGACGCCACAGTCTCCTTGGACTGCGCGCCCTGAATACCTCCCGCATCTCCACGTTTTCGAGACGCCAATTAGTCTTCCTTTTCCGCCTCTTCAGCAGGTGCTTCTTCGGCAGGTGCTTCTTCGGCAGAAGCCTCTTCAGCAGGTGCTTCTTCGGCAGGAGCTTCTTCAGCAGGTGCTTCTTCAGCAGGTGCTTCTTCGGCTGGCGCTTCTTCGGCAACAGGCTCTTCAGCGGCTGCTTTCTCAGCTTCTTTGGCAGCTTCCTCAGCCTCTTGCTTCGCCGCAAGGCGCTCTTGCGCTTTAACACCAGGGAGTGCTTTTTGTGGATTATTGCGCTCTGTACGCTTCCACATGCCAGCTTCATCCAAGAATCTTGCGACACGGTCAGATGGCTTTGCACCTTTTTCAAGCCAATGCTTGATACGGTCTAGCTCGAGTTGCAGGCGCTCAGTGTTATCTTTTGGTAAAAGAGGGTTGTAGATACCCACTCTCTCAATAAACCGACCGTCACGCGGCATCCGGCTGTCTGCGACAACAATCCGGTAATAAGGACGTTTCTTTGCCCCGCCCCGGGACATACGAATTTTAAGTGCCATTGGTTATATTCCTTTCAAATCACTTAATCATTTCTTCTTAGGTGGAAAACCCGACTTCCCAGCCCCCGCGAACGGGTCAGAGCCAGCCCCCGCAAACGGGTCAGAGAAAGACGATCCCCCTAATTGTTTGGAAAGCTGGTCAAAATCCTGCATTTGATTGCCAGATGGTAAATCAGCGGGCAGGTTGCCACCCATGGTTCCACCCATAGTGCCATTGAGCGCACCCATCATGCCTGACAGCCCGCCCTTGCCCATTTTTTTCATCATATCCGCCATTTGGCGGTGCATTTTTACCAGCTTATTCACATCTTGAACCTGCGTACCAGAGCCGGCAGCGACACGCTTTTTACGGCTGGCATTCAGCAATTTCGGATTGTCTTTTTCGGCCTGCGTCATCGATGAAACAATCGCCGCCTGACGTATAAGCTCTTTATCATCCATGCCAAGATTACCAAGCTGTTTCGCCTTTTTGCCCAGCAGATTGCCTGGCAACATACTTAAAACGCCAGCCATGCCCCCCATGCGTTGCATTTGTTTAAGCTGTTCCGCCATATCTTCCAGCGTGAACTGCCCTTTTTTCATGCGGGCTGCCATTTTTTCGGCTTTTTCGGCATCCAGTGTTTCAGCAGCCTTTTCAACCAGCCCAACAACATCGCCCATACCCAGAATACGACCCGCTATGCGCTGGGCGTCAAAGGCCTCAATTTTATCTGTCGCCTCGCCCGTTCCCAAAAACTTAATCGGGACGCCCGTCACATGGCGCATTGAAAGCGCCGCACCGCCGCGTCCGTCACCTTCAGTTCGGGTCAGAACAATCCCGCTTAAACTGACGCGCTGGCTGAATTTCTCCGCAATCGTGACTGCTTCCTGACCTGTCAGGCTGTCAGCGACCAGCAAAACCTCTTTCGGATTTGCATTTTTTTCAATCTCAGCAAGCTCCGCCATAAGCGCTTCATCTGCATTGGTACGACCTGCCGTATCAAGCATGACCACATCGAAACCACCAAGCCGACCAGCATCCAGCGCACGTTGGGCTATCGAAACCGGGCGTTGCCCGTCAACAATCGGCAGGGTCTCAACCTCAATTTGTTCGCCCAGCACCCGAAGCTGCTCCATCGCCGCAGGCCGCGACGTATCCAGAGACGCCATCAGGACTTTTTTCTTCTCATTTTTGAGGCGTAAAGCAATCTTAGCCGTGCTGGTGGTTTTACCCGAACCTTGCAGACCCACCATCATCACCGGAACAGGCGGCACAGCTTCAAAAGAAAGCGGCGCGGCCTCCCCGAGCATGGATACCAATTGATCATGAACGATTTTGATAACCTGCTGACCCGGCTTAACCGATTTCAGCACATTCGCCCCCACCGCGGCTGGCTTGACGGATGCAATGAAATCTTTAATGACAGGCAGAGCCACATCAGCTTCCAGTAAAGCCTTTCGGACTTCCTGAAGGGCGGCATCGACATCTTTTTCAGACAGCGCACCGCGCCCGGTCAAGCGGTCAAAAATACCTTCCAGATTTTCAGACAGTGTTTCAAACATGCCTTTTTTTCATCCATTCACTTTTAAATTCAGGCGGGTTTTCACCTGAATATTTTCCAACCGATAATGCACCCGAGGACGAATATCGTTGTCGGGTGTTGATTTTGCTCCAGCGAGCTAAAACCAGATAAGAATACTTATCTATGCGATTTGCGGGCAAATTAGGCAGAGAATGACAGAAAGTCAAGTAAAGCAGACGCTTACATCTCTTTTGGCGTATCACAAGTGATGCAAAACTGGCTATTATCCGCTAATCTGCCTATATAGGCGCTATTAAACGTAATTTAGGATGCCCGTTGTGACGCAAACAAACGGACAGGACAAATTGATACCCTTCTCCCGTATGAATGGGCTGGGTAATGATTTCATCATCTTTGATGTGATGGAAGACGCTTCACTATTGCCTGACGATATCTCTGAAACTGTTTGGCGTCATATCGCTGATAGAGACAATCCGGCGACCAAGGGCTGTGACCAGATTTTGATTTTACGCCCTGCAGGTGCTGTGAGTGATTGTTTCATGGATATCCGAAACGCCGATGGCAGTCAGGCCGAGTCATGCGGAAATGGCACGCGGGCAGTCGCGGCTTATCTCGCCAAACATAAAGGCCTCACCAATCCGGTCATTGAAACGCTGGGTGGCCAATTAGCCTGTGCAGTCCTTCCAGAAAATCGCGTCGAAGTCAGCATGCCGGCACCCAAATTTGCTTGGGCAGATATTCCGGTTGCCGAAGAGGTCAAAACCAATGGTGTCAAATTACATGATGAGTTGCCTCCGGCATTTTTGGTGAATGTCGGCAATCCTCATGCTGTTTTTTTTGCCTCCAAAAAAACCAAATGGATGGCCTCCAAATATGGCAGCGAGCTGGAAATACATGCGCTCTTTCCCCAACAGGCAAATATCAATTTTGCGCAAATATTGCGAGATTTTGAAAGAGCTACAATTTTACTGCATACTTGGGAGCGCGGCGCAGGGCTAACAAAAGCCTGTGGCACGGGCGCTTGTGCGACGGCAATCGCCGCCATCGAACTCGGCGCGACACGATTGCCCGACGGCACATTACGCACCGAGGTGGATATTATGCCGCCCATTAATCGGGACAGAAATGAAAGCGACATCATCACCATTCGCTATCAACCCGGCGCAGAGACTTATATTATGCGCGGACCCGCTGAGTTTGAGTTTGACGGGAAGGTGAAGCTGTAATGAAAAATGTGACGAAAAGTGAGACCCTCACAGTCAGGAATTTTGGTTGCCGCCTCAACGCATTAGACGGCGATCATATTCGTGACGCCGCAGACAAAGCAGGGCTGACGCAGGCCACAATCATTAATAGCTGCGCTGTAACTTCTGAAGCCGTAAGGCAAGCGCGCCAAGCCGTGCGCAAAGCGGCAAAAGCCACACCGGAAACGCCGATTATCGTGACAGGCTGTGCCGCCCAAACAGATGGCGATGCCTTTGCCGCCATGCCGGAAGTCAGTCAGGTGCTGGGCAATGAGGAAAAGTTTTTGCCATCCTCCTATACGCCAAATGATGTAACTGATGAGGCGACTGAAACCTCGCAGCCAACCAAGACTATACAAGTCAGCGATATTATGAACATCACCCGCGCTGTACCGCGTTCCAATGTGCCGCCGCAAAACCGCGCACGGGCTTTTGTTCAGGTGCAGACCGGATGTGACCATCGCTGTACATTTTGCATTATTCCTTTCGGGCGCGGTAATTCTCGCTCAACACCGATTTCAGAAGTCGTGGAAAATTGCCAATCGCTTGTTGCGGCAGGGCATCAAGAAATCGTGCTGACAGGCGTGGATATTACCAGCTGGGGGGGTGACCTTGCAGATTGTGAGCCTAACGGATTAGGCGATTTGGTATCGGCAATATTGGAAAGCACACCCAAGCTTGAACGCTTGCGCCTGTCATCTGTGGATGCGGTAGAATTAGACGCCACATTACTTGAGCGGGTCGTGCAAGATAAACGCGTCATGCCGCATTTGCATCTTTCGTTGCAGGCTGGCGATGATATGATTTTAAAACGCATGAAACGCCGCCACACGCGCGAAGATGCCATTACTTTTTGCCGCGAGATGAAAGCCAAAAGACCGGACATGGTCTTTGGTGCCGATATCATCGCAGGATTTCCAACCGAAACAGATGAGATGTTCGAGAATTCCCTCAAGCTGGTTGAGGATTGTCAGATTGTTTGGTTGCATGTTTTTCCGTTCTCGCCGCGCCCCGATACGCCAGCGGCTAAAATGCCTCAGCTTCCTGCCGCAATAATTCGGGAGCGCGCCAAATTGTTACGCGCCGCAGGCGATAAAGTCAGACAAGACTGGCTGGAGACGCAAATCGGCACCACTGTGAAAGGCTTGATTGAAAAACTGGGTCAAGCACGCAGCGAAACATTTGCCATGATTGATTTCTCACATGAAGAACAAGATGCCCCGTCGATTGGCGACATATATAATTTTGACATAACCGGACATGACGGCACAAAATTAATCGCAAAGCGCGTCTCATGACCACCGCAAATCATGACCACCTTAAATAAAGAGAACCAAAACTGATGGGTATTTTTGACCGCCTTAAATCCGGCCTATCCCGATCAAGCCGCGCACTTGGTGAAAATCTGGGGAGCATTATTAACCGCCGTCGACTGGACAAGGAGACACTTCAGGAACTTGAAGAACTTCTTATCACCTCGGATTTAGGGCTGTCGGCTTCAGCAGATATCATCGCTAATATCGCTCAAAAGAAAATTGAGGGCGAGGTGTCAGAAGCAGACGTCAAGGAAATGCTCGCAGCAGAAATAACAGAAAAACTCGCCGCGCAAAGTGGGGCTTTAAATCCCGATATGCATCAGCCATTTGTCATTCTCATGACGGGGGTAAATGGGGCAGGTAAAACGACCACAATCGGAAAGCTGGCTCATAAATTTCAGAATGAAGGTAAATCCGTCATGCTGGCAGCAGGCGACACATTCAGAGCCGCCGCGATTGAACAACTCACCATTTGGGGTGAGCGTGCCAATGTACCCGTGGTCACCACCAAGCAAGGCGGTGATGCGGCAGGTCTGGCTTTTGACGCTTTGCAACAAGCCAAGACGTCAGCTACGGATATTTTGATGATTGATACGGCAGGGCGGTTGCAATCGAATAACGACCTCATGGCAGAGCTGGAAAAGATCATTCGCGTATTACGCAAAATTGACCCAGATGTGCCTCATGCCTCTTTGCTTATTCTGGATGCCACAACCGGACAAAATGCACTCGCACAGGCTGAGATATTTCAAAAATCTGCAGAAACCTCGGGCATTATTATGACCAAACTAGATGGCACAGCCCGTGGCGGGGTACTGGTTGCGATAGCTGAGCGGCTCAACCTGCCCATTCATTATATCGGCGTAGGGGAAACGGCAGATGACCTATTGCTGTTTGATGCGGCTATCTATGCGCGGGCGCTGGTCGGGCTTGAGGATATCTCTTAACGCGGATTAACCCGTATAGTTAAAGCCGGGTGTCGCCAGCCAATCTTCCGGTTGCGGTGCAGGCGGGAAATTTTCCTTATCCCGCGTTTCGGCAAAATATTTCAGCGCCCAATAAACGCTTGGAAAAGCCAACTCAGCCCAAGGGATTTCCTCCCAGTCAAACAGAGCGACTTCAACCGTTTCATCACCGGCAGCAATATCGGGGGAACGCAAATCCCCGCGATAAAAAATCTGCACTTGGCTGATACGTTCGACATTATAAATCGCCAGTAAAGGCCCTATATCGACATCGGCACAGGCTTCTTCTTTGGCTTCACGGGCCGCGCCCTGCTGTGTCGTCTCAAGCTGTTCCATAAAACCGGCAGGGAGAGTCCAGAAACCTTTACGTGGTTCAATATCGCGGCGGCACATAAGTATCTTGCCGTCCCAGAGGGCAACAACGCCTGCGACGATTTTCGGGTTCACATAATCAATAAACCCGCAAGTGTCACAAATATTTCTGGTGAGTGAATCATTATCCGGTGCGCGTTTTGAAAAAAGCGGGTCGTGATTATACGCTCGTGATTTATCTTGAAAAACCATGTGACCCCCACTCACTCTCTAACGCAGATAATAACTAGTCGTTAACTACCCCTAACATTGGAAACAATGTTTCAGCAATGAATTCCTGCGTTAACGGACCAATGTGACGGTGCAAAATTTTGCCGCGACCATCAATAACAAATGTTTCCGGCACACCATAAACCCCAAAGCTAATCGCAGCCCGGCCATCTTGGTCCATGCCAATTTTTTGATAAGGGTTCCCCAGACCTGTCAAAAAGCGCGTCGCAGCCTGCGGCGTGTCTTTATAATTTAGGCCGTAAATGGACACACCAGAACGCGCCAGCGACATTAAAATAGGATGCTCCTGCCGACATGGCACACACCAACTCGCCCAGATATTGAGCAAGGATAAGTCGCCCTGCTTAAAATCTGACGCATCAAAACCGTCAAAACCAATTTCCGGATGGGCAGGTAATGAAAATGCCGGTACAGGCTTATCGATAAGAACAGAAGGGAGTGAGGACGGGTCACCTTTTTGCAATGCCAAGAAAAACAAGATGAATATGGAGGCAAAAACCGCAAAAAAGATAAAATATCTTCTCGGTGCGCGCGCCTTAGACGCTTTTGGGGGCGTCGTCTGATTTAAACGCGTCATCAATCTGCTTTCTGAAGTTCAAATAGGCACGCAAAGTACGAGCCGTCAGCAGGCCTAAAATCGTTACCGTCACGCCATAGCTGAGGCCTATATAAAAATCATGCTCCATATCAGCCAGCTGTCCCATGCGTCGTTTCAACCAGACCAAGACGGCGAACACGTAATTTTTGTTTGAAAATTTCTGTCTGCATCCGCAACAACCAAAGCGCAAAAAATAAGAGCTGAAACCCCAGCGCCATAACCAGTAATGGCCAAAGATAATCGCTATGAAGCGCAGGTGCATCTAAGCGCGACACGCTTGCCGGCTGATGCAATGTGTTCCACCAATCAACCGAGAATTTAACAATCGGCACATTTACAAAACCGACTATTGCCAGCACGGATGATACACGCCCGGCCTGAAGCGGGTCTTCAATCGCTGTCCATATCGCCAGATAGCCGAGATAGATGAAAAACAGCACCAACACCGATGTAAGTCGTGCATCCCACACCCACCAAGTGCCCCACATCGGCTTGCCCCAAAGCGCGCCCGTTATTAAGGTTATTAAGGTGAAGCCCGCCCCGATAAGTGCTGCAGATTTAGCAGCTACATGCCCCAAAGGATGGCGAAAAACCAGACCGAAAATCGAGGAAATGGTCAAAAATGTGTAAACAAATAGAGACATCCACGCGGCAGGGACATGAATGAACATAATCCGCACCGTCATACCCTGCTGGTAATCTGCGGGGGCGGAAAAAGCCATATAAAGACCGACACTCAGACACACAAGACATAGCCCCCAGACCGGCAAGGTCAGACGCCGCGCGAGTTGCATAAATCTATTCGGATTTGCGTATGTCAACATTCGGGTAATTTATCCGTCCTGTAGGGAAAGTCAAAGCGACATGATGGTCATTTGAGAAAGGCGCGCAAGCCGGCCGCCGCCACTAATGGGCCAAAAAATAATGCCGCCCCGCCTATTGATAATAAAAGAAACACCGCCCCTATCCAATCGGCAAAAGCCGCGCCTGACAGAATTTGCGACAGCGCAGAACTCCCAAAAATCAGCACCGGCACATAAAGCGGCATCACCATTAAGGCCGCAAGCAACCCGCTTCGCGACACGCCTGCCGCCAGCGCACTGCCCATCATGCCCAGAAAACTCATCGCCGGACTGCCCGCCAATAATATAAGACACACGGGCAGAAGACTTGGTGTATCAATATTCAATAATAGCCCCGCCAAAGGCGCGGTCAGCACCAGCGGCAAAACAACCCCCAGCCAATGCGCAAGTCCCTTTGCCAAGAGAAGAAACTCAAGCGGCGTGTCAGACAAGAGATACTGGTCGAAACTACCATCTTCCAAATCTGCTTGAAAAATCGACTCCAACGATAACAACACAGCCAGTAAAAGTGCCACCCAGACAAGCCCCGGCGCTATGTCCCTTAGAAGTTTCAAATCCGGCCCCAGTCCAAAAGGTATCAACGCAACGGCAATCATAAAAAAGCTGATTGACAGACCGGCAGAATTTTCCCGCCAGGCCAACACAATATCTTGACGAATAAGGGCCATAAAACTGCTCATAATTTTGCGCCCCCTATCATCAAATCATGCGTGGTGAAGGGAAGCACGTCGTGACTGGCGGCGATAATCAGACCGTTTTGCGCCAAATGCGCCTGTGCAATGGATGACAGCCAGTCTTTGCCATTATCATCAAGACCGGTGAGCGGTTCATCCAGCAGCCATATCGGGCGCGGTGCTGCGATAAGGCGTGTCAAAGCCAGTCGTCGCTGCTGGCCCGAGGACAAAGCAGCCGTTTTCATATCTGCAAGGCCATCAATACCCGCCGCCGCAAGAATATCATCGTAAGATGCCTGTATTGCAGTCGTTCCATGAAACCCAGCCCAAAAAGACAGGTTTTCCATAACGGTTTTTTGCTTTTTAAGCGCGTTTTGATGCCCCAAATAATGATAGAGCGATGCCGTTTCCGGGCGCTTAAGCGACCCGCCTGAAAGCGGTAAAAACCCTGCTATCACGCGTAACAAAGACGTTTTACCTGCCCCGTTAGCTCCCCGCACCATCATCGCCATACCCGCTTGCACGCTGAAATCCAGTCCGGTGAAAACAAGGCGCCCGCCACGGTGACACAATAGCGAATGACCCTCTATCAAAAGGTCAGATTTCAGGAAATTATTAGCATTCATCATTGGTGGTAATATACACTTGTGAGCGCAAAAAAATAAATTTTTCTAAAGCGTGGAAATTAAAATCTAAAAACAGTATATTCGCCTCAAATTCGGATAACATCCGGTATTCAGCACATAACTCATTAATTCAGGGGATACACATGGCGACGCAACGTGTTAGCAAAACTGCAAATAAAACAGTTCAAAAGAAAAAACCGACAACCAAATCTCAGGCGACAAGATCTAGGGCGACAAAAACAGCATCACCCAAACATCCAAACAGCTTTAAAGCCCTAAAGACCCTCAAGGTTGGCTCGAAATCATATGCCTATTTCAGCCTGAAGCAGGCAGAAAAAAACGGTCTGGACGGTATTTCCGCCCTGCCTTATTCCATGAAAGTTTTGCTCGAAAATCTTCTGCGTCATGAAGACGGTGATACAGTCACGGCGGATGATATTATCGCGATTAAAAAATGGATGTCGCGTCGCAAGTCAAATCGCGAGATTGCCTATCGTCCAGCGCGCGTGCTGATGCAGGATTTTACAGGCGTCCCCGCCGTTGTTGATCTCGCCGCCATGCGTAACGCCATGGAAGATATTGGTGGCAACCCCAAAAAAATTAATCCGCTCACCCCTGTGGATCTTGTCATTGACCACTCAGTTATGGTCGATCATTTCGGTACGAGTTCATCGCTTAAGCAAAATGTAGACCTCGAATATGACCGCAACCAAGAGCGTTATGAATTTTTGCGCTGGGGTAGTCAGGCCTTTGAAAATTTCCGCGTTGTTCCACCCGGCACAGGCATTTGCCACCAGGTTAATCTGGAAAATCTGGCACAAACTGTCTGGACGAAGAAAACCTCCCTCAATGGTAAAACTGTTGAAGTTGCCTATCCCGATACGCTTGTCGGTACGGATAGCCACACCACTATGGTGAACGGCCTGTCTGTTCTAGGCTGGGGCGTTGGCGGAATTGAAGCTGAAGCAGCCATGCTGGGGCAGCCGATTTCCATGCTCTTGCCTGAGGTTGTCGGGTTCAAGCTCACCGGTCGATTGCCGGAAGGCGCGACGGCCACAGATTTGGTTTTGACGATTGTCGAAATGCTGCGCGCGAAAGGCGTTGTTGGTAAATTCGTCGAATTTTACGGCCCAGGCCTCGACACGCTGTCACTTGAAGATCAGGCAACGATTGCCAATATGGCGCCCGAATATGGCGCAACTTGTGGTTTCTTCCCTGTCGATACGGATACGCTGGGCTACCTTAAAGCCACCGGCCGCTCGCCTGCACGCATTCAACTGGTTGAGAAATATGCCAAAGCGCAAGGCATGTTCCGTACCTCGAAATCACCGGATCCGGTCTTCACCTCAAAACTCAGCCTGAAACTCGAAGATATCCGCCCAAGCCTTGCTGGTCCAAAACGCCCGCAAGACCGCGTGCTGATGGAAGATATGGGAGATAATTTCAGTCAGGCGCTTGAAGATCTCGGCACGGCAAAATATGCCCGCAACAAACGCGTCGCTGTTCGCGGCGAGAAGTTTGACCTCGGTCATGGCGATGTGGCGATTGCGGCGATAACGTCTTGCACAAACACCTCCAACCCTTCCGTTATGATTGGTGCCGGACTGCTGGCACAAAATGCTGTCGCGAAAGGATTGACTGTCAAACCATGGGTTAAGACATCTCTCGCACCCGGCTCGCAGGTTGTGACGGAATATCTGAAAGAAGCAGGACTGCAAACATCCTTGAACAAGCTCGGCTTTAATCTCGTCGGTTATGGCTGCACAACTTGTATCGGTAATTCTGGCCCGTTATCGAAGCCGATTGCAGACACGGTTAATAAAAATGATTTGATTGTCACATCAGTCCTATCGGGCAACCGGAATTTTGAAGGGCGTGTCAGCCCGGATGTGAAGGCTAATTACCTTGCCTCACCTCTGCTGGTTGTTGCCTATGCCATTGCCGGTACGGTTAAAATCAATCTCGCAACCGACCCTATTGGTCATGACAAAAAAGGCAATCCTGTCTATCTCGCGGATATCTGGCCTTCCAGCCATGATATTTCCGAAACGGCGCGCAAGGCTGTGAAGCCAAGCATGTTTAAAAGCCGCTATGCGAATGTCTTTAAGGGTGATACTGGCTGGCGCAAAATCAAAGCGCAAAAGGGTCAGACCTTTGACTGGAATAAAAAATCCACCTATGTCCAAAAGCCATCCTTTTTTGATGATTTGGGCGATAAGGAAGTTAAAGATATTCAGCCCATTAATGACGCGCGTATTCTCGCCCTTTTGGGAGACAGCATCACGACGGATCATATTTCTCCCGCCGGATCAATTAAGGCGGACAGCCCTGCAGGGAGCTATCTGACCAAAAACAAGGTCAAGGCGCAGAACTTTAATTCTTACGGGTCGCGGCGCGGTAATCATGAAGTCATGATGCGTGGCACATTTGCCAATATTCGTATCCGCAATCAAATGGCGCCCGGAACGGAAGGCGGCGTAACACGCCACCAGCCATCTAAAAAGGAAATGAGCATTTATGATGCCGCCATACAATATGCTGCATCCGAGACACCTTTGGTGGTGTTTGCCGGTAAGGAATATGGCACGGGCTCTAGTCGCGACTGGGCCGCAAAAGGCACCAGATTGTTGGGCGTGCGCGCTGTTATTGCCGAGAGCTTTGAGCGTATTCACCGTTCCAATTTGGTCGGCATGGGTGTTGCCCCGCTTCAATTTGCACAAGGCGATAGCTGGGGGAAACTCAAGCTGGATGGGTCGGAGAAAATCACTATTGAAGGGCTGGATAAACTAAAACCTCGCCAGAAAATTCAAATGGTGATTGAACGCGCCAATGGACGCAAAACCAAAGTCAGCCTGCTGAGTCGCATCGATACACAAAACGAGACAGAATATTTCCGTAGTGGCGGTATTTTGCAATATGTGCTCCGTCAGCTTGCCGCTTAAGGCGGACGATAGTTAGGGTCAGCTCGCCGCTTAAGGCGCGCGATAGTTAGTGTCAGCTCGCCGCTTAAATAAGAGACCATTTGCCTTGCCGGCAAATTTACGTCAGGATTAGACCATGAGTCAGTCTAAATCCCTGCAATTTGTCGGCAATGCTTTTGAGCTTGAAAAACAAAGTGCAACCCGACCGTCAAAGCTGACAATGTGGACCCGACAAGAGTTGGACATTATTTTGTCGCTTTACGGCAGACATGTTGCCGATGGGCGCTGGCGTGATTACGGCATTGACGCGATGAAAGATTTGGCTGTTTTCAGCATCTTCAAACGTGCACATGACCATCCGCTTTATCGTATTGAGAAAAACCCCTCTCTTCATAAAAGGCAAGGCATGTATGCGTTGGTCAACAGCCACGGGCATGTGCTGAAACGTGGGCACGACCTCACACAGGTTTTAAAAGCCATCAA
This sequence comes from alpha proteobacterium IMCC14465, assembly GCA_000293845.2. Taxonomy (GTDB): domain Bacteria; phylum Pseudomonadota; class Alphaproteobacteria; order RS24; family RS24; genus Micropelagius. Next base: position 475,764 of record ALYF01000003.1, on the reverse strand, counting down.
AATAAAGAAAGACCCGAAGCGGAAAGCAAAAAAGGCGCAGATTATCCGCGCCTTTTAAACCAGATTGAATTATCTGTTATTCTGCCAACTAGTCCCGATTACCGAGGAATTGTAGCAGGAAGAGGAACATATTCACGAAATCGAGATATAGTCTCAACGCGCCGAGAACTGCCTTCTTTTCAGCAATTTCTCTGGTGTCGCCAGCATAATACATCTGCTTAATGGCCTGTGTGTCATAAGCTGTCAACGCTGCAAATAGCAACACGCCAATCACGGAAATCGCAAAATTCATCGCCGCGCTGGCCATGAAAATATTGACGATCGACGCCAAAATAATTCCAAACAGCCCCATAAGCAGGAAGGAGCGCATGCCCGACAGGTCTTTCTTGGTCGTGTAACCATAAAGGCTAAGCGCCCCGAAAGAGGCAGAAGTGACCAAAAATGTTGTCACAATGCTTTCTTGCGTGAAGACCAGCAAAATATAGGACAGAGAAAAACCCATAATACCGGAATAGGTAAAGAAGGTTGTACGCGCCGCATTTGCAGACATTTTATTTATCCGGGCGGATAAATAAAGGACAAGCCCTAGGGGTGCAAGCATGACAACCCAAACCAGCGGCGTATTGGCTATGGCCTGGTAAATGCCGGAAGACGCACCAAAAAATGCAGCCAGAGCTGTCACCAGCAGCCCAACGGACATATAGTTATAGACCTTCAGCATGTAGATGCGCAGACCTTCGTCAATATCACGACTGCGCGCTTCAGCTGCGAGGTTTTGAGAGTTCATATTGTCAAAATCAGACATGCATCACCTTTCAAGTTGATATAGTTATAATATCAGATGTTAGACCCGAAAATTCAAGGCTTAACTGGTAAAAAACCTTGGGCATTATACGTATTTCGGGTGAGGGACATTAATCCGAACGTAAAACCGGTGCAGCTTTCACACCAAGACTCCGCCATGTCCCCAGAAGCCCCAGAAACATCGAAATGCCAGTCGCGCCAAGTACCGTTAATGCCAAAGTACCCGGCAACATCACCCATGTAATCCCCAACACAAATTTTACGACCGCCCAAGCTGCGAATGTGCCGATAAACGCGGCGATAAGTGCAGCCCCAAAGCCTGTCAGCCCATATTCAATCAGATAGACGTATAAAATCCGACGGCGTTCCGCACCCAGCACCTTCATCATCACCGCATCATAAACGCGCTTACGATGCCCGCCTGCAATCGCTCCCGACAACACCAAAATACCGGTAATGATAGATAAGGCGCTCATGGCGCGCACTGCCAGCCCGAAATCATCGAGAATATCCTTAATGGTTTCCAGCGACTCCTTAATGCGGATAACAGTGATATTTGGGAAATCATTTATCAATGCGCGCCTAAGCGCGACCTCTCCGCTCAATGCGCCTGTCTCGTTTTCCATCTCATCCATTGAAATCGTCATCAAATGAGCATGCGGCGCAGAAGCCAGTGGCTGAGGTGAAAACAGAAAGACAAAATTAATACCCATCGACTCCCAGTCGACTTTTCGCAAATTTGTGATTTCCGCCGTAAAAGGTCGCCCCAGCACATTCACCGTTACGGTATCACCGCGTTTTAGTCCTAATCCCGCAGCAATCTCATAATCCAACGACAGGAGAGGCGGCCCGGCATAATCCGCTGGCCACCATTCCCCTTCGGTCAACACGATGCCTTCAGGCTTTGCCGCTGCATAGGTAAGGCCGCGATCACCTCGCAGCACCCATTCAGCCTCCGGCGCGGGCGAAACATCGCGGGACGGGACACCATTCACATGAGTCAACCGACCGCGCAACATAGGGCTGGTATTTAACGCCCTAAATCCCGTTGACGCCTGAGCGAGGCCTTTCACCCCATCTAATTGTTGCGTCTGCACATCCAGCAAAAAGAAAGATGGCGCCATATCAGGAATATCACCATCTATCTCGGACTTGAGATTACCGTCGACCAGCGAAATAACACTCAGCAAAGTTACCGCCAGCCCGATAGACAACATGACTGCCTGTGTCGGCGCATCGGGACGATGAATATTCTTCAGTGCAATCCGAAATTCAGGGCTTGGCAGTTTGCGGCGACGTCCGGCTAAACGTGCAAGGGTCGAAATAATCCCTGCGGCAAACTTAAGTATAAGATAACTCCCAATCACACCTACAAGAAACCAGAGCGTAATCTCAATATATCGAACCACAAGAAATGAAATCAAAACCAGACCAAGCAAGCACAGCACATGAAGTCCCATCAGCCAAAATGACCAAGAAGTGAAATCAAAGCGGGACGTTTTTTCCTGCACGATTCCGTCACGGAACAGACTGGCGACGGGAATAGCCCGCGCCCGCGCCAGAGGGTTCAGCGCAAAACCGATTGCCGTGAGCAAACCAAATCCGGTAGCAGCGGCCAGAGGTGCAGGGAATAAACGCATATCAAGAGTGAAAGGCAAAAGCGACGCCAGCAGACTATTTACCAATAAAGGCGTCAATGCACCCAGTGCAAGGCCAAGCAAAATACCCAGTAACGCCATAAGAATAATCTGCAGCATATAAAATAGGAAAACCAAACCACCCGTTGCTCCGAGAGACTTGATAATAGCAATGGTATTGCGGCGATGATCAAGATAAGCCCGCACAGCATTACCGACCCCGATACCGCCAACAACAAGGGCTGTCAGCCCCACAAGCGTCAGAAAAATAGCCATGCGTTCAATACTGCGACGCAAAGATGGCGAAGCGTCTGTCCGTTCTTTGATTTGCCAGCCCGCATCTGGAAAGGCCTTATTCATCTCGGCCTTGGCAAGCTTCAAATCACTCTCAGATAGTTGCGTTTTGGCACGCAGACGGTAATTATTTTCAACAAAACTGCCCGGTTGATACAAGCCGGAATGACGCGCGCCAGCCTCATTGAGCAAGACGCGTGGCCCAATCGCAAACCCACCGGATAATCGGTCCGGCTCAAGGAGAATAATCCCCATGACCGGAAAGAAACCTGACCCGATTTTAATCGTATCTCCCACCTCAATGCCCAGCGTTTCCAGCAGGGCTGGTTCTACCAGCGCACCGTAATTTTCTTCATCACTCTCGGATTTCTGAACCCCAAGAGCATTATGTGGGTCAATCGCGGGTTCTATATCTAATGTGCCGTAAAGCGGATAAAGCGTGTCGATGGTTTTCAACTCGACCAGAGCATGACGCATCTGTTCCGTTTCATCACTTTCGTTTGCGCTCTCATTTGAGATGTCATTTGAGCTGTCCCGCGCATCATAACGAACCATACTGCGCATCTCGTTTGAAGAAGAGACGTCATAACGCGCGCGCAACCAGTCTTCTTCGGCGGCACTTAATGTACGGTGCATCATGGTGATAGAAAGGTCGCCACCCAAAATAGACTGGCCTTTCGCATTAAGGCCTGAGACAAGCGCTTCGGAGAGGGACCCCACACCGGCAATCGCCATCACACCAAGCGCCAGACAGGCTAAAAAAATGCGAAAACCTTTAATACCACCTTTAAGCTCTCGAAACGCCAAGCGGATAGCGAGACGTAACATTGACGGCATCTTTAACAGACTAACATCAGAAGATTTCGCATCACGCCGCATCAATCATCCCATCGCGTAAAGAGATAATTCGATCACAGCGTCGCGCCAGCCCCATATCATGCGTCACCATAATTAATGTCACCCCAAGGCTTTCCTTGAGACCGAAAATCAAATCCATAATTTGTGACCCATTCGATTGGTCGAGATTACCCGTTGGTTCATCTGCCAGCAAAACAGGCGGTTGCGCGATAACTGCGCGCGCCAGAGCGACGCGCTGTTGCTCACCGCCGGAAAGTTGCCCCGGATAATGGTCCAGCCGATGCGCTAAACCGACATTAGCCAGCGCCGTTTCAGCTTTTTCAAGATAATCCTTACCCATGCCAGCAAGTTCCAGCGGCAGGGTGACATTTTCAAACGCTGTTAGTGTCGGGATAAGATGAAAGGATTGGAAAACAATGCCAATATTAGTCTGACGAAAACGCGCCAGCGCATCCTCATCCATATCTGACAAACAATGATTGTTCATCGTTACCTTACCTTGGCTCGGCAACTCCAACCCGGCGAGTGTCATCAGCAAGGTTGATTTGCCGGAGCCCGATGGCCCCGTTAAGCCAATTGCCTCGCCTTTCTTGACAGTCAGGTCGATGCCTTTAAGGATATGAACATCTCCTGCGAGGCTTGGCAGGGAGACGTGTAAATTTTGTACTTCAAGAAGGGTATCGGCTGACATGTTAGGCAAGCACTCCAATTTATTTCAAAACTGCCAAAGGGTGATTATATACCAGACCTATACGATTATTTCGGGTTTCTGGACGCTTATTTTTTGTGCTGCTTTTTTACTCGCAAGTATTAGTCATGTAAAAAGTGAGGCTTTACCCGTCATCATAACCATTTTGGGCGATAGCTTAACCGCTGGTTATGGCTTACCAATTGACGAGGGTTTAACGGGTCAGCTGCAAACCGCCCTTGATAAAAAAAAGGAAAATATTCGCATCGTCAATGCCGGCCTTTCAGGTGATACGACTGCTGGCGGGCTGGCGCGGTTTGAGTGGTCAATCCCGCCCGAAACAGACGCGCTTATTATCGCGCTAGGCGGTAATGATGCCTTGCGTGGGGTACCGCCAGAATCGACAAGCAAAAATATTGAAGCCATGATTATTAAAGCCAAGAAAACCGACATGCCCATGCTTCTTGCCGGCATGGCCGCGCCCCGCAATATGGGGGAAGATTATGTGGCAACATTCGATGCCATCTATCCGCATCTGGCGGCGCAATATGATGTGGTCTTTATGCCATTTTTGCTTGAGGGCGTGGCGGCAGACCCCGCGCTTAATCAGGCGGATCTCATTCACCCAAACCGCGACGGCGTTGCCATTATGGTCACGAATTTACTGCCATATATCGAACAACTCACCCAAAAGCTTAAGGCTACTGCTCCCTAAACGCGACACCAGCCGCGCGCTCCAGCGGAGTCAGAATATAGCTCAGCACGGTGCGCTTCTTACCGATAATATCAATGACCGTCGGCGTCCCCGTCGTAATCTCTACAGGCGTTTCGCTTTTTGAGAATTGCGGATTGGGAACCTCAATCATGGTCACATAATATGGCGGTATACCTTCTTCTTGCGTGGTATTTTGCGCGATACGTTGCACCACGCCTTCCAGCGACCCGTAGCGGGATACATCATAAGTTGACAAAGAGACCTGAGCAATCTGACCGGGATAGATATTCGCCACATCATCTGCCGGCAATCTGGCTCGAATGAGCAGGCTCTGTTCATCCGGGACAATTTCAGCCAGCACAGTACCGGCCTGCAAAACCGCACCGACGGTTTTAATTTTCACAGAGGTCACAATGCCACTACTTGGCGCGCGCACATCTGCATGGCGCACTTTCGCAAGATAAGCATCTTCACGAGCGCCAGCCTGACGCGCGGCAACTTCTTGCTCCGCAAGTTGACTGGCTGCATCGGCGCGGAAATTATCAATTGTCGCTTTATGTTCATCGCGCGCTTTTTGAGCCGCCAACATGGCTTGATCGTAATTCGACTCGAGTTCTAAAAGCGAAAGCCTTGGCTCATATCCCTTTTCGACGAGGGGTCTGATGATTTCCACTCTCTCTTTAAGATTTTTTGCCAAAACCTCATTCTCGCGGATATTCTGTTCAATAACCGTCAGGCTGGCATTTAACGCACCTGTTCTTTTTTTGAAAAGTGAACGCTCAGATGTCACCACTTCTAAAGCAGAATTCTCAAGCCCCGGCAGGAACGTAATTTCCTCCGCGCCTTCAGCCTCGGCCTTTAGACGGGCAATGGCGACAAGCGAGGCAACAAGCTGAATTTCATTATCATCAAATGTGGCTTTCACGTCTTCATCCACATCTACATAAACGCGCGCGCCTTCAATAATACCGTCTGCCACAAAAACAGAAAATGGCTGGGCATTAAAGTCGCCAGCGCCGCCGCCACCAGTACCGCCACCAGCACCGCCACCAGTTCCACCATCCGGCGCAACCGGGGGGGTAACACCATCCGGCCCTGTCGGCCTTGTGGCATTAGGATCTGTCAGATAGACCGGAACTCTCACCGTCCCTCCGCCGCCACATGCGGCCAACAAAACTGCCAGAATCGGAGACAGCGTATAAGGCGAACTTATAAGCCTGAAATTTTTCTCACGATTATGATTGAGCGTGTCTGCTGGTGTAAAGGAAGAGCTGCTGAGGAGCTTGTTTTGTAAAAAACGACGATCTAGGAACATTTTTTATAATCCACTTTTCTGTTTTTATTTTTACGACCCGCCCTTACCGGAGAGCCGATGCATTTATTTATTCTTGGGTGAACGCCTAAAACTGACATTTTAAACGCAGACACAAAACGGAGTACAAACGGAAGGCTTACTGACTGGAGATTTACTAAAAACGGTTATTGCAAAGCTACGAAAGGATCATTCAAATTTTATTTTTAAATCTTACGAATGATACAAACGCTTTTACTATCAACTTAGGCGCTTCTATTTAAAGCTTAGGCACTGCTACTTAAAATTTACTTGAAACATCTAGACTAACTATTTGTAGACTAACTATCTGACCAAATGTTCTTGCAATAATTATTGGTTGAACATGCACCAATAAAGCAACCATCAACATCCTTAACAGGTGATGGTTAAAAAACCGTCAATGCTTTTGACAACGCTTTTGACAATGCTTTTGACAATTTACAAAATTACTAAAAAAACTACTGATGTGCATACATCGCTATATGCATACAAACTCAAGAGACACCCAAAAAACGAGCAAAAAAGCCATAAGCTTATTTCTTCAAAGACGCCCGAAACCCTAGAAAAACATATATATACAGGGAACAATACGGATATAGGCTATCTGACTACAGATAAGAGGATGTTGGGGCTACATACAAGGATGTATATTTCAGCAAAATTAATTGAGATAAATAATTTTAATTTAGGAAAATTATTGAAATTACAATATTGAAATAACCTTCAAAGACCTGACATAATCCTCATAAGGTGAGCTCATTCCGGCAAAAAATTTAGGAGATAAATATGACAGCTAAACTATCCACGACTGAACGACGCAAAGCTCTGGCATCGCTTAAAGGCTGGCAAAAGCAACGCGGGCGAGACGCGATTGTCAAAGAATTTCTGTTTAAAGATTTTTCTGCCGCCTTTGGTTGGATGAGCCGTGTCGCAATGAAAGCCGAGCAAATGAACCATCATGCCGAGTGGTTCAATGTTTATAACCGGGTTGAGGTTACCTTAACGACCCATGATGCCGGTGGCATTTCTCAACTTGATATTGACATGGCACGCTTTATGGATCGCACCGCGCCCCGGCAAGGCAGATAAGGCAGACATAAGTTCTAGCTATTGAATTTTGTTTTAAGTTTTACGGGGCAGAAAAACCCATTAATTTTAGGTCTTCTTCATGACGGGTCTCCGGCGGTTCGTTTTCCGAACTCTTATTATTGAAACCGGATCCCTTCCTGCATCCCTGAACTTAGGGTGCCGAAACGCTACAAATTGAGAGATTATGAGAGGGTGTAATCAATCTGAAGCCATAATCATGTATACGCCCGAGCCCCTAAAAAAGGGTTAAGCGCTCTTCCTAAGAACGCCCAAAACGCAACATTTCAACAAAACGGGTGGGAACAATCCACGCGGCAACAAATTATGGTGTGCTTTTTTAGCACTTAAACATCAGCGGCTCAATCTTAGCGACCCATATCAATAACAAGTTTCCCTGTCACCTTCCGCGCCGCCATCTGCGTCAATGCTTGCGCAGACTCCTCTAAAGGGTAGACCCCTGAGATATGTGGCTTGATTTTGCCGTCCTGCAGCATGCTCATCAACTCAATAATATTTTGCCGTGCATCTTTAGGTTGTTCGGCATTAAAACGCCCCCAGAACACACCGACCAGCGACGTGCCTTTCAGCAAGGTCAGATTGAGTGGAATTTTAGGAATGTAGCCGGCAACAAAACCAACGACCAGATAGCGCCCACCCCAAGCCATTGCCCGCACAGCAGGTTCGGCATAATCACCACCAATCGCATCATAAACAACATCGACACCTTTGCCGCCTGTAAGGGTTTTAATCTCTTCGGAAAACGCTTTTTGCTCATCCGGAGACAAGCCGCCGGTTTTATAAAGCAATGTGTCGTCGGCACCATGGTCACGACAGACCTGCAATTTTTCTTCAGATGACGCGGCGGCAATCACCCGCGCGCCCATCGCTTTTCCAAGCTCGACAGCTGCCAAGCCAACCCCGCCGGATGCGCCCATAATGAACAAGGTTTCCCCGGCTTGGATTTTTGCGCGGTCTTTGAGCGCGTGATATGACGTGCCATAGGTCAGCCCCATTGCCGCTGCGATTTTAAAATCCATACTATCGGGAATTGGCATGCAAGCCGCCGCAGGAAGCGCAATTTCATCGCGGAAGCCGCCCATGCCGCATACAGCCATCACCCGATCGCCGACTTTGAGCGTGTCGACTTTCTCACCCGCGGCAATCACCTCGCCGGAAACTTCACCACCAGGCGAAAACGGCAAGGGAGGTTTAATTTGATATAAGTTTTGAATAACCAGCACATCGGGGTAATTGACCGCAGCATTATGAATCTGAATGACAACATCATTTTCACCGGCAGTTGGCGCCTCAATATCTTCAAGCACAAGGCTTTCCGGCGGCCCGTAGTCTTTACATAAAACGGCTCTCATTTATTTCCCCTAAAGAATTTCCAATTCTGGAAATCTAAAGTTATTATCCGCCTTTGTAAAAACAAAAAAGGAAAAAGCTCATGCGCGGTTATTTTGGCATCGGAGTTGAAGGCATTTCCAAGCCGATGAATATGGGCAGTCTGATACGCTCAGGTCATGCATTTGGCGCAAGTTTCGCTTTTACGATTAACGCCAATTACAAAGTTCGCGAGGCACGTTCGGATACCTCCAAGACGCCGAAAAATATTCCCTGGTATGATTGGGATAGTCTTAAGGATATGATTTTGCCGCGACATTGTCAGCTTGTCGGCATTGAACTTGTTGATGAGGCGATAGACCTGCCGAGCTTCACACATCCGCGATGCGCGGCCTATGTCCTTGGCCCGGAGCGCGGCACATTGTCGGATGCTATGCTTGAAAAATGCAACCATGTTATTCGTATCCCGACGCATTTTTGTCTCAATGTTCAAATTGCAGGGGCGGTTGTGATGTATGACCGGATGCAAAGTTTTGGCAAATTTGAAGATCGTCCGGTGATGCCCGGCGGGACTCCGCCTGAGAAATAAAATCGGGACTCCGCCTGAGAAATAAAGTCGGGACTACGCCTGAGAAATAAAGCCGGAGTGATACCTAGCGGAACCCCGCCGAAGCAAAACAAGCAAAAGATTAAACTTTACCGTCCAGAGCTTCTTTCAACCGTGTGAAAGACAAACGCAAGCGCGACTTAACCGTGCCTAATGGCAGGCCCGTCTCTTTGGCAATTTCGCTATGCGACCACCCCTTATAAAAAGCAAGCTTCACAAGTTCGACCTGCTCCTCCGGCAGGGTCGCCATGGCAGTCTGCACTTCGGCCTTGCGCTCGGCCATAATCACCGCATCATCCGGCTGGACTTCATCATCAGGCACTAAGGCCGGATCTTCAGGGTCAAGCTCGGGGTATTTTTCGCGTCTTAAAATATCAATCCGCCGATTACGCGCTATGGTGAAAAGCCATGTCGAGGCGGCGGCCTTGCGGCGGTCAAAAAGTGCCGCCTTGCGCCAAACTGTCAGCATCACATCCTGCACCAGTTCTTCAGCCTGCGCTTCGGTAGAACCAAGGCGCATGAGATAACCTTTAAGTCGGGGGGCAAAATATTCGAATAGTTTTTTAAAAGCGGTTTTGCTTTTATGTGCGGCAATATCTTCAATTAACGTCGCCAGTGCCGCCATAGCGGCTTTATCACCCGAGGACAGTTTTTTCCGAGGCTTAGATTTAGAAGCAGATTTACTAGTCGTAGGTGGAACGTCGGACGACCCCGACTTTACGTCAACACCACGGCCGCTAGATGTTCCGGCCACGTTCAATTCCTTGCATGTACAATTCAATTCCCCTACCAAACTCCATCCATCGGTCAGATGCAAGTTAAAAAGCCTCAATTACCCCCCCCATCATCACCCATAAAATGTGCCTATGAACTGGACCTATGAATTGGGCAAGCCGGCCTGCCGAAAAATATGGAATTATTCCGCAATGCAAATTATGATGATTTTATGTTCAGAATTTTATCCATTCCCAATCAGATGACTAATCATATACCAAATCACGCGGCATCCCCTATGATGCGCCTATTCCTTGCCTTGCTGATAGCGGCAGGTTCATTTTCTGTAGTCAGCGTTCCAATGGGGGCAATATCCCAAGCCTACGCTGCCACGCCTGAAAAACTTGCGACTTTTAAATACTGGCGCGTTTATCAGCTTGGTAATGGGGTAAACAAGGTCTGCTATATGCTTTCTGAGCCAGTTGAAAAACTGCCCCGCAATGTGCGTCGTGGGAAAATCTATTTCTCTATCATGCATCATCCGGCGAATGGTGTTCGTAACGAGGCTTCGGTGAGTGTCGGCTATCCTTTCTCCGCGAAAAGCAATCCCTATGCCCAAATCGGTACGGATAGTTTTGACTTTGACTCTGGCGTCCAGATGGGGGGCGTCGAGATGGGAGCTGACCCGGCCTGGGCATGGCTTCGTAACCCCGCCCATCATGAGCGTCTTATTAATATGATGAAGCGCGGTAACCAGCTTGTCTTTAAAGGCACATCGGCGCGGGGGACATTAACCACCGACACCTATTCGCTTCTCGGTTTCTCTAAGGCACTGGCGCGGCTGAACCAAGCCTGCCCAGCCGCCTAGTCGTCGTCGCCGCATCCACATGTCATCACTCTCCTCTCAACTGCCCTCCTCTCTGGTCGGGCTAGACCGCGCCGCCCTGAAACAGGTGCTTGCCAATATTGGTGTGGCTGAAAAAGAACAGAATATGCGTGTGCGCCAGATTTGGAGCTGGCTTTATGTTCACGGCGTTCAGGAAATTGACAAAATGACGACGCTGTCCGGTGCGCTGCGTGAACAGCTTGGCGAACACCATACGCTTGAGCGACTTACCATAAGCGAAAAACAGGTTTCGGAAGACGGGACACGGAAATATTTATTTAAACTCCATGACGGTCATGAAATCGAAACTGTTTATATCCCCGAGACTGACCGCGGCACGCTGTGCGTTTCCAGTCAGGTCGGATGCACCTTGAACTGCACATTTTGCCATACCGGCACGATGCGTCTTGTCAGAAATCTTGAGCCGCATGAAATCGTCGGTCAGCTTATCGCTGTGCGCGATGATTTGGCGGACTGGCATAATAATGAGAGCAAGCGGGCTGTCAGTAATATTGTGATGATGGGCATGGGCGAGCCGCTTTATAATACCGATCATGTGATTACCGCGTTGAATGTCATGAGCGACGGCGACGGGACGGCATTGTCTAAGCGGCGTATCACGCTGTCCACATCGGGCGTCGTCCCTGACATTGCCCGCGTCGGCGATGCAACGGGCGTGATGCTAGCCATATCGCTTCATGCGGTGCGTGATGATTTGCGCAATGAGCTTGTGCCGCTAAACAAAAAATATCCGATTGAAGAATTGCTTGAGGCATGCCGCGCCTATCCCGGTCTGTCCAATGCCCGGCGCATCACATTTGAATATGTCATGCTCAAAGACGTGAATGATAGCGACGCAGATGCTCGCGAGCTTGTGCGGGTTCTCTCGGGCATTCCGGCGAAGATTAATCTCATCCCGTTTAACCCGTGGCCTGGGTCACCTTATGAATGTTCAAGCCGCAACCGGATTATGAAATTCGCCGATATTGTGAATCATGCCGGCTATGCCAGCCCTGTGCGCACCCCGCGCGGGCGTGATATTATGGCGGCCTGTGGTCAGTTGAAATCTGCCAGCGAAAAAATGTCGGCAGCAGAACGCAAACAGGCTGAACTTGCCGCCCAACGCTTGAGCCAACCTGTAGATATTCGAGAATAGTCACGTCGAGAGAGTAGGCGTTATGGAAGCAGATGAAATTTATGTTGGCGGAGACAGTCTTGCGCTTCGAATTTTCAAACCCTCTGATAATCGTCTTAAAGGCGCGACTGTTATTCTGGCGCACGGATTATCTTGCACCATGGATAGCCGTCTTTTTGCTTTTGCCGAGAAATTCGCCGCGGCGGGTCTGACCGCCATTACATTTGATTATCGTAATTTCGGATTTAGCGGCGGGCGCCTGCGCCAATATATAAATGTCCCCATGCAGATGGAGGACTGGCATCACGTTTTGGCTTATGCGCGCAACCGCGCCGATGTCGATGCGGATCGTATTGTGATGTGGAGCACATCTTTTGGCGGCGGGCTGGCAACGCATGTCGCGCATGAGGATGGGAATATCCGTGCTGTGGTCGCGCAATGTCCGATGATGGATAATCCAAAAACCATAAGGCTGGGCATGTCACAACGCAGCCCGGCGCAGAATAACAAATTTAAACGCCTTGCCGTGATGGCGGCTTTAATGAATCTGGTTGGTCTGCGCGGGCCATGCCTGCCGGTGACGGACCCAAGCCGCATGTCGATTATTCCCAGCGACGAGTCGGTAAAATTCCACGAGGTAGGCGGCCCAATGTGGCGCAATGAAGTCGCCGTGTTGAGTTTTGCGAAAGGGCAAACAGGGGTCAATAATCCGATGCGGATTGCCGACGCATTCAGCACGCCTTTGCTGTTGCAAATCTGCGAACAAGACGAAACCGTTGATAATGCGGGGGCGGAGGCATTTGCCGAAAAAGCCGGCGCCTGCGTAACCAAGAAATATTATGATTGCGGCCATTTTGACTTATACCTTGAACCGCTTTTCCCAAGCTCTGCCGCCGATGCAACGGCTTATTTTTTATCGCATCTTTAACAAGATAAAAGCCTGCACCGCCGGTAAAGCTGTTGCGGCTTAATTTATCCGTTGGCGCAAATCGAGGCTGCGTATTTCTTGCAAGGGCAGGTTTTCAATTTCAACATTTTTATCAAACATGACGGTGATTTTTTCGCCCTCTTGCCGGATGGCAAGCACGATGTCAGGCGGCAAGGCGCGCCGTTTTAGAAGATATTTTAAAACGAGATGCAGCGGCAAGACGACCATAGCCAGCAATGAATTTTTCGGGCACATCACCGGCATACTGACAGGCACGCCCTATCATGTCTGGCAAAGTTCGCATCTGGCGCATCATGCTGTTCTCGGGCGCGATGACCAGCGCGGGGTGGGGGATATTGGCACAATCACGATTGATGAATATAAAAATGCCGGGCTGTATGACACGCTCTTTTACAGGCTTGAGCGCAACTGGATGATACGGTTTACATGCGCGCCCGCTTTGTTTTTTCTGTTTTATTATCGCCTGCCCCTGCCAGAGATAAGACGCGCGGCACATATTAAAAGCGTCTTTATCTGTAACATCGGGTTTATCGGCTCTATCGCCACCATGATATTGCTTATCGGCCTCAAGCCCTTTTTAATCATTTATGCCCCCGCCGTTATTATCGCGACGGCAATGGGCGCTTGGCTGACCTATGTTCAACACCAGTTTGAAAATACGATCTGGATAAAGCCGCCGGCTTGGAATTTTCAAGACACAGCGCTTTATGGCAGTTCCTATTATGACCTCCCCGCTTTTTTACACTGGTTTACCGGAAATATTGGCATTCACCATGTGCATCATCTATGCGCGCGCATACCGTTTTACCGCCTGCCACAAATCCTGAAAGATTATCCCGCGCTCAAGGAAATCAACCGCCTAACCCTGACCGACAGCCTCAAAACAATCCGGCTGAATATATGGGATGACGATAAAAAAAGCTGGTTTCTTTCCGCGAGGCTGGCTTGTAACATCTATCTGAAAGGCTGTTGTTTAATAATGAATTGGCTGGTAGCGTGTGCCAAATTAATTATGAATAAGATATCCCCCATGCTTTCGCCGAACTCTCCTCTAGAACATCATGCAGACGTCTTTTCAGACGGCAAAAAATGGCAGGCCCTGCTCAAGCCCTATGAAACGCCAAATGCCTATCGCAGTCTGGCAGAAATCGCGCTTACGATTGGCCTCTATGCCGCGCTGTGGCTTATCGCCGTGCAACTCATCCCCTTCGGCTGGTGGGCGACCCTGCCAATCAGCATTTTAATGGCGGGGATGCTTGTTCGTATTTTCATCCTATTTCATGACTGCACGCATGGCGCCTTGTTCAAAAGCCCCGTCGCCAACGAATATGCGGGGCATTTCGTCGGTATACTTTCGGGGACACCCTATCATGTTTGGCAAACAACACATTTGCGCCATCACGCCGCTATCGGGCGATATGAGAGACGCGGGATAGGGGATATTCGGGTACTCACAATCAACGAATATAAAAATGCCAAATGGTTTCTAAAGTTTACTTACCGGCTAGAGCGTAGCTGGCTTATGCGTTTTACCATCGCGCCCGTGGTTTATTTCATGGTGTATCTCCGTCTACCATTCTATGAATTGTACCGCGTCTCGCATTGGAAAAGCATCATTATCTGTAATATTGGCCTTATCGGTTTTATCGCCGCAGGTGTTATGCTGTGTGGGCTTCAGGCGTTTTTAATTATCTTCACCCCAGCCATTTTTATTGCAACAGCGCTCGGCGCTTGGCTGACCTATGTTCAACACCAGTTTGAAACCACGGTCTGGGTTAAGGCGCCCAATTGGCGCATATATAATGCAGCATTTTATGCCAGTACCTATTATGACCTCCCCGCTGTTTTGCAATGGTTTACCGGAAATATTGGCATTCACCATGTGCATCATCTGAACGCGCGCATACCGTTTTACCGCCTGCCACAAGTGCTAAAGGATTATCCAGCACTTAAAGAAATCAATCCCCTCAACATTAAAGACAGCCTCAAAACAGTCCGGCTGAATATATGGGATGACGATAAAAACAAGTTGGTTTCTTTTCGCGAAAGTGGTTTATAACTAAGAATTCTTGATACATTTAACGCAATTTTAGCGGAGCGATTATGTCAGGTTCTGATATTAAAAAAATTGTGCTGGCCTATTCCGGCGGGCTGGATACATCCATCATTCTTAAATGGTTACAAGAGACCTATGCGTGTGAAGTTGTCACCTTTACAGCAGATTTGGGGCAGGGTGAAGAATTGGAACCCGCGCGGCAAAAAGCTGAAATGCTGGGTATTAAAGAAATTTTTATTGAGGATTTACGCGAAGAATTCGTGCGCGATTATGTCTTCCCCATGTTTCGAGCTAATGCAGTTTATGAAGGCATCTATTTGCTCGGCACGTCCATTGCGCGGCCGCTTATTTCAAAAAGGCAGGTGGAAATCGCCGCCGCCACGGGTGCGGATGCTGTTTGCCATGGCGCCACCGGCAAAGGCAATGATCAGGTCAGGTTTGAACTTTCCTATTATGCGCTGAACCCCGACATTAAAGTCGTCGCCCCATGGCGGGAATGGGATTTAAGCTCACGGGAAAAACTCATCACCTATGCCGAACAAAACCAAATCCCCGTCCCGAAAGATAAGCGCGGCGAAGCGCCTTTTTCAGTTGATGCGAATTTACTCCATACCTCCAGCGAGGGTAAAGTGCTGGAAGACCCGGCTATGCCATGCCCCGATTATGTCTATCAGCGCACGGTTGCGCCCGAAGACGCACCTGATACACCAACCGAGATTACCGTCGGCTTTAAAGGTGGGGATGCTGTCTCCATTAATGGCGAAAACATGTCCCCCGCAACTTTATTGGAAAAACTTAACGCCCTTGGTGGCGCCAATGGTATCGGGCGGCTTGATTTGGTGGAAAACAGATTTGTCGGCATGAAATCTCGCGGCGTCTATGAGACGCCTGGCGGCACGATTTTGCTGGCGGCACATCGGGGCATTGAGTCCATCACCCTAGATCGCGGCGCAGCGCATCTTAAAGATGAACTTATGCCACGCTATGCTGAGTTGATTTATAATGGCTTCTGGTTCTCACCGGAACGTGAAATGTTACAAGCCGCAATTGATGCCAGCCAGACACATGTAACGGGCGATGTGACGCTGAAACTTTATAAAGGCTCTGTCGATGTTATTGCGCGGCAATCGCCCTATTCGCTTTATTCAGAAGCGCATGTCACCTTTGAGGAAGATGCCGTTTACGACCAGAAAGACGCCGAAGGCTTTATCCGGCTTAATGCATTGCGGCTCAAACTGCTCGGCAGGCGCAACGGCTAGAGATTTATCTTCTCAAGCCCAGCTTGTGCGCAGGCAGCATCGAGGGTGTTTTTCAACAAACAGGCAATCGTCATCGGCCCAACCCCACCAGGAACAGGCGTGATATATCCGGCAATTTCTGACGCGGCCTGAAAATCAACATCCCCGACCAGACGCGTTTTGCCTTCGCCGCGTTCCGGCGCATCAATGCGATTAATGCCCACATCAATGACGCAGGCACCTGGCTTAATCCAATCACCTTTGACCATTTCAGCTATGCCAACAGCGGCGACAAGAATATCCGCCGTTTTGCAGAGATCGGCTAAATCACGGGTTCTGGAATGTGCCAAGGTCACTGTGCAATTTTCCTGCAAGAGCAATTGCGCAGCCGGCTTGCCGACCAGATTGGACCGCCCGACAATCACGGCATGCAGACCTTCAAGATTACCTAATGTCTGCTTTGCCAGCATGACACTGCCTTGGGGTGTACACGGCGTTAAGGCATCCAGCCCCGAGGCAAGGCGACCCGCATTGACCGGATTCAAACCATCCACATCCTTACTCGGCAAAATCGTTTCGATAATTTTTTGTTGACTGATATGAGGCGGCACAGGGAATTGCACCAAAATGCCATGCACGTTATCGTCTTCATTCAATTCCGTAACTTTAGCCAGCAACGCAGCTTCAGAAACATCCTTATCCAGGCGATATTCGAATGACGCCATGCCAGCGTCTTTGGTCGCCACACCCTTATTACGAACATAAACCTGACTGGCGGGGTCTTCTCCAACAAGCACAACCGCAAGGCCGGGGGTCAGATTATGCGCGGCTTGGAGTTGACCTACCCCCGCACCAACACGCGCGCGCAAATCAGCCGCAATGGCCTTTCCGTCAATGAGCGCAGCCGACATTTAAAACCTTCCGGGCGTGAAGATTTCCCACATAAAATCGCGCAAAAACATCAGCCCTAAAATTAAAATTATCGGTGAAAGATCAAGCCCGCCCAATGACGGTAAAAACTGCCGAATACGACGATAGACAGGCTCGGTTAAACTATTAATGGCCTGCGAGAAACTGTAAACAAACTGATTTCGGATGTTAATGACATTAAACGCCACCAGCCATGACATTACCGCGCTCGCAATAATGACATATATATAAAGCGTGATAATCGTATCGATGAGTTTCAGCAGAGCAAACATGGATTTCTCCATTCGGTATAAGTTAATCGGTATGAGTTAAATTGTCCGTGCCACCATAATCTTCGGCGTCACTTTACTTTTGACTTACATATTCATTACATAGCACTAATGCCACCATCGACTTTCAACTCCGACCCTGTGACGAATTTTGACTCGTCACTGGCCAAATAAAGCACGGCATAAGCGACATCATTGACCTCGCCAATACACCCTAACGGAATCTGGCGAATAAGTTTTTCTTTCAGCGCTTCCCGGTCAAGATTTGCCGTGAAGGATTCAAGAATTGGCGTATCCACAAAACTCGGATGCACCGAATTACAACGAATATTATAGTTTTTTCGCGCACAATGCAGCGCAACAGATTTAGATAGCATCCAAACACCCGCCTTGGCTGAATTATAGGCCGCCATATTATGACCGGCAATCAGACCGGCAATGGAGGATATATTAACAATCGAGCTCGGCGCGCTCTCGCGCATATAAGGCAGGGCGTATTTACATCCGAAAAACACCGAGTCGAGATCAACCTTATGCACTTTTTGCCAAAGCTCAAAACTTGTGCCTTCAATCGTGCCACCATCGCCAATACCGGCATTATTGACCAGAATACTCATGCCGCCCATCGCCTCGGCACCGGCTTCAAGTGTCGTCTGCCACTCTGTTTCATTGGTAACATCATGGGCAAAGGCAAATGCCGTCCCATCGCCATGGCGCTCATTAATCGTATCGCAAGTCACCTGCGCGCCGTCCAGATTAATATCTGTTACGCAAACTTTTGCCCCTTCAGATGCCAGCATTTCAGAAATAGCCCGTCCCAGACCAGAACCCGCGCCTGTCACAAAAGCTTTTTTACCGTCCACTCGTCCCATAATATGACCCCCAATAATTCTAGCCACTCAACACCAATTAACCTTTACCAGAAACGGGCTCAGTCACGAAGCTTGTTTAAGAAAACACCCAACTTATTACGCATAATATAATCTCTGATTCCGAAGGGCAGATAAAGCATACAGAAGACAAAGATTACAAGTGGCACAATCGGCACCAGATGAAAGGGCGGCTCGGGGAAAAATGCCATTAAATTTGCCCCTTGCGGTTTTGCATTGAGGTACCAGAAATTTGCATTCTCCCCCAGATAAAGATTTATCGGGTAAAGAATAAGCGCAGCGCAAATTGTAATACCAATAATCTTGAGAATATCTTTCGCGACGGGGCGCTCACCCATCGCGATGATGGCATAAAACACACCCATCAAAATCAAGCCGTGGCTTACGAAAAAAGGAATATAAATGGCATGAGGATAGAAATACGGCACATCGGGCTGAATAAGCGCCATGGTTCCGCCACCTAACCCCCAAAAATAAGCAATCATAAAATATATCCGCTGACGCGAAACGAGATAAATCGCAATCGCAATAGAAGATAAATCACACATATGAAGTGGCAAAGCCTGCTGCCAAGGAAAGCCATAAGTCGGCGTATCGATGGTCTGTCTCAACATATGATAGGCAATGACTACGGCAATCGAGACGCCTCCCATATAGCGCGTTTCATCTGAACGACCTCTGAATGCTAACGGAAGAAAAAACACACATGCTAAGGTAATGGCAATGGTCAAAACATGCATCGGGGCAAATATTTCAAAAGGAGCAAAAGTCATTCAATCAATCATAAACAAAACGCTTTGTTATTTAAAACTTACCTTAAAATTTAAAGAATAAAATGCCAGCGATAAAGCAGACCACAACTCATCTGAGTTGGGTAAAGCTGAAAACCTCATCCGGTGTCACCTCATCCATACCCGGCTTCCAAAGTGCCTGATTGGCAAGATGCGTGTCGAAAAACTCTATCAGTTGCGTAAGCTTGCCATTCTGAACGGTCAAAATATGCGCATAGACCTGATTATAAGTTTTCCCGCTTGACGCAACACCATCATTCTGGGCAATGGCAACGACCTTGTCACCCTCCGCACAGATGATTTCGACATTTTTACAAAAAACAATATCTTCAGGCGTCACACAGCCAAAAACAGTGCCGATAATATCGGCCAAGAATCTTGCCTTGCCAATATAACGGCCTGATAAAACCCCGCCCGCTGTCGGCACGATAAGTTCAAAATTTTCATCTAATAGCTTTTCCAGGGTTTCTGCATCCCCGCCTGAAATACTGCCATAGAATGATTTTACAATATCGCGATTATCCATCCCTCTCCCTCGCCTAATGTGAACGCCACTCCCAAAAAACATAGGGAACAAAGTCATATTAATGCAATCAATTTCACTCTATCTATTAGGAGAGTAAACCCTGCGTCATCTGCCAAGGAGATCATCATGCAAGAGGAACATTTCAAAAAACTTGAAAATATGTATCACGCAGCGCCCTTTCAGGAATTGATTAAATCAAAACTGAAAATCTCCGAAGGTGAGGCGGAACTGGAAATGGAAATCGACCCAATATTGTATCATGCGGCGCATGCTATTCATGGCTTCGTGTATTTTAAGATGATGGATGATGTTGCTATTTTTGCCGCCAATTCTATGGAAAAAGAATTTTTTCTCCTGACCTCAAGTTTCAATCTGTATTTTTTACGGCCTGTTCAATCCGGCAAAATCAGGGGTGTTGGCAAAGTTGTCAGCAGAACCAAAAGCCAATATATCGCCGAGGCTGTTATCTATAATGACGAAGATAAAGAAATTGGGCGCGGTAGCGGGGCTTTTGCCATTAGCCGAAAACCTTTCGCCGAGCTGCCGGGTTATAGGCTGGACTAAAACAATCAAAAAAAGCCCCGCCATTAAGGCGAGGCAAGTAAGTACTCAAATAAATTCCTTTAGGGAGGGTAATTATAGTAACGACCGCCTCCCAAATTCTTTAATTGATAATCAATAATTTACCGATTGATAAACGCAAATATCCCACGGCTGGTGCGGGATATGCAGTCATTCATTGTCATGTGATGACAAAATGTGATGTCTCTTTTTTCAAATCAGAAAAATAACTATGCATAATTTTGGATGGTGCCGGCGAGAGAATTTGAACCTCCGACCTACGCATTACAGAGTCAGAGGGGGGTTAGAGACGAATTAAAAACCGCCTGATATATGGGAAACCACAATTCCAATGCCAATTGACCAGAACAAACAACCCTCAAATAATTTTAAGAACTGTTCATTCCTATTATGCAAAAAACGCCGAAGTCCTTTTCCCAATAAAACAAATAAAGGGCTGAGAATTGCCACTGATGCAATTACCGTAAAAGGATCTGCAATAATTCCTTTACTGGTTGCGCCAACCGCTGCAGCATCGAATGATAGAACCAAAGTGATCAACAGAACTTTCAACCAAGACTGTGTCTCGCTAGTTTCCATTTGCTCGGGAACAAGAAACGCTTTTATGCATGAGGTGCCTAAAAGACCAAAAACGGTAAATGCAACCCAATGATCGAAATGACCAATCAGATGGATTAACTTCTCACCAAGAACCAAACCAATCGAGAGCGCCACAACATGAAACACACTCGCTATCGACATAAGTGAAAATGCGGAAAATGATTTTTGTTTCCCCAGAACCACACTGTCGATTGTGATGCTTGTCGCTAAGATAAGAGGGTTAACTGTCATTATTTTACAATAGAGATTTCTATTTTAAATCAATTAAGTAATACGATATGTCCTTCAGGAATGAATGTCAAACTCACCTAAATACCTCTGAAAGGTACAGAGGTATGGACATACAACAACTCAAACAAGGCATAGACGCATCGGGTAAGAAATTCGTCACGCTCAGTAACGAATACATTAAATCAAAAGATAAGATTTCCGCACGAAAGGTTGTTCGGAGATGCGCCTAGCCAATAAGCGCTGTCGCCGTGGAAGCTGGCGATTGCATTATCTGACCGGGCAAGCCCCATTTATAAGCATCAATCTGGCCTGTCTCGGGGCACACAGCCTGCCATGAGCTCGCCGCGCCTGTCGGGCCAACCCAGCACGCATCTGGCGCGGCTGTTAATGCGCGGTCCATCCATTCCCGGGCAAGGCCTGTATCCTCATTCTCACCAATCTCAAGATCAGCCATTAATCGACAGACACGCCGGGTTGGTGTTTCAGTCTCGTCTCGCAAAGCGACCCGCGCCATGCTCCAGCGCCGTGCCTTAATTGCCGTACCGGCAAGCGCAAGACGGCTTTCAACATGTGTGCGGTTTTTTGCAGTGAGCTTTTGCACCAGCTTAAGGTTTTGTAAAGCCGACTTGGCAGGCTGTAGAGCCAGATAGGCAGTCACCAAATCGGGATGTGGGTTTTTCTTCCAAAGTTGCTCAATACGTTTGGTGATTTTGCGCGCAGAACTGCCCGCAATATTTGCAGATGCAAGTTGCGCCGCCAGCACCAGTGCCGGAATAAAATCAGGCACAAGAACAATCGCACGTTGAACAAGTTTCAAGCCATGCGCCCGCATTTGGGCATTTTCGTTTTCTCCGAGTTGCAAAGAAAGCGCCTGCACCTCCGCAACCAGCAAGACCGCGCGTAACCGCTTCGCATCAGATTTGTCGATACCACCACGCACGGACAGCTGATCCACAAGTTTTAATGCTTCTTGCCAATTGCCGTCACCCGCTTCAATTTGAAACAAGCCTTGCAAAGCCCAGACAGGTTTATGCTTGGTCGCAGAATTGGTAAGCGTCTGTTCGAGATACGCACGGGCTTCATCTTTTTTGCCTTCCGCCAGTGCCATTGAAAAAAGCCCACGATAACCGAGTTCTTTTGGATTATTTGCCCCGCCTGTTGGAGCAGGCAACGTAATCAAGCCTGTCGGCGCAGGTAACGCAATCAATGCCTGATAGTTTTTCTCCGCCAGCGCTGGGTTGCCGTCCATACGCGCTGCTTGTGCCGCGAGTAAAAGCGGCAGGGCTTTATCGGGTAAGTTATGCTGCGCCTCACTGGCAGCCTTGCGCGCCTCCGCGACATTGCCTTCTGCTAGAAACATCAAACTGCCAGCCATTGCCGCTTCACCGCGCGCTTGCTTTTGTTTGCGGCGCATGGCTTTCACTCTGTCAGGCCAATTTATCAGCCACGCATAACCGCGCCACAAAACTAAAACAACACCTAAGGAGACAAGGGTTATCCCGATACCGGCAGCCACACTGGTGCGCACCTCATAGCCTGGCCAGCGTAACACCAAGTCCCCGGGACGATCGCCAAGCCAGATGGCGATAACACCAATCAGGGTCAGGAGTAAAATGTTAAATAAGGGACGCCTCATTCTCCCCCCTTGGTTTCTTTTAGGGAGGATTGAAGTTCAGCCAGCACAACCAGTAGGCGGCGGCTTTCCACATAGGCTTGTAAATCTTCCATCCATGTTTGCAAATCAGCTTGCATATCGGTCGGTAATTGACGGCTCAGCTTCAGCGCATCATCAGCTTCTTCGTTCAACAAAGCCTGTTCAATTTGAGCCAAATAAGATGCCGCGCCAACATCACCACTAATTTCCACCATGTCAGCATAATCAGTCCGCCGGATGCTGATCCATTCACCTAGCCCCTCCATCAATTCATCAAGCCACTGCTTTGCCCAGCTATCGGATGGAGGCATTTCATTTCTGCGTGAAGGTAGCTTACGCATAAGGCCTGTAAGACGATCTTGAAAAATCTCCGTCAGGCGTTCCAGTGATTGAATGCCTTCACGCGCATAGGGGCGCACCCAGTCCAGAGACGCATTGAGTTGCCCCTCAGCTTCGACAGCTTTTAACTCTGCCTCAAAAGGGCCGCCGCCAATAATTGCGCGCACCAATCTGTCTGCCGGTTTTTGGGATGTCGCTGATGAGAAGGCAGGAGGTAGAACGGATATTCGTTTCTCGCGCAGCGCCGCGACAGAACGCGACAGGGTTTCGAGCTTCTTTGCATCGCTGAGCAAGAGAGACCTGTTTTCGTCACTACGTTCTTGCAAGGCCGAGATTAATTTATCCAGCCCGGCCAAACGCGTCTCAAGATTTTCCGTGTCAGAGAGCCCTGTTAGCTTTTCATTAAATTCAGAAAACAGCGCAAGGGCCGCCTCATGACGCGCCCTCAACCGATCAATATCTTTTTGCAGAACTTGCATCTCAGCTGAGAGCTTATCTGTTGTGGTTTGTAGATTTGTTTCCAGCGTTTCTAATTGCGTTTTACCCTGCGGATTAATCACCCCCGCCTGAAATAAAACGCCAATGACAAGCGCCAGCGAAATAGCGGAGGTCATGATAATCAGCACAAGAGTGGATGCGAGACGCTTTATGATATTTTTACGGGGGGTATGGGGGGGCATATCTATAAAAGGCGGCACTGTTTCAGAGCCACCAGATGAGGATTGCGCAGATGCCGTCTCTTCTTTTTCGGGTTCGATAATTTCCGCTTCCACATCTGCATCCGGTCTTGTATCAGGTTCACCATCCTCAGATGACGCGCTTCCCCTACCGGAAACAGGTTGAGACCGAGGTTTTTTTGCTTGGGCTTTATTTTGTGTTTTGCGCGTTGGTTTTTTGCCAGCCATATTTTGCTCAAATTGCGAATCACAACAACTTATCCACATCATGCCTTTTGCGTTGGCACGTTGCAATGTTCTAAAATAGGGGTTCTAAAATAAGCATGCGAAATTAAAAGCTCACTCAAACTGATAGCCTACGATGCAATTCTAGTGATGGTCACCAAGCAGGGCGAGCATGCTGTCTTCAGTTGTTGTCGCGGCGACCTTGATATCCGCCAGCTCGGACACCTCAGCTTGTCTTAAAATCTCAGCCACCGCATCGGAAAGACAATAGGCCGTGATGGACAGCTTAATGTCAGCTTGGGCCGTTAGTTCAACAAAATGCGCGGCGGTTCTCGACGAATAAAACAAGGCGGCATCAATCTCACCGGATGCAAGCTGTGTCGTAATATCCTTTGGCAATGCAGGGATTGTTTCGGCGCGGTAAAGCACCACCGAGGTCGCATCATAGCCCGCATCACAAAGCTGTCCGACAAGGTTTCCGGCTTGGTCACGCCCCGATATATGCACCAGTGACCCCAATTCTTTAGGCATGCCGGCCTTCTTAATCCTATCGACAAGACTGCGCACATCGCCGCCCGCTTCATAGATAACGTCATAGCCTGCCGCTTTGCAGGCGTCCGCCGTCGCCGGGCCAACTGCGAAAACCGAACATTCAGAATCCACATTTAAGCCATGACGGGATGCCGCCCTTACCCCATTGGCACTGGTAAAAAGGTAAGCATGTGCCGCGCCAAGTTTTTTTATTGTTTGTGCGTCCACCGCATCGACGGGCAGAATATGTATATCCAGCATCGGGCAAGCGGAGACTGTAAAACCGCGTTCAACAAGTTTATGTTTCAGAGCCGGAATATCATCTTGGGGACGGGTTAACAGAATATGCATGCATCTCAGAGCGTCTGCTCTACCCCTCACGAACTGGCGCAAGTTCAGGATGTCTGTTTCTAATATCCTGCGCGATACGCTGACCCAAATCGGCAGCCTCACCAACAGAGCCTGAAATTTCAGCTTCGGCACAAATTTGACCATCAACAGATAAAAGTCGCCCTATGAGCGTCAGCCTATCATCCGTAATATCAGCATAGGCCGCAATCGGGGTTTTGCAGGAGCCATCAAGCCGCGCCATAAATTGGCGCTCCGCAGTAATCTGGGCTTGGGTAACGGCACAATTTAATGGCTTGAGGAAGTCAATCAGCTCGTCATCATCAGCGCGTGTCTGAACCGCCAGCGCCCCCTGACCAGGAGCTGGCAGCATGTGCTTCATCGGCATCACGACATCTACACGCGCACTCAGCCCCAGTCGTTTTAATCCGGCCATGGCAAGCAGCGTCGCTGACACGCCGCTATCTTTATTGGTGTTATCCGATAATTTGTTCATGCGCGTGCCGACATTGCCACGCAATAACCCAATCTCCAAACCGGGGTTTAAGCGCAGTGCCTGTGCCTGACGCCTTAAAGAAGCTGTGCCAAATCTGGTATGTGCTGGGAGGTCTTCCAGCTTATCAATGCCTTTAAGGTCGGGGGCCAAAATAAGGGCATCGCGGGCATCTTCGCGGGGGGGAATAGCGGCAACACATAGCCCTTCAGGGTCTTGCGTTGGTAAGTCTTTGAGAGAATGCACCGCAAAATCGAGGTCTCCGGAAAGCAGCTTGCTCTCTAGCTCCTGCGTAAACAAACCCTTGCCGCCCAATTCGGAAAGTGCCTGATCGAGCATAATATCGCCTTTTGTATCAATGGGGACGAGCTGCACACGCATCGCCGGCCAGTCATGCGCGTCACATAGCGCGCGCGCAACTTCCTGACTTTGCGCCATTGCGAGAGGCGACTTACGGGTACCAAGATGGAAAATTCGACTCAAACTAGCCACCTCATTGGCAAAAATTGATATAAGGAAGACAATTCATTCTGTCTGGTTTACAGTTCTCTCCAGTTTAGGACAAGTGGACTTTAGGACAAGTAGAAAGCGGATGCCCCACTCTCTTAACATCGCCGTAACACCAGTAGGAATTGCACAATGACGCTGACCGTCCTCGGTATTGAAACAAGTTGCGATGAAACAGCAGCAGCGGTCATTCGCCTTGATCCTGAAAATCCCGATGGCCCCGGCGAGATACTGTCCAATTGCGTGCATAGCCAGATAGAGGTTCATGCACCTTATGGGGGGGTAGTCCCCGAAATCGCGGCACGCAGCCATGTCAGTATTATTGATGGCCTAATCGAACAAGCCATTGCCGACGCAGATATTGAACTTACCGCATTAGACGGTATTGCCGCCACCGCTGGCCCCGGATTGGTCGGCGGGGTCATGGTGGGATTAATGACGGGTAAAATGCTCGCACTGTCTCTCGATAAACCCTTTATCGGGGTCAATCACCTCGAAGGTCATGCGCTGACAGTCCGCTTATGCGCGCCACTTGCCTTTCCCTATTTATTACTGCTGGTATCTGGCGGGCATTGCCAACTCATAGCCGTCAAGGCGCATGGTGTTTATGAAACCTATGGGTCAACATTGGATGACGCCGCCGGGGAAGCTTTTGATAAAGCCGCCAAATTAATGGGATTGGGTTATCCTGGAGGCCCAGCAATAGAAGCAATAGCTCAGAAAGGTGAGGCCACAGCTTTTGACCTGCCGCGTCCTCTGAGAGGCGATGGCGGGTGTGATTTTTCATTTTCGGGTCTTAAAACCGCACTTCGGGTGCGCGCAACAGATATGCAGCCTGTCAGTGACATTGATGTGGCGAATTTAGCGGCAAGCCTTCAACAGGCGATTACGGATTGCCTGGTTGAGCGCAGTCTCAATGCCATGCAGCGGTTTTCAGAAGATGAAACGATAACAGCCAAAAACGACTACTCAATGCTGAAATTTGTCGTCGCGGGTGGCGTTGCTGCCAATACACATATCAAAACAGCACTTGAACAAGCCTGTACGGCACAAGATTTCAGCTTCCATGTCGCGCCGCCACAATTATGTACGGATAATGCCGCCATGATTGCTTGGGCAGGTGCGGAAAGACTGCGCGTGGGTAAAATAAGCCCGCTGGATATGGCCGCACGTCCGCGCTGGCCGCTTATGGAACTTAACAGCCTCTAATATAATGGATTTCACAGGAAAAAACGCTGACGGGGGAGGGTCCGTCAGCGTTTTATGCCTTTTCAGGCTCTTGCGAGGGGAGGGAATCTCGCAAATTTAAATTAGGTAACCGCCAGCAGTGTTCTGTGTCAGAACCGCGAAGCCGTATAAAGCAAGCAAAGCAGCAATCAGTGTTGGTACATTGAGAAACTGCTTCAAAGATTTAAAGAACTTGTTATTCATCGTCATATCCTTTCAAAGCAATTTGTGCTCTCGACACTTATGAATATAGGATATCTAAAAATAAAAAACAATAAATATTTTGATTTTTATTCATTGTTTATCAAAAAAACGCATTTGTTTTATATCCCATTGTATTAAATGGGATAATTTTATGAAAAACTTAATTTTTTATAAAAAAAAGATATTATATTTAAGATATTATGACAAATATATTACAAAGATAGAGATTTTGTTGATATTTCAGTCGCCTCTAATGCGGAATCTTGCTCATCCGCTTCATAATCCTTATTCGCCAATCCCCCGAAGAAAAGCGACAACATTGCCGATAATTCCACCTCAAGATCTTGCAGTGTTTGATGCGTGAAAAGCTGCGAATAGTGATACTTCATAGTCGCAGCCTGCAAGGTGGCGGCCGTTCTGGAGATGTCTTCAACTAAGAATTCACCGGTTTTTCGGCCATGATCCAACACGATAGCAATCACACGGCGCTCACGGCGGAGGCTTTCTAATAAAAAACGAGGCCTTTGCGTTGAAACAATCTGCGCCAGTTCAACCGCTTTCGGCTTATTTTCAAGCTTATGAAAACTTTCTCTCAGACTAGAGAACATGACTTCCTCAAGTCTTTCACGGGCCGAACGAACAGGGCAATCAATGAGCGGGCGCAAGCGGTCAACGGTCATAATCGACTCGTCGCGGGCAATTTCAATCGCTATATCAAGTTTACCCTTGAAATAGCGGTAAAGATTTCCCGGTGACATATTGCAGTCTGCAGCAACTTCGGCCATTGTGGTTTTAGGGTAACCATAATGAAGAAAACGTTCTTTTGCTGCCAGAATTATCTGCGCTCTGGTGTTCATGTCCAAATCGCTCATGTGACATTTTTATGTGCAAAATAATGAATAATCAATAAATTATTTATGAATCTGTCATCCAGAAAATAGTTAAGCGCCACAAAATAGCTAAGCGCCAAAAAATAGTTAAGTGAGATCCATATGAAAGAAGAAGGTTCTGAATTCAAAACCCCCGGCGTCGTCGGGGCCGGTGCTTGGGGAACGGCTCTGGCTGAATTAATTGCCCGCCACGAAAAACCCGTCAAGCTCTGGGCATTTGAAGAAGCGGTCATTCAGTCTATCAGCAAGCAGCATGAAAACACGCCCTATCTGCCGGGTATTCAGCTCTCCCCGTATATTGCGCCAACGGCAGATATGCAGGATCTCGCTGAGTGCGATTTAATTTTAATGGTGACACCCGCCCAGCACATGGCGCAAATTCTGCAAAATCTAAAGCCTCATATCGGCCCCGATGCCATTCTGGTACTCTGCGCGAAAGGTCTTGAACAAAACTCATTGAAATTCATGTCCGACGTCGCTTCGGATTATTTTGAGACAAGCCGCCTTGCCGTATTGTCCGGCCCGAGTTTTGCCGCCGATGTTGCCAAAGGATTACCGACAGCCGTAACCCTCGCTTGTCAAAATATGGCATTAGGCGAAAAAATAGCAGCAACTATCGGCCATCCAAGCTTTCGCTTTTATATGTGTGATGACCTCATCGGCGCCGAAATTGGGGGTGTTGTTAAAAATATTCTCGCCATTGCCTGTGGTATTGTCGATGGGCGTGGCATGGGGGAAAGTGCGCGCGCCGCTGTCACCGCGCGCGGCTATGCGGAAATGACACGGCTTGGCATTCAACTCGGCGCCAACCCCCAGACCCTTGGCGGCCTTGCTGGTCTGGGAGATTTAATCCTCACCTGTACCAGCACCAATTCCAGAAACTACTCCTTGGGTGTCGCACTTGGCAAAGGCGACCACGGCGCCAATGCAAACGATATCATGGCGTCACGCAGTAGCGTCAGTGAAGGCGCACTCAGCGCGCCTGCGCTCATTAAGCTGGCAGATAAGCATCAAGTTGAGATGCCAATTTGCAACGCTGTAGCAGAAATTGTGGCTGGCAAGCTCAGCGTAGATATGGCGATTTCGCAACTCCTCGCACGTCCTTTCACAAGCGAGATTTAATTACCTGTTTTTTTCTGCTAGGTTTTAGCTGTCTTAATCATCGAAGACGGCATAATGAGGAGTTGGTAAGTTGAAATTTTGTTTTATCTGCTGGGACAAGCCGGGCCTAGAAAAGCTGCGCACATCAACACGCGAAGCACATTTGACTTATCTTAAGAATGCGGGAAATGTTTTTTTCGCCGGTCCTTTTATGTCTGAAAAAGATGAAGGTCATGAACCCACCTCCACGCCTATTGGCAGCATGCTCGTCATAGAAGCCGAAGACAGGGAAGCCGCAGAAGAGTGGGCAACTGCCGACCCCTATGCGATTGCCGGTCTATTTGACAGTGTTGAAATCCATCCCTGGACTCACTCATTTGGAAGCTTGCCAAAAGCCTGATAAACTCCATCTCAGTTAAAGAGGAGACGTCTATGGCATACTGGCTTTTTAAATCCGAACCGGGCAATTGGAGTTGGGACGATCAATGTGCGCGCGGCAAAAAAGGGGAGCATTGGGACGGTGTTCGCAACTTCCTCGCCAACAAGCAAATGAAAAATATGAAGTGCGGCGACCGTGGGTTTTTTTATCACTCCGTGAATGAAAAACGCATTATGGGAACTGTCGAGATTATTAAAGAACATTATCCTGACCATACAGATGAGACGGGGCGCTTTGGCATGGTGGATATTGTCGCGCTTGAATCGGCGGAAAAATTCATCACACTCGCTGACATCAAGGCCGAAGAAAAACTCGCCGATATGGTGCTGGTCAATAATTCCCGCCTTTCCGTCCAACCCGTGACGGCCAGCGAATGGAAATTCGTGTGCAAAATGGCTGGGCTTGACCCCAGTGGCAAAACTCAAACCGCTTTTTGAAATTACCTATTAATGCCACCAGAAGACACATCTTTCATAGCTCACCCCCCCATCCACCTCATCGCGCTGGATGATATTCAAGCGGGTGAGACCCGAGGCATAGAAATAGACATTGAAATAGACATTGAAATAGACATTGAGGATAACGGAGATAAGAAGCGGCTGGATTTGATTATTTGGCATCAAGGCGATGCGATAAGGGTTTTCAAAAATGCCTGCCCGCATGTCGGCCTCCCATTAGAAACATTTCCGAATAAATTTTTAACGGCAGACAAAAAGCATCTTATCTGTTCGGCGCATGCCGCCACATTTGACCCTGACGGGCTATGCATTGCGGGCCCTTGCCCCGGAGAGAGATTGACTGAATACAAAACGACGAGGCTTGACGGATGGCTGATGCTGGGCTGAACTGGGCTCTGTTAAGGGTGCATTATAAAATTTAACGGGGGGTTTTAATGGACGAGAAGATTTTTCCAGTCACGGACGCGGTGGCATCGCAAGCACTTATTGATAATGAGACCTATCAGGCCATGTATGCGGAAAGCATTTCAGACCCGGAAGGATTCTGGGATAAACACGGCAAGCGCATAGACTGGATAAAACCCTATACCAAAATTAAAAACACCCATTACAGCAAAGATGATGTGTCCATCAAATGGTATGAAGACGGCACGCTAAACGCCTGCTGGAACTGTGTGGACCGGCATCTTGATGCGCATGGTGATGAGACCGCCATCATCTGGGAAGGTGATGAACCTGATCAGGCGAGCAATATCACCTATCGACAACTTCACGAGGAAGTAAGCCTATTTGCCAATACACTCAAAGAAAATGGCGTGCGCAAAGGGGACAGGGTTACGATTTATATGCCCATGATACCCGAAGCCGCCTATGCCATGCTGGCCTGCGCCCGGATTGGCGCGGTGCATTCGGTTGTCTTTGGTGGCTTCTCCCCCGAGGCACTTGCCGGACGTATTCTCGATTGCGAAAGCACCTGCGTGATTACCGCAGATGAAGGCGTGCGCGGCGGCAAGAAAATTCCGCTTAAGTCAAACACTGATGAAGCGCTGACGAAATGTCCGGATGTGTCGGCAGTGGTGGTTGTACAACGCACGGGGGGCGATATCACCATGAAAGACGGGCGTGATGTCTGGTATCACGAGGAAAAGGCAAAAGTCTCCCCTGATTGTCCAATAGAAGAAATGTCCGCAGAAGACCCGCTATTTATTCTTTATACCTCCGGCTCGACAGGCAAACCGAAAGGGGTGCTGCACACAACCGGCGGCTATATGGTTTATGCCTCAATGACGCATGAATATGTGTTTGATTACAAACCCGGTGAGGTTTACTGGTGCTCGGCAGATGTCGGCTGGGTGACCGGCCATACTTATATTGTTTATGGCCCACTCTCCAACCGCGCAACAACGGTGATGTTTGAAGGCGTGCCTAATTACCCGGATAGTTCACGCTTCTGGCAAGCTTGTGACAAGCATCAAGTCAATATTTTCTATACCGCGCCGACGGCTCTACGGGCATTAATGCGCGAAGGCGATAGCCCCGTCACATCCACAAGCCGCAAAAGCCTCCGGCTTTTAGGCTCCGTTGGAGAACCGATTAACCCTGAAGCGTGGCTTTGGTATTATAATGTCGTCGGTGACGGACGCTGCCCGATTGTTGACACATGGTGGCAGACCGAAACGGGCGGCGCATTGATTACACCATTGCCCGGCGCGACCGCCTTGAAACCCGGCTCGGCGACAAGGCCTTTCTTCGGTATTAAGCCTGTCTTAATGGATGCCGAAGGTCAGGTACTGGAAGGGGCGACATCTGGCAATTTATGCCTCGAAGATAGCTGGCCTGGGCAAATGCGCACCGTTTACGGCGATCATCAGCGCTTTATTGATACATATTTTGTGCAATATCCCGGCACTTATTTTACCGGAGATGGCTGCCGTCGCGACGAGGATGGTTATTACTGGATTACGGGTCGCGTGGATGATGTCTTGAATGTATCCGGCCACCGGCTCGGCACGGCGGAAATTGAAAGTGCGCTCGTGGCCCATCCCGATGTTGCTGAGGCGGCGGTTGTCGGCTACCCGCATGATATTAAAGGGCAAGGTATTTATTGTTATATCACCCTTAATGCGGGGCTTAACGGCGATGATGATTTGAGCAAGATGCTGGTGCAATGGGTCCGCAAGGAAATCGGGCCGGTTGCCGCGCCTGACCTCATTCAATTTGCGCCCGGCCTGCCCAAAACACGGTCAGGCAAAATTATGCGCCGTATTTTGAGAAAAATCGCCGAGGATGATTTTTCAAATCTTGGCGATACGTCAACACTGGCAGATCCCGGCGTGGTTGAAGATTTAATCGAAAACCGTCAAAACAAATCGGCATAACTCAAATTAGAAGTCCGTAACAATGCCTTTTTTCTCCCAATCCCCATAACGAGTGGGTTCGGGACCGTCCTGCCCGCCTTTTTCCGGCGGGAGTTGCGCTTCGATTTCTTCCTGCCGACGATGTGCGGCTTCTTCTAGCGCGCGCTTCGCAGCATCACGCCGCCGCTTTTTGGAATTTTCAGTTTCGGTTGTCATGAAGCATATATGGTATCATAAGGGCGATATGCCAAGTAAATTGACGGGAGATTGGTGAGAGAATGACAAAAAAACCGAATTGCCGTCGTGCCGCCGCCGCTATGCTGGCAGCTATTGAGCGCGGGAAAACCATGGATGAAGCCGCTGACAGGCTGTCTGATCTATCCCCGCCCGACCGTCGTCTTGCCAAGGCCATGGTTATGTTTGCCCTGCGGCGACGCGGCGATATCTCCAGCATTTTGGCAAAATATATTAAACGCAACATTCCTGGAAGACCT
The DNA here is from genome assembly GCA_000293845.2 of alpha proteobacterium IMCC14465. GTDB lineage: Bacteria > Pseudomonadota > Alphaproteobacteria > RS24 > RS24 > Micropelagius. The sequence continues at coordinate 442,651 of ALYF01000003.1, read as the reverse complement.
CATCTGGCGCGCGCACTCCTCCAGATTGGCGCTGTGCAAATTCTGTTAATGGATATTCCCGACCATGCCGCCGTAGCCGAAACCGTCAATGCGTGCGGGCGCGGCGAAGCGCCCTATCGTGGCTTAATTAATGCTGTGTTGAGAAAGCTCATCAAGGAAACCAAAGAGACAGATAATAAAGATACCAATAAAGATTGGGGGCTGGGTTATGACCCGCTGTCAAATTTCCCAGACTGGATGGCATCCAACTGGCTGGAAAATTATGGCGACGAGACCGCGCAGATTATTGCCGATATGCACTGCCAAAAACCCCAGCTGGATTTATGTTTTAAATCTACCGACGCCATTCCCGCATTTATGGATGCATTAAAACAAACAGACACATCCAGCTTGAGCGCTGACCCGCTATCACCCAATTTAATAAGACTGAGTGATACAGCCGATGTTGAAACCTTGCCCGGCTTTGACGCAGGCGACTGGTGGGTACAAGATTATGCCGCCACCTTGCCTGTCGTCTGGCTCGATAAGATGCTCTCACAAAACATGACAACTGACGCACAGATACTCGACCTCTGTGCCGCACCGGGTGGCAAAACCATGCAACTTGCCGCGCTCGGGCATCAGGTTACGGCCTTGGATATTTCAGCCGCCAGACTAGACAGGCTCAAGGCCAATTTATCTCGCACCAGATTAAAAGCAGACATTATTCAAGCTGATGTGATGGCGGATAACATAGCCCAACTCACTGACAAAACATTTGATGCCATTTTATTGGACGCTCCTTGTTCCGCCACCGGCACTATTCGCCGCCACCCTGACCTGCCCTTGCATCGCCGGGATAAAGATGTTCTCAAGCTAACAGAAATTCAAAAGGCGATGCTCGACCACGCCGACCAATGGCTCAGCATTGGCGGGATGTTAACCTATGTGACCTGCTCGCTCGACCAGCGCGAGGGTGAAGCGCAAATAAAAGACTTTCTCGACCGGCATCCAAATTATGAAGCCTGCGCCCCCGCCGGCCTTCCCGAAGAATTATGCAACCAGATGAGCGGGGAAAAAGGATTTAGCTATTTAAGAACCACCCCAGCGAATTGGCACGATAAGGGCGGCATGGACGGGTTTTTCGCGAGCGTCTTAAGAAAGATTAAAGCCTGACACCAGAAGTGCCTTGCATTTCAAAATAGAATTTATAATCTACGCCTAATCGCATAATAAAAATCACAGAAAAAAAAGAATAATAAAAAAATAAATGTCCCAAATTTCAGTAGACCGACTTCTGACAAGTGCCAAGAAACTTGCCCAAAATGGCGATATAAACGCGGCACGCGTACTTTACACACAAATCATAGAGAGCTATCCGCAAAATCTGCGCGCCCGCAAAGCGCTGGAGGCCCTTAATGGAGCGCCTTCTTTATCCCCGTCAAAAGCCCCAACAAAGACCCCATCAAATACCGCACCTTCCGGAGCGGCGATAAGTGATGACGAACGCCAAAAGCTTACGGGCATGTTGCAAAACGGGCAGATAGCAGAAGCCATTGCTTATGCAGAAAATCTGCTCAAAATATATCCCGACCACCCCATGCTGGTCGAAATGATTGCACGCACTTGCCTGATGCAGAACGCCCACCAGAAGGGAAAGCCTTATCTGGAAAAACTCGTCAAGATGAACCCTGGAGATGAAACGCATGTCACCAATCTGCTGGGGTGTCTCAGCCAACTCAATGACTTTCTAGGTATGATTAATACCGGCAAGGCTCATTTGGCGCACAACCCAAAACATATGCCGTCACTTTATGCGCTGGTAAATGGGTATACCGGTGTTGAGCTTTATCACCTTGCCGCCGATGCCTTAGAGCAAGCCTATGCTCTTGAGCCTGACAACCCTGAGATTCACGCGGCTCTCGGCACAACTTTTTTGGAAGCAAAGAAATACAACAAAGCCGCCACGTTTTTTAAGCAACGCCTGAAACAGCTCCCAAAAGACAGTCATCAAGAGGCGCGAGAAATCAAATTATCCCTGATTGATGCGCTTCATGGGGCAGATAAAAATGACGAGGCATTAAAACTTTGCGACACCCTGATTGAGGACAAACAAGCTGAAATCGATGCTTATGTGAAGCAGGGACATATTCATATGGTCGCCGGCATGAAGCAGGAAGCGGCTAAGTCATTTCGAAAGGCCTTATCCAAAGATAAAAACAGTTCCGGCGCTCTGACGGCGATGATTAAACTTCAAAAAGTAACAGACCCCGATAAGGTCAATCTTGAGTGGCTCGAGAAGTCATTTAATAAAGCCTTTAAAGAAAATGCCGACAAGCCGGATATAAGGGATGTCAATATCGGCTTTGCTGTGGGCAAAACCTATGACGATTTAGGAAGAACCACAAAAGCCTTCAACATTCTCAGCAAGGCCAACCAGCTCCATGAGACCTTGCACCCTTACGACACGGCTTATGTCGATAAATTATGCTTTAACTTGAAACATATTTTCAGCCCTATCGATTTTAAACAACTCGACCCGTCTCTGGCGCGCCCGAAAGCCAAAAGAAGCAATAAAAAAATGATTTTTATCATTGGTATGCCGCGCTCGGGAACCAGTCTTGTCGAACAGATACTGGCAAGTCATTCCAAAATTTTTGGTGGTGGTGAGTTGGATGCCATGGGCGAAGCTACGGGCGAACTATTGTATCATTTTTCGCGCCAGCCCCATGTCAAACTTATTGATCGCGCATTTGGGTCAATCGGACAGACTTATCTAGACAATATTTCAGAAATCAAATGCGCCGAACGCATTTTGACTGACAAAATGCCTCATAACTTTTTGCGACTCGGGTTTATTCATGCCGCTTTCCCGGACGCCAAAATTATTAACATCAGCAGAGACTCGATGGCTGTGTGCTGGTCAAGTTTCAAACATCAGTTTAAATCGCGGGGTATGGATTACAGCTATAGCCTCGAAAATCTCGCACATCACTACAAGGCCTATCTGGATTTAATGGAATTTTGGCGCGGCAAATTCGGTGACGCCATATATGAACTGGATTACGAGAAATTAACCACAAACCAAAAACCACAAACGCAGGCTTTACTAGACTTCTGCCAAGTCGACTTTGAACCGGCCTGTATCGACTTTCATAAAACCGAACGTAATGTCAAAACCGCAAGTCAGGTTCAGGTGCGCCAGAAAATGTATAAAAACAGCTCCAAGGAATGGGAAGCCTATGTCTCTCGCCTCAAACCTCTGCGAGACGGGCTGGGCATTGAAGCGTCATAATCCAGCCGCATTAAAAACACGGTATAACCCCTAATCACTTGCTTGCTAGAAGCATTAAACTGCTTTAATCATTTAATAATTCACAAATATGCATCACAAATATTTAGGGGAATAAATGAGTCCCGCCAGCAGAGTAAAAATTTCACCCTCGATTCTTGCGGCAGATTTTGCTTGCCTCGGAGACGAGGTGACTGCGATTTGTGACGCCGGTTGTGATTATGTTCATATTGACGTGATGGACGGGCATTTTGTCCCTAATTTGACGATAGGACCAGCTGTTGTCAAAGCCATCAAACCACATGCCAGCAAACCTCTTGATGTCCATCTCATGATATCTCCGGTAGATTCCTTTATCGATTTATTTGCCGAAGCAGGGGCAGATATTATCACCTTCCATCCCGAAGCTGGCCCGCATCCGCATCGCACCGTTCAGGCCATCAAGGCGGCCGGATGCAAAGCCGGTATATCTCTAAACCCCGCAACGCCGATTGCCGCGCTAGAAGAATTGATGGACGATATTGACCTCATCCTTGTCATGTCGGTTAATCCCGGCTTTGGCGGGCAGAAATTTATAAGAACCCAATTAGACAAAATTCGTCGCCTTCGCGACCTCATCACCGCTGCCGGACGTCCGATAGAACTGGAAGTTGACGGCGGGGTTAATTCAGAAAATGCCGAGGAAATTATTGCCGCCGGAGCCGATGTGCTTGTTGCCGGAACAGCCATATTCCAGAATGGAAAACAGGCCTATGCCGACAACATCAAGGCTCTAAGGCCCTCCGGCTAGAACATAAGCGGTTTTGCTTAATGCATTATACTGATTTGATAGCCGCCTTTATCCTCAGAGTTTTCTGGAAGTGCAAGCGCTGGCTTCTCATATATCTCCCTAACAGACCATTACTTGATGGCCCTTATTCTGAACCGGGCATCTCCTATCCCGCATCGTTGAGCCCCGGCAATCCGGTACGGGGGGAAGCGTGGCTGAATGGCGATTATTCCCTGCCCGGTGCTATTGTCCATGCACCGAGCAATAACCCATTTTATCTGCGCCCGCCCAATGAAGAATGGGCCTTGTCTTTACAAAGCTTTGACTGGCTCCAGCACATCATCGCGCTTAATACGCCGCAAACAAATAAAATTGCCATGCAGGCGATATTGGATTGGGTGACCTATACCACGCTGAGCAATCGCCTTGCTTGGCGGTCAGAGATTGTCGCGCGCAGACTCATGGTCTGGAGTCAATCTTTGCCAATTTTATTGCCGCTTATGACAACCATAGACCGCGCCAAAGTTATGGCCTCTATGGGAACACAGGCGCGTTATCTTGAACATATGGTGGAAAGCACACTTCCAGGATATGCCCGCATTGTCTCAGCATGTGGCTTAACCTATTCAGCCTTTGCGATAACCGGCGGGGGCGGGCGACTAAAGGCCGGCATCCGCATTCTATGCCGTGAATTGAAAAAACAAATATTGCAGGATGGGGGTCACATTAGCCGTGACCCCAAAATTCTTTCACAAATTCTCATGGATCTCACCGCCATTCGCTCCGCCATGCTGCAGCGCAATATTGAGGTGCCGCAGGATATTAATAATAGCTGTAATCTTATCTCCTCAGCGATTAATTTTTATTGCTATCCAGACGGTCAGTATTGTGTCTTTAACGGCAGCACACAGGGTGAAAAAACCCTCATAGACGCTGCCAAAAAACTGCAGCAAAGAAAGTCCAAGTCTTTTCAATACGCGACGGCAAGCGGCTATCAAAAGCTCACATCAGGGCAAAGCCATATTATGATGGATGTTGGTAAACCACCGCCAGCAACGTATAGCCAGCAAGCGCATATCGCACCGCTGGCCTTTGAATTCACGCATCATACCCAGCGTATTTTTGTAAATTGCGGGCCTAACCTTGTTAATGGGAGTGAGTGGCGGGAAGCGTCTCGCACCCCGGCCGCGCATAACACATTGAGTTTTCCGAGCCTGTCATCAAATTTCTTTTTAACAAATGATTTCTCCAAAAAATTGCTTGGCACGAGATTGTCAGTACCAAATTTGAAATGTGTGGCAAGACGGATTGAAGACCCCGGCGGCACTTGGCTTGAAGCCTCACATAATTTATTTGCCAAATTAAACGGCTATTCCCACCATCGGCGCATATATCTGATGACGGATGGTTACGATTTTCGGGGGGAAGATTCGCTTCTACCGTCGGGCAAAATTCAAACGCCGTCTAAATTTGTTATCCGGTTTCACCTGCATCCCGATATTAATGTCTCCGCATCCTCAGACGGCAAATCCGTTTTGCTGGTCTATAAAAAAGGGCCGGGTTGGATTTTTCTTTGCAGCGGTACGCATCTTGAAAGCATGCAGGTCATGGAAAGTGTATATATGGGGCGTCATGGCTATCCGGTGCGCAGCAATCAAATTGTTCTGACCGGCATGTCGGACAATAAGGGGGCTTTCATTAATTGGGGGCTGAAAGTTGCCCACGACATTGCGCAAAAGTGAGGCGGTCTCACCTTGCTCGGCTTGTCGAATCCCTGCATATCGACTCTATGTTGCCGCTTTATTTTAAGCCTATTTTTTGAAAGTATACTGTCATTCAAAAGGAGATATAAGTTTGGTTGATTCTCTACGTCCGGTTTCAAGAGCATTGATTTCAGTTTCCGACAAGGATGGCATTGTCGCATTCGCAACAGCATTAGCAGAAAAAAACATTGAGCTGGTCTCGACAGGCGGCACAGCAGATACATTGTCCAAAGCAGGGCTTGCGGTTCGCGATGTGTCTGAATTAACAGGCTATCCTGATATGATGGATGGGCGCGTCAAGACGCTCCATCCCGGCGTACATGGGGGTCTGCTAGCTATCCGCGATAATGAAACACATAAAGCCGCCATGGCAGAACACGACATCCAGCCTATTGATATGCTGGTTGTGAACCTCTACCCATTTGAAAAAACGCTTGCAGCAGGCGGCGACTTCGATACATGCATCGAGAATATTGATATTGGCGGGCCGGCAATGATACGCGCCGCGGCAAAGAACCATGGCGATGTTGCTGTTATCGTCGATCATCAGGACTTCGCGACTGTGCTGACAGCACTCAACGAACATGACGGCAAATTGCCGGGAAGCTTGCGTAAGACCCTCGCACAAAAAGCCTATGCCCGCACAGCGGCCTATGATGCGGCGATTTCAAATTGGTTTGCCGACCAGCTCGACACGCCGCGCGCGCCTGCTTATCGCAGTCTAGGCGGGCACTTGAAACAATCATTAAGATATGGCGAGAACCCGCATCAAAATGCAGGGTTTTATGTTGGCGGGCCGACGCGTTTTGGAGTCGCAACAGCAACGCAAATTCAAGGTAAAGAGCTATCCTTTAATAATATTAACGACACCAATGCCGCCTTTGAACTGGTTTCCGAAATGGATACCGACACGCCAGCCTGTGCCATTATCAAACATGCCAATCCTTGCGGCGTTGCCACCGCTACAACCATGTCGGACGCTTTTGCCAATGCCCTGAAATGCGACCCTGTCAGCGCCTTTGGCGGCATTATTGCGCTCAATAAGCCGCTCGATGCCGAAACCGCAGCTGCCGTTACCAAAATTTTCACAGAAGTTATTATCGCACCGGATGCAGATGAAGACGCCCGCGCCATTATTGGCAAGAAGAAAAACGTGCGTCTCTTGCTCACTGGCGGCATGCCGGACCCTGCCGAAGCTGGGCTGGATGTCAGAACTGTCAGTGGCGGACTGCTTGTGCAAAACCGCGACAATGGTCGGATTACACGCGATATGCTTCAGGTAGTGACGAAACGCCAGCCAGATGACAGAGAACTTGAAGACATGCTATTTGCCTTTCGGGTTGCCAAGCATGTTAAATCTAATGCGATTGTCTATGCCAAGAACGGCGCAACAGTTGGTATTGGCGCGGGTCAAATGAGCCGGATTGACAGTGCGCGTATCGCCGCCAGTAAATCGGAGGATGCTGCTAAAGCGGCCAATGAAACCGAAGCCTTAACAAAAGGCTCGGTTGTGGCATCGGATGCGTTTTTCCCTTTTGCAGACGGGCTTATCAGCGCGGCTCAGGCAGGTGTCACGGCAGTCATTCAACCTGGCGGTTCCATTCGCGACGACGAAGTCATCGCTGCTGCGGATGAGGCAGGGCTAGCCATGGTGGTCACAGGGATGCGCCACTTTAAGCATTAAAGTTGGATAATTGATTAACCGAACAGGCGTGTAACGGTCTCAGCAACGCAGGCAGGTTTCTCTTCACCTTCAATTTCAATCGTTGCTTTGACGACCAGTTGAATACCGCCACCGGCTTCTTCAACCGAAACAACTTCAGATATGCCGCGCACGCGCGAGCCTACCTTAACCGGATTGATGAAACGCACTTTGTTACAGCCATAATTAATGCCCATGGCGACCTTATTAATTGAGTAGGTCTCTTTCATCAGATAGGGCAACAGCGAAAGCGTGAGAAAACCATGTGCAATGGTTGTTCCGAACGGGCTTTGTTCAGCCATTTCCTTATTAATATGAATCCATTGATGGTCGCCTGTTGCATCGGCAAACATATTGACCCTGTCTTGATCAATCTCCATCCATTCTGACGTCCCGAGCGTCTGTCCTTCGGTCCCCAGCATATCCATAGGTGTTTCAAAAACTGTAGCCATGTGTCCCTCACTTAATTTATTTGCCTTCATGATTATCAAAGCCCGACTGAATTACAAGCCAAAATAACCCTGCTAGACGCAGATAGAGGGGAATGAGACTAAAAACACCTTAATTCGTACATATGTACGAATATGATTGTATTTCATGCCCCCTCCTGTAAGTTCAGCGTATTCAAGAGAAAGATTTATTATGTCTGCAACCGCACAAATTCACCTGACGCATCTCCAGAGACTTGAGGCTGAGGCCATTCACATTATGCGTGAAGTTGTTTCAGAGGCGCAAAACCCCGTCATGTTATATTCCGTCGGCAAGGATAGCGCTGTGATGCTGCACCTCGCCATGAAAGCCTTTTACCCCTCCAAGCCCCCTTTTCCACTTCTGCATGTTGATACGGGCTGGAAATTTAAAGAAATGATTTCTTTTCGGGATGATTTGGTTGCCAAGCTTGGCCTCGAATTACTGACCCATACCAATCCGGAGGGATTGGCGGATAATGTTGGGCCTTTCACACATGGCTCTGCCGTTCATACAGATGTTATGAAAACACAAGCGCTCAAACAGGCGCTGGATAAATATGAATTTGATGCCGCTTTTGGGGGCGCGCGCAGAGATGAAGAAAAAAGCCGCGCCAAGGAGCGCATTTTCTCTTTCCGATCTGCGCAACATCAGTGGGACCCGAAAAACCAACGCCCAGAATTATGGTCCATTTATAACGTCCAGAAGCATGAAGGCGAGTCCATTCGCGTCTTTCCGCTATCCAACTGGACGGAGTTGGACATATGGCAATATATCCATCTCGAACAAATCCCTATTGTGCCGCTTTATTTTGCTGCAAAACGTCCTGTAGTTGAGCGCGACGGCACGCTGATTATGGTGGATGATGATCGCATGCCCCTCAAAGATGGTGAACAGCCGGAATTGAAGAATGTGCGCTTCAGAACATTAGGCTGTTACCCGCTGACAGGTGCGGTTGAAAGCACCGCCGACACATTACAAGGCATTATTCAGGAAATGCTGCTGACTCGCACATCTGAACGCCAAGGACGCGTCATTGACCATGACCAAGCCGCCTCCATGGAAAAGAAAAAACAGGAAGGGTATTTCTAATGCACCAGTCCGATTTAATCTCCAGTGATATCGACGCCTATTTGAAGGCGCATGAAAATAAATCTCTTTTGCGCTTCATTACCTGCGGCTCAGTTGATGACGGCAAGTCCACCCTTATCGGTCGCTTGCTCTATGAGTCAAAAATGATTTTTGAAGACCAACTCACCGCGCTTGAGCAGGACTCGAAAAAAGTCGGCACACAGGGCGAGAATATTGACTTCGCCCTTTTGGTGGACGGGCTGGCAGCTGAACGCGAGCAGGGCATCACGATTGATGTCGCCTATCGGTTTTTCGCCACTGAGCACCGAAAATTCATTGTCGCGGACACGCCGGGACACGAACAATATACGCGTAATATGGCAACCGGCGCCTCTACGGCAGATTTGGCAGTATTGTTGATTGATGCACGCCAAGGCGTGTTGACCCAGACCAAACGCCACGCCTTTATCGCCTCCCAACTTGGCGTACGTCATATTATACTGGCGATTAATAAAATGGATTTGGTTGATTACAGCGAAAGCGTTTTCAATGAGATTGTAGACGATTTCAAATCCTTTGCCGCCCAACTTGATATCCCAAATCTCCATGCCATTCCGGTTTCGGCACTGGTCGGGGATAATGTGGTCGAGGGGAGCCGTTTCATGCCTTGGTATGAAGGGCCGAGCCTACTTGGTTATCTTGAAAGTGTGGATGTAGAAGCTGAGGAAACAAGCCTCCCATTCCGCATGCCTGTTCAATGGGTCAACCGACCCGATTTAGACTTTAGAGGCTATGCCGGCCGCATTGCAGGCGGCATTATCCGCCCGGGTGACGATGTGCGGGTACTGCCATCAGGCAAGCAAAGCAAAATCGCCCGTATTGTGACCATGGATAGCGATCTCGATGAGGCGATTTCCGGTCAGTCCGTGACACTTACCCTGACCGATGAGATTGATATTTCACGCGGGGATGTGATTGCAACTTCCGATACCCCATCGGAGATTTCTGACCAATTTGACACCACAATTATCTGGCTTTCAGAAGAACCAATGCTTCCCGGGCGATCCTACAGAATGAAAACAAGCTCTCGTCTTGTTTCGGCAACCGTCAACGCGCCCAAACACAAGACAGATGTGAACACACTTCAAAAATTACCAGCCAAGACTTTGCAACTTAACGAGATTGGTAATTGCACCCTTGCCGTTGACCGCCCAATTGCGTTTGACAGCTATGCGGAAAATCGCCAGACCGGCAGCTTTATTCTCATTGACCGCATGACAAATAATACAGTCGGCATGGGTATGATTAATTTCCCGCTGAGACGCGCAGCGAATATTCACTGGCAAAATCTTGATATCAATAAAGCTGCCAATGCCGAGCAAAAAGGGCAAAGTCCTGCTGTGTTATGGTTTACCGGCCTGTCGGGTTCAGGGAAATCTACCATTGCCAATGAGGTGCAGAGACGCCTCTTCGCCACCGGACGCCATAGTTTTGTTCTCGATGGTGATAATGTCCGGCACGGTCTGAACCGTGATCTCGGCTTTACCGATGCAGACCGTGTGGAAAATATTCGCCGCGTCGCTGAAGTATCAAAACTGATGGTTGATGCTGGATTAATCACACTTGTCTCTTTCATCTCTCCCTTCCGGGCAGAAAGAGAGCTTGCACGGAACTTGATGGAAGAAGGTGAGTTCATAGAGATATTTGTGAACACACCCTTATCGGTTGCCGAAACCAGAGATCCGAAAGGGCTTTATAAAAAAGCCCGTGCTGGAAATTTGAAAAACTTCACCGGTATTGATAGCCCCTATGAAGCGCCAGAAAATCCGGAAATCGAAATCAATACTTCAGATATGAGTGTTGAGGAGGCCGCTGAACTTGTGATTAAAGGGCTTATTGAAAGAGGCATTATCGAAACATAATGGACGTTAAAACATCCGATAATGCATCAAGAAATGCCACCCGCCGTATCGGCTCTGCAGGTTTAATTGAGGTGGCCTATGACTTTATCGCAGCTCATGGCCTAGACAGGCTAACATTCCGTCATATTGCGCGGCATGCTCATTGTTCGCTTGGCACACTGACCTATCACTTTACCTCCAGAGAAGACCTCATCAGCGCGGTGCTCAGTGATAAAATCTTGCCAGCCATGCAACAAGGCGCCTTGCTGCCACATCACCCGAAACCATCAATTGCCCTTCTGGACAATATTAAGCGCGGCCTGCCTTATGATGAGACGATGAGAGACCACTGGCGGGTACGTCTCGAATTAATGGGGTTTGCCGCCCAGAACCCGATTTTCAGATCCCGTTTCAGACAGGCTGAGGCTGCACGCACCGCCTATCTGGAAAAACTTTTTTCACGCCTCAAAAGCCTCGGCAAAATATCTGCCGAGACGGATGTTTCCAAACGCGCGACCCAGACCATTCAGTTTGAAACTGGCGCGGCGCTTTCCATGCTCAACGCCAAAGATATTGACCGCGTCGCCACAGGAGATGCGTTTATGGACTGGTTAAAATCAATTCTTGATTTAGACTAGGCGCATCATATTGTTGTTACAAAACTGCGTTAAGTTGCACCGTATTGAATATAAGCCTGGATAAGAAGTACTAGATGCTAGATAAAAATTCACAAGACACCGACCAAACCCCATTAGCTCAAGCCCCATTAGCTCAAGCTGAGGCGCGCCCTATACCGGCGACAACCGACAAGAGCGAGCGCGAGAAATGGCGGTGCCTGCCATTTGATGGGCCACGTAATTTTCGCGATATGGGCGGCTATCTCAATGAGGAAGGCAAAGCCATTAAATGGGGTGTGATTTACAGAGCCGATAGACTTTCCGCTCTGACTGACGCGGATATGGATTATTTTAAAAGGCTTAATATTCGCAAAATCATCGACTTTCGCTCAGACCATGAGAGGAAAGAAGCCCCCAGCCGAACCGATGCTCTGGAGGACACGCAGACTTTATGGATGGAAGTTTTTGAGGGCGGCGCCTTTGTGGAAGATATGTGGCGCAGTCTTTTCAGTGGTGATTTATCAGATGCCAGCCATATGCATGACATGATGAGAGCTGCCAATCGTCGCTTTGTCAGCCATCATCACAATGTGTTCGCAGATTTTTTCAAGTTGCTGCTTGAAGATGAGAATATCCCGCTTCTGTTTCACTGCATGGGCGGTAAGGATCGCACAGGCTTTGCCGCGGCGATGATTTTATCGGCTCTTAAAGTGCCGGAAGACGTCATCATGCAGGATTATTTATTGACCAACACGCTCACGGCATCTTCCACAGAAATTCGGAAGAAAAACCTCAGAGATCGTCTTGATCGCGATATCTCAGATGATTTGCTTGATGCGGTGATGAAAGTACAGGCAGATTACCTACAGGCCGGCTTTGAGACCATCCACGAAACATATGGTTCCGTTGAGGGTTTTCTCAAAGAGGGTCTAGGGCTTGGGGTTTCAGAAATGGACGAATTGCACAGGCGCTACCTCGCGGCAGATTAAGCACCCATATCCACATAAATATCGTCATTTTCTATTTTGACCGGAAAAACCCGTATCGGTTTTTTCGTTAAGGCACCGATAGGCGAGCCGTCTTTTAGGTCAAATCTCTGCCCATGGAGCGGACAGAACACGAAGCAACCGCGTATACGCCCGCCCTCAAGCGGCTGTAGCTGATGCGTGCACATATTTTCTACGGCATAAATACCATCTACAGTTTTACAAATCAGAACCGACACGCCGTTTAAATCAAAGGCACGATTTTCATTATCTGCAAGGGTATCGACCCCTGTTGCTAACACAAAATTATCTGACACCGGAAACTCCTGCGAAACGCCTATCTTTACCCTTATTGAGCGCGTTGATTGAAACGTCGACCCACCATAGCGGAGGCAATATTCACTTTCTGAATATCAATCGCACCGCCGGCAATACCCCAACCCCATGAGTCACGCATCCGGCGTTCCATATTGAAATCTTTAGAATAGCCATAAGCGCCCATCATCTGAACGGCATTGGATGTGACTTCGCGTGCAATTTCATTGGCGAAACATTTGGCAACAGAAGAGTCGAGAATACTCGGCAGATTATCTTCCGCATTAGAGGCCGCACGGTGAATAAGAAGACGCGCCGCTTCGACACGCATCTGCATTTCCGCAAGTCTAATCTGGACAGCCTGAAAATCGACAATAGGTTTGCCGAATTGCTTGCGGTCCTGCACATAAGCCATGACATCTTCCAACGCACCGGAAGCCTGACCAAGCGCCATGGTCGCATTGCCACAACGCTCCAAATCAAACGCTTCCATCAGCTTTTTGAACCCACCAGCCGGCACAATGATATTTTCCAACGGCACTTCCGCATCATCCAGGAAAATGTCACAAGATGGCACGCCGCGAAAACCCATCAAGCTTTCCTGCTGGCCGAAAGAAATACCTGGCGCGTCTTTTTCGACAAACACCGCACCAATACCTTTTGCGCCCGGATCATCGGACAAGCGACAATAAACAACATAGCCATCCGCATGACCGCCGCCGGAACACCATCTCTTCAACCCGTTCAAAATAACCTTGTCATTCGTCACACGGCCTTTGGTCTTCAAATCCGTCAGAGCTGACCCCGCATCCGGTTCGGACATGGCAACCGCCACAATCATATCACCGGAACAGACTTCAGGAATGACTCTCTTTTTCAGATCCTCTTCGGCAAAATGCTCAATCGCTTTGACAGGCCCAACACAGGATTCAAATACTGGAAAGGCAATAGCAGACGAGATTTTGGCAAATTCTTCCAGCACAATCAGCGCATCAATATTACCAAGCCCAAGCCCACCATATTCTTCCGGCACATTAATGCCCAGAAAGCCCATCTCACCATATTTACGGATGAGTTCATGCGTCGGCGGCGAGGCCTCTGTCTCACAAATTTGTGCCGCTTCGGGCAATTCGGATTGGGCAAAATCTCTCGCAGTTTGCTGAAATGCCTGCTGATCCTCGGTTAATTTGAAATCCATAATGTCTCCCTATCGGCTAAATAATGCCTTGTTCCTTTAGTTCTTCAATTTGTGATTTGGATAAGCCAAGCTCACCCAAAATTTCTGTATTATGCCCCCCGATTTCCGGTGGCGCGCTTGGCGCATTCGGGGTCAATGATGAAAATTGCGCCGGCAGACCCAAAACAGGGGCAAACGCGCCATCCTGTCCATTGACTGCAACTGATGTAAAGTAAGACATGGCATCGGCCTGCGGATTGTCAAGGGCTTGCTGTAATGACAAGACCGGCCCACTTGGCACACCTTTTTCCTGAAGTTTTGCCAATGCCTCCGAGGTTGTCAGCGGCGCACACCAGCGCGCCATGATATCACATAAAACATCATTATTATCGCCGCGTTGCTGGTCGGATTGAAAACGCTCATCTTCGACAAGCTCAGGTCTTTCGACGGTCTCCGCCCAGCGTTTGAACAAATTATTACCGACTGTATGCACCAGAATATGCCCATCTGATGTTGCGAACACATCCGATGGCGCAGAGGTCTGCACACGATTACCAGTGCCAACACGATTAATACCCGTCACACTCTGTTCAATTAGATGCGCGTTCATTACCGCCAGCGCCGTATTCAATAAAGAAGTCTGAACATGCTGGCCTTTACCAGTTTTATCGCGGTCCATTAACGCTGCCATGGTCGCAAAAGCAGACATAAGCGCTGTCGCATAATCAACATAAGGCGCCCCCGCCTTAGCCGGATTACCGGGCGTTCCCGTCAGATACATCGCGCCGGACATTGCCTGCCCGATACCGTCAAAACCACCCTTGGCGCTATCAGGTCCTGTGTCACCAAAACCCGTTTGGGTTACGAGAATAATCTCGGGGCGGTGCTGTGATAACGTCTCCCAGTCCAAACCGAGGCGTTGCAATGCCACTGGCGGCAAATTTGCCACCACAATATCTGCAGTCTCAACAAGCTTACGCAAAATCTCGCGCCCGCGCTCGTCGGAGAGATTCAACGATAATGATTTTTTACCCCATCCGGTTTGATATATCAGACCACCCTCATTGGGCTGCCCATCCTCATCAAAAGAAAGCGGCGAAATAAATCTGTCCTCTCCACCATCGGGACGTTCGACACGAATAACATCTGCCCCCAATGCACCTAAAAGTGTGGCACAATAAGGGCCTGCGACATAACGGCCAATATCGACAATTCTTATATTTTCTAGAGGTTTAGACATATGTTCATACTTACAAAAGATTAGCTATTACGTAATAATTCTTTTCATAAAAGTGTACTGGTATGATTGAGAGTTATATACATTTTCTTTATATGTATTGATACTTACTCTGAAATTTTTACTAATTTAGGATGTCAAATGGACGCTGCACGCATAGAAACGTTAAAAAAAGGCATGGCATATGAGCAGTCCCGTGAAGGCCCACCCCCGGGATTCCCTAAATTGCCGCCAATTCCAGCCGAAAGATATACAAATCAGGCTTTTTTTGACCTTGAAATAGAACATCTCTGGAAAAAAAGCTGGTTATACGCTTGTCATATGGATGAACTAGCTGAGCCAGGCAGTTTTTATCTCTGGGAGCGTATCGGTTCGCCAATTTTTATTGTACGCGGACGCGATGACAAATTGCGCGGTTTCTACAATACCTGCCGCCATCGCGGCGCACCGGTTGTGCGCGAGCAAACAGGCCGCCGTAATCTTTTCGTTTGCACCTATCATGGCTGGTCTTATGACGATAAAGGTCAACTGATTAATATGCGCGACCCGCGCGATTTCCCCGATTTTGATAAATCCTGTCATAATCTGGTAGAGGTCGCCGTTGAGGTTTTCGGTAAAATGGTTTTCGTCAATCTGGATAAGGATGCGAAGCCGCTTATGGATTACCTTCATCCTGTCCCGACTGATATGGCGCAATTTCAAAGTGAAAATATGCGCCTTGTGCGTAAAACGACATTAGATATTAAGTGCAATGTCAAAATCCTGCTGGATGCGTTTCAGGAGACCTATCATCTGAAATCCATTCACCAAAAAACCGTTGATCGATTTCTCGACCATCTTGGTACTTATATTGAGCTATGGCCGAATGGTCATTCACGCATGGTCACCCCGCACCGCGACCCTGACTGGGTTGACCCGGGCGTCGCAGGCCTGCCGGAAGTCGAGACTGTCGGCGAAGTCGGGCGCGTGAATAATTTTTCTTATAATATTTACCCCAATATTATCTGCCCACCTTATGCCAGCGGCAATTCATTAATTATCTTCTGGCCGAAAACGATTAACACGATGGAAATTGAAGTTGTCTGGGTTGCACCGGATTGGGGAGATGGCCCTTTACCGGATATCTGGGAAACCCGCCTCGGGAATTTTGATAAAATCCTCGAAGAAGACACACAATTTGCCGAACAAATTCAAATCTCGGTAGAGTCAGATGGCTTTCAAGGTACACCGCTTTCCTATCAGGAAAGACGCATCTATCACTGGCATGAACATCTCGATAAACTTATTGGCGAAGATAACCTCCCCGAAGGTACACGCATTGAGCCTTTAATGGGGCCTTATATTATGGACCCCTACGCTGCCAAAGCCGGGGAATAAGGTTTAGCGATGGGACAGTTCGGGCTTATTGCATATGGAAGTTATTTGCCTTTTCAGGCGATTTCGCGTCAGGCTATTTTTGACCAGATTGGCTGGATTCAAGGCGGGCTGAAGGCCTATGCAAAAGGCAAAAGAAGCTATGCCGACTGGGACGAAGATGCCGTCACACTCGCCGTCGCCGCCGCGCGTCAACTTCTCACCACCGCCGATGCCACGAAAGTGCAACAGCTGAGTTTTGCCTCCACAACAGCACCGTTTCTTGACCGTTCTAATGCCGGCATCGTTGCCGCTGCGCTTGATTTAGCTGACCACACACATTGTCACGACTCGTCCGGCAGTCAGCGTGCGGCGCTGGCCCCACTTGTCGCGGCCTGCCAAAATCAAAGCGACGGTCTGCTTATTGCGGCAGGTGAAAAGAAGCCTGTTCAACCAGCAAATGTCATGGAAATGCTGGCCGGAGATGCTGGTGCAGCTATACTGACCGGATCGGACAATGTAATCGCCGAATTGATTGCCACTCAGTCTGTGCGTTCCGATTTTGTTGATCATTACCGCACTGCAGAAAGCGGCACAGATTATGTGCTGGAAGAGCGCTGGGTTCGGGAGGAAGGTATTGCCAAAATCGCCTCACCTCTCATCGCGACGATTTTGCAGGAAAATAATCTGAGCGTAGACGATATTGACCATTTTATTCTACCCGTCGCCTATCCGTCGCATGCCCGTGCCATTGCCCGCATATGCGGCATTAAAGAGGGTGCTGTCGCGGATGCGCTCTTTACGGATTGCGGCTTTTCGGGTGTCGCGCATCCATTGCTGATGCTGAATGACTGCCTCGACCGCGCCGCGCCGGGCAGTCTGATTTTGCTTACCGGTTTCGGTCAGGGCATGGATGCCATTCTTCTGAGAACGACTGAGCATATTAGCGATTATCAGGCTTCAATCACGGTGCAGAGCTTTATGAGCCATTTACGGATTGAAGATAATTACCCACGTTTTCTTGCCTCTAATGGGCAGTTTCATCCAGATTGGGGGATGCGGGCTGAACGTGACAATCGAACCGCACAAACCGTCGCCTTTGATAAAAGCCGCGATATTTACGGCCTTGTAGGTGGTTTCTGCACGTCATGCGAGACACCCCAATTCCCCAAAGCCAGACGATGCGTCAACCCCGACTGTAACGCACTGGATACCCAGCAGGATTACCGCTTTGCCGATATCCCCGCCACGGTCAAATCTTTCACAGAAGATTGGATGGCCTTTAACCGCAACCCACCGCTGATTTACGGGAATATTTCCTTTGAAGGCGGCGGTAATATGTTCATCGAAATGACCGGCTTTGCCCCTGGCGATATTGCCATTGGTGACAAGGTCGAGATGGATTTCCGTATCAAGGATATTGACGATAAACGCGGCTTCCACAGATATTTCTGGAAAGCTGCCTCTAAGAGACAAATGTGAGAGAAAAGGGCAGACATGGCAGAAGGCATTAAAGATAAAGTTGCCATTATCGGCATGGGCTGTAGCAAATTCGGCGAGCGCTGGGACGCACGCCCCGAAGACCTCATCACGGAAGCCTTCGAAGAAGCACTGGCCGATGCTAAGATTGAAAAAAACAGCATAGACGCGGCATGGTTCGGCGTTTTCTATGACGAGCAAAATGTTGGCAAATCAGCCTATCCGCTGTCGCAATATCTGCGCTTACCAAACATCCCCGTCACCCGTGTTGAAAATCTTTGTGCAACCGGAACGGAATCTTTGCGCGGCGCGGTCTATGCCGTGGCAGCAGGCGCATGCGATATTGCGCTGGCAGTCGGTTGCGAGAAATTGAAAGACACCGGCTTTGCAGGCCTGCCCGAAAGAACCAAAGGGACATTTGAAGACCTCTATCAGCCCGGCTTTACCCCGCCCGGTGCGTTTGCTCAACTTGGCGCAGCCTATGCGCATAAATTTGGGATGGACATGGCAGACCTTAAAAAAGCCATGGCGCATGTTTCGTGGAAAAGCCATGAAAACGGTTTCTTGAACCCGAAAGCACATCTCCGCAAAAAGCTGACCATTGAACAAATTCTCAATGCGCCGCCTGTGGCCTTCCCGTTGGGCGTGTTTGACTGCTGTGGTGTATCTGACGGCGCGTCATGCGCGATTGTCGCCCGCCCAGAGATTGCCAAGGAACTTGTCGGCGAAAATTTTGTAACCGTGAAGTCCATGCAATTATCGCCGTCTAATGGTGTCGAAATGGGTCATCAATCTTGGGATGGCGCAGGAACAATCACAACACGCAAAGCCTCCGAGCGGGCTTATGCCGAGGCGGGTATCAGTAACCCACGCGAAGATATCAGCATGACCGAAGTGCATGATTGCTTCTCTATTACCGAGCTTGTGCTGATGGAAGACCTCTGGCTCTCCGAAGACGGCATGGCACCAAAAGATATTTTGGATGGAAGATTTGATGCGGATGGCGATATTCCCTGCCAAATTGATGGTGGTCTCAAATGTTTCGGTCATCCTGTTGGCGCATCCGGCCTGCGAATGACCTATGAAATTTATCTGCAATTACTGGGTCGCGCCAATGACCGCCAGCTTAAAGATCCCAAATTCGGCTTGGCGCATAATCTTGGCGGCATTCCAAACAGAAATGTCGCCGCGGTCTCAATTTTTGGGATGAACGAATAGGATATTTATATGTCAGACGAAAATCAGCCGCTTCAATCCTCTGAATATGGAGGCATGTCCATTGAGGAACTCGCAACGGCCTCCACCGTTTATCGTGAGGATTTACTCGACGGACAGACCATTGTTATTTCAGGCGCAGGAACCGGCATGGGGCGCGCCATGGCTTTTTTGGCAGCGCGCCTAGGTGCCAAAGTTGTTATTTGCGGAAGACGTGAAGAGAAACTGCAAGAAGTCAAAGACGGCATCAAACAACATGTGGGGCGGGATATCGAATATGCACTTGTGAATATTCGCGACCCTGAAAATGTCGAGACCTTCATCACGGATATTTTTAACCGCCATGGCACTATCCACGCCTTGATTAACAGTGCTGGCGGGCAGTTCTCGCAAGCGGCGATTGATTTCTCGCGCAAGGGCTGGCTTGCCGTGGTTGATACCAATCTCAACGGCACATGGTGGATGATGCAAGAAGCCGCCAAAAAATGGCGCGACACTGGACAAGAGGGCAATATCATCAATATCGCCGCTTATGTGGAGCGTGGCATGCCACAATCAGCACATAGCTGTGCGGCGCGGGCGGGTGTGATTTATCTTTCGAAAACTGTTTCTACCGAATGGGCCGAACATAATATCCGTGTGAATTGTATCGCCCCTGGCGCGATTGAAACCGAAGGCGTAACGCAATATCCGCCAGAAGCTTTACAGGAATTTCATAGAGCCAATCCGATGAAGCGCTTCGGTGATGTATGGGATGTGGCGGAGACGACAATTTATCTCGTCGCCCCCTCTTCAAAATTCGTTACCGGTGAGGTCATCACAGTTGATGGCGGTATGGCGCAACATGGCTGGGTCTGGCCCATGGGCAAACCGGAATACTTTAAATAATCACCCCTAAATTGCTCACCAATTAAAATTTTATGCCAGTTAGAATTTGATGCCAGTTAGAATTTTACAATTGCCCCGCCATCGACATTCAGGCCGAGGCCGGAAATAAACTGGCTCTCTTTTTGCGCCAAAAAGACCGCCGCATGCGCCACATCTTCCGGCTGACCGAGACGCCCGACAGGGGCTTTCTCAATCCAGTAATTACGGAAATCATCATCCTCAAAATAAGGAGCTGACAAAGCTGTCACCACCGCGCCGGGCTGAAGATAATTTACCGTAATGCCATATTGACCAAGATCGACAGCCATAGATTTCGTCATACCGGCAACAGCATGTTTCGATGTGCCATAAACAAAAAGATTAGGGCCACCCATATCAGACATGATGGAGCCGAGATTGATAATGCGACCCGTATCGGATTTTTTTAATTCGGGCAGAGCCGCGCGGGTAATGCGGAACATAGAGGTGACATTAATCGCCATGGTCTTTTCCCAAAGCTCTTCGCCGTCACCTTCAACACTATCTGGCATGGAAATACCCGCATTATTGACAAGGACATCAAACCCGCCCATCGCCGCCATTGCTGCCGCTACGATATTTTGCGGGGCGTCTTTTTCGGTAATATCCTGTTCTAGCGGCGTGACGCCCTCAATATTTGCAAAATTTTGCGACACCGCGCTTTCCGGCAAATCGACCACCAGCACCTGCGCGCCCTCACGCGCATAGGCCTCTACAATAGCCTCGCCAATGCCTGACGCACCTCCGGTTACGATTGCTTTACGACCTGATAATAATTGTCTGTCCGACATGGAATCCTCCTTTAACAAGCACTTTTGATTAGTCTATCGGTATGCACAAATATTCATAGCTACTTTTCTTTACAGTATAAAAAAAGGCCGGCTTCGCGAGAAACCGGCCTTTAAATTTGTATGAGCTGACTTTAGAAGTCGAACGTCATCTCAACACCAGCTGTACGTGGTGGACCATATTGTGAGAAGACCCACAAATTAGCAACCGGCTGGGAAGAAACACGGTAACGCTCATCCGTGACGTTTTTGACGAAAGCACGGATACTGTAATCCTTGCTGTTATCAATCAACGCATAGGACACATCCACAAGCGTTTTGCTTTCAAGGATCGTGTCATAAGCTTCGCCAAGATCAGAGTAGTTATTAACTTGATCATCTTCATGGAAGATTGTCATCACAGCTTGACTTGTCAAATCACCATAATCTTTTTCATAGGCGATTTGCAGAGCAGCCTGAACTTCAGGTGTTCTGGTCAATGGACGGTCTGAGAAGTCAACATCGATTGTGCCGTCAAAATTGGTGTCGGCTTCAAACTTGTCAAAATCACCATCTTGGAATGAGAAGTTACCCTGAATTGTCAAACCTGGAACCTTCGCAGGCATATAGGTGAATTCAGTTTCAATACCATTCACTGTGGCTTCAGCAGCGTTGAAGAAGCGTGTTTCCTGATCGTTTCCGAATGTCGCAGCAATCTGACGCTGAGCATCTGTATACTCAACATTAAACGCGGCAATGTTCAAACGAAGCTGGTTATCGAAGAGGTCAGTTTTCAGACCAATCTCGATTGAGTCAGCATATTCAGGGTTTGTAGGTGCAATATTGGCAGCACTCAGAGCAGCTACGGTACCTGTTTGGTCGTTAAACGCACCTGACTTAAAGCCTCTGGCATATGTGATGTATGAGAATACATCGTCAGATACTTGATAAGATGCAGTGAAACGGTAGCTTTCTTCTTCCCACGTCTTTTCAGTGCCAAGGACACCGGCAGAATATGTTGTGAAGTCAGCAGCAGCAAGAGGTCCACCAATTGATGCAGCAGTCAGTGTCGGGTCGAAACCACCCGCCAATGTTTGATAAGCAACACGGTTACGACCAATCCAAGCTTTCTCTTCTTCAGTGTAACGGAAACCACCACTCAGTGTCAGTCTGTCGTTCACATCATATGTAGCATCAATAAAGACAGCCTGAGCTTCTTGTTGCTGAGCATTACAAAGCACCAGAGGATTATTATTATAAGTACCTGGGAATGCTATGCTAGGATCTACAGCTGCAAAGTAATCAAGGAAAGCAAGAACCTGTGTCACACAGAAAGTCGTATCGTCTTCCTGCATAAAGATACCAGTGACATATTCAAGATTACCACCAAGGTCTGATGCATAACGCAACTCATATTGAGTTGTTTCACGATGGTCAGCCCGGTTGGCATCAAACAATGAAAGCGTACCATTAACACCTGTATAGGTGCTTGGCAGACGTGAGTCCTGCTCTCTTGTACCCGCCATGAAGAACACATTGCCTTTGTCCATAGCGTATTCAAGATTAAGATACAGCCCATCAACATCAACTTGGTGACCCTGAGACATATTCAAAAGATTGTCGTCTCTGTCCGTGGAAGCCGCATTATTCAAAGGATCACCTGACTGAACGGGTGCGTTAAACAATGGGCCTGCCCATGTGAAGCGAGTGAAACCTGTAGCTGGATCTACATCTGTCGGTGTTTCATTGACGGATGGGACAGCATCGGAATCATCACGGATAATTTCATACTGCAAAAGAGCGGTCAAATTATCAGTTGCTTCAAACAGAACCTTGAAACGACCTGAGAACACATCTTCCCCGCCGAGGCTTCGGCCATCACCTGTTGTTCCATCTGCTGCTGGAGTTGAAACAAACTGGTTTGTTGCTGAATCAATCGCCGGAGCGTTCATAACATAACCACCGGCCTTGTAGTAACCGTCAGACTCGGAAAAAAGGCCTGAAGCACGAACAGCAATTTTGTCTGTGATCGGCAAATTGATTGCGACACGGACTTCCTCGCGACCATACTCAGCAAGACGGACATTCAACTTAACATCTGTCTCTTCGAGATCTGGACGCTTGGTTCTGAGTGTGACCATACCTGCTGTGGTGTTTTTACCAAACAGTGTACCCTGTGGACCGCGCAGCACTTCAACCTGCTCAATGTCAAAGACATCAAGAAGTTGTGTCTGCACATGCGGCACGATGAAGTCGTCAATAGCGACACCAACTTGTGGGTCTGAATAGACGATAATATCGGTCTGGCCGGCACCACGCATAGAGAAACCAGCAGCATTAAAGCCAGTAATTTTGGCAGCAGAGAAGTTTGGTGCCAATACAGCAACATCACCAATATCTCTAGCAACCAATGAATTCACATCTTCAGCCTGAATAGCTGAAACTGCAATCGGTGTTGACTGCAGATTTGTCTCACGTTTCGACGCACGCACAATGACCTCATCAATCTGCGCGAAAGCACCAGATGAAGCAAAGACGGACATGCCAACGAAAAGTGATGTCAGAAGACGTGGTGATTTGACACCGAGTATTTTCTGAACCAGTAGCATTATACCCTCCTAAATAAGGTTTTTATGGAATATGCAAAAGGCATATCCCGGTCGATCATTTATTACAAATGAATGCACAAACGAGCATGAATTTAACCAAGCGTTTTAGCGCTGTTAGTCCACACACAATGTATTTCAGAACCTATCGCCTTAGCTCTAAAATTTTAACTAGTTTTCTGTCTTTTCAATGGAGTAACTGCCTTAAGTGGTATATTTGCAACAGTTGTGGCAGCGCTCTATTTAAATTAACGTAGCTAGTAGAAATTATCTAAAATGTTCACCGCATATCGGAGGGTTATTGATGGCGCATACATTTATCGCACGCATGAAGGTTTTTCCTGACAAAATAGACCAGTTTATCGACGCTTGTGAGCGCATGGAAAAGGCCGTTGCCGAACATGAGCCAAACTGCTTGATGTACAAGTTTTTCCGCCTGAGAGAAGAAAATAGTTTTGCCGTTATTGAAAGCTTCAAAACCGAAGCGGATGATCAGGCGCATCAGGAAACGGAGCATTTTAAAGAAATTGCCGCTGATATGATTCCGTGTCTCGACGGGGGCTATGAGCGCGAATATCTTGACCCACTTACCTAAGAAGACACCTGATAGGAAAAACTTATGACAGCCTTTCTTGCCAAACTTGTAATTGACCCCGCAAAACGGGAAAAGTTTGAAAACGCCCAGACTGAATTACGCGACCTGACCTATGCTCAAGAACCGGAAACACCAGTCTATGAGCTTATTCGGTCGCGCGAAGACCCAAATACCTATTATTGCGTCGCAACCTTCACGGATGAAGCCGCTTTTGAATATCATATGGCGACGGACTTCCATGACCGTATTGTGCCGGATATTGTTGATTGTCTGGCAGAGGAAATGGATTTGAGTTTCTACGATATTATCGGCGACCCGAAAAAGGGTCTCAACCGCTAGCCGGTCATGACACCCCGAGAGGTTTTAATTTTTAAAAAAGCTCGGCAGCACTGCGGATGGGGTTAGAACCATCCCAGTTTTCCGAGGCTTTGCGAAGATTATCGAAATAATCAATGATAAAAGGCTGGTTTTCCAGCACCTCGACCATGCAGCCCATTTTGCTCGACGTATCGACATAGCAAAAATCCATCGGGCCCATCGCACCGCTAAAAGCAACCTCAAAACCCATATCCGTATAACGCGTGACTTCTTTTTCATAGTCTTCCGCAATAATACCAACATGGTGAAAGCCTTCTTCACCTGCCGCATACATATCGCGGTAACATGACGGGCTATCGCAATTCTGCTGGATAAACTCGACGTGAATATCACCCGTCTGACAGACCGCAACGGTGAAATCCACTGCCTGCGGCTTTCCCCTGTAATGCGGGTCCGTGATGTTAATATCTTCCAGCAAGAAAAACGGACCAATGCCAAATGTCTCCTGCCAGTCCTTGGCCGTTTCACGAATATCGCGCACAACATAAGCCATCTGAATAATTTTATGATTCATAAGAGGCTGGGGAAACATGGCGACCTTACCTTTGCTGAGCTTTGCTGGATTATTTTTTAGTAACCGCACCGGAATCCAAATATTTTTCCAGCGTGTCATGGAAATGGCGGATGCGTAACTCCTGATCACCAATCCAGAGACCTTCATAACCCTCACTCTGCATGCCCTTCTGGACAAAAGGAAGATTATAGGCGTCCTGATTAATCACAAGCCCAAGAGAAACCTCACCATATTTATATTGCTTATGAAGCGGGCGACGATATTCTTCCGCGTCGAATTCTTCATCCGGCAATTCATACATATAGTAATCAAATAGCATCTTATTCGGGTCTTCTGGATGCGGACGCTGACGGAAAAGCATCAAATCATCCGCATGCACATTCATGGTGATGTTCGGGAAAATCATATAGTGATAATCATCCGTAAGCTGGTCATCATTCAGGGCTGAATAATCTTTACCCTGTGACGGACCATTTTCCCTTTTGAATTTTTGAACCGCATGACGAATATCGTGAACAGACCCCTCATAAGAAGCCGGGTCCATACCCGCATCTTTCATCACCACCTTAATAGCTGGCGGTATTTCACCGGGTGCAACCACACGCGGGCTTAGCACGCCAAAAGCAATCAGATAACGATTATGCTTCTCATAACAGTCAATCTGGATGTCCAAATCATCAAGATAATAAAGCAATTGCTTATGAATCCCCTGAACATGATAGCTTTCATTAAAGGCATCGACGGATGCTTTCCAATTGCAATCCCATTCAACCGTTAGTGTTTTGGTCAGCACCATGCGTTCAAAATGATAAGGATCAAGATGTTCAGGAATAATGCCGAGATAATCCATGAGCGGCTCAACATCCTGATTAAGGCTGTACCATACAAATGACCCCCAACTATCGCAGGGTAATTCGGTCAGACCACCACAAGGCGGGGCGCCTTGAGGGAAAGTTTCCAAATCAGGAATATCCATAAAGCTGCCATTAATCGCGTATTCCCAGTCATGATATTTACACTTAAAAGATGTCGCCGCTTCCTGCGGTTTTTCAAAGCTGTGAACCAAACGATTGCCGCGGTGATGACAGACATTATAAAAAGCCTTCACGGAATTATCTTTTTGGCGAACCAACAAAATCGATTCGTTCCGAATCTCAGTCACATAATGGTCGCCGGGTTCTGGCAAATCCTCATCCCGACAGGCCATAAGCCAGACTTTGCTCCACATATGCTCCCATTCCTGGGCCATATAATCGGGGCTGACATAGCGTTCTTTTGGGATAAGCGCTGAGCCAAGCTCCGGTTTTGGGGCAACCTCAACCGGCGTGCCGTTTTTGCCTTGCTTCTTTGTAGTACGCTGAATTTTTTGCTGACGACGAACTTTCATATCAGAGCTGAACCCTTTTCGTATAACCACCATCGACACAAAGATTAACACCTGTTACCCAGCTTGCGGCTTGGCTGGAGAGGAAGACCACACAATTAGCGACTTCTTCCGGTGTACCGAGACGCCCTAAGGCATGTGTTTTTTCAGTGATGCCGAAAAACTTTTCATTGGAAATTTTGATCATGTCCCACGCACCGCCATCGAAATAAATCGGGCCAGGCGAAACAACATTCACGCGCACGCCGGTATCTCCATGGGCTTGTGATAATTGCTTGGCGTAGGTAATCAGGGACGCTTTCATCGCATTATAAGGTTGTGGCTCCATGAATGTCTCAACCGCAGCGGTTGTCCCAATCATGGTAATGGCACCACCGGTTTCTTGCATGAACGGTAGGACGGCCTCTACGCCGCGCACAGTACCGAGCACATCAACTTCAAAGTTCTTCCACCAGTTGCGCTCACTGTCATTGCCACCACCGGCAGACACATTCGGGATAAAAACATCAACGCCGCCAAGCTCCTCAGCCATATCCGCGACCCATTTTTCATAATCTTCTTTATCTTTAATGTTACATGGCGCGCCAATAATGCGACCTTCAGCCATCAGGCTCATTTCCTTAACAGCCAGCTTAACGCTTTCTTCTGTCCGCGAACAAATTGCAACATTCGCGCCTTCAGCCGCAAAAAGATTAGCAATCCGCCGACCGATACCGGCAGTTGAGCCGGTAATAAGGACATTTTTATCTCTTAATCCCAAATCCATTTTTTCTTCCTATCTTTGATGCCCCTAGGGACATTTATAAACTATTGCACAATATCCGCAGGGCGAGCGAGAAGCCCATTATCGACGATAAATTCGCTACCTGTGAGGAAACGGGCATCATCTGAAGCCAAAAAGACCACCATCCGCGCCACATCTTCTGGGCAACCAAGCGACTCCTGCGGGAGTATACCATCTTTAGGAATTTCCATAGGTGCCTCATCGCCGCGGCCTTGAACCGTTTGCACCATCGGCGTTTCAATGCCACTCGCATGAATAGAAACACATCTGACGGGTAGGTTGGTCATCTGGCAATGTATCGCCATGGATTTCGTCATAGACCGCACCGCGCCCTTAGCTGCAGAATAGGCAAAGAAAGGCGGATATCCGAGATGGGACGCCGTTGACGACATGTTGATGATGGAGGCGTTTTTGCTCTTTTTCAGCAATGGGAGAGCAGTTTGCATGCCCAGAAAGACCCCATCATTCATAATCGCATTGGTTTTCTTGAAATCCTCATAGGTGCAGTTTTCTGGGTCAGCCACAATCACGATACCGGCATTATTGACCAGCACATCCAGCCCGCCAAATTTTTCTTCAACTGTTGCAATTGCCGCGGCCCATTCTTCGGGGCTGCTAACATCAAGTTTGGCGAAGGCGGCATTCTCGCCAAGCGCTTCTGCAGCCTTTTGGCCGGCTTCTACATTTACATCCGTGAGCAGAACACGCGCACCCTCTTCAATAAGCATGGTCGCATCCGCAAGACCCAGACCCATTGCCGCGCCTGTCACCAGCGCGATTTTACCTTCCACTCGACCCATATTTATCTCCCCTAATTTTTTTTTAGCCTGCGCTTGAAAACATTATAGCCCACAAAACCGATGAACTAATACTGCACAAAGCGCCGCAGATAGGTTAGTTTTGCACAATAGCTAGTTGCTGAGAACATATATTTTTTATAGTTTTAATGAGGTTACCCCAGACATAAATTGTATTTATGAAGGTGGATTACGAAACCATAACCGATTGCGAAAGAACGACATATTGACGGATTTCATCCTACATCATCACGACCCATCTCCTTATGGCGAGAAAATCCGTAAACTATTCGGTATCAAAGGTCTTTCTTGGAAATCCGTTCAAGTGTCCATGGTGATGCCCCGCCCCAATATGACGGCTTTGACAGGCGGTTATCGCCGTATTCCTGTTATGCAAATCGGCGCAGATGTGTTTTGCGACACACTCATCATTGCCCGCGTCGTTGATATGTTGCACCCCTCGCCATCGGTATTTCAATCTGGACTTCTTGCCAATCTCGCTATTCAGCAATGGAGCGATATGATGTTTCGCCCCGGCGCGGCTTTATCATTGCACGAAAATGCCGAATATCTGCCCGATGATGTCGTGACCGATCGCACCGCCTATTTCACTTTTCTGGATTTTGAGAATTTTGCTGAAGATGCACCGCATTTTCGCAGTCAGTTCATCACTTTTGCCAGCCAACTCAATCATCAGCTCGCAGACGGGCGTGGCTTTTTATTTGGCGATAGCGCTGAATGGGCAGACATTAACGCTTATATGAATATCTGGATGGCCGGCGGGAATATCCCGTCAAGCGCAGGTTTTCTGGCTGAATTCCCGCATATTTCTGGCTGGTATGACCGCATGGACAAATTTGGATGCGGCGCACGCACTGATATCGAATCTTCTGAAGCCCTTAAAATTGCTGTTCAGGCGCAAAATGAAGCAGGCGGCTTCCGGCTTGGCACGCATAAGGATGACGAGTCTGGATGCCGGCCGGGTGACCCTGTGACAATCCAACCTGATGATTATGGCATTATCCCTGTTGCAGGAATTCTTGAAATGTCGAATGATGAAGAGATTATTATGCGGCGTACACAAAATGATGTCGGGGAGGTTTATCTTCATTTCCCGCGCAAAGGTTTCCGTGTCGCGAAAAGCGCATAAGAAGATTTTGGGGAGATTTATATGTCTGAGAAGCTTGATGTGAAATGGCCAATGGATTTAGGTGCACCCCCGGGAACACTTGAAGCAAAAATGCCTCGTCCGGATGATATTGGTGCCGATGTGCCAGACCCGCAGCGTTATTTCAGCCGCGACTACATGCAGCAAGAATGGGAACGCCTTTGGCCGAAAGTCTGGTTGCTGGCAGGTGTGACGCCTGACCTGAAAGAACCAGGGGATTTCATCACCCATCGCCACGGGCATGAAGAGTTTCTGCTCGTCCGCCATGATGATAATAAAATTCGTGCTTTCTATAATGTCTGCCCACATCGGGGCAAACGTGTTTGCCAAGTTGAGCAAGGCAATGTGCCGAAATTCTCTTGCCCATTTCACGGCTGGCAATTCCACACAGATGGTGCGCTTGCTGCCATCACAGATGAAGAAACTTATGATGCCGATTTAATCGCGCATCGTCCCGGCCTGACCGAAATTCGGTGCGAGACAATTGGCGGTCTGATTTTCATCAATATGGATGGCAATGCACCCCCACTTAAAGAATGGATTGGCCTGCCGGAAGGGTATATCGAAAATTACGAAATCGAGAAAATGAATGTCATCCGCCATGTACGCACTGAATGGCTGGCAAATTGGAAGACAGGCGTTGATGCGTTTTATGAATCCTACCACCTGCCGCATATTCATCCGCAGACTCAAGGCGTGATGGAAGATTTTGTGCAGGTCGACCTCTATCCAAACGGTTTCAGTCGGATGATTGTGCCGATTGGTGTTAAGTCTCACCGTGTCGCAGATCAGGAGACTATCGACCCCTATCAGACCTTCATGATGATGGAGGCGGGCATTGACACGGAAAGCTTTAACGGCACGGCGCAAGATGTGCGCGTTGCCATTCAACAAGCCAAGCGTGAACGCGGGGAGAAATTCGGTCTCACATTTTATGATAATTTAACGGATGGGCAGCTCACCGATAGCTGGGCAACGGGCTTCTTCCCGAATGTGCAAATCGGCATGCACCCTGAAGGTGTTTTCTTGATGCGTTTTGTACCGCACGCTACCGACCCTGAAAAATTCTATTACGACACCATGACCATGTTCCGTTATGTCGATGATCCGAGCTACACTGTGCCGGGCTGGATGGGTCTGCCCGAAGGGATGGATGTGACCGGCGCGATACGCCCTGAAATTGAACATTTCAGTGCTGAGATGGACGCCGATCTCGGCGAGGTGTTGAACCAAGATGTGGATTTGATTGCCAGTGTCCAGCAGGGCGTAAAGTCTCGAGGCTTTAAAGGTCCGCTCTGGTGTGAGCAAGAAGACCGTATCCGTCACCTGCACCGAGAAATTGATCGCTATATGAATCAGGATATGTAAATCGGGTTAGGGCCTTAGCTTTTCCCCAAGATCTAATGATTTCAATTTGAATTTCTGGATTTTTGTCGCCGACATTGGCCATTCAGTCACAAAGACGACATATCGCGGAATTTTAAAATTGGATATCTGGCCTTTGCAGTAATCGATAATATCTCGTGCTGAAACGCTTACATCCGGCACAGTCTCGATGAAAACGGCAGCAACTTCGTCCAGCCGATCATCTTCTATTCCCACAACTTGAGAAAGAACAACAGCAGGGTGCGTGTTAATATGTGATTCAATTTCCAACGCCGCCACATTCTCGCCGCCAATTTTCAACATGTCTTTCCAACGCCCAAGATAAGAAAGATAACCATCTTCATCCAACGCACCCAAATCACCGGAGCGATACCAGCCATCATCTATCATGGCATTCTGCGTGGCCGCCTCATCCTTATAATACCCTTCAAACAAGCAATAACCGCGAATTTGTATCTCGCCTTTTTGATTGGGGCCGAGCACCTCGCTTGGGTTTTCCGGATCGGCAATCCGAACCTCAATGCCGGGAAACGGCTTGCCACAAGTGTTAAGACGTTTTTCAAGACTGTCATCCACATCACCATAACAAATGACACCGCCGGCTTCGGTCATGCCGTAAGCAGAAACGCCAACACCATGCTCAAAAGACTGATCATAAATTTCAAGCGTTGAAACCGGCGCAACATTATTGACCAACCGAATAGACGATAATGCTGCACCATCAAATTTCGGATGATTGATGATTTCATTCGTAAGTGTCGGAAAGGCGATAAACCCGATTGTAATATCGTCGTTAATGAACGTTTCGACGGCCTCATCAGCATTAAAATAACGTGTCGCATATAATGACGCCATTACAGTCATGCATGCTGTCAGTGGCAATATGGCTGACATATGAAAAAACGGTAACGGGTCATACATCCGATCTTGCGCTGTCATCTGCCAACGTGCGGCTTGTGCAAAGCCATTGCCAACAACCGACCTATGTGAAAGACAACAAGCTTTTGGATTTGCCGTTGTGCCGGAAGTGAACATGATAAAAGCAACATCATCACTGCTAATGGAGGGCGGCGTGAACTCATCTTCACTTATGTTGGCCAGAAAATTTGCATCTGAAATCTTCTGATGGGGCGCGTCTTCAACAACATAAATTTTTTCCAGAACAGCAGCCTCGGCAAGGTTCTGGCCACTTTGCGTGTCATCTAAATCAGTAAAGGCTTCCTTGAGCGTGTTTAAAAAATTTGTTTCAGCCGCAGCGCTGGTAAAAAGATATTTTACATCACCATGAGCCAGCACATATTTGAGTTCGGCAACTTTATATCTGTTGTTGATTGTAACCGGAACACAACCGGCGAGCATCGCACCGTAAAAAATCTCAAGATAATCAATGCCATTAGGCAAAAGAATACCGACCTTGTCGCCTTTTTGAGCACCAAGATTAGCCAGGCACTTAGCTCTGGTTAATGCGCTTTGATAAAGCGCAGAGAAACTTCGCTGAACACCATCCATGCTGATGCAAAGCCCATCCGGATTGGTTTCGGCGGCATATTGGAGCAAACCTGTAAGTGTCGGTTTATCAGATTTTGTGAGCATCATTTAACCCCAATAAAAATTTACGAGCATTTTATATTAAGGGATTTATATCCCCGTACAACATTACCTGGCTGACGTTTATGGCCCTCTGCCAACTCAATTTTATCAAATCTGTCCAACAGGATATTGGCATAAATCTCGCCTTCAAGACGCGCTAACCTTGCGCCGAGGCATTGATGATGACCATAGCCAAAAGCAAGATGCTGATTAAGGTTGCCACGGGTCAAATCAAAATCCTCCGGGTTTTCAAAAACTTGTGGATCGCGATTACCCGCCCCCAGCGAAAACATCATGCGGTCATCTTCGCGAATAATAGTGTTTTCAATCGATACATCTTCTTTAACTGTCCGACAAATATTCTGCACAGGACTTTCAAGCCGCAGAGATTCCTCCAGTGCCGGCTTCAATAGACTTCTATCATTTTTTAAACGATCAAAAAGGCTGGGGATCGTGGCAATCTGTACGGTGAAATTACTCAGAAAGTTAGCCGTCGTTTCATGTCCCGCCGCTAAAAAGAAAACACCATTGGCAACGACTTCTTCGGGTGAAAGCCGTTCACCATCCACTTCAGCAAAAACGATTTCGGTCATGAGGTCCTTGCCCGGTTTTTTTGCTTTTTCCTCGGCCTTTAAACGAATGAAACGCGCCATTTCAACAAGTGCGTTTCTCTGGTCTTCGGAAATATCTGTCCCGAGCCTTTCAACCAGCGCAGCCGACCAACGTTGAAAATCTTCTCGTCTGTCATCCGAAAAACCGAGCATACGGCAAATAACGGCTGCGGGCGCGGGATAACAAACATGATGGACAATATCGAAAGAATTATCGCACCCAATGTTGTCAAAATGCTCAACAAAAATTTTGTGAATATCATCTTCC
The DNA here is from genome assembly GCA_000293845.2 of alpha proteobacterium IMCC14465. Lineage (GTDB taxonomy): Bacteria > Pseudomonadota > Alphaproteobacteria > RS24 > RS24 > Micropelagius. Next base: position 409,573 of record ALYF01000003.1, on the reverse strand, counting down.
CAGGATTGAACAGCCTGAGGCGAAAAAGATTTATATAAAAAGCCTTTTATCTTGGCATGGCGAGGCGGATCTGTTCGGTTAATGTCGGGATAAGTGCTGGCAGAAAATCGTCCCGCAGGGTCGACACCATGTCGTGAGTCAAAAACCCGATCATTCTTAAGAGACTGAATATCATCATGATGGGTGAGGACATAATTGCCGTAGCGTGGTTCTTTATAAACGCGCCCACTCTCCCTGATTTCTTTATAGGCAGAGAAAGGGCATACGGACACTTCCTCGGTAAACAAGTCAATTTTTTTGGGATCTTTAACTTTCATAAAAGTTAACCATTATTTCGCCGTATAGCCACCATCGACTGGAATGACTGTTCCTGTCATCCAACCGGACTCTTCGGAGAACAGAAAAGCCGCCATATTGGAAATATCAACCTCCTGCCCAAGTCGTCCTAACGGATAGCGACTAGCTGTTTGGGCGAGGCTCTCGTCGACTGTGATGTCGCTATGCGCGTGATCCAGTCTTTGTTTGTACGTTTGACGAACAAGTTCTGTTTCAATCGTACCGGGCGCGATGGCATTAACTCTTATATTATAGTCAGCATAATCCGTGGCCATTTGCCTCGTCATCGCGGCGATAGCCCCTTTCGCAGCAGTATAAGCCACAAGTTTAGGAAACCCATTAAGCGCACATATCGATGACTGAAAAATAATATTTCCAAATTTTTGTGCCATCATATGGGGCAAAACATGCTTTGCACATAACCATTTACCAGTCAAAGAAACATCCATAAGATTATTCCAGTCGGATAAAGAAGTTTCATGTGCGGCGCCTGTTCCGGCAATACCCGCATTCGCAAGTAAACCATAAATACCGCCAGTAGAGTCCACAGCCTGTTTCACCATTTCAATAATTTCAGGCTCACTACACATATCAGCCTGATAAAAAGTAGATGCCCCGCCTGCAGATAAAATAAGTTCAGAGGTTTCTTTCGCCGTATCAGGGTTAATATCGACACAAAGTACATGCGCGCCTTCTTCACCTAACCTGATAGCAGATGACCGGCCAAGGCCGGAACCTGCACCGGTAACGATTATTGACTTTTTAAACAGACGACCGGCCATAAGGAGTAATCCTTTTTGAACCCTATTATGGTAAAGATATTTCAGGAAAATAAAAAGAGACTAGGGCCGAAAAAGGCGGCCCTAGAAATTTTGTTATAGCCCAAAGGCCACCTCAAGTCCGAACCGCTGAGGCGCACCGCCCCAAACCACAGTGTCGATAGCACCGACATTTGCAGCAAATTCGAAATAGTCTTCATCAGTTACGTTTCTGCCATAGAGAGAAACTCTGTAGCCTTTATCATCATTGTCGTAAGAGACACTGAGATCGACCAGACCGAAACCGTCCTGCATGATTTCTGGGTCATTATTCAGATCGGTAAAATAATCATCCTTGTAGGAGTAATCACCTCTAAAGGTTACCAGACCCGTTTTCACCGGAACTTCATAAGAAACACCTAGATTGTAGGTATATTCAGGAACACGGGCGAATTTGAGGTCGCTTGCATTTGGAATACCCTGAAATTCTTCATATTCAGCATCCACATAACCAAATGACCCATTCACTCTGAGATTATCAGTCAGATAAGAGACGACTTCCAACTCAAGACCTGAAATTTCAGCCTTAGCAGCATTCTTCAAAACCTGACCGGAAGCTGTTTCAACTGAACCGTCTGGCAAGGTGATGTCAATATCTTCGTTAACATTCACCTGAATGTCCTCATAATCCACCATGAAAAGCGCAGCATTTAGCATCAGCTTGCCGTCATTCACGACTGACTTCATACCAAGCTCGACTGATGATACTTTCTCCTCATCAGCGGGACCAATAAAGGCGGCAGTCTGAGCGCGCTGATTAAAAGCACCACTCTTAAAACCTTCCGTATAACTCAGATAAAAAAGACGATCTTCATCCGGCTTATAGTTTAAAGCCAAGTGAGGCGTTGTATTTTCAAATTCACCGTCCTTTTGAATAACAGTCGTACAGCTTGAGAAATCTAGCTCACATGAACCGGGCGGTGAAAACTTAACCGCCTTTTCTTCGGAGGTCCTTCTGAGACCGGCAACAACAGAAACTTCATCTGAAAAATTATATGTTAACTGGCCAAAAAATGCCGAAATATCATGGTCAATTTCTGTCACACCAGCTTGATTTACAGTCTGAAGAATTTGACGTCTTTCACCGACATAATAGCTTTGATCAAAGAAATAATACCCTAGAGTAAAATCAAATTTGTCAGAGAAAGTAGACGCATATCTGAGTTCAAAGCTATCCTGCTCCTGATTTTCTTTATTGTCTGGAAAATGGAAGAGTGTAAAGGGTGTGCCATCAAAGTCAGTTGTAGTGTTGAAGTCTACAAGCTCTCTTCTGGAGGCAAGTGCAGTGACAACACCATGATCGAGATCGTGGGTAAGTTCACCCGTCAAGCTCCACAACTCAACATCAGATTGTCCGTGTAAGTTATGATCGATATCATAATCACCGTTTGACCGTGTGAAACCATATCGGGTTTGAGCAAGTTTCGGCACAGCTGTGTGCGTGATATTCTTTGAATTAGCTGACCCGTTTTTACTGGTATAATACTCTCCAATTACTGTCAGGTCTGTGGCATCACTCAAAGCAGTCACGAGTGTCGCTCTGATTGTTTGGGTGTTGATATCAGATTTTGTCCCCGTGGCGTTAGGCACCGCATCCTCAAAGGCTATGCCGTTTGGATTATCGTCAGATACTAAAAGCTCAGTTGTTGGGTAACCCGGCGCATAGATTGATGTATCGACAGTTCCACTATTCGTATCCTCCCAATAACCGTCACGGTTCTGAGATAATACAGAAATTCTAAAACTCGATGTTGATGACAAAGGAATATCAACCCCAACCATCACATCAGTCTGATTATAGTCACCGATTGTAAGCTTACCTTCGACTTTAAACTCGTCTCCGGGTCTTTTTGTCCGGGCGTTAATGGCACCACCAGTAACATTACGTCCCAGCAATGTACCTTGTGGACCTCTGAGAACTTCGACAACTTCCAGATCAAATGTATCGAGAAGTGACGCCGGAGAATACCCCAGATAAACACCGTTTAAAAAGATACCCACTGCAGGGTCAGCAGTTCTCGTGCTTCCATTTACACCAATACCTCTGATATAAAAATTCGGATAGCCGACAAACGTTGCCGATGTATCAAGCTCAGCATTCGGTGCGAATCTTGCAAGGTCCCTCAAGTCGACCGAAAAAGAATCACTGATTTTGTTAGAATCCAGAGCCGTGATAGCTACACCAACATCCTGAACTGAAATGCCGGTAGCTTTTTTCTGCGATGTAACGATGACTTCATCAATTGTTTGAGCCATCAAATTACCAGAAAGAAAGACACCCAATGCTGCTGACAAAGCAACACGAACGGGCGCCCTAGTGATTAAACTAAAGTAATTTTTCATAATACCCTCCATTACACTTAAAATATTTTAGTAAAATTAAGCTTAGCGCAACGTCATTATCCAATTCTTATAGGCTGGCAAAGCAATTATAAGTTTAACTTATATGTTTGGCTCAACCTGAATTTCCGAAAAAACTGAAGATAACTTAAGTAGACAGAAAATTATCTCGCGCTACTTCAAGACATGCGACCATCTCACTTTCTAATGGTGACAAGATTTCTTTTGTTCGGGTCACGAGTTTAAGCTTAAGGAGTAAATCAAAATCACTGACGTCAATGATATTAAACTCACCACTTTTCAATTCAGCTTGAAAAAACCTCTCAGGCGCCATTACAAGATAATCTGAACCGGAAATAATGGGTATGGCAAGCTTCACGCTCTCCAGCCGCCCGGCAGGAAAGTTTTTCTCAAATTTATTAATTTGTTGTTGCGTATCCAATTTCTCAAAGATGAGTTTTTTTGAACTCACTGTGTGATAAGTGATAACAGGGTATTCGATTAAATCCTTACAAGTGACCTCTTTGAGATGTGTCAAGGGATGGTCTGCACGGGCATAGAAATTCACCCTGAGGCTCATAAAATCCTGTTGGGATAATTTGTCATCATGAGCGTCCAAATGATTAGCCGTAACAAAAAAGTTAATTTCCTGACGCAATAATTTTTCGCGCAACTCATACCAATAGCCATTTATAAAGTTAGGGTAAATGCCATCATGCTGCAGACAAAAATTTTTGAGTGCCGTAGGGAGCAAGCTATCAGCAATAATATTCCCAACACCGAAAACAACATTACCGACGCGTTTTTCCGTAATACTTTTTAAGCGCAGCAGCACACCATCCACATCCTGAATAATATGCGCGCCTTCCTCTGATAAAAATTCACTAAAAATATTTGAGCGCACCATGCCATTCGTATCGCGATAAAAAAGAATAATATCGAGTTTCTCTTCTAACTTCGAAATTGCCATGCTCAAGGCAGGTTGAGAAATACCGGCATGCTTAGCTGCTTGACTGAAATTTTTATACTTATTGACAAGCGTGACGTATTTTAACTCTTTAAACGTAATCATTAGGACACCCTATTGCCCCCCTCAGCTCCTATCAAGAATAAAACAGCAATCAACTTCAGACAGAAAAATTTAGGATAATTTAGCTATCCTAAAAATGAGGCTTGTAACTGACGAGAATTTGTCGGAGCTTTGATTTTGTTTTTTTGATGAAAGCGCATGTGATGACATCCGATATAAAAGAGCAAACCTCAAAGGGGTTTTACGCTTGGTCACTTCTGGTTTTATTTACCCTGACTTACACATTCTCATTTGTAGACAGGCAAGTCATAAACCTTCTGGTTGAACCGATTAAAGATGATATGGACCTCACAGATGTGCAAATCAGCTATTTGCAAGGCCTAATCTTTGTTATTCCTTATGTGCTTCTGAGCATTCCAATTGGCCGACTGGTAGATGTGTTTTCACGTATCTATGTCATCATTAGTGGTATTCTCGTTTGGAGCATCGCCACCATGGCCGCCGGCCTCTCGGGCAATTACACGCAACTTGCCATGGCTCGTGGGTTGGTTGGCGCCGGAGAAGCGGCTCTTACCCCGGCCGTTTGGTCAATGTTTCCAGATATTTTTAACAAGTCGCAACTTGCCTTAGCCATGAGTATATTTTCAATGGCACCTTATTTAGGCGCTGGTATCGCTTTAATTGCAGGGGCACAGGTTATTGAAATATCACAATCCTCACCACCTATTGAGCTGCCAATTATAGGCACACTGCAGCCATGGCAGATCACATTAATCATTTGCGGTGCGCCAGGAATTCTTTTTGCGTTAATATATTCCTGCATCAAGGAGCCTCCAAGAACCGCAACAGAAACACAGACTGAAGAGGCCATGCCTTTATCAGAAGCCATCGGCTTTATGAAAAAAAATTGGAAAGTCTATCTGGCCTTTCTTGGCGGATCACCTTTTCTAATTATCATGCTTTACAGTATTCAAGCTTGGTCACCCACATTGCTCATACGTGTTCATGAATGGGATATTTCTTATGCAGGGCGAGTCTATGGCATCGTGGCGCTGGTTACGGGGAGCCTCGGGGTTTTATCCTCACCACTTGTTGCGCACGTGATGAATAATCTCAACCTCAAAGGCTATCCCCTACTTATGCTGATGATGAGCACGGTGCTTACGGCATTATTTTTATTCATCGCCGGTCTGCAAAAAGACGGGATGAGCTGTCTAATCTTCCTCGCATTAGCGAGCTTTTTTGTGACCATTCCATTGCCACAATTAGCGGTGACATTACAGACCATATCGCCAAACAAAATGCGGGGGCTGGTAGCGGGCATCTTTGTGGTCACAGGTAATGTTATGGGCATGGGGCTGGGGCCGACTTTTGTTGCCTTTTTTACGGAAAATATTTTCAAGGATCCGATGAGTGTCGGCATGTCCATGGGTTTGCTCGGGCTGGTGTCTGCCCCGATTGCTCTGGTCATTTACCTTAACGGTTATCGTGACCTGCTGGACATTACCGAAGCGGAAAAATAATGAGAATTTGTGTCATTGGCGGGACGGGTCAACAAGGCTACGAACAAGTTATTGCCGGTCTTGAAAAAGGTTATGAAGTCGTGGCTGTCGGTCGGTCACGCTCGGAAAGCCGTCAGACAAAATTAAACAGTGAAAAAATTAGCTGGCACAAGGCAGACCTCGCAGTCAAATCAGATGTTATGCGCATCTTGGAAGGGGTGGATTATCTTTTAATCAACATGCCATCTTCCTCCTTTAACGATGAGGGCAAGCTGCTTGCCATGTTTGATAACCTCATTAATGTATCTGAGGATACAGCATTAAAGAAAATCATATTTAACACCAGCATGTATGTTGCTGAAGGTGACATAGAATTTCAGGCGCCACGCGTCCGCCGTAAAATGATTGGACGGTTGAAGCAATCCGGTCGCCCTTATGTGACGGTCAAGCCAGTCATCTATATGGATAACCTTCTGACAGCATGGACATTGCCGGGAATTAAAGAACAGAATATTTTTCGCTACCCGCATCATGAAAATCTTGAGGTCTCATGGATATGTCTTCGCGATGTCGCCCATATTATGCTGGCTCTGACAAAACATGATCAATTTGACGGTCACGAAATAACTATTGGTGGACCAGAAACTTTGAAAGGCGCTGACGTCGCGCGCCATCTTTCGACGACACTCGGACGGCAAATTGACTTTCAGTCCATGCCGATTCACGAATTCGGGAAAATTATGGCGGACCTATTTGCTGATAAAAACACTTTTGATGCAAAAAAGATTTCAAATGAATTGGTGAAAGTTTACACCTGGTACAACACCTCGCCTGTAGAACCTTTCAAGGTGGACATGAAACCACTAATTGATAAATTAGGCATTCAAATGACAGACTTTTCACAATGGGTTCAAAAAATAGACTGGGTTAAAGATGATTAATATTGGGAATATCGCTACCAAACAGGCAAACTTAAAAGCTAATAAGCTGGCGGTTTACGACCAACCAAATGATAAAAGAGTGACCTTTTCTGAGCTCAATAATCTGGTCAATAAAATTGCCAATACCTTTCTGGCCTCAGGGGTGAACAAGGGCGACAGAGTATCCATTCTGTCGCAAAATTGTGTTGAATATTTTGCCCTGTTTTTTGCCTGCGCCAAAACCGGCGCTATTCTGCAGACGCTTAACTGGCGACTGGCAGATCAGGAAATCGCCAAAATCATGTCTAATGGGGACCCGAAAGTCTTTATCTATCAGGGGCAATTTTCCGACACGGTCGCACATGTCAAAAGCACAGATAATAATATCGGGCATTGGCTGGGCTTTGGGCCAGAGTCTGACAACTCATTTTATACCGCCATTGAACCGGCCAGCAATAATGAGCCAAAGCCGAACTGGACTGTTGGCGGCGATGACCCGCTTTTTATTCTTTACACCGGCGGCACTACCGGCGAGTCCAAAGGCGCGCTTCATTCGCATCTATCTGCCTATTTCGGCATGCTGAACCAGACCGTTGCCGAAGGCATTGGCCCGAACAGCGTTTATATGCTCACCGGTCAGATGTTCCATATTCCGGTCCTGCTCGCAGTCAATTATACGGCTCATGGGTGTCCGGTCGTGTTGATGAATTTTGACGCGGAACTCGCGCTTCGCCTGATTGAAACCGAACGAGTCTCCGGCTTTCTTGGCATCACAACCATGTTGAACTGGATGATGGCTGTTGAAGGCTTTGAGAAATACGATTTGTCGAGCCTGCAATGCGTCCAATATGGTGGTGGGCCGATGCCATCGCGTGTGATTAAAGAAGTGGTTGAGAAATTGCCTTGCCGCATCATTCAGGGTTATGGGCAAACCGAAGGCACGACAATGACCTTCCTCTCACATGAAGACCATATTAAAGCCGTCGTGAATGGTGAAAATACCGAACGTCTCCTGTCTTGCGGGCGGGAAGGTTTTGTCACAACGGTTCGGGTTGTCGACGAATTGGGCAATGATGTGCCACTGGACGGCGAAACACCCGGCGAGATTATCGTCCGGTCGCCAGCCAATATGCTCGGTTATTATCAGCGAGATGACCTGACCGCCAACACCATCAAGGATGGCTGGATGTGGACCGGCGATATAGCGACCATGGATAGTGAGCATTATGTTTTCATCAAAGACCGCGCCAAGGATATGATTATCTCCGGCGGGGAAAATATTTATTCCGTTCAAGTTGAGGAAGCTATCTGCAAGCACCCTGCAGTTCTCGAAACTGCCGTAATTGGCATTCCTGATGATGAATGGGGCGAGTCGGTTAAGGCTTATGTGGTGTTAAAACCAGAGACACAAGCCTCCGAACAGGAGATTATTGATGAAGCTAAAAAGAATTTGGCATCTTATCAAAAGCCTAAATTTGTTGAATTTATTGATGAGCTTCCCAAAGCACCAACCGGAAAGATTTTGAAACGTCTTCTCCGTGAGCAGAATTAATTTTGGAGGGTAATATGACGACACCAAGAGAGCTTGTTAACAGTTTTTATGAGGCAATCATTTCAGGCGATATGGATTTATATCAATCCATTATCCATGACGATTATGAAGTGTCCGTCCCAGCGAAGCGCGGTGTTCTCAGCGGCACTTACGGGCGCGAAAAAGTCTTAAACGAGGTTTTCCCAACCGTTGTGGGCAAACTTAATCTTGAAGACTTCACATTTTGTAAAAATTTTAAAATCATGTGTGAAGATGAAAACTGGATTGTCGTAATTTGTGAAGCTGAGGGCACATCCGCAAATGGCGAGCGCTACGACCAAACCTATGCCCATATGTTTAGTTTTCAGGATAATAAAATTCGCCGCCTGATTGAATTCCAGGATACGGCACTAGCAGACCGGGCTTTATGGGGCGATGACACGCCATTTGTCGAGCCAGACCGACCTTTTACTTATTAGGTTCCGGTAGCTCCAGATAAGCTTGGTTCATCAGGGCGCAGACCCAAATACCAATCTACATATTCATGGAAAAATTGGTTGCCGCGCTCGTTTTTGCCAAAAATCACCGTATCATGCGCACCCGATGCCACACCGGTCTGTATATGGTTGCCAACCCAATAATCTTCGTCACGCACAACCTTGTAGAGGAAGTCCATCATTCCCTCTAGCGACTCTTGTGCCTCTGAATCAGGCGGCGGCTTACGGGTGAAATAATTTAAAACGGTAATATTTTTATCCGGCGTTGGGCCCGGAAAAAGCTGAGCCAGTTGAGTGATTTTATTCGCCACAAAAACCGAAACGTTGGGGAATAGAATTCTAATAAAATCAAAACCCTTATGTTCCATCTCCCCCCATTGTGCCGATGGTACGGCGTTTAAATGCTTGCTAATATTAACTTGCGGGAATCCAATCCGTAAATGAGGGCCAAAAGCCTGATAGTGAGCAATATTTGACGGTGTGCGAGGCGCAACAGTTTTGGGGTGTAAAGCTGCGAAATGATATGCTTCCATATAACCGTCAAAGGCAATTTTCCAATTCGCGCCCGTGAGCACGCGGCTTCCGAGAAAATGCCAGTCAGCAAACCCAAGCTCTTCAAAATCATCCAGAAAACCTTTGAAAAACCCCTCAAGGTTAAATGTCTGCTCTGGCGTAAGGCAGACAAATATTAGCCCGTTTTTTTCTTCGCAAGGTAGCTCCCTCAGCCCCTTGGCAGATTTGTCTATATCGCCGAAAGTATGTGCATCAGCCACACCGATAAGTTTGCCGTCAAGGTCGTAAGTCCAGCCATGATACTTGCAACTCATGCGCCGCACATGGCCACACCCTTCAGCAACCACCGGAGCACCACGATGGACGCATACATTTAAAAAAGCACGAACTTTACTATCCTTACCACGCACCATCATTATCGGCTTGCCGAGCATATCGGCAGCTTTATAGTCTCCAATGTCGCGAAGCTCTGCAGTCGTTGCAAGACAAAGTGGAAGTTTCTCAAAAATTGCTGACATCTCTTTTTCCCACCTGCCAGCATCGGTAAAAATTGAGGTCGGTAATGTGATGATTTTATCTGTCTGGAACGTCTTGCCGTTCTCAACATAATCGAGCATGGCCTTCGCAGACTCGGCGTATGATTTTCTGGTTTTTACTTTTACATCATCCAAATCAGACATTGTATTACTCCGCCTCTACCACTTGAGCTGTAAAAAGCTCCTCACCCTTATCATTATAAACCGCCAAAGCATCGCCGTCTTCATGCCGAACACCTTGAACATGAAGTGTCTCATTAACCATGGCTGAGCCGCTACAGCGTAATTTGATATTTTTTAAAGTTTTGTCCGGATTGTGGGTCTGCCAGCAATTTAAAACAATGCTGGTCTGAATAGGCCCGTGAACGACTTGGTCGGGATAGGCTTCAACTTTTTGCGCATGCCGCGGGTCAAAATGTATCCGGTGTGAATTAAAAGTAATCGCAGAAAAGCGAAACAGCTGATGCGGGGAAAAACGCACAGCTTGCGCGTAGTCACATGCCGGGCGCGGCACAGCAGGTTTCTCGGCAACTTCTTTCACCTCTGAACGCTCCGGTAAATATATAAGTGTGAGTGCCTCACTCAAACAATGCGACCCATCCACATAATAATCATTCATCAAATCGACAAATATCATCTCGCCCAACGAGCCTGACTTATTTTTCTGATCGACGATTTTGGTTGTTCTGCTGACCTTGTCACCAATACGAAGAGGATTAATAAATCTCAAACTTCCTCCACCCCAAACCCGTCGCGGTAAATCAATAAATGGCAGGGCCTCATCCTCATAAGCCAAACCATCCGGTCGCAACTGATCGTTCTTGAGGATATCGAGGCATAGCATCAAATAGCTATTGAGGGGTGACGGCGCTCCAAGCGTCAGCCCGTTTTCAGGCACAGCCCAATCCATCGTCGCATAGAGCCGTGCGACCATGCTGGGCGTTAACACATCGTCTGTTTTAATAGATAAATTTTTACGCACGATTGGTGCTATACTTTCGCCAAGAAGCCACCATCAATGGTAATGCCTTGACCGGTAATAAAGGATGCTTCCTCAGAAGCCAAAAACAAGGCGCCATTTGCAATATCTTCAGGCATGCCCATGCGCGGCAGAACCGAAAAGCTTTCAAACAAGGCTTTCGTCTCTGGGTCATCCATAAGCGGGCGGGTCATGCCCGTCAGAATCGCGCCGGGGCTAATAAAATTCGCCGTAATTTCATCCGGCCCAAGCTCTACTGCCATGGTTTTAGTCAAACCGGCTATCGCATGTTTAGAGGCCGCATAAGCAGCCAAACCGGGTGCCACAACATAAGCATTAATCGACGCGATATTAACGATTCTGCCACCACCGCGCTTGCGCATTTCTGGAATAACACGCCGACATAGACGAAACACAGCATTCAGATTCACATCCATCGTGCGCTGCCAGTTATCGTCGCGCATGATTTCCGTATTTTCATATTCGACAACACCCGCGCAATTAACCAGAATATCTGCCGCGCCAAAGGCGGAAAGCGTTTCGCCGATAATTTTCTCATCAGCATCATCTGCCGTGACGTCGATATCCATCAGCTTGATGGAATTCGTCCCACTATTATGAGCAGCATTTAATTTCTCAGCATTTAAATCCACACCAAGAACTTGCGCGCCCTCGGCGGCAAAGAGTTTGACTATGGCTTCACCCATGCCATCTGCTGCCCCGGTAACGATTGCAACTTTGTCTTTGAGTCTTTCCATAATTTTTCCTGCCAGTTGGTTAAATTTAAAAGTGTTATCTGATGCTTATCTTTAGCTTATATTTGGGGCCTTATATTTGAGGCATTGGTTTTGACGGATCATTCGCCATATACCAAGCCAGACATTCGTGGAAAAACTGATTTCCTCTTTCATTTTTACCAAGAACAATCTCATCATGCGCGCCGGATTGCAGACCTTTTTGAATAAGGTCGCCTACCATATAATCTTCTTCTTCCACCACCTGACGCAGCCAGTCCATCATACCTTCCAAACCTTCGCGGTCGGCATCATCTTTGGGTGGGTCGTTTCTGAAGAACATCAGCACCGTACGGTTCTGGTCAACTGTCGGCCCGGGAAAAAGTTGTGCAATCTGGGTGATTTCAGGCGCGAGGAAAATCGATACATTCGGGAAAAGGATACGCACAAAGTCATATCCGTTATTTTCCATCTCGCCCCATTTTTCTTTCGGCGCAGCGCCGAGTTTTTCCTTAATCCCCGTTTGCGCAAATCCGATGCGCATATGCGGGCCGAAATTTTCATAATGGGTCAGATTTGAATAAGTGCGCGGGTGGATGCTTTCAGGATGCAGAGAGGAGAAGTGATACCCCTCCAGATATCCGTCAAATGCAATCTTCCAATTCGCACCAGTAATCACTCTTTGGCCAATATAAGCCCAATCCTTGAAATTATAATAATCGAGGTCATCCAACATGCCATCCAGAAATCCATCCAAATCCATTTCAGCACCCGGGGTCAGGGTGACAAAAATCAGCCCGGATTTTTCTTCACAAGGCAAAGCAGTCAGCCCGCGCGTTGACTTGTCAATCTCGCCAAATGTGTGCGCCTCGGCGACGCCCATTAATTTGCCGTCATTCGTATAAGTCCAGCCGTGATATTTGCAGGTAAATCTGGATTTATGACCACAGCCCTCATCAGCAACAGGAGCACCACGATGCGCGCAAACATTCAAAAAGGCATGAACCTGCCCGTCCTTGTCGCGCGTAATGAGAAGGGGAAGACCAACAGCTTCCATTGCTTTATAACTTCCCGGCTCTGGCAATTCAGCACTTGCGGCCAATGCAAGAGGGAGTTTTTTGAAAACCGTATCCATTTCTTTTTGCCACAAATCCGCATCCGTATAGACACCTGAGGGAACAGTTGTGATTTTGTCCGTCTGAAATGTTTCCCCATTCTCGGCATAATCGAGTAATGTTTCTGCAATCTGAGCTAAATCTTCGCGCATGTTAAATCCCTCCAGTTTTTTTACTATCCAACCACTCTGGATAAACTCATCAAACTGAGACTATTAATAGGTTTTCATAATTTAACCTTTCAGCACACTATGTATACAGAAATTCTAAGACGATAGGGCCAAATAATGGACAATACGACCCGCTGGCGGCAAGCCAAAGAGCGCGCCACACATCTTGAAAAATATAAGGGCAGCTCTGTCTGGTGCCATGAAACAGTCGGGCAAATGGCTCAGCGATTAGCAGACGAAAAACCGGATATTTCTGTTTTTCCAAATATTGAAGGCGACTGGTCTTATAAGCGCATTTATGAGGATGCACTTGCCCTGGCCCGCGGCCTACAAAAAATCGGCGTTCAAGCGGATGATGTTATCAGCTTTCAGACACCGAATTGGCCCGAGGCCGCCATCATCAATATCGCCGCCGCGCTGGGCGGCTTTGTTATCAGCCCGATTGTGATTATTTACCGTCATGCGGAAGTGCGCCACATGTTGCAGGACAGTAAGTCAAAAGTGATGTTTATTTGCGAAAGCTTTAATAAATATGACTTTGCCGCCATGATGGAGGATATCCGTCCTGAATGTCCTGACTTGCTTCAAGTCTCCTATGTGCGCTCCGACCAACCCGGCAATTTGCAGGAGATGATTGAGTCCGGTCGCGATCTGGACACAAATCTGCCAACACCCGATCCGGATGATGTGAAATTACTTCTCTATACCTCCGGCACCACAGGTCGCCCCAAAGCCGTCTTGCACAGCCATAATACATTGGCGCGTGCCTCATTTTGCGCGCGCGACCATTGGGGCATGGCTCCCGGCGCACATATTCTTATGCCATCACCCGTCTCACATGTCAGTGGCTATGCCAATGGGCTAGAATTACCGTTTCTGTGCGACACGCGCACCGTGCTGATGGAAAGCTGGAATGCCGAAAAAGCTATTGAGATGATTGAAACATACTCGGTTGCCGGCACTGTCGCCGCCACACCTTTCTTACAAGAGCTGACACGACTATCCGAGACAAAAGGCACTGACTTGCCCAGCCTAAGATATTTTGCTTGTGGCGGGGCGGCTGTGCCATCGGAAATCGTCTATCAAGCCAATCGCCAATTTGCTGAGACATGCTGTTTTAGGGTGTTTGGCAGCTCCGAAGCGCCGCTGGTGACACTCGGCTATCAAGGTGCTGCTCATGCCGACCTTGCCGCAACAACCGATGGGGAAGCGGTGGATTATGAGGTTCGGATTGTTGATGATAATGGTGACACGATCGCGCCTAATGAAAATGGCGAAGTCCCTGATGGCGAGATAGAAGTGCGTGGCCCAGCCATGATGATTGGCTATGCCGATGCTGGTGATACGGCTAATGCCATTACGCCGGATGGGTTTTTTAAAACCGGCGATATCGGTTTTATAAATGCCCAAGGCGCGCTTTGCATTTCAGGGCGCAAAAAAGATCTTATCATTCGCGGCGGGGAAAATATCAGCGCCAAGGAAATTGAGGATGTCTTGCATCTGAGCAACATTGTGCGCGAAGCCGCTATCGTTTCCATGCCACATGAAAGGCTTGGTGAAGGGGTTTGCGCTTTTGTGATTTTGACGGACACCGCACCTCAAGACGCGGATAAAGCTATCGCCACACTATTGGCACAAATGGCAGAGTCCGGGCTTGCCAAGCAGAAACGCCCCGAGAAATTCATCTTTGTTGATGATTTCCCGCGCACGGCTTCTGGCAAAATCAGGAAGGATAAGCTCAGAGAGCAAGCAAAGGCAGCTGACTAGGATTGCATATGCTTGGCAACGCTCTCCTGAATATCCTTATTGGTCGGGTTACCCCGCAAACATAGACCGCCATTTACCTGCAGGTTTTCACCTGTCATGTAACATTCATCGCTGGATAGCCAAACCGCGGCGGCGGCAATATCCTCGGATGTATTAATACGCCCCAGCGGATAGCCCTTGTCAAAAGCCTCAAAAATCCCGGGCGTTTCCTTGGCACCTGCCGTCATTGGCGTATCGGTCAGACCCGGTGAGATGGAATTGGCACGAATACCTTTTTCCCCGAATTCATGCGCGATACACCGGATGACATGATCCGTTCCGGCTTTCGTCCCCATATAGGCAGCGTGATCATTAAGCATGATTTTCGCAGTCGCGGAGCTTATCTGGATAAGCGACCCGCCTTCACCCATAACCTCAAGCATGGCCTGATAGAAAAAGAATGGCCCGATATATTGCAACCGCGTCATTTTTTCGAGTTCTTCTTCGGTATTTTCGAGGAAGGGTTTGAGCAATCCCCAACCGGTCGCATTAACAGCAATATCTACCTTGCCCATTTTCTCAACGGCACTGGCAGCAAGGGCAAAAACCTGCCCGCGATCCGTAATATCACACAGCGCGTAATGACCGCCAATCTCGCTTGATATATCTTTAAGAATGTCTTCATTTCTGCCAGCCACCAAAACCGTCGCCCCTTCCGCCATAAAGCGACGCGCCATGACCTGACCCATATTATCTTTGCTTGCAGCGCCAAGTATGACGGCGCATTTTCCATCCAGTCTGCCCATAATTCCCTCCTGAAAAAATATATCGCATTTATATCCTGCCACTAGCATGACGGTCTCGGTTGGCTATCAACAACTAGCGTGATTACTAGGTATAAAATTCAGGCCAAGAGGTTAGCCTGTCTCAAACAAATTTAGGGGGTTATCATGGATCTTGGTCTTAAAGGATTGAAAGTTATTCTTACCGGCGGCAGCCGCGGTATTGGGCGTGCAGCGCTGGAAATTTTTGCGGCAGAGGGCTGCGATATCGGGTTTTTCTCGCGCAATAAAGAGCAAGTTGCCGAGACAGTCGACAGCCTGTCCAAACATGGCGGCAAGGTCATTGGCGAGGCCTTTGACATGGATAATTTTGACGCCTATCCAGAGTGGCTGACAAAAACCGCAGAGGCGCTGGGCGGATGTGATATTTTCATCCCCAATGTCAGTGCATCAGGCGCAGGCGCGACGGATGATTGGGACAAATGCGTGCAATATGACCTCAAAGGCACAGCGATTGGCGCTGGCGCGCTTGAACCATATTTGGAGAAATCCGACAATGGTTCCATTGTCGTGATGTCCAGCACTGCAGGGGCGGAAACATTCCTTGTGCCACAACCTTATAACGCAATTAAAGGCGCGTTGTTGACCTATACAAAACAGCTATCCCAGCATCTAGGCCCGAAGCATATTCGCGTCAATGCGGTTTCCCCCGGGCCGATTAAATTCCCCGGCGGCAACTGGGAAACGATTGAAACAGCCATGCCGGAGCTTTATGACGCAACGGTTGGACAAATGGCGCTGGGTCGCTTTGGTAGCCCCGAAGATGTTGCAAAAGCTGTCGTGTTTCTCGCCAGCCCGGCATCATCTTATACAACAGGTACGAATATCGTTGTGGATGGTGGCTACACCAAAAGAGTGCAATTCTAATCTTATTTAGGGTTTCACCATTACTTAAGGTTGCACCATTACTTAAGGTTGCACCATTACTTAAGGTTTCACCATTGCGGCACCATCAACATAGATGCCGTGACCACTCATAAAGCGGGCTTCGTCACTCACCAAAAAGGCGATAACATCGGCTATGTCCTGAGGTTGACCGAGCCTGCCGAGCGGTGCTTTTTCCGACCAGAAGGTTTTATATTCCGGCATTTCAGAAAACGCCGGTGCGGTCATCGGCGTTTCAATCGCGCCGGGCTGAACACAATTCACCGTAATCCCATGCCCGCCCAATTCAGTTGCCAGCGCACGGCTTAATCCGAGTAACCCATGTTTTGAGGCGGTATATGCCGCAAGTCCCGGGCCTGCAAATTCCGACATGACCGAGCCAATGGTGACAACCCGCCCGGCTTGGGATTCTTTTAATAAAGGCGCGGCATCGCGTACCAATCGAAACACCGCCGTTAAGTTTACAGATAGATTATTGTCCCAGACCTCATCGCTGGTTTCCTCAAGCGGCAAAAACTCACTTATGCCGGCACAGGTGACGAGAATATCTAACTTCCCATGCGTGCTTTGCACAGCATCAAGAATTTCATTGCTTGCACCATCTGCTGTGACATCAAGCAGAAGGTCGGCATCGCCTTTTTGATCAACCCGCAAGACCGCCGCACCGTCGGCAGTCAACCGTGCCGCCGTTTGAGCACCAATACCCGACGCCCCGCCGGTAACGACGGCTACGCGTCCATTCAGCCTATCTGAGGTCGATATATTTGCAGTTTGTGCGCTCAAAGTCTTGCTCCGGTCTATTTAATCTCGTCTCTTAATATGGCCCTTTAATCAGGACTCACATCCAGAATGAGCTTGCCGTTATTTTGACCGCTGAACAATTTCATAAAGACCTCAAATGAATTTTCGATGCCGCTATCAATATGCTCATCAAATCTGACCTTCCCATCAGCAATCCAACCAGCGACTTCCGCACCACCTTCGGCAAAACGTGGCGCATAATCTCTGATAAGAAACCCTTTAACGGTTGTCTGTTTGACAATGGTCTGCCACAAATTCCGCGCGCCTTTTGGCTCAGTATTATACTCACTGATAAGACCGCACAAAATAACACGCGAATATTCATTCAAATTCATCAATCCGGCATCGAGAATATCGCCACCAACATTTTCAAAAATAATATCCACGCCATCCGGCGCAGCTTCGCCAATCTCTCTTGTGAGCGTATCAACATCTTTGCCGCGATAATCCACCGCCGCGTCAAAGCCATAATCCTCAATCAAACGACGGCATTTTTCAGCACCGCCCGCAATGCCAACAGCCCGACAGCCTTTGATTTTCGCAATCTGACCGACCATGGAACCAACAGCACCAGCCGCACCAGACACCAGAACTGTCTCGCCTGCTTTAGGTTGTCCGGCATCTTGCAAACCGAAATAAGCTGTCAGACCAACAGCCCCTAAGGCCGACAGAAAAATACTGGGCGAGGGAACGAGATCTACATCAATCGGCGAGGTGAACCCCCCGGGCAGAACCAATGAATATTCTTCCACCTTATTAAGCCCCAGCACCCATTGGCCTTCGGTAAATTCAGGATTTTTTGACTTATAAACCCGTCCTACTGTTGTCGCGCGCACAGCGTCATCGAGGTCAACTGGCGGCATATAAGACGGCGCATCGTCAAGCCAGCCCCGCATGGCAGGGTCGATAGAAATAAAGTGATTGCGGACAACAAACGCACCTTCTTCAGGCTCGGGAATAGGGGTTTCTAGCAGCTCGAAATCATCGGGCTTTGGCTCCCCTACAGGTCGTTTCTTGAGAATAAATCGTCGGTTCGTCATCTCTATTCCTCCTAATATTTGTCGCCATAATCGCACAGACCAACCTTGCCGCAACTAACAATTAACAGAGTATGCCATTCCAAATTGGCAGTTATGCTAAAGCCATAAAAATTAAATTGACGACGCTACAGGGATTTCAATCATGACGCAGTGCTGGCAAATAACTGCCCATCCTAGAGGACGACCTTTAGAGAATAGCGATTTCACGCTGGTGGATATAGATCAGCCCAAACCTGGCGCAGGTGAGGCTCTATTAAAAACATTATGGCTCGGTTTTGATCCCGCACAAAAGGGCTGGATGGAAAATGTTGCAGATTACGTCGCGCCGATGGAAATCGGCGATATTATGCGTGGCACTGGCATAGGCGAAGTCATTGAAAGCAATCATCCTGATATGCCCATTGGTAGTCTTTGGTCTGGCATGACCGGATGGACAGAGCATTTTGTGACTGATGGTAAAGGGTTTGATGCAGTCGAGACCGAATTACCACCCACTGCCAGCCTTTCAGTTTTGGGTCTGACGGGCATGACGGCTTGGTGCGGCTTGTTCAAAATCGGCAAACCCATTTCTGGCGACACAGTCGTCGTGTCTGGTGCTGCGGGCGCAACCGGGTCGATTGTCGGGCAACTCGCAAAACTAATGCAGTGCCGCGTGATTGGCATTGCCGGCGGTGCCGAAAAATGTGACTGGCTTCAGAAAGAAGCCGGTTTTGATGCCGCTATTGATTATAAAAACGAAAACGTCAAAGAGCGCTTGCGAGAGCTTGCTCCAAAAGGCGCAAATATTGTCTATGACAATGTGGGCGGCGCGGTGCTGGATGATATGCTGGCAAATATCGCTACCCATGCGCGTATCGTTGTGTGTGGCGGTATCAGCCGCTATGAAACGGGCGATATGCCCGCCGGACCACAAAATTATTTTAATTTAATCTTTCGCCGTGCCACCATGGCAGGGTTTATTGTGCTCGACTATGCGAGTGAGTTTCCGGCAATACGCAAGCGCATGATGCAGTTGATTAAAGACGACAAATTAACATGGCAAGAAGATTGCCAATCCGGTTTTGAAGCGGCACCGGCGACATTAAACCGCCTCTATAAGGGATTAAACAAAGGCAAACAGATTTTAAAAATCTGATTAAAATTATATAGGGAATAAGGGAGATGATGATGAACCAACTTGAAAATAAAGTAGCCTTGATAACCGGCGGCGCGTCCCGCCCCGGGCTTGGAAGTGCCATTGCCGATAAGTTTGCGTCGGAAGGGGCTTTCGTATTTCTGACAGATATTGATGAGAACGGATGCAACGCCTCGCTTGATGTGATTAAGAGTAATGGCGGGCAAGGTGCAGCGTTGAAACATAACGTCACGGATGAAAAAGACTGGGACAATGTTTTCGCCGCTATTAAAGAACAAAAAGGCCAGCTCGATATTCTGGTTAATAATGCAGGCATTTCACAACTTGGCACAATTGACTCGGCGACATCGGAAGAATATCTGCGCGTTATGGACACCAATATGCACAGCGTTTTTTACGGTACGAAAAGAGCCGTTGCCATGATGCGTGAAACCGGCAAGGGCGGAAACATTATCAATATGTCGTCCATTTCGGGCATTGTCGGCATCCCCGGTAATGTGGCCTATAGCGCCGCTAAAGCCGGTGTCCGACTTATGACCAAAACAGTGGCCATGGAAACTGCGAAAGAAAATATCCGTGTGAACTCCATTCACCCCGGCCTGATTGATACAAATCTACTCGCGGGTGCAAAACAGGAAAATGCGGAAAACTGGGATATGTTTGTGCAAGCCATTCCGATGGGTCGACTGGGTGACCCCGAAGATATCGCAAATTGTGCGCTATTTTTGGCGAGCGATCAGGGGAAATATATCACTGGCGCAGAACTCGTTGTGGATGGTGGCGTTACAGCAATGTAATCCCCACTCAGGCTTGAGACTGGTTAAACTTAAAAAAGTTTAACCAGCGTCTTGCCGATATTACCGCCGGTGAACAATTTAGTATAAGCCGTCAGCATATTTTCCAAACCATCCGTCACATCGAAAGGCATGTCCAGCTTGCCGGCAATATATTGCTCCTTGAGAGCCTCGGTCAGCCGTGCGCCCTGATCGGCAAAATCTGGCGAGAAAAAGCCTTTAACCGTCAGGCGCTTCATCAAAATCTGGTCAAATCTCGCAGGCTGTGTCGGTTGACCGGAATATTCGGCAATCAGACCGCTAATTGCGATACGCCCATAATTCGCCATATTCGGGAAAACCGCATCAATTTGTGGGCCACCGACATTGTCAAAATAAACATCAATGCCGCCTTCAATCTGCGCTAGACGATCTGCAACATTTTCAGATTTGTAGTCAATGGCGGTAATGCCGAATTCTTTTTCCAGAAAAGCACATTTATCAGCGCCACCTGCCGTGCCGTAAACATGACACCCAAGGTTTCTGGCAATCTGACAAGCCACCATACCGGCAGCCCCGCCCGCCGCAGAAACCAAAACATTCTCACCGGCTTTGGCCTGGCCGGTTTCCGTAATGCCCCACATGCCGGTCCAGCCCGTAAAGCCAAGAACGCCGAGATGCTGACGCACATCATCAATGGATTTATCAAGTTTCATTAGGCCGGAAAGTTCGGCTGTGACCACGGAGTAATCAGCCCATTGTCCGAAACCGCGCACTAAGTCGCCCTCGGCAAAGTTCGGGTCAGACGAAGCAATAACTTCCCCGACCCCAAGCCCCACCATAGGAATATTCAAATCAAGCGGCGGTTGGTAGCCATCTTCACGCCCGGTAATCCACATGCGCGTTCCCGCATCTAGAGATAGATACTGATTTTTGACAATTACTTGCCCATCAACCGGGGATGAAAGAGAGGTCTCTTCCAATGTGAAAGCCTCGTCATATGCATTGCCTTCAGGCCGCTTCACAAATTTCCAGAAGCGATTGGTCAGATTATCAACCACAGCGTATCTCCAATTTTATATTTTAGACTCTGAGTTTTACTCAGATCCGGGGAGCGGGCGTTCACCGGAAATATCAAAAACCTTCACGGTTGTGTCCAGCATATGGGGAAAGAATTTCTCGAAAAATGCCATAATCCAAGGCTGTCCAAAGTGGACAAGCAAAGCGTCATCATCACGCCATTTTTCAAGGACATTCACCAGACCTGTATCCGCATCCTCAACCAGCAATGAATAGTGCAAGCACCCATCTTCGGCGCGCACTTTATCGACCATTGCGGCAACCTCAGTTTTAAACTCACTAATGATTTCGGGTTTCATTGTCATCGTACCGGCTACAAAAATCATGTTCGTCCCCCTGAAAATATTATGTTCTGCCATTTAGGCAGCTTTAACAACCTATAAAAGACCCTGACCTGCCCGCAAACCACTAGCTTTTTGGGGAGTATTTATCTACAGGCTAATTTTACATGCTTGACGCAAGACTAATGGAGGGAAATCTATGTCCGAAAAACCTGATTTAATCAATTTGGTAAACATCTTTTTTCAATATGCCCGCGAGGGAAACTTCGTCGAACTTGAAGCCATGATGACTGATGATATCGTGATTATCGAGTCTGATAGCCTGCCATTTGCGGGAAGGTATACGGGCAAAAAAGCGCTGCAAAACCTCTACACTAAAATCATGCCTATGCTGAGGATTTCAGAAGTGAGACAATCCAATTTGATGCTCGGTGAAACTTCCGTCTGTTGCGAAGTTGAGCTTGTCCCTGAAGGTTCAGATGAGGTTATCGAGATGGTGGAAATGTATGTTTTCCGTGGCGATAAGCTGTGCATGATTAAGCCGTTTTACTTTAATCACGACCAAGTTCATGCTGTGGCGAAAGCGAACTCAGCCTAAAAAAACAGCTCCGGCGCTTCAATCATCGACTTCAAGGTCGCCATGAATTTTGCACCAGCTGCACCATCAATCGCGCGGTGATCACAAGACATGGCAACAGACAGCTTGCTACGGAATTCACCTGACCCATCTTCCATTTCTGTCATCACACGGCTAATACCGCCAATCGCCAGAATAGACCCTTGGGGCGGATTGATAATCGCATCGAACTGGTCAACACCCATCATACCAAGATTTGAGATGGTTAATGTCCCGCCTTCCAAATCCGCAAAGCCGAGCTTGCCCGTATTCGCTTTTTTAATAAGCTGAGTTGTCGCGCGCGAAATATCGCTGATATCCATGAGATCAACATTTTTGACGACAGGCGTTATGAGACCGGACTTCGCAGCAATCGCAACACCGACATTAGCATGCGGATAATAATGAATTTTATCATCATGTACCTGCACATTAACGTCGGGATGCTCAACGAGCGCCCGTCCAACAGCCTTAATCAAATAGTCATTTAAGGACGCTTTTGTGTTCAGCACCTTGTTACCGATACGACGGAATTCCAAAAGGTTCTCAACATCAAAATCACTGCGGATATAAAAATGCGGAATGGTTGACTTGGCTTCAGTCAAACGCTTGGCGATAACCTTGCGGATTTTGTCCATTTCAACAATTTTCGGTGTGTTGTCGGTATTTGAAGCAAGTGCCGCTCCTTGCGACCGCGACCCGGCATCCGGCAATAATGCAAAGACATCTTCTTTACGAATACGGCCCCGCGCACCCGTCCCCGCAACACCTTTAAGGTCAATGCCATTCATGGCGGCAAGCCTTTTAGCAAGCGGTGAGGCAAAAATTGTTTCATCATCGGCAGGCACAGGCAAAGCCCCGCCCAAATCAACTGACGCATCAGGCCGCGAGGCTTGATGCACATCCTGATAGGTGATGCGACCATTGCGGCCTGAACCACTAATCTGCGTGGCATCAATTTGCATTTCAATCGCCAGTTCCCGCGCTTTGGGACTGATATTCAGATTGTCGAAACTCGTATCACTAATGGCCGGTGCAGCAGGGGCTGCCACTTCGGCAGGTGCCGTTTCAGAAGGCGCAGGTGACGCCGTATCCGAATTACGCCCGACAGCCGTGCCGGTATCGGCGGCTTTAAAGCTTTGAGCGAAAGTTTCAATCTCCCCATCCGGCACATCAGTATCACCGAAAACGCCAAGCAAGGCCCCGACAGGTTCGGTCTGACCGGAAGGTGTCACAATTTTACGAAGCACCCCGTCAAATTCGGCTTCCACCTCATTTGAAATCTTGTCGGTTTCAATCAGAGCAATAATTTCACCCTTTTTGAAAGACTGGCCTTCCTTCACAACCCATTCAGAGATTGTGCCTTCTTGCATCTCGATACCCCATTTGGGCATGGTGAATGCTTTAATATTTTTCATCATTGCCTCGCGCTATTTCCAGGCTAAAGTTCGTTCAACGGCATCTGCAATTTTGCCCGGAGACGGCAGATAGGCCTTTTCAAGCTCACGTGCAAAAGGCACAGGTGTATGAGGAGACGTCACCATTTCGGGCGGCGCCTTCAGGCTCGCATAGGCTTTTTGAGTGACAAGCGATACAATATCGGTCGCCAGACCACAACGTGGCGGCGACTCGTCAACAACAACCAAACGACCTGTGTTTTCAACCGAGTCCAGAATAGCCTCTTCATCTAATGGGCTTGTTGTGCGCAAATCAATCACATCACAGCCAATGCCTTTTTCAGCAAGACCTTGCGCCGCCTTAATAGAGAATTTGACCATCAGACCTGCGGCCACAATCGTCACATCCTCACCGGCATGAGCCAAACGCGCATGACCGAAAGGAATGGTGTAATCACCATCAGGCACTTCGCCTTTTTCGGCATAAAGCGCCTTATGTTCCAAAAAGATAACCGGATCTTGGTCGCGAATAGCCGTGGTCAACAGACCCTTGGCATCTGCAGGTGTTGACGGCATAACAACCTTGAGCCCCGGCATAGATGTCAGAATACCATGCGGTGCCTGACTATGTTGGGCGGCAGCGTTCAACCCCGCACCGTAAATCATGCGCACGACGGCAGGACATTCGGTTTTACCGCCAAACATATAGCGGAATTTAGCCATCTGATTCCAAATCTGGTCCATGCAAACACCGAGGAAATCGGCGAACATAATTTCCGCAACAGGGCGCTTACCCGTCAAGCCAAGACCACCCGCAGCACCGATAATCGCACTTTCGGAAATCGGCGTATCAATGACCCGGTCTCCACCAAACCTATCGTAAAGACCGGTAGAGGTACCCCAGATACCCCCGATTGCCTCGGGGCCACCTTCCGTCCCCATACCGCCAACAATGTCCTCACCTAGAACAACGACATTCTCATCCCGTTCCATTTCAGAAAATAGGGTTTGTAAAATTGCTTCACGCAGCATTAATTCAGCCATCTGATTGTCCCTTCTTAGATATAGTCAATATAGACATCGGTAAGAACATCTTCAGCCGTGGGCGGCGCAGCAGCCCGTGACTCCTCGACCGACTTATCAATTAAGTCGGAAACTTCTTTGTCGATGGCATCCAAATCTTTTTTGCTCACAAGCTTATTCTTAGCCGCATGCTCTCTGAATATTGTGATGCAATCACGCTCTTTTCTGAGACGCGCAATCTCGCCTTCACCGCGATAATTTTGCGGATCGCCTTCAAAGTGACCGAAAAATCTCTCCGTATCGAACTCAACGGCAGCAGGACCTTTACCGGCGCGCACATGGTCCACAACTTCGCCCATGGTTTCATAGACTTTAAAGAAGTCGCACCCGTCAACACGCCATGCCTTCATACCAAAGCTCTCGGCGCGGCTGGCAATATCCTCACTGCCGACAGCATAAGCGACGCCGGTATGTTCGGAATAATGATTATTCTCAAAGGCAAATATCGCAGGGGCATTGGTCACAACAGCCAGATTCATGGCTTCAAAAGTTGTGCCCTGATTACACGCACCGTCACCGGAAAAAGCCACCGCCAGACGCCCGTCACCATATAATTTAGCCGCTAATGCTGCACCAACAACAATAGGTGGACCGCCACCAACAATGCCATTCGCGCCCAGCATGCCTTTTTCAATATCGGCAATATGCATCGAGCCGCCTTTGCCTTTACAAATGCCGTCGGCACGCCCGTAAATCTCCAGCATCATACCGCGGACATCACAGCCCTTGGCGATACAGTGACCATGGCCTCTATGGGTCGAGGCGATTGTGTCATTATAATCGAGATGTTCGCAAACCCCCACAGCCACAGCCTCTTGCCCAGCATAGAGATGAGTAAAACCGGCAATTTCGCCCGTCATAATCTCATCATGTAGGCGTTCTTCAAACATGCGGATGGTTTTCATCTGCCGGTATGCCTGTTTGAGCGCATCTTCACTGATTTGCATTCTTCCCTCCGTTTTTAAACGTACTATTGACCGTTACTTTAAAGACCATCTTATAGGCCTAGCACGGTTTTGGATATGATATTCGCCTGCACTTCATTTGTCCCGCCAAAAATAGTCCATGCGCGGCTATTTAAGTAGCGTGGGGTCGCTATTTGCGCCCCTTGAGAGAAAATCGGCTGAGGCGCATTACCGCCATAAAGCGGACGCTGGGTTTCAAGTTGCAAAGCTGCATGACCAAAAAGGTCAACGGCCAGACCATCCACTTCTTGGCGAACTTTTGACGCAACAAATTTTATCAGGGACGTTTGCGGCCCAGGCTCAAGCCCTTCCATAATATTCGCCAGCACTTGCAGTTCCGTCACCTCAAGCGCCTGCGCGCGTAAGCGGATATCCGCCAACTTAAGGCGCCAGCTCCGTGTTTCGGATAGTTTGCGATCATCCTCAAAAATTTCCTCCGACGCCGCCATATCCAGTCTTTCCAAATCAGCCAGTAATTCAGGTGCATGGCATGATCCACCGCGCTCATTTTCAAGCAGAAATTTTGCGATTTCCCAGCCCTGACCTTCTTCACCAACGAGATTCTCAACCGGCGTTACCGCGTCATCAAAAAACACCTGATTGACCTCATGGTCTCCTGCCAGCGTTATAATCGGCTTCACCGAAATACCCGGCTGATCCAAATCCAGCAAAATAAAGCTGATGCCTTGTTGTGGGCGCTCTGCTTTCTCGGTACGGAGCAAACAGAAAATTTTATTGGCGTGGTGACCATGCGTTGTCCAAATTTTACTGCCATTGACGATATAATTATCGCCATCGCGCACTGCCGTTGCTTGCAGGCTTGCCAAATCAGAGCCAGAATTCGGCTCAGAAAAACCCTGACACCAATAATCCTCACCAGACAAAATGCGCGGCAATAAAGTTTCTTTTTGCGCGTCATTGCCAAATGTATAAATGCTCGGGCCAAGCAATTGCATGCCCATGACAGGGAGTTTCGGCGCACCCACCAGTGAACATTCTTTTTCAAAAATATATTTCTGCAAAGCTGTCCAGCCAGTGCCGCCATATTCGACAGGCCAGTCAGGGGCAATCCAGCCTCTTTCATAAAGCTTCTGATGCCAGCCTATACCAATATCTGGCTCTGCAAACACACCTGGCGACGACGCAGAAGCTGATTGTATATCTGCATCCAGGGCGTCAGCGAGAAAGCTTTTCACCTCATCACGAAATTCAGATTCACTTTCGAGAAATTCAAAATCCATAATCTTTATTTTCTTAAAATTGTCACGGCAGAAACGCCGGGCGCACCATAAACATGACTGTAAGCAACACGTGGGTCATTTTGAACCTGCCGCGCCCCGGCCTGTCCTCTGAGTTGAACCACATTCTCATAAACCTGACGTAAACCGGATGCACCAATCGGCTCGCCGCAAGCGATACATCCACCATCCGTATTAATCGGCAGCTTTCCATTCAGCAATGTTTTACCCTCGGCAAGCCATTGCTCCTGCTCACCATCAGCACACAGGCCATTCTCAGCCATGTGAATAATCTCAGTACCGGAATCAGTATCTTGAATTTGGGCGAGATCGAAATCTTCCGGACCGATACCGGCGAGTTCAAATGCCGCTTGCGACGCCAAGCGCGTGGCAGAGCCGTCAATATCATTATCAACTGATGTCGCAAAAACCTCAAAACTGCCTTGAGGCCGCGTACGCATAATCGCCGCATCAAGCTTAACAAAAGGCGCGCCAATTTCGCGGGCTTTTTTCTCGGATGCCAAAATAAGCGCCACCCCCCCCTCGGCAGGAGAGCAGAACATATATTTGCGCAACGGGTCATTCACCATCGGGCTTTCCATAATTTCTTCCAGCGAAACCGGACTGCGCCGCCAAGCATGCTCAGCATGTTCTGCATTGGCAAATGACTTTTCGGAAATGCGCCCAAGAGACAAATCAGAAATATTGAAATCATGCATATAGCGTTTGATTTTCATGGCGAAAAATTGCGTGGTCAGCATATAGCCTTGCGCGCCATACCAATCGGGAAGACCCCATTCTTCTGGCAATGGATTAAATGCACCGCGCGGGTGTTTATCAAAACCAACCGCGAGACCAATATCATATTCCCCGGCCTTAATGGTGCTCGCCACAGCGTAGAGGGCAGAGCCACCCGTCGCACAGCCATTTTTCACATTGACGAATTGCACACCGGAAAGACCGAGCTGTTTAACCATCGTATCGGCATTGCCTGACGCATCAGAGCCGCCATAGGCGAATTGCACATCTTCCCAGTTGAGATTGCAATCCGATAACGCCTCGCGGACAGCATAAATGCCCATATCAATCCCGCTACGGCCTTCGGTTCTGCCGAAAGGGTGAATGCCGACCCCGATAATACCTACATCCGTCATGCAGCCCTCGTTTCTATTGGCCTAAAGGCATGCATCACGCTCCCCGGTTCACCAGTGATATCCGGGATAACAGTGAGTTCAACCGGCAGGCCAATCTCAACATCGTCTTCTTCTATATCCACCAAGCGCGCCTCTACTTTTAACTGGCCGGGCAAATCGACATAAGCCACAAGATAAGGAACAAAATCATCCGGTCCCGCATATGGTGGGGTCTTGGGGCGAAACCTCTGAACAGTAAACGACCAGATTGTCCCCTCGCGTTTCAGCGGCACGGGTTGGAAAAACTCTTTATCCCCTCCCATAAGTGGAAAGACATATTTGCCTGAGGCCTCATTATGACCGCCTTGCAAATAATAACTGCCATCCTCTGATAATACGAGATGGGGGAGTTCGCCTGTTAAGTCTTGATTCATAGTCTTTAAGAATAATGTGTGAGTTTCAGAAATTACGTATTTCACACTACTAGCTTTTAACAAAAGCCAGCGGCACTCCCTAAATAACTAGGTTGAAAAGAAGGGTGTTAAATCAGGATTTTAGAACTCATATTGCTGATATAGCCCAGTTGGGTCGCCTTAAAGACCGCCTGACTGCGATTCACAGCATCCAGCTTCATAGAAGCATTATGAATATGAAAGCGCACCGTCGCTCGGCTCCGCTTGATAATCATGCTGATTTCGATATCGGTCTTACCCATAGCCGCCCAGCGAAGGCACTCGACCTCACGTTTGGAAAGCTTAGAGCTGCTCGGCAAAATCTGAACGCGCGGTAAGACATGCATATATGAACGGATAAAGGCACGTGCATACAGCCCCAATTCCATGCCAAATTTTTCATAAGCTGCGGCCAAATCCGTTGTTTCTTCATCAAAAGGATTAAAACTAACCGCCCCAATCTGACTGAAAGGCATATGTACCGGCACAACAATCGCAGCAGTGGTTTTGGCTCTTTCGCGAAAGCGAGAGAGGTCAATTTCATCCAGAAAAGTGTTTGGATGTTGCGTATAGACCCCTTTTTCGTTAATCCAGAATGGTTCGCTCTCATAGCGGCAAGCCATAGTTATGGGCGACTCAAGCGCCAGATAGGCGCTGCCTAACCAGTCATTTTTGCCTTCCCACCCAAAAACCTCTGTTGCGATAAGCTGACCTTCAATGTCGACCAGCGCCTCGTTCTTTGCGATATTATGGCTGGCCGCAATTCGCATATTAACCAGCTTTTTGACAATATCGCGGAAGGCTTCAGCAGAGCGCCGAATGTCTTCAGGGCTCTTAATTCGAATATTTTTGAGATTTTTATTGACTTCCATAGCCGGAAACTAACCTTTTTAACTTACCCTGACAAATTATTTAGTATCAATCAAATGCATTATAGGATGTTTTAGCTAAAGTGCTGTTAGCGTTGTCATGAATTAAGAGAAGGTTTCTATTGTGCATTTCCAATTAACCGATGATCAACAAATGCTCAAATCGCTGGTTGAACGATTTGTTCAAGATCATTATGCCGACGGGCAAAGAAACACCTATCTGGAGACACCCTATGGCTTCAGCCCCGATAATTGGAGTCTGATGGGTGAACTTGGCCTGATTGCAACCGCCTTTAAGGAGGCCGATGGCGGGTTTGAAACAGATATCAAAACCCTCACCATTATTTTCGAGGCTCTGGGGCGGGGCATCACAACGGAACCCCTTATTGAATATGCCTATGAGGCGGGGGCTCTGTTTGCCGCCACCGCCGCACCGGAACTCAAAGCCGCATGGATAGACCAACTCGTCACTGGCGAGAAACGCCTCACATTAGCACATACCGAACAACGCGCGCGCGATAACCCAATATGGGTCGAGACCACCGCCACCCCGAATGATGACGGGTTTATTTTGAGCGGATCAAAGTCACTCGTGCCAAGCGGGGTCGGCGTTGATGGCTATATCATCTCATCAAAATCTGTTGACGGCACTGCCAACGACATATCGCTGTTTCTTGTCCCGACAGAAACCCCCGGCATGCAAGTTGCGCCTTATAGGCTGGTTGATGGTCGCGTTGGCGTAAAACTTGATTTCGATGCCCTTCATGTGCCGTCCTCACATAAGCTTGAAGGGGGGATTCAGTCGCTGACTGCCGTTCAGCAAAAAGCGGATATTGCCCGTTGCGCCGAGACGCTTGGGCTTATGGAAACCATGTTTGAAGCGACTCTCGATTATTTAAAAACCCGCAAACAATTCGGGCGACCACTTGGGAGCTTTCAGGCCCTCCAGCACCGCATGGTCGAGCAATATGTCGCCATTGACCAATTACGGTCTCTCATTTTACGCCTGACACTTCTGGATAGTGGCACAGGTGAAGAGGCAACCGCGAAACTTGGTGAAATGATTGCTGGCGTCCGTGCCTTTGCCGCCGAAGCCGGCACAGCCTTAGGCCATGAAACCATTCAGCTGCATGGCGGTATGGGCGTTTCTGAAGAGGTGATTGTCGCCACAGGCCATAAGAGACTTATGATGCTTGCACGCTATCCCTACTCGTCAGAAAGAGCCATGGATGTTTATGCTGGCACGCTCGCTTAGTGGTTAAGCCTGAATATCTTCTCGGATCATCCAGTTCATGCCGCGCTTGAGTAGCTTATAAAAAACGGGCAAGTCCCAAGCGCATCTGTCAATTGTTGGCCACCATTCCAATGCGGGTTGCAAATCATAATGCCCACGGCAATGGCCGAGCGTCAGATATAAAACCGCGCCCTTGCCATGTTCTTTAATATAGAAAACCGGATGCGTGCCATGTGCATCATCAGCCTCGGCAAATCCTGTGCCGGGCTGGTCGCATGCCGCTTCCATTAAAACATCCAGGTCGCCATGGGTCTCAAGATGATACAATTCATCTGTGGTCTCAAAGGCCTCGACATCTTTGACAAGCGGATGGTCGGGTTGCGTGACCGTCACCTTGTAAGGCTCAATTGGCGGGTGCGAGATAAATTGTGACCCGAGCAAATCCATAAATGCCGGTGCCCAGCGCGGCGCATCCCAAAGACCGTCATCCAGCATTCTGAGAATAGAATTCGTGCCATGCAACGCATACCAACGTCCGCCTTCATGCAACCACTCTTTTAAAACTTCTTGCGCGGCAAGAGACGGCACGACATCACATGTATAGGTCACAATGCAATCAGCCGCTTTGAGTGCCTCGAGATTTTCGTAATCTTCAAAAACCCTCACCCTATAACGCATATCCTCACCCAGTAGCTTGAGCAATTCGAGGCGGGCGAAATCAATATCATGATATTTACCTGCAGCGATGAGAACGCAATCAATGCGTTTTGGATGTTCTTCAGAAGCCTCACTCATGAGATTATTTCTCCAGATATTTTTCTAATGTTTGATGGAACTGGCGAATACGGATTTCTTGATAATCGCCAAGTTGTACCTCACCGGTTTTGGAGGCCTTCAGCCCCTCCTGAACATAAGGCAGGTTTTCCATATCTTGCTCAAAAACTTCCCCCAGCGCCCCAAGCTCAGTTGCTTCGGTCCATTTTTGATCAACAGACAAAAACTTCATGGGCGGGCTGGCCGGCATGGGCTGACCGGGCGGAATGCGAGACAAAATCCGCACTTCCATCAGACAATGATCCGGGTCCTGCCAAGGTTTCCAACGATAAACAATGTTTGGCATAAAGCCGCCCCAAGGCGCAAAATTTGGAAACACATTATAGACAATCGCATCCAATAGCTCCGCATCCGTTGCGTCACTGTGATCATGTCCGAAAATTTCCGTGTAGTATTCTCTAAAATTAGCCCCCAAAGCGCGCCGCGCAGAAATACCTTCAGGGACTTCAATTTTAAACGGGTCACTTTCCGGATCGTAATTTTCGGCAGACCGTCCGTTATATTTCACAAACTCGTCAACAATCCATTGCTGTTTCTTATCGGTTGGATCAATGTGAGGCGAAATGACACCAAACGGCACCAGATTGACATTCACATTGTCGCCCCAGAACCAATAGGCGCTGTTTTCATCGCCCGTGAAGGGTAAAATCTGCGGGTGCGTAACCAGCGTGTGCCAAGCTTCCATAAAAGCCTCGGCTGTGACCTTCCAATTGGCCGGGACAACCTTGCCGACCCAAAGGACCGTGGCACATTCTTCATGCCGCCAGCGCTTAAAATGTTCCGGTAGAGGCGCGAGGAATTCTTCCAATGTTGGCCCGCCTGGATTTTCCTTGATGAAAATATATCCGCCCCAGCGTCCAACTTCGGCTTCCGGCAGTTTCATTTTTTCATCCGACAAATGACTGAAGTCCCAACGATTGGGAATTTCGTTCAAGCTGCCATCCTTATTCCAGGTATAGCCATGGAAAGGGCACTGAAATTTATCGGCACAGCCATCTTCTGTTCTGAGTTTACGGCCCCGATGGAGGCAAACATTGTGAAAGGCGCGGACACCCCCATCATCTTGACGCACAATCAAGAAAGTACGGTCGGCATTATCAAAAACAACATAGTCACCCGGTTCGAGTAAATCTTCTTCACGGGCAGCGAATTGCCAGATATTCGGCCACATTTTTTCTTTTTCGAGTTTTTCAAATTCGAGAGATGTATAACGGCTCGCCGGTATGGGGTCCGACCCCAGATACTCATAACTTGGCTCCTTAAGAAAATCCGGAACAGGACGCGCATCCTCTTCCATCAAATCAACCCAGTTGACTCCCTTAGCTTGTCTTGTCAGGTCTTCCCCTGACGGATTTGAAGTTTTCTCCGACATCATATCCCCCTGAATATTTTGTTAGATGCATTGCGGCATATTCCGCCATTCTGAGAATTATACTGCCTAAAAAACACCCAGCCCACAACCTTAACCAAAGCATAGGTTTAATTTTTGTTCATTAAGCCTGATAGTTCATCAAGGATAAATAAAAGCAGGGGGATTATATGACACGTCTCGCAAATAAAGTTGCCATTATCACGGGCGGCACATCAGGTATTGGCGCCGGAACCGTGAGACGATTTGTGCAGGAGGGCGCGCAAGTTGTGTTTACCGGCTCAAATGAAAGCAAGGCAGAAAAAGTCGTTTCCGAAACGGGAGCAGAATTTGTCAAGCATCAAGTTCAAGATGCTGCAGGCTGGGAAAGCCTCATGGAACATGTGAATGAAAAATATGGGCGACTGGATATTATGTTCGCAAATGCCGGCACCGAGTCCGGCGATGCAAGCATCGAAACCGTACCACTGGAAAACTGGCAGAACCTTTTGGATATTAATCTGACAGGTGTCATGCTGAGCGCCCAGCACGCCGTTCGTGCCATGCGTAAAAATCCGGACGGGCCTTCCGGCGCGATTATTCTGAATAGTTCAATGAATGCTTATATTCCCATGGGGAATTATGTCACCTATTCGACCACGAAAGGCGCGCTTATTGCGATGGCAAAATCTGTCGCCATGCATTGCGCCAACCAAAGTCTGCCCATTCGCTGCAACTCCATTCACCCCGGCGTTGTTGAAACTGAAATGATTAGCGATGTGATTAACGGCGCGCCCGATCCGGCTGCCGCCCGCGCTCAGTTTGAAGGCATGGCGCCCCTTAAGCGCATGGCGCATGTTGATGAAGTTGCCGCGCTGGTGACCTATCTTGTATCGGATGAAGCGGCTTTTATTTCGGGCGCGGATTACAAAATTGACGGTGCCACGACCTCCGGCATGATGGGGGTTTAATCATGACAGATTATGGAGAACGTGTTGCGCTCGTGACAGGTGGCTTGCGGGGTATCGGCCGCGGTATCGCGGAGCGTCTGCTCGCGGAAGGGATGCAGGTTTATCTCACTGATATTGAAAGTGAGGAAACTGCCGCAGAGCTGATGTCAGGCATTGAAGGTAAAGCAACTTATCTCAAGCAGAATGTGATTGAAGAGGCGCAATGGCAGTCAGTCATCGGTGAGATTAAAACTGCGGCAGGGCGACTGGATTGTCTTGTGAATAATGCGGGCGTGGATTGCGTCGGCCCGGTTGAAGAGCTGACTTATGAAAGCTGGCGGCGCATTATGTCCGTTAATGTGGATGGCGTTTTTCTCGGCATTAAAACATCCGCCCCCCTACTTGCCGAAACGGGCCAAGGAACACCTGCCGGAAGCTCGATTATCAATATCAGTTCGGTTATGGGCAAGGTCGGCTATATCGACACCTCGGCCTATAATACCAGTAAAGGCGCTGTGACCTTGATGAGCAAAGCCTTGGGGGTTGAATTTGCGACCAAGCGGACACCGATAAGAGTGAATTCTTTACATCCGGGTTTTGTGCAAACACCATTGCTTGATACCGGCATGAACCGCATGGTTGCCGAAGGCCTTGCCGAAAAGCCGGAGGACTTAAAAGGCATGATTGCTCAAGCCACCCCAATGGGACGGATTGCGGACACTTCTGAAATTGCAGCATGTGCATGGTTTTTAGCCTCGGATGACAGCAGTTATATGACGGGCAGTGAGTTGGTGGTTGATGGCGGTTGGACTGCGCAATAACCTAAGACCAAAAATGCGCTGACAGGAAAGGATGAATAATGACAATCAATCTGGAGAACACAATTGCTCTCGTAACAGGTGCGGCTGGCGGGATTGGGCGTGCCGTATGTGCCACCATGACCGAGGCGGGGGCTAAGGTAATCGCGACTGATATTGCCGATAAGCCAGACGATCTCACCGCCGAAGCCTATTACCAGCATGATGTAACATCGCAGGATGACTGGCAGAAAATCGCCGACCAGATTGAAAGTGATTATGGGCGGCTGGATGCGCTGGTTAATGTCGCCGGACTGTCGATTGTTGTGTCTATTGAGGAAACAAGCCTTGCGGAATGGCAACGCGTGAACAGCATTAATGTCGAGTCGATATTAATGTCCTTTCACACCCTATTGCCGCTTCTGAAGAAAAGCGGCGAGACGCGCAAGGGCGGCGCTTCAGTGGTGAATTTTTCCTCAATTGCCGGACAGAGAGGGGCAGCTTTTAACGCTGCCTATTGTGCCAGTAAAGGCGCGGTGAAAATATTCACAAAATGCGCGGCGATTGAATTTGCTGCGCTGGGCTATAATATCCGTGTGAACTCTATCCACCCTGGCGGGGTGGAAACCCCAATGCTGAAATCTATTATTGATACCTATATTGAGAAAGGTGTCGTGCCATCTTATGAGGTCGCTGAAGCAGGTATTATCGCTAACCATCCGATTGGACGTCTCGCCATCCCAGAAGATCTTGGCGGCGGGGTTGTGTATCTATGTTCGGAATCTGCGGCATTTGTGACCGGCACAGAGCTTAATATTGATGGCGGCTTTACTTCTGTATAAGACTGCAATCACAAACCTATAGCTGAAAGACAAATCCATGACGGAAAAACCAACGGATCATTTTGACATTATCGTAATCGGCGCCGGTCCAGGCGGCTACGTCGCAGCCATTCGAGCCTCTCAGCTTGGCATGAAAACAGCCATTGTCGAAAAAGCCGATATGGGCGGCGTCTGCCTGAATTGGGGATGCATTCCCACCAAAGCCATGCTGCGGTCATCTGAAATGTATGCCCATATGCAAAATGCCGAGCATTATGGTCTTTCCGCCAAACCAGAATTTGACCTCTCCGCCATTGTGAAACGCTCCCGTGATATTGCAGGCAAACTCTCTGGCGGCATTGATTTTTTGATGAAGAAAAATAAAATCACCGTCATTAAAGCCGCCGCCAGCCTGCAAGCTTCTGACGCAAACGCCCCTCTCGTCACAGTAGGTGATGACAGCTATAGCGCCGACCATATTATTCTTGCCACTGGCGCAAGGGCGCGAACGATTGAAAGCATCGGCGCTGTGCCGGACGGGAAAACCATTTGGACATCACGCGAGGCCATGGTGCCGGAAACCCTGCCCGAAAAATTATTAGTCGTCGGCTCAGGTGCCATCGGACTGGAATTCGCCAGCTTCTATAACGGGCTTGGCTCAGAAGTTACCGTCATTGAGGTAATGGACCGCATCCTGCTGCAAGAAGATGAAGAAATTGCCGCCCTTGCTCAGAAAAGTTTTGAAAAGCGCGGGGTTAACTTTATGACCGCCGCCGAATTACAAGCTGTGACACCAACCAAGAAAGGTGTGGATGCCACCATCATGCAGAATGGCACGCCTCAAACGCTCAGTTTTGATAAAGTCATTTTAGCAATTGGCGTGGTCGCCAATACCGAAGATATGGGTCTCGAAGAGCTTGGTGTTGAGTTGGAAAAAGGCGCGATCAAGACAGACGCCTATGGCGCGACAAATATCTCAGGCCTCTATGCGATTGGCGACGTAACCGCACCGCCATGGCTCGCGCATAAGGCATCGCATGAAGCCGTCATCTGTGTAGAGGCGATTGCCGGCCTCTCACCGCATGCATTGGATAAAAACAAAATCCCGGCCTGCACATATTGCACGCCGCAAATTGCCTCTATTGGTCTGACTGAAGAAAAAGCCCTCGCTGAAGGTCATGAAATTCGCGTCGGGCGTTTCCCGTTTCAAGGAAATGGCAAGGCACTCGCCATGGGTGAAACTGAGGGGCTTGTGAAGGTCGTTTTCTGTGACGAGACGGGCGAATTATTGGGCGCGCATCTGATTGGCGCGGAAGTCACCGAGCTTATTCAGGGATTTGCGACCGCTATCGGGCTGGAAACCACAGAAGAAGAATTGATGCAAACCGTCTTCCCACACCCGACCTTGTCAGAAATGATGCATGAGTCAGTGCTGGACGCTTACGACAAGGTTATTCACCTTTAGTCAAATACCAGCGTAAGGTTTAATTCTTATAGAGATAATCATCCGGTTTGCGCGCGCCGCGCTCAAGTAACGGCTTCATCTCAGGCGAACTCCAATTCTCCGTTGCCGGATCATTGCGGTTCCAGTCATAGACAGCTTTGCGGTGCGAGAATTTCCATTCATCACCCCGCTTCTCAAATCTGTCGAAATATCGCCCTGCCGCTATCATATCAATGGCTTCATCACCTTCGCCAATCTGGTGATAGGCAACAAAATACGTCTCTGCAGTCGCCTTATCGCCGTCAAGCTCAACCAGAATATTACTGATTGTGTGCTGCGTGCCATTCATTGACTTGAGCAGAGGAATAACCCAAGCGACATAATCCTCTGCCGTTCCGGTGAACAACCCATGGTCGTCCGTCGCGTCCAGCCAGAACAAGTCACGCATTAATTCTTCATCAACCCTGTCGATTGATCGCGCGAATAAATAAATCAGATTTTTTAATGTGGCCTCGGTTTGGATGAATTCCATATCCAGCGTTTTCATTTTTCCCTCCTACTCAATCCAGTGATGTGGAACGCTAGCGCCCCAAATCACCCTTGATGTAGCGATCTATATTGTCATGCAAAAATTGAACACGGCGTTCCTGATGACATAAAATGGCTTTCTTAAAACCATGCGAGCGCATGCCTTGTTGCACGATGGGCGCAATATCCACGTCTTGGTCAATGCCAAAACTGATGGACTCCTCACCCCATTTAAACTGCTTATGTTCAATTTCTGCATCACGCGTAAGCGTCATATCCATATGCTCCCAATATAAAGTGTCTTCGCCTTCTGGGAATTTGGCAATTGTCCAGTAATCAAACAGGCATTTTTCAGGATCATCTGGATGGGGACGGGAACGCAGGAGCCAGACATATTCCCCTTCAGGATAAACGCTTAATGCGCAACTCGGAAAAAGGTCATAGAGAAAATTATCTGTCAGTTGCGCATCCGAGAGATGGCTAAAATCCTTGCCGCGTTCGGCAGATTTCTCCCGTTTTGTTTGCTGCAAAGCCGGGCGGATTTCACCGTGCCTGTCTTTATACTCTTCAGGATTAATATCCCATTTCGTGAGCATATGCGTGATGGAATCCGGCAATGTATTTTGCGGCTGAAAATTCGGGCTGGGGTCACAACCCAATAAAATCATGCGGGAATGACCACCATCATAAAGGTCATATTGAACGGACTCTTTATTTTCATTCACTGTTTCCATGAGTTGTGGATGCAGCGTGCGTATGTGGTAGCCCTCCTGAAAATTATCAATCACGACTTTCCAGTTACACGGTAATTCGACGGTAAAATGCTCCACACGAAATCCGTCATTAAGCTGCCAGCTTTCAAGCTGCTCTTTCATATCGCCCAGAAAATCATCAAGACCGGGGGCATCATCATCAAGACAATACCAAACGAAACCGGCAAAAATTTCTGTTCTGAAATCCGCCAGCCGGACATGCTCACACGGGTCTCTTTCAAAATCATCGCGGTCCTGCGCTTCGACAAGCTCTCCTTCAAGGCCATATTTCCAACCGTGATAGATGCAAGAGAAACTATCCATCGTGCCTTTATCTTGCAGCACAAGCTTAGCACCACGATGCTGGCAAATATTATAAAAGCCGTTAATGCCATCCTTGCCACGCACAAACAGGAGCGGCTCATGCCCCAAATCACAGGTGAAAAAATCGCCTGGCTCCGCGCAATCATCTGCCATGCCAGCAATCATCCAGACGCGGCGCCACATATGCGCCCATTCCTGATCTTTAAATTCCTTGCTCGTATATCTATCGCCGGTAATCTCTACTTTGAGCAATTCCGGCTCGGCAGCTTTGGTGGTTGTCTTATCGCCAGGATAGGCTTCTGACGGTGTAATGTTACGTTCTTCCATAGTAAGTGACATTGTGACCTCCTCAATTTTGGCTTAAGCTTAATCCAACATTGTTATGACAACACCTAGAACTTGTGGGAGTAGCAAGACAAGCGCTAAATTTTGAAGCTTGAGCATGTGGAGCATATGAGGGGAGCATTATGATTACAGGGTCATGCCTATGTGGGCAGTTGTCTTATGAATTGGACGAAACCAAAACCGAGACGGCACTTCATTGCCATTGCAAAGATTGTCAGAAAGTCACCGGCTCCGGCAAAGCAACAATTGTGATGTTGCCCCGCGAAAATGTGAAGCTTTCAGGTGACCACAAACTTTATAAAAGCAGGGGGACGGATGGCTCGCATGTCGGGCGAGGATTTTGCCCTGAATGCGGCTCGCAAATGCTGACTTTTGTTGAAGAAATCCCGGATTATGTTTTTGTTAAGGCTGGCACAATGGACGACTCGTCTTGGGTGAAGCCGGAAGCAAATTGCTGGCACGAGTCAGAAAGCACTTGGTCGCCCGTCGATGCAACGCTCACAAGTTTCGGCAGAAACCCACCAGCCTAAAGTCTCAAACAAATCAGAAAGCACAGGCGGCAAAATGACTTCCACAAAACACCTTATTGATGACATTACATCTATACTGGAACACCTCCCTGATCTGATGTCCAAACCTATAACAGCGGATAATTATCAGGAAAAGCGCGTCGCCTATAGCGTTATCGCGGCTGAAATGGCGAAAGAACACCCCCCCATTGAGGGAATAGAGACACGCGAACTGACCGCCAAAAATGCACAAGATGGCTTTGAAGTGCCGTTATTTTTGCATTTCCCGACCGATGCGACCGCGCCCTTGCCTTGTCTTTTATGGATTCATGGCGGCGGCTATATTATTGGCTCGGCAGAAAGCGACGGTTATATGGCAAAACAAATCGCTCTGACACTCAACTGTGCCGTCGCTGTTGTCGATTACCGCCTGGCGCCGGAATATTCTTATCCCGCTCCCCTGCAAGACTGCTACGCCGCACTGAACCTCATCATGAGCGATGCGGAAAGCCTGATGATTGATAAAAATAAAGTTGCCATTCTCGGTGTCAGCGCAGGTGGCGGGCTTGCCGCGGGCCTTAGCCTTCTTAACAGAGACGAGGCCGGGCATAATTTATGCGGGCAGGTTCTTGTTTACCCCATGCTAGACGATACGAATGTCGCGCCCCCCAGCAATCCGGATGATGATTTTTTTATCTGGCAACGCGCCAGTAACCTATTTGGTTGGCAATCCTATCTTGGTGGGCTTTTTGGTCAGCCAGACTTACAAATCTATGCCGCCGCGGCCCGCGCAGCGGATTTATCGGGCCTGCCCAAAAGCCTCGTACTGGTTGGCGACCTCGATTTATTCGCCGGGGAAGATATTCTATATGCCGGCAACCTCATAAAGGCCGGCGTGCCGACGGATTTGCATGTTTATTCAGGGGTTTGTCACGGCTTTGACGGCATTGCACCGACCTCAGCGCCAGCCCAGCGGTGCAAGCAAGAAATTGAGATTTTTCTGACAGATATTTTCGGCTAGCCCCCCAAAATATGGCTTCTTGGACTCAAAACCAAACATATATGATGCATATTTGCAACAAATGTGTTTGGAAATGCCAATAAAGCCTAAACTAGTCTATTTTTCAGGTTTGCTGACCCTCCAAATTTGTAACATGTTACCAAGTCAAATTTATTATTTAGTGCTTTGACTTTAAATATTTATTTTAGGAGGGTGAAATTATGCAATTCACTAAAAAACTGCCAAAATTATTGGCAGGTTTTGCGGCAGGTGCATTTGTAGTGTCAATGGTTGGCACGCAAACCAGTTTGTCGCTCGTCTCCAAGGCTCAGGCCCAGGCGACGGATGAAATCATCGTGACAGCGCGTAAGCGTTCAGAGTCTATTCAAGATGTGCCGGTTGCTGTGTCCGCACTGTCAGCTGCTCAACTTGACAAGGGTAATATCCCCATGACTCAAGATTTGGGTAAGCTTGTTCCAAACGTTGCTTTTCACGATATGGCTTATGCAGGTGCGGGTCTTGCTGCATCAATTCGTGGTTTGAACTATGATGATACCGAAAAATCAAACGACCCTGCTGTTGGTGTCACGATTGATGGCGTTTTTGCTGCAAATAATGGCGGCGTTAACCTGGATCTGTTTGATGTTGAGTCAATCGAAGTTCTTCGTGGACCTCAAGGCACATTGTACGGCCGTAACACAATCGGTGGTGTTATCAATATCAAACGTTCTAAACCAACAAGAGAGCTTGGCTTTAAAATGCAGGTTGGTATCGAAGAAGATGCAACACAAGACTTGCAAGCTATTGTGAACTTCCCGCTTGGTGACAAAGCTGGCCTCAAAGTCGGCATGCGCCAATTAGAAGCCGACAACTGGATGTATAACGTGACGACACAACGTAGAGACAAACTCAAAGACGTTGAGTCACACACTGTTTCCTTGGACTTTGATTTAACTGATAAAGTCTATGTAAACGTCATTTACGATAATGTTGATGACCAATCTAATCGTAACAATCTGGCGATTACACCTGATACAGGTTCATTTAACTTCTGCACCGGTATCGGCGCTGCAGTCCCAGCTGACCCACTTAAATGTGCGAGTGCATCTGCAGATTTGTCAGAGGCCAATGATTACGAAACAACATATGATGCAGCGCCATTTGGCATGACATATGAAACCGAGAATCTGACGCTTAATGTTGATGTTGATTTAAACAATCATACACTAAAATCAATCACAGGTAATCAAGACTCTGAAGAGCTGTTTACAATCAGCTCATGGGGTTCGCCCACTATTGTTTTCCCTGTGGTACGGGATATCAAATTTGAGCAATTCTCTCAAGAATTTCAGCTCCTTTCTGATTTCGATGGACCTCTTAGCTATGTGCTCGGCTACTACTATCTAGATGCAAGTTTCGACCAAGACTCAGGCCCTATTCAAAACTTTGTTTCAGGTCAAGAGCTTGAAGCTACAGCTATTTTCGGTGAACTTTCATATGATTTTAGCAATGAATGGTCTGCGACAGTGGGTATGAGATATACTGAAGAAGAAAAAGATTTCTTCGTCAGAAACTTCACCACCCTTGCCGAAAAAAATGCATTCGCTGCTAATGGGACAACACCCGCTGGTGGTTTTGCTAACTCAGTCAATGAAATCTACGAAGATGATTATCTCCAGCATAGACTTATCATTGAAAGAAACTTCGACAATGGCATGGTTTACATTTCTGCATCTAATGGCTTTAGAAGTGGTGGTGTTTTTGCCCGTTGTACGGATCCAGCAACTTGCACACCATTCGGTACTGAGGAAGTCATTAACTACGAAGCAGGTCTTAGACTTGAGCCATCTGACTCTCTTATCTTTAATCTCACCGCTTTCATAGCAGATTATAAAGATAAACAAGAGCAGGTAACTACAAATGGTAACCTTTGTGGTCAGGCAGCTTCGGTTACTTGTACCTTCAGCCTAAATGCTGCTGAGGTTTCTATTTCCGGTATAGAGATTGAAAGCCGTTACTACGCATCAGAAAATCTGAGCTTTAATACAGCAATCGGTGTTCTCGAAGCTGAATATGATAGTTACGATGATGGTGGTGTCGATATTTCTGACATTGCAAAGCTTAGAATGGCACCTGAATACACCTTTAGCCTTGGTTTCGATTATGATGTCGAGCTCTCAGGTGGTGACCTTACTCTTGCGGGTACCTTCAGTGGTCGTGATGAGTATTGGGGACAAGCTAACTGGAAAACTTTTGATTTCGTAAATGGGTCAGACGTTAAAGTTGACTCATATGAGTCTCTTGACCTGTCAGCAACATTCCGCTCTGAAACCGCAAATGGTAATCAAATCAGAATTATTGTATTCGGTAACGATATTCTGGAAGAAGGTGGCCGTATTGCACGCCCATTTGACGCCGGTGCGTTCGCATTTGCTGCCCCTGCAAAGAGACAGCATTTCGGTATGAAAATCGGATATGAATTCTAAGCCTTAAGGTTTTCACAAGATTAAAACCCCCGCCCTTGGGTGGGGGTTTTTTTATGCCTAAAATTATATGCTTAAAATTGTAGGCTGCGTTCGACAAACCAAAAACAAGCAACAAAACCGATTGTGTAAAACACATATTTATAGCCTATCGTCTCAGACAGATGACGCGCCGAA
The DNA here is from genome assembly GCA_000293845.2 of alpha proteobacterium IMCC14465. Classification (GTDB taxonomy): domain Bacteria; phylum Pseudomonadota; class Alphaproteobacteria; order RS24; family RS24; genus Micropelagius. Next base: position 366,670 of record ALYF01000003.1, on the reverse strand, counting down.
CCAATATATCTCTGCACCGCAAAAGCGAGCAGCATAACCGGCACAACAAAAGCGAGTTGTCCGGCCTCGACCCCCAGATTAAAAAACAGGAGTGCTGCAATAAGCCCATCTTCAGGGAAGCCAATACTGATAAGCTCATTGGCAAAGCCCAGCCCATGCACCAGCCCGAAAAACAAAGAAATCAAAACAGGGTAGGTTCGCGCAACGGTCTTTCTGCCAGTGTGCAACAGCTCAACGCAAACCAGAATAATGCTTAACGAAATAAGCGTTTCCACATAAATAACCGGCAAGGTGAGAATTTTCAAAGACGCCGCCGCCAATGTGAAACTATGGCCAATCGTGAAACCGGTGACGGCCCAAAATATTTTCTTGGGCATTCTCGCCAGTGCCATAAGGCAAATGAGAAATAAAAGATGATCCCAACCCTGTAAAATATGACTGAAGCCAAGCTCCAAATAAGCCTGCGCCATGAGAGACGAGGGGGCAGACGCCGGCGCCAAGGCCTGAGGTATCGCCCAGGAAAGTTCATCCGGCTTCAGCAGGAACATGGCTGTCGTCTCATCGCTCTCCAGACTAGCTTTGTGCAAGCGAACAAAACTCGATAGAGACGGATTGCCAAACGGATAGGTCAGCATCAAAACAGGCGCCAAATGCTGTGCACTTCGCGAACAAAGAAACTCAGCACCGCCATAATAGGCCGCGCCAGTAAAACGCACCGGATAGGATGTTGTGAGGGTACAGGCCTTTGCAAAATCAATTATCGGATGCTTTTGCCGCGATAGTGAGCCGGGAATTTTCCATTCAAGCTTCATCTCACCGGGGCGCGCCTCATCCTGATAAATATCAATCAATACCGGGCGCGGGTCATGCGCTGAGGCCGACGAAATAACCGACACTTCTCCCCCTGCCTGACCCATAATCACGCCGAGTAAGAGAAAAAAAGCAAACTGTCTAAATCGAGGCATCATTGATTATAAATAACAGTGTATTTTTTTTGTAGGCGCTCTGCATGCGCCTGACGTGCCGCCTCGCTCAGCGATAACTTCAAATCAAAAAGTACCTTTTCCCGAACGTCCGCCAGCCTTGGTATTTTGGATTCAGCTTTATCAACAACCCGCACCAGATGATGGCCATGGCGCGACGCCAAAGGCCCTTGCCAGGCTTCATTTTCAGAAAGCTCGAACACGGCCAAGGCGAAGTCATCCCCAAAATGACCTGCAATATCTGCCTGAGATTTGCGCTGATAGGATTTGTGATAGAGAAAGCGGTCACCCAGCCCCGCAATAGGTAAAGAAGGGTCGCGTTTCAGGGCTGATAAAACACGCGCGGCCTCTACATTGGCGTCAGTTGTTTCATCCGGCTTTGCAAAATAAATATGTGTAAAACTGATCTCGGCAGGCTGACGGTAGTTTTCCTGATGCGTGCCATACCAGTCCGGCAAAAGTGCCTCGGCTTTTTGTGCCGTATCGGCCTGCGTATCCGCAAGGAATTCAAGCTTTTGAATTAAACGCTGGCGGATGATGAAATCACCTGCATCCAACCCCATGCGGCGCGCCTCCCGAACCAGCACTTCCTCACGAATAAAGTCTTCAATGAGCGCATCGCGTTCCCCAGTGGACATGACCTCAAGCTTATTTGCAATTGCGGGCAGGCCAAAGCTCTGGCGCTTATATTGATAAAATTCCTGCAACCTTGCTTCTGACACAATAATCAGTGTCTCATCTGCGGGTTTTTGCACAAGAAAAACACCATACAGCCCTGCTGAAAAAATAATAAAAACAGCAAGCGGCTCTCTTATGAAAACACTTAATCCGCGCCATGCTTGGCTAAAGAGGCTCATGCAGATATCAACCTGTTGTGTGACAGGATATTTTCCGCATTATTCAGCACTGCTTTTTTTGGCAGCCTCTTATTCATCAAGCGGTGTAAACCAGATTGGCGATGAATAAACTCTCTCCTGAATGGAAGCCACAACATCATCGGGCAGGTCAAGATTAAATCTTTGGGCATCATAGGTTGTCCAGCGTGGGGTTGGTATTTCTAGAACGCGGACATAGTAAAAAGCCCTCAAAGACGAGTCAAATTCAGGGTCTGTCCAGACTGTAGCGAAATTTTCCGCCCCTATTGTGTTGGTATATGTCGCCTTTTCAACATTGACGGTTGATCCGACAAGCGGCAAGACGCCTGTTTCGGGGTCAATAACACGCGCATCCGACCAGGCGACATCAAAGACTTTTTCTTGTAAGGCGCCGTCAGCATTTAACCAGCCCTTCACGACTTGCACCCTGTCAAGATTTGCACCATCAGGGTCTTTACTCGCCGTTATCATGAAACGCGGCGCGGTATTTTTTGCATCAGCACCCTTTAAGTCCCCGCCTAGTAAGTCCCCACCCATTGGGACGCCTTTTTGATAACCGCGCGCGGCATAATCAGCCTGCGCCAAATCATCAGCGTCAAAATCCCAACCACCGAAAAAGCGCAAAACAATACGTGGCCCTGTTGTGGCATAAACTTCCTTACGCTTAATGGCGTCAAAAATAGCTTCACGAGAATTTTCTTCCGCCCAAACAGCCGCATATCCCGCAGCAGTCAGCATTCTGTTATTCCACAAAATGCCGCCCATTTTGCTCATCAGGCGTTCGGGCGATGGCTCAGAGTCGACAAATTTGCCGTAATAGTTGTCACTATCAGCTGTCGCCATCACCGTATGCGAGTCCGTGCTGCCAATCATCCCGAATTTAAACGGGTTCACACCCAGTCTCTCCTCCAACGCCAAACCAGTTTTAAGTGCTGGCCGCGCATAGCTCCCCGTAAACACCTCTTTCTTTTTATCCTCAGGAATTTCGTTCCGGTTAATATCCGTTTCATCCCAGTTTTCAAAATCTGCAAAAACATCATCGGGTGAGACAAGAGGATGCGTTTCCGAGTCACCCTTTACTTGGGTCATCTCAAGCACCGGCTCCCATCTGATGCGGGTATTTGCATAAGCCGTATCAATCATTGCGCCCGATATGCGCTCTTCTGAAAACATGCGGCCCTCTGACAAATTACTATTATGCGGTATTGCCAAAACCTGACCGCCGGTTTTTTGCTCATAATCGTCAAGCCGCGCCCAAAGATATTCAGGGTCATTACTTTCAATTGAAGAAACGGGAATAATACCAGATGTTTTTTCCGGCCCATCTCTGAAAATCACAACGCGATGCAAATTATCGCCTTCAATCATTGACGTCCATTCATAGCCTGAAAAAGCAGAGAACTTGCCGGGGTCATTATGTCTTTCTGCCGTATCAACCATATCCTGCCAGACTTCATTAAAAAATGAATCAGGTGGATATTCGATCTTTTGTGCTTCAGCACCAACGGGGCTGGAAGCCTCATCCAGCATGCCCACCCATTCGTTCAAAATGGCTTGAATGTTATTTTCTTCTAACCATCCCATCCAACGTTTGCCCAGCTCGGTTTCATCAATGCCGTGTTTCCGATCCATAATACTTGCGACAACACCGAGAAATTCGGCGTGATCCGATACCAGCAAAAAGTCCAAAGGCTTTTTTAATTGGGCCATATCACCTGTATGCGCTTCAATCGGCTCGCCCTTAGCAAACTTAAAGGCGTCATCCGCCGACAGCATGCGATTCCCGAATGAAAAAGAGTCCATGGAAAGCCGTGAGTGAATATGCAAATCCCCCCAATACACACCATCGGGCGTATCACTTTTTAATCTTTCCGAATTTGAAGCGGAAGCATCATTATTATTGGTATTATTTTGCGCATCTTGCTGGTCACCACAAGCCACAAGACTTGCACTTATAAAGACCATAGACACAAGAAAAAGGCCAACACGGCTGAACTTCGAAATCGACATATGATTATCCCTCCAAATTTATGTCTATTTTAACCTTTAATATTTTTTTTCATCCTATCAAAAAAGCTTGTTTTAAACAGCCCCGCTCTTGATAAGCTTTAACCTTATTTTGGAGGGGATAGCATGAAAAATCGTAGTATTATTCTGGCGAAAAGGCCGGTGGGCAATCCGAAACCCGATGACTTTGCTTTACATGTGGGAGAATTGCCAGATATTCAAGACTCATGCATTCAAGACAATGAGATACTTGTCAAAAACTTTGCTATTTCTCTAGATGCCGGCTTCCGCAACTGGATGGATGAAGATGCAGGCGACGAGGTTTTACCTGCCATGCCGCTAGGTGAGCCTGTTATGGGGCTTTCCCTTTGTGAAGTGCTGGCGACTAAAAACCCCGAATATGAAGTCGGTGATAAATTAATGGCGCGCTTCGCATGGCAGGAATATTCCATCGGCAAGCCCGGTGATTTTATTGCCAAATTGCCTAAAGACCTTGAATTCCCATATAGCTATTATCTCGGCGTGCTTGGCGATACTGGCATGTCGGCTTACTTTGCCCTTACCGAAATTGCCCCACCCAAAGAGGGCGAAACCGTGCTTATCAGCGCCGCAGGCGGCGCGGTTGGTTCTATCGCCGGTCAAATCGCCAAGATTTATGGCGCCCGTGCCGTTGGCATTTCCAGCAGTCCTGAAAAATGTGATTTCCTTGTTAATGAGCTTGGCTATGACGCCGCCGTTAACCGCAAAGCCCCGGAGGGCCAGGCAGAAGCAATAAAAGCCGCATGCCCAGACGGCGTTGATATATTCCTCGATAATGTAGGCGGCGAAACCTTGCAAGCGGCCATCACCAATATGAACCATCGTGGGCGCATCGCCATGATTGGGGCGGTCACGCACTATACAGCCAAAGGCGCGCCAAGCGCGCCGAATAATCTATTTGAACTGGTTTCGAAGGAAATAACGGCGCAGGGTTTCATGACACATTTCAGGCATGATGAATATGAAGCCGTTCGCCAACAACTTGAAAGCTGGCTCGCAGAGGGCAAGCTTAAAAGCTTTGAGCATAAACTAACGGGTATTGAAAATGTCGGTGTGGCCTTTTGCCAGATGTTCGAAGGACAGAATTTTGGTAAAACCGTCGTAGATCTTTAATAAATCATACGGTTTGTCATTATGGAAAATATGCGGTGCTTTGAGGATATTGAGGTTGGTGAATATCTAACCTCTTCAGAACTCGTTGTTGATGGCAATGACATGATTGCCTTTGCCAAGAATTATGACCCGCAATGGTTTCACGTCGAAGTGCAGGATACAAATTCCACTCGATTTGGCGAGGTTATCGCAAGTGGTATTTATGTTGCCGCGCTGTGGCGCAAACTCGACCACGAATTGAATGGTGATGTCGATTATATTTGCGGGGTCTGCTGGGAGAAAGCAGAATGGAAACTTGCCGTACGGGCGGGGGACACGCTTCGCGCGACCAGTGAGGTGGTGGAGATGAGACCATCATCCTCTGACCCGACACGCGGCGTTATTACCTATATTTGTCGCTTGGAAAAACCCTGCGGCACCACGGTTTTTGAGTTCCGCAGTATCGCGCTTATCAACAGGCGCTTGAACTAACCGTAATCCGGCTCATCCCACCATGGATAAAATTCCGGCATATGTTCGCTCGGCTTATCGGTATATACCGCTGGGCGTTTTTCAAGAAATGAGTCAATGCCTTCCTTGGCATCACTCTGCTGCCCCCTAGCATATACAGCGCGGCTGTCGATTTTATGTGCTTCCATCGGGTGATCCGCAGCCATCATTTTCCACATCATCTGGCGTGTGAGGGCAATCGATACTTGTGCGCTTTCACTCGTAAAGGAGCGCGCAATTTCCTTGGCACGATTAAGCAGCTGGTCTTGGGGCACAACTTCATTAATCAAGCCGCCATCAAGCGCCTCCTGTACGGGGAAAACATCCCCCTTATAGCACCATTCCAGCGCCTTTGAGATGCCCACAAGTCTTGGCAGGAACCATGCGGAACAACCTTCCGGCACAATGCCGCGTCGACTGAAAACAAGACCAAAACGAGCATTATCGGACGCAATTCGAATATCCATCGGCAAGGTCATGGTCACGCCGACGCCAACCGCTACGCCATTAATTGCGCCAATATAGGGTTTGACCGAATTATAGACTTTCAGGACAAAAAGCCCTGCCGTGTCACGAATACCAGGATGCGACCAGTTAACGCTTCCGTCTGCCTTATGTAAGCCATCTGTATCTTCCATAAGGGCCGACTGAAATGTTTCCACCCCGCTCGATAAATCCGCACCCGCACAAAATGCGCGCTCGCCAGAGCCGGTGACGATGACCGCACGAACATCATCATTTGCATCAGCCTTTTCGACCATATCGACCAGTTCTTTGGTCATGGTCATTGTCCAAGCATTCATGGCTTCAGGACGGTGCAGCGTCACAGTCAAAATACCATCATCATCTAAATCGGTTAAAATATGCTCGTAGCTCACGCCGTCACCCCCTAAATATTAACAATTTTCATATTTAGTCTAGCATAGATGAAAAAGTTAACAATTTTAAGAATCTGAAAAAACTTGTTTAGATGCGGCATCAGAAATGGTTAACTTTAGCCGGCACCTCCTGTTAAGCACCAAGCACGACAGCTAGGGTGTGAGAAGATGAGGGGGGCTCATGCTTAAAAATATCACGCGTGTTTTGACGGGCTTCGTCGCTGTCATCGTCTTGCTGTTTGTTGCCTATAAAATTTTATCTGGCATTCCAAATTACGAGATTGACGCCACAACAATTATCAACCTGCCACAATCTCCCAAATCTAATCCTGAAATTTATGCCTTCGGCTATGACCCGGCACCGGCCTACACTGAGCCATCCAAGAACTGCGTCACGCGTAACGCACTCAAAAACCCTTATTATGGCGACCTGCATATTCATACGGCATTATCCGCCGATGCCTTCCCTGAAGGCACGCGCACATTTCCCGAGGCCGCTTACCGTTTTGCCAAAGGAGAGGCGATAGACCTTCCCGCCCCACCATCTGACGCCCCGCAAAGATTTCAACTCCTCCAGCCACTTGATTTCGCCGCTGTCACCGACCATGCCGAGGCATTGGGCGAGGGTTATATCTGCCGTAATCCAGGCGAATTTCCGGGACATGATACAAAAGCTTGCGATACTTTCCGTGGCGGCGGATTTGAAGGTGTGCGGGTCTTCAACCAGATTAATGCCGATTTAACACCAGAGAGACGCGAAGCCGTTTGCGGCGCTGATAACAAAGATTGCATCGCAGCTGATAAGATTGTCTGGCGGGACATAATTCAAGCCGCCGAAACAGCTGACGATAAAACCGAGGCATGCCGCTTCACGTCTTTTGTCGGGCTAGAATACACCCGCAGTCCAGACGCGAAACATACGCACCGTAATTTGATTTTCCGCAATACTGATGTGCCGGATTTGCCGCCATCACATCACATGTTTCCTATGCCTTATCAGCTTTTCAATCATCTTGAGGAAGACTGTCGCGGCGGACGTGACAAATGTGACGTCATCGTTATCCCGCATAATGCCAATTTATCGGGGGGGAATATGTTCAACCCGCGTGAAATCGAAAACATGTCGGACGCTTCCCGCTTTGCCGCCTATACGCTGACACGAAGTTACGAACGGCTTTACGAGATAGCCCAGCATAAGGGTTTCTCGGAATGCCTAAATAGGGTGACGGATATTTTGGGTGATGTGGACGAGCTTTGCGATATTGAGAAACGCCGTGATTTTGGCAATAAGGAATTAGACTTTGCTTTGAACAGGCTTGTACCAAAATTCGGCACCACCAACACGCCGGAATGCACCGATGACCACCGTGACCCTAAAACAGGCTTCTATAGGGATGGTTGCTTATCTAGCCGAGATTTCGCGCGCGGCGCATTGCTTGAGGGCATGCAGGTACAACAAGAGCGCGGGGTTAACCCGCATGAATTTGGCTTTATTGGCAGCACCGATACACATATCTCAACCTCCGGCAGTACAGAAGAAAGCCGCTGGCCGGGGCATAAGAAAACGGAATTGGGCTTGTCAGGTCGTTTCAGCACAGCAGATGTTGGTCACACGGATGCCATTCGCACCAATCCGGGTGGGTTGGCAGGGGTCTGGGCCATTGAAAATTCCCGTGATGCGCTCTTTCATTCCATGAAGCGCCGCGAGACTTTTGGCACGTCCGGCACCCGCATCGCACCCCGCTTCTTTGCCGGGCGATATGATGAAAATATCTGCACCCAGTCTGACTGGCTCGACCATGCCTATGCCAACGGCACGCCCATGGGCGCGCATTTACCGCCGCAAGAAGCCCCTTTTAACTTTTTACTCGAAGCCAAGTCCGACCCTATGTCAAAGCCACTTGAACGCTTACAACTTGTGAAGGGTTGGGTTGATGCTTCTGGCCAGAAACATAACCGCGTCATGGATGTTGCGATTGCCGATAATCCTCAAGGCAAAAACAGGCTATGCGCCGTGTTCACTGACACTGATTATCAGCCAGACATGGACAGCTATTATTATATGCGTGTCGTTGAAAAAATATCACCACGCTGGCACAAAACCTATTGTGACGGTCTGCCCGCCAATGTGCGTGAGGAAAAATGTAAGGATTTACCGGTTGATGATTACATTCACGAAATGGCATGGACGTCACCGATTTGGTTTTCACCGCATCATAAAACGGATGCATCTCAATAAACTCTTCAACACTTAAAACAAATCACGGAGATATGATGAACAGGTTTGACGGAAAAAAAGTTTTGGTTACAGGCGCCGCATCCGGCATTGGACAAGCAACAGCAATTCGCTTTGCCGAAGAGGGCGCACATGTCGTCATCGCCGATATTAATGAAGCGGGCCTCGCAGCTACTGCAGAGCAAATGGCAAATGCGCCAATGATTAGACCCTATAATGCCCTCGATAACGACTCCTCCCAAGCACTCGTAAATGAAGCCGCCAAAGGCGGGTTGGATGTTGTCTGCAATATTTCAGGCACAATCGGGTGGGGGCCATCAGAGAGTTTTTCCCTCGACGAGTTTGAACGGATTATGCAAATCAACACGACAAGTGTGTTTGCCATTTGTCAGGCCGCCTTACCGCATCTGGAAAAAACCAAAGGCACAATTATAAACACGGCATCAACAGCCGCCTTGCAGGGCGTCGCCTACACGATTGCTTATGCAGCCTCAAAACACGCCGTCGCCGGTATCACCAAAAGCCTCGCCATTGAATATGGCGCGAAAGGCGTGCGTGTGAATGCGATTTGCCCGGGTCATGTGGACACGCCACTGGCAGCCCAAATGATGGAAAATGTCCCAGAGGGTATAGATTTTGATTTGGTGATGCGGAACGCGCCAAAGCTTCTGGATGGGACGTGCCAACCATCAGATATAGCCAGCCTATTCGCCTATCTTGCCAGTCAAGAAGCCAGCAAGGTCACAGGGTCGCTCTTCACCATGGATGGCGGACAATTGGCAGGTTAATTTCAATTATCTCAGGTGATTTATAGGTCATATATAGGGGGAAATGATGAAAATACTCAGACTTCATAGGGTGGAATATTTTGTCAATGATGTTGAGGAGGCCGAGGTAAATTTCTCGAAACTGCTCAATACAAGATTTATTGATCACCAAGAGCAGACACGCCCATTTGGGTCTTTATCACTGATGAATATCGACCTTGGTACGGAATTGGTTGCACCTGTTCCAGGCGGCGTGCTGGATCCGGTTCTGGAAGCAAACGGACAGGGTATTCTAACTATTGTCTATGAGGTGGAAGATATTAATGACACGCGGGATTATCTGCTCGCGAATGGCTTCGAGATTTTAAATGATGCCGTTATTCCCGTCGCAGGCGGCGAGGTGTATCACCAGATTTCCCTCTCAGCCAGCGAGAAGACCGCCAATATCGTGATTACCTATCTACAGGTCATGCCTGCTTAAAACCAGTTATGCACATATTCAAATGCGAGATAAGAAAAAAAACTTGCAGACATTAGGTGTTTTTGATAATCATTAGCAACTAACGGAGAATTTATGTATATCTGTGTCTGCAACGCCTTAACCGATAAACAAGTTGACGCCGCCATCACCAGCGGTTGCCGGCGGCCTGACGATATTTACTCTCAATGTGGTACAAAACCTCAATGCGGGCGTTGCGCCGAACGCATGAAAGAGATGCTGAACGCAACAGATATGCCTCGCTCAGCTGCCATTCAGGCCTAATCGGCACTACCGTTTAATGCCAGCAATAATCGTTTTATAGCCTTGGGCTAAGCTTCTGCACCAATCTGCTCTTGCAGGTAGTTTTGAAGGCCGGTTTTTTCAATCAGACCCTGCTGGGTTTCAATCCAGTCAATATGCTCTTCGGTATCATCCAGAATTTTGTCAAAAATATCACGGGTGATGAAATCTCTTTCACTTTCACACAAGACAATTGCCTCTTTCAGGCACTCTTGGTTAAGCATTTCAACCGAGAGATCCGCCGCAAACATTTCCGGCACATTTTGACCAATTTTCAACAGCCCCAAATCTTGCAGATTTGGTAAGCCTTCAAGCATTAAGACGCGACCAATAATCATATCGGCATGTTTCATTTCGCCGATACTTTCGTGATAGACCTTATCGCCAAGCACATTAAAACCCCAATCCTTGAGCATGCGTGCATGCAGGAAATACTGGTTAATCGCGGTTAGCTCGTTTTTCAAAATAGTATTGAGGTGCTTAATAACCTCCGGACTACCCTTCATAATGCTCTCCTCATTTTAAAAATAGATGTCAATTAAATCTATATATACGCCATATTCGCAAAAAGGAAAGGAAAAATCGTTTAAAAACAATAACTTGCAACTGATAAGCATTACCATTCGCAACTAGAGGCGTCACGATGGCGCCCCTATCAGATATAAAAAAACACGCCCCCTACAAAAGAGGCGTGTCTTTAATGATTTAAAGCGTAATAAACAGGCGCATATATCCAGCGCTCAAAGAGTGCTTTACACTCAATGGCTGGATATATTAAAGCCTGATAATTAGGTTTTAGTCAGCGAGTTCCAGATTGGCGGCTGATTGCTTGCCGTTATTCCCGACCTGCTTCTCGAAAGAAACAACTGTGCCCTCATCGAGGGTAATGCCGCTTTTTTGTACTTCTGAGATATGCACGAATACGTCGTTTTCACCTTCAACAGCAATAAATCCATATCCTTTTGTGGCGTTAAACCACTTAACAGTTCCTGTAGTCATAATAATTCCAAGTTGGGCAAAATTTGTGAGTTTACCAAAAACTTGAACAACAAGAGTTGGGAACGGGCTAAAACATGCCTTAAAAATCACCCGTCACGATATTGCTAACAGGGGACGGGCAAAATTGCTACAGCTAAATGCGGATATTTTAGATTAAATTTTTATTACAATAATGCATAGCTCGCATTTTCAGCCATAATTTTGCACTGTGGCGGTGCAATCATGTAAGCTATTTCAATGAATTTATACCTTCTTCTGTGCATCGCCATTAGCTGTGAGGTTCTTGGAACGATGCTTTTGCCGGTGACACAAAATTTCACAAAGCCGCTACCAAGCTCCATCACACTTGTTGCCTATGGGATTTCTTTTTATCTACTCGCCTATCTAGCCCAGAAGCTCCCCTTATCTATTGTCTATGCATCTTGGGCGGGGCTAGGTGTTTTTTCTGTCACCTTGCTCAGCTATTTTTTTTACAAGCAAAGCCTCAACTGGCAAGTCATATTGGGATTATCTCTGATTGTGTTGGGCGTTATCATTGTCAATCTGTTTAAAACCCCAACAAATTTTTAGGATAGCGGGCCGGGCAACCAGAAGCACGACAATCAATCATAAAGCGTTTGCGGGCAGTCATATTCCGTATTGGTGTGCACAGTGATCTCAGATTTATCCTGACAAAGGAAATTGCATTGGCGTTGCTTATTAACCTTACCTTCCGGCGTATATCCCAGCTCAACAATAGGCGCGCTGACAAGATTGCAGACCAAAAGGCGATCTTGTGTTGATGTTTTAGCGGGCGGCGCGGGAGGTGGAGACTGCCTGAGGGAAATACCCAAATCTGCGTCTAACCAAAAAAACAGGGCGAACAGCACCGTCACGCCGATGATGATTAAGATAAGAGATCTCATTTCAGTTCCTCCCTTTCATGAGTGGGGGGTATTTTTTGGGACACGGCTAAAGTCAATAAATGGCTCACCAAGGTTAGAGCTTGGTCGAACTTTTTCGGGCTCAGAAACGATAACTACCTGTTGGTCAAACCTGCGGCATAAGGCAAGCATAATTATCTTAGTGTATAGTTATCACTAAGCAACATTTCCTTAAATAAAGTCAAACTTTCATCATCTAAATCGCGGCTTGCCCACCAAACCGCGTGCTCATGAGTGCCCTGCCGTTCATCAATAACCAGCCCCCACATAGGCGCAATCTGATTTGGAACCATCGAATAACGTACATCCGTGACAAGATTTTTATCATCGTCAAAGCCCAAATAATCCTGTGAAAACCAACGAAATCTTTCAATGTCCTTCATCTGCTGACTATTTTTTTCTAAATCAGGTAAGTGGGATTGATAGTCAAATATTTTAATAGTTTCGCCAGGACACCAAGTTAGGGTGCGTCCAGCGCGAATAGCGTCAACATAGAAACTATCTTCATACTGATAAATGGACTTCCAGAGAATTAGGTTTCCAAAAGACGGTTTAAGCGTCATACGCTCTGCACTATGCCCCCTTGACTGGGCCAGTTTGATACCAGATGACAATGCCCTCTCGTACTGAACAAGACCTAACGCCAGATATGAGACAATCCACCCAACCGCAAGAAAACTAAATCGCCGCCGACTTGTTTTGACTGCCACGGCCAGAAAAATGATGGCGGGAATTGTAAGGAGCGGGTCAACAATAGATATATTATTCCAAGTTATGCGCTCATTGGAGAAGGGCCAAAAAAGAAGCGTACCGTAAGACGTGCATGCATCCAGCAAACCATGGGTCGCATAGCCCAAAAAACTTGCCACATAGGTCGTTTTAAAACTGAGAGATTTTCTAACCAGTGGAAAAATAAGGGTGGAGACGATTAACGCCCCAAAGGGAATAAAGATTAGGGAGTGAGTGAATTGCCTGTGGTACTCAAGAAATAAAACGGGGTCAGTCGACGACTGAATTAATACGTCTAAATCAGGAGCCAATCCAGCGAGAAAACCGACGATACTTATCTTTGCAATATTATTTTTATTTGCCGCTGATTGCGCAAAAGCTGCTGCAACTGTTCCTTGAGATATTGGGTCCATGTCAGCTTAACAACTCTAGTTCAAGCAGGCTTTGAGAAAAATAAGGCTATTATAACTGGTATGACTGAACGCATTTTAAAACCTACCTTTGATTACTATTAAACCGCCAACCCTTTGAAATGCTAAATTCATCCATTGTATAATGCAACGTCAGGTTGGAAGTTATTCAAAATAGGATGGTTTTTCAATTGTCACGGAAAGTGGGCTGTAACAGCTCCATTTCTAAATCAAGAAATGGAGCGGGCGATGAGATTCGAACTCACGACATCAACCTTGGCAAGGTCGTTCGCCGGTACCCGGCTCACCATCCGCTAAAGCGGAATGCGCTCTAACCCGCAGAAATCCAACAATTACAGACTAGCAAAATTTGCCCAGAGTTTAAATGAAAACATTATTTGCTGAAGCAACTGTGACATAACTGTGCCAAATCTTGCCGCCGACCCTTCCTCCCCACAGCCCAAATAAAAATAATTACTTGAACCGAAAATTAGTATTGAAAAATAAAAATTTTAGGAGCATATAGCTTTCATAGGCTCAATCAAGATGCCTGATGGTTGCCAAAATGGAATGGTCGCTGCTCTCTAACATTATTATAATAATCCAACTGGGTTCGGTCATTTTTGGGACAGCCTTGGCAGCCCCGCTATTGTCAAGCCTGTCCCCAATTCGCCGCAGATATGGCTTTATATGTATGGCCATTGGCAGCATGTTTTCACTTCTTGCAACAGCGTCAGCAGGGCTTTTAGTCTTGTCTTTTGCCAATGGCTTTTGGTTTTTGTCGAGTGTAAGAGGCTGGTGGCTTCTTTCTCACCAAAACATTTACCAGGCTTCAAAACCAGAAACAGCCCCTCTTGTTGCGACAGAGGTGGTTAGCAAAGCCGCCGAAGTCGTCGCCGAGGTTATTACTGAAACAGTCCAGACAGCCTCGGAAGTTATTCAGTCAGAAAATAGACCGCCAGACGCAATTTAAGCGTTCCCGAATTTATATATGCCAATGCCAAATTGCTGGGCCAAGCCTGCCCCCCCTCCACAAAAAACACAGACAGATAGATATATAAATATTGAGCCTGACACATAGTCAGCTAATAATGGGGTTTCTCATAGTTGGAGAAAACTTGGCGATAACTTTATTTTTTTGGGAGACACTTATGTCTAAAGGGTATTTGGTTGCCAACCTCAGAGTGCAGGACGAAAATTGTTTCAAAGAATTTAGCGAAGCCGCAGTTCCACTTATAGAAAAGTTTGGTGGAAAAATATTGGCACGAGGGCCTGGTGCTGACAGACATGAAGGGAGTCTAACAGGCTTGGTAACCTTGCTTGAGTTTGAAAGCAAAGCCGCCGCTGAAAAATTCTATTTTAGTGACGAGTACCAGGCTGCAAAAGCAATAAGAGATAATGGTGTGGATACAGACTTAATGATTATTGAAGGCTTATAAGCCTATTTCTGTTACTTATTGTCGCCACCTTAGTCTCCACTGTGAGACAGCTATGCCAATGCTGGATTTCAGAAGGGCTGACAAAAAGGATTAGTCGACACGATACATAATGGTCTGCTCACCATCTAAGAAGTTTGCTTCATCATTCCTGATAGCTTCAATAACTTCTTTATTTTTTCCCATTTCAAAAAATTGATTTAAACCTTCCTCATCATCAAAAGTAAGCTCTGTTATGACGTTATATTGGCTAGGAACACCATCGGACTCCAGCGGTAACGTATCATTAAGCATATTAGATTTAAGAAGGTAGGTTCTTCTGTATCCTGTTAAGGTAGGAAATAAACTCTCAATCAAAGGAGCGTGATTGCTTTCGTAATAAGATTTAAAGTCTTCTTCAGAGATTGAAGGTTTTTTACAAATTAGTGCAATAAGTCTCGGCATACCCACCTGTATACACCTCATCTCATGTTAAAACAAACCAACACCCACCCAAAAAAACACAGCCAGATAGATTTATAAATATTGAGCCTGACACATTATCAGCTAATAATGAGGTTTCTCATAGTTTGGAGGTATAGATATGCTAAGAGCTGCTTTTGTATTTTTACTTTTAATTGGTTCAGTCAATCTTGTTAACGCTCATCCTGGCGGAACAGCTGCAGATGGATGCCACTATTGTTGGACTAACTGTGCTCAATGGGGCGAAGTTGAGGGTGCAAGACATTGTCATGGAAACAATATTGAAGAGTTAGACCCTAAGTTCACACCTATTGGTCATCATGAAGAGAGCGATGAAGAAGCTGATGACGATAAGTCTGATGAAGCGGGTGATAGTTAAACTCTGATAAATATATAGACACAACGAACTGCGACTAATCTAATCTGTATGCTCCTGGAGGAAGTCTGCTGGTTCCAGGAGGCGTCCTTCTGGGGCGTGTATCTATTAAGTCATTAAAGTTTTCATAACCCATCATTTTTGAGCCTAAGTCCCTAAGTTCTTTATTTGATAATGTGGGTTTTGTTTTATTTTCTTTGTTACCTGATACTACTAAGTTATTTAAACCACTAGCTTGTGAGTTCTTTTTATTTTGCAATTCACTCTTTAAAACCCTTAACTCTTCAGCCTTAAAATAAGCCTCCTTAACACATGCATTGAAATCTGATGATGGGCTACCATCCTTATTAAATTCAACGTATCCAAATGCCTTGCATTGAGATTTGTATTTTTTCATTTCTAGGTTTGTTTTTTTCTCCTCTTCTTTTGAGGACTTTTCGTAATAAGCTACTTCAAGTTTCTTAACTTCGTCTTCATAGGTAAAGCTATCTAAAAAGACATTCACTTCATTCTCAATGGCTTTCATCTCACGTATTAATTTTTCTTGTGAAAGCCTATCCGAGGCCTGACTTGCCGCCGTTAATCCCAGAGTAAGCACCCCTACAATTGCGCTTGTAGCTGGACTCATTTTCTGAGACTTACCAACAAATTCTCTTAGGTAATCACCAGACTCTAATTTGCCGTCTTCGTATTCAACTACTCCAAAACCATCCCTATCAACTTCTTTGCCTCTCCAAAACTCTACTTTGCCGTAATATTTTCTTTCTTTGAATTGGGTGGGATAGGTGATTACTCCATTAAGTTTTTGATTTGATAATTTCCATAAACCGAACTTGCTATTCTCTCCGAGGTCGAACTTACCTTTGAAAACCCTCCCGTCAGATAGATAAATTGCTCCTAAAACATTATTGCCATTATTTTGCTTGAACCTAATCTTTACGAAACCATTTCGAATGATTACGCCTTCAAGTCTCGAGCCATTTAGATATTTAATATAATAGGTGTCATCACCATCATAAGTTGCCGACCAGCCATTCATTTTTCCATTAACGAAATTTGCTATGACTTCTTTATTGCCATCAACTCGGCCTTGCAAACCATTGCCTAAAGCAAGTGCTGGCGTCGAGAAAAGCAGTGCGATGGTGAGGAGTAGTTGTT
Organism: alpha proteobacterium IMCC14465; assembly: GCA_000293845.2. Lineage (GTDB taxonomy): Bacteria > Pseudomonadota > Alphaproteobacteria > RS24 > RS24 > Micropelagius. The sequence continues at coordinate 350,009 of ALYF01000003.1, read as the reverse complement.
TCATTTTCATATCAATTAACAAATCTTGAGACTGCTGCGGCGACCAAAGCTGAGACAATAATTCCTGCAAATACTTTGATGTCATTTAAATCAGAACCAATAAAACCCAGAGACCTAAAAAAGTTCTCATTAGCGTAGATAATGAACCAAGGAATAACTAACAATGTTACAAAAGCCAGTGTCCATACAATGACAACAATCAAACCAAGCATGAAGTATATTTTAATGTCTTCAGGTTTCATCAATTAATGCCATATAAATTTACTGGTAATGGAATAGTACATACATCTTCTACTTACGATTTTAGATTATAGAACTTCTTCTTTCTTAGTTCATATCCTTTGGTTCTTTTTACTTTTTTATTCCCTACCTCTTTGATGTTGGATAAGTAATATTCTCTATCAATATACTTCCACTTATTTATTTGATTTAGACCTATATTCTTTCTTTTAATTTGTATGTTGTTGTTACCGCTTACCTCTTTAATTGACTTAAGCATTTGTGTTCTTAGTTCGTCATCATATTCAACTGGAACTATAAAACTATCATGTAAGCAAAGTATTGGTATCTTCTTCTTGGTAAATCTCTTTACAATCTTCTCTGTAATTTGACTGTCAATATTCATTAACTCAACACCAGCATTTGATCATAAGTATTCTTCTAATGGTGGGTGTTTGTTGATTACTTTGTTTAGATAATTATTTAGGAACTTATCTGTAAATTTACCAGGATATCTTATGTCGTTGTCTGTGAATTCACTTCTAGCAGCCTTGAAGCCTGATTGCTTTGTCTTTGCATTAAGTGCTGTAAGTAGGAATAGTTTACCAACCAGTCTTTCTTCTTCTTCAGAATTAATAAACTCAATTGGGATATGATAAGGGTCTTCTTTCCAGTCATATTCTAGACCCAATTTACTGTAGACCAACATCAGATGCAGAGCTGAGTAATCATCCTCAATGGTTGGTGTGTCATTGATGTAAATCTCTCTCCTAAATTCTTTAGGTATATTTTGCCACCAACCTCCATAATATCTTCCACCTTCTTTGAAGGTGCTGTTGTGAAATATTCTCCTGACAAACTTATTATTCTGAGTGATGCGAATACTGTTCTTATCCCCTTTCTTTTGAATAATTGGTTTATCTAGGGAGGGTATATCTATGAAGGTTCTATGAAGAAGTTCGTTATAATCCCTTAAATGCTCTCTCATTTGGTGAATATAATCCGCCTCTTCATACTCAATATCCTTCTTATTTTTATTTCTGAGGATAATGCATTCACGTTCCACCAGAGGTTTGATGTCTTCAACACCAAACTTAACGCCCTCAAATAGCTTTATAAGCTTTGCTTTTGGCCAAATACGACTAACTTTACCTGACCACTCTGAGCCAGGTTTTAAGCCTATTAGACCAGTCTTAGAGAGTTCTTTGATGATAGATATTAACTTATAAGAAATGTGTAGAGCGTTATATCGGCTATCCATCTTGTAAAAAGAGTTCGACATTCCAACGCCAATAGTTTGCTTTGGGTCTTCATTCCAAGACACATAAAGGTCTAGTAGTAGAACCTTCAGGTCTGTTCTGAAACTCTTACGTGAGCTGCGATTACTTTTAAATTGTTGTGGGAAGTAGCTTTCAAAGACAACATCCACAAACTTATTTGCTTCGGGATGGTCGGACCACTTATGAACATCTAAGGGGCGTGAAATATTTTCCACCTCTAGCCCTAACCTTTTTTTATTTTAGGAAACCAATAAACTTATCTATCCCAAATTCCATCGTTATCTAAGTCTCTATCTGTTCCACCTTTATTTGAGTCCCAGATGCCATCGTTGTCCATGTCTCTGTCAGTGCCGCCACGGCCATAGTCCCACATGCCGTCATTATCTATGTCTCTATCTGTCCCGCCTCGATTGGAGTCCCACATGCCGTCATTATCCAAGTCTCTATCTGTGCCACCACGTCCATAGTCCCAAATGCCATCGTTATCCAAATCTCTATCAGATTGGGCAGAAGCTAGCGAAGTTAAGCTAATTATAATTATGAGCGATAAGAAATATTTCAGTCTCATTTTGTGTCCCTCCTTATGAATAAAAATCTTAACAATGAGAGTTTATCGGAGCAATATTAAAATTATATGATGGTCAGGAACGCCACAGAAGCTTCGTGAGAAGCTTTCTATGTCAAATATACAATCGCACCACCTGTTAAGAAAGCCATTCTAGAGCGTCATATGTGGCTTGAATGGGCATTTATGAAATTTTTTTTAGTTCCTCATGAAAATCTCTATACTACATATAATTCCCTTTTATAAATAAAGGGGATGCAGCATAATAGCGGCTGAAGTTCATTTGATTAAATAACTAACTTAATATTTTGAGTGTGAGCATACCGAAACAACATACTCACTGTTCTGTGACCGCTGATGCTTGCTACTTCTGGCACAGTTAACCCCTCGTCAAACATGCGACTGATAGCTTCGTGTCTTAGGTCATGAAACCTAATACCTTCAATATTGTGTTTCTTCTTTAAACTTCTCCAAGCCAGGTAGACCGCATTTCCTGTCATAGGAAATATATATTCTTGTGTTCTGTCACCATTCTCAATTGCCTCTGCAGCCTTTGGGGAGAGGGGGATAAACCTTGGGTATCCATTCTTGGTGATGTGAAGCTGTAAGACCCGCTTTTCTGGGAAATAGTCAGCCCATCGCACCCCAATTATTTCCCCCCTTCTCATGCCTGTTTCCAATGCAAGCACGACCATCCAGCCAAACACGCCTTCAGGGTTATAAAGAATTTCGAGTGTGTCTTTATCTATTCTGTCTATACGAGGCGGGGTCACAGAAGGCTTTGAAACATAAGCGGCATGATTGTTAATTGAATAGCCCCATCTTTTTATCGCAATGTTTAAAACTCTTGAAATTAAACCAAGGCGGCGAGCAATAGAGGAAGGCTTGTGTGTTTTTCTTAATAGGCTCACCCAGTCTTGAATGTCTTGGGGGCCAAGCTGGGATAGGGGGATGTTTGCAAACGGCTCATTACAGATTTGATTGAGATAGTATTTCTCTACTTTATATGACCTGTTGTACCGGCCTTCTTCTTTTACATATCGAGAAATAAGAACTGACAGTGTGTCTGCCAGCATTTCTCTTTTGGACACCACGCAGCCCTCCAGCTCTATGTGCCTCTCTGTTTCTCTTGCCCATATCTCTGCATCTTTTCTAAGCGTAAAAGTGCGGCTAATGGGTCTTGCATTGGCCTTGCGAATTTGGACATGCCATCTGCCATTTCTGTTTCTGATTGTCGCCATCTTAATCTCCACTGTGACATAACTGTGCCAATGTTGGATTTCAGAAGGGCCGACAGGATGCCGCCAAATTAGGCCAAGCACTCAACATCCCACAAGACATTGAAAATCCTGAACAATTTATAGAGATTTCTGGAAAGAAATGGAGCGGGCGATGAGATTCGAACTCACGACATCAACCTTGGCAAGGTTGCGCTCTACCCCTGAGCTACGCCCGCATTACTGTCAAACAGCATAGCGGGTTATGCCCCAAAGCAAAAGCGATTGCAAGCCCTTTAGCTTGCTTTTAGGTTTATCCTTTGATTGGCACGCCAAATGATTTTGGCGGCACCCGCATGGCATAGATAAAGAAAACAGACAGCACAACGGTTACCATAAAACCTTGAAACGCAACGTCATAAGCCCCTGTTTGGCTATGCACCTCGCCGATAAAGCCGACGAAAATAATAGACAGCCCCTGCATGACCGGCGCCATAAAGCCCAAAACAGACCCAATACTGGCAGGGCCAAAGGCCGATGCCGTTAGTGATGACCAGACGGGATAAATCCCGCCAACCGCCGCGCCGAAAATCGAGACGAAAATCAACAAGCTCCAATAGTCTGGCCGCATTAAAAACACGGCAAGCAAAAGGAAATGAAATAAGGCGACTAAGGCGAATAAATGCCTGACGTCAAAATAATCTGCCATGAAGCCGATAATCAACTTTCCGGCAACAGCAGAAATTGTCATGGTTGAAATAATTGTGGTGGCCTGCAAGACCGTCAGGCCGCTATCCACCAGAAACGGAAATTTTGAGGTCAGGACAGCTTGGTCACTCGCCAGCAACAAGCCGCACCCCATCGCCACCAGCCAATAATTTCGGGTGGTGACAATCTGCTTGAGGGTCATGGTTTTATCGTCACCACTTTCCTGACTACTTTCTTGACCACCTTCAGGCACGTCAAATTCATCAAAATTATCAATATCAGTCTGCACGGGGCGGCCTCTGACAAATAGCCCAACCAAGATAAAAATTATCACCGCCACTGACCAACCCGTGATGATCATCGCCATTCGCCAGCCATAGGCCGTAATAAGATAAGAAACAATCGGCACCATCATCGCGCCGCCAACCGAGGACGTCACAGACATAATCCCCAGGGCGCGTCCACGGCGTTTTTGAAACCAACGCACGGTCACGGCGTTACCAGCAAGCCCCCCACAAGAACATACCGCAATGCTCAGCATCACAAAAATACCAACCAGCATAACCAGCAGATTTTGCGCGACAGCGACAAGCGTAAAAGCGCCGCCAAAACACAATGCGCCAAACATAATCACATATTTAGCGTTAAATTTGTCCAGCAAGCGCCCGACCAAAGGTGACCAAAGCGCCAACCCAACCAGCATAGAAATATAGGCATTATTGGCTGTTGCCCGAGAAATGCCGAACTCTTCCGTTACCGGAATCACAAATAGCTGGAAGCTGTAAATCGTCGCGCCAACAATCAGCATGGCTGAAACGAAACAGGCCGATAAAACAATCCATCCAGAATATATTTTCCCCTGATGAGGAAGTGCGCCAGTCATTTTTCACCCATGTTATAATTAGAATTCATCACCAGCCTACTTTAATCTGCCAGCCACGTCCCAGAAAACTTATAATTGACATTGAAGGGCGGGCTTTTACATTGTGGGCTTATTGAGGGCAGGAGACATACGTGAATACACCCAAAAAAATGATAAGAGTTGCTAATGCTCAGGGGTTTTGGGGCGATAGTCTCCTCGGCCCGAAAAGGCTTGTAGAAGAAGGCCCCGTCGATTACCTGACTTTCGACTATCTCTCCGAAATAACAATGAGCATCATGCAGAAACAAAGAATGCGTGACCCTGAGTCCGGCTATGCGCGTGATTTTATCAAAATGCTCAAAATGATTATGCCCCAGTGCAGAGATAAAGGCATCAAGCTCATTGCCAATGCGGCGGGCGTCAATGCACCGGCCTGCCTAGCGGCTACAAAACAAGCGCTTGCAGAAATCGGCCTATCGGGCGTCCGCATCGGCATTGTCGAAGGTGACAATATTCTCGACAGGTTGGACGAATTGAACAATGCGGGCGAAGCACTGGTAAATATGGATACCGGCGCGGCCTTAGATACTGTGAAAAGTGATATTATCAGTGCCAATGTTTATATTGGTGCTGAATCCATTGTTGAGGCACTTCAGCAGGGCGCAGATATTGTCATCACCGGTCGCGCGAGTGACCCGTCACTTGCTGTTGCGCCGCTCGCCTATGAGTTTGGATGGTCTTTTGAAGATTACGACAAAATCGCCGCCGCCACGGTATTAGGACATATTATTGAGTGTGGCCCCCAATGCACGGGCGGCAATTATACGGATTGGCGGGATGTTAAAGATTTTGCCACTATCGGCTTTCCAGTTGTTGAGGCCTATGAGGACGGCTCGTTTATTGTCACCAAGCATGATGGCACGGGCGGGTTAATAAATGTCGAAAGCGTGACCTCACAACTGCTTTATGAACTTGGCGATCCATCGCGCTATCTCAGCCCTGATTGTGTTGCTGATTTTACGACCATTCAGATGGAGCAAGATGGCCCTGACCGCGTGCGGGTTCATAGCATCAAAGGTCTGCCGCCCACAGACAGTTTCAAAGTCTCCATGTCCTATGCCAATGGTTATAAAATACTGGCAACATTAAGCATTAGTGGCCCGGATGCGATTGAAAAAGCGCATATTGTCTCCGACATGGTGTTTTCCCGCATGAAAATGCTCGGCGCGGACATCCCCGAGGAAGACCGCTTTTTAGAATTATTCGGCTCCAATGTTCTTTATAAGGGCATTGTCGAACGTGCCGACCAGCCTCATGAAATTCTGATGCGGCTTGGCGCTAAAGGCATGGACGCCAATAAGCTTAATGTGATGTCGAGCGAGATTGCACCTGTTTTGACCTCCGGCCCGCCCGGTATTACTGGATTTGCGGCAGGGCGGTCACGCGCCTCAGAAGTTGTTGGCTATTGGCCTGCGCTCATCGGCAAAGACAAAATCAAAACAGCTGTAAAAGTGGAGGAGGCATAGCATGGCGACGAAGCAAATAAAGCTGATGGATATTGCCCTTGCACGTTCAGGTGATAAGGGCAATGGCAGTAATGTCGGGGTCATTGCAAGATCACCGGAAATTTACGCCTATCTGGACAAAGAATTGACCGCCGCGCGCGTTGCGGCGCATTTTAGCGAAATTGCGCTAGGTGGTGTGACACGTTATGAACTGCCAAATTTAAACGCATTTAACTTTATTCTTGAGGAGTCGCTTGGCGGCGGCGGCACAGAAACTCTCATTACCGATGCGCAAGGTAAGGTGCATGGACTTGCAATTTTGCATATGGTCATTGATATTGAGGAAAGCCTAATTACAACAATAAAAAAAACCTAGTTTCGACAATAAAATATGACTGACATCATCAATAATCTTTATGTGCGCGCTAAGAAGCGTAAAAAGCGCATCCTTTTCCCTGAGACATCCGACCCACGCATTCAAGAAGCAATCAAACAGTTACTTCAAAGTGGCGAGGTGATACCCGTTGCTCTGACATCAGATGCGGGTCTACCGAATGGCACGGAAATATTTGACGACCACTCTGATAAAAATCTCTGGCTAGACCGGGTCTATGAATATGTGAAAAACAAAAGAGGCCTTGAGCGCAACCGAGTTGAGCAATCCCTAACAAACCCGTTATTACTGAGCTGTTACCTGCTAGCGACGGGCTATGTGGATGGTGGTGTCGCAGGTTCTATTGCAACGACTGCCAATGTCCTAAAGGCCGGTTTTAAAGGCCTTGGTGTTAAAGATGGGACAAAAACCATTTCCAGCATGGTTTTAATGGTTCTGCCGGATGGACGTGTTTGGGGCTATGGAGATTGCGCTGTCATTCCCAATCCAACCGCCACGCAATTAGCGGATATTACACTCTTTACAGCTGAAACATATGAACGCTTAACCAGTGAAGTGCCACAAGTGGCCATGCTTTCTTTCTCTACCAAAGGCTCTGCCGCACATGCTGATATAGATAATGTAACTGAGGCCATGGCGCTGGTGAAACAAAAAAACCCCCAGCTCACCATTGATGGCGAGTTACAATTTGATGCGGCGATTAATCCTGATATTGGCGCTAAGAAAGCGCCAAACTCCCCCGTAGCAGGCAAAGCCAATGTGTTTATTTTTCCAGATCTCAATGCCGGTAATATTGGCTACAAAATTACACAGGAATTGGGGGGCGCACGCGCAATCGGGCCTATTTTAGGCGGGTTTCCCAAACCCTGGATGGATTTATCCCGTGGCTGTGCTGTGCAGGATATTATTGATGTTGCCATGGTCGCCGCGCTGCTTGGCGACACACCCGATTAAACAACAGGCCAATAACTCGCCTAGACATTAACTCGCCCAGCCAATAACTCTCACAGAAAGTGCGCCTAAATAACAAAGGCCAAACAGGAAAATCACCAATAGGCCTTGGCAAAACCTCTCAGAGACCCCACTTTACACATATAAGGATATGAACTTCCTGCAAGGAAGCTAAAACGGGATAAATTATGGACGAAACACCGGATATTCAACAAGGTGCTCCAGCGATGGGCGCAACTCACGCTCAGTCGGACGCAAGTATTGTGGAGACGACCACACAAAGCTTTATGGCTGATGTGATTGAAGCCTCGCAGCATATGCTGGTTCTACTTGATTTCTGGGCGCCATGGTGCGGGCCTTGCAAGCAACTAACGCCGCTTTTAGAAAAGCTGGCCACGCAAAGTAATGGCGCGGTTCGTCTGGCGAAGATGAATATTGACGAACATCCACAGATTGCTCAGCAATTACAGGTTCAGTCCATACCCGCTGTTTTTGCCTTTAAGAACGGTCAGCCAGTTGACGGTTTTGCGGGTGCCTTGCCCGAAAGCCAGCTCAAGGCTTTTATTGAAAAAAATCTTGGCGAAGGCCTTGCGCCCGACCCGATTGAAGAAATGCTCGCCGCCGGTAAGGCTGCGCTTGAGCAAGAAGACTATACTAACGCCATGCAAATCTTCGGCGCCATCGCTCAGCAAGATAACACCAACACGGCAGCCCTTGGCGGGTTGGCGCAGTGCTATCTGGCAGCGGGCAATAGTGAGGCGGCAGAGCAAACCCTTGCCATGATTGAGGACCCCGCAACCCCGGATGCGCTTTATAGCGCGGCAGTGGCAGGGCTTGGATTGGCAAAAAAGTCAGCATCACTTGGCGAAACAGCCGACCAAAAAGAGGGGGCGATTGATGCATTGCTTTCCGCGCTTAACAGCAATCCTGATGACCACCAGTCGCGCTATGATTTGGCGCTTGCCTATCACGCCGCCGGTCAAAAAGAGGGGGCGATTGACGCCTTGCTGGACATTATCCAGCGTAACCGCCAATGGGAAGATGATGCTGCGCGCAAACAATTGCTCGAGCTTTTTGAAGCCTATGGCCCAACAGATGAGGTAACGGTTGAGGGAAGACGCAAATTGTCTTCTCTGCTGTTTAGTTAATATGCTTGTTGATTATAAACTTCCGGCAGATTTGCCGAGCGTTATTCCGGTATTCCCGCTTTCTGGTGCTTTATTGCTTCCGCGCGTTTTATTGCCCCTCAATATTTTTGAGCCGCGCTATCTCTCAATGGTCAATGATGCGATGAGCAGTTCCCGCATTATCGGCATTATTCAGCCGCGCAATAGCAGTCAGTCAGGGCCTTACGGCCTTTATGGTGCCGGATGCGCGGGCAGGCTCACCACCTATAATGAAACTGAGGATGGGCGGGTTCTCGTGACCTTAACTGGCTTGTGCCGTTTTCAGGTACTTGAAGAAATGGATGTCACGACCGCCTACCGTCAGGTAAAGGCAGGCTATGAGCCTTTCGCACATGACCTTGTTAAAGATTATGGCGTTGACGATGTCGACCGCAAAGGGCTTCTCGATGTGCTGAAAGATTATCTGGATGCCAATCAGCTTCAAGGAGATTGGCCATCTATCGAAGGCTCGCCTACTGAAGAGCTGGTCAATTCTTTGAGTGTTGTCAGCCCCTATGGCCCGCCAGAAAAACAAGCGCTTCTCGAGGCGGAGACACTGGCAAACCGCGCCGATATGCTGATTGCCATGACTGAGGTTGTTCTCGCACATGGCGACAGTGAAGACACACCGCTTCAATAGGGTTGATAAATGACTAAAGAAAAGAATGAAAAACCAGAAGCCGCAAGCCCAGATCCGCGCTTGCTGGAAATTTTAGTCTGTCCAGTATCACGGCGGCCGCTCACATATGACCACGACAATCAGGAACTTATCAGCAAAGAGGCTGGTCTGGCCTATCCTGTAAGGCAGGGCATTCCGGTGATGCTGGAAAGCGAAGCGCGCAAAATTTCCACAAGCTAAGCTTAAAAGTAAGCGTAACAATAAAAGATTAAACGCCGATTATACGTCGACATCATTAAGGTGTGGCATCCAGCTTTGTGCCTCGTAACAGGCGCGGCGGCTGAGAAACACCCCTATCGGCGTAACGCTGAGCCGCCCCTTCAACTGATTTTGGAAGGGCGTTATTTAAAAGCCCCATCCCAACATGACGCGCCCAAGAAAGGGGCAGGAAAGAGGCGCCGAATAACCTATGAAGGCCGTCTGTTAAACTTGCCATGGCAAACGCATCGGCTCGTCGGTTCAACTCATAAGTCTCCGTCACACTCATATCACAGGCTTTCAATCCCAATCGCTTGGCCTCAAAAACATGCTCTGCCAGTATGGCGGCATCCCGCAGGGTCAGATTATATCCTTGCCCTGCCAGCGGATGAATAACATGTGCCGCATCCCCAAGCAGAACCGCGTGAGGGGCGGCATAGTTTTCTGCCAGTATTAAAGATAATGCGAAACAATGCGGGGCATGGAGAACACCTATATCCCCCAGCGCGCCATCTAATTGTTCAGACAAAGCATGCGCAAATCTCTCTGGTGACAGAGCCGCAAGGTTTTTGGCTGTTTTGGTTTTTTCTACCCAGACCAAACTGCTGACATATTCTCCATCCGCGTTTTGACCAAGCGGTAAACAAGCTAGCGGTCCATCGGTTCTAAATATCTGTCTGGCGATATTGTTATGCGGCAGACTATGAGAAAAATCAGTAACCAGAGCGGCGCGATGATAATCACGATTTATCATGCGTATACCCAGAAAATCTCGGACAAGCGATTGCCGCCCGTCACAGGCAACCACCAAATCACAAAGCATTTCATCGCCGTTCACGGTCAGGCGCATGCCCTGAGAGGTCTGCACCGCATCGGTGACAGACTGGCCTTTTCGAATTGAAAGATTGGGGAGGCTTTGGCTGACTTTTTCAAAAGCGGCCAGCAAATCATGATTGCGGACCATATATGCCAGCGCCTCATCACCATCCTCGGCACCATTGGTAGCATTATTGGCGGCCTCAAAATCTAAGCCGCCGCCCGGCCATTTGGTTACTGATGCCGCCTCGGTAATTTTCATAGCCGCAATGGGCTTGGGGTCTTCGTGCAACGCCGCCACTATATCAAGACAGGTCAGCATTTTAAAAGAAGAGGGCGATAGAGCCGTCGTGCGCGGGTCAGTAGTGGAGACATCTTCTGATACCTTTGACGCGCGATCCAGAAGAACAATATCCGCCCCCGTCCCCGCAAGAGCAATTGCCGCCGCATATCCCGCAAGACCGGCGCCGACAATGACAATTTCACATTTTTCAGAAATCTGAGAACTCATACTCCTAAAGTGACCGACCCAGACACCAAAGTCCAGCTCGAGAAGTGCGACATGTCACGCATTAGCTTACTTGACAGAATTGACCATTATTTAGGCGTCTGCACGCATAATGTCCATAAATGATGAAATTTTGTGCAAAACCGGTATGAGCATAAATAACAGCATATAAACACGCATAATATCAATGGGTTAGTTCATATTTCTGGCACACATCTTGCTTGTATTGAACTAGAGATAATTATAATGGAGGGAAACATGTCTCAATCGCCATTGGGTGGTGACGTCTTCTTTTTGCTTATTGGTGCTATTTTGGTTTTTGCCATGCATGGCGGATTTGCATTTCTTGAAGTTGGAACTGTTCGTAAAAAAAACCAGGTGAACGCCCTGGTGAAAATCATTTCAGACTTTGCCATATCAACAGTTGCCTATTTCTTGATTGGTTACGGCGTGGCATACGGCATTGACTTTTTCGCAAGCGCGGCCACCATTCAAGGTGGAGAAGGCACTGGCTTTGACGGGCAAGGCCTTTCGCTGGTTAAGTTTTTCTTCCTGTTAACATTTGCGGCTGCTATTCCCGCGATTATTTCCGGTGGTATTGCCGAGCGCGCGAAGTTCGGTTCTCAATTGGTAGCATCGGCGATTATCGTCGCGCTGATTTATCCGTTTTTTGAAGGCATTATTTGGAACGGTCAATTTGGATTCCAATCATGGCTCGAAGCGACCTTTGGCTATGCGTTTAATGACTTTGCCGGTTCGGTTGTCGTCCATGGTGTCGGCGGCTGGTTGGCATTAGGTGCCGTCCTGATGCTCGGCGCACGCCACGGCAGATATGGCGACAAAGGCAGAGCTTTCCCACCATCATCCATTCCATGGTTGGCTCTTGGGTCATGGATGCTTTGTGTCGGTTGGTTCGGCTTTAATGTTATGTCCGCCCAGTCGCTTGAGGGCGTCACGGGTCTGGTCGCCATGAATTCATTGCTCGCCATGACCGGCGGTATTCTCGCCGCGCTGGTTATCGGACGCGGTGATCCAGGCTTTGTCCATAATGGCGCACTGGCTGGTCTTGTCGCCGTATGTGCAGGGTCGAATATCATGCACCCGATAGGCTCTTTCATTACTGGCGGTATTGGCGGCTTTCTGTTTGTTCAATTTTTCAACCTGTGTCAGGAAAAATGGCAAATTGACGATGTGCTGGGTGTGTGGCCTTTGCACGGGCTGGCAGGCGCTTGGGGCGGCATTGCGGCCGGTATTTTCGGGCTTGAAATGTTTGGCGGTCTTGGGGGTGTCAGCTTCATGTCTCAACTGGTCGGCACCGTCGTCGGCTGTGGCTATGCCCTGATTTGCGGTCTCGTTGTTTATGGTGTGCTGAAGAAAACCATTGGCATCCGCCTCACCGAAGAAGAGGAAATTATGGGCGCAGACCTTGCTATTCATAACATTCAATCTGAGCCGGAAGGCCGCATGAATTAGTTCATTGCAAAAATCAAATCGTTTAGGCTGTCTCAAGCAGCATTTCGTAATTGGTTTTGACCAAATCAGCCGGGGCGGGTTATGCTTGCCCCGGTTTTTATATGCGGTTTTTTTGTGTAGTTATTTATGAGTTTTACAAGAGTCCGTTTGTGAAAAAGACGTGAAAGGAGATGACATGACGCCAGATGACACGGCTCAAAACGCCGTTCTCGCCGGGCTGTCAGAGTCCCCCTTTGCACGCCTCCGCGCCTTGCTGGACACCCCATCCACTCAGTCCGAGCATATATCTCTTGCTGTCGGCTCGCCGCGACACAAGCCCCCGCAATTCGCACTGGATTGCCTGACCGACAATCTGGCGAGCTATGGCGATTACCCGCCGATTAATGGCATCGACAGCTGGCAGATTGCCGCGCGCGATTGGCTCGCGCGGCGCTTTGGCCTCGCGCCTGAGATTTATGGCGCACCGCATCAAGTACTGCCAGCCACCGGCACGCGCGAAGCCTTATTTCTAGCCGCACAGATTGCACCGGACGGACCCGACAAAAAATTTATGGCCATGCCAAACCCGTTTTACCAACTTTATGCCGCCGCCGCGCTATCCGCCGGGGCAACACCACTTTATATGAACGCAGTGGCAGAAACTGGCTTTCTCCCTGACCCGTCCTCACTGTCAGACGACACGCTCGACCAGATGCGCGCGGTTTTTATGTGCAGCCCCGCCAACCCACAAGGTGCTATTGCCGATTGGGCGTATCTCGACCAGTGGTTAGCACGCGCTGAAAAGCATAATTTTCTGCTCATCATGGACGAATGTTACATTGATATTTTTGACCGAATATACGAGGCAAGCCCGCCCGTATCGGCTCTAAATGTCGCCGCCAAAAGGCCTGAAGGCCTTAAAAACCTCATGGTGTTTCACTCTTTATCAAAACGCTCCAGCCTGCCCGGCCTGCGCTCCGGTCTAAGCGTTGGGGGTGAAAATTTAATGGCGCAATTTCTAAAACTCAGAATGCTTGCCGCACCCCAAAGCCCAATAGCGGCTCAAAAAGCGGCGGCACTTTGCTGGGCAGATGACGACCATGTGCAAGAAAACCGGTCACTCTATCAAGCCAAAATAGATTTGGCTGAAAATGTGTTCGGCGCGAATTATGGCTTTTACAGACCCGAAGGTGGTTTTTTCCTCTGGCTTAATGTCGGCGACAGCGAGGCGGTAACGAAATTGCTATGGGAAAAAGGCGGCATCCGCGTCCTGCCCGGCACTTATCTGAGTGCCTATCTGGGAGCAGAAGCCAAGGGAGAAAACCCGGGGGCTGGATATATTCGCGTGGCGCTTGTCGGCGATATGGCAGAGATGAAATTGGCTTTGCCCAGAATGCATGATATTTTGTCGGCGGAAGGCATAAAATAATATGACAAAAATCTTGAACAGTTTGAGCGACCTCCGCGGGCGACTGGGCAACTTCCTTATTTTTCGTGGGCAGGAGGTCATCGGCATTATTCTAATGACAGCCAGCCTGTCACTTGCACTGATATTATTCAGCTATCACGCCGGCGACCCGAGCCTTAACCGTGCCATTAACACAGATGGCAATATGAATATTCAAAACTGGTTTGGCAGCTATGGGGCCGTGATTGCAGATTTGCTCTATCAGTTTACCGGATATGGGGCTTGGGGCATCATCCCCGGCTTGGCGGCTTTAGGCTGGCGGTATCTTCGGCACGCCTCGGCCACGCGACCGGTTCTTAAATCTTTTCTCTGGGCGGCAGGCATCCTGTTTTTGTCAATGGCGGCAACAATTGCACCACTCCTACCAGACGCATCCGCTCCTCATGCAGGTGGTCTTTTAGGGCAGACGCTGGTCACGCCGCTTGGGGGTTGGCTCACGCTTTTATTCGGCGACGCGCTCAATAATTTCCTGCCCTCCATCGCAATCTGGCTCTGGGTTGTGGCGGCGATCATAGGCATGATTGGCTTTGCTTGTGCGCTCATGTCCGCCGGTTGGTTTGGGCTGTTTATCAAAACAACCCTTTATATGCTCGCCACAGTCTTGCGTTTCCTGAAGACGCTTTTAACCAACAAGAAGCCCGAAACATCCAGAGAGACTGAAATATCAGCCTTTGCACCCGCGCTTGAATTTTTCAGAAACCTTATTCAGAGCGCCAAGCAGCATTTTGGAAATTTAGGGCTTAGATTTAGACGTCAAAACGGCGAGGCTGGCACCTCAACGACCGCAGACAGAACGTCTGAAACAGGCACGGCGAAAACGACAAAACCAGACGCTCGCAAACCGATACCTGTTGAGAAAAAAAGCACACCGCGCCAAGGTCGCCGCGCCTCGAAAGAAGCGCAGGATAACCTCCCCCTTGAGCCTGCTCTTGAAACAGATAGCGATTTTACCCTGCCGCCCTTACGGTTGCTGTCAGAGCCACGCGGTCGTGCGCCACAAAAAGTCAGTATGGATGCTTTGGAGTCCAATGCGCGATTATTGGAAACTGTCTTACAGGATTTTGGCATTAAGGGTGAGATTGGACGCGTACGTCCCGGCCCTGTTGTCACGCTCTATGAACTCGAGCCCGCGGCGGGCATCCGATCATCTCGCGTGGTCGGCCTGGCAGATGACATTGCCCGCGCCATGAGTGCAATATCCTGCCGTGTCGCGACAGTCCCCGGTCATAATGTGATTGGCATTGAACTGCCAAATAGCAATCGGGAAACAGTCTTTCTAAGGGAAATACTATCCAGCGAAGCCTTCGAGAAAAGTAACGCCAAACTTCCCCTTACGCTTGGTAAAGATATTGGCGGTGAGCCCGTGCTGAGTGATTTGACAAAAATGCCCCACTTGCTTGTCGCGGGAACGACTGGTTCGGGTAAGTCGGTTGGCATTAACACCATGATTTTATCAATCTTGTATCGCCTCACACCTGAAGAGTGCCGCATGATACTCGTCGACCCTAAAATGCTGGAATTATCAATTTATGACGGCATTCCGCATTTGCTCGCGCCCGTCGTGACCGAACCCAAAAAAGCCGTCGCCGCACTAAAATGGGCAGTGCAGGAGATGGAAAACAGATATCGGAAAATGTCGAAAATCAAAGTGCGCAATATTGAAGGCTATAATGCGCGCATGGTGGAAGCGATGCAAAAGGGCGAGAAGCTGACCCGTGAGATACAAACAGGCTTCGACCCTGAAAGTGGCGAGGCCATGTTTGAGACCGAAGAAATCAACCTCGAAAAACTGCCTTATATTGTCGTTGTTATTGACGAGATGGCAGATTTGATGCTCGTCGCCGGTAAAGAGATTGAAGCCGCCGTTCAACGGCTGGCTCAGATGGCACGCGCGGCGGGTGTGCATCTCATCACCGCGACCCAACGCCCATCAGTTGATGTGATCACGGGGACGATTAAAGCGAATTTCCCGAGCCGAATTGCCTTTCAAGTGACCTCGAAAATTGACAGCCGAACCGTGCTTGGTGATATGGGCGCGGAACAATTACTTGGTATGGGTGATATGCTCTTTATGGAAGGCGGGGGGCGCATCCAGCGTGTGCATGGTCCATTTGTATCGGATAATGAAGTCGAAGGTCTTGTCTCATTTCTGAAAAAACAGGGTCAGCCCGTTTACATTGATGCGGTCACGGAAGATAGCGACCCTGCCGAAATGGGTTCTCTGGAGGGCGAGAGTTCAGGCGACAGTCTTTATGACCAAGCGGTGGCGATTGTCACCCGCGATAATCGCGCCTCGACCAGCTATGTTCAACGGCGCTTGCAAATCGGGTATAACCGTGCGGCAAGCCTGATTGAAAAAATGGAAGATGAAGGCGTCATTAGCCCTCCCAATCATGCCGGCAAACGTGAAGTCCTAGCCGGTAAGCATTAAGGCAAGCATTAAAGCAAAATACTAAAAGGAAAGCATGAGAGGGGCCCGTTAATGAGATTACATAAAGTTCTTCTGCAGGCCTGCTTTGCCCTGTTGCTTTTATCACAGGGCGGTGCGGCACAAACCACAGCCGAAAACACAGCCGAAAACACAGCCGAAAACAGAGTTGAAAACACCGAAAATAGAGCCGCCCTCAAGCACATATCCACCTATCTGGACCAGCTGGATAATATGGCAGGCACTTTTCTGCAAATTGATCAGCAGGGCAACGCCTCCACGGGTCAATTTCTGATGAAGAGACCCGGCTTGATGCGCTTTGATTATGACCCGCCGCAAAAGCTGAAAGTTGTCGCAGATGGCAAATGGCTGGCGGTTCAAGAGACCCCTGGCGAGAAAGCGGATCGCTATCCGCTCAGCCAAACACCTCTGCCGATTTTTTGGGGCGAGACGTCGCTATCCGATAAAGCCGACTATATTGCCAGGCTCGATGTTTTTGATGCCGCCGCCGAGATGCTGTTACAAGACCCGCAGGGTGATTTCCCCGGCTATGCCCGTTTAACATTTGACTATCAAGGCACACCAGATACCGTAAACCTTCGAAGCTGGCATGTGGTCGATGCGCAAGGTCAGGCGATTACAATTATTCTGAACGACTTACAAAAGCGCGAAAATATTGATAGAAATGATTTCAGACTCGATGAGCCGCGCCGCCGCCCTTATGGAAAATTTTAAATCCTCTTCACAGGAGTCCCCTTTGACCATATCCGAAACCCCACCTGGAGCACCAGTTGGACCCCCATTTGGACCTGAAGACCCCGAAGAAAATGCTATTTCCGATATCGCACTTGAGGCACTCGAGGCCGAATTGCCAGCCCTCACCGTTTTGCGTGACTTCGCTAATCGTGCGGCACGTGTAAGTTGGTTTTCAGCGCTTGGCGAACCTTTGGATGATGCGTGTCTTGACCTTGTTACGCTTTATCTGGAAGGGCTGGGATTGCCTGAAGCCGCCGCCGCGCCCCTGCTCGATTGGCGCGATGCCGCAGACGCCGCCCAAAGCATGGATATTAATAGTGAGGCATGGGAAATTGAAGAGCAGTTCCGTGCCGCCGCCGCAACAGATGCGCTCACCCTTATCAGTGAAGAAGGTCTTGGGATTATGTTAACGCATCTTGCCTCCAGCCTATCCGAAGATGTGGCAAATTGCGTGGAAGAGGCGCTTTATATGGCTGACGAAGCATCCTCGGAAGCGTTGACAAACCTCGCCGCAGGCGCTGCCCAACAAGCTGTCCACGGCGCGGCGCTCAGCCTTGCCGCCTATGCGGCGCAAGCTTTTAAAGCCGACCCGCATATGGAAACGCTCGAACTGGATGATGAGGAAATCGCCAATCACCCACTTATGCTGAGGTTCAGACTTTTCGAGATGGGGCGTTGGCCTGTCTCCCTTATCGGCAACAGCCTTAATCTTTTTTAATTAATTTTTTTAAAGCGAGACAAAACGATGCGCATCGTGACATGGAATATTAATTCTGTAAGGCTTCGAATTGAGCTGGTCGCCAAAATGGCTAAAAAACTGAAGCCGGATGTTATCTGTTTGCAGGAAACAAAATGCCCGAATGACAGCTTTCCAACCAAAGCCGTTAACAAGATGGGATTTGAACATGTCGCAATTAACGGCATAAAGGGCTATCACGGCGTGGCAACGCTGAGCAAACTTCCGATTGAAAAAATAAATATCATTGATTATTGCAACCAGAAAGACGGGCGGCATATTGAGACCATTCTCGATTATAACGGCGCACCTCTGTCACTTCATAATTTTTATGTTCCTGCCGGAGGCGATGAGCCGGATCGCAGCATAAACGAGAAATTTGGGCATAAGCTTGACTTCCTCGGTGAGATGCAAAGCCGCTTCACAAAGGCCAAACAAAAAACCACCGCGCAACGTGTTCTGGTCGGTGATTTAAACATCGCGCCTTATGAGCATGATGTCTGGTCACATAAGCAATTGCTTAATGTTATTAGCCACACGCCACAAGAAGTTGAGCTTCTTGAAAAAGTCAGGAAATCCCATAGCTGGATTGACGTCGCGCGCAGTTTTGTGCCTTTGGAGGAGAAGCTTTATTCGTGGTGGAGCTACCGCGCCAAAGACTGGGATGTTTCCAATCGTGGGCGGCGGCTTGACCATATTTGGGTCACGCCAGCGCTTGGCCCCAAGGTGACAAGCTATAAAGTTTTGCGCGAAGCGCGGGGTTGGGAGAGACCCTCTGACCATGTGCCGGTGGTGATTGACTTAGCCTAGACACCCGACATCAGATATTTAATCTATAGCCACCCGCTTCAGTAATCAGCAATTCCGAATTTGACGGGTCGTCTTCAATCTTTTGGCGTAAGCGATAAACATGGGTTTCCAGCGTATGCGTGGTCACTTGCGCATTATAGCCCCAAACCTCTTCGAGCAATTTATCCCGCGCCACAGTTTCGCCGCCTGCACGCAATAACAATCTGAGGATATTGGTTTCCTTCTCCGTCAGCCTTATTTTGCTTTCATCTTCTCGGATGAGCGTTTTCACGGATGGCTTAAATTGATAATTGCCGAGATTGAATTGCGCAGACTCAGTCATTTCATACTGACGCAACCTTGTTCGAATGCGCGCCAGCAAAACCCCAAATCTGAAGGGCTTAGTGACATAATCACTCGCGCCGGCTTCAAGACCTAAAATAGTATCAGCGTCGGAATCCGCGCCTGTCAGAATAACAATCGGTGCAGTAATGCCAGCCTTGCGCATCAGCTTGCATGTTTCGCGGCCATCTTGGTCGGGGAGGCCAACATCCAGCAAAATAAGATCGGGTGCCTCGCTTTTAGCAGCGGCAAGTCCGGTGCTCGCAGTTTCGGCAGATATGACATCAAACTCCTCATGCATAAGGAGTTGCTCGCTCAGTTCTTCAACCAGCAACGTGTCATCTTCAATAATTAAAATTTTTCTGTTTTGACTCATAACTCAACTCTTACCAAAACCATTATGCGTTTTCATGCTTAAATTGACAGTGTTTTATTAGGACATAACGAAAATGTGAACGCGCGTGATATTTATCTCGACAAATAAGGCGATGTTTATCACTCTCGCCTCATGGATATGATTGTTGAACAGCATGGCCCTACTAGTCACCCTGCTAGTCACCCTGAGAGCCACCCTGATAGTAAAACTGATATTCATAGGGGGCGGCTTCGCCTCGGCGAGACCGTTTATCCCTGCGCGCTTGGCAGAAGCGGCATCCTTACTGACAAGAAAGAAGGGGATGGCGGGACGCCTGCAGGCAACTGGCAAATAGGCGATTGTTGGTTTCGACCTGATAAATGGCAAACACCAATCCAGACACTAAAAACCCTTGAAATTACGCCCAATAGCGGCTGGTCAGATGACCCGACTGACCCCGATTATAACCGCCCCGTGACACTGCCACATGGCTATTCACACGAATCGCTTTGGCGGACAGATAATCAATATGATGTTATTATTCCGCTAAACTATAATTTTGCACCCGTAGTGCCCGGCGCAGGCAGTGCCATATTTTTTCATCTTGCAAAGCCTGATTACGGCCCTACTGAGGGCTGTGTTGCTGTTTCACATGCAGATATGGAAGCAATTTTACCTCTGCTTACCCCCCAAACACGCATGATTATCCGCGCGTAATCATCACAAGCTGAAATAAATACTCTTTAAAGCTTTGCGGTGCGAGGGCCAAAAATCGCAGTCCCGAGCCGAATATGCGTCGCGCCAAATTTAATGGCTTCTTCATAGTCCCCGCTCATCCCCATGCTCAAAAGTGGCACATCACATTGCTGAGAAAGTTTCTGTAAAAGCGCAAAATGAGGACCGGCAACATCTTGCTGCGGGGGCAGACACATAAGACCTGCAATGTTGAGGTTTAATATCTCGCGGCAGTCGCGAATAAAATCAGCTGTTTCCTCCGGCGAAATGCCTGACTTTTGATCCTCTTGACCCGTATTAACTTGCACCAAAATTTTAGGGTGGCGGTCTTGGCGTGTCATTTCATCAGCCAAGACCCGCGCCAGCTTCATGCGGTCAAGGCTGTGTATGACATCAAATAACGCAACCGCCTGGGCGGCCTTATTGCTTTGCAAGGGACCAATCAAATGCAATTCAGTATCGGGAAAGGAAGACTTCAAATCGGGCCACTTTTCTGCCGCCTCCTGAACGCGGTTTTCACCAAATACACGATGCCCAGCCGCCAGCACGGGCGTTATGGCTGTGGCGGGAAAAGTTTTGGAAACCGCAATAAGCTCGACGCGCGCCGACAAGCCCGCAACCTCATGCCGGATTTTAGCCAGCCTTTCAGGAGCGGTCATGCCATCATTCTCTTGATTATCTTGATCGCGTGTCTCGGTCATAATATAAATTCTTATATGTAATGCAGATTTTCAAATCGTCTTACCTTATCATAAGCAGGTATTGTGATCACAGCCGACAAATAAGTCTCGAAGGCCAGTCTTAATGAGGCAAGCCTCGAAGACAAGTCTCACTGAATAGACCATAAAGAAAAGACATATGCTACCGCCAAGATTTTTCATGACCGATCGTCATCGCCTGCCAAACTGGGAAGAGGTGCTGACCGCGCTGCCGCAGGGGACGGGCGTGATTTTGCGTGATTACGACGCACCTAATCGACAAAAAATGGCAGAACATGCCGCGACCATCTGCGCCGAGCAAGGCCTCATTCTCAGCATTGCGGGAGACCCAAATCTGGCGATTGCGCTTAACGCCGGTCTGCATATGCCGGAAAAACAAGCCCCGTCTTTATATCGTCATCTTTCCCGCCTGCCAGCCGCAGCGCCGGTGACGCTTTCCGTTCATGGTGCGCGCGGGCTGTCTGTTGCGGGGCGCATGCGCGTTGATGCCGTTCTGATATCACCAGTTTTCCCAACCAAGAGCCATCCAGACGCCCCCGCACTCGGGCCGACACGATTTGCTGCGCTGGCACAAAATAGCCCTTGTCCGGTTTATGCGTTAGGGGGCATGTCCGAAACAAGGCTGAAGAGACTGGGTATGATACCAACAAATATTATCGGTTATGCGGCAATTGAAAGCTTCGCCATTTAACACTCATAATTTAACACTTTGAGTCTAACGCGCTGAATTTAATGTTCTGATGGCTTCTTTTCTGCTTGGCAAATTTAAGGTTTAAGTCATTGGCGGATATGTTATTGTTTTAAAAATTTGATGAGACGATACAGGCTATTTAATGACTCAAAACATACACCGTCCAAAAAAATCACACTTTCTCTCTGCATATACGCTTTTACAAAACGCGCTTCTCGTCACGCTCATCACAGTGTTTGTGGCCGGGTGTAGCTCGTTTAAGCTCGAAAAAGGTCCAAAGGGGCTGTTCGGCGGGGGCGACGCCCAAATCTCTAATTCAGAGACCGAACTTGGTGTAAATGGGTTTATCTGGCAGGCAACGCTTGATGCGCTTTCTTTCATGCCGATGACCTCAGCCGATCCGATTGGCGGTATTGTGATTACCGACTGGTATCAAAGCCGTAGCGCCCCAAAGGAGCGGTTTAAGGTGACTGTCTATATATTGGATAAAAACCTTCGTGCTGACGGTCTTCGTGTTTCAGCCTTCAAGCAAGAGCGTACATCTAATGGCTGGCAAGATGCCACGCTGAGCCCCGAAATTGCCATCAAGCTTGAAAACGCCATCCTATCGCGCGCCCGTGAGCTTCATATTCTGACCCTTGAAGCCGGAAATTAGCCTCCTCTCTCATTAGAACGGTATTATGTCTTCTTACGAACCTCAGACACACGAGCCGAATTGGCAAAAAATCTGGGATGCCGAAAACTGTTTTGCGGCAGGTGCGGCTGATGACGGCCGTGAAAAATATTATGTCCTCGAAATGTTTCCCTATCCATCCGGGCGGATTCATATGGGGCATGTCAGGAATTATACAATGGGCGATGTTATTGCCCGTTTTCGCATGGCACAGGGTTATAATGTTTTGCACCCTATGGGATGGGACGCTTTCGGCATGCCGGCAGAAAATGCCGCCATGGAAAAAAATGTGCATCCGCGGGACTGGACATATCAAAATATAGACACAATGCGCGACCAGCTAAAATCCATGGGGCTGGCGATTGATTGGTCGCGTGAATTCGCGACGTGCGACCCGACCTATTACAAACATGAACAGGCCATGTTTCTGGATTTTCTTGAGGCCGGACTTGTCGAGCGCCGCGAAAGTATTGTTAATTGGGATCCGGTAGATCAAACGGTGCTCGCAAATGAGCAAGTTATAGATGGGCGAGGTTGGCGCTCAGGCGCGCCAGTTGAGCAAAAAAACCTGACGCAATGGTTTCTTAAAATTTCTGATTATTCCGAAGAATTGCTTAACGATTTGGAGGGTCTCACGCGCTGGCCTGAAAATGTGCGCCTTATGCAGAAAAACTGGATTGGCCGCTCTGAGGGGATGGAGTTGCGCTTTGACCTAAAGGGCGCGCCAGAGGGATTTGAGCATCTCGATATTTATACCACACGACCCGACACACTTTATGGCGCAAGCTTCTGCGCCATCTCGCCTGACCACCCACTCGCACGCAAGCTCGCAGAAACCAATGAAGAGATGGCGGCATTTCTGACGGAATGCGCACAGCGCGGGACAAGCGAGGCCGATATTGAAGCCGCCGAAAAGAAAGGTGTGTTCACAAATATTCAAGCCTCCCACCCGCTGGATGATAGCTGGATGCTGCCCGTCTATGTCGCCAATTTTGTTTTGATGGAATATGGGACGGGTGCTGTTTATGCCTGTCCGGCACATGACCAGCGTGACCTCGATTTTGCGCGTAAATATGACCTGCCCGTCATCCCCGTTGTGTTACCAGAAGGCGCAGCTGCCGAAGATTATGAGATTGAAAACGACGCCTTTATTGGTGATGGCAAGATGATTAATTCTGATTTTATGAATGGCCTCACTCCGGCGGCGGCATTTCAGGCTGTTGCCGAGAAACTTGAAACGCTCGGGCGCGGCAAACGGAAAACCAATTATCGCCTGCGCGATTGGGGCGTCTCGCGTCAACGATATTGGGGCTGCCCGATACCTATCGTTCATTGCGGTTCATGTGGTGTCGTGCCGGTGGCAAAATCCGATTTGCCGGTGACGCTGCCAGAGGATGTAAGTTTTGACAAGCCAGGCAATCCGCTAGATAGAGACATTGATTGGAAGACCACCACCTGCCCGTCATGCGGGGGAGATGCGCAACGCGAAACAGACACGTTTGACACCTTTATCGACAGCTCTTGGTATTATGCGCGCTTTACAGAGCTATGCGAAAACAGTGCAACGGATGCAAAATCCGTCGCTTATTGGCTCCCCGTTGACCAGTATATTGGCGGTATTGAACATGCCATTTTGCATTTGCTGTATTCCCGCTTCTACGCGCGCGCCATGGAAAAAACAGGGCATTTACACCTGAAAGAACCATTCGCCGGTCTATTTACGCAAGGCATGGTGATCCACGAGACTTTCAGCACACCAGATAAAATATTTGTGACACCTGACGAGGTGACCCAGACTGAAGACGGCCAGCATGTTTTAAAATCCGATATGTCTGTTGCGATTAATGTTGGGCCGGTAGAAAAAATGTCGAAGTCGAAAAAGAATGTCGTCGACCCGACAAATATCATCGCCAAATATGGCGCAGACACGGCGCGCTGGTTCATGCTGTCCGACAGCCCCCCCGAACGCGATGTGCATTGGACAGATGCAGGCGTCGAAGGAGCTTATCGCTTCATTCAACGACTTTGGCGTCTGGTTGACAGTCACGCTGACCAACTTTCCACCCTTGCAAATTTAGCCGATAAACATGAACAGGCGGTTCACCCCCAAAGCGAGGCAGACAAGGCGCTTTATAAAACCGTTCATCAGGCTTTGGCCGCAACCACGGATGACCTGAACAGGCTGGCATTTAACAAGGCGGTAGCACGCATTTACGAATTAAGTAACGCGCTCTCTTCTGCCGCAACCAATGATGGCATCAGCAAACCCGTATTGTTTCAAGGGCTTAGCTACCTCATCATTATGGCGGGACCGATGATACCGCATCTGGCAGAGACGTGCTGGCAACGCCTTGGGCACCAACAAATTCTCGCTAAAACGAAATGGCCTGTTGCAGATGACGCCGTTCTTATGGATGATGTGATAACATTGCCGGTTCAGGTTAACGGTAAAAAACGTGCGGAAATTGAAGCACCCGCCGATGCCGGTGAAGACGACATCAAGACGCTTGCACTTGCCGATGAACGCGTCATTAAGGCGATTGCAGATAAAGATATTAGGAAATTTATTTTTGTTCCCGGGAAAATTATCAATTTTGTTGTTTAAGACCGCGCCAAAATATGCCGCACAGTCTTTTCACGAAGCTCGGCAAAAATGCGGGCGCGGGCTTCTTGTTCTTTGCGCTGTGAGTTTTATAGGTCTTGGCCTATCCGCATGCGGTTTTAAGCCGCTTTATGCCGAAGGTAACACACCGGGGCAGTCGTCACTTTTCTCAAAAATACAAATCCAGCACCCATCCGGGGCGGGGGCCGATAATGATTTAAGCCGCGAGGTTTATAACGCCCTCGCCAAAACCCTCAAATCAAGAGGCACGCCAGCCTATCGTCTCGATATTATCGCCGAAGGCAACGACATTGGCGCGCTTATGGATGCGAATAGCCGTGAAGCACGCACACGATTCACACTCAATCTGCGCTACACACTATATGATGTTGAGGCTGGCAAAAATGTGACGGGCGGGACGGCTTCCGCCACGACATCTTTCAATGTCGATGTTAACGAATATGCCAATCTGATTGCGCTGGAAAGCGCCCAATCCCGAACCGCCCAAAGTGCCGCCCAAAAAATCGTGCTGAAACTGAGTAATTGGTACGGGCTTCAGGCGCAAAAATGAAATTGAAAGCGCATCAGGTTGAGGGCTTTATAAAGTCACCAGACCCGAACATTTTACTTGTTCTGATTTATGGAAGTGATCTCGGCATGATACGCGAGCATGCCAGAACGCTTGCCAATCATGCTTTAAGCGGCGGCACACAGGACGCAGACCCGATGGCCGGCGCAATAGAGCGTGTTGATCTGGATGCTGCCACACTTGCCCGTGATCCAGGGCTTTTACGCAATGAGGCTGCCTCCGTCTCCATGTTTGCTGACCCTAACAGCCAGAACCGACGGGTCGTCATGCTCCGAACGAATGGCGATCAAAACGCCCAAATTGTTAAGGATTATCTGGCTGACCCGGTAGCTGAAGCACTTGTCATTATTGAGGCCAGCAAGCTGACACCCGCATCAAAACTGCGTAAAGCCGTTGAAAGTGACAAAAACTCTATGGCGCTGCCATGTTTCGAAGATGACCCCGGCACCATCCAAAGATTGGCACGCGCATGGTTGGAAGCCGAAGGTTTCCGCATCGAAGCCGCCGCGATGGACCGACTGAGCCAACGGCTTGGCGCTGACAGAGGGGTGACACGCCAAGAACTGGAAAGGCTAGCGCTTTTTGTCGGACCGCGCGGCTCAGAAAAAAGAGCCGGACGTGATGTCGTGATGATTACGCTGGATGATGTCGAGCAAATGATTGGTGATGGGGCTGCGGCCTCCGTGGAAAACATGATTGATGCTGTCGCCGGCGGCATGCTGAATGATGCCGACCAAGCGCTAACCCGCTTGTCCTTGGCGGGGACGCCAGCACCTGCCGTGCTGAACCGCTTGCGGACACATTTTCAGAACCTACATCTCGCACAAGGGCATATTGAAAATGGCATGTCACGCAATGAAGCGATGCGCGCCGCCTTCCGCCCCTCTTTACATTTTAAAAGAGTGTCAACCGTTGAGCGGCAAATCAGCCTCTGGCCGAAAGCCAAAATCTCAACCGCCCTGAATATTATCCATGAAACAGAGACCAGCTGTCGGGAAACAGGAAGCCCCGATGTGACGCTTGCGGCTTACGCCATGTTACGTCTCGCGCGCGCGGCTAAAAGATAAATTAATTCAAGATGTTGACATTAAACGCCGAACCACCTCATCAAGCTGTTCGAGCGTCTTATAAGCGACCCGCACATGACCGCCATCTTTTTCGTGTTGTATCGCAACACTCAGACCAAGCTTATCGGCAATTGACTTTTCCAGAGCGCGTGTATCGGTATCCTTTTCCGACGATTTTTTGCTCTTAGACCCACTTTTACTTGTATTTTTAACAGCAACAAGCCTCTCAACCTCACGAACACTTAAGCCTTTTTTGACAATATCTGAAGCCAAACTATCCGCGCGGGGGTGCCCCAATAGGGCGCGCGCATGGCCGGCGGAGAGTTTGCCCGCCACAAGATAATCGCGCACTTTGTTAGATGCGCCAACGAGGCGCAGCGTATTGGCAATATGACTTCTGCTCTTACCTAGCGTCTTTGCCAGCACCTCCTGCGTATAGCTGAACTCATCAATCAATCTTTGAAAAGCCTCAGCCTCTTCAATCGGATTAAGGTCAGAGCGCTGAACATTCTCGATAATGCCAATTTGAAGAGCTTCATTATCAGTCATCTCCCGCACAATGACAGGAACATCATGAAGCTGCGCGATTTGCGCCGCACGCCAACGCCGCTCGCCAGCTACGATTTCATAGGGAGCTTTAGCGCCTTCATCTGGGTTTGAGCGCACCAAAATCGGCTGTAATATGCCCTTTTCGCGGATAGAATTCGCCAAATCTTTGAGCGCGTCTTTATCAAATTCACGCCGTGGCTGGAACTTGCCCGGCACAAGAGCCTCCACCCCAACAGTGTTGAGGCCTTGGGCAGACTTGTCCTGCGATAGATTGCTATTCTTTTTAGTCTTTAGCTCATTTTGGTCCTTTGGCTGGTCTTTAGCTGTTGCAGCCAACCCGATATCAACATCGCCGATTAGCGCCGACAAGCCGCGCCCCAAACCTCTTTTTTTATCCGCCATGATGCTCTCCCTTTTCAATCACAGCGCTACCCTCATTATTAGAGGCGGCGTTTAGTTGCCGCTCGCGCTGAATAAGCTCAGAGGCCAGCCGCATATAAGCCTGGCTTCCGGCACATTTATGATCATATAGAAGCGCCGGCTGTCCAAATGATGGCGCCTCTGAAATACGCACATTTCTGGGTATTACAGTCTTATAGACCCGCTCCCCAAGATGTGTGCGCACATCCTCTTCAACCTGACCCGACAGGTTATTGCGCGGATCATACATGGTCAGAACCACGCCCTGAATTTCCAACCCCGGATTGAGCGCCGTGCGCACCTGTTCGATTGTTTTAAGCAGTTGGCTTAACCCCTCAAGCGCAAAAAATTCACATTGCATGGGAACCAGCACAGCATTTGCCGCCGTCATAGCGTTGAGCGTCAGCATATTCAACGACGGCGGACAATCAATCAGCACATAATTATAATGCACCGCACACGCCTCAAGCACCTCTTTGAGGCGGTGCAAACGCCGCGGATTATCTGCCAGAGCGACCTCGATACCCAGCAAATCCATACTAGACGCCACAAGGTCACAATTTGGAACAACAGTTTTCACAACCGCATTTTCCAGATTTGTTTCATCCAATAACAGCTCATAGGCCGAAGCCTCGCGTTCTGTTGGATTAACACCCAGCCCGGTGCTGGCATTGCCCTGCGGGTCGAGATCTATTAACAAAACACGCTCACCAATTGCCGCCAGCGCCGTGCCAAGGTTGATGGTTGTTGTTGTCTTGCCCACCCCACCTTTTTGATTAGCAACCGCCAAAATGCGCGGCCCAGCAGGGGCAACAGAGGCGGCTTTATCGGCGGCACCCTTATCAGAGGTGGGGGCTTGCGATGTGACGGGCTGAACTGACAAAATCTATTCCTCGTTATTAACTCTATTTATATACTTGCCAAAATCAACAAAACAGGGTCTTAGAGGCAAAACCAACAACCAAACTAATGTAAACCAGATTGGCGCAATTCGGGCTGGCGGCAAACCAAAATTTTAGCCTCCTGATCCGTCTTGCTGGGCACAACCTCTAACGGCATCTTCCACGAAACTTCGCACGCCGTCAATTCCTCTTGCCACCCGCGCCCCTTCATAAACAGGCCTATTGTGTGGATATCAAAATATGGTGCGGACATGGCGAGGAGTTTATCCATCGGCGCAAGCGCACGCGCGCTGATAACATCAATATTTGCAAATATATCCGGTTTTTGTTGGCGCATATCCCCAATTCGCCCCTCATGCACCTCCGCAGGTGCGCCGGTCTCTCGAATAACAGTTTTCAAAAATGCACATTTCCTGCCGTCGCTTTCAATCAAATGCACAACCGCACCGTCTTCAGCCGGGCGACCCGCCCATATGAGTGCAATCACAAGGCCGGGAAACCCGCCCCCACTTCCAAGGTCAACCCATTTTCGCGCCAGTGGCGACACCAATGAGGCGAGCTGAGCAGAGTCCGCGACGTGGCGTGTCCAGAACTGATCGAGTGTGGCAGGGCCAACGAGATTAATCGAATTCTGCCATTTTTTTAGAAGGGTTTGATAGACAGCTAATTGTTCAATTGTTTCACGTGAAACATTGAATGCCTGAACAAGGTTTTCAACATCAGGATTGGCGTCAGCCTTAAGCATCTGCCCCCTCCGGCATGCGCTTGGGTGATGTCGCACTAGCATCGCGCTTGGCGAGGTGCAACAAAAGCGTCAATGCCGCAGGGGTAATGCCATCGACACGCGCCGCCTGTCCCAATGTGGTCGGCTGAGCCGCCGCAAGCTTCTGCCTGACCTCATTTGACATTCCTTCGAGAGACAGAAAATCCATGTTTTTAGGAAGATGAAGTCGTTCATCCCGTCGGAAGGCGGCAATATCAGCTTTTTGCCTGTCGAGATAACCCGCATATTGCGCGTCTGTCTCAACTTGAAGCCGCACCGCCGGCGACCATTCAGACATTTCAGGCCATATTGCCTGCAACTGCGCCCACTCAATATCCGGGTGCGCCAGCAAGTCCGATATGCTCCGGCGAATACCGTCAGCATTAACAGGCAGCCCGTGCTTCTGAGCCTCGTTTGGCGTCATATTTGTTTCGGCAGCAAAACCTCTTGCAACAGCCAGCGCATCTCGCTTCTCTTCCCAAGCCTTTCGCCTTGCAGAGCCAACACAGCCAAGCGCAATGCCCGTCGGGGTTAGTCTTTGGTCTGCATTGTCGGCACGCAAGGAAAGTCTGTATTCCGCGCGCGCCGTGAACATGCGGTAAGGCTCGCTCACACCCTTCGTAACCAAATCATCAATCATCACGCCGATATAAGCCTCAGCGCGGTCGGGCACGAAAATGTCACCACCGCCAGCCTTACGCGCGGCATTTAGCCCGGCGACCAAGCCTTGTCCCGCCGCCTCTTCATAGCCTGTCGTGCCATTAATCTGACCCGCCAAGAACAACCCGGGGAACGTTTTTGCCTCAAGGCTGGGGAATAATTCGCGCGGATCTATGTAATCATATTCGATGGCATAACCGGGGCGCAAAATCGTGACATCCTCCAGCCCGGGAATGGTGCGCACAAAAGCTTCCTGAATATTTTCCGGCAGCGCCGTCGAGATACCGTTTGGGTAAACCGTGTGGTCATCAAGGCCTTCAGGCTCCAGAAATATCTGATGCCGCCCGCGGTCAGCAAAGCGGTGAATCTTGTCCTCAACGGACGGGCAGTAGCGTGGCCCAACACCATCAATCTGACCAGAGAAAACCGGCGACAGCTTAAGATTATCAGCAATAATTTTATGCGTCTCAGGGGTCGTGCCGGTAATGTGACACATGGTTTGAGGTGTTGTGATGCGCTCAGTCAGAAACGAAAACGGCTCAGCTGGCATATCGCCCGGTTGCGGCTCACATTTATCATAATTAATTGTTCTGCCGTCTAAGCGTGCTGGTGTGCCGGTTTTTAACCGCCCCATTTTAAACCCGTGAGCATAGAGCCGTTCAGAAAGCTTTTTTGCCGGCGCCTCGCCATGCCGCCCCGCAGGTATCCGCTTTTCACCAATGTGAATAAGGCCGTCCAGAAACGTTCCGGTCGTCAACACAATGGCAGGGGCAGAAAACTGTCGGCCATCTTCACAAACCACACCGCTCGCGCTTCCATTATCGGTGAGAATATCTGCCACCGCCGCGGCAACAATATCCAACCCCTCAACGGCAGCCAGCTCGGCCTGCATAGCCTCGCGGTAAAGCTTCCTGTCGGCCTGCGCCCTCGGGCCGCGCACAGCAGGGCCTTTTCGCCGGTTCAAGACGCGGAATTGAATGCCACCACGGTCAGCAACTCGCGCCATTAGGCCATCCATCGCATCAATTTCACGCACCAAATGCCCCTTGCCAACACCGCCAATGGCCGGGTTGCAGGACATCTCGCCAATAGTTTCAAGCTTATGTGTGACAAGTAGGGTTTGCGCACCAAGGCGCGCAGATGCCGCCGCCGCCTCACACCCTGCATGGCCGCCGCCAATCACAATCACATCATATGCTTTTGTATCCATATTCATGCGCCGTTTTTATACAAACACCCGCCCCTCGGCAAGATGTTTCACGTGAAACAATGAAAGTCTCAACGGGTGGTGCCTTATTATTTCCCCGTTATTTACCGATACAGAAGTCCCGAAAAACAATATCGAGTAGGCTTTCAACATCTACCGCACCGGTGATACGCCCGATTTCGCGCATGGCAAGGCGTAAATCTTCTGCCACCAATTCAAGCTCTGCGCCTGTTTCAGCGCGTTCAAGCCCCCGCTTTAGCGCAATATCCGCCGCCTGCAATGCAATGCGGTGGCGGGTTCGGGTTAAGGCTGGGCGTTCCGTCAGGCCGAAGCTTGTCTGAACTCTTGTATTCAGAGCCGCGACAAGATGAGACATGCCCGCACCTGTTTCCGCGGAAACGCAAAAAAAGTCTGTCTCGTTCAGCGTGTTCGGGCGCGATGTCTCGCCCAAATCTTGCTTATTGGCAATATATAAATCACCCTCCTGAAAACGCGCCTCATCAGAGGTGGTTTCATCTCCGGCCACCCCAAAGGCTGTCACATGAAGGCGGATATCCGCCTCCGACGCCTTATTAAGCGCCCGGCGTACGCCCTCTCTTTCTATTTCGTCACCTGCCGCACGGATGCCGGCTGTATCTGCGAGCAAAGCGGGCACACCCCCAAGTGTTAAAGACACCTCAACAATATCTCTGGTTGTACCCGCACGGGCAGAAACGATCGCCGCCTCGCGCCCTGCGATATGATTCAGCAAGCTCGACTTACCTACATTCGGCGCGCCGATAATAGCAATTTCCACGCCGTGGCGCAGTGTTCGCCCTCTATCATCGTGTATATGCGCCGCTATCTCGTCACTGAGCGCGGCGACCTCCCCCAGAACCGCCTGCCCAATGCCACCAGGCAAATCCTCATCGGCAAACTCTATATCCGCCTCCAAATGCGCCAGTGATGTAGCGAGCTTTTGTCGCCAGCTCTCATAAAGCACGCCCAGCGCGCCCTGCATCTGGCGAAAAGCCTGCTTTTGCTGCGCCATTGTTTCGGCATCAATCATATCTGCAACAGCCTCAGCCTGAGTAAGATCCATACGCCCGTTCAACACCGCAAGGCGGGTGAACTCCCCCGGCTCGGCAGGCCTGAGACCTTCAAGGCCGGATAATACGTCAAGCAGGCGGTCAACAATCGCAACGCCGCCATGAATATGCAGCTCTGCCATATCTTCACCCGTATAAGAATGCGGGGCTTGGAAATACAGCACAAGGCCGGAGTCAATCGGATCACCTGTCTCTGGTTCGGTGATTATTCGCAGTGATGCCTGACGCGCTTCGGGGGCAGGCTTGCCGGTCAGCTTTTCAAGAATGGGGGCTGTCTGGTCGCCCGATAAACGAATAATCGCAATCGCGCCGCGCCCCGGCGAGGTGGATAAAGCAAAAATAGTCATTCTCTAACCCCCTTCATCTTAAAACCTGATTAAAATCTTACCCAAAGTCACGCCTTAGTCGTGCATAGGTCGTGCCTCAGTTGTGCATAGGTCATGCATTTGCTGAATCATTATGGGCGTATATGATGGTATTTCCTTCGTCAACAGATTTCAATGAGCGCAGCAATGGTTCAAGACACGACAAACTCTCACATAGTTCTTGAAAACAGGTTGAGCCATGAAGCCAGCCCCTATTTACAACAACATAAAGACAATCCGGTTCACTGGCAGCCATGGGATGCAAAAGCTTTGGCAAGCGCACAGGAGCAAAACAAGCCGATTTTGCTGTCTATTGGTTATTCGGCCTGCCACTGGTGTCATGTTATGGCGCATGAAAGCTTCGAAAATGAAGACATTGCCAGCGTCATGAATGACCTCTTTGTCAATATCAAGGTGGATAGGGAAGAACGACCTGATATTGATGATATTTATATGTCAGCCCTGCATATGATGGGGGAACAGGGCGGCTGGCCCTTAACCATGTTTTTACTGCCCGATGGCCGGCCTTTCTGGGGGGGCACTTATTTCCCACCAATCGCCAAATTCGGACGCCCCGGGTTTCCCGATATTTGCCGCGAAATCGCCAGAATATGCACCGAGGAAACCGACAAGGTTCAAGAAAACGCCGACAAGCTGACCCAAGCGTTACAGAACAAAAATAATGCCGCCTTCAAAGCTGCCAACCAGAAGACCGCGCTTGAGCAGCTTTCTCCAAATCTTCCGCTTGGCTTGCCGGAAGATTTAGCAAGTGAGGCCTCGGAAAACCTTGCCAGACAAATTGACCTGACCTATGGCGGCATGCAAGGCGCGCCTAAATTTCCACAGCCCCTTATTTACGAATTGCTCTGGCAGGACTGGCTTCGTAATGGGCGAGATGTCAGCCGCGAGGCTGTGCTGATAACCCTTAGCGGGCTTTGCCATGGCGGGATTTTTGACCATATTCGCGGCGGTTTTAGCCGCTATTCCGTTGATGAGGAATGGCTGGTGCCACATTTTGAAAAAATGATTTATGATAATGGTCTCATATTGGATCTGATGGGGAATGTCTGGAAGTCTACGCGCGACCCGATGCTCACAGACCGCATTAGCAAAACAGTCGACTGGCTGTTAGACGACATGCTGACGAATGCAACAAACAACTCGACAGATGGCGCAGCAGCGCTTTCAAAAGATGATACGCCCAAGCCTCCGGCGGCATTTGCCGCGAGCTTGGATGCCGATAGCGAAGGGGAAGAAGGTAAATATTATGTCTGGACGGTCGCAGAACTCACCTCCCTTCTGGGTGAGAATTTTCCAGACTTTGCCCGCACATACCGAGTGACAGATGCGGGGAATTTTCCTGAAGGAGGGGGTGCTGGTGATAACGTCAACATCTTGAACCGCCTGCCACCGTCACTGCATAATGAAGGTTTTGATGAAGAAGCCCGACACGCTCAATCGCTTAATATACTTGCTCAAGCACAAGCCTTGCGCACCCGACCAGAGCGCGATGATAAAATTTTAGCAGATTGGAACGGTTTGGTCATTGCCGCACTGGCGCGGCTCTCCCCTGTTTTTCAAAATAAGAAATGGCTAGAAACAGCGGAACGCGCTTATCGCGATGTCATGCAGACAATGTCATATGAAGAAGGCGGGTGTTTGAAGTTAGCGCATGCCGCGCGGGGTGAAAGCAAACTTAACATAAGTATGGCCGAAGATTATTCAAATATGGCTGATGCGGCGCTGGCTTTATTTAGCGCCACCGGCACAGCATCATATCTCGCCTCTGCCGAGGCTTTAACCAAAACGCTTGAGCAGTTTTACACCGATGACGTTGGCGGGTTTTACATGACCTCATCACAAGCTGAGACGCTTATCACCCGACCCCATACCAGCTATGATGGCGCAACCCCCAATGCCAATGGCACAATGATTGGGGTATATCGACGACTTGCCGTTTTCACAGGCAAACAAGATTACCGCGATAGTCTGGAAGCGCTTATCAAGACACACGCCATTGCTGCCATAAAGCATTATCCCCAAATGCCGCGCTATCTGACAGAAACAGAAAACACGCGCCATCAGGCAAGCTGTGTGATTGTGGGCGACCCGTCAGATAATGATTTTAAACTTTTATTGGAAACAGCACATGCGCACCCATGCCCGGGTCTGATTGTGCATCCAGTCGGCTTAGGGCAGGATTTGCCGACACATATACCAATTCATGAAACACCGGCAAACCCTACAAAAAATGCCACTGACGATAAAATGCCATTTGCCTTTGACCAACCCACGGCATATGTTTGTACCCATAATACGTGCTTACCACCGGCAAATTCTGTGGATGAGCTCACAACACATCTAGACAGCTTTTTGCATAAAGCTGTTTTAGAAACTGCTTAGGACGAAGAGGAAAATCACACATGACCGGAAACATGATTTCGATTGAAACAGCTGGCGGAACAGGAAAAATGGGCGCCTATATGGCAGCACCTGAAAGTGAAGGCGCGCCGGGTCTGGTCATTATCCAAGAGGTTTTCGGTGTTAATGATTTTATCCAAGCCACCGTTGAAGCTTATGCGGATAAAGGTTTTGTGACAGCCGCACCAGATGTTTTCTGGCGTCTCGAGCCAGGCGTTAAGCTTAACCCAAATGTGGAGGCCGAATTTAACCGCGGCATTGAACTTATGGGACAGTTTGACCAGCCAACAGGCATTAAAGACATTCAAGCCACCATCACCGCATTGCGTAATCACCCAGCCTGTAACGGTAAAGTTGGTGTGTTGGGTTTTTGTCTAGGTGGTCGTCTCGCTTATATGGCGGCGCTAGGGACGGATGCCG
Source organism: alpha proteobacterium IMCC14465 (assembly GCA_000293845.2). Lineage (GTDB taxonomy): Bacteria > Pseudomonadota > Alphaproteobacteria > RS24 > RS24 > Micropelagius. Next base: position 314,744 of record ALYF01000003.1, on the reverse strand, counting down.
ATGTGGCTGTCAGCTATTACGGTGTGGGTATTGAAACAATGCTTGATCAAGCTAGTGACATTAAAATTCCAACACTTCTGCATATTGCCGAAGAAGATGGGTTTGTCCCACCCGAAGCCCAAGCCGCTATTAAGGCCGGGCTCACAGCAGATAATTTTGATGTTCGTATTTATCCAGGCGTTGACCACGGCTTCGCCCGCTTCACAGGCATGCATTATGATGAAGCTGCGGCCAATCTTGCAAATGAGCGTTCACTATCGCTTTTAAACAGCGTGCTTTAATTTTTAAGAATTTACCTTAATTAGGTATTCATAGAGTCAAAGAAATCATCATTGGTCTTGGTTTGCTTGAGCTTGTCGAGCAAGAACTCAATAGCATCCACCGTTCCCATTGGATTAAGAATACGACGCAACACATAGATTTTTGAGAGGGTTTCTTTATCAATGAGAAGCTCCTCTTTGCGTGTACCGGATTTCATTATATCGATGGAAGGAAAGACACGCTTGTCGGATATCTTACGGTCCAGCACAATTTCAGAGTTACCCGTCCCTTTAAATTCTTCAAAGATAACCTCATCCATCCGGCTACCAGTATCAATCAGGGCTGTTGAAATAATGGTCAAAGACCCACCCTGCTCAATGTTTCTGGCCGCCCCGAAAAATCTCTTCGGTCTTTGAAGTGCGTTCGCATCAACACCGCCAGTAAGCACCTTACCAGAAGATGGCACGACCGTGTTATAAGCTCGCCCAAGGCGTGTGATGCTATCCAATAGAATAACAACGTCACGGCCGTGCTCCACCAGCCTTTTGGCTTTTTCAATCACCATTTCAGCGACTTGAACATGGCGTGCAGCCGGTTCATCAAAGGTTGATGAAACCACTTCGCCGCTAACAGAACGCTGCATATCTGTCACTTCTTCGGGACGCTCATCAATCAAAAGTACGATGAGGTAACATTCGGGGTGATTAGCCGCAATTGATTTAGCAATATTTTGCAATAGGACGGTTTTACCTGTTCTGGGCGGGGCAACAATCAGCGCCCGCTGGCCTTTACCAAGTGGTGCAACAATATCAATAATGCGGGAGGAGCGATCTTTTTCAGCAGGGTTATCAAATTCCATCAATATGCGCTCTTCTGGATAGAGCGGTGTTAAGTTGTCGAAATTCACCTTGTGACGAATTTTATCAGGGTCTTCAAAATTAATGCTATTCACTTTTAAAAGAGCAAAATATCTCTCACCGTCTTTTGGGCTACGAATATCACCTTCAACCGTATCTCCCGTCCGAAGTGAAAAACGCCTTATTTGTGAAGGGCTTACATATATATCATCCGGCCCAGGAAGATAATTTGCATCCGGTGAGCGCAAAAAGCCAAAACCATCCGGTAAAACTTCAACCACGCCTTCACCAATAATGAAAATACCTTGTTCAGCAAGCTCTTTCAAAATAGCAAACATCATATCCTGTTTGCGCATCGTTGAAGCGTTTTCAATATCGTTTTCTTCAGCCAAAGCCAAAAGTTCGGTTGGAGATTTAGACTTTAAGTCCTGAAGCTTAATTTGTTCCATAGGTTAACTCTTTGAAGGGGGTGTTCTGTCAAATTAGAAAGAGAATAAATATCCGTTTATGGCAAGTTATGGCAGGCGCCCGGGAATGTTTACCCTAGAAATATTTATAAACGAGACAGAAGAGAAGATACGTTTATAGAATGCGCTTAAATCTATGAGAGTTCAAGCTTAAAGTGACCGCATGCGTTTAAAATGGCTTAACAATGACCATAATAACAATCAAAACCGTTAATATTGGCGGTATTTCATTAATCATACGGAAAAATTTACTGCTCTTAGGCGGTTTTTCTAAGAGAAACTTTTTGCGCCATCCTGATAACATGCCGTGATACGCCGATAGAATAACCACCGCAGACAGTTTTATCGGGAGCCAATATCCCGCACTTTCAATTTGCCCGGGTGAAAAAAGAAGAAGTAAACCAAATATCCAAGCTGCAATCATAGCTGGATTGATAATAATGCGGAGCAAATTAAGCTCCATGCGCTCAAAAACCTTAAACGGTTCGTTATTTTCCATCGCTTCTGCATGATAAACAAATAGCCGCGGCAGATAATACATACCCGCCATCCAGAACATAACAGAAATAAGGTGGAGCGAGAGCAACCAGGTGTAAGCGTTAGTGAGGAGGTTCGATAAAATATCACCCATATTATTTCTCTCTATTTCGAATGCAATTAACTAAATCTGTCACATGATGCGGGGGGGTAAGTTGCGTAATACCATGCCCAAGATTAAAAATATGCGGTCGCCCTTTGGTAACATCCAGTATGTGATCTATTTTTGAGAACATTTGTTGCCCACCATCCAACAAGCATAAAGGGTCAAGGTTCCCCTGACTTATAATTGTATCAGGTAAATCCTCAAGAACTGATGTCAAAGACATATCCTGATCAATACTCAGCCCCTGAACATTTGTTTGAATGGCAAAATCAACATATCGAGATTTTGCGCCACGTGGAAACCCGATAATTGGTGTGGTTATGCCCCGCAAACGCAAACCATCAATAACTGCCTTATTTGGCTGAATACAAAAACGGTCGAAATCATCTCCCGAGAGACTTCCTGCCCAACTGTCAAAAAGCTGTAAAACTTCTGCCCCATGCGCGACTTGGCCGGCCAGATATTCAATCGTTGCTTCAACAATAAGGTCTAATAAAGCTTGAAAGGCACTCACATCATTTTGTTTTAAGCTGTGTGCAGGTTCTTGATCAGCTGTTCCCTGCCCTGCAATCATATAAGTTGCAACTGTCCAAGGTGACCCGGCAAAGCCAATTAATGTCGTCTCTTCCGGAAGGCGCTGTTTTAATAAGGATAAGGTTTTATAAACGGGCTGCATATGGCTGGAGACATTATCAAGCGTCAAGCTATCAGGTGATTTTACTGGTTCAAGGCGTGGCCCTTCCCCTTCAACAAACCAAACTTTTTGACCGAGGGCATCCGGAATGAGCAGAATATCTGCAAATAGAATGGAGGCATCGAATTGATATTTGCGTATCGGTTGAAGCGTAACTTCACATGCCAGCTCAGATGTATAACAAAGATTTAAAAAACTACCCGCTTGTTTTCTGACCTCTTTATATTCAGGTAAATATCTGCCGGCTTGTCGCATAAGCCAAATGGGAGGTGTTTGAGGAACCTCTAAATTTTCAAACATTGAGAGCATTGTTTTTTGCATGAGTTGAAACGCATAACGCCTTTTTAGAGAGTAAGTTTGAAACTAACTTACTTCCTTTTATTATATATATAAAAGAATGTAGATGTATTAGTGTGCCTGTTCAGCTGTGTATAAGATTTTCCCCACAGACTTATCAAGAATCTGACGGCTATTACAGTTTGGTGGATATATGTCTCATCTCAATAAAGATACAAACATTTTATTCAGACCTTTAATCTAACAGTCTGAATACAATAATTAATCTGGGTTTTTTATGTCTCTTTTTCTGTTGTGAATAACGGTAACTATGGGGACAAATATGGTGTGTGCATCTCAGTCGGTTTTTCCCAACTATTCAGTTTACCTTAAAGCGATTTATTAAATCATGCATAAGCCGCCGAACAAAAAACGAAAGACGGGCATAAAATATCTTGGGTTTACAAAATAAGCCCCTTATCCTCGTTATTCACATGATTCACAATTTGATCGGGGTTTGTGCGCGCAGGTTTTGCACCAATAAAGTAATGATGAACGAATGATATAAGGGATAAATGAGAGAGATAAAAAGTGAGCGAGACGGAAAAACTATTTCATTTATATCTGATATCTGACAGCACGGGTGAGACAATCAATGCCGTAGCTAAAGCGGTTTGTGCGCGGTTTGAAGACGCCCGCGCGATTGAGCATAGTTATGGTCTTATCCGTTCAAGCAAACAGCTTGATCGCGCACTCAAAGCCATTGAGTCTGCGCCGGGCCCGGTTCTCTATAGTATTGTTCAGCCTGAATTATCGACACGGCTTGAAGAGGCCTGCCTCAATTATGATATTCCCTGCATTTCAGTCTTAGACCCATTTGTCACGATTTTAGGGTCCTATCTTGGGGTTGGCTTGCGAGGACAGCCCGGTCGACAAAACCCGATGAATAAAGAATATTTCGAGCGCATCGCGGCGCTTAATTACACCGTCTCTCATGATGACGGTCAAAACCAGCATGATTTGGAAGAGGCCGACATTGTTTTGGTTGGGGTGAGCCGCACTTCGAAAACGCCAACCTGTATGTATCTGGCTAATCGCGGTATTAGGGCCGCCAATGTCCCGCTTGTGCCGGGCGTTAGCCCGACAGACGATTTGCTGTCGCTTACCAAACCACTGGTGATTGGTTTAACGGCAAGCCCTGATAGGTTGGTACAAATCAGAAAAAACCGCCTGCTGTCCTTGAAGGAGACGGGTGAAACAGATTATATTGACCCGAGTGTTGTTAAAGAAGAAACAACTGAAGCGCGGCGATTATTTGCGCGCAAAAATTGGCACGTGATTGATGTCACGCGGCGTTCTATTGAGGAAACATCTGCTGAGATATTGAATATTTATCAAAGTCGCAATGAGCAAGAAAAGGGCGCTCAATGATGGTGACAACAAATGCGGATGCTCCGCGCCTGGTCTTGGCTTCCGCCAGCAAGGTGCGCGCTGATATTCTAAGCGGTGCAGGTGTCGATTTTGATATTTGCCCCAGTGACGTTGATGAAAATATTTTAAAAGATACCCTTTCCGATGGTGGTGCGTTGGCCCTTGCTCTCGCGGCTGAAAAAGCACATGCCGTCTCGGCGCAATATCCCGATCATATTGTGCTGGGTGCGGATCAAATATTGTCATGTGACGGCAGGTTGTTTGACAAACCCCGCAATATGGATGAGGCGTCTAAAAACCTGATGTTCTTGCGCGGTAAAACGCACCAGCTCATTAACGGGTTGGCGCTGGTTTTAAACGGTGAGACTGTTTGGCAAAACACAGCAACCGCGTCACTCACCATGCGTGAATTTTCAGAGGCTTTTCTGGATATGTATTTGCATCAAGCCGGCACCAGCATTTTGTCATCTGTTGGGTGTTATCGATTGGAGGCGGAGGGAAGCCAGCTATTTGAAAAAATTGATGGCGACTATTTTACTGTCCTCGGTTTGCCCCTTATGCCGCTTCTGGGCGCCTTGCGTCAGCACGGGGTTCTGATGTTATGACAATCTCTCAAAGCCCAATAAAAGTGGGTATTCTCGGCTGGCCAGTAACACATTCGCGCTCCCCCCTTATTCATAATTATTGGATTAAAGCGCATGGGCTACAGGGGGGCTATGAAAAACTGCCAGCCGCACCGGAAGATTTCAAAAATGTCGTGAGTGGTCTTATTGCGCAGGGTTATGCGGGGGCAAATGTCACTGTTCCGCACAAAGAAGCTGCCTATGCACTTGCAGATTTTGCCGATAAAAGTGCGACACGCTTAAAGGCTGCGAATTTACTGGTCTTCAAAAATGGACATATTCATGCATCGAATACAGATGGCTATGGATTTTTGCAAAGCCTGCATGATGGTGAGCCAAATGCAGATTTCCATGAAAACTGGCCGAACAAACCTGTTGCGGTGCTGGGCGCGGGTGGTGCGTCGCGGGCCGTAGTGGGCGCGCTGGTTGATGCAGGTGTGTCAGAAATCAGAATAAGCAATCGAACGCTGGAGAAAATTCAGGCGCTTGGCTTTCTTTGTGAAGGGTCAACAACAACCATTACGCCTGTGCCTTGGGAGGGCCGTGCGGATATGCTGGCGGGGTGCGGGCTTCTTGTGAACACCACCAGCCTAGGCATGTCAGGCCAGCCTGCACTTGATATATCTCTGGATAAACTGCCGCCTTTTGCGGGTGTGGTTGATATTGTCTATGCGCCTTTGGAGACCCCTTTATTAAAGGCCGCCGCGCAAAGAGGGCTTTATGCTTTTGATGGGTTGGGGATGCTTTTGCATCAGGCCGTGCCGAGTTTTGCGGCATGGTTTGGGGTTGCGCCTGATGTCACACCCGAACTAAGACAGCTTGTGATTGATCATCTTGAGGAGAAAAACTGATGCTGCTGGTCGGCCTCACAGGATCTATCGGGATGGGTAAATCGAAGTCAGCCGAACTTTTTGCGGCTGAAGGCTTGCCTGTTTATGATGCCGATGCGTCGGTACATGCGCTATATGAAAAAGGCGGGGCGGCAGTCGCGCCCCTTGGTAAATATTTTCCCGACGCCATTAAAAACGATGCGGTTGATCGCACTGTTTTGGGACAGCTTGTTTTAAATGATAGTGAAAAACTGCAAAAACTCGAAAGCATTGTTCACCCGCTTGCCGGTCAGATGCAAAAAGATTTTCTAGAGACGCAAGAGGCTGCTGGAAAAAAAGCCGTTATTCTGGACATCCCACTATTGCTCGAAAAAAATGCTGAGGGTTTGGTGGATGTTGTGGTTGTCGTCAGCACCTCGCCGGAAATACAGAAAAAGCGGGTGCTAGAGCGCCCGGGTATGACGGAGGAGAAGTTTCTGTCCATTCTTGGGAAACAGATGCCGGATGCACAGAAGCGTGAAAAGGCAGATTTTATTGTGGATAGCTCCATTTCCATTGAAGACGCCCACCGCCAAATCAGGGATATAATAAGGGGGCTTGATGCTTTTCCAGCGCGTGCGCTAGAGGTCAGAAAAACCCTCATGAAATAGACATCAAATCGACATCAAATTGATTGGCACTAGAAGTGCCAGCTAATAAGAGCGGGTCAAATGAGAGAAATTATCCTCGATACGGAAACCACCGGCATAAGCCCAGAAAATGGGGATCGCATTGTTGAGATTGGTTGTCTTGAGGTCGAGCATCAAGTACCGACGGGGCGAACCTTCCAATGTTACCTCAACCCAGAGCGCATGATGTCTGAGGGTGCGGCGAACATAACAGGCATAACGGATGCTTTTTTGCGTGATAAACCAAAATTCGCCGAGAAGGTTGATGACTTTCTGGCCTTTATTGGTGACAGCAAACTGGTCATGCATAATGCGCCATTTGATATGGGTTTCCTAAATCATGAATTATCGCTCCTCGGGCGCCCCGCATTAAGTAATGACCGCGTTATTGATACGCTGGACATTGCCCGTACGAAGTTTGCGGGCGCGAAAAATGATTTGAATTCTCTTTGCCGCAGATTTGGTGTCGATAATTCAGGGCGTGAAAAACACGGGGCCCTATTGGATAGTGAATTATTGGCTGAGGTCTATCTGGAGCTGAAGGGCGGGCGCCAGCCGGGTCTTATTTTTAAACAAGATCAGCTCGATCAGAATAATCAGGAAACCATGCGCACCACCGCAACGGCGCGATCACGCCGGGCGACACCGCTCGCATCGCGGCTGACACAAGAAGAGGAAAACGCACATCAGGCTTTTATTAAAGACCTGTCCGCCCCTTCAAAATGGCTAGCCAACAAATAATTTTGCGTGATTAGTTCGGTTGATTGCCGGCTTCGGCACCTTCTTGAGCGGCACGCGCCTCGCCTTGTTGGTATAGTCCGGCAAAATTAATCGGATCCAGCATGAGGGTTGGGTAACCACTATTTTGTGTGACCTCGGCGATAATTTGGCGTGCAAACGGAAAGAGATGACGCGGCGCTTCAATGAGGAGCGCGGGGCGCAAAGTTTCTTGTGTCAGCCCGACAATTTTAAAGACACCGGCATAAACAAGCTCGACGATAAACAAAGTGTTCTCGCCAGTTTTGGCCTCCACGCGGAAGTTAAGTGTAACCTCATGCGCATCATCATGCAGGGGTGTTGTGCCAACATTAACCTGTACGTCAATATTTGAGCCGTCTTTGCTTTCCGCTGGCTTGTTCGGGGCGTGCGGGTTTTCAAAAGATAAATCTTTTACATATTGGCTAAGAACGCTAAAGCTTGGCCCTTCTGAACCGCCTGTGTTAGTGGCGGCTTGGGTGTTGTCATTATTGTCTTCGGCGGTCATGGCGTTATCCTTTGGCTTTTTAGCTCGCTATAAATAATCGAGTGATGCTTAACTTTCAGGGTCATTTTTGTCAATCACGATATGATTGGCGTCAATAACATCATCATTTGCAGGCTTAGGATTTAAAGGGTTGGTCCTTTTTTGGGCGTCCTTATTTTGCGGTGATGCGCTGGCATAGAACCACGCGCTGAACATATTGGGCGTTAAATTTGTGACAATGCTGCCAATAACAAATTCAAGTAATAATGATCTGACAGGCGGTAGGAGCAAAAGAAAACCAATACCATCTGTAAGAAAGCCCGGGATGATTAACATCAAACCGGCAAGCAAAACAAATATACCATGCGCGAGGGCTTTGGCGGGTGGCTGGCCTGCATTAATTTGGCCTTGCGCGTCTTGTAAAATAGAAAATCCCTGATGGCGCACCAGCCCCACGCCAACCACAGCCGTGGTGATAATAAGAAGGATAGTTGCGCCGGCACCGATTGTGCTTCCAATATCAATCAGCAGAGTAATCTCAATAATGGGTAACAAAATGAAAAAAACTAACAATAAAAGAGACATAATTAACTTTTTCCTGTTTATTCAGTGACAAGCTTTACTTATCTCTACATGAGACAACTCACCACGGGTAAATAATCTCATTGTGTCATTATTTCATGTAGGATATTGACTTAAGAATTACAAGGAGCGTGTCATAACTATCTTGAACCTCATATTGCTGGTTTTCGTCATCGTCATTCTCTGGCGGCTAAATGCCGTTTTGGGTACGGGCGGTGGTGCCAACAATAAAAATAATGATACTTATGGTTTTGGCCTGGATGACCGGGATAAGAACCGTAATAAAAATAGCGATAATAGAGGTCAAAAGGCTGAGCCTGCCCCTGCCCGCACGCCATTGCGTGTGGTTGCCAATGGCGAAACACCTAAAACGGCTGATGAGTTGACAAAAATTCGGGGGCTTGACCCCTCCTTTGACGCAGGTCTGTTTATTGAAAATGCCTCAACAGCCTATGAAATGATTTTGCGTTGCTTCTCCGAGCATGACCGCAAGACCATGAAGCCGCTTGTTAGCTCGGAAGTCTATCAGGGCTTTGATCAGGTCATGAAGTCTCGAGAGCAAGAGGGCCATAGCCTGCGCACCGAAATAATTTCCATTGATCGCGCTGAAATTAATGATGTCGAACTGGATGGAAGTCTTGCCCGCATCACGATTAATTTCGAGGCTTCGCTGGCATCGGCCTTAACCGATAGCGCTGGCGAGGTGCTTGAGGGCGGTCTGGAAAAAATTAACAATAATAATGATTTGTGGAGCTTCGAGCGCGACTTAAAGAAAAAAAGCCCAATCTGGGTTTTGGTCGCCACTGAAAGCATTTAAATTATGCCGGGTTCTGAGAGGAATTCTGGGAAAAACAAATCCGCCTCACCTGTTGGTGACGATATGTCTGATGACTGGCAACGCGTCACGAAATCAACGCGTCAACTGAGCAAGAAACAGAAGGTCTCTTATCAGGCTGAGAGGCTTAGTAAACCGGCAAAGCGCGTGTCGCCCAAATCTACAAACATGGTAAATGAGCCAGCGCCAATACCAACACAAGGGCCAACGCTAACGCCTCGTTCATCCATAAGCCCTGCGCCTGCCCTCCAAAAACCGATTGTCCCAAAGGCGACGGTCAGGCTTGAAAAACTTGACCATAAAGAATTGCGCCGGATGCGCAGGGGGCGTGACCCTGTTGAACAAACCCTTGATTTGCATGGTTTGAGGGCAAATGTCGCGCAAAGAAGAGTAGAGACTTTCATTCGTGCCGCGCATTCAAATGGATGTAAGTGGGTGCTTATTATTACCGGCAAAGGCGTGCAGGGTGAGGGAACATTAAAAAAACAAGCACCGCTATGGTTGGGCGCGCTGGCACAACAGGGTTTGGTTTTGGGCTTTGACCATGCGCCCTCCAATATGGGTGGAAGTGGTGCTGTTTGTGTCCGACTTCGGAAAAAAAGACATAATGGCTAAATGCGCCAAAATATTGGCAAATCACCCTGACACCTGTTAAAAAGGCCGTAACAAAATCTAGGCGGATACTGGGTAGGCATATGTCAAGAACTGCAGAAATTAAGCGGGAAACCAAAGAAACGGGTGTGACGGTCAAGCTCAACCTTGATGGCACAGGCGTTTATAATATTTCGACGGGCATCGGGTTTCTGGATCACATGCTTGAACAACTCTCGCGGCACTCTTTGATTGACCTCGAAGTCATTGCCAAGGGCGACCTGCATATTGATTTCCACCACACCACCGAAGATACGGGCATTGTGATTGGTGAGGCTGTACGACAGGCACTTGGCGACTTTAAAGGGTTGGTCAGATATGGCAGCGCCATCATCCCGATGGATGAAACTTGCAGCCGTGTTTCGCTTGATGTGTCACAGCGCCCTTATCTTATCTGGCGGGTGGATTTCACCAAACCTAAGCTGGGCGATATGGATACGGAGCTTTTCAAGGAATGGTTTCAAGCCTTCGCACAATCTTCCGGCATAACACTTCATGTTGAGAATATGTATGGCGAGAATAATCACCATATTATCGAGAGTTGTTTTAAGGGATTGGCGCGCGCTTTGCGTCAGGCAATAGATATTGATCCACGTAAGGCAGATGACATTCCCTCCACAAAAGGCGTGCTCGGCAATTAATTTGGCCTGACCTATACGAGACTCTTTGGAGATGAGGGTTTGACAATAGCGATAATTGACTATGGCTCCGGCAATTTGCGCTCTGCGCAAAAAGCCTTTGAGCGTGTCGCATCTGACCTATCACTCACGTCTGAAGTGATGCTGACCTCGCGTGCCGAAGATGTGGCGCTGGCGGATTATATTGTTCTGCCCGGCGTTGGCGCTTTTGCCGATTGTGCGGCGGGGCTCGCGGCGCTGGACGGCATGTCGGATGCGTTGCGGATGGCTGTTTTGGATAGCGGGAAGCCGTTTCTGGGTATTTGTGTTGGCATGCAATTATTGGCAACGACAGGTCATGAGCGCGAGGTAACAACCGGTTTGGATTGGTTGCCCGGGCAGGTGCAGAAACTTGAGGTCGATAGCACGACCCATAAAATCCCGCATATGGGCTGGAATACGCTGGATGTGGAGAAACCCCATAAGGTGTTGGACGGGCTAGATGGCGCGGCCGTTTATTTTGTCCATTCTTATGTCTTTCGTCCCGATGATGCAAATATGCGCTTAGCGACCAGCACGCATGGCACTTCTTTTGCGGCGGCGGTGGGGCAAGACAATATTATTGGCACACAGTTCCACCCCGAAAAAAGTCAGCATGTTGGGCTGCAGCTGATTAAAAACTTTTTGGAGTGGCGACCATGATTTTATTTCCCGCGATTGATTTAAAGGGGGGGCAATGTGTGCGCCTTGAGCAAGGCAAGATGGACCGCGCGACAGTGTTTAATGATGACCCGGCGGCACAGGCGGCAGCGTTTCAGTCTCAGGGGTTTTCACATCTTCATCTTGTTGATCTTGATGGGGCATTTGCCGGTGCGCCGGTAAACGTCGAAGCGGTTGACCGTATTTTGGCGGCAACACAGCTGACCACACAGCTTGGTGGCGGGATTAGAGATTTACCGACGATTGAAAGATGGCTGTCGCGGGGTATTGGGCGCGTCATTCTCGGCACCGCGGCGGTTCGCAATCCTGAGCTTGTGATAGAGGCCTGCCGCGCCTTCCCTGATCAGATTATTGTTGGCATTGATGCGCGTGACGGCAAAGTTGCGGTTGAAGGCTGGGCTGAGACGGGTGATATGGAAGCGCTGGATTTAGCCAAGAAGTTTGAGGATGTTGGCGTCGCCGCTATTGTCTATACCGATATTGATCGCGATGGCATGTTGCAGGGGATTAATGTTGAGGCAACCGCTACGCTTGCGCGGGGTATCGATATACCTGTTATCGCTTCCGGTGGGTTGGCAAGCTCTGAAGACCTTGAAAAACTCCTAGCAGTTGAGACGCATGGTGTGACGGGTGTTATTTCCGGGCGCGCGCTCTATGATGGGCGGCTTGATGCAGCAGACGCTTTGGCGATGGAGGGCATATGCTAAAAACCCGCATTATTCCATGCCTCGATGTTAAAGATGGTCGTGTTGTCAAAGGTGTTAACTTTGTCGACCTTATTGATGCCGGAGACCCGGTCGAGGCCGCCCGCGCCTATGATGCCGCCGGAGCAGACGAATTATGTTTTCTCGATATTACGGCCAGCCATGAGCGCAGAAGTATTTTATTTGATGTGGTGCGCATGACAGCCGAGCAATGCTTTATGCCCCTAACGGTCGGGGGCGGGGTGCGCACACCCCAAGATGTGCGCGACTTGCTTTTGGCTGGTGCGGATAAGGTTTCGTTCAATACAACAGCTGTTAAAGATCCGGATGTGGTGGCGGAGTCGGCGCTTAAATTCGGTTCGCAATGCATTGTTGTCGCCATTGATGCCAAGCAGACCGATGAGGGGCGATGGGAAATTTTCACGCATGGCGGGCGTGAGGCGACGGGCATTGAGGCTGTTGGCTTCGCTCAAGAGATGGTCGCCCGCGGCGCAGGGGAAATTTTATTAACCTCAATGGACCGTGACGGGACGCGCGAGGGGTTTGATTTGGTTCTAACCCGCAAGCTTGCGGATGCTGTTCCGGTGCCGGTTATTGCGTCTGGCGGTGTTGGGCATCCTGAGCATTTTGTAAGCGGCGTTGTTGAGGGGCATGCCAGCGCGGTATTGGCGGCGAGTATTTTCCATTTTGGGGACTTTACAATCGCGGAAGCAAAACAGATGATGCGCAGCGCAGGTATTGAAGTCAGGCTTTAACTTAAGCCTTAAGGGGAAGCTTAATGGTGTCTCGAAAATCAGAAATTCTTGATCAGCTCATTGACATTATAGACGCGCGTAAAAATAGCGATGCTGATGCTTCCTATACGGCAAAACTTCTGGCCAAAGGGCCGGCTCATATTGGTCGCAAGCTCAATGAAGAGTCGGTCGAGGCATTGCTTGCCGCGGCGCAAAACAACCCTGCCGAATTAGCGCAGGAGGCCGCGGATGTTGTTTTTCATCTGTTGGTTTTATTGGCGGCGCTGGATGTGAGCCCCGACGAGGTTTGGGATATTCTGGCCAAGAGGCAGGGCGTTTCCGGTCTCGCGGAAAAAGCATCAAGACAGCAATCAAAACAAATAGAGGTTTCAAAAGGGGATTAGCGTATGGAAAACCCTGACGATAAAACCAGCGTAGAAAAAGGAAGCCCGCCTTCCCCTTATCGGCATTTCTCGGCCGCCGAATGGGGTCGCTTGCGCGAGGACACGCCGCTACCGCTTACGGAAGATGAAGTTATTGGCCTGCGCGGACGCGGGGAAACGGTTTCTATCGCCGAGGTGGAACAGATTTATCTGCCACTGTCCCGCTTATTAAATTTTTATGCCGAGGGTATCCAAACCCTGCACGGCGCGACAAATGCCTTTCTCGGTAATACACAGAAAGTGCCATATATTATCGGCGTTGCCGGATCTGTTGCTGTTGGCAAAAGTACCACGTCGCGGATTTTGAAAGAATTGCTGGCGCGCTGGCCAAATCATCCAAGTGTTGAGCTGGTAACGACAGATGGCTTTCTGCATCCAAATAAAACGCTGGAAACACGCGGACTGGCAGATAGAAAAGGTTTCCCAGAAAGCTTTGACCTTGCCGGCCTTCGGGAATTTCTCACAGCTGTGAAGTCTGGCGAGAAGGGTCTAAAGGCGCCGACTTATTCGCATATTATTTATGATGTTGTGCCAAACCAATATCTCGAAATTGATCAGCCGGATATTCTGATTGTCGAGGGGTTGAATGTTTTACAGCCAGCGCGTCCAGATGACGCGTCTGAGGGCATTCCTTTTGTTTCAGATTTTTTTGATTTTTCTATCTTTATCGATGCTGCGCCAGCGGTCATTGAGGAGTGGTATGTCGAACGTTTTCTCGGCTTGCGGCAGACGGCATTTAGTCAGCCGGATGCCTATTTCTCGCGCTATGCAGATTTGGACGATGTGGATGCCGACCGCGTCGCACGAGAAATTTGGCGGTTGATTAATTTGCGCAATCTGGAAGAAAACATTTTACCGTCGCGGTGGCGTGCTGACCTTGTTTTGCATAAATCAGCTGACCACACGATTGACCAAGTGTCTCTCAGAAAGATTTAAGCGAAAAATTTAAGTGAAAAATTTAAGCGAGGTTGGCGCCCGCAATCAGGTCTTGTAGATTAACTTGTGGGCGCGGGCCGACATGCTTAATAACCTCTGCGGCGGCAATTGCACCGCGCTGCCCGGCGTTTTCCATGGATTTGCCCAGCGCGAGGCCGGACAGAAATCCGGCGGCGAATTGATCGCCCGCCCCGGTCAGGTCTACCGGATGCTCAACAGTCTCGGCGGCAATTTCAGTTACGAGATTGGACATCACAATCACCGCGCCTTCTGCGCTTCGGGTAATGACGCCATCAATATTTTTTTGTTGCATCGCGTTCAATTGATCGTCAATAGAAGTGCCGCCAAACATCGCCTTGGCTTCCGCATCATTACACATAATCATATCCACAGGACCGTCTAGCGCCTTGGTAAAAGTGTCGAGATGTCGCTCGACGCAGAAGCTGTCAGATAGGGATAAAACAACCTTACCGCCACCTGCCTGCACCATGTCGCAAGCTGTGAAAAATGTTTCCGCCCCTTGCGGACTGTCAAAAAGATAGCCTTCAGCAAAAAAGACTTTGGTTTGTTTGAGCACCTCAGCATCAAGGTCGTCTGGCGTAATGAAAGCCGCCGCGCCGATGAGCGTGTTCATGGTTCTTTCAGCATCGGGGGTGATAAGAACAATGCATTTACCCGTCGGCACATCATTTGTGAGGGGTTGCCCCAAGAGATGAATATTCATTGCTGACAAGTCTTTGGCGAACACATCCCCAAATGGGTCGGTGGCGACTTTGCCAATAAAGCCGGATGATATGCCAAGCGAGGCTGTGCCTGCGATGGTGTTTGCGGCAGACCCACCCGCAGTGCTGGTATGTATATTAATCTGGCTGAGCAATGCTTGTGATGCGTCAGTGTCTATGAGGGTCATGGCCCCTTTGGGTAGATTTAACCGCGCGAGATCTGCATCTGTGACATCCGCAAAGACATCAACAAGTGCCGCACCAATTCCAATAATGTCAATTTGCTCAGTAGCCATATTGCTCTCCTCATATTGGAACTGTCGATACATGAAGGCCCGATTGGGGTCAAGTTAATCGCATGAGTTGTTTTGACTGGTTTTATGTTGGCAATTTCTGGACATTTGTTTCAAATCGGGCTAATTGCCTTTTTAATGAAGCATTTTCTGTGGATAAGTATATGTGTTGTTTTGCTGGCCGCCTGCGCCAGTGATGCCTATTATGCCGACACGTCAAAGAGTGGCGGTTTTGCTGCGCCAATTTATGACAAAAATCCAGATGTATCGCCTGCCGTCAAGGCATCCTCAGATAGCGCACAATCTTCTGCACCAACAAGCCTCCACCCTGCGACGCCCAATATTCAGCTGGCGCGACTTGGGGAGCCGTCACTTGTATGGCGCGAGGGTGAGACCACCATCTTGCAATTTGCTGGCATGCCTGACGATAAAAAAGTGCCAGACTGTACCTTGCTTGTTTTTCTGGATGCCCGTGGTCAACCGACGGGGCTTCATTCGAGAAACCCTGCCGCTTCAGGCGTGAATATTGCTGATGATACGGCCGATAATGCTGCTTGTTTTAAGGCTTGGAGCAAATTCAAAAGACGACAATATCGCGGCTAATCAATTTGTAGCTTTGGTTTTATCCTTAAAGCGACACAAATCTTGCACAACACAATTCGGACAATCTGGCTTGCGTGCTTTACACACATAACGCCCGTGTAAAATAAGCCAGTGATGCGCGTTAATCCGATACGGGTCCGGCACACGGCGGTCGAGCTTTTTTTCCACTTCCAGTTCATTCTTGCCCGGCGCGATGCCCGTTCTGTTGCCCAGTCGGAAGACATGTGTATCCACTGCAAAGCGCGCCTCTCCGAAACCGATATTGAGCACCACATTAGCTGTTTTGCGCCCAACTCCCGGCAGTGCCATAAGTGCGTCGCGGTCCTGCGGGACCTCGCTATTGTGAAGCTCGATGAGTTGTTGGGACAGGGCAAAAACATTTTTCGCTTTATTGCGATATAGCCCGATGGTTTTCACATGATCACGAATACCCGCCTCGCCCAATGCGACCATTTTTTCTGGCGTGTCTGCGAGTTGAAATAGTGCCTTGGTCGCTTTGTTGACACCTTTATCAGTGGCTTGCGCCGACAAGACGACAGCAACAACAAGCGTGAATAAATTCACATAGTCTAGCTCACCCTGCGGGTCCGGCATGGACGCGGCAAGGCGGGCAAAAAATTCAGGTATCTGGGAAACTTTCATTCTAGGTTTTATCTTCTTGTCAGATTGTCATGAAATACTGCGAGATTAAGACGCACCTCCTTCACTTGAGGTTAGCTCTTTAAGACTTATTATAACTATATGTCTGATGAAAAGCCTTTTTTCAGTGCCATATTGCGTCCTAATTGTTCACTCAACAATGTGGGCTTTATCGTGCTCATGTCGCTGGTGACAGCTATTTGCCTGATTTCAGGAACTTTCTTTTTAATGATTGGTGCGTGGCCTGTTTTCGGATTTTTCGGTCTTGATATTTTGATGTTGTATTTGGCTTTCCGGCTTAATTATCGCGCCGCCAAGCGTTATGAGCTTGTGGAGATTTGTGACAACCGGCTGACCGTGACAACAGGCTGGGACGGCGTGGCGACCGACCTTAAAGCTTTTGACCCTTATTGGGTTCGTCTCCAGCTCTTGAAATCGGAACGCGCGGTTGGCCCATTACTGCTCACCTCGCATGGGCAAAAGCTTGAAATAGCCTCTTTCCTTGGGCCAGATGAGCGCTGTGACTTTGCCGATGCGCTAGATGATGCCCTGCAAAACTACCGTGCGGCTTAATATCCTGCCATTTGCATAAATCTTTTTTGCGACTAAGCTAGGCGCATGTCTCAAAATAAGAATAATTATGCGGCAGGATTTGATACGCCATTGGGACGTATGATTTTAGTCGCCGAAGATGCATCAGCAGAAAATAAACTACCTTCTTCATTAAACCTTATTGGTCTGGGTTTTGCAGGCACGAAAATGAATGAAGAAGCGGTCATGGCTAATTTATCCAAGCAACTTCGCTGTCATGACGTGGTAACTCAGCCTGCAAAGCTGGCATCGCTGGCAAAACAGATACTCACTCAACCCAACAAAGTGCCTGTGTTATTACGCGGTACGGATTTTCAGAAACGGGTCTGGCACCGTTTGATGGAAATTCCGGTTGGCACGACAGTTACCTATGGACAAATTGCTGCGGATTTAGACAGCGCGCCGCGCGCTATAGGGACTGCTGTGGGGAAGAATCCGATTTCGCTGGTTGTTCCTTGCCACCGCGTTATTGGCTCGACAGGTCATTTGCATGGCTATCGATGGGGACTGGATGTCAAAAAATGCCTACTTGCCGCAGAGGGCGCGCCTGTTTCTGTCGCGCTCTGATGATACTGGTGACTATAATAGTGAAGATACTGGTGAATATAATGGTCAGCAAAAGCGTGCGGGTTTTGGGATTAAAGAGTTTTGAGTGCCGCCGCGCCAGTATCAGAAATATCATAAATAATTGGTTCACCCGTGCCGATTTCTCTGGCGAGAATTTCTTCCTGCGACAGCCCTTCCAGCATCATAACCAGGGCGCGTAATGAGTTGCCATGCGCGGCAACGAGTACAGTCTCACCCGTCAAAAGCCGGGGCTTAATGCTGGCGTCGTAATAAGGCAAGACGCGGTCAGCCGTATCCTTCAAGCTTTCGCCACCGGGCGGGGGAATATCATAAGAACGCCGCCAAATATGAACCTGCTCCTCGCCCCATTTTTCACGTGCGTCATCTTTATTGAGGCCAGCAAGGTCGCCATAGTCACGCTCATTCAGCGCTTGGTCTCTGATAACGTCGAGGTCGCTCGCGCCCAGAGCATCAAGTATAAGGGCGCAGGTTTTTTGCGCGCGCTGTAAGTCGGACGTAAATGCAATATCAAAATGATAGCCAGCCTGCTTCAGCGTGTTGCCAGCTTGAACAGCTTCTTCAACACCTTTTTCTGTCAGGTCCGGATCGCGCCAGCCCGTGAACAAATTTTTTGCATTCCATTCACTCTGCCCATGCCGCACAAGCACCAAACATCCCATTATGTCGCCTCCTATAGACCTAAAACATCAGACATGGCGTAAAGGCCGGGGGATTTGTCCCCGCCCCATAAGGCGGCTTGGAGTGCGCCTTGCGCAAAAATGTCCCGACTTTCGGCATGGTGACTGAGCACAAGGCGTTCATTCGGCCCTGCCAGAATAAGCTGATGATCGCCGACAACACTGCCGCCGCGCAATGCCGCAATGCCAATTGCCCCCGGCGCACGCGGGCCAGTTAGCCCGTCACGTCCACGTTCGGCGGCATCATCCAGTGATATGCCGCGCCCTTCGGCAGCAGCTTCGCCAAGCATCAAGGCTGTGCCGGATGGCGCATCCACCTTATGGCGGTGATGCATATCGAGAATTTCAATATCCCATGAATTATCAAGGCTGGCGGCGGCTTGCTTAACGAGATTGGCAAGCAAATTAATGCCAAGGCTCATATTGCCGGATTTTACAATCACAGCATGGCGTGCGGCGGCTTCGATGCTTGCTTCTTGTTCGGGGGTAAATCCCGTTGTGCCGATTACATGCACACTTCTTGTTTGCGCCGCGAGTGCTGATAGCGCTGTGCTGGCGGCCGGGTCAGAGAAATCAATCACCCCATCTGCATCTTTCAGAACATCCAGCGCGTTATCCGTGACGGTTACGCCAAGCGCATCCAACCCTGCTAGCTTACCGGCATCTTCATTGAGAGCCGGGCTATTGGCATGCTCTAATGCGCCCGCAAGCGTTAAGCGCTCATCTTCTGCGATGAGGCGGACAAGCGTTTGTCCCATTCTTCCGGCGCAACCATTTACGACTAGTTTCATATGGATTTAATAGCAGGGGTTTGCATTGAGGGCTAGTGCTGAGCGCGGCCTGTCTTAATCAGCGCGATTAAACGTCTAGGCTTTTGCGAAATTTTTCGCTTTCAGGATAAAGTCCAGATTTGCTCTCAGCATCGAATTTTTTAAGCAAACCTTTTTGCTTGCGAGAAATTTTCTTGGGTATCTCTACAGAGATTTGAACGTATAAATCGCCAAAATGGCGGTTACGCAAGACAGGCATGCCTTTACCGCGCAGTCGGAATTGCTGGCCTGATTGCGCCCCTTCGGGAATGGTGAGCTTTACTTTTTTGCCATCAAGCATTGGCACTTCAATAGCGTCGCCCAATATGGCTTGTGTCATCTGAATTGGCACACGGCAGAATAAATCCGCGCCATCCCTTTGTAACAGGCTATGAGGACGGATGCTGATAAAGACATAGAGGTCACCACGCGGCCCACCGCGCGCGCCGGCATCGCCTTCGCCACTCAGCCGGATACGCGTACCATCCTCAATACCCTTAGGGACATCAAAGGACAGATTACGCTCCTTATGAACATGACCGCGCCCGCCGCAATCGCCGCACGGGTCTTTAACCATCCGGCCTTCGCCGCCGCAACTATGGCAGGTTCTTTCCACCGTGAAGAAGCCCTGTTGCGCCCGCACTGTTCCCTGCCCGTTACATGTGCCGCATGTGACAGGTTCGGTGCCTTTTTTCGCGCCACTGCCTTTACAGCTTTCACACCCAACGGCGCCGGTAACGGCAATTTGTTTGGACACACCGTTAAAGGCTTCGGTCAGATCTATGTCGAGGTCGTAGCGTAAATCATTGCCGCGACTGGGGCCCGCCTGACGACGGCCGCGGCTTCTGCCGCCAAAGAATTCTTCAAAAATATCACCCATGGAGCCAAAGTCACCAAACCCCGCGCCCCCCGCACCGGCCGCACCCGGCCCGCCATTTTGGAATGCGGCGTGGCCATAGCGGTCATAGGCGGCGCGGTTGTCAGCATCTTTCAGGCATTCATAAGCTTCATTGGCTTCTTTGAAGTTTTTTTCAGCTGTCTCGTCGCCTGGGTTAAGGTCGGGGTGATATTTCTTGGCAAGAACCCTATAGGCTTTTTTAAGCTCAGTCGCATCGGCGTCGCGGCTAACGCCCAGCGTTTCGTAATAGTCTCGTTTTTCCAAGGTCAGGCACTCCTGTGAAAGCGCATGTTAAACAGTCATCCGCTTTTGGAAGTCTGTTAGGACGCTTTCTGCTCATCATCTGAGTCGTCATCGTTCACTTCTTCAAAGTCAGCATCGACAACATCTTCGCCATCTGACTGAGCGTCGGATGCGGCATCGCCTGCCGCTTCGGCCTCTTGCTGGGCTTTGTAAACCGCTTCGCCAATTTTCATTGCGGCTTGGCTAAGGGCTTGAGCTTTGGCATTAATATCTTCCAAATCCTCACCTTCCAGCGCTGTCTGCAAATCGGAAATTGCAATCTCGGCGGCGTCTTTATCAGCCAGTTCAATTTTGTCTTCATTTTCGGAAATCGTTTTCTCCGTCGCATGAATAAGGCTCTCAGCATTGTTTCTGGCTTCGGCTGACTCACGGCGGGATTTATCCGCCTCGGCATTGGCCTCGGCATCCTTGACCATATTTTCGATATCATCATCAGAAAGGCCGCCCGAAGCTTCAATCCGAATGGCTTGTTCTTTGCCGGTGGCTTTATCGGTCGCGGAGACATTCACAATACCATTGGAGTCAATGTCGAAGGCAACCTCGATTTGTGGCACGCCGCGCGGGGCGGAGGGTAGGCCTTCAAGATTGAACTGACCCAACGCCTTATTATCTTTTGCCATTTCACGCTCGCCTTGATAGACGGCAATGGTCACGGCGGACTGATTATCTTCGGCAGTTGAGAAGACTTGAGATTTCTTGGTTGGGATGGTTGTGTTGCGCTCAATCAAACGCGTGAAAACGCCGCCAAGGGTTTCAATACCCAGAGATAGCGGTGTTACATCCAACAACAGAACATCTTTAACATCGCCTTGTAAAACGCCGGCCTGAATCGCAGCGCCCATAGCAACAACTTCATCAGGGTTCACGCTCATATTTGGCTCTTTGCCAAAGACGTTTTTCACAAATTCTCTGATTTTAGGCATACGCGTTTGCCCGCCAACCAGAACGACTTCATCAATCTCACCGGCAGAAATACCCGCATCGCTCATGGCTTCTTCACACGGCTTTCTGGTGCGTTGGATAAGGTCATCCACCATGCCTTCAAGTGCGGCGCGGGTTAGTTTGGTGTTCAGATGCTTTGGCCCGGATTGGTCAGCCGTAATAAAGGGCAGGTTCACCTCGGTTTGGGTAGAGGCGGAAAGTTCAATCTTGGCTTTTTCAGCGGCTTCTTTAAGGCGTTGGAGTGCAAGTTTGTCTTCTCGCAGATCAATGCCCTGCTCTTTCTGAAATGTCTCAGCAAGATAGTCCAAAATGACGGTATCGAAATCTTCACCGCCGAGGAAGGTATCCCCATTGGTTGCTTTAACCTCAAAAACACCATCGCCGATTTCAAGAATGGAGACATCAAATGTGCCGCCACCAAGGTCATAAACGGCAATGGTCTGACCTTCTTTTTTCTCCATGCCATAGGCAAGCGCTGCGGCTGTGGGTTCGTTGATGATGCGCAGCACTTCCAGACCGGCAATTTTACCGGCATCTTTGGTGGCTTGGCGCTGGGAGTCGTTAAAATAAGCCGGCACGGTAATGACGGCCTGATCAACAGTTTCCCCCAAATAGCCTTCAGCTGTTTCTTTCATCTTTTGCAGGATGAAAGCAGAAATTTGTGAGGGTGAATATTTTTCACCGCGCGCCTCAATCCATGCATCGCCATTATCTGCGGGCGAGATGGTGAAGGGAACCATTTCAATGTCTTTTTGGGTGGCGGGGTCTTTAAAGGTTCTGCCAATCAGCCTTTTGACGGCATATACTGTATCTGTCGGGTTGGTGACAGCTTGTCGTTTGGAGGGCTGTCCGACCAGGCGCTCGCCATCCTCTGTAAAACCAACCATGGAAGGCGTCGTTCTTGCGCCTTCTGAATTCTCAATCACACGGGGTGTATTGCCGTCCATAACAGCCACACAGGAGTTTGTGGTTCCCAGATCAATTCCGATAACTTTACCCATCGTTCCACCTATTCACTTTAATCGTCTCTAGTTAATCAAATAATTAATTAAATAATTAGTATTGTCATTTGCGTCGGGCTAACAAAAACCTTGAAATAGCAACGGCTAGCCGAAACAGTTTTACGTTTTGCCTTTTTCAAGGCTGTTTGAGGTTTATATAAGAAGGAGGTTGGGGGACTACAAGGCCGCCGCCTAAAAAAATTTATCGGCCTCCCGCAAGGGTTATTAGGCGTCATCAGGCGTCTTGACAAGTTTTGGTGTCATTTATGGATTTAAATCATGCAAAATATATCCCCGAATACTGGTCACCGCCCCAGCAAAGGGCTGTTCTTGATGCATTGATGCCGATTATCGCCGCCGCGCCGTTTTTTAAGCCCCGCATGCCGCGCACAGGTCAGCCTTGGTCGATTGTTATGACAAATGCCGGACCGCTTGGCTGGGTTTCCGATATTAAGGGCTATCGCTATCAGGAAACGCACCCAGAAACAGGCGAGGTGTGGCCGCCTTTGCCGGATATTTTGCAAACGGCATGGGCAGATTTAACCGGTCTGGATGTGCCTGCCGAATGTTGCCTGATTAATTTATATCAAGGGTCACGGGCGAAAATGGGGTTGCATCAAGATCGTGACGAGATTGATAAAAACTTTCCTGTTTTGTCTTTTTCTCTCGGCGACTCGGCACGTTTTCGGGTGGGTGGGAAAACCAGAAAAGGCCCAACGCAGTCAGTGAAGCTCAATTCCGGCGATGTGGTCGTCCTTCAAGGCGAGTCGCGCCTAGGTTTTCATGGTATTGACCGCATCATGCCGGAATCTTCGACGCTTATCGGGGATTATATTGAAGGCGGTGGTCGGGTAAATCTGACGTTAAGGCGTGTAAACCCTGCCTAAGAAGGGGTGAGAAGTTAGCCGTCTTTTGCAACGCCAACTTTTGCAGGGCGTAACAGGCGTTCACCAATCATATAGCCGATTTCCACAACTTCAATAATTATGCCACTCTCTTGCCCTGTGCCGGGAGCTTCATACATGGCTTCGTGAAAATTGGGGTCAAATTTATCTCCTTCGGGGACAATCGGTTTCACGCCATTGCGTTGAAGTGCCGCCATAAGGTCGCGCTGGGTGGCGGCAACACCTTCCAGCAGATTAACCATATTATCCGATAGCCCGTCGCGGTCCGTTTCTTCAATAGCGTTCAGGGCGCGGGTCAGATTATCGCCAACTGACACCATATCGCGGGCAAAACCTGTCACGCCATATCTGAGCGCATCGGACTTATCACGCTCGGCGCGGCGGCGCGTGTTTTCAAGCTCAGCTGCAAGACGAAGCATCTGCTCACTCAGTTCGGCGATTTGCTGTTCTGGGTCTATTTGTTCGGCCTCTTTGGTGACGGGCGGCTCTTCGGTGGAGACGTCTCTTATTTCCGCCGTTTCGTCACCCGACGCATCACCAGTCTCCTTATCAGCCTCTTTACCAGTTTGTTGAGAAGCCTCATGTTTTGGCATGACTTCAGCATCTACCTCTGGCGCGTTTGTTTCAGCTTTAGGGGTTTCCTGATCTTCAGGATTGCTTCCGGTGTCGTTTTCGTGACTCATCATTTTATTCCCTAAATTATCTGCCCTAAATTATCTGCTATGACTTTAGTTCACTCTATTTAGGAGTTATGAAGCGCGAGTTCAACCTTTAGGGTTTATTCACCCTTGCTGATGCCCTGCCCAACCGTTAAACAAGTGACTTAATTCTCAGATTTCAACGAACAGGACTGTAAATGACTCAAATGACAAGACCATCAGGGCGCCAATATGATCAATTGCGATCCGTCACTCTCGAGACGGGCGTTGCCAAACATGCCGAAGGGTCCTGTTTGATTAAGGCGGGCGATACGCATGTCTTATGTACCGCAAGTGTTGAAACACGTGTTCCGCCATGGCTCAGAAATGGCGGTACGGGCTGGGTCACGGCTGAATATGGCATGTTGCCGCGCTCGACATCTGAACGTATGCGCCGCGAATCTTCTGCAGGTAAGCAATCAGGCCGCACCCAAGAAATTCAACGCCTTATTGGGCGCTCGCTTCGTGCCGTGACTGACCTTGCCGCGCTGGGTGAAAATCAAATCAGTCTTGATTGTGATGTGCTTCAAGCCGATGGCGGCACACGGACGGCCTCTATTACAGGTGCTTTTGTCGCGCTCTCCCAGGCGGTGGACTGGATGAAGGCTAAGAAAATTGTTGATGCCAATGCGGTTGTTATTCGCGACCATGTGGCGGCAATTTCATGTGGTATTTATAAGGATGAGCCTGTGTTGGATTTGGATTATGCAGAAGACAGCAACGCAATTGCCGATGCGAATTTTGTCATGACCGGAAGCGGCGCGCTTGTCGAGGTTCAGGCAACTGCCGAAGAAAGACCGTTTAGTCAGCAAGACTTTTCGGCTCTTATGATGCTTGCTGAGGCCGGCATTCAGGATTTGGTCGTGTTGCAGAAACAGTCTTTAGGATAAAATGTCTGAGGGATAAAATGTCTGAAAATCGGAAAATTATGTCAGGAAAGCTTGTCGTTGCCAGCCATAATGCCGGCAAGGTGCGCGAGATTAATGAGCTGGTTGCCGCTTTCGGTATTGAAACAATCAGTGCCGCAGAGCTGAACTTACCTGAACCGGAAGAAACCGGTGATACCTTTATTGCGAATGCAGAATTAAAAGCACTTGCGGCGGCGCAGGCCGCGGGGCTTCCGGCGCTGGCAGATGATAGTGGCTTGGCGGTTGACGCGCTGGGCGGTGCGCCGGGCATTCATTCCGCGCGTTGGGCAGAAGGCGACCCCGATAAGGGCGAGACGCCCGGGCGAGATTTTGACCGTGCCATGCGCAAGGTCGAAGAGGCGCTTACGCGGATTCCAAACGCCGCGCGTGATGCTCATTTTGTATGTGCGTTGACGCTTGCTTGGCCTGACGGACATTGTGAGAGTTTTGAAGGTAAGGTTTTCGGCGCGTTGGTTTGGCCGCCCCGTGGGGATATGGGCTTTGGCTATGATCCTGTGTTTCAGCCGGACGGGCTGGTGAAAACTTTTGGTGAAATTCAACCGGATGTAAAACACGCTATGTCGCATCGGGCTGAAGCGTTTCAACAACTTGTCGCGGCATGTCTGAAGGACTAGACGTCTCAACAAAAACGGCGCTGGGCGTTTATGTTCACTGGCCGTTTTGTCTTTCGATTTGCCCTTATTGCGATTTCAATGTTCATGTTTTCAAGAATGTTAATCAGGATGATTGGCTAAAAGCCTATGCGGCTGAAATCCGACATCTCGGTAGGTTGACGGATTATGCGCATCCCGTGACGAGTGTGTTTTTTGGCGGTGGCACGCCGTCGCTTGTGCGCCCGGATATTCTTGAAGGTGTTTTAAATGAGCTGTCTTCGGTTTGGGGATTGGCGGCCGATGCGGAGATTACGCTAGAGGCAAACCCTGTCGGGTTAAGCCGGCCTTTGCTGGAGGATTTAAAACGTGCAGGCGTGACACGGTTTTCCATGGGCGTGCAATCGCTAGATGATGCGGCGCTTAAATTTTTGGGGCGCACGCATAGTGCCGCCGATGCTGTTGAGGCATTTAGCTTGGCGCGCGATGTTTTTGACTATGCGTCTCTCGATATGATTTATGCCCGTCCGGACCAAACCGTCACCGCATGGCAGGCGGAATTAACCATGGCGCTGGCTTTGACACCGGATCATCTGTCGGCCTATCAGTTGACGATTGAGCAGGGTACGAATTTTGGCAAATTATATCAGGCCGGGCGATTAAGTGTGCCGGAAGAGGATGTGCAGGTCGGCTTATATAATGTCACCACTTCTCTCTGTTATGAAGCAGGGTTGGCGGCTTATGAAGTTTCTAATCACGCCCGCCCGGGGCATGCGAGCCGACATAATATTCAATGTTGGCAGGGCGCGCCTTATATTGGCATCGGCCCCGGCGCGCATGGGCGTGTTGATATTGACGGTCAGCGTCACGCCTCAATTGGGATTAAAAAACCAGCCGAATGGCTTGCGGCGACAGGCGATGATACGAAAGGGCATGGCCTCGCATCGCTTGAGCCATTGTCGCAAGAAGAGGTTTTTGAAGAACGCCTTATGTTCGGCCTGCGTCTTGTTGAGGGGGTGTCTCTTTCAGAGAAATCGGAAAAAGCCCCTACGCGCGATAAAATAAACTTCCTAATATCGGCAGGCTTATTGGAGGATAGGCACGACAGGCTCGTCGCCACGCATGATGGTCGCCTCGTCCTCGATAGGCTGGTTGCTGAGTTGTTGATCGCCTGAGTCTAGAAAAATCACGCCTTCATCTGTTTGGATTTCCGTTTGGATTTCTGTTTCTAAATTTTTGGACAAGAACAGCGCATTGAAATTCTGCTTGGTGCGGTCAATTTGCACAAAACTGTCGGGCGCTTGCGTCACGACTTTGTTTTTCCGCCTTCTGACTTCAAGGACAGCAAGACCACGTTCATTGAGGCCATCTTCATTAAGGCGAAAAATACCATCAATACCCAAAAAGCCGTCTGCATTTGTCATCGCCGTATCTTTGAACGGGTTCTCTGTGTTAATGGCAGAAAGCGCGGCAGTCAGACTGATGGCATCATAAGCGAGGCTGGCGATGCGTCGCGGCTTCTGCCCGTAGACTTTTTTGTATCTCCCTGAAAAGGCTTTCCAGCCCCCGGGGTCGGGCGCGGCATACCAACCGCCAACAAGGGGTGGTTCTTGACCAAGCTGCGGGTCATCCCACAAGCCAGTGCCGAGAAATTTTACCTCACGCGGGTCAACGTCAAAATAAGGCAATAGTGGTGCAAGGCTTCTTAACTTCACCCCGCCTTCAGGCAGAATGACGGCATCAAAAGGCAATTCGCCGAAGGTTTCGCGGCGCTCAAGTTCTTGTATCTGAGCAAAGAGTTCTGGCGCTTTTTCTGCCAGCGCCTTGTTAAATTCTTCCTCTGGCGTGTCCGGTAATAGCAGGCGGGCCTCTTCCATCAGGCGCGCCATTTCTTCTTCCTTGGCGATTTTCCGGTCATCATATTGAGCCAGCTTCTGAACCGGGTCGAACATGGATTGCGCTTCTTCTTGATAATATTCCACTTGAACAAGCTCACCACCATAGCGCGTGACTGTCGGCTCAAGCGCGGCGGCAATTCTTTGCCCATAGGGTGTTTCGGGAATGAGGGCGGCAAAGCGCTCCTTACCCTCGAGTCTGGCGGTCTCGATAATCCGTTCCAGATTTTGTTCAGGCAGGAATCCGATAAGCCAGACGCCCTGATTGGCAACAGAGCGGTCATTGGAGAAAGCTATCAAGGGCACATTAGCTGATGTTGTAATGGGGGTGACGGCACGAACGGAGTCGGCAAAAACAGGGCCGATAATAATTTGCGCACCCTCGTTAAGGGCGGCGCGTGCGGCTCTAACCGCGCCTTTTTTTGTCCCATTTGTAGGCTTAACAATAAGCGTGATTTCGGGACGGTTTATGTCAAATACAGCCAGCTGGGCAGCGTTAAAAAGATCTGTCGCGACTTCATTGACGCCTTCATTACCCGACTCGAAAGGCAGTAAAAGCCCGACGCGTATGCGTCCATCATTCATGACTTTCAGCCTGTTTTCTTTGGGGAGGTTGTCAGATTGGCTTTCAAATGCTGTGGGTTGATTGCTGGTTTCGGGTAAGGCGCGCAAAAACGCTTTGGTGTTTTCGACAATGCGATAGGCCAGCGCTCCAGAAGGTGAAGTTCCTGAGGCCGAATTTCCAAAAGTGGAGGGCAGTTCATAAACCGTGCCTTGTGTCCCGTTACCTGAACTCTTGCCGAGATCGCCAGTGCCGGTATTGCTGGCACAAGCTGTCATCCAGCCTGACATGAGTGCCATTATAAGGGCGCGCGGTATGTTTCGCGTCATATTAGCGTGTTTCATCATCATCTCACTTTACCGGATAAGCCATAAAGATGAATTATGACCGGAGTATGGCTTTAACATATGCCTAAACTAACCGAAAAACTGCCGCTTCGAAAGTGATGCATTTTCTCACAAATTGATGCTCATCAGCCCTTGAGGATAGCCTCTTGCCATTTTAGGCAAATAAGGCCCTCTTGCCATTTTAGGCAAATAAGGCAAAGTCATCTTATGTCGGATTATCCTGTCTCAAAGTCGATGAAGAAAGACAAATAAGTGAGTGGGTCTGAAAAAAAGATTTCTGCACGTCAAGGCAGCCTCAAATGTGGCCTTTATATTGTCGCCACCCCCATTGGCAATGCCAGAGACATCACCCTGCGCGCGCTGGATGTTCTGACGCAGGCTGATAAAGTCTATTGTGAAGATACGCGCATTACCAAAAAACTTTTTTCCCTTCATGGCATTCAACGCAAGCCCGATAGTTATCACGAGCATTCTTCCGATACTGTGCGTTCCGAGATTGCCCGCCACCTTGACGAAGGTCTTTCTGTGGCGCTGGTCAGTGATGCCGGCACACCGCTGATATCAGACCCCGGCTATCGACTGGTGAAAGAAATGCGCGCAGCGGGGCATGAGGTTTTTTCAGTGCCCGGCGCCTCCAGCCCGATTGCGGCGCTGAGTATTGCCGGTTTTCCAAGTGACCGTTTTTTATTTGCTGGGTTTTTGCCGCCTAAATCTGCGGCACGGCAAACAGCTCTGGCGGAGCTGGTCGATATTCCAGTCACATTGGTGTTGTTTGAAAGCCCCAAAAGGTTGATTGGGCTTTTAAAGGATATTGAGGCTGTGATGCCAAATCGGGACATAGCGGTTTGTCGTGAATTGACCAAAGCCTTTGAGGAGGCTCTCATTGGCGCGCCTACAGAACTCATTGAGACGCTTGAGGCGAATGCCTCGGCGCGGGGTGAGATTGTGGTGCTTATTCACCCGCCTGTTGCAAAAGAAAAGATGTCTGAGCTTGACGTGCGGAATAGCCTTCGTGTGGCGATGCAAAATCAACCTCTTAAAACCGCGGCGGCACGGGTTGCGGCACTCTCTGGCTGGTCGAAGCGGGATGTTTATCAATTGGCGTTAACGCTTTCAGATAACGGGGATGACCGATTGCCATGATCTATGCTGATAAGAAAAAACCGCCCTTGAAAAAAATTCAGGCTTATCGCCGTGGTTTGCGTGCTGAAATTTTTGCCGCGCTTTATCTCATATTTACGGGTTGGCGCGTTTTGGCGTGGCGCTGGAAATGCCCATTAGGTGAAATTGATCTGGTTGCTAAAAAAGGGAAAATCATCACCTTTATTGAAGTCAAGGCACGTCAGAGCGAGAAGGTCGCGCTCGACTCGTTAACGACGCGGCAATGGCGGCGCATTTCCAATGCTGCGGATATGTTCATGGTGCGGCATCCAGATTTTGCGGATTGCTCATGGCGGTTTGATGCCATTATTATTGTTTCCGGCAAATGGCCTCGTCGATTTGAGAATATTTGGCATGAATAAAGATAAGTAAACTTGATTGGACATATGACTTATACAGCTGATGAGATACTGGAGATTGGTAAGCGCCATATGCATCGCAGGTCCGGACGTGTTTTATTTTCTGTCTTATTACTGGCGCTGGTGTCTCATGGGTGCTCAGTACCCGGCACGATTGTCGGGGGTGTGTCAGCGGTCGGCTCGGCTGCTTTGAGCGCGCCGGGCTTTGAAAAACGCATGGATGATGCAGGCTTGATGGTTGCGCTGAACCGGGCGCTCCTGCAAGAAGACGATACGCTAATGCTCAAAATTAAAATCGATGCGCTGGCGGGGCGTGTGATGCTGACAGGTTCTGTGCCGGATGAAAACGCTTTAATCTCTTTGCGGAAGAGTGTTGATGCAGAACCAGGGATACGACAGGTCTTCAATTATGTTGTCGTGAGCGAGCCGCGTGGATTTGCTAAAGTGGGGCGCGATAGTTTTATCAGCACGCGCCTGCGTGCCGCCCTTATGACGGATCAAGCCATCTCGGCAGTTAATTTCATCATCCGAACACACCGAGGTGTGGTATATATTCTCGGTGTCGCGCCGACTGAGGAAGAAGCGATGCGCGTTGTCAATCACGCCCGCACTATATCGGGGGTGGTTGAGGTGAAACTGGAGTTTGAAACAGTGGATGAAATGATGTTGGCGTTTGCTGCTGCTGATGAGCTAAATAAGGCTGAAGCATCGCGCCTAAAATAATTTAGCGAAAGAATCTGGACAAGATAAATGGTTTTAAAAGTTGCAATTCAAATGGACCCCATCGAGTCGATAGATGTCGGCTGTGACAGCACCTTTGCGCTGGGTATAGAGGCGCAAAAGAGGGGCTTTGAGCTTCATTATTATCTGCCAGAAAATATGAGTCTCCGAGATGGCTTGGTCACGGCGCGCATGCGGTCTTTGGCCTTAAATGACCAAAGCGCGGATTATTTCTCTGTCGGGCCGGAGGAAATTCGGAATCTGACTGATATGGATGTCGTTCTGATGCGGCAGGACCCACCTTTTGACATGGCCTATATTTCTGCCACGCATATGCTGGAACAAATTTGCGATACCACATTGGTTGTGAATGATCCTGTTGCCGTGCGTAATGGACCGGAGAAAATTCTTCCCGTTCTGTTTCCGGCGCTTCAGCCGCCGACATTATTGACCCGCGATGTGAAGGCTCTGGCAGATTTTAGACAAGAATTCGGCGACATTATTCTTAAGCCGGTTTACGGCAATGGTGGTGCGGGGGTTTTCAGAGTTACGCAACAAGATGAAAATTTTTCTGCTCTGGTTGAAATGTTCATCGTTTCAAGCCGTGAGCCGATTGTTGCCCAGCAATATCTGCCCGATGTGCGCCAAGGTGATAAACGCGTTATTCTGATTGAAGGTGAGGCCGTTGCCTCGGTTAATCGTGTTCCCCAGCCCGGTGAGGCGCGCGCTAATGTGCATGTGGGCGGGCGTCCAGTGGCGTCTGAATTATCTGACCGAGATATTGAAATCGCCAATATAATTGGCACTTATTTAAGAGATAACGGCATTATCTTTGCAGGTATTGACGTGATTGGTGATTATCTCACAGAGATTAATGTGACGTCACCGACGTGCATTCGCGAAATCGCAGACTTTGGAGGGCCGGATGTTGCCAGCCTTATTTGGGATGCGATTGAGGTGAGGCTGAAGCGTTAAAGCTTCAAACCGCCTTATCGAATGGCTCCGGCGCGTATTTTTTATAGTTTTCCTGTTTTTCCAAGGCATCAATGGCTATAATTCTGGTGCCGCCACTTTTTTGGTCATGCAGTTCTGCATGCGGATAGCCGCTGAAATTATTGATGCGGACAACCGTCCATAAGTTTTGAAAATTCGAGATTTCAAAATCTTTGGACAGTCCCATCATGGACAGGATTTTTCGTTTATTGTGGAAGTGTTCGACAAAAACATCACCGATGTTTACTTCTATACGTTTCTGGTTAAACATAATACAAGCTCAACTTTGCAACAAAACATATTAAAACTTACAATATAAAATTCTGTTAATAAACAAAAAACGCCTGCTCGGTCGATTATAGTTTCGTTCTCTTTCTCAGTGTATCTTTCTTGTTTCCGCTAAATCGGTCTGGCCAAAACAAATGAATAATAATGGTCGCACGTATCAATACGCTAGCCTTTCAAGGCATGAATGCCGTCAAGGTGGATGTGCAAGTACATCTCTCCCCCGGCAAAATGGTTTTCAACACGGTTGGATTGCCCGATAAGGCGATTGGTGAAAGCCGTGAGCGGGTGAGAAGCGCGCTTTCGGCAATCGGATTAGGCTTGCCGCCAGAGCGCATTACCGTCAATCTTGCGCCGGCTGATTTGCCTAAAGAAGGCAGTCATTATGATTTGCCCATCGCGTTAGGGCTGATGGTGGCGATGGGCGCGTTGCCCGCTGAGGCGGTAGAAGGTTTTGTTGCCATTGGCGAGTTATCGTTGGACGGGCGCATCGGGGGTGTGCCGGGTGCGCTTCCTGCTGCTATGGCGGCCATGTCGTGGGGGTTGGGTCTTATCTGTCCCGGTGAATGTGGGCCCGAGGCAGCTTGGTCGGGTCTCGCATCGCCTGATAAGCCGGGCATTATTGCGGCAGATCATATTCTCCAGCTCATCAATCATTTGCGTGAGACGCAAATTCTTCCCCCACCTGAACCGCGCCTTGAAACAGCGCAAGAAGACTTGCCAGACATGTCAGATGTGCGTGGTCAGCCAGAGGCAAGATTGGCGCTTGAAGTGGCTGCAGCAGGTGGGCATAACCTTCTTCTTACCGGCCCACCGGGTGCGGGCAAGTCTATGCTGGCGGCGAGGTTGCCGGGTATTTTGCCACCGCTTCAATCCCGTCAACGCCTCGAGGTCACGACGATTAAGAGTTTATCCTCTGGTGGTAGCGGTATTAATATGGCGAGCCATAGGCCTTTTCGGGCGCCGCATCATTCTGCAAGCATGGCGGCTTTAATTGGTGGCGGGCGTCAGGCCAAACCAGGTGAGATTTCTTTATCGCATAATGGCGTTTTATTTCTCGATGAGTTGCCGGAATTCTCACGCCAAACACTGGATGCTTTGCGCCAACCCATTGAGACGGGCGAGGTCGAGATTGCCCGTGCGGAAGCGCATATCACCTATCCGGCTAATTTTCAGCTTGTTGCTGCTATGAACCCGTGTCGTTGCGGGCATGCCAATGACCCTCAACTTGCTTGTCATCGCATTCCGCAATGTATTCATGAATATCTGGGACGGTTATCCGGACCTTTATTGGACAGGTTCGATATTCGCATTGAAGTGCCACCTGTATCTCTGCGCGATATGCTGTCCCCCGATAGCGGGGAGTGCAGTGCTGATATTGCCCAGCGTGTCGCGCGTGCCCAGAAGGTTCAGTTTGAGCGCAATCAGGGGTGCTTGAATGCCAATTTGGATGGTGAGCTTTTACGTGAGCTGTCAAAACCCGATGAGGCAGGCCAGGCCTTAATTGAAAAAATCACAGACGAGGCGACCAACTCTAAGCTGACGGCGCGCGGTTATAACCGCATTATCAGAGTGGCGCGGACGGTGGCTGATTTGGAAGGCTGCGACCTCATCGCTGCGAGACATATTGCATCCGCCATGGTGTGGCGCGGCATGGCTTCAGATGTTTAAGGGGATTTAAAATCAGCCCTAAAAATCACCCTTAAAAATCATAAGCCGCAATCGCTGCCATATTGAGTAATTCAGAAGATGTGCACCCAATGCGCACAATCTGAACAGATTTCGACAGCCCGATAAGCATTGGCCCAATCACTGTTGCGCCCCCAAGTTCACCCAGCATTTTTGTTGAAATAGAGGCTGAGTGAATCGCCGGCATCACAAGCACATTGGCATTATCTTTGAGCCGTGAGAACGGATACATGCTGCGCACGTCTTTATTAAGCGCGACATCCGCGGCCATTTCACCATCAAATTCAAAGTCAACGCAACGATGCTCCAAAATTTTGACGGCGTCACGCACATATCTTGAGCGGTCGCCTTCAGGGTGACCAAATGTCGAATAGGCCAGTAAAGCGACGCGCGGCTCATAGCCGAGGGCGCGCGCTGTTTGTGCGGTTTGTTCAGTAATATCCGCCAGCTCCTCGCCATTGGGCATGTCATGAACATTAGTATCAGCAACAAGGACGGTGCGTCCGCGCGCCAAAATCATGGAAACGCCAATCACTCGTTTGCCGGGCATTGGGTCTATCACCTTCGTGACCTGCTCTAGAACAATCGAATAGTTACGCGTTACGCCGGTAATCATGGCATCAGCGTCGCCCAAAGCCAGCATGCATGAGCCGAATATATTTCGATCATTGCTGACCATGCGCATCACATCTCTTTCGAGGAAGCCATTGCGCTGGAGACGCCCATAGAGATAGGCGGCATAATCATTAATCCGTTCCGATTTGCTGGTATTGGCGATTTCCAAATCATCTCTATCGCCGAGGCCGATGGACTTCATATTTTCCAGAACAATCTCATCACGTCCGATAAGAATAGGTTCCCCCAGTCCGGCATCCTTATAGGCAATCGCGGCGCGGATAACTTGTTCCTGCTCGCCTTCGGCAAATATCATGCGCTTTGGCTTCTGGCGGACTTTGTTAAAAATAACCTGCAAAGAACCGGCTGCCGGGTCGAGGCGGGCTGACAGCCTGTCCCGATAAGCATCCATATCGACAATCGGTTTTCTGGCGACGCCCGTTTCCATTGCTGCCTTGGCAACAGCTGGCGGAATATCCTTAATCAGGCGCGGGTCAAATGGTACGGGGATAATGTAATTTGGGCCAAAGCGCAGGCGCTCGTCATTATAGGCCGCGGCAACTTCATCGGGGACATCTTCACGCGCCAGTGCCGCGAGGGCTTCGGCGCAAGCGATTTTCATTTCTTCATTAATCGTCGTGGCCTGCACATCTAGGGCGCCCCGAAAAATATAGGGAAAGCCAAGCACATTGTTAACTTGATTGGGATAATCAGACCTGCCAGTGGCAACAATGGCATCCGGCCGAATTTCGTGGGCTTCTTCAGGCGTAATTTCTGGATCAGGATTTGCCATTGCAAAAACAATCGGGTTTTTCGCCATTGATTTCAGCATCTCCCCCGTAAGCGCGCCTTTCACAGAAAGCCCGATGAAAATATCCGCGCCTTCCATGGCTTCGGTGAGTGTGCGTGCATCTGTTTTAACCGCATGGGCAGATTTCCACTGGTTCATGCCCTCTTCACGACCTGTAAAGATGACGCCTTTTGTGTCACATAAAATCGCATTATTCGATGGTAGCCCCATCGCTTTTAACAGCTCCAGACAGGCAATGCCTGCTGCTCCCGCGCCATTCATCACGACCTTTGTGTCTTTAATGTCACGCCCCGTCAGATGCAGGGCATTAATCAGTCCCGCAACGCAAATAATGGCCGTGCCGTGCTGGTCGTCATGGAAGACGGGAATATCCATCTCTTCGCGCAGTTTTTGTTCAATGATGAAGCAATCTGGCGCTTTGATATCCTCAAGGTTAATGCCGCCAAAGCTAGGGCCCATATAGCGCACGGCATTGATAAACTGATCCGGATCTTCGGTGTCAATCTCTAGGTCAATGCTGTCGACATCGGCAAAACGCTTAAACAGAACCGCCTTACCTTCCATCACGGGCTTGGAGGCGAGTGCCCCCAGATTGCCAAGCCCGAGAATGGCTGTACCGTTTGAAATGACAGCAACCATATTGCCGCGCGTGGTTAAATCATAGGAGGCGTCCGGGTTTTCGGCAATTGCGCGCACAGGAACAGCCACACCTGGCGAATAGGCCAAAGACAAGTCTCTTTGTGTTGCCATCGGTTTCGTGGGGTTGATTTCAAGCTTACCCGGCTTGCCGCGACTGTGAAACCTTAGCGCCTCACGGTCAGAGATATTTTTTTCAGTTGAGTCATCCATTTCGCACCTGCCTAAATGATATTTACGGTGATGTGCGACTTATCACAAGCCCTGAGTTGATGTCGTTTTACAGCGCCTCTTATTTATACAGATTTTTCTAACAGTAATTTGCCATATCGCGTTTTCCATTACTTTAACGCTCTGCTAATATAGAGACATGCTGAACGCCGAAAACAACACATCAACAACAAAATCAAAAATGCCGCCACCAGATCAAAATATCACGCCTATGATGCGTCAGTTTCTGGACATCAAGGCAAACCATCAGGATTTTTTGTTATTTTATAGAATGGGTGATTTCTATGAGCTGTTTTTTGATGACGCAATAACTGCCGCGGCGGCACTGGATATCACCCTCACCCATCGCGGCAAGCATCTGGATGAAAATATTCCAATGTGTGGTGTGCCTTTTCATGCAGCTGAAAACTATTTGCACCGTCTTATCCGGCAAGGGCACAAGGTGGCTATTTGTGAACAGACTGAAGACCCTGCAGAAGCGAAAAAGCGCGGCTCGAAATCTGTTGTCCGACGGGAGGTCGTCCGTCTTGTTACGGCCGGCACGCTGACTGAGGATGGCTTGTTGGAAGCGGGCGCGAATAATTACCTCGCCGCTTTTGGGCAAACTCGACAAGGAGCCAGACAAGAAGCCAGACAAGAAGAAAACCTGGCCTTGGCTTGGGTGGATATATCAACGGGTGATGTGCAGATTTTTGCCGGAACATTTGAAGCCATTCAAGGGCGGTTAGCGGGGTTGATGCCGCGTGAATTGCTATTGCCTGACAGCCTATCGCGAGAGAAACAGGGTCTTTTGAGCGAAAGTTGTGGCGAGGTCGTGGTCACGGAATTGACATCATCGCAGGCCAGCTCGGAGTCTGGATACGCCGCGCTCGTAAATGCTTATCAGGTTGCGACACTCGAAGGTTTTGGCGATTGGTCACGGTCAATGTATGCCGCTTGTGGATCGCTGATTAATTATCTTACCCTCACCCAGCTTGGGAAATTGCCGAACTTAAAACCCCCGCGTCTGACTTCTGCCGATGAACGCATGCGGATAGATGCGGCGACCTGCCAGAATTTGGAAATTTTGCAAAATAAAACGGGCGAGAAAAAAGGCTCGCTTTTTGCCGCAATCGACAAAACCGTGACGGGCCCCGGCGCGCGCATGCTTTCGCAACGTCTCGCCGCCCCCCTCGCGCAAAAAGAAGCGATAGAGGCGCGGTTGGATGCAATTAGTTTTTATGCGGGTCATGATGCAGAGACGATGCGGACATGCGAGACCAAGCGGGCGATTTTAAAACAAGCACCGGATATGGCGCGCGCCCTTGGGCGGATGTCGCTTGAACGTTGTGGTCCGCGAGATTTGGCGGCGATAAGAGATGGGCTGGCGCGGGGCTTCGACCTCGCGGCGACGGCACTGCCAGATATTATGCCCTGCCCGCCGCTTATCGAGGCGGCACTCGAGGCATTGGCGGCGCTTTCTTCAGCCCCCAAGGATGGCGAAGGGAAGCCGCTGAAAGACTTATGTGCGCATCTCGACAAAGCGCTTTCGGATGAACTGCCGCTCTTAACCCGTGATGGCGGCTTTATCGCGGCGGGGTATCATCCTGGTCTTGATGAAGCGCGCCGCTTGAGAGATGAGAGCCGCCGTGTGATCGCGGGGCTACAAAATAGCTACCGTGAAGATACAGGCATTAAGGCGCTCAAGGTCAAACATAATGCGGTGTTGGGATATCACATTGATGTGCCAGCCGCGCATGGTGACCGCTTGATGACCGCGCCTTTTGCGGAAACATTTTTCCATCGCCAGACGCTCGCTAATTCAGTTCGATTTTCAACTACGGAACTTGCGGAGCTTGCGGGGCAG
Source organism: alpha proteobacterium IMCC14465 (assembly GCA_000293845.2). Lineage (GTDB taxonomy): Bacteria > Pseudomonadota > Alphaproteobacteria > RS24 > RS24 > Micropelagius. The sequence goes on along the minus strand of ALYF01000003.1, from coordinate 277,191 downwards.
ATTTCCCGTGCCGGGGAAAAAGCCACAGGGTTGGAGCAAGAAATTTTTGACAGCCTGTGCGGTGAGGTGCTGGCAGAGGCTGAGGCTATTAGCCGTTCTGCAGAGGCGCTCGCTGAACTTGATGTCGCGCTGGCGCTCGCCAAGCTGGCTTGCGATATGAACTGGGTGCGCCCTGAGATTTATGACGACCATCGTTTTTTTGTTGAAGCCGGGCGGCATCCGGTGGTTGAAGCGTCATTATTCGGGCAGGGTGATAGCCCGTTCATTGCCAATGATTGCCATATCCACGCGGATGATAAACAAGGTGATACAGGCAGGCTATTATTGCTGACCGGTCCGAATATGGCGGGTAAATCCACCTATTTACGTCAAAATGCGCTTATTGCTGTGTTGGCGCAAAGCGGGTGTTATGTGCCGGCGGCGAAAGCGGAGATTGGAATTGTTGACCGGTTGTTTAGCCGTGTCGGCGCCGCAGATGATTTGGCACGCGGGCAATCGACTTTTATGGTCGAGATGGTGGAAACGGCGGCAATATTAAATCAGGCCGGGCCTGCCAGTATGGTCATTCTGGATGAAATCGGGCGCGGCACATCAACATTTGACGGCCTGTCCATTGCGTGGGCGACGGTCGAACATATGCATGAGATTAATAAATGCCGGACGATGTTTGCAACGCATTATCACGAACTGACCGGTTTGTCTGAGAAGCTCGACAAGGTTACGAATATTACCATGCGGGTTGCAGAATATCAGGGTGATGTTGCCTTTCTTCATGAGGTTATCGCAGGGGCGGCAGATAGATCTTATGGCATCCATGTTGCCAAACTTGCAGGCTTGCCCACACCAGTGATAGAGCGCGCCAGAATATTGCTTGAGCAATTGGAGCAAAGCCGTGAACAGGCGATACCGGCGGGTGTATTGGAAAGCCTGCCGCTCTTTGCGCCTACATCTTCTTCGGCGCAGGTTCAGGACAGTCATGCTGATAGTCCTGCGGATAAGATAAGTCATGCCGTTGCGGAACTTGACCCTGACCGTCTTTCTCCGAAAGAAGCTTTGGATTTTATTTATCATCTGCGCCATATTTTGGACGCGGAATAATGGTACATATTTTCAGCTTCCGGTTTATGCTGGATTATGTATAGGGGCGCTTATTTGAAAATAAGTGTCGAGGTTTGGGTGAACGGGCTTATGGGAAATAAACAGTCAAAAAAGTTAAAAAAGCCTTATACGGCTGAGAAAATTCGCAAAGCATTTGATAAAATTGCAGACGCGCATGTGGGTGTGCCTTATGAGGCTGGGAGCCCAGCACGCGCTGAGGCACTTGAGATGCTTAAAAAAACCCTCTCAAAAGGCCATAAACGTGCGCATAAAAACCTGCTTAATCGGGATTATCGTGGCGGCAAATGCGCCGAGGTCATCAGCTCCCTTATGGATAATATTATTGTCGAGCTGGCACGTTTTGGGAATAATCTGCTTACCGGTCAAGACGGTCAGCCCATATCCTGTTCCATAGTCGCGGTTGGTGGTTATGGGCGGGGGCGTCTCGCACCTGGGTCGGACATTGATTTGCTATTCATCACGCCTAAAGACCAGAATAAAAATCTAGGTAAAAATTCAGGTAAAAACTCAGGCAATAACCAAGACAAGTCCTCTCTGGAGCTTGTAGAATTTATTTTATATATGCTTTGGGATATGGGGCTTAAGGTTGGTCACGCGACCCGCGACGTCGAGGATTGTATTGTCCACGCGAAAGAGGATATGACCATCCGCACGGCGATGCTCGAGTCTCGTTTTCTGACGGGTAATGAGGATTTGTTTCTCAAATTCCGGCAAAAATTTGCCAGTAAAATTCTGAGCGGTTCGGCGCGAAATTTTGTTAAAGCCAAGCTGGATGAGCGTGATCTCCGCCATAAAAGAAGCGGTGAGAGTCGTTATCTGGTCGAGCCGAATGTGAAAGAAGGTAAGGGCGGTTTGCGCGATTTGAATACGTTATTTTGGATTGCCAAATATTGCTATGCCGTTGATACGGTGGACGAGCTTGTCGATTGCGGGTTTCTCTCGCGTGATGAGCTTAATCTGTTTAAACGCTGCGACAATTTTTTATGGGCCGTCAGAAGTCATTTACATTTTCTGACCGGTCGCGCCGAGGAACGTCTGGGCTTTGACAATCAAACCGCAATGGCAGAGGCGATGGGTTTCAAATCCACAAGCGGCCTTAATAAGGTCGAACGCTTTATGCGCCAGTATTTTTTGATTGCAAAAGATGTCGGCGATTTAACGCGAATTTTTTGTGCGCGCCTTGAAGCGGAGCAAACCAAGCCGGGTCGCCTCGCGCGCCTGCCAGCGCTTTTCCAGCGTCAAAAACAGGTGCATGGGTTCACAATATCTGGTCAACGTCTCACCATGGTCCGTTCGGATGTGTTTCGGAAAAATCCTGTTAATCTTATCCGCATGTTTAAGCTCGCCAATGATTATAAGCTGTTGATACACCCCGACACGCTCAGAGAGGTGACGCGGTCAAGGCATCTTATTGATAAGAATTTGCGCGAGCACCCGGAGGCTAACAAGCTGTTTCTGGAAATTTTGACATCGCGCAATCACCCTGAGCGGATTTTGCGGCGCATGAATGAGGCGGGGGTGCTGGGCAAATTGCTTCCGGATTTCGGGCGGATTGTCGCCATGATGCAATTCAATATGTATCACCATTATACAGCTGATGAGCATTTGCTCAGAGCGATTGGCATTTTGTCTGAGCTTGAGCGCGGTGAGTTGGAAGATGATCATCCCTTGGCACATCGGCTGATGACGCAGAATATTAATCGTAAGGTGATTTATCTGGCGGTCTTGCTCCATGACATTGCCAAAGGCCGCCCGGAGGATCATTCGCTTGCTGGCGCGCGCATTGCCCGTCGGCTTGGGCCGCGCCTTAGTTTGACCAAAAATGAAACCGAACTGGTTGAATGGTTGGTGGAATATCATTTGGTGATGAGCGATACGGCACAACGACGCGACCTGACAGATCCACAAACGATTGAGGATTTTGTTGCAAGTGTTCAGACGCTTGAAAGATTGCGTCATTTATTAGTGCTTACTGTTGTGGATATTCGTGCTGTCGGGCCGGGTGTTTGGAACGGCTGGAAAGGCCAGCTTTTGCGTGAGCTATATTTTGAGGCTGAAGCCATGTTGGTCGGTTCAGCCAGTCACGCCAATCGACCATTGCGGGTCGCCAATGCCCAGAAGGAATTTCTGGATGTGTTGCAGGTGAATATGCCCGATTGGTCGGAGGCTAAGTGCAAGAAATATATTGCCCGTCATCATGATGCCTATTGGTTGAGTTACGACATTGAGACCAAAATCAAACATGCGGCTTTGCTGTCTTCTTTTGACGGTCATGGTTTTCAGATTGATGTCACGGAAGACAAAAAACAAGATGTGCTGGAGTTAAACTTCACCTGTCCTGACCATCCGGGGCTTTTTTCCAGGCTATCTGGCGCTTGTGCGGTGGCTGGTCTGACAATTGTAGATGCCAAGCTTGCCATTACGCGGGATGGCATGGCGCTTGATGTGTTGCGCCTGCAAGAGCCCGCGCGTGAAAATTTCCCCGATAAGGAACGGGTTAAAAGGCTTATCTCCACCATTGAAAGCGTATTGCGGGGTGACATTTTACCCCCTGATAGGCTGGCTGATGCGCCTTTCTCGCGGCGGGTCAATGCGTTCAAGCTGGTTAATAATGTGATGATTGATAATGATGTGTCCAGCCACTCCACTGTGATTGAGGTGAGTGGGCTTGACCGCCCTGGCCTGCTTTATGCGCTCGCCAAAACATTATTTAACCTTAATGTGACGATTGTGTCGGCGCGGGCTGTCACCTTTGGGGAAAGAGCCGTGGATGTGTTTTATGTGCAAGATCTGACGGGGGAAAAAGTCACGCGTAAGTCAAAGCTGACGGCCATCATGGATAGCTTGCAGATGGTGCTTACCAATCAGGACAAGCCCATACCAACGAAGCCTTCAAAGCAGGCTAAACAGGCCAAACAATCCAAACAAGCCAAACAGGGAAGCAAAGCGGCTTGATGAAGCGGTTTTCCATAATCAGGGCAGCCGCCACCACCGGCGCGGCGACGCTGATGAGTCGTATTCTCGGATTTTTACGCGATGTTATGATTGCGGCCTCTTTGGGCGCGGGGCCTCTGGCGGATATTTTTGTTGTCGCTTTCAGATTGCCCAATCTGTTCCGACGGCTCTTTGCTGAAGGGGCATTTAACGCTGCCTTTGTGCCTGTTTTTGCCAAGAGTATGGAGGCTGATGGCGTCGATGCCGCGCGCAAACTGTCTGCGGAAGTGCTGGCGGTATTGCTTGCCGGGTTGCTGGTTTTTACCCTAATTGCCGAATGGTATATGCCCTATCTGGTTGATGCGCTGGCTGGCGGGTTTCGGGCGACGCCGGAAAAATTTGATTTGGCGGTCACCTATTCGCGCATCACATTTCCTTATCTTATTTTTATGTCGCTCTTGTCGCTTTATGCGGCGATGTTGAATGCCTCAGGTCGATTTGCTGTTGCGGCTTTTGCGCCCGTTCTGCTCAATGTGGTGCTGATTGGCGCGCTTGTGCTGGCGGCGATGACGGGTCGTGACAGTCTCGCATCTTTAATTTGGGGCGTGGCAATTGCGGGTGCGGTGCAATTTTTGATGGTCTGGTATGCTGTTCAACGCGCTGGCCTGGGCATTGGGTTGCAACGCCCGCGCCTGACGAAGGGTGTCAAAAGGGTTTTGACGCTCGGTGTGCCGGGTTTGCTTGCGGCGGGCGTGGGGCAGATAAATTTACTGGTCGGAACGAATATCGCCTCTGCTCAAAATGGCGCCGCGTCATGGCTCTATTATGCTGATAGGCTATATCAACTGCCTCTCGGGGTCATCGGTATTGCGCTTTCAGTGGCTCTGCTGCCCGATTTGGCACGGCGGTTAAGAGCCGGAGATGAAGTCGGCGCGCGCAATAGCCAGAACCGCAGCTTACAAATTGCCTTGTTGTTTTCTCTTCCATGTGCCGTAGGACTATATTTGCTTGCCGGTCCGGTCATGGCTGTTTTATTTCAACGCGGCGCGTTTACGGCGGCGGACACGGCGGCTGCGGGCGTGGCGCTTATGGCGTTTGCGCCTGGCCTCCCCGCTTTTATTGGTGTCAAAGTGCTTCAGCCGAGTTTCTTTGCGCGGGAGGATACGCTTAATCCGTTTATTTATGGCGCGCTTGGTGTGGTGGCGAATATCGCTATCAGCCTGACATTCTTCCCCATTTATGGGCATGTCGCGATTGCGGCGGCGACAAGTATTGCGGGCTGGCTGACATTAATCGCGATGACTGTGCATTTACTCATAAGCGGGTGGCGACCTGATAAAGCATTAGTAACGGGAACATTGGCCATTTTATTTTCCGCCGCCTTAATGGGCGCTGCCCTTTTCCTGTCTCCCTTTATGCCGTCAGAAGATGCGACCAATCAGGCCGCCTCGGCGTCACTTTCCCTCGTGTTTTGGTTGGGCGTGCATATAATTGCCGGCATCATGATTTTTACGCTGTCCGGTCTTTTGACGGGAGCTTTTGGTAAAGATGTGATGCGTTATTTTAGATCCTCTACCCGCGCTGAACGGCTTGCCAAATCCGACACATTAAGTGATAAGGCTGATGAGAATGAATAGGATGATTAAATGACTGATTTCCATCCACGGGTCTTTTCGGGTGTTCAGCCAACAGGCAATCTGCATCTCGGAAATTATCTCGGCGCTATAAAAAACTTTGTCGCGCTGCAAGACAGCCATGACTGCATTTACTGCGTTGTTGATTTGCATGCCATTACAGTTTGGCAAGACCCCCAGGAATTGAAACAGAATATTTACGAAGTCACTGCGGCTTTTCTAGCTGCCGGTGTGGATGCGGAGAAACACATTGTTTTCAATCAAAGCCGTGTGTCTGCTCATGCTGAATTAGGCTGGATTTTAAATTGTGTGTCACGCATTGGCTGGTTGAATCGGATGACCCAGTTCAAGGAAAAGGCTGGTAAGAACCGGGAAAATGCATCCGTTGGTCTTTATGTTTATCCCAATCTTATGGCGGCGGATATTCTCGCTTACCGTGCGACCCATGTTCCGGTAGGTGATGACCAGAAACAGCATCTCGAACTGGCGCGTGATATTGCCCAGAAATTTAACCATGATTATCTCGGTGAGGATGTGCCGCCTTTCTTCCCACTGCCAGAGCCTGTTATTACCGGTCCGGCGACGCGCGTAATGTCCTTGCGTGATGGGTCCCGCAAAATGTCGAAATCCGAACCTTCCGAAATGTCCCGTATTACATTGACGGATGACGCGGACGAGATTGTCAAAAAAATTAGGAAAGCAAAGACCGACCCTGATGCACTTCCAAGCGATAAGGCTGGGCTTGAGGGACGTCCAGAGGCGATGAATCTTGTGGGTATTTTTGCCGCCCTTTCCGGTCAGGATGTCGAAACTGTTCTGGCTGAATATGGCGGCAAGCAATTCTCCGATTTCAAACCGGCTCTGGCTGACTTGGCTGTTGACGTGCTGGCGCCGATAGGTGCGGAAATGACCCGCTTACTTAATGCACAGGATCATCTGGAGGCGGTGCTTGCCGACGGCGCGGCGCGCGCCGATGCGATTGCGCAACCTATCTTGACGCAGGTGAAGGAAATGGTTGGCTTTTCTGCGTAAGCCCGTTTAAATAAATGCTACCAATTACAAGAACAAAACAGCACTTGCCGCATCATTTGAGATAAGGCAGTTTACCATTATGTATGAAGACGCACATTTACCGAGAAAATTTCTAGTTGTTGTTGACGGCACGCCCGAGTCCCGCGCGGCCTTGCGCTGGGCTGAACGGCGGGCGCATGGCAATGGCGGTCAGCTTGCACTTTTGGTAGTGCTTGAGCCTGGCGGCTTTGAACATTGGCTGGGTGTGGAAACGCTGATGAAAGAAGAGGCGAAAGAAAATGCTGAGTTAATACTCGCTGAGCTTTCTGCTGAGGTAGAAAAAATTGCCGGACGCCGCCCCGAGACCCATATAATGGAGGGTGATCGTATTGAGCAGGTCATGGATTTGATTAATAGTGATAAGACCATTTCGACGCTGGTGCTGGCGGCTGGTACTGATCCGGCAGGGCCGGGGCCACTTGTCGGTGCATTGGCAACGGGCAAGGCAGGGTTTCATATCCCTGTAACCGTTGTGCCGGGTGAATTAAGTGACGAAGAAATAGACGCGCTTACCTAAACTGTGGCCTAGTTGGCCTAAATAAGATTTATCTCGCTAAGGCGATACAGAATTTTTTGGAGAAAAAATTGTTTATACAAACTGAAGAAACCCCTAACCCAACAACCTTGAAATTTCTTCCCGGACGTGACGTTATGGGTGCTGCGCCACCTGCCGACTTTCCGAATGCGGAAAGCGCAAAAGCTTCGCCGCTTGCCGAAACACTTTTCAAGGTGCCACAAGTTAGCAGTGTTTTTCTCGGCTCGGATTTTATAACGATAACAAAATCTGAGGATGATTGGCAGCAACTCAAGCCTCTTCTTTTAACAGCTTTGATGGATTTCTTTTTGACCGGCCTACCGGTTATCAATCAGACCCTATCTGCGACAGATGGTGCTGCAGATGATGAAGGCGCTGAAGGCGACTCCGAGATTGTGTCCACCATCAAACAATTGCTCGATACCCGCGTTCGCCCCGCTGTGGCTCAAGATGGCGGTGATATCGTGTTTCATGGTTATGAGGAGGGTGTGGTGTCCCTAACCATGCGCGGCGCCTGTGCCGGTTGCCCAAGCTCAACGGCGACCCTCAAGCATGGTATTGAAAACCTGCTCAAACATTTTATTCCGGAAATAACAGAAGTAAGAGCCACAGAAGGCTAAAAGAAGGCTAAAAGAAGGCTAAATAGAAGGAAACAATCATGTCTGATAATATGCTCGATAATAAGGGATTGGATTTATTATTCCGTGAGGCGCGGTCACAAAACGCTTATGTAAATGCCCCGATAAGCGACGACACGCTCAAAGCGCTTTATGATGTTTGGAAATATGGCCCGACCAGTGCCAATTGCTCTCCGGCGCGCGTTGTCTTTGTCCGCAGTGAGGAAGGCAAAGCCAAATTATTGCCGCATTTGATGGGTGGCAATCAGGAGAAGACGCAATCCGCAGCTGTGTGTGCGATTATCGGGCATGATGTGAAATTTTATGACCGTATTCCTGAGCTTTTTCCGCATCTGCCTGAAGCGCGAGAGTGGTTCAGCAATGATGACAATTTTGCCGCCGAGTCCGCCTTCCGGAATGGTTCATTACAAGGGGCATATTTAATGATTGCGGCACGCGCCATGGGGCTTGACGTTGGGCCGATGTCCGGCTTTGACCCTAAGGGCGTTGAGGAAACCTTTTTCCCGAATAGCACAATAAAAGTGAACTTCTTATGTAATTTGGGTACGGGTGACCCGTCGGCGGTGTTCGATCGTTTGCCGCGCCTCGCTTTTGAGGATGCCTGCACTCTTGCCTGATTATCCGCATTGCCCTGTTGTTTTGGCGTGTGACACGTCTCAACGGGCTTGTTCGGTAGCGCTTGCGCTGACGAATGGCGACATAATTGAACGCCTCGAAGAAACAGGCCGTGGGCATACGGAAAAACTTCCCCTCATGATTAAGGATATTCTCGCATCCACTGGCGTTGGTCTTCAGGATGTTGACAGGCTGGGTGTCACTATCGGGCCGGGAACATTTGCCGGTGTTCGTGTGGGGCTGGCGGCGATGCGCGCCATTCGGGTTAGTCATCACCTGCCGATATATTCCATCACGACGACCCATGCGCTTGCGTTAGGTTTTGAGGTGGGCGCGCATGATGAAGCCCGCCCCCATATTGTTGCGATTGATGCGCGGCGCGGGGAGCTTTATAGCCAGATTTTTGATGCGCAGGGCGCACCTATCAGTGAAGCAATGGTTTGCATGCCTGAGATGCTTTGTGAAAAAATTGCGGCGCAAGACGGTGTTGACCGTCCTGTCATTATCGGTTCAGGGGCAGAAATTCTGGCCGCACAAATAGGGGCAGATGACATTGTATGTTCCGATTTACCCTTCTGGCCACAGGCCGGACGCATTGCTGAATGGGTTGCCCGTCAAGACGCCCTGCCGGAAAACACTTTGCCGCCGGAACCGTTATATTTGCGTCCACCGGATGCAGCCTTACCGCATGAAACCAGCTTTTTGACGCGTCAATAAGGACGGCATCATCATGACGAAGAAGAAATAATGGTACCTGACAAATCTGCGCAAGACATATCAAGGGCACAGGCGACAGCAAGGGTACAGGCGACAGCAGAGGTAGAGGCGATAGACTGTCCTGCGCAACCGGACCCTGCGTTTCTTGCGGAGATACACAAGGCCGGGTTCACCAGTTCCTATGAACAAAACTGGGATGCTCAGGCTATGGCGGAGATGCTCGCCATGAATGGGGTATGTGTGCATCAATTCTTTGCGGGGTTCATCATGACCCGTATTAGTTTTGACGTCGCTGAGATACTGACTTTTGCTATTCAGCCAGACCAGCGTGGCAAAGGGTGGGGCGTGGCATTATTAAAGGCTGCGATGCTTTATGCTTTTGAAAAGGGCGCGTCGCGGATGCTGCTTGAAGTCGCACCGGACCGTGAGGCCGCTTTAGGGCTTTACCGCCGCGCTGGATTTATCCGCACAGGCATTAGAAAAAATTATTACCAAGGGCCTGACGGGAAAAGAGATGCAATTTTAATGGAAACCGGGCTTGGAACAGAGCCTAATTTTAGGTAAACATGATTATGGCTGATGATAGCAAAATTGAAGCACTATGTGAACGCGCTGGCATGCGCATGACGGGTCAACGTCGTGTGATTGCCAGAATACTCTCCGAGTCGGATGACCATCCGGATGTTGAAGTGCTCCATCGCCGCGCCGTTCAAGAGGATGCCGGAATTTCAATTGCTACGGTGTATCGTACCGTTAAGCTTTTTGAGGAAGCTGGTATTCTGACCCGTCATGATTTTGGGGATGGGCGCTCGCGATATGAAACCATCTCCGAAGATCATCACGACCATCTTATTGATTTACATTCTGGCAAAGTCATTGAATTTTCTAATGATGCCATTGAAGAGCTGCAGCGACAGGTTGCCGAGAAACTTGGATATCGACTTGTTGACCACAGGCTTGAGCTTTATGGCGTGCCGCTGGAGCAAGAAAACCCTGCGGGTGATGCAGACGATAATCAGGACCACTGATTATGCTCCCTGATAATCTTCGTGTTTTCCTCCGTTTGTGCGTGATTATAGCAGCCATTATTGTGCTGTTGCCATTTCAGCTTCTCATCGTTTATTTGCATTTGCCGGGCAAGCAACTTATCCCGATGCTCTTTCATAAAATTATTCTTTGGGCAATCGGTGCAAAAGTAGATGTGTCAGGACCCATACCAAAGGCGGGCACGCTTATTGTCAGTAATCATGTGTCATGGTTAGATATATGTGTCATTGGTTCTGTTTTACCCGTGAGCTTCATTGCGAAGGCCGATATATCAGGCTGGCCGCTTCTGGGCTTGCTGGCAAAATTACAAAGCACGCTTTTCATCAAACGAGACCGGCGAAGTGATACGGCAAATCAAAGTAACGCGATGCAAGAAAGGTTGCTCAAAGGTGACCGATTGCTGCTTTTCCCTGAAGGGACAACGGGAGACGGCACGATTGTTTTTCCTTTTAAGTCGTCTTTATTTTCCTCTGCGGAGCTTTCGGAAACTGATAGGCCGATACCTATTCAGCCATTATCGCTTGTGTTTTCGCAATTGGGCGGCATCCCGATGAGCCGTTGCCTGCGCATTAAATATGCTTGGATTGGTGATGTGGGTTTGCTGCCTAATATGCTTCATATTCTGAAGAGTTATTCTTTTACCGTAAAGCTCACCTTTCATGCACCGGTCAATATTGTTGAGGCTGGCGGGCGAAAAAACCTCTCTACCCTCACGCATCGCATTGTTCAAAATGGTGTTGCCTGTACGACGGCAGGCGCACTATCCCAAGGTGAGGCTGATAATGTCGAGGCGGCTGTGCTTGAGGTCAGTGCCAAGCCCCTTGCCTAGAGCTCTTAAACTGTCTAAACGAAACCCATGGAAAAGCATAAATCCGTCTTCATAAAGACATATGGTTGCCAGATGAATGTTTATGATAGCGAACGCATGGGCGAGGCGCTCAATGCGGCCGGCTATCAATCTGTGAATGTGCCTGACGAAGCCGATATGGTTATTCTCAATACCTGCCATATTCGTGAGAAAGCCGCCGAGAAAGTCTATTCGGAATTGGGCAGGCTCAAAAAATTAAAAGATACAAATGAAGATATGATTATCGGTGTTGCCGGATGTGTTGCTCAGGCTGAAGGCGAAGAAATGCTGGCGCGCGCCCCGACTGTCGATTTGGTTTTCGGCCCGCAGACATTCCAAGCGCTCCCCGATATGTTGGATGAGCTGGCAGATAATCGTGCGGATGCGCTGGCTGAAAATGGGCATATCAAAAAAGCCAAAGGGGTTGTCAGAACAAGCTTTCCGGCTGAAGAAAAATTCGCCACCTTGTTTGAAACCCCGCGTCAGCCATTGGTGCGCAGTCCGGCAGCTTTTGTGACAGTTCAAGAGGGGTGTGATAAATTCTGCACCTTTTGTGTGGTGCCTTATACAAGGGGCGCTGAAGTTTCCCGTGCCGCAGTTGAAATTGAAGCCGAAATTATATCACTGGCGCAAAAGGGCGTGTCTGAAATCACCCTATTGGGGCAGAACGTCAATGCTTGGCATGATGAAGCGGGCGGCGATATAGGGTTAGGGCAGCTGTTAAGGCGGCTTGCTGAGGTGGCGGGTATTGAGCGCCTGCGTTATACGACGTCGCATCCGCGCGATATGGATGAGGCGCTGATTGAGGCGCATGCAGATTTACCGGAGCTCATGCCTTATTTGCACCTGCCTGTTCAAGCCGGGTCGGATAAAATACTTAAAGCCATGAACAGAAAGCACACGGCTGCGGATTATATCAAACTGGTTGAGCGCATTCGTGAGGCGCGCCCTGATATCGCGTTGTCTTCGGATTTTATTGTCGGCTTTCCCGGCGAGACCGAAGAGGATTTCACCGCGACGTTGGATTTGGTCAAGCAAGTGACCTATGCACAGGCATATTCGTTTAAATATAGCCCGCGCCCCGGCACGCCTGCTTCTGAAGACCCGCAGATTGAGGAAGATGTGAAGTCTGAACGTTTGGCGCGTCTGCAAGAGCTTTTAAATGCCCAACAGGTGCATTTTAATAAGGCGCAGACGGATGAAACATTAGATGTTCTATTTGAAAAGCAGGGCAAAAAACCCGGGCAAATGGTCGGGCGAAGTCCTTATTTGCAAACTGTTCATGTTGATGCGGATGAGACTGTTATCGGGAAGATTCTGCCTGTCAAAATCACTAAAGCCCATGCGAATAGCCTGTCAGGTGAAATTTTAGGCAGTTAGCGCGCCTAAATCTTTGCTTGTGAACGCGACACATCTATATGAAGCTTTTGTGAATAGAGGGATTGTCACTTGCACGCCAGACGCAATCACGCCATATTTTTAGGAATGATGTTTCGTTTTTACAGCCTAATCCGAGGAGCCCGCGATTGAGCAATTTCAAAGCTGGAGCGGCCGCGGATCGCTCCAAAGACAACAGTCAGCTGATTTGTGATTTTGATGACAATCTTCTGCTGAGTGAACTTTTTGGAGCCCATGATACCAATCTGGTTCGAATTGAAGAGACGCTCGGCATTTCCATTGTCAGCCGTGGCAATAAGGTTTTAATCTCAGGTGATCAAACGGCCTGCCAGCGCGCTGGTGAGGTTCTCGAACAGCTTTACAGTCGACTTAAAGCCGGTGACAGTATCAGTAGGGGTGATGTTGATGGTGCGCTCCGTATGACGGTTGCGCCCTTGAAAGTTAAGAAAAACAAGTCATTCGTCAAAAACGGTAAAGGGTCAGGTGGGCAAGATTTGAATAGCGGTGTTAGAACTCAAAAACGGGCGGTTGCGCCAAGGTCTCCCACACAGGCAACTTATATTGAAGCCTTGATGCGCGATGAGTTGATTGTTGGCAATGGCCCTGCCGGGACGGGTAAAACCTATCTTGCCGTTGCTGTTGCAGCGTCCATGTTGGTTGAAGGCAAGGTCGATAGAATTATTCTTTCCAGACCTGCGGTTGAGGCCGGTGAAAATCTCGGTTTCTTGCCTGGTGATATGCGCGATAAGGTCGACCCTTATTTGCGCCCACTTTATGATGCGCTTTATGACATGCTCCCCGGTCCGCAAGTGATGCGCAGTATGGAGTCCGGTGAGATTGAAATCGCGCCTCTAGCTTTCATGCGTGGTCGGACCTTGGCAAATTCCTTTGTCATTCTGGATGAGGCGCAAAACGCAACGCCAATGCAGATGAAAATGTTCCTCACCAGAATGGGTGAAAATAGTCGTATGGTCATTACCGGCGACCCGAGCCAGGTGGATTTGCCATTTGGGGCGAAGTCCGGTTTGCGCGACGCCATGGAAATTTTGCCAAAGGTTAAAGGTGTCAGTGTTATAACCTTTACAGATAAAGATGTGGTGCGGCACGATATGGTAACGCGCATTGTGAGAGCCTATAATAAACGCGACAGAAAGCTCACCGATTTTAAGGCAGATAAAAAAGCGGATAATGAAACAGACTCTTAAATTTTATTTAGGGCTTAACGAGCAAGTTAAGGTGATGCTGCTTCACACAACGCGGCTGTTATGGGTATAAATTACATTGAAATGCCTGATCGAACGTCTGAAAATGAAACATATGAAGATGAAACTGCGCTTTTAGTTGAGATTGTTGCCGAACAGTCTGACTGGGAAACAGGTGCTTGGCGTGATGTGCAGCCTGAAATTCGAACAGCCGCAATCGCTGCATTCAATGCTGGCATTCATGCGCGCAAAAATATGCTGCCCCCCACGACCACTGCAAATGCCGCTACTAATACAAATGCTAATATAGAGATTGGCATTCGTTTAACGGATGATGAGGAGATGGCGAGTCTTAATGGTAAGTGGCGGCATATTGAGCGTCCGACAAATGTGTTATCCTTTCCAAATGGGGCTGACAACCTTGAGGCTGATTTTGGTGAGTTGACTGTCTTGCTTGGTGATGTCGTGCTGGCACGCGAAACCATTGAGGCTGAGGCTGAAGCTGCCAATTTGCCGCCGGTAAACCATGTTAAGCATCTCGTTGTTCATGGCGTGCTGCATTTGCTTGGCTTTGACCATGAAATTGAGCATGAGGCCGATATTATGGAAGCCTTGGAGGTTGACGTGCTTGCCACGATTGGGGTTGCCTCGCCTTATGAAGATAAGACAAAGGAAAATGTGTCATGAGCAGTTCTGATTTTCAGGCGCAGGGTTTTTGGGCCAAACTCAAATCTATCCTCAGCCCGCCAGATACAAATTTGCGCGAGAGCCTTGAAGACGTGCTTGAAGATGAAGCCGGTAATGATGAAAGTCTAACGGGTGAAGAGCTGCATATGCTCAAAAATTTGCTGGGCTTTAAAGATGTGCGTGTCGAAGATGTCATGGTACCGCGCGCGAATATTACCGCCGTTGATGAAAAGACCTCGCTGGAAGATTTGGGCGGCTTATTTACGGAGTCCGGCCATTCACGTTTGCCGGTTTACAAGCAGTCTTTGGATCATCCCATAGGCATGGTTCATATTAAAGATTTGGTGGCCATGCTGGCCGGAAAAGCCCCAAAAGTGCCTCTTAAGGCGCTTATCCGAGATGTTTTATTTGCGCCACCTTCTATGCCCGCGCTTGATTTGCTGTTGCGTATGCAGGCCTCGCGGTCTCACATGGCGCTGGTGGTTGATGAATATGGCGGCACGGACGGGCTGGTGACAATTGAAGATTTAATCGAGGAAATTGTCGGAGAAATTGAAGATGAATATGACGACCAGAGCGGGCCGCAAATTGTGACCCGAGCTGGCGGTATTATGGAAGCGCAGGCGCGCCTCCCTATTGAAGAGCTGGAAGAAAAGCTCGGTATCGCCCTAATTGATGAAGATGAGGATATTGATACGCTGGGGGGGCTGGTTTTTACGCTTGCCGGACGTGTGCCGCAACGGGGTGAAGTGATTATTCACAAACACGGCATTGAGTTTGAGGTCAGAGATGCCGACCCGCGCCGTATCAAGACCCTGCGTATTAGGCAGAAAAAGGTTCAACTTAAGTCTCAAGATGATGCTCCGCCACCTCAGAAACTGGATTGATAATCAGTCTGCGCGACTGGCTCTCTTGTCTCCGTTAAGGGGCGGTGTTTTTGATTTTTTCCTCGGCGCACTTGTACCACTGGCGATGCCACCTATCGGGGCGTGGCCGCTTTTATTTTTTGTCTTTCCTGCTCTATTGATCAGATTACAACGCATTCGGCGTTGGCAAAATATAGCCAGCACGGCTTGGTTGTTTGGCTTCGGGCAATTCCTTATTGGTCTTTACTGGATTGGGTTTGCCTTTCTGGTTGAGCCAGATTTGTTTTTATGGGCTTTGCCTTTTGCCGTCACGCTTTTACCCGCCAGTCTGGCGCTATTCCCTATGTTTGCCGGATTGCTTTGGTTGCGCCTTTTCGCGGACCAGCCAAGGCTTGCCATTCGTGCATTGGGGCTTGTTTTGTGTCTCGTGCTGGCTTCTTGGCTGCGGTCTAATATTTTGACCGGCCTACCGTGGAATCTTTATGGCATGTCGGCATTAAGCTGGCTGCCTTTAGCGCAATCTGCACGTTTATGGGGGGTGCATGGTTTGTCGCTCCTTATGCTATGTTTTGCGATGTTGCCGCTTTTCTTCCGCCACGAAAAAAAACTGGCGGTTTTATTATCGATAGGCTTTCTGCTTCTTATTTGGGATGGGGAGGCCAGGCTTAGAAGTTTTGATTTGGACAAAGCCGATAGCCCCGACGCGTTGCGGGTTAGAATTGTGCAACCCGCCATTCAACAAAAAGAAAAATGGGTGCCTGAAAACAGGTTGGGCATTATCCGTACGCATCTAGAGCTAACCGGACAGCCAGCCGACGAAGCTATAGATTTGGTTGTTTGGCCTGAAACAGCATTGCCGGCCTTATTGCGACGAGATGTTTGGTTGCGTGAGCAAATCTCCGACATTCTTCCCGACGGGGCATATCTTGTGACGGGTGGTCTGCGACGGGAGTCCCGTGCTGAAACGTCACCAAGTGCAACGACGCCAGATGGCGACACGCTTAATAAACAGAGACCATGGCAAAGTTTTAACAGTATTTTTGTCATTTCTCCCACGGGCGATATTGAAGATTTTTATGACAAGCATCATCTCGTGCCATTTGGGGAATATCTCCCGCAGCAACAAGTCCTTGAGATGCTCGGTCTGCAACAACTCACCAGATTGCGTGGGGGGTTTACTGCAGGCGATGGCCCCAAGTCACTTGCTCTCAATGGGTTGGGGAAGACTTTTTCCCCCCTTATTTGTTATGAGGTCATTTTTCCGGGTCGTGTTGTTGGTGCAACACGCCCTGATTTTTTAATTACAGTGACCAATGATGGCTGGTTTGGAAAATCTGCAGGGCCATGGCAGCATTTGGCGATGGCACGCATGCGTAGCATTGAAGAAGGCCTGCCTCTCATTCGGTCAGCAAATACGGGTGTTTCCGGCGTTTTTGACGCGCTTGGCCGACAGATTGCCATCATGCCACTCATGCAAAGAGGGGTGCTGGATGTGACCTTACCACTATCTGTCCCGTCATCTGTCCCGTCAACTGTCCCAGTAACTGTTGATGCACCACTCTATGCGCGCTATGGGGATATGATGTTTTTCCTGATATTTCTCGTCGTGACAGGGCTTTTATATTTTCAGCGCCACTCAAAAACGTGACAGGTCTTGATAAATTCTGAGTAAGGTTGAAAAGGGTAGCTTGCTGTAGTATTTACTGATAAATACTGATACCTAATGCGCAATCATCATGCTCGGAGTTTCTCTGGTGGCTTCTAAAGATCCGTCTAATATTGATAAACATATTGGCTATAAGATCAAATTGCGGCGTGTTGATGCTGGCATGAGCCAAGAGGCGCTGGGCGAAAAAGTCAGCCTGTCTTTCCAACAAATTCAGAAATATGAAAAAGGTGCTAACCGGATTTCGGCCTCACGTCTGTTTGAGTTGGCGCGAATTTTGGAGGTTGAAATCTCCTATTTCTTTGAAGGCTTTGAGACATCCAGCTCTTATATGAGAATGGAGGACAGCGCGCCCATTCCGAAATTTCTGAATTTTGTCAGCAGTAATGAAGGCATGAGTTTAAACCGTGCCTTTACGCGCATCAAAAGCCGCCGCACCCGTCGCGCGTTAATTGATATGGCAAAATCTCTCGCGGGTTAGCTCGTAACCTCAATCATATTTTTAGAATAAACTTGAATAAATCATATAAGGAAAGCTTTATATTGCTTGTCTAAACCACCATCCCTTGCTAGAAACTTGGCAACAAGTGGAGATGATATGGCCCGTCAAGATTATATTTTTACAAGTGAATCCGTTTCCGAAGGTCATCCGGATAAAGTGTGTGACCTGATTTCTGATAGTGTTCTGGATGCGTTTATCGCTAAAGAGCCGGAAGCCCGTGTTGCGGTTGAGACCTTAACAACAACCAATAAGATTGTTCTGGCTGGGGAGGTGCGTCCGACGGGTCTTATCAGTGCTGATGAAATGGTTGATATTGCCCGCGCGCGCGTGCGGGATATCGGTTACGAACAAGATGGCTTTCATTGGCAACATGCTGAGGTTGATGTTTATGTTCACGCTCAGTCTGCTCATATTTCTCAAGGTGTGGACGCCGATGGCGGCAATAAAGATGAAGGTGCGGGCGATCAGGGCATTATGTTTGGTTATGCTTGCCGCGAAACTGACACATTAATGCCAGCGCCAATCGCGTTTTCTCATCAAATTTTATCTGACATGGCACAAGCCAGAAAATCGGGGGCCGTTATAGGCTTTGGGCCGGACTCTAAAAGTCAGGTCTCGCTCAAATATGAAAACGGCAAGCCTGTCGCGGCGACGTCTGTTGTCGTGTCTACCCAGCATGATGAGGGTCTGAGCCAAAATGATGTGCGTGAACTTGTACGCCCATTTGTCGAGGCTGTTCTGCCATCTGGCTGGATGTGCCCTGAAGAAGAATTTTACGTTAACCCGACCGGCACATTTGTGATTGGTGGGCCTGACGGGGATGCTGGCCTGACAGGCCGCAAGATTATTGTTGATACTTATGGGGGTGCCGCGCCGCATGGTGGTGGTGCCTTTTCTGGTAAAGATCCGACTAAAGTTGACCGCTCAGCGGCCTATGCCGCCCGTTATCTGGCTAAAAATGTTGTCGCTGCAGATCTCGCCGATAAATGCACCATCCAGCTTTCTTATGCGATTGGCGTGTCCAAGCCAATCTCCGTTTATGTTGACTTGCACGAAACCGGAAAGGTGGATGCAACCAAGCTTGAGGGCGCACTTGGTGAAGTTATGGATCTCAGCCCGAGAGGTATTCGGACGCATCTTGGCTTGAATAAACCGATATTTGCGCGCACAGCAGCTTATGGGCATTTTGGTCGCCAGCCTGAAGAGGATGGCGGGTTTTCTTGGGAAAAAACGGATTTGGGCGAGGCGATTAAGGCCGCGCTTTAAATTCTGTATAAATCTCGTGATGTCTCTTGATAATCAAAATGACCTTGTTCGGCGCGTTTTTTATGGGCGGCGGCAGGGACATAAGCTCCATCCTAAGCAAGCGCGACTGGTTGAGACTTTTCTGCCCGATATGCGCATCACAGACTTTGCGGCTGACCCGATGCGTGGTTTTTCTAAAAATAATGTAACGCCGGAACAACTCGTTATGGAAATTGGGTTTGGCGGTGGTGAGCATTTGGCGGCACAGGCTGGGGCTGCACCTCAAATTGGGTTTATCGGGTGCGAACCTTTTTTGAACGGTGTTGCCAAGCTGCTTAATCATATCCGGCAAGACGCGCTGGAAAATATCCGCATTCATGATGAGGATGCCCGTGACCTTATTGAGTTGATGCCTGATGGTTGTCTTGCGGCGATATATTTGCTGTACCCTGACCCGTGGCCGAAAAAGAAGCACCATAAAAGACGCTTTGTGAACCCTGAAAATCTGCATCATATTCATCGCCTGTTACAACCAGATGGGATGTTTTATTTTGCGAGTGATATTCCTGATTATGTGTCATGGGCATTAATGCATTTGCGTGATCATGGCGGATTTGACTGGCAAGCGGACGCGGCGGCGGATTGGCAACGCCCATTCACAAATTGGGTGCGGACACGTTACGAGGAAAAGGCGATAGCTGCCGGACGCATACCGACTTATTTGCAGCTTCAACAGCGTGCGGATATACGGCCTGGTTTTTTATAGCTCTTAAACTGGCTTCAAAATGAGAGATTAAAATTTCTTGCTTTTTCAGCCTTACTTTGTATATTCCTTCAAAACAGACTACTTTCTTTGAAGTGGACGGCGGAAACGCCCCCGCTTTTTTTATTGGTTTTTTTTATTGGCTTTTTTCAGTCGTAGTATTGGATGATGACAGATACAGCACCCGCAGATAATGACGCGCAACAGGACAGCTCCCTTTCTTTGGAAGTTTCTTTAGAGACGCCTGCGAATTTGATAGCACATTTAATGGCACCGGGCCCTGCCGCGCCTCTTTTATCGCTGGTCGCCCCCGTTGTGGAGGATGCTGGGCTGGAGCTCATAAGGATACGCATGACCGGTCAAGATGGTGAGCAGATTCTCCAAATTATGGCTGACCGAGAAGAAGGCATGATTACCGTTGAGGATTGTGAACGCATTAGCCGTGCAGTTTCGGCGGTGCTGGATGTCGAAGACCCGTTAAAAGGGCAGTATATATTAGAGGTTTCCTCTCCCGGCATGGCGCGCCCCTTAAGTCGCCCGAAAGACTTTATCCGTTGGGCAGGGTTTGAGGCCAAGCTGGAATTGTCCCGCGCTTTTGATGGTCGCAAGCGGTTCCGCGGTGTGTTGACCGGCTTTGAGGATGGCGAAGTTTTAATGGATGTGCCGCTAGATGGACATGAAGACGTCCCGACACTCGGGTTCAAATTTGAAGATATTTCGGAAGCCCGTTTGGTGGCGAATGATGACATGATTGCTGATGCTTTAAAGCGTCAAAAAGGGAAAAATGGAGACTAAAATGGCAACTGGTGTAAGTGCAAATAAACTCGAACTCCTCCGTATCGCTGAATCTATGGCGCGGGAAAAAGGTATTGAGCCCGAATTGGTATTTGCTGCGATGGCGGATGCGATTCAAAAAGCTGCCAAAGCAAGATATGGCGCGGAAAATGATATTCGCGCTGAAATTGACACAAAGACCGGCGACACCATCCTGAAGCGGTTCATGGAAGTGGTTGTTGAGGTTGAAAATGACAACACACAACTGACTTTGGACGAAGCCCAAAAAATTAAGCCAGATGCAGAAATCGGTGAGTTTTTGAGCGAGGAATTGCCGCCAGTCGAATTTGGTAGAATTGCAACGCAAACGGCAAAACAGGTCATTGTTCAGCGTGTGCGTGATGCCGAGCGTGAGCGCCAATATGAAGAATATAAAGACAGAGTTGGTGAAGTTGCATCCGGCATTGTGAAGCGTGTTGAATATGGCAATGTTGTTGTCGATTTGGGGCGCGCCGAAGCCATGTTGCGCCGTGACAATCTTATTCCGCGTGAAGTATTTAATCCCAATGATCGTATTCGCGCTTACATTCAGGATGTTAAGCGGGAACAACGCGGCCCACAGATTATTTTGTCACGTACAGACCCGGCCTTTATGGCGAAGCTTTTTGCCCAAGAAGTGCCGGAAGTATATGACGGGGTCATTGAAATTCGCGCCGTTGCCCGTGACCCGGGTAGCCGTGCGAAAATCGCAGTGATTTCAAATGACAGTTCTATCGATCCTGTCGGTGCCTGTGTGGGTATGCGTGGTAGCCGCGTGCAGGCGGTTGTGAATGAATTGCAAGGTGAGAAGGTTGATATTGTTCCGTGGTCGGAAGATGCCGCGGCCTTTATTGTGAACGGTCTTGGCCCTGCTGAGGTTGCCAAAGTTGTGCTTGATGAAGACACACAACGCATTGAGGTTGTCGTGCCGGATGACCAGCTTTCTCTAGCAATTGGTCGTCGCGGGCAGAATGTCCGTCTGGCCTCACAGCTTTCCGGTTGGGATATTGATATTCTAACAGAAGCTGAAGAATCTGAACGTCGACAAGCTGAGTTCGCCGAGCGCACGCAAATTTTCATGTCGTCACTTGATGTTGATGAAATGATTGCCCAGCTCCTGACTTCCGAGGGCTTCGCCACGATTGAAGAAGTCGCCTATGTGCCGTTGGATGAAATTACGGTCATTGAAGGCTTTGATGAAGAAACGGCGGAAGAGCTACAAAAACGTGCTACCGAGCATCTCGATAGACAAAATCAGGCACTTGATGAAGAGCGTAAAGCTCTCGGTGTCGCTGATGAGCTGCTTAATGTTGAAGGTTTGACCCCGGCTATGCTGGTTGCATTGGGCAAGAATGATGTCTTTACGCTTGAAGATTTTGCCGGCTGTGTCCCTGACGATTTGACGGGCTGGTATGAGTCTGTCGACAGGCAACGCGTCCGTCAGCCGGGTATTTTTGATGATTTTGATGTGTCTTCTGACGAAGCCCAAACCATGATTATGAACACACGCGTGATGGTCGGGTGGATTACGGAGGAAGATTTGCTGCCGCCAGAAGAAGAGACATCGGAAGAAGAAACAGGTGACGTTGATACTTCTGATGGTGACACCTCTGAGGGTGCGACAATCGAGGCAGCGCCGGCTGAGACATCTGACCCAATTACTGACACCCCGACAGAATAATGAGAGCGCACATCACCCATGACAGAAAATTTGCAATGTGCGCTTACCGGAAAGCTGCTCCCGCTTGAGAAAACCATCAGGTTTGTCATTGGGCCTGATAATGCGGTTATTGCTGATTTATCCGAGGAGCTTCCCGGCGACGGCATCCGGTTGCTCGGCTATCGTGCGACGCTTGAGGCGTCCATAAGCGACGGGTCATTTATCGGCCTTTTCGGGTCAGATTTTCTGGATGATGTGCCGATTATTGCGCCAAGTTTCGTGGATAAAATAGAAACCCAGCTGATGGATAGGGTTCTTGGCCTGATTGGCCTTGCGCGGCGCGCTGGTGCGGTTCTCAATGGGTTCGCAAAAGTCGAGGGATGCCTCAAATCAGGCAAATGTGATTTGTTGATAACCGCCAATGATGGGGCAGAAGGCGGGCGAATGAAAATGACGCGCCTTGCCGAAGCTGTGCAATGCCCTCAAGTGACGATTTTGCCCACAGCCAGATTAAGTATGGCTTTAGGGCAGACAAATGTTATACATGCTGGAATTGTCGGTTCAGGATGGGCCGAACGCCTGACTGCATCGATTGACAGATTGTCACTTTATGTTAACGGACATGAGGCAGCATAAAGCCTCAACATATGACAGTAAGTTTATGACAATAAGTTTATGACAATAAGTTAGTGCCATTAGGTAGAAGTGATAACGGATATGAGTGAAAAAGAAGAGAACGAAAAAACTGACGAACAAAAGCCCGGCAAGACCCTGAGCTTGAAGCGGACTGTTGACTCAGGGCAGGTGCGTCAGAATTTTTCTCATGGCCGAACCAAATCTGTTCAGGTTGAACGAAAACGCAAGCGCATGGTTGCCCCCAGTGGTGCTGCGGCAGCAGGGAGCCCAGCGCCGGTCACGCCAAGCGCGGCAGAGCCCGTTGAAACAAAAGCCCCAGAGGTTAAAGAGCCAAGTTTTGAAAATAATCTTGGTGGCCTTTCCCGTCAGGAACAGGCCGCGCGCCAAGCGGCAGTTGCGGATGCGAAAGTAAGGGCAGCCGAAGAAGCCGTCCGAGAAAAAGAAGAGGCGGAAAAAAGAGCTCTTGAAGACGCCGAGCGCGCTAAGGAAGAGGCGAAAAGAAAACTGGAAGCGCCTGATGTGCCGGACGTGCCAGTTGCACCAGTTGAAGCAAAAGATGCGAGTGCTTCGCCGCGTCGCAAAGAGCCTGCAAGAACCACTGAAGCGACCCCGGCACGCCGGAAAGAAAAAACTGAAGAACCGCGCCGTCCTGCAGCTGATAAACGTGGTGAGACACGTCGTCGTACAGGTAAGTTAACGATTAATGATGCGTTGAATGATGAAGAGCGTATGCGGTCAATGGCCTCTATTCGTCGCCGTCGTGAGCGTGAAAAAAGACAATCCATGTCTATGGAGCCACGCGAAAAAGTGGCGCGTACCATTCAATTGCCGGAGTCGATTACCATTCAGGAGCTGGCAAACCGCATGGCGGAGCGCGCTGTTGATGTTATTAAATTATTGATGCAACAGGGCGTCATGGCAAAAATCAATGACTCGATTGATGCTGACACGGCTGAATTAATCGCCGAAGAATTGGGGCATAAGGTCAATCGCGTTACGGATGCAGATGTGGAAGACAGCATCGACTCCGATGATGATACGGATGATAATAAAAAGCCGCGCCCACCAGTTGTGACTGTTATGGGCCATGTTGACCATGGTAAAACGTCTCTGCTGGATGCCTTACGTAAAACCAGCATTGTTTCAGGTGAAGCCGGTGGCATTACTCAGCATATTGGGGCTTATCAGGTCACAAAGGAAGATGGCCAGAAGGTCACTTTCATTGATACGCCAGGTCACGCGGCCTTTACATCCATGCGTGCGCGCGGGGCGCGAGTAACCGATATTGTTATTCTCGTCGTTGCTGCGGATGATGGTGTGATGCCGCAAACAATCGAAGCCATCAGCCATGCCAAGGCTGCAGAAGTGCCGATTGTGGTTGCTGTGAATAAAATGGACAAGCCGGAAGCTGACCCGACACGGGTTAAGAATGAGCTGCTCCAACATGAAATCATTTCCGAGGAGATGGGGGGCGATGTTCAATTTGTTGAGGTTTCCGCTATTGCCGGAACTGGTCTTGATGAATTGCTTGAGTCTGTGTTGTTGCAGGCGGAACTGCTCGACCTGAAAGCCAATCCGGACCGTGCGGCTGAAGGCATTGTGATTGAATCGAAACTTGAAAAAGGCCGCGGGGCTGTTGCGACTGTTCTTCTACAACGCGGTACGCTGGCTGTCGGTGATATTTTTGTTGTCGGCGAAGAATCGGGCCGTGTCCGCGCGCTTCTGGATGACCAAGGCGAAAGCATCACAACGGCACTGCCGGCATCGCCCGTTGAGGTTTTAGGTGCGGGTGGGTCACCGTCTGCGGGGGATATGTTCAACGTTGTTGAAACGGAAGCCAAGGCGAGAGAGATTGCTGAATATCGCGGGCGTATCAGCCGTGAGAAACGTACCGCATCAGGCAATCGAACAACGCTGGATCAGATGATGCAGCAGCTCAAAGATACAGAACTTAAAGAGTTGCCTATTGTTGTTAAAGCTGATGTGCAGGGTTCTGCTGAGGCGATTTATCAGGCCATTGATAAGCTTGGTACGGATGAAGTCTGTGGCCGCGTGGTGCATACGGCAGTTGGCGGTATTACTGAAAGCGACATTACTTTGGCGGCGGCGTCTAATGCGTCTATTTTGGGCTTTAATGTGCGCGCCAATTCACAGGCCAGAAATCTGGCGGATGAGCAAGGTGTCGAGATACGTTATTACAATGTGATTTATGATCTCGTTGACGATATGAAAGCCGCGATGTCGGGTATGCTTAGCCCTGACTTGCGTGAAACAATGCTCGGCAATGCAGAAATTCTGGAAGTCTTTAATGTTTCTAAATCCGGCAAAGTCGCTGGTTGTAAGGTTACTGACGGACTGGTTCGCCGCGGCGCAAGAGTTCGACTTATCCGTGACAGTGTTGTTATTCACGAGGGTGAGTTAAGCTCCCTCCGTCGCTTTAAAGATGAGGTGAAAGAGGTCAATGCCGGTCAGGAATGTGGTATGGCCTTTGAGAATTATGAAGACTTGAAGCAGGGCGATGTGATTGAGTGTTACGAGGTTGAAGAAATTGCCCGTACGCTTGATGACGTGAAATAAACATCCCGTCTGCCGATAATTATTAAGCCGGAATATATTCATGGCAAAGCGTTTTAAAAAATCTGCACAAGCTGATACACCGCGCAGTCAAAGGCAATTGCGTGTTGGCGAATTATTGCGTCAGAAGCTGGCGGAGGTTTTTGCGCGCGGGGATATTAGCGGCACTAAACTCGATACGCGGCTCGTGACCGTGACCGAGGTGCGGGTCAGTCCCGATTTGAAGAAGGCGACGGCTTTTGTTGTCCCGCTTTTGCAAATGACTGAAACCTTGACGAAGCGCAAGCGGCACACTGTTGCAAGCTCTGCATCTGATTTAACCGATGAATTGAACCGTCATGCTGGGTCGTTGCGGATAAAGATGGGCGATGGTTTGCGCCTCAAATATGTGCCGAGCCTTTCGTTTAAATCGGATGAGAGCTTTGATAATGCTGCTGTGATGGATAAATTGCTGTCGCGCGATGAGGTGCAACGCGATTTGGCCTCAATGCAGGATGATGAACCTGATGTCACTCTTGATGAGTCTCTTGATGTCACTCTGGGCAATGCACAGGAAGAAGCGTAAGATTGGGACGCAAACGTAAAGGCTTGCCCATACATGGTTGGGTGAATTTAGATAAACCCGAGGGCATGACCTCCACATCCGCTGTTGGCAAAATTCGACGGATTTTTAACGCCCAAAAGGCGGGGCATGCCGGAACCTTAGACCCTTTGGCGCAGGGCATTCTTCCCATTGCGCTGGGCGAGGCTACCAAAACCGTTCCTTTCATGATGGATGCCGCCAAATCCTATCATTTCACTGTGCAATGGGGCGTTGCGACCACCACGGATGACCGTGAAGGGGAAGCGCTGGACACATCTGATTATCGTCCGACTGAGACCGAAATTCAGGCTATTTTGAGCGCGTTTATCGGGGATGTTTCGCAAGTGCCGCCTGCGTTTTCGGCCATAAAACTTGATGGGCGCCGCGCTTATGACATGGCGCGTGCGGGGGAAACACCTGAAATTTCTGCCAGAACTGTCAGAATTGACAGCCTTACTCTTATAGATATGCCCGATGCTCACTCTGCGCGTTTTGCTGTAGATTGCGGAAAAGGGACTTATGTAAGGTCATTGGCGCGCGATATGGCTGTTAAACTCGGCACTTTCGGGCATGTCAGTTATCTGCGTCGGGTGCGTGTTGGCCCGTTTGATGAAAAAAGCACAATAGGGCTGGATATTCTTGAGGATTTAGGTCATATTGCCGCCGAAGTTGATGCTCTTGATGCTATGAACACGCATTTCAAGCCCCATTTGCTTCCTCTACAGACAGTGCTGGACGACATCCCGGCTCTGCCATTTAACGAAGAGGAAGCGCGCGATATTCGCATGGGCCGAGCCGTCAACATCACCGCTCATGTGGTGGATGGTAAACGCTTTGAAAGTCATGAAGCCGCACAGGTTTTGGCACTCTCAGACAATCATCCGGTCGCATTGGGGAAGCTGGAAGAGGGCAGATTTCAGCCGGTGCGTGTTTTTAACCTGTCCGATAAAATTAAAGGAGTTACCGATGTCGATTAGTCCTGAACGCAAGCTCGAGCTTGTAAAAGAATATGCGACACAAGACGGTGATACAGGATCACCTGAGGTTCAAGTGGCTATCCTCACGGAGAGGATAAACAATCTGACCGAACATTTTAAATCCCACGGCAAAGACAATCATTCGCGCCGGGGTCTGTTGAAAATGGTCAGCCAACGTCGCCGATTACTAGATTATCTTAATGCACGCAATTCTGAGCGTTATCAGTCTCTTATTAAGCGTCTGAGCCTCCGCCGCTAGATTTTCAGCGTTTCGGTTGACTAACAGCCTGCATCAGGGGATGTGGGCATATGGAAAGAAAAAATGTTTACAATTTCAAGAGAAGAAATCGACTGGGGTGGACGTCCACTCATTCTGGAAACAGGTCGGATTGCCCGTCAGGCTGACGGTGCTGTTCTGGCTACTTATGGTGATACAACTGTATTGGCGACTGTGGTCGCTGACCGTAGCCCAAAATCGGGAATTGACTTTTTCCCGCTGACTGTGAATTACCAGGAAAAAACTTATGCCGCGGGTAAAATCCCCGGTGGCTATTTTAAACGCGAAGGTCGCCCATCAGAAAAAGAAACACTTGTTTCACGTTTGATTGACCGCCCTATTCGTCCGCTTTTTGTCAAAGGTTTCAAAAATGAAACGCAGGTCATTGCCACTGTTCTCAGTCATGACCTGGAAAATGACAGCGATATTGTTGCCATGGTTGCCGTGTCTGCGGCCTTGACCATTTCAGGTGTTCCTTTCCTCGGCCCTATCGGTGCGGCACGCGTCGGTTTTGCCAATGGTGAATATATTCTGAACCCGACACTTGAAGAGATGAAAGACAGCAATCTCGATCTCGTGGTTGCGGGAACCGGCGATGCGGTCTTGATGGTTGAGTCACAAGCTGGCGAACTTTCAGAAGAAGTTATGCTTGGTGCGGTTATGCATGGGCATCGTGAATTCCAGCCTGTCATCAACGCCATTATCAGCCTTGCTGAGAAATGCGCGAAAGAGCCACGTGATGTGCCTGAAAATAATGATGACGCGTTGAAGGAAAAAGTTGCCGGCATCGCCCGCGGTGATTTGGAATCTGCCTATCAGGAAGCTGACAAATCTGCGCGTCAGGAAAAAATCGCTGCTGCTAAAGATAAAGTGATGGCTGATTTGCTGCCCGCAGATGCGGATGCGGATACAGCGATTACGTTGTCAGGTGCTTTTAAAGGTCTTGAAAGTGACATTGTGCGCGGCGGTATTTTGGATACGGAAAAACGTATTGATGGCCGTGGTCTTGCCGATGTGCGTCCTATTGTTTCCGAAGTTGGTATACTGCCACGTGCGCATGGGTCGGCTCTGTTTACCAGAGGCGAAACACAGGCGCTGGTTGTTGCCACGCTTGGCACTGGCGATGATGAGCAACTCGTTGACGCGCTGGAAGGCACTTATAAAGAAAACTTTATGCTGCACTATAACTTCCCGCCTTATTCTGTTGGGGAGACAGGCCGCGTTGGTTTTACAGGTCGTCGTGAAATTGGTCACGGTAAGCTGGCATGGCGCGCGATAAAGCCGATGTTGCCAACTGCTGAAGATTTTCCATATACATTGCGTCTCGTCTCTGAGATTACTGAGTCCAACGGGTCGTCTTCCATGGCGACAGTTTGTGGCGCATCTCTCGCCATGATGGATGCAGGTGTGCCATTGCAAAAGCCTGTTGCGGGTATTGCGATGGGATTGATTAAAGAGGGCGACAGATTCGCCGTGCTTTCTGACATTCTGGGTGATGAAGATCACCTTGGCGATATGGACTTTAAAGTCGCCGGTACGCAGGACGGGATTACCTCCCTGCAGATGGATATTAAAATCACCGGCATCACCGAAGAGATTATGCAAGTTGCTCTGACACAGGCTAAAGGTGGCCGGGAGCATATTCTGGGTGAAATGGCGAGTGCATTGGGTGAAGCCCGTACCGAAATGGGTGAATATGCGCCGAAAATCGAAACCATT
The DNA here is from genome assembly GCA_000293845.2 of alpha proteobacterium IMCC14465. Lineage (GTDB taxonomy): Bacteria > Pseudomonadota > Alphaproteobacteria > RS24 > RS24 > Micropelagius. The sequence continues at coordinate 248,466 of ALYF01000003.1, read as the reverse complement.
AAAATCGCACAGGATAAAATCCGCGAGGTTATCGGTTCAGGCGGGAAGGTCATTCGTGAGATTGTCGAGACGACAGGCGCGAAAATTGACATTTCCGATGATGGCACCATCAAGGTTGCGTCCAGTGATGCCGCCGTTATTCAGGCTGCGATTGAGTGGATTAATTCCATCGCTGCTGAGCCTGAAGTGGGCGTGATTTATGAAGGTACTGTTGTGAAGACCATGGATTTTGGCGCTTTTGTCAATTTCTTCGGCAAGCGCGACGGCTTGGTTCATATTTCACAACTGGCTGACAGACGTGTTGAAAACACAACCGACATCGTCAAAGAAGGCGATACGGTAAAGGTTAAGCTGATGGGCTTTGACGATCGCGGCAAGGTGCGCTTGTCCATGAAGGTCGTTGACCAAGAAACAGGTGAAGACCTCGAGGGCAAAGCCAGTGATGCGGGCGATGCGGCTGATGATGCTAATAGCGAGGACTAAACACCTTTAAGCTGTTCAACAGTTTTCAAATAATCAAGGGCGGCGCCATAACAGCACCGCCCTTTTTGTTGGTCGAGGTTACTCAGCTGTAATCGAGAAAATCAGTCACCTGATTTAGTCACCTGATTTAGTCTGTTGTTTGGTCGTCAATATCAGCGTCTGGCGCGTTTCTTTGGCAAGACTCGATGCCGTTTATCGCGTTTTGTTTGGAGGTGTAGCCCTCGCTTACGCAAAGCGTTTCGCCATTTGCGGCGTTAAGCTTCCAGTAAAACTGACCGTCTGTTTGTTTGTCTAAAACGAATGTGCCCATTTTTGCTTTCCTTTATTTTGATTTTGTAGAACGCAACGCACAAAATGACATGAAAATCTAACGGCATTCAGGATTGCCGAGACAGTCTATGAAGTCAAGCTAGGTAAAATGCGTGTATGGGTATGAGTGTGGAGCGTTAAACCCGCTTCATCACCAGCGAGCCATTTGTGCCGCCAAAGCCAAAGGAATTTGACAATATGCAGTTCAGGCCTGCGTTTTCGCGGGTTTGCTGAACAATTGGCATATCGGCAAAATCAGGGTCCAGCTCTTCAATATGCGCCGAGCCAGCAATGAAATCGTCCTGCATCATGAGCAGGCTATAAATTGCTTCCTGCACACCGGCAGCGCCGAGCGAATGACCGGTCAGGGATTTTGTGGCTGAAATGGGCGGGCAATTCGCGCCAAAAACCTCGCGCAGGGCTTCAATCTCTTTAATGTCGCCGACGGGGGTCGAGGTTGCATGCGGGTTGATATAATCAACCGGCACGTCCAAATCTTTCATGGCCATTTCCATACAGCGAATTGCGCCTTCGCCGGAAGGTTGTACCATGTCATGCCCGTCAGATGTTGCGCCATAGCCTGCAACTTCGGCATAAATTTTCGCGCCGCGTTTTTGGGCGCGCTCCATTTCTTCGAGCACCAGAACGCCTGCGCCTCCGGCAATCACAAAACCATCGCGGTTTTTGTCATAAGCGCGGCTGGCTGAGGCAGGCGTGTCGTTATATTTGCTGGACATGGCACCCATCGCGTCAAATAACGAGGAGAGAGACCATTCCAGTGCTTCGCCGCCGCCGGCAAACATCACATCTTGCTTGCCCCATTGAATCATTTCTGCTGCATTGCCAATGCAATGGGTCGAGGTCGCACAGGCCGACGAAATCGAATAATTAATGCCCTTAATGCCAAACGGCGTGGCGAGGGTCGCGGAATTGGTAGAGGACATGCATTTTGGCACGGCGAAAGGTCCAATTCGTTTGGGGCCGCTATCGCGCGTTGTTTGTGCCGCCTCAACAATGGTGCGCGTGCTTGGCCCGCCGGAACCCATAATCAAGCCGGTCATGGGGTTGATAATGTCCGTCTCTTCAAGCCCGGCATCTGCAATGGCTTGTTCCATGGCGACATAATTCCAAGCCGCGCCTTCCCCCATAAATCTGCGAACCCGCTTATCAATAGAGGCTTCTATATCCAGTGTCGGCATGCCATAAATTTGAGATCTGAAACCAAGTTCGACATATTTATCGGCACGTGTGATGCCAGATTTACTATTTTTTAAACTGTCAGAAACTTCGGCGGTAGAATTGCCGATGCAAGATACAATACCAATACCTGTAATGGCGACACGTCTCATCTTTTATCCTTTAGGGCTTATAGTTGTCCGGCTTTAAAAAGCCCGACCCGCAAATCTTTTGCGGCATAAATTTCTTTACCGTCAACCTTCATCACACCGTCGGCGATACACATGACGAGCGCGCGGGCTATGACGCGTTTAATATTAATTTCGTAGGTGACAAGTTTCGCGCTGGTCTCAACCTGGCCTGTAAATTTCACATCGCTTGCACCCAATGCTCTGCCGCGGCCTTCTTGCCCGGCCCATAAAGGGTAAAACCCGACAAGCTGCCACATTGCATCTAGGCCCAAGCAACCAGGCATAACCGGATCACCTTCGAAGTGACAATCGAAAAACCATAAATCCGGACGCACATCAAGTTCTGCAACCATGAGGCCCTTATCATATGTGCCGCCCGTATCGGATATTTGGGTAATCCGGTCGAACATCAGCATAGGCGGCATAGGAAGTCGCCCGTTTTCAGGACCAAATAGATTGCCTTTGGCGCAATCAATGAGTTCGTCGTAATTATAACTGTTCTTTTTTGGCATTTTGTTCACTATTTTCCCTGAATGGACACTCGGAATATACAATCATTTAGTGCCCTCAGGTTAACATAATTTCAATAACTGTGTTGCATAAACAATATAGCTTTTCATAGATTTACTTGAAATTGGTTCTAGTTTATAATAATTATAATTTTCATGTTGCTTAATGACGATTATGGATATGATGGAAAAAGTTAACGCTCATATATATCAAAATGATACCCACCAGGCGCTGAGCGAGAAATTGCGCGATGTAGGCTTGCGCGCGACACGTCAAAGGTTGGATATCGGGCATTTGCTGTTTTCTGGAAATGATCGCCATGTGACGGCTGAAAGCCTGCATGATGAGGCGGTTGCTGCAGGTATGAAGATTTCATTGGCAACCATTTATAATGCCTTGAACCAATTTACGGATGTCGGCCTCCTCAGAGAAGTTCTGGTGGATCCGTCCCGCACCTATTTCGACACAAACACATCCTCTCACCACCACTTCTTTAATGTTGATGACGGTTATCTCACAGATATCCCGCATGATGAGATTAATGTCTCTTGTTTGCCGACATTGCCAGCTGGTCAGGAGATTGAGGGTGTGGATGTTTTGATAAGAATTAAACCTAAAAAATAATTTATTGTTTAGAATTGTTCTAAACTATTGACATCTCATCTGTAAGACTTATATAGTCTTCTAAGAGACAGGGAAAACCCTTTTCTCTTAATTCCTAGCTTTTCGGATGGGCCGAAAACTATTGTTGGAGGAAGATGATAATGTCACTCGCAGACTCAAAAACTCTAGAAAATCTGAAAGACGCATTTGCTGGTGAAAGCCAAGCAAACCGTCGCTACCTTTACTTCGCGCAAAAAGCCGATGTTGAAGGATATAATGATGTTGCAACTGTATTTCGCTCAACTGCTGAAGGCGAAACAGGTCACGCGCATGGTCACCTCGAATTTCTTGAAGAAGTTGGTGATCCGGCAACTGGCGAGCCAATGGGGTCAACATCAGACAATCTGAAGGCTTCTATTGTCGGTGAAACACATGAATATACAGACATGTATCCCGGCATGGCACGGACAGCCCGTGAAGAAGGGTTTGATGAAATTGCTGACTGGTTTGAAACGCTTGCCAAAGCTGAGAAGTCTCACGCTGGTCGTTTCCAGAAAGCACTCGACTCAATGGATTAATTTCCACTCTGTGTCTCAACGAGACATATGAGACTCCAGGAGACTATGGCGCATGTCGCCATAGTCTCTAAGGTTTCTTAAGTTTTTAAAGTTTTTTAAAGTCTCTTTTCTCTCCAACAAGAAGGAACATCCTATGAAAGAGGGCAGTACCGAAGCGCCAATCCGTCATCCATTAGATTGGCATAGCGACGAATTTTATGACCGTGCCGCGCTAGATGAAGAAGCGCGCCGTCAGTTTGATGTCTGCCATGGCTGCAGAAGATGTTTCAACCTATGCGACAGTTTTCCGCGCCTGTTTGACTTAATTGATGAGTCTGAATCCGGCGAGCTTGATACTGTTTCAAGCGATGATTTTAAGCCCGTCATTGACGGCTGTACCATGTGCGATATGTGCTTTATGACGAAATGCCCTTATGTCCCGCCGCATGAATTTAACTTAGATTTCCCTCATCTTATGCTGCGTTATCGCGCCGTTGAGTTGAAGGAAAAAGGAAAAGTACCCTTCACGCAAAACCAACTTGCACAGATGGATAGAAACGGCACACTTGCTGAAAAAGTCTCCGGTCTTGCAAATTGGGGTTCTGCCAAGGGCAATGTTCTGACCCGTCCGGCCATGTCGGCAACTTTGGGTATTGATAAAAATGTCGAGCTGCCGAAATTTACCGGTGAGACCTTCATGAAGCGCGCTGAAAAATCTGCCAAGAATGGCGAGTTGGCGCCTAATCAGAATGGCACAGCTAAAGATAAAAAAGCGCTCATCTATGCGACATGTTCTGTTAATTATAACAATCCTGGCGTGGGTGAGGCGGCGCTTAAAGTGCTGACACATCTCGGCGTTTCTGTCAAAACAGATTATCCAGGCTGTTGCGGTATGCCTTATCTGGAGCAGGGTAATCTTGAGAAGGTCGCGCAAAACGCCGCCAGTGTTTCTGCCGCCCTGCGCCCTTATATTGATGAGGGCTATGATATTCTGACTCTGACGGCAAGTTGCGGTCTGATGTTCAAATTTGAATGGCCTTTGATTGTCCCTGACAATGAAGATGTCAAAGCTCTGAGTACCGCCACGCGCGATATTAGTGAATATATTGTTCAGATTGCGGATAAAAACGGGCTTCCAGTTGGCCTTCAAACAATTGAAGGCGGGATTCAGGTGCATTTGGCCTGTCATGCGCGTGCTCAGAATATGGGACCGAAATCTGCTGATTTATTACGCCTTATTCCCGATGCCGATATCGGTGTCATAGAACGTTGTTCCGGTCATGGTGGGACGTTTGGTGTGATGAAAGATACCCATGAACTTGCCGTTAAAGTCGGGAAACCAGTCGCCCGCAATGTTGCCAAATCTGAAGCTAAAACAATTGTTTCGGATTGCCCGCTGGCGGCAAAACATATTGTTCAAGGAGTCGAATATCTTGACTCATCTGCAAAACTGCCTGAAGCCGCGCACCCCGTAGAAGTTTTTGCGCGCGCCTATGGATTAATATAAAAATGGAGAGTGTTATGCCTGAAACAAATAGAGCGATTACCCCTGAAGATATTTTACCAATGCCAACTTACGTTGCGGAACGTAAGGAAAGACGCCAAGCTGTGCTTGCGCTTAAAAAGCCCCGTCGTATTGAAATTGGACCAGTTGCAACCTTCTATTTTGAGAATTACGCGACCATGCTGGCACAAATTCAAGAGATGCTTTACATCGAAAAAGGTGGTGATGAACAGCTTGAAGATGAGCTGACTGCCTATAATCCGATGATACCTAATGGGTCTGAATTAACCGCGACATTGATGTTTGAAATAGATGACCCGCAGCGCCGTGGATCTATTTTGCGCCGCCTAACGGATGTTGAATTGACGGCCTATATTGAAGTCGCCGGTGAAAAGGTTTTTGCTGTTCCTGAGCAAGAAGTCGAGCGCACAGCCTCTGATGGAAAAACATCATCTGTTCACTTTTTGCACTTTCCGTTTACACAGGAGCAAATCGCAGCTTTCAGAGACACGAATAATCAGGCAATTTTAGGCATTGGTCACGAGAATTACGCGCATATGACGATTTTGTCTGATGAAACGCGTGCGTCTCTGGCCGGAGATTTTGCTTAATCTTTATCCGGAAATTCGTGCGGGTAGACACCCCATAAAGATGGGCGCGGTATCCAGCCACGATATTCATCAACGCGGATATCGCACCATTCACCTCGGCATTCTTCAAGCTCGGCTATTATCCCAGGCTGAAGATAGGCGGTGATGACAGCCTTATCGTCGGGTCTTTTGCGAAGTTTATAAGCTGTTGGGTTTTGATACAGTACAACACTGCGTTTGCCGCGTAGGAGGTTGGCCTGTATCCATCCTGTGTCGCCGTCATAATCTCTGATTTTGCGCCAATTGCTGTTTTCATCCAGAATTTCAACGGGCCAACCAATGCGCCGAAAGGTCAATAAGGCGGGATATTGCGTGCCGGGCCCTTGCCTCAGATTCACTGGATTGCCTTTAATGCTCACAAATCTTGGCAGTGGCAGGCCGCTATCGCCGCGTTTTTGTGTCTCGGCATAGCTTATGGTGCTCAAAACTGAGGTGAGGACCAGCCCGATTAAACCAGCTTTAAACAAAGCTATTTGCGGCTTGAAAAATACTGAAATCATGACCATGCCTCATTGAACAAGTAAAAGCCCCGCTAGGTTTCATATAAAGCTAAGGTGAGACCTAACAATGTCTCTTATTTAATCTGAAAGTGCTTATCTCGATAGAATTAATGTTAAAAAAAGTTTTGTCGGACAGCGGCATTTGCTACACCTTAACAAGATATGACCGAAAAATCTGCCAAAGTAATCGTCTTACGAAAATTACCCGCTGCCATTGAAGCAAGAATGGCGGAACTGTTTGACGTGGAATTCAGTAGTGATGATCGCCATCTCGGGAGAGAAGAAATTGCCTCGGCCATGGCGCGCGCCGATGTGCTGGTCTCCACAGTCACGGACAGCATTGACGCGGAATTGATTGAGAATGCTGGCGACCAGTTGAAGCTCATTGCGAATTTCGGCAATGGCGTTGATAACATAAATGTAGACGCCGCCTATGCGCGGAACATTACGGTGACGAACACACCGAGCGTGCTGACAGAAGACACGGCGGATATGGTCATGGCGCTGATATTGGCATTGCCACGCCGCATGGTGGAAGGCGATCGTATCATGCGTGAGCCGGGTCGTTTTACCGGCTGGTCACCCAACTGGATGTTGGGACGTCGGCTTGGTGGGAAGAAGTTGGGCATTGTGGGCATGGGGCGTATTGGGCAGGCTGTTGCCAAGCGCGCCCTCTCCTTTGGCCTTGAAATTCATTATCATAATCGCAATCGCGTGCATGATGAAATTGAGCAAGAGCTTTCTGCCACCTATTGGGACAGCTTGGACCGCTTGCTTGGGCATGTTGATTTTGTATCGGCTAATTGTCCCAGCACGCCGGCAACTTATCATCTTATCGGGCCGCGCCGAATGAAGCTCTTGAAGCAGGGCGCTTATCTGATTAATGCCTCGCGCGGGCAGGTGCTGGATGAAGACGCCTTGGCAGATGCGCTTGAAGAAAACCGCCTTGGTGGTGCAGCGCTTGATGTTTTTGAACGTGAGCCGGCGGTTAATCCGCGCCTGCTGGATTTTCAAAATGTCATTCTGCTGCCGCATATGAGTTCGGCAACCATTGAGGGTCGACTTGGCATGGGCGAGAAGGTGCTGATTAATATCCGAACATTCCTAGATGGTCACCGCCCGCCGGACCGCGTTTTGCCGACTGTTGCCCTGGAGCATTAGCGACTTTTCAAAGAAGAGCACTAGCGACGTTTCAAAGAAGAGTATGAGCGACATTTCAGAAAAGAGCATGAGCGACGTTTTAACAACGTCATAAAGGACCATTAAGCGTGGATTGACAGGTCTTTAATAGTTGGCGTGTCACCATTCAGCGGATTCGTCGGGTCCCATGGCAGGCGAATGACACGTGCGGTTGCTGCAAGCCCATTATAAATCATCAGCCGCCCTGCCAGACTGTCTCCGGCACCGGTGATTTCTTTAATAACTTCCAAAGCCTGTAGACTGCCCAGAATGCCCGTCAAGGCGCCGATAATGCCCGTAGCTGCGCAATCCATATCATTTACCGATGCCATATTTTCTGGGACAAGCGAACGATAACAAGGAAAGGGCGTGCCCTTCTCATCATTTTCATAGGCCTTGAAAGTTGCCAATTGCCCGTCAAATCGACCCACAGCGGCAGATACGAGCGGCTTGCGTGTGAAAAAACACGCATCATTGACCAGAAAGCGCGTCGCAAAATTATCGCATCCATCCGCGACGATATCATGCGCCTCTATGAGGTCTTGTGCGTTATTGGCTGTCAGCCGAGCTTCTATCGGCGTGATTGTGCAGTCTGGATTTAGCTTTGTCAGAAACCTTGCGGCGCAAGCAGCTTTGGGGAGACCAATATCATCTTCCGTAAACAGCACTTGGCGTTGAAGATTGGAAAGAGACACCACATCATCATCTATAATGCTGATATGACCGACGCCCGCCGCCGCGAGATAAGCCAGAAGAGATGCGCCCAACCCGCCCGCGCCGATAACCAGCACGCGCGCCGCCGCGAGTTTTTGCTGCCCCGCCCCCCCAATTTCCTTCAGGACGAGATGACGGGCATAACGTTCCGTCAGCGCTTCATTGTCAGGCATTAAAGGCCTTCGAATAAGGCTGTTGAGAGATAGCGTTCGGCGAAACTTGGGATAATCGTAACAATGCGTTTACCAGCCATATCGGACATGGCGGCAATTTCGAGTGCCGCCGCTGTTGCCGCGCCGGAAGATATGCCACCCGGGATACCCTCGGTTCTTGCCAGACGTCGCGCAGTTTCAAAAGCGGTTTCGTTGCCAATAGTGATAACACCGTCTATCAGCCCTTCATCAAGATTGCCGGGCTTAAACCCTGCGCCAATACCTTGGATTTTATGTGGCCCTGGGTCACCGCCGGAAAGAACGGGACTGTCCTCTGGTTCCACCGCGAAGATTTTAATATTGGGGTTATGTTGTTTTAAAATACTGCCAATGCCCGTTAGCGTACCAGCCGTACCGACACCTGAAATAATTGCGTCTAGCTTACCATCTGTATCAGCCAGAATTTCCTGTGCTGTGGTGTTACGGTGGATTTCAGGATTTGCAGGATTGTCAAATTGCTGGGGCATCACCGCATTGTCGAGATTGGTAATCAATTCCTCGGCTTTGGCAATTGCCCCCTTCATGCCACGTTCGGCGGGTGTAAGCTCAAGCTCTGCGCCAAGCAGGAGAAGCATTTTCCGTCTCTCAATGGACATGCTTTCAGGCATGCACAAAATAAGCCGATAACCTTTAGCGGCACAGGCAAAGGCCAGCGCAATACCCGTATTGCCGGATGTAGGCTCTACGAGGACAGATTTTTCAGTTAACAGGCCGCGTTTCTCGAGATCTTCAATCATTGCCACACCAATACGGTCTTTCACGCTGGACATGGGATTGAAAAACTCAAGCTTAAGAAGTATCTCCGCCGAGACGCCATATTGCTCGGGAAGTCTATTGAGGCGCACAAGAGGCGTCGCGCCGATTGTTTCAGTAATGTTGTTGTAAATGCGGCCGCGATTTTCGAATGTCATGAATATACCTGATCGGTTAAATGTTGAAATCTACAGATGTGTCTGAACGAGAGCTGGTTTTATTTTGATGGCTCAGACAAATATCGTCAATGCTTACACTGTCGAGATGTTTTAAAAATTCGCTTTCTAGTTCTACGCATTTCTCAAAGCTTATACCCGCACCGAATTGGTTATCTGCAGGTTTTTGCGATGCCTCGTTTTCAGCTTGTTCGATTTCGGCAATCACGCGCACGACTTCGCCAGCGAAAATTTTGCGGCGTTCTCGTGCTAATCGATAGCCGCCTTTTGGCCCGCGTACCCCGCGCAGAATATCGGCTTTGACGAGGGTTTGCATAATCTGTTCAAGGTAACGCTGCGGAACATTCTGGCGGTGGGTGATGTCTTTTGCCTGCACGGGGTCAGGACGAGAATGGAGGGCGACATCCACAACGGTTTCTAATGCTAGGACTGTTTTTCGGCTTAGAAACAGCATGTTCACCCCGTCGCGCTATTGGATGTGCCGCCCGTGGAACCAAACCCGCCTTCGCCGCGATCTGTATCCGGTAGTTCATCGGTTTCTTGAAAAATACCTTGTGTCACCGGCGCGATGACCATCTGGGCGATACGGTCGCCACGGTTAATCGTGAAGTCTTCTGTGCCATGATTGATGAGGATGACTTTCACTTCACCGCGATAATCACTATCGATTGTGCCGGGGGTATTGAGAACGGTCACACCAAATTTGGCGGCAAGACCTGAGCGTGGGCGGATTTGAGCCTCAAAGCCTTGCGGTAATGCCATGGACAATCCTGTCGGCACCATCGCGGTTGCGCCAGGGACGATTGTCATAGGGTCGTTATCGGCTAGTGCGGCACGCAAATCCATACCTGCGGCCTGTTCCGTTTCATATGATGGCAGGGGCAAACCCTCACTATGAGGCAATCGTTTTATTTCAATGCTGACATTTCTAGCCATTATTCTACTTCCTGTTCTGGATGTGTTTTAGAGAAATATTCCGCAATTTTACCGGCCAGCCTATGGGCGACATCATGCTTACTGAGCATCTCCCAGCTTTCTTCGGATGTTTGGGTTAAAAAATGAATGGTGTTAAAATCACCCCCCATCACGCCGCTTTCAGGGGACACATTATTCGCCATAAGCCAGTCACAGCCCTTGCGGGCAAATTTTTCCCGTGCATGCTTCATGACTTTATCGGTCTCGGCGGCAAAGCCGACAATCAAATCGGGGCGATGCGTGTGACGGGTCAGATCTGCAAGAATATCAGGATTTTGCGTCAACTCCAGCGTAGGCGGTGAGTTATCGGTCTGTTTTTTGATTTTATCTTTTGCGGTGTTTGTTGTTCGCCAGTCTGCCACGGCGGCTGTCATCACGGCGATATGGCTAGGTAAAGCGTCGTCGCAAGCCGCCGCCATGTCCCGTCCGGTTTCCACCCGCACAACGCGCACCCCTTCCGGGTCCGGCAAATTAACAGGGCCGGAGACAAGTAAAGTTTCTGCTCCAAGAGCCGCCAATGCCTCGGCAATGGCATAGCCTTGCTTGCCGGAGGATCGATTGGCGATATAGCGGACAGGGTCAATCGGTTCATGTGTCGGCCCTGCGGTAACAAGTGCTTTCAACCCTTTAAGCGACCCTTGCGGCATCAGCGCGGCGGCAACCCCTTCCATAATTTCTACCGGTTCTGCCATCCGCCCCGGGCCCGTTTCACCGCATGCCATATCACCTTCATTGGGGTCGATGATGCGAATACCGTCATTTTTCAGTGTTTCGAGATTGCGTTGTGTGGCGTCATGCAGCCACATACGCACATTCATCGCAGGCGCAATCATGACTTGTTTGTCAGTCGCAAGTAAGGCGGTGCTGGCAAGGTCATTGGCAAAACCTTGCGCCATTTTCGCCATTAAATCTGCCGTTGCCGGTGCGACAAGCACCAAATCCGCATTACGGGAGAGTTGGATATGTCCCATTTCGGTTTCATCGGTGAGGTCAAAAAGATTTTGATAGACCTTGTTGCCGCTGACTGAGGCTAGGGTGAGCGCAGTTACAAATTCACTGCCGGATTTGCTGAGCAAACATTGAACATCTGCGCCTTCTTTAACCAATTGCCGAACGAGTTCTGGGGTTTTGTAGGCCGCGATACCGCCCCCGACAATGAGTAAAATGCGTTTATTTAACAATCGTGCAGACATCCGGAAATCCTTTACCTGTCTGCCACTGGTATAAAACAAATTCTACCGGAATAAAATGTAATTTTAAGCGCTTGATACTGCTTTGAATTTTACTGGAAAATCCGATAGGTCAGATAGCCGCCCAGCGTGAGGCCGGATATAACTATCCATGGCTTGAGGGTATTTTTCTTCTCGTCTTCAGAATGGATTTTAAACCCTTTATCGGAGAGAATTTTCTCCAGCTGTTCTTGGTTGCGTTCAACGCGCGCTAATGTGTCGGGCAGGCGGCCAATTGATTTGGCGGCACGTTGCACCCCGTCTACGGCATCTTTTAAAATCGCTTCTGGCCCTAACTCACTTTTAATCCAGCCCGAGACGACGGGGTCTGCGGCGTCCCAAATATTGAGTTTGGGGTCAAAACTTCTGGCAACGCCTTCCACCACGACCATGGTTTTTTGCAGGAGCAGTAATTGGGGTTGGGTTTGCATATCAAACTGTTCGGTGACTTCAAATAGCTGCGTCAAGACCCGCCCCATGGATATGCTGTCGGCATCCTGTCCGCGAATGGGCTCTCCAATGGCGCGCAGTGCTTGGGCAAAAGCTTCCATACTTTTGCTGTTGGGTACATAGCCAGCATCAAAATGGGTTTGTGCCACCCGCCGATAGTCGCGGGTGATGAAGCCGTAGAGAATTTCTGCCAGAAAACGGCGGCTATTTGTGTCAAGCCGCCCGATAATGCCAAGGTCAATCGCCACAAATGTTCCGTCTGGGCAAATCAGCAAATTCCCTTGATGCATATCGCCATGGAAAAACCCATCCCGCAGCGCATGGGTCAAAAAGGCCTGTATCAGCCGTGTTGATAAATCTTGCATGTCATGCCCGGCGGCCTGAAGCGCCTCAAGGTCGCTGGCTTTTGTGCCGTCAGACCAGTGCATGGTAACGACGCGTCGCGCTGTGGCTTCCCAAATCACCTCTGGCACATCGAATTTATCGTCTTTCAATGTGTTTTCGCGCATTTCAGAAAGCGCGGCAGCCTCCATGCGTAAGTCTATTTCAAGTTTCACACTGTCCCAAAGTGTCCGCACGCCTTCAACCGGTCGGAGACGCCTTGCCGCCGGAATAAGCGCTTCAACAGCATGTGCCACAAACATGAAGGTCGACAATTCGGTTGTGAGCTTTTGGTCAATGCCGGGGCGTAAGATTTTAACCGCGACAGGCGTACCATCTTTGAGTTTGGCCTTATGCACTTGTGCGATGGAGGCGGCGGCAACGGGCGGGCCAAAATCGTCAAACAATGCGCTGACTGGCTGGTCAAGTTCATCGGCGAGGAGTTTCTCAACGATTTTCATCGGGAAAGCGGGCAGGCTGTCTTGCAGATACTGCAAATCCTTCGCCAGCTTCAGGCCAACAATATCAGGTCGTGTTGCCAGAGATTGCCCAAGTTTTATGTAAGTCGGGCCAAGCGATTGCAGTTTTTTTGATAATTCTACGCCGCGCGAGTCCTGATCAAATTTTTTGGTGCCAAAGGTGAACAATTTGCGCAGTGCTTTGAGCCAGAATGGCGCTTTTTCTTTAAAATCTGGGGGCAGTAGGCTGTCTTGAGCGATGACAAGGCGGATGAACCCGATAAGTTTGAAGAGACTGAGAAGCCGCATCTTAGACCCGCCACGCGCTATGCAAGGCGACAATACCGCCAGAGAGACGCTCATATCTGACACGCGAAAATCCGGCTGCTTCTATTTCGCGGGAGAAGTTAGCGGGTTTAGGGAACCGCCTGATGCTTTCGACAAGATATTGATAGGCTTCCTCGTCGCCAGTGACGAGTTTGCCGACCTTGGGAATGACATTAAACGACCAGCGGTCATAGAGTTTTTCTAGAACCGGGTCAGATACATGACTGAATTCCAGACATAAAAAGCGCCCGCCGGGTTTTAGAACGCGGTAAGCTTCAGCCAGCGCTTCCTGTCGATGCGTCACATTTCGGATGCCAAAAGCAATGGTGTAAGCGTCAAAAAACCCGTCCTGCAAACCAAGCGCTTCTGCATTGCCGGCAGTGAAGGTGATATTTTCAGGGCGCGGGATATTTTTCTTATTCTCTAGCCGTGACTGCCCGGCCTGTAACATGGCTTCATTGATGTCGAGAATGGTAGCCGCAAACCCGTCGCCTGCCTGAGACGCGGCTTTAAAGGCAATATCGCCTGTCCCACCTGCGACATCCAGCAGATGAAAGGCGCGGTCTCCGGTCGGTAAAGCGAGGCTGTCGACCATATGCTGTTTCCAAATACGATGCAGGCCACCCGACATGAGGTCATTCATCACGTCATATTTATCAGCAACGCTTTCAAAAACCCGATATACGCGTTTTTGCTTTTCGTCTATCGGCACATCTTGCCGACCGAAAGATGCTGTCGTGGTTTTATCTGTCATGTCACTTCATCGGGTTAATTTTCAGGACGATAGCCCAATCCTGATGAATAGGCTAGAAATAGCGGCACTGAAAACTTGATATAAATGATATGTATATCAGATTGAAAGATGTTCCATGCCAGAATTACCTGAAGTAGAGACTGTGTGCCGGGGATTGCGGGCGCATATTATTGACAGGCGTATTGTGCGAGCTGAGATACGGCGGGCTGATTTGCGTTTCCCGTTTCCCAAAGGCCTGCAACAGCACCTCGAGGGCAGCACGGTCAAACATATCAGCCGGCGCGCCAAATATATTCTTATTCAGCTGGGGCAACAGCACGCTGACGAAAAACACACTGACGCAAAGAATGACCAAATCTGGCTGACGCATCTTGGCATGACAGGCCGGTTTACGGTCTATCCGCCGCCCTCAGATAATGACGAGCCGCGTGGCGCAGGTCTTGAGACCGGAAATTTTTATCACGCCAAGCATAATCAAATCGGGGCGCATGATCATGTGCATCTCTGGTTCGATGACCGGACGGAGCTTGTTTATACGGATCCGCGCCGGTTTGGTTATATGGATATGATGGCTGCTGGGGATGTCGGTACCTCAAAACATCTGCGTGCCTTAGGGCCGGAGCCCATTGGAGACGATTTTGATGCAAATGTGTTGTTAGCGAAGCTGAATAATAAGCGCAGTCCGATTAAATCCGCCTTGCTGGATCAGCATGTGGTTGCTGGGCTGGGGAATATTTATGTCTGTGAGGCTTTATACCGTTCGGGTATTTCCCCGCGGCGACTGGCTTGTCATGTCGGCGCTGCCCGAACAGAGAGGCTTGTTGTTGCAATCAAAAAAGTCCTGGAGGAGGCGATAGCTGCGGGTGGTTCTACATTGAGAGATTTCGCAGGGGCGCAAGGGTCGGCAGGATATTTCCAACATAATTTTGATGTCTATGACCGAGAAGGCGCGGCTTGTTTGAAATCGGACTGTGGGGGTAAAATCAAACGGATTGTACAATCTGGTCGTTCGAGCTTTTATTGTTCGACATGTCAAAGATGAGCAATGGGCGCATGAAACGATATTAAAAACATAAATATGATACCAAAAACCTATTATATATTGTCATATTGAGAGAAATCATGACACAAAACAATATGACGTATCAAAAGACTTATCGAATGATTGGCCGAACCCTCAAAAACATCTCGCAAATATGTGTGGTCGCGTCTTTAGTGGTTTCACTTTCTGTGAGTTCCTTAATGGCGGCGTCATTTCTGTCAGTTGCGCCGGATGTGCCTCTGGCGCCTGGCTTGACGGAGGCAGAGACGGGCGCGTTAATTTTTGATAAGCCGGAAGGCCGGATTGTGTCTATTGAAGCTTTGGCGGCGACGCCGTCAGCAGATATATTTGCTTTCTATCGCCTCAGCCTGCCTAATTTGGGCTGGCAAAATAAGCCGGAGCTGGCGTTGAGGAACAGCGAGACCTTCCACAGAGAGGGTGAGGCGCTGACGATTAAATATGAAGGCGGGGTTGTGTTTTTCCGTCTCCAACCAATCGCTGGAAATTAATTGCAATTTTATTGCTTTAAAGGTTGACGCTAGCGCAAGCGCGGCCTATAAAACCGCCCATCCTGACGAAAAATATGTTAGGCGTGTTTTTGCACGGAATTTTACTAAATCGTATTAAATCGTATTGACGAGAAAGACCGCTCATTATGGCGAATACTAAATCTGCCAAAAAAATGGTTCGCAAAATTGCCAAACGTACCGAGGTAAATAAAGCCCGTCGTTCGCGCATGCGTAGCTTTATTCGTAGCGTTGAAGAAGCCATTACCGCAGGAAATAAGAGTGAGGCTCAAGAAGCGCTTAAAAACGCTGAGCCAGCCATTATGCGTAATAGCCAAAAAGGCATTATGCACAAGCGCGCCGCTTCTCGGAAAGTTTCCCGCCTGTCTAAGCGCGTTGCTAAACTCGGCTAATTACTCGATTACTGAACCTGTTTTAGGTTCTTAATCCCCTCAAATTAAACATGTTGTATCTGGCATTTTTCCAAATGTCAGGCAATTAGCTATTGTGACACCCGATTTTCAGAAATATTAAAAAATATGAAAAAAAATAGAAGTTCTTGTTTCCTTCTAGTTGCCAGCCATGCCTCGTCTGGATATGGTTATTATTGGGAGTACAGGAAACAACCATCATAAGGGTGCCAATCAGGGTCAATTTTTCACATTTTTTTAGTTTATAAATTCAGATTTTAAGTCTCAATAGTTTCACGACATATTTAGAAACGCCTGCATAACTTAGTTTTAATGAATATTTAAATGAGTAGTTTTGAGTGGGCTAGATTTTAAAATCTTTAAGTAATTTAATGTTGGGTAATTCAATGCGGGTTCATTTTTAAGACACCTCGCCAACACTGAAATCTTGTAGAAATACCAGCTTAAGACACTTCTTTGAGCTTCTTAAAAGACGGTTTTCCTATCCCAAAAAGCGTTATGACACGATTTGAATAAGAGATGATTTCTTAATTTCTTTTAAGCCATCATCTGCAAAATCTTCTCCTGGCGCGCAGAAAACAAAATGCTGATTATCAGCTTATGACTTGAAGCGGAGATGCAAATGCAGAGTGATGTCGAAAGGAAAGAAAGCGCGCCTTTCAATTTTTCGATTCTGGAAAACTCCGCAAACGGGTATGACGGCGACGTGACCCCTCTCACTGCTTTTGAAATTCTCAGCCATGATGCTGCCGCCCGTCTGGTCGACGTTCGGAGTTCAGCAGAATGGGCTTTTGTCGGTATTCCTGATGTTTCCTCAATTCATCACGAAACCATATTTATTAGCTGGCAGATGTTTCCTGAGATGAGCCTTAACAATGAATTCATAAATATGCTGGAAGCGGCCATGCCAGACAAAGCAGCGCCTGTCTTGTTTTTGTGTCGCTCCGGCGCACGATCTATGTCAGCTGCCAGAATGGCAAAAGCACATGGCTATGAAGCCAGTTTTAATATTGCCGGCGGGTTTGAGGGGGATGCAGACCGCGAACATCACAGAGGACAAGTCAATGGGTGGAAGTCAGAAAACCTCCCATGGGTTCAGCAATGATATTGATAAAAAAATTATTTCTTGCATAAGCAGGATGGAGCAGGGATGTCAGAAGAAAACACTAACGAAAATCGTCAAGATAAAAACGCAAATAAGAATACAAATAAAAATACAGACGACCTTACTATTGCAAAGCGTCAATGGGATCGTGTGCGCTCGAGATTGCGGGCAGAATTGGGTGAGGCCACTTTTAATAGCTGGTTCCGTCATCTTGAAATTCTGAAAGCAACCAGCGCATCAGTCACGATTCAGGTGCCGACGCGGTTTATTGGCAGTTGGATTGAAACCAATTATTTGAAGCGCATTCTCGGTCACTGGAAAAAAGAAGACGAGGCTATCAATAAAATCAATATTACGATTCAGCCTGCAATGCATCAGCCTGCCGCGCAGCCTGAAACGATAAGCCGTGTTGTTTCCGATAACCGTGCCCCGCAAGCTGTTCAAAATGCGGCGCCTCCTCAGGCGCTGACTGAAGAGCGCGCCCAAGATGATGTGGGTGCCCCGCTTGAGCCAAGATATACATTTGATAATTTTGTCGTCGGCAAATCTAATGAGATGGCACATGCTGCCGCCCGCCGGATTACAGATGGGGACCCGTCCTATTATAAGCTCCATAACCCGCTTTTCCTTTATGGCGGTGTTGGGCTGGGTAAGACCCATTTGATGCATGCGATTGCGTGGGAAATTCGCCGTAATGATCCAAGCCGACGCGTGATTTATACGTCTGCCGAAAAATTCATGTATCAGTTCATTCGGGCGCTTAGATATAAAGACATGATGTCGTTTAAACAGCAATTTCGTGAAGTTGATGTTTTGATGGTTGATGACATCCAGTTCATTGCCGGCAAAGAGTCCACGCAAGAAGAGTTTTTCCATACTTTCAACGCACTCATTGACGGTAATCATCAGGTGATTATCTCGGCTGACAGGTCACCCTCTGACCTTGAAGGTATTGAAGAGCGCATCCGGTCGCGGCTTGGCTGGGGGTTGGTTGCAGATATTCATCCCACAGATTATGAGCTAAGACTTGGCATTTTGCAGTCCAAAGCTGAAACACTGGTGCGTAACCACAAAGACGCATCTGTTCCAGAGCAGGTATTGGAGTTTTTGGCGCAGCGTGTTGCCACTAATATTCGCGAGTTAGAAGGCGCGCTGAACAGAGTCGTCGCTTTTGCTTCCTTTAGCGGTCGTCCGATAACGCTTGAAATGGCTAAGGAAATTTTACGTGATTTACTGCGTGCGTCGGAACGACGCATTTCCATCGACCAGATTCAGCGCAAGGTCGCAGATTATTATAATGTCCGCATGGGAGACATGCTGTCAGCACGGCGGTCTCGTGCCGTTGCGCGTCCCCGCCAGATTGCCATGTATCTCTCGAAGCAGTTAACCACGCGGTCTTTGCCGGAAATTGGTCGAAAGTTTGGTGGGCGTGATCATACAACAGTCATTCATGCTGTGCGTAAGGTTGAGAGCCTGCGCGAGTCCGACCCATCTATTGAAGAAGATGTGGACCTTTTATTGCGCAGCCTTGAGGCCTAAAAGGCTTAATCGCCTTATGACGAAGCGTTAGATTGTTTCTCGGGGCTTCCCCCTTTGTTTTTTAGGCTCAATAAATGGGCATAAGTCTCAAGAAATCCGCACCTAAATAGTGTCATAAAGGCCATTTAGGTGTTATATTCTAGGGGTGATTCGTCCTTTGGCTTGCAGACGCGTTTAGAGCCTCTAGGGACGCCAATCTTTAGGAGATAAAGAAGAAATGAAAGTAACAATTGAACAGGGCGCTCTCCTAAAAGCACTTGAACATGTCCAAAGTGTTGTGGAGCGCAGAAATACCATCCCAATCCTGTCGAATGTTGTTCTGGAAGCTCAAAATGGTGCTTTATTACTGACCGCGACTGACCTCGAAATAGAAATCAAAGAGAGCATTGAAGCTGAAGTTGGCGAAACTGGTGCCACAACCGCACCCGCCCATATGCTTTATGACATTGTCAATAAATTGCCAGCCGGTAGCCAGGTCAATCTCTCCAAGGATGAGGCGGCAACGCAATTAAGCCTAAATTCTGGCAGTTCTTCTTTTGTCCTTCAAAGCCTGCCGCGTGAGGATTTCCCGTCTTTGACATTGGGCGACATGCCCCATGCCTTTGCTTTGCCCGCTGGGGATTTGCTTCGGCTGATTGATAAGACCCGATTTGCGATTTCAAATGAAGATACGCGTCATTATCTTAATGGGATTTATCTCCATATTGTCGAAGAGGATGGCACATCCATGTTACGTGCCGTGGCTACAGACGGTCACAGGCTGGCACAGGCGCAATCGCCACAACCTGTTGGCGCGCAGGACATGCCGGCTATTATTGTGCCGCGCAAGACAGTCAATGAGTTACAAAAACTTCTGAAAAATTCCAGTGGTGAAGTATCGGTTCAAGTTTCTGAAACCAAGATTAATTTTTCGCATGAGAATATGTCACTGACCTCAAAACTTATTGACGGTAAGTTCCCGGATTATAACCGTGTTATCCCGTCTAATAATGACAAGCGTCTTTCGGTTGATGCCAAAGCTTTTGTGCAATGTGTGGATAGGGTGTCTGCCGTATCGAATGAGCGCTCACGCGCTGTTAAACTTAGCTTGGCGACCGACTCCTTGACCTTCACCGTCTCGAACCCGGAAAGTGGCAGTGCGACTGATGAATTAGGCGTTGGTTACAGTGCCGAGCCCCTCGATATTGGTTTTAACGCGCGTTATCTGCTGGATATTACGGGTCAGCTGGATGGCGATATGGCTATTTTTGAACTGGCAGACTCCGGCTCACCAACTCTTATTCGCGATGAGCAGGATGCCGACGCGCTTTATGTCCTCATGCCAATGCGGGTTTGAGGTACATGCTTCAAACCAATCATGGCTTGCCGGATGGCGCGATAAAAAGCGCTTCGAATACCGTTAAAGATAAAATTTTTGCGCCTTCCATTGCCGAATTGAAACTGACCGACTTCAGGTCTCACGCCAAAGCCCATATTGTCACCGGCGCGGGTATTGTCGTTTTATCGGGTGATAATGGCATTGGTAAAACCAATATTCTGGAAGCGATTTCCCTGCTCGGGCCGGGGCGGGGGTTGCGCACTGCCAAGCTGTCCGAACTGGTGCGGCGTGATGGTGCTCTGGCGTGGTATGTGTCAGCGCTGGTGCGCACACAGGAAGAAGATATTCAAATTGGTGTCGGGATTGACCCCAATGCTGACACCCGCCGCCTTCGGATTGATGGGCAAAATGTTAAAGGGTTTGATCGCCTAACGGTCATGTTGCCACAATTATGGCTCACGCCGGCAATGGATCGGTTATTTGTCGATGGGGCGTCGGGGCGTCGTAAATTTCTTGACCGCTATGCATTGGGGTTATCGCCGCAACATGCGAAAATGTCTCAGGATTATGAGCGCGCCATGCGTGAGCGCAATCGCCTTTTACAAGAAAACCCGTCTGCTGATAGCTGGTTGGATAGTCTGGAAAGCAATATGGCGGTGTCGGGGGTTGCGATTGCCGATGCTCGCCTGACCGCGCTGGATGCGTTGGCGGCAGGGTTGCAGCATAGCCATGACGCCTTCCCCGAAGCTGAAATCGCGCTTGAAGGCTGGGTGGAAGCCGCCTTGCGGCAGGCGTCAGCATTGGATGTTGAAGATGCGTTCTGTATGCATTTGAAAAAATCGCGCGGGCTGGATGCATCTGTTGGGCGGACGCTTGAAGGGCCGCACCGCAGTGATTTGGTTGTGCGCCATAAGGGTAAAAATATGCCTGCCTCTGATTGCTCTACCGGCGAGCAGAAAGCCTTGCTTGTCGGATTGGTTCTGGCGCAGGCGCGGGTCATGTCCGGCGAGACGGGACGGGTCCCCCTTTTATTGTTGGACGAAGTTGCGGCGCATCTGGATGGCACACGCCGTACTGCGCTGATTGAGGTGATTGAAAATCTTGGCGCACAGGCTTGGATTACCGGCACGGATCCGGCGGTGTTTCAGCAGATGACGTTCACCGGGACACATTTAACTTTTGACGGGCAGCTCATCAAGAACGCCTGATATATTTGGAGAAAATAATGAGCGATAAAAAGAACAAGTCAAAAGAGGACAATCAGGAAGAAGATTATGGCGCGTCCTCCATCAAGGTTCTAAAGGGACTTGAGGCGGTCAGAAAGCGTCCTGGCATGTATATTGGCGATACGGATGATGGCACAGGCCTGCATCACATGGTCTATGAGGTCGTTGATAATGCAATTGATGAGGCGCTGGCGGGGCATTGTGATACGGTTGAGGTCAGTCTGAACCCCGACGGCTCAGTCTCTGTGTCGGATAATGGTCGCGGCATCCCTACCGAAATCCATGAAGAAGAAAATATGTCAGCGGCCAAGGTGATTATGACCCAGCTTCATGCTGGCGGTAAATTTGACCAAAATAGTTACAAGGTATCTGGCGGTTTGCACGGGGTGGGTGTTTCCGTGGTGAATGCTTTGTCCGATTGGCTGGAACTGACCATTTACCGTGACGGTAAGACTCACACAATGCGTTTTGAGCATGGTGAGGCGTTGGAAGACCTAAAAGAAACCGGCAAGGCGGACACGACAGGTACGCAAATTACCTTCCATCCATCAGATCAAACCTTCACCATGACGGATTTCAGTTTTGACACGCTGGAGCATCGGCTTCGTGAGCTGGCCTTTCTCAATAGCGGCGTGACGATTGAACTCTCTGATCGCCGCGGGGCGGAAGAAAAAAAGACGACACTTTTTTACGAGGGTGGGCTGGAGGCTTTTGCTCGCTATCTTGACCGCGCCAAGCAACCTCTTATTGAGAGCCCTATCTTAATTGCCTCCGAAAAAGACGACATTATGGTGGAAATCGCCCTCTGGTGGAATGACAGCTATCACGAGACGGTTCTATGCTTCACCAATAACATCCCGCAACGCGACGGCGGAACGCATTTGGCGGGCTTTCGTGGTGCGCTGACAAGGACGGTGAATAACTATGCTAATGCGAGCGGGATTGCCAAGAAGGAAAAAGTGACTCTAACAGGGGATGATTGCCGCGAAGGATTGACCGCTGTCTTATCTGTCAAAGTGCCGGACCCTAAATTCTCCAGCCAAACCAAAGACAAGCTGGTATCCTCAGAAGTGCGCCCCGTTGTTGAAAGCGTCGTCAATGATGTGTTGAATAATTGGTTTGAAGAACATCCCAATGAAGCCAAGCATATTGTTGCCAAGGTCGCCGAAGCTGCCGCTGCCAGAGAGGCTGCGCGTAAGGCGCGCGAATTGACTCGCCGTAAGGGTGCGTTAGATATTTCAAGTCTGCCGGGCAAACTTGCAGATTGTCAGGAAAGAGACCCTGCACTTTCTGAATTATTTATTGTTGAGGGTGACTCTGCGGGTGGTTCTGCCAAGCAGGGCAGGAATAGACGCAATCAGGCCGTTTTGCCGTTGAAGGGTAAAATCTTGAATGTCGAACGTGCCCGCTTTGACAAAATGCTATCTTCCAATGAAATCGGCACAATGATTACCGCGCTTGGAACAGGTATCGGGCGTGAAGATTTTAACATTGAGAAACTCAGATATCACAAAATCATAATCATGACGGATGCGGATGTTGACGGGGCGCATATTCGCACCTTGTTGTTGACCTTTT
This sequence comes from alpha proteobacterium IMCC14465, assembly GCA_000293845.2. Lineage (GTDB taxonomy): Bacteria > Pseudomonadota > Alphaproteobacteria > RS24 > RS24 > Micropelagius. The sequence goes on along the minus strand of ALYF01000003.1, from coordinate 225,630 downwards.
TCTATCGCCAAATGCCAGAGATTATTGATCGTGGCCATCTCTATATTGCTCAGCCGCCGCTTTATAAGGTGAAAAAGAATTCGTCTGAGACCTACCTTAAAGACGAGGCCGGGCTGGAAGATTATTTGGTTAATTCGGGGCTGGAAGATGCCGTGCTTGTTTTACATAATGGCGACCAAATTTCCGGTAATGATTTGCGTGAGCTGGTTAATCAGGCGATGAAAATTCGCTCAATTTTGTCAGGCTTACCGCCGCGATATCCACATTTTGTGATTGAGCAGACAGCGATTGCGGGGGCGTTGACGCCGGATATTATGTCCAAATCCGATCTTGCTGAACAAAGTGCATCTTATATTGCCAAAAGGCTGGATATGCTTTTTGAGGATATTGAGCGGGGCTGGCAGGGTGAACCATCCGGTGATGGCGGTTTGCGTTTATGGCGCGTATTGCGGGGCGTCCGTGAGGAAATTCATATTGATGGGCCGCTTATCGCTTCGGCTGATGCCCGTAGGCTTGATAAAATGACGAAGGAATTGCAGGCGACTTACTTGGGCGCGGCGCAGTTAAATCACAAGGACACGTCCATCCGTATTTTGTCGCCGACGGACCTGCTAAACTCGGTGCTGGAAATTGGGCAGCAAGGTTTCAGCCTGCAAAGATATAAGGGCTTGGGCGAGATGAACCCAGATCAGCTTTGGCATACAACATTGGATAATAATGCGCGTTCACTCCTGCAGGTGAAAATTAGCGATGTTGCTGAGACGAATAGTCTGTTTGAACAGCTGATGGGCGATGTTGTTGAAACCCGCCGGCAATTTATTCAGGACAATGCTCTGTCGGTCACAAATCTCGATATTTAATTTTGTGACTTAATTTTGTGTTGTGGCGATAATCGTTGTGATTTTTGCCGCAATATCTTCGGCGCTATCGCGGTGGGTGAAATGTTGTTTGTAGCTATTATCCGGCCCCATCAAGAAAACGATTGAACTGTGATCAACCGTATAGCCGCCTGTGGTTTCGGGGTCGTCAACTTTTTGGAAAAAAACCTTATAGGCTTTTGCCGCCTGTTGAATTTGCTGCAAGTCGCCGGTCAGGCCAATAATGCTTTCGTGAAAATTATCTGTATAGACCGCCATATCTGCTGGCGTGTCGCGATCTGGATCCAGCGTAATAAAAAGCGGTACCAGACGATTGGTTGGGATTTTTGCAATAGTGAGCGCCCGGCTTAAAACCTCAAGCTGGAGGGGGCAGACATCCGGGCAGTAGGTAAAGCCAAAATAAACAAGACGAAACTTCCCCGCATAACTGTCCTGTGTCACGCGCTGTCCGGTTTCATCTATCAGGTCAAAACGACCATCAAGTGACAAGGTCTGAGTCGGCGGATTTATGGGCGCCGCCGGGCGGGTGAGTGCCGCAACCAGATAGCCGAGAATTATGGCGAGCAAGGCGATTGTGGTCAGTAAAAATAGTCTGAGTTTAGGGGACAATCTTATCATTCCGTTTACTGCATTGATTTCTGAGTTGGTTACTGCATTGCTGACTATGCGTAGAAACCGTGTCTATTCTATGCTACAGAAAGTCTAACAGTGTCAATGAGAAGTAATTACACACGGTAAGGACGTTATACCTATGCAAGTCAATGTCTTACAAAACATGAAAAATGGTTCGAAATTGCGTGCAACCATCAATTTTTGTGCGTGCCTTATGGTGTTATTTTTCCCTTTCAACGCCCATGCACAGGGCTTTGGCAAGGAAAATGACATGGTTCAGGGTGCAAAAAATAACAGCGTGGGTATCATGGAGCGCGGCTTTATTGAAGGTGACAGCCCAAATAGCCGAAGCCGTGAGGGTGATCCGGTGCTCATTATCGTTGCCGAAAATGGTTATGAGTTGGGCGTGCGTTACCTTATTTCTCGTGGGGCGCGCATCAATGATAAAGGTTTGAACAGTCGCACGCCGCTTGGTGTTGCCGCGGCGGCTGGCTATGATGCGATATTGGTGCATCTGCTTAAGGCTGGTGCTGACCCCGATAAAACAGGTCTGCGCCGTGAAGTACCACTCATTCGTGCTGCCCGGAATGGGCATTTGGAGGCTGTTAAAGTCCTCATCGAAAATGGTGCCTATCCAGATGATACGGATTTAACCGGACGCACGGCACTTGATTGGGCACGTGAACAACGTCACCAGAAAATTGTCTCTTATTTAGAAGCTCAAGAGTAGATGTCTGAAAAAATCGCTGACGCCGCCTTTTACGGTGGCACCCGACCATCAGCTCAGTTCTTAACCCGCGATGCAGGTGTGCTTTTGCGGGTACAAACGCTTTTGCGCTGGTTGGCTGTTTCAGGTCAATCGGTCACAATTTTTGTCATTGGATTTATCCTCGAATATCAAATGCCGCTCTTGCCCTGTATTGGCTTGGTTTTAATGTCTGTTGCCGTCAATATTGGGCTTTGGTTTTACTACCCGTCAAATTACCGCTTATCGCCCAAAGTCGCTGCGGGTTATCTGACATATGATTTGCTTCAGCTCGCGGCGCTTTTATTTATGACTGGTGGGCTGGCGAACCCTTTCATTGTGATGATACTTGCCCCTGTGACCGTTTCTGCCACGGTTTTGACAGCGCGCGCTACTTTATTGCTGGTCGGTATGTCTTGTGCCGTTATTAGCTTATTGGCTTATTTCCACATGCCGCTCCCCTGGAAAGGTGCGCCGCCGAATTTCCCTGAAATATATTTGCTGGGTGTCTGGGCAGCTCTGATGCTTGGATTGGCGTTTATTTCAGCTTATGTGTGGCGCATCAGCCATGAGGGTCGGCGTATGACAGCTGCGAGTACGGCTTTGCAACAAGTGCTTGCACGCGAACACAGATTATCGGCATTGGACGGGTTAGCGGCGGCCGCGGCGCATCAACTGGGTACACCGCTTGGCACGATTGGTCTCATCGCGAAGGAATTGCAGTCCAGCCCGTTGGTTAACGGGGAACTGGCGGAGGATTTGCAGTCTCTCTTGACGGAAACTAAGCGCTGCAAGGAAATCCTATCTTCTTTAACGACGCAATCTGACCAAGGCGATACGATTTTTTCGCGCATGTCTCTGTCGGCACTTATCCAAGAGGCTATTGATGAAGCCGGCGGGCATGACAAGGACATTCAAGTTTCAATCGGGCCGAACGACATATCCGAGCCTTATGTTATCCGCCAGCCCGAAATTATTTATGGCCTCGGTAATCTCATAGAGAATGCGGCTGAATTTGCGACAAATGTGGTGACCGTCACCGCCAAGATTGAAGCGCAGGGCATTGAAATTTGCGTCTCGGATGACGGGCCGGGCTTTGCATATGATATCTTGCCGCGCCTTGGTGAGCCGTGGTTAACCTCACGTCCAGCCTCTGGCGATATGACGGCGAAATCTGGCATGGGATTGGGTTTTTTCATTGCCAAGACCTTACTAGAGAGAACTGGTGGACAGGTCTCAGCTTCGAACAGAGCTGCCCCTGAAAAAGGCGCTCAAATCAAGGTTAATTGGTCGCGCGCGCTCTTAGAAGCCATACCGGAAACCTAAAAAGCCGATAAAGATGCGATGTTTGTCGAAATGATTGCCCCAAACCAATCCGCGCAAAGTTGCGTATTGCGTTTCTTGCCCTATATATATGTTGTGAACCTAATGGGTTAATGAGGTTATTGTGACTGACATTGTTCAAGACACAGAAGAAAACATACTCCCTGAGGAGAAAACCATGCTGCTGGTTGATGATGACCTGCCATGGCTAACGCGCCTTGCCCGTGCCATGGAGCGTCGCGGATATATCGTCAGCAGTGCCGATAGTGTTGCCGAAGGGTTGGTTCTGGCCAAAAGTGTGAAGCCAGCCTATGCGGTTGTCGATATGCGTCTGCAAGACGGCAATGGCATGGATGTTATTGAAGCCGTGCAAGAGGCCAATCCTGATGGTCGGGTCATTATGCTTACTGGTTACGGCAATATCACAACTGCTGTTGAGGCGGTTAAGAAAGGCGCGGTAGATTATCTCGCCAAGCCTGCTGATGCTGACGAGATTGAAGCGGCGTTAACAGTGAGTGGGGCGACCAAAGCGAAGCCACCTGAAAACCCAATGTCTGCTGATCGGGTGAGATGGGAGCATATCCAGCGCGTTTATGAACTTTGCGACCGTAATGTTTCTGAAACAGCACGACGCCTGAATATGCACCGACGTACTTTACAAAGAATTCTGGCAAAACGCGCCCCTAGATAGGGGGATGGCCTACAGGCCGTGACCACACGCGGCTTTACGCGCCGAGATATAAACTCGGATATAAATAAAGAATACGGCTATGCACGCTCTTCATGCAGGGGTGCTGAGATTTCTTGTAAAGAGGCTTCTTGCAAGTTTGTCGGTTCTTTATCAAGCGCAGGTTCTTCAAAAGCGGGAAGCGCCTGAATACCCAACTGAGACATCAACTCGGCATCTTTATCGCGCCCCGGATTATCCGTGGTCAGTAATTCGTCGCCGACAAAAATAGAATTTGCACCGGCAAAGAAGCAAAGCGCTTGCATTTCATCTGACATCTCCTCACGCCCGGCGGACAGCCTTACGGTGGAGCGCGGCATCATAATCCGAGCAACCGCAATGCAGCGAACGAAATCAATCGCATGCGGTAGGTTCACATTTTCAAGCTTAGTACCAGGAATGGCGATGAGCTGGTTAATCGGCACGGAGTCGGGATGGGTGGTAAGATTTGCCAATGTTCGGAGCATCTCGGCACGGTCGAGAATTTTCTCACCCATACCGATAATACCGCCACAACAGACTTTCATGCCACTATCGCGCACGACATCCAACGTATCGAGGCGGTCCTGAAAGGTTCTTGTGGTGATGATTTCGCCGTAAAACTCTTCTGAGGTATCAATATTGTGATTGTAATAATCCAGCCCGGCATCAGCCAGTTCTTGTGCCTGCTCGGCAGAGAGCATGCCAAGTGTGGCACAGGTTTCCATACCCATATCCCGCACACCACGAATCATGGCCTTAAGCGGCTCAATGTCTCGGTCTTTGGGTGAGCGCCATGCTGCACCCATGCAATAGCGTGTTGCGCCGCCTTCTTTGGCGCGGCGAGCTTCGCTGAGAACTTGCTCGACATCCATCAGCTTGCTGGCTTCTAGGTCTGACTCGGCAAAAGCTGACTGGCTACAATAGCCGCAATCTTCAGGACAACCGCCGGTTTTAATGGAGAGAAGCTGACACATTTGCACTTCATTAGGATTGAAAAACTGCCGGTGAATGGTCTGCGCCTGGAAAATCAAATCATTAAAAGGGAGGTCAAAAAGTGCCTGCACTTCTGCGGTTGTCCAGTCATGGCGAATTAGTTGGGTGGTCATATTTACCTCTTTTGTGATTAGCCAATTTACGATTTTTGGGTGATTATGCAAGCCTGTGTGCGCGATTTGCATGAGAAAGACCGGGTGATGAAACCTTCTGAAAACAAGAAAGATAAAGCAGACGATAAGGTGCAGGTGACACCTTGTTACGCCTATGTGCTTGGTTCTTGGTCCGATTGTGCCAAAGGAGGCAGCCCGAGGCTTTATTCAGGATGGACGCATGATCTCGACAAGCGGCTGGCTGCGCATAATTCAGGTAAGGGCGCGAAGGCGACCAGAGGGCGGGTCTGGCAGATTTTGCATTATGAAACATTTTTAACCCGTGGTGCTGCGATGTCCCGCGAAGCAGAGCTTAAGAAAACCCTGAAAACAAATCAGTCTTTGCGACAGGAATTGCTGGCGCGTAAAGATTACCCAAGAGATGCCTAATGCTCCGGCTCAAAAACTGTTATATCAAGCCAGCCAAAATCTTCTGACGGAAAATAAACATTTTGCCCTGTGCGTTGATATTCTATGGCGTGTAAGGAGGCGTGTTTGGCAATTCTCATATCCAGCAATGCCGATAGTGACGACGCGTCATAGCGTATCATTTTGTCCATCTCGATATAATTCTCGATAACACCTAGTATGCGCGTAATGATTTCGTTTGCCTCTTGCGTCATGCCGGTTTCCCGCAAATGGTCAAAAACGACATATTGTGGCGACATTGCGGTGAAAAAATTTTTCAAAATGACGGGTGTCAGATAATAGCCAATACCTTCCATGATGAGAAATGTTGGCTTGTCTTGTAGCCAACCGGCTTTTGTCAGCCTGTCAATAAGAGGTGCTGTGTCGCCAAGGTCACCCGGAATGAAACATAATTCCGGTGCGCTGATTAACGCGGCCTTTAGGGGCATTTGTTCACGGTCAATCTCATAAACTGTCAGCCCTTTATGGCGTTGCGTTAATTCCAGCCCCAGCGGGTCAAGCCCTGCGGCGCCGGATATGATTTGTAATGACGGATTTTCCGCGAGCGCTTCTTCAATATATTTTAGAATGGTATGCTTACGATTGATAATCACCTCTGAATAATGAGGCCAGATGGCATCGCAGGCATCCTGCATCTCTTTTCCTGCGGAGAGGTCAAGGCGGGCAAGATAGTCTTTGACAGCTTGTGAATGATACACTTGATCTTGCAAAAAACGCAGCACCAGCGCAGATGTCTCTGATAATTTAATATATTCTACCATTTTATTTTTCTTGTTTAGGTTTCGTTTATACTAACATTAATTTTGTAGGAATAAACTATTGCTGATACCTGAATGTGCTTTTATTGCGCCAGCAGTATAAGGCGCGTATATGTGGCTAGGTTGATGCCTGCGGTTTAATTAATCATGAGAGGTTACAGTTGTGGATAATCAAAAAGAATTCAGTCTGGTCGTTTACGGTGCCAGTGGTTTTACGGGGCGTCTGGTGGCTGAATATCTTGCGGCCCAATATGGCGACAATCTCAAATGGGCAATGGCGGGTCGTAATGAAGACAAGCTGAAATCTGTCAGAGATGAGATTGGGGCTGGTGACGTGCCTCTGATTATTGCCGACTCCGATGACGAAGCCTCTTTGCAGAGCATGGTCGCCCGCGCAGAGCTTGTGCTGACGACAACCGGCCCTTATCAGCTTTATGGTGAAGCTTTGCTTAAGGCTTGCGCCGAATCTGGCACGCATTATGTCGACTTATGCGGTGAGCCGGGCTGGATGTATGACATGATTGGCAAATATTTGGACACCGCCAAAAATAGTGGTGCGCGTCTGGTTTTTAGTTGTGGGTTCGATTCCGTACCTTTTGACTTGGGGGTGCAATATGTTCAACAAGCTGCCCTCGAAAAGTGGGGTGGACCTGCCGGGCGGGTTAGATGTCGCGTGCGGGCGATGAATGGCGAGTTCTCAGGGGGTACGGCGGCATCATTTAGAGCCACAGTGAAATCTTTAGATACACGCCCTGAGCTTTTTAATGTGCTTATCGATCCGTTCAGCCTTGCAGGCAAGGCTGGCCCTGAGCAACCTGCTGATAATAAGCCTTACGAAGATGATGTTCTGGGCGCTTGGGTTGCGCCTTTCATTATGGCGGCGATTAACACAAAAAATGTGCATCGTTCCAACGCCCTGATGGGTTATGCCTATGGTGAAGATTTTCTTTATGACGAAATGATGGTGACGGGTGTTGGTGATGAAGGCAAAGCCGTTGCTGAATTTGTTGCTAAGGCCACGCCATTAGAGGGTGATGATGTTCCTCAGCCTGGCGAAGGCCCATCAAAGGAAAAGCGGGAAGCCGGCAATTATGATGTGCTGTTTCTGGCGGAAGGAGCGGATGGCGCGCTTCTTAAGGCCTCGGTTAAAGGGGATATGGACCCTGGCTACGGGTCGACTTCCAAGATGATTGCGGAGAGTGCCTTGTGTCTCGTGCAGGATTGCGCGGCGCTTGGTGGGGGCATTTACACACCGGCTTCTGCCATGGGCAATAAATTGGTTACCCGTCTTGAGGCCAAGGCTGGCCTTACCTTTAGTATGGAATAATTAATTAGGGAGACAGCCTAAAGGTGAAGGGCGGAAGGGGAAAGTCGTCACTCAATTATTTCCCGCAATGATTTCCTGCACTCACTCTTCTTATGCCGTCTCCCTAAAACTATTGCTAACCGTTAAGTCTAAAAATCTCTCCGGATAGCGATGCGCGCATTTAACGGCTCACCTACAGAAGCCTGATGTGTGCTATGTGCATGAGGGAAATACAACTCATCCGTCAAATTTTCGATATTGAGTTGAAGCGTCATATCTTCATCAATGTTGTAATAAGCAGCCAAGTCGACCCGTGTGTAATCGGGCAGAATTGGTGTGGGGCTATTATTATTAATCTTGGACTCGCCCTGATGCGTCACACCCAGGCCAACGCCCAATTTTTCATTCACTTGATAAGTACTCCAGAGTGAGAAGTTATATTCAGGAATTTCTCGCGGCTCACCACCTGAGCTCGTTTCACCGTCAAAATTGCTATAGCCCAGTGCAAGGGTAAGCTGGTTCGTCAGCTTGCCTTTTAATTCCAGCTCAAAGCCATCAACAGCTAGGCCAACGACTTCTGAGGCCTCGCCAGTCACACTGTCCCGCACGGCTTGTGTTTGCTCACTATCAAAGTAACTCATGGTGAAGCTCAAATCCGGTTTGATGTCCCATTTGACGCCGAATTCAACATTTTCAAAAATATCCGGGTCGAGGCGGGAGTCGTTTGCCGACAAACTTTTGAATTGCTCGCCGGAGCGTGGCAAGAAGCTTTCGCTGTAACTTGCATAAAGAGAAATATTTTCCTGCGGTTTGTAAATCAGGCCGGCACGGGGTGAAATTTCCTCATCTTCTCTTGTAGCGGAGGTCGCATCATCAATATCGTCGACTGTGATGTCAAAATTGTCCAGACGTGCGCCCAGCATGATTTTGAAAGTCTCTGAGAGGTCAATCTGGTCTTGGAGTAACACTGATGTGACTGTAATGTCAGACTTGGTTTGATTACTCAAATCAGTTGTGAAATCGACGCTTGTCGGTGTACCGGCAGCATTAACAGCAAAGTTCATAGGGCGGGTGACGTTGAAAACCTCATTATCATCACTGGTTGTTGACCAGAAAGTGTTGTACCGCAAATTTTCATTTTCGGTCTCAATATGCTCCAGCCCGACGAGCAAAACGTGATGTATGCCGCCAATATCGAATTCATTAATGAGGTTGCCTGAAATAATCAGATTGGTGCGTTCTGTCGGGTCTTCATAACCGTCCATTGTCACATGCGTGCCGTCATAGTCTGACACATAAAGATTCCTGTACATTTTTTCATAGTCACCATAATGAACTGTCAAATTAGCTTTCATGGTTTCTGAAAATTCATGGCTCAACATGCCGCGGAAAATTTGCGCCTCAAGCGTTGTGAGGTTGATGTCTTTATCACCAAAAGTAATTTCCTCAAAAGCCTCAACCGGCTCCCCATTTTGTGTCGGAATCCCTCGGTCAATAAAGCGTTCATGGTCCGCATATTCATATGAAAGGTCTAAAGTTGTTTTGGGTGACACTTCAATCTTTAAGGTCGGATTAAAGCCGATGCGGTCGCCGTCATAAAAATCTCTATGATTTTCTAGCGCGTCATAATGAACATTTACCCGCAAGGCAGCTTTGTCGCTTGTGGCTATGTTGTAATCTGCCGCAATGTCATAGGCGCCGAAACTGTCAGCACCGATATCAATCGCGCCATATGTTTCACCAATGCTGGCTTTTTTCGTCACACGATTCACAATGCCGCCCGTGCCGCCACGTCCGAAGAGGAGCGCGTTCGGGCCGCGCAAAATTTCGACTTGATTGAGATTATATAAGGAGCGGTAATATTGGACATCATCTCTGACGCCATCGAGATAAAAATCGGCTGTGGAGCGCACGCCTCTAAAGACGATGGAGTCACGATGGCCTTCACCCTGCGAGGTGTTCACGCCCGGTGTGTACCGCGCAATATCACCTAATTCACGGAAACCTTGTTGGCGGATTTCTTTTTCTGTGATGATGGACAGACTTTGTGGCACATTCAAAATCGGTACTGGCGTTTTAAGGGCATTCACCCGGTCAGTGTAAAGATACTTGCCTTGCACAATAATTTCGTCAGTCGTTTGTGCGCTAATAGTCGTTGTGCTGAACAGACCAGCGACGAGGCCTGTGACCAAGATTGCTGATTTTATTTTTTTTGTATTTGTTTTCACGGTAATTCCTAATTCATAGATGTGAATGATTGAATGACGACATCGTAACGCTTAATCTGCGATTGAGAATTATTCTCAAAAGGATGCTTATTCTAATTAAGAATAAGTTGCAATAGCAAAAAACATCCATCTCTTATTTTTTTGCGTAAAGAATTTATGTCTGACACAATAGAAACTCATGAAACACATCAAAAGCCGGCCAAAAGCGGCTCTGAAAGCCATTCTATGAACCATTCTAAATCAATGCGTCTGGGGTCTTTTTTCAGTGAAATTTTGCCTTTGGCGAGTTTTTTCATCTTTTATCGCCTTTACGGGCTTTATGCGGCGGCCATTGCGGGTGTCACGGTTTCAGCCTTTATGCTGCTATATTTTTGGTTGGTTGAACGCCGTGTGGCTAAATTTGTGGTTTTTTCCACTCTATTTTCAGGTATTCTGACGGCAACGGCGATTATGGCGTCGGAAAAACTACTCATTAAGGTCCAACCGACGATTTCTTCACTTGTTATGGCGGGTGTTTTGTTAGGTGGGTTATTGCGCGGCAAAGCTATGATGCAGGTTTTTTTCGGCACACAATTCCGTTTGACCGAAGAGACATGGTTTCAACTTAGTTTTCGCTGGGGATTATTTTTTCTTGCGGCTGCCATTGGTAATGAAGTGGCGTGGCGTTATATGAGCGAAGAGAATTGGGTGATATTCAGAACTTTTGTTATGTCACCGGCGACGGGTATTTTTATGCTGGCCCAATTACCCTTGACCCTGCGGGGTCGGCTTCCTGTCGATCATACGGGCTAAATTTTAAAACAGTTAAATTCTCGTGCCGCGCGCACATTTATTGCGTAATGCCTGAGCTGTATCGCGGATAGAGGCAAGCTCCTCTGGGTTTTTCCGGTCGAGATTTTTCAACTGGAACGCCATACGCGGGTTTTTCCTGAATTTTTGTTCATGCTGTGCCAAAAAATCCCAATAAAGTGCCGTGACGGGACAGGCTTCCGGCCCATCGGCTTTTTTGGGCGAATAGGGGCAGGCCTTACAGCAATCCGACATACGGTCAATATAAGCACCAGATGCCGCATAGGGTTTCGTCCCCATAATACCACCATCGCCAAACTGACTCATGCCGACAACATTGGGCAAGGACACCCAGTCAATCGCATCCAGATAAAGCCCCATATGCCATTCATGTACCGCATAGGGATTGGCGCCATATTGCATCAGGAACAGTCCCAATACCATGAGGCGTTGAATGTGATGGGCATAGCCTTCTGACAACACGCTGTTAAGCGCGTCGGCTATACAGGCCATATCTGTCTCACCCGTCCAGAAGAATTCGGGAACTTCTTGATTGGCGTCGAGCTTATTCAGTCCCGCATAATCCGGCATATAGTGCCAGTAAAGTCCCCGCACAAATTCCCGCCAGCCTAAAATCTGTCGGATAAACCCCTCCACGGCATTAATAGGCGCCGCCCCTTTTTCATAAGCGTCCAGCGCGGCTTCACAAACCTGTTGTGGGGAAATCAGATGGAGATTCATCACCGCCGATAGTCTGGAGTGATAAAGCGTTACATGTCCGGTGGCGATGGCATCTTCATAAGTGCCAAAATCAGGCAACCGATAGGTGATAAAATCCTGAAGCGCTTGCATGGCTTGATCCGGAGTAACGGGTTCAGCAAAGCCGTCTGACTTTCCGGGTGCCTCCGGGAACATGCGATCAACCATGGCCTGAACGGAGCGCGTAACATCATCAGGCTCAAAGGGTTTGCGGGCTGGCATCAGAGGCGGCCCGTCTTTGCCAAAACTTTTGCGATTATCTTTATCGAAGTTCCACTGCCCACCAACAGGATCTTTGCCGTCCATCAACCAGCCAGTTTTTCGTCTCAGCGGGCGGTAAAAATCTTCCAGAACGAGTTTTTTGCGGCCTTCAGCAAAGCTGGCAAAATCTTCCGGCGTGGTAAAAAAATGGTCATCTTCTAACAGCACCAGCCGATTTCCCGCGGCTTTGGTCAATGCTTGTTGTTCGTGCCAGTCGCCTGTGCGCGTGACAAGAATTTGATCAGGTTCAAATTCTTTGGCGGCGCGTAACATGCCTTCGGTGGTGTTTTGCGGTGCGCCTTGATTTTCGGTCGTGTCATCAAGCGCATAATAAAATACCTGTTTGCCCTCGGCACGGCGCGCATTTCGATAATGGCGCATGGCGGCAAAAAACATAATCAGTCTTTTTTTATGCTGCCTCGTTTTATGTTTATCTGGTGATGCGCCTTCAAGGGCCTCGGTCATGACAAGAGCGTCATGCGCGGGGTCAAAATCGCTGAGAATTTGCGCCGCCGGATTAAGCTGGTCACCACAAATGACGAAGAGCCGCTTCATAATATTATTCGGCCTCAGCGGGTAGGTTCTGATTACCTGTCAATTTCATGAAGACGGCTTCAAGATTAGTGCCTTCCGTCTCAAGGTCTGTAATTGAAATATTTTTGTGCCGCACCTCATCCAGCACTTGGAGCGCAGTTTTTTCACTCGGGTTGAATGTCAGAGCCAGCCTACCGTCAGATTGCAAAACAGCATGATAGCTTTCCAGACCGGCGGGGACTTCTGACAATGTTGTGTCAGGGCGCAATAAAAGCGTTTTGCTGTCTAATAGGTTCAACAACTTTGGCGTGTCATCGCAAATAACTAGTTCGCCATGATCAATAATAGCAATACGATCACATAAAGCCTGCGCTTCTTCTAGATAATGGGTTGTGAGGACAATGGTGACACCTTGTTCGTTCAGTGCGCGGACATAAGTCCAAAGTTGATGGCGCAGTTCAATGTCAACGCCTGCGGTCGGCTCATCCAGCACCAGAATGGGCGGTTGATGAACAAGAGCCTTAGCTATGAGCAGACGCCGGCGCATCCCCCCAGATAGAGTGCGCGAATAGGCATTGGCTTTATCCCCAAGGCCGAGCGTTTCCAGAATTTCCATGCTGCGTCTTTGTTTGGAAGGAACACCATAAAGCCCGGCCTGCAAATCGAGGGATTCCAGAGGGGTGAAGAACGGGTCGAAATTAATTTCCTGCGGGACAACACCAATAGATGCGCGGGCCATGCGTGGATTCTCGTCAATATCGAAACCCCAGATGGATGCATTGCCGGCAGATTTAATGACCAGCCCGGCGAGAATATTGATAAAAGTAGATTTACCCGCACCATTGGGCCCTAAAAGACCAAAAATCATTCCGCGAGGAATTTCTAGGTCGACGTTTTTGAGGGCTTTTTTTTCGGACTGGTTACCGCTGGCCTGATATGTTTTTGTTAACCCCTTTGCTGTAATGGCATTTTCAACATCACTATCAATATGATTGTCAGGGTTGGATAAATTCTGCATTATTTGACCTCAAAAGATAGTATCAGAACTAGCACGCAGTCTGGTCAAGGCAAAGTGTAAAACATAAACATAAAGCGTAAAACATATCGCTTATTCTCAAGAGCAAGGAGCGGCCTAATGAGCCTCAAAAAATCGGATCACCTCTATCTCGTTGACGGGTCTGGATATATTTTCCGCGCTTTCCACGCCTTACCGCCACTGACCAGAAAAAGTGACAAATTACCGGTCGGCGCTGTGGCAGGCTTCTGCAATATGCTGGTTCGACTGATGGATGATATGGCGGCTGAGGAAAGTCCGACGCATCTCGCCGTGATTTTCGATGCCTCCGGTAAAACATTTCGAAATGATATTTATCCCGAATATAAAGCCAATCGGGATGCGCCGCCGGAAGATTTAGTACCGCAATTTCCCCTCGTGCGTGAGGCTGTCAAAGCATTTGGCATTCCTTCGGTAGAGTTAAAAGGGTATGAGGCGGATGATTTAATCGCGGCCTATACACATGCCGCGACGCAAAGCGGTGCGCGGGTTTCGATTGTGTCATCCGATAAAGATCTCATGCAACTCGTCACCGACCGCGTGAATATGATTGATACAATGAAAGATAAGAAAATCGGCCCAGCGGAGGTGCTTGAGAAATTTGAAGTCGGGCCTGAGCGCGTGATTGATGTTCAGTCACTTGCGGGTGATAGCGTGGATAATGTGCCTGGCGTGCCGGGTATTGGCATTAAAACTGCGGCATTGTTGATAAATGAATATGGTGATTTGGAAACATTGCTCGCCCGTGCTGAAGAGATTAAGCAGAATAAACGCCGTGAAAACCTCATTGAATTTGCAGACCAAGCGCGTATTAGCCGCGAATTGGTGACGCTTCGAACCGATACGCCCCTCCCGATTGAGCTGGGTGAAATGGGGCTGACGCCCCCTGAGGCGGGGACATTGATGGGATTCCTAAAGGCAATGGAATTTAACACGCTGACCCAGAGGGTCGGCAAACGCTATGATATACGTGCTGATGATTATGAAGCCTCGCCGGAACTGGCGGCTAAATCATCTTCGCGTGCATCAGGTGGTGCGGTTTCACAAAGTGCGGCATCTGACTTGCCACCTGTTGCGACGGACATGCCGCCTATCGATGCCGCGGCCTATGAATGTGTGACAGATATGGCAGCGCTTGATGGCTGGATTGATGACGCTATGACTGCCGGTCATGTGGCGATAGATACCGAGACAGATGGTCTTGATGCGGTGAGTTGTCGTCTTGTCGGCATATCGCTTGCCACCCGCCCTGGGCATGCCTGCTATATTCCGCTGGCGCATGGTGCGAGTGATGGGCTTGCGCTTAATGATGACATGCCGCCGCAATTGGCAGAAGCGGATGTTCTCAAGCGCCTCAGTCCATTATTGCAAGATGCTTCGATTATGAAAATTTTGCAAAATGCTAAATTTGACCTGCAGGTTCTTGGCCAGCGTAAGATTGAGGTTTATCCAATCGAGGACACGATGTTGATGTCCTATGCGCTCGCCGCCGGTCAACGCGGACATGGTATGGATGAGCTTTCCGAATTATATCTCGGGCATAAGCCGATCTCGATTAAAGAGTTGCTGGGCACGGGTAAATCGCAAATTACCTTTGACCAAGTGCCATTGGAAAAAGCCACGCCCTATGCCGCCGAGGATGCGGATATTACTTTCAGGCTTTGGCAAATGATGCGCGCTGAATTGGTCAGAGATGGCGTGGTCAGTGTTTATCAGACAACCGAAAAGCCGCTTGTGCCTGTGATTGTGGAAATGGAGAAAAACGGCATTGCTGTTGATCGAAATGTCCTCTCGCGTCTATCGGGAGAATTTGCCCAGAAAATGGCCGCTATGGAAGATGATATTTACAAGCTGGCGGGAGAGAATTTCAATATTGCTAGCCCCAAACAGCTCGGCGATATTCTGTTCGATAAAATGGGATTGTCAGGCGGTAAGAAAACCAAAACTGGCGCTTGGGGGACGGGCGCGGATGTGCTGGAAGGTCTTGCAGCAGAAGGACATGATTTGGCCGCAAAAGTGCTTGAATGGCGCGGGCTGGCAAAGTTGAAATCAACCTACACAGATGCATTGCCAGAATTTATCAATGCTAAGACGGGGCGTATTCACACTTCTTATTCATTGGCATCCACCACAACGGGACGGCTGGCTTCCTCAGATCCGAATTTACAGAATATTCCAATACGCACTGAAGACGGGCGGCGTATCCGTACGGCTTTTGTCGCGGAGCAGGGAAATCTGCTGGTGAGTGCAGATTACAGTCAGATTGAGTTGCGACTGCTGGCGCATATTGCTGATATTGATTCTTTGCGTCAGGCCTTTGCTGATGGTCAGGATATTCACGCCATGACGGCCTCTGAAATGTTTGGTGTGCCGCTGGCAGACATGACATCTGAAACACGCCGCCGCGCTAAGGCGATTAATTTTGGGATTATTTATGGTATTTCAGCTTTTGGTCTGGCGAACCAGCTGGGTATTTCGCGCGGTGAGGCCAGCGCCTATATCAAGGCTTATTTCGAGAAATTTCCGGGCATTAAAGATTATATGGAAGCCGTTAAACAAGAAGCACATGCGCAGGGCTATGTTTCAACCCTTTTCGGGCGGCGTATCTATCTGCGTGAGATTGACAGCAAAATTCCGGCGCGGCGGGCTTTCGCCGAGCGTGCAGCTATTAATGCGCCCATACAGGGTACGGCGGCGGATATTATCCGCCGGGCCATGATTGCCATGCCGACCGTGCTGACAAAGAAATCACCAAAATCCCGCATGCTGTTGCAGGTTCATGATGAGTTGATTTTTGAAGCCCCTGAGTCGGAAACCGACAAGTTGATACAGCACGTTAGAGAGGTGATGCAAAATGCGTGTAGGACGCGCTTGTCATTATCCGTGCCATTGGTGGTGGAAGCTCAAGCGGCGAAGAACTGGGACGAGGCGCATTAGCGCCCAGCACTTCTAATATCGTTCCACCAGAAGCCGGTTGAATAACGTTCAGGTTTATAAACATTTACAGAGACTTTTTGGCCGATAAGCGCTTGAGCTTGATCACGTCTTGTATCAAACAGAGTATCATTTGGCTGGTCACTGCCTTCCCAGTTGTTTCGATATTCTAGGGAATCTCCATGATCAGGCTGGATTACTAGGAAGACAGCTGGTCTGCCGTCAGCTTCGCGGATATCCACACTCTCCAGACGTCCGATATAGTTGAATGGTCCGACTGGACTTAAAGAATTATCAAAAATGCTCATTGGTTCGTCATCCTTTTTTTTATTATTTGACGCCCATAAGGCAAGCACAGGCTTGCAGTGGAATCAAGTCACCGGACAAATGAATGATAAGAGATTTTGATAAGCGTTAATCAGGCGGCAGTGTTTTATTCGGCAGCGGGAGCGCATTCGCGCACATCATTGCCAACATAATCCATAAACTTCTGAAAGTTTGAAACAAACATACCGACCAATTTATTGGCCTGTGCGTCATAGGCTTCTTTATCTGCCCATGTATCGCGCGGATTCAAGATAGAAACATCAACACCCGGGACACTGACGGGCACTTCAAAGCCAAAATTATCGTCAATGCGGAATTCCACATTATTCAGGCTACCATCCAGCGCGGCTGACAGCAGAGCGCGGGTCTCTTTAATCGGCATTCTGTTGCCGGTGCCATAGGGTCCGCCTGTCCAGCCCGTATTCACCAACCAGCAACTTGCATTATGCTCGGCGATAAGGTCGCGCAAAAGATTGCCATATTCAGAGGGATGACGCGGCATAAAGGGGGCGCCAAAACAAGTTGAGAAAGTGGCTTCTGGCTCTGTGACGCCTTTTTCGGTGCCCGCAACTTTGGCGGTATAGCCGGATAGAAAATGATACATCGCCTGACTTGGTGTCAGACGCGAAATAGGTGGCAGAACGGCAAATGCATCTGCTGTCAGCATGATGATACTTTTTGGATGGCTGGCGCGCCCTGTATCTGAGGCATTTGGAATAAATGATAGCGGATAGGCGCCGCGTGAGTTTTCAGCCAGCGTGTTATCGTCAAAATCCAGCTTGCGTGTTTGGGGATCCATCACAACATTTTCCAGCACGGTGCCGAAGCGTTGGGTGGTGGCGTGGATTTCCGGCTCTGCCTCGGCAGAGAGGTTAATCATTTTGGCGTAACAACCGCCCTCAAAATTAAACACGCCATTCTCAGACCAACCATGTTCGTCATCACCGACAAGCGTCCGGTTAGGATCGGCCGAGAGGGTTGTTTTACCCGTTCCACTCAAGCCGAAGAAAACAGCGGCATCGTCATCTGTTCCGACATTTACCGAACAGTGCATTGGCATGACGTTTTTCGCAGGCAGGGTGTAATTCAGCATAGAAAACACAGATTTTTTGGTTTCACCGGCATAGGATGTGCCGCCGATAAGAACAATTTTACGGGCGAAATTAACCGCGATAATGGTGTCCGTGCGTGAGCCGTGCCGTTGAGGGTCAGCTTTAAAACTTGGCAAATTGACAATCAGAAACTCTGGCTCGAAATTTTCAAGTTCTTCCGCCGCCGGTTCAATCAGCAGGTTTTGAATAAATAGGGAATGCCACGCCAATTCGGTATAGATACGGGTTGGCAGTCTGTGTGTTACATCCGCCCCGCCATGCAAATCCTGAATAAAAAGCTCACGACCTTTGGTGTGAGCTTTCATATCTTCATAGAGATTATCGAATTGTTCGGCGGTGATGGATTTATTATTATCCCACCAAACCGTATTTTCGGTCGTTTCGTCACGCACAATGAATTTATCTTGCGCGGAACGTCCGGTATGTTGACCTGTTTTAACAACGAGGGCGCCGCCATCGGCAATTTCACCTTCACCGCGCTCAAGAGACATCTGATAAAGAGCAGCAGGACGGTGATTCCAGTGAAGGGCTTCGAGGTCGTTGAACCCGTGAAGTTCGGGGCCAAATTTACTTATAATAAAACCAGTTTGTTGCATGATGGCAATATCCATTAAACCCTTTAGATACAAATCGCAAAAGAAAAAAGCATACCAAAGAAACTTTTTATCTGTTTAAATTATTTACAGTGGGACACTTTAAGCGTGGAGACTTTGACTCTGCAACGTAAAATTATCCAACTTGTGAAGAAATTAGTTAGCTTTAAACTAATTCAGAGCAGGCAATGATTAACAGCTCGTTTGGAGACGGGCTATAGAATTACCTAAAAAGGGTAACTGGAGACTAAAAAGAAACATATGAGGGTCGTTTGGCACGCATTGCACTAGTAGATGATGATAAAAATATTGTGACATCGCTTTCTCTGGCTTTGAAAGGCGAGGGCTTTGATGTGGCAACATTTGAAGACGGTGCCGCTGCACTAGAGGCCTTAACGGCGCAGCCTTCAGAAAGCTTTGATATTGGTATTTTTGATATCAAAATGCCGAAAATGGACGGGCTTGAGCTTTTGCGCCGCCTGCGTGCCACCCATGATTTGCCCGTGATTTATCTGACCTCCAAAGATGATGAAATTGATGAGCTTATCGGGCTGAAAATGGGGGCGGATGACTATATAACCAAGCCATTTTCCCAACGATTACTGATTGAGCGTGTGCGCACCATATTGCGGCGCACCAAAGCACGGCAAGTGGCGCGTGAAGACTTAGACGATATTATGGAGCGTGGTGGCCTTAGGCTAGATGCTGCGCGGCATGAATGCTTATGGGAGGGCCAGCCGGTAAATTTGACGGTGACGGAGTTTTTGATACTCGAAGCGCTGGCTCAGCGTCCCGGCTTTGTTAAGAGCCGTGATGCGCTGATGGATGCGGCTTATGATGATCAGGTCTATGTGGATGACCGCACTATTGATAGTCACATTAAACGATTACGCCGCAAGTTTAAAAAACTTGACCAGAATTTTGATGCGATTGAGACGCTTTATGGTGTCGGATACAGGTATAAGGCGTGACGGGGTTGAATTTTTTGAAGTCTAGCCTGTCAGCCCGTCTGGTGGTGATTAACAGTCTTGGCCTGTTGGGGTTTTTTGCTGGTATTTTGTTTTTAGGTCAGACCCGCGAAAGCCTTACCGATGCTTATACGCAGAGTCTTGAGGTGCAGGCGCAAATCATTGCCGAAGCGCTGGGTGAGTCGGCTGGTGATGAAACCGGGGACATTATCACGCCCACAAAAATTGATGCGACTGATGAGACCGATGAGACTGAGGACACGGAAGACGCTGTGCAGGCCGGCCTAATTATGGCGCCACGTTTGGATGCTGAGCTTACGGAGCAGATTCTAAGACGTATTATCGCGCCCACTTCCAATCGAGCGCGGGTTTATGACCGAAATGGTGAATTGGTCATTGATAGTGATGTGCTGCTCCATTCAGCTGCAGTGATTGCGCGCGACTTGCCGCCGCCTTCCTTTGCAGGCGAAAGAGAAAATATATCAGAGACTAACTCCCCATCCGTAGATGATGACGGGCATAAGGGCGATGTCTTATTGGCGAGCATCAACACCGCCATGCTGGGTGAGATGAGTGCCTCGGCGCGCAGAACATCTAAGGGTGACGACATTGTGCTTGTTGCCGTGCCGGTCCAACATTACCGCGCGATTATTGGGGTGCTTCTGCTAACAAGCCCGCCAGGGGCAATCGACAGTCTGGTCGCTGAAGAACGCGCTTTTCTGGCGAAAGTTTTTCTCGTGGTGTTGGGCGTGACATTGATTTTATCACTCGCGCTAGCAGGAACCATCACCAATCCCGTGCGCCGGCTTGCGACAGCTATTCAGGCGTTTCAGGCGGCTGGCGGGCCATTACCCGCACCAGAAACAGTGCCAGATTTTTCCAAACGCCAGGATGAGATTGGTAATCTCTCACTGGTGTTGCGCGATATGCTGAGCCGATTAATGAACCGGTTGGATACGATTGAGAATTTTGCTGCCGATGTGGCCCATGAATTGAAAAACCCGCTTGCCTCGATTAACAGTGCCGTTCAATCGCTTGCCACGGCAAAAGATGACGCGACGCGTGCGGCACTCATGAATATTTTGCAGGCCGATATATTACGCATGAACCGTCTGATTACGGATATTTCAGAGGCGTCACGCCTCGATGCCGAATTAGGACGTGCAACAGCCGAGAATTTCGATTTGTCTGATTTGCTCAAGCAAATGGTACCTCTCATTCATGGTGAGATTCAGCTAAAAATTAAAGCGCAGGTCAGCGTCAATGCTCAGAAAGATAGGATAGCGCAGATTATCCGCAACTTGCTGGATAACGCGCTCTCATTTTCTGTAGCACAAGATATTATTGTGTGTCTGGATAGCGATCAAACAGGGGTGTTTATTCATGTTGATGATGCCGGGCCGGGTTTGCCGAAGGGGGTGGAGCAGAAAATTTTTGATCGCTTCTATACTGACCGCCCTGACGGGCATGACTTACATTCTGGTTTGGGTCTGTCGATTTCGCAACAAATTGCCCGTGCGCATGGCGGAAATGTGACCGCGCGCAATCGTATAAATTCTGATGTTAAAATTGAGGGGACGCGGTTCACATTATTTTTGCCGCATCAGGGATAATAAACCGCATGAGACGCTTATGACCAACCAGCAAGATAGTTCTTCTTATCACGCAAATTGTATGTGGGTGAATGAAACCGGCGTTCTGATTTTAGGGGACGCCGCTTGTGGGAAAACTAGCCTGACTTTGGCGATGATTGTTGCGGGTCGTGCCACATTGGTGGCAGATGATCAGGTCATTATAAAGCGTATGCCTAAATTCTTGTCTGCCCGCCCGCCTGCGGCACTGCAAGGGATGATGCAGATAAACGGCGTTGGTATTGTTGATTTTGACCATATAGAGCCTGTCCCTTTGCATTTGATTATTGAACTTGTGCCGTCCACTGAGGTGCCGGCTATTCCCGAAAAAAGTGAAAGAGAAATTGAGGGCCTAAAGTTGCCTTTGCTGAAACTTGCCGCCCATGAGACAGCTACGGCAGATAAATTGTGGCTGGTTACTGAATTGTTTCAGAGAGGAAAGCTTTTTAACTCATAAGTTATGACGCTCATTGTGACACGCATTGTGATATACGGTGTGATACGCGGTGTGACATAATGTTGGTCTTGCTTGAGACGAACGGGTCAGGCATGGTGATTGGAGGAGATAATATGATTGGTCTTGTGATAGTGACGCATGGCGGTCTCGCCAGTGAATTCAAATCCGCCTTGGAGCATGTTGTGGGTGACCAGCAACAGCTTGAGGCTATTTGTATCGGCCCGGATGACGACATGGAAAAAAGGCGGGACGACATCGCTGTCGCGACCAAAAATGTTGACGGCGGCAATGGGGTGATTTTATTGACCGATATGTTTGGTGGTACACCGTCTAATCTGGCGATTTCCCTGTTAGACCACGGACGGGTTGAGGTGATTGCAGGTGTTAATCTGCCCATGCTCATCAAACTTGTTGGTGTGCGCGAAAAAATGGGGCTTGAAGAAGCTGTGGAAGCGGCTCAAGACTCGGCGCGCAAATATATTTCCGTTGCCAGTAAAGTTCTCAGCCGACAGGAAGATTAATGCCTGAAGTCGTCGTTGAGATAACCAATAAACGTGGGCTGCACGCTCGCGCATCAGCGAAATTTGTGACATTTGCCCGAGGTTTTAATGCCCGCATTGAGGTGACCCGCGACACGACAACGGTTCCCGGCACATCCATAATGGGTTTGATGATGCTGGCCGCCGGTCTTGGTTCTTCAATAAAAATCTCAGCACAAGGCGAGGATGCAGATGATGCTCTGGCGGAACTTGTCGCGCTTGTTCAAAACGGTTTTGGTGAAAATGACACTGAGGAATGATTTGCTGATCACTTTTTAAGAAGCCTATGCGCGCGCTATAGTTGGGGTCAAAGCATATAAAGAAATCTTTATATTGTTATTGCCTTCGGTGTTTCAGGCTGATAAAAAGCCGATAAGTTAATGGAGATAGAGCATGGCAGAAGATTATAAAGTCGCAGATATGAGCCTCGCAGATTGGGGCAGAAAAGAAATCGCGATTGCTGAAACCGAGATGCCGGGACTAATGGCACTCAGAGAAGAATTTGGTGAGGATAAGCCGCTCAAAGGTGCGCGTATTACGGGCTGTCTTCATATGACCATTCAAACCGCCGTGTTGATTGAAACACTGATTGCGCTTGGTGCGGAAATCCGCTGGTCCAGCTGTAATATTTTCTCCACTCAAGACCACGCCGCCGCCGCGATCGCGGCTGAGGGCATTCCGGTTTTTGCTTGGAAAGGTGAGACCGAAGAAGAATATTGGTGGTGTGTTGAGCAGACCATTCAGGGGCCAGACGGTTGGACACCAAACATCTTGCTTGATGATGGTGGCGATTTGACGGTCATTATGCATGATAAATATCCTGAATTGCTGGATGATGTGCGCGGTGTTTCCGAGGAAACAACGACAGGTGTGTTGCGCCTCTATGAAATGGAACAGAACGGCACGCTCCGTACCCCGGCGATTAATGTCAATGACAGTGTGACAAAGTCAAAATTCGACAATCTCTATGGGTGTCGTGAGAGCCTAGTTGACGGCGTGAAACGTGCGACAGATGTGATGATTGCCGGTAAAATCGCAGTTGTTTGTGGTTTTGGTGATGTCGGTAAAGGGTCTGCGGAAAGTCTTCGCAGTCAGGGCGCGCGCGTGATGGTCACAGAAATTGACCCGATTTGCGCACTTCAGGCCGCGATGGAAGGCTATGAAGTCACCACCATGGACGAGGCAGCCCCAATTGGCGATATCTTCATTTCGGCAACAGGCAATAAAGACGTGATTACCGTTGACCATATGCGGGATATGAAAGACCGCGCGATTGTCGGTAATATTGGTCACTTTGATAGTGAAATTCAGGTTGAGGCATTGAGAAACCAGAAATGGCACAATGTGAAGCCGCAGGTTGATGAAGTAGAATTTGCAGACGGTAAGCGGATTATTCTGCTGGCTGAAGGTCGATTGCTTAATTTAGGATGCGCAACGGGTCACCCGAGTTTCGTGATGAGTGCCTCCTTTACCAATCAGGTATTGGCGCAAATCGAACTATGGCAAAACCATACGAATTATGAACGTAAAGTTTATGTTCTGCCCAAGCATTTGGATGAGAAGGTTGCGACTTTGCACCTTGCAAAGCTGGGCGCGAAGCTGACAAAACTTTCCGACGACCAGGCGAGCTATATTGGGGTTGCCCAACAAGGCCCGTTCAAACCAGAACATTACAGATATTAAAAAATCTGCAGATTAAAGAGCCATTAAGTCCTTTGCGGACAGGCTTTCATCTGCCAGTTTTTCAGGCGCAAAAATCTCACCCTCGGCGGCGCGATGGACGAGTTTTTTGGCGACCATAAACTCGCCGGGGCGGTTTACCGCATCAACGGCAATAAGTTGGTCACCCTTGAAGTAGAAAACGGCAAATGAGCGGCTGTTCAAATCGCCGCGTGTGACGACTTTGTCATGCTCACCTGACATGCCGACAATCTGCAGTTTGACGTCATATTGATCAGACCAGAACCAGGGTATTTGGTGATAGGCGACGGGCGCGCTGAGAATATCACTTGCGGCGGCTTTGCCTTGCTCGATAGCGTTTTGCACAGACTCAAGTCGCAAGCGTCGACCTAATAAATCATTCGGATGTTGGGTGCAATCTCCGGCGGCATAAATGTCTGGGTGGGAGGTGCGTGCCGTATCATTTACGACAATACCGTTATCAACCTCCAGCCCGGCTTCTTCTGCCAGTTCGGTATTCGGCACAATACCAATCCCGACCACCACGCAATCCGCTTCCAGAACGCGCCCATCTGACAATTCAACACCCGAGACGGCGCCATCAGTGCCATGGAGACCAGCAACGCCCGTGCCGGTGAGAATGGTGACACCTTCTTCGGCATGGACACGTTGATAAAATGCCGACATAACCGGATCGGTCACGCGTGCCAAGACACGGTCAGCAGCTTCAATAACAGTGGTTTCAAGCCCCATTTTGCAGGCAACCGCCGCTGTCTCAAGGCCGATATAACCGCCACCGATAATGATAAGTTTTTTCCCAGCCGTGAAAACCGGTATCATCGCGTCAATATCGGCGATGGTACGGACGTCAAAAATATTGGCCAGTTCGGCACCGGGGAGGGGTAATTGGCGTGGGCGTGATCCCGTGCTGATAATCAGTTTTGAGAAACTAAGTTCGCTTTGGTCGTCCAGCGTCACGGTTTTATTGTCAGCGGAAATGGCGGTTACGCGGCAACCAAGTTTCAATGCCACATTTTCATTGTCATAATATTCGCGCCCTCTGAAATACAGCCTTTCAGCTTCCATTTCGCCGGACAGATATTTCTTGGAAAGTGGCGGGCGTTGATAGGGCAATTCCTGCTCATCACCAATAAGTGTGATGGCGTCTTCATATCCGCCTTGACGCAGACTAACAATGGCTTGGGCGGCTGCTTGACCAGCTCCGATGATAACAATGTGATTCATAAGGTATTTCCCGATTTAGTTGCAGGATAAAAACATTTGGGAAACTTTCAACCCTTGCGACAATAATTTTCACCCTATACAACCACATTCATGGAAAATGGGAATGCGACAATTTCCGCAAAGCTGGACTTACCCGATGTGTCGGCTGTAAGGCGTTTTGCAGGATGGATAGCACCCCGGCTCAAAAAGGGTGACTGGCTTTTATTGTCCGGTGATCTGGGGGCGGGCAAAACAGAACTGGCGCGAGGTATTATTCGCCAGATTTTCGGGGAAGATACTGATGTCCCAAGCCCTACTTTTACGCTTATTCAGCATTATGAGTCGCCTGAAATCAAACTTTTGCATACCGATCTTTATCGTCTGGAGGCTTCTGACGAAATTCCTGAATTGGGGCTTTTGGACGAAACAGACAGTATTGTCTTGGTTGAATGGCCCGAAAAACTTGGCGCTTATATGCCAGAGCAAGCTATCAGAATAAGCCTGCAGGATGTTGGTTCTACGCGCACATGCATTGTTCAAGTGCCAGCAACACAAGATGCAACACAAGATGCTGTACAAAATTCAGAACATGATGCTGTACAGGCCGATTTTCTGGACGGGCTTGATGATTTTATCAGCCGGGAGCAGGTACTTGCTGATTTTCTCGAGAAAAATGGCTATGGGCAAGCTATCCGCAAGACGCTGGCTGGTGATGCCTCTAGCCGCCGTTATGAAAGGCTTGAGCTAAATAATGAGCGTTTCATCATGATGGACTGGCAGGCGCTGCCAAGTGCGAATGATGCGTATAAGGCGAAAGTTTTTCTCTCCAAAAGCGTCACAGATTTCAGAGATATATGCGCCTATCTCACACGGTGTGGCCTGTCAGCTCCCGAAATTTATGCACATGATGACGCGCAAGGTTTATTGGTGTTGGAAGATTTTGGCACGCATAATTTCACCCGTTCAATCGACGCGCGTGACCCGCATTTACCTATTCTTTATCATGAAGCCATCATGTCTCTCGCCGCGCTTTATCATCATGCTGATACCCAAGACCCTAAAACGCAAGGTCGGCACTTTACGACTCCGGTGCGTTATGACTCTGACATTATAATGACTGAGCTGAAGCAATTTATCGACTGGTATATGCCCTCACAAGGAAAGACCCTGCCGGATGAGGCAGTGAAAGCTTGGGAGGCAATCTGGGCGGTGATGGTGACAAAGCTGGAGGCGATGCAGACACGTCAGGTAATGATGCTCAGAGATGTGCATTCGCCAAACTTGCATTGGCTTTCATCACGTCAAACAGTGCGACGGGTCGGCTTTATTGATATTCAAGATGCGATTGCGGGGCATCCAGCCTATGATGTTGTATCTCTGCTTCAAGATGCGCGGCGCGATTTACCCGCAGATTACGAAGCACGTTTCAAGACGCTTTATGTTTCTGAAACAGGTCTGGATGCCGCGGATTTTGACATTGCCTATAATATTTTTGGGGTACAACGGAGTCTAAGAATTTTAGGTATTTTTGTAAGGCTGGCTAAAATGCAGGGCAAAACATCCTATTTGCAACATATTCCGAGGGTGACAGGTTATATCAGGGCTGGCTTGGCGCATGAGGCGTTGGCAGATTTGCGTCATTGGTTCGAGACTTATGTCCCTGAAGTGTTGGCATGATGAGTTCACGAGCGACCAGACCTACGCACGCGATCGTGCTTGCCGCCGGATTGGGACGGCGTATGCAGGCATCTGATAATGATCCGCCGAAACCATTGACTGAAATTGGCGGCATTACTCTGCTGGACCGAATGCTGACCCGTTTGGCGGATTTCGGTGTGACCCGTGTGGTGATTAACCTGCACCATAAGCCGGAGATGATAGAGGCACATCTGCTCGATGCGGATTATCCTTTTGAGATTGTTTTTTCCGATGAACGCGCTTGTTTGATGGAGACGGGGGGCGGGGTGCTTCAGGCGTTACATCATCTTGGCGATGCCCCTTTTTTTGTATGTAACGCAGATGTGCTTTGGCTGGATAATGCCCCAGATAACACTTTAACCGCGCTGGACAGGCTTGCGGGTAGCTTTGACCCTGACCAGATGGATGCATGCCTATTGCTTGCCGCGCGGGATAAGTGTTCAGGTTATGAAGGCGCGGGAGATTTTACCTTCACGTCAAAGATGGATATATCAGACGGCAAAATTGAAAGGCTCAAGGGGGAACAGGCGCGCGCGCATTCTGCTGAAACCTCCACTGTGCCTTGTGCACCTGTTGCGACTCAAATTAATGCGGGTGTTTATGCAGGTTTTTATGTAGGGGTTTATGCGGGCGTTCAGATTGTATCGCCGTCATTATTTGATAAAACGCCCGATGCGGTTAGGTCACAGCCATTTTCGTTTAATATTTTATGGGATGAGGCGCTTGTCGGCGCGCGGCTTTTCGGGTGTTCCTTGGATGGCACATGGTTGCATGTCGGGACGCCGGAAGGTGTGCGGGATGCTGAACGCATTTTGCAGGAAAAAAATCTCTAAACATATCCGCGCTCGACAATAATTTGATAGAATGGACGCATGTCACCGCGCCCACATATTTTTAATATCCCCTCCGGCTATAGTTTTCTGGAGCAATTGGCGATAACGCTTTTGTCTGACCCCAGTCTGGACGGGCTGTTTGATGCCCAAACCCGCCTGCAAGACTATACAATTTTACTGCCGACACGACGGGCGGTCAGAAATTTACAAAACCTTCTATTACAAAAATCGGGAACAGACGCACTTTTAATGCCGGAAATCCGTCCATTGGGGGATGTGACCCCTGAAGAGATGGTTTTTGCTGAAACAGAAGCGGGACTTTCTGGTCTTTCCTCAGCAGGCGACCCTATGCTGGCACCCGCATTTTCGAGCATTGAGCGCGATATCGCCCTAATGACGCTGGTACAGGCATGGCTTGAGACGTCAGGTCGTGCCAGCGGGTTGGCTTCGGCTTCGACATTAACGGCCGAGCTGACTGCCTTGCTGGACAGTCTGCAAATTGAGGAGGTTGATGCGTCACAACTTGCGTCTCTTGTGCCGGATGAGTTCAGCCATAACTGGCAACAGACATTGGAATTCTTGAAAATTCTCACCAATGCATGGCCGCTTCATAAGCAGGAAGTTGGGCGGATTGACCCGAGTGAAAGACGTCGCCTTTTACTGGATAGGCTGACCGCCTTATGGGAAACGAAGCCTCCCCCCGGGCCAGTTTTGGCGGCGGGGTCAACAGGGAGTATTCCGGCAACGTCTCGGCTTTTGCAGTGCATTGCGAAGCTTGAAAAAGGCGCCGTTATTTTATCGGGATTGGATATGGATTTGCCGCCGGAAGGCTGGGCGCAGTTGAAACATGAACACGCGCATCCTCAATCTGGCCTGTTTCACCTTTGTGACTCCATGGATTTGAAACGGTCTGACGTCATGCTATTTCCCGGATTGGAAAAGAAATCTACAACTGAGGCGCAATGTGCCCGTGCCGCTTTTGTGAATCAAGCGCTCTGGCCAATATCGCTGACGGGGCGCTGGGTTGATTTACCTGTGGATGAGACCTCGTCTCAAAATATTTTTGACGACTGGTATATCTGTGAAGCACCAGATGCCCGAAGCGAAGCCGGCATCATCGCACTGGCCTTGCGCGAGGTGCTTGAAACCCCGGATAAGACAGCCATGTTGATAACGCCTGACCGTCAATTGGCGCGGCGCGTTACAATTCTGCTGAGAAAATGGGGCATCGAGATTAATGATACAGCGGGTCAACCTCTGTCACGCACCCCTATTGGTGTTTTTGCAGGGTTGGTTTTGCAGGCTGTTGCAACCGATTTTTCGCCGGTTAATTTGCTGGCACTTCTAAAACATCCTTTCTGCCGTGTCGGACAAAACGCTCAGACCTATCGGCAATTAATTTCCCGATTAGAACGATTAGCTCTGCGCGGTTTTAAGCCAAAAGGTCAGGGCGAAACAGGGCTAGACCAAATTAGTTTGCGCCTGCACCAAATCGCCACAAAAAACCAGAGTGCAAATCAGAGTGCAAATCAGAGTGCTAAACAGAGTGAACCTAAAAGTGAAACAACGCACAAAAAAGAATTACCTCAAATTGACGCGGTCATAGCGTTTACCGATACGCTCCGGCAGGCTTTTAAGCCACTGACGGATGTGCCTTATCAGGCGTCGTTGCGTTCAGTCGGGCATGCGCTGCTCGAGGTTATGGACAGCCTTAGCCGTGATGGGGACAATATGTCTGTATTGTGGGATGCGACAGCGCGGGAGGATATCGCACATCTTGATGCTTTCATGTCGGTGATGACAGAATTTGTCAAAGCGGAGGATTTCACCGCGCCACAAAGTGAGTGGTCAGTTCTGCTCGATTATTGGTTATACCAGACACCCATTCGTCCGCGGGTCAATGCGCATCCCAGATTATCCATTATGGGGTTGCTGGAAGCCCGTCTCGTGGATGCGGATATGGTTATACTTGGCAGTCTAAATGAAGGCACATGGCCTGCATTGCCTGAAACTGGGCCTTGGTTGTCCCGCCCGATGCGCGATAGTCTGGACATGGTCGCGCCTGAGCGCCGTATCGGGCAAAGCGCACATGATTTCGTACAGGCAATCAGCGCAGCTGAAGTTCTGCTGACACGTGCTGAAAAAATCTCAGGCACGCCGCAATTACCGTCGCGCTGGTTGAGCCGCCTTAAGGCTTTACATGCAGGCTTATATGAAAAAAAATATCCTTGGCCGGAAGCGCGGCGCTTGTCTGAGCTATGGGCGGCGCTGGATACACCCCCACCTCCACAGGCTGAAAAACGCCCTGAACCCAAACCCCCTGCGGATAAGAGACCGAACCGCTTATCCGTCACGCAAATTGCGACCCTTCAAACCGACCCTTATGCGATTTATGCGAAACATATTTTGAAGCTCAAGCCGCTAGATCCGATTGAAGCTGATGTGACGGCGGCGATACGGGGAAGTTTTATTCATAAGGTGTTGGAGCAATTTACGCTTAACCATCCTGATGATCTGCCGGATGATACGGCTGCGGCCTTACGCGAAACGGCATTGGCTTTGGCAGATCAGTCCGCCGAAGGCAAGGCCGTATTGCTTTATTGGTGGCCGCGTTTTTCTGCAGTGGCTGACTGGATTGCCGATTTTGAGACAGCACGCCGCCCGCGGATAACGAAAATATTCACCGAAATCACCGGCAAGATGACATTTGATATCGCCAACAAGCCTTTCACCCTGACCGCTAAAGCCGACAGGGTAGAACTGACCGATACGGGGCATGTGAATATTCTGGATTACAAAACCGGCGAGCCGCCCAGCAAAACCGACATCGAAAAAATGCGCGCCCCACAAATGCCGCTGGAAGCCGCCATTGCTCTTGCGGGTGGTTTTGAGGGTATTGCGAAAAGAGTGCCTATTAAGGAGCTGTCGCATATTCAGGTGCATGGCGGTTATCCGGCCGGAAGAATTCGAATAGAAGACAATCCGGATAAGCTGGCGGAAACAGCATTATCAGGCGTGAAGAAATTGCTTGAATATTATGCTGATGAAAACACGGCTTATATTCCTGAACTTCATCCTGACCGTGTGAACTTCCGGGATTATGCCCATCTTGCGCGCGTGCAGGAATGGATGAGCGAGGATGATGGCTGATATGGAAAGCACGCATCAGCAATCTGTTTTAGAGGCGACCAGTGCAGAAAACTCTGCATGGGTTTCTGCGCATGCAGGGTCAGGCAAGACTTATGTGTTAATCACCCGGCTGGTGACGCTGATGCTGTCCGGTACGCGGCCTGAAAAACTCCTCTGCCTGACTTATACCCGCACCGCCGCGGCAGAAATGAAGCAACGCCTGAATGATTTGCTGGGTGAATGGGCGGTATTGCCGGATGCCGCGTTGAAGTCCGAAATGAAACGCCGAACCGGTCTTACACCGACTCAAAAGCAAATCGAGGATGTGCGGCAGCTTTTCGCGCGCGCTATGGACACGCCGGGCGGGTTGAAGATTCAAACCATTCATGCCTTTTGTGAGGCTCTGCTCAATCGCTTTCCCTTAGAGGCAGGCATATCGCCGGGCTTTAAGGTGATGGATGAAAGGGCGTTTCAAGCACTCGCAGCGGAAACGCAATCGAAGATTTTGCAGCAGACCGAGTCGGAAGCGCTTAGAGACGCGTTACGACGATTGACGCGGCGTATGAATGAAACTGATTTTAATACTTTATGCAAAGCCATTACCGAAAAGCGCCGCGATTTTGCTGCCCATAGTGCGGAGGCGCGGCGTGATGGGCTGATGAATATGCTGGGTGTCACCAAAGCCATGCCGCTCGAAAGTTTCGGTGAGGCGTTTGTCAATGGCATTTCGCGCGAGACGCTGGCGGATGCCGTAAATTGCCTGAAAAAATCCGGCACGAATGACCAGAAACTCGCTGTCTTAATTGAGGCATTACTGTCGGCACTGGAAAAATTTACCGATTTTGAGAGGCTTCATCCGGCGCTGGAAGACTTCTTTATGACCAATAGCGAGCCGCGCAAAAAATTTGCCACCAAAGCTGTTACTGAAGAATTTCCGAAAGCCACAGGCTATTTGTTAGAGCTGCAGGAGACTTATTTGCGTTTACGATTTGAGTTTCTGGCACAGCTTAATCTGCAAATATCCTTGGATATTTATACGCTGGCGGATGTGTTACTTGCTGAGATTGACCTCAAAAAAAACCAGCAGGGCTATCTTGATTATGATGATTTGATTTTTTATGCCGAAAAGCTCCTGAGCAACCGGCGCGATACCGGATGGGTGCTGTATAAGCTAGATGGTGGCATTGACCATATTCTGGTCGATGAGGCACAGGACACAAGCCCTCGGCAATGGTCGGTTATCTCTGCGCTTGCGGAAGAGTTTTTTGCCGGAGAGGGCGCCTCCCCTCGCCAGCGAACTTTATTTGCCGTTGGTGATGAGAAACAATCCATTTTCAGTTTTCAGGGTGCGGACCCTGATAAATTCGACGAGATGCGGAATTATTATGCTGACAAAGCCACTGCCGCGCAGGCTGATTTCAAAAAGGTGGAACTGACAACATCATGGCGTTCGACACAGGAGGTGCTCAGCCTTGTCGATAGAGTATGCGCCAATGAGCAGGTGCAGAAGCGGTTAACAAAGCAAGGCGCGAAGGTCACGCATCGTAGCATGCGGGCGCGCAAGCATGAGACGGGCGGGCTGGTTACATTATGGCCAGTTGAAAAAGGTGAAACGCGCCCAATGGTTGATTTGTTTGACCCTCAAAAAGCGTTGGCGTCACCCCCAGATAGTTCACCAGATAGTTCACCAGATAATGATCGAGAGAGTTTGGGCGGTATGGCGATGACGCCGCAACAAAAAGTGGCACGCAAAATTGCCCGTCAGATTGCCGAATGGCGGGACGATCCGAAAAGCAATATCACGCCCGGGGATATTTTAATTCTGGTGCAAAAACGCGGAACATTTGTGCAGGATATGATGCGTGCGCTGAAGAGCTATCACCCGCCAATTGATGTTGCGGGTGCTGACCGCATGATATTGACCGACCAGCTTGCGGTTCAAGACCTTATCTGTGCAGGTCAAATTGTTCTAATGCCGCAAGATGATTTGATGATGGCTACATTTTTACGTTCGCCATTGGGCGGCATGACTGAAAATGACCTCATGACACTTTGTCTTGATGGGGGGTTTGTTGAGGGCAAAAAACCTCTCTTGGCTTGTCTGCGCGACATTTGTGATGGTGAGGCAGAAGGTGAGGCAGAGGGTGAGGGCGAGGTCTCCCAAGTATATCAAGATTATGTCACGCGGGCGCGGGCAGCATTAGCGATGATTGAGACGCTGATGACCCATGCCGCCAAACTCCCGCCCTATGAATTCTATGCTTATTTGCTGGATGCGCTTTCTGGTCGCGATAAATTAAGGGCGCGTCTGGGTATTGAAGTTGATGATCCGGTAGAAGAATTTCTCAATCAAGCATTGGATTATGAGCGACAGAATATGCCGAGCCTGCAAGAGTTTTTGCATAGAATTGAGCATGATGATTTGCAAATTAAGCGCGATATGGAGCAGGGCGGGGATGCCGTTCGGATTATGACGGTGCATGGTGCCAAAGGTCTTGAGGCGCCAGTGGTCTTTCTGCCGGATACCTGCCGTTCGCCTGTTAAGCCGGCCAATCTTCAATCGCCAATCAGCCTTTCATCTTCAGGCGATGCTGCGGGTCATATTGTTTGGCAGCCCCCCAAAAAACTTATCAGTCAGGCGGTTAAAGAAGCCGGCGATAAAGAGCGCGCGCTTGATAATGCAGAACATAAGCGGCTTTTATATGTGGCACTCACGCGGGCGCGAGACCGCCTTTATGTGACCGGTTTTTTGCCTGCCAATAGGAAATTACCGGAAGCATGCTGGTATAGCCTCATTGAAGAGGAGATGCAGCGTGACGGTCAGGCTTTACTGGAGGGTGCTGGTTGGCAGATTGGTGATGCCCACTCTGTCGGCAATAGGATTGCGCGCGATGAAAAAGATGCGCCCCCAGAAAAAATCAACACAGCGTCAGATTTGTCTCAAGATGTGTCTCAAGATTTATCTCAAGATGTGTCTGAGGCGGCCCTGCCTTCATGGGTGCATCAGCCTGCTCCAAAAGAGTCTGTGTCAGATTTGCCGCTGGGCCCGTCCGATTATTTCCAACAAAGACGGAACACGACGCACGCGTCTCCTAAGGCCGCGCAGGATGCAGCGTCACAGGATATGACCGCGCGTCAAAGGGGGACAGTGATTCATCTGTTGCTGGAGGGACTCGCTGGAATTGAGGCGGCACATCACGAAGCAACGGCGCGGCAGTTTTTGACGCATTATCCAGATTTGCTAGCTGAACATGAGCAGATTGTCGCCGAGGTGACCGCGCTTCTCGCACATCCTGATTTGCAAATGCTGTTCGGGCCACACAGTAAAGCCGAAGTTCCGATTGGCGGACGGGTGCTTATGCCCAATGGGGACCATCAGCATTTCAGCGGGCGGATTGACCGCTATGTTGAATTGTCGGATGAGATTTTAATTGCTGATTATAAAACCACACGACACCCGCCTGCGGCCAACGAATCGGTGGAGATGGATATTGCCATTCAGCTTGAAATTTACAGAAAACTTGTTCGTGCCACTCATACAGATAAAGAGGTAAGATGTGCAATTGTCTGGACGGCAGGGCCGTATTATCGCGCTATCACACCAGACGAGCTTGAAAAAGCCTGGAAAGAAATCATGTAAACTTGTTGTGGGTTCTTGAAATTCGAGGCGCAACGACTTAGTTTCATAGAGCAAAATAAGGAGACCCCGCATGTCAGATAATGCCATCATCAACGCCAGTGACAGTGATTTTGAAGAAACAGTATTAAATGCCGACACACCTGTTCTGGTTGATTTCTGGGCCGAATGGTGCGGGCCTTGTAAGCAAATTGCTCCAGCGCTTGAGGAAATTGCTGCTGAAATGGGAAATATCAAGATTGTTAAAGTTAATATTGATGAAAACCCGAAAACACCGACAAATTACGGTGTGCGCTCCATTCCGACCATGATGATTTTCCAAGACGGTCAGACGACAGCGACAAAAGTCGGTGCGGCGCCAAAATCCGATTTGGTAAGTTGGATTGAGGAAACGGTCTAGCTATCGTTTTCTGCCAGCACATAGCCTGACAGATATAAAGACCCACAAATTAAGACATCCCCCTGCGCTTTCGACAGGGCAGTTTCGAGGCTGTCAAAAGCCTGGGCTGTTAATCCGGCGGCTTGAGCTTTTTCAGTAAGGTCTTTTGCTGTGAAGCTATTGGGCTGGTCAGGAATAGTGATGCAATGCAAGCTCACGCGGCTTGGATTGAATGATGCCAGCCAGTTTTCGACATGTTTGGTTGCCATTAGCCCACAGATAAGGGTCACAGGCGGTTCGGCATTTAAGAAATGTTCCGACAACCAGATAGCGAGCGCCTCTGCCGCCGCCTGATTATGCCCACCGTCGAGCCAAAGCTCACCCTTTGCTATATTTTTGAGTTTGCCGCTGGTCAGTTTTTGCAAGCGCGCAGGCCAGATAGGGTGTTCAAGCCCTTCACCGATGGCATGTTCGGGTATATCCAAATGCCGCGCCGCCATAATAGCTGTTCCGGCATTGATAAGTTGATGCGCCCCGACCAAACCTGGCATAGGTAAATCCATCAGCCCATGCGCGTGTTGGATAACGAGCCTGTCATGTTCTTCATAGGCCGTCCAATCTTGACCGTGACAACTAAGTTGCAGGTCGCAGTTGGCGGCGTGCTCCATGATAACATCCCGCGCCACTTCTGGCTGTTGCGATATGATAGCGGGGAGGCCAGTTTTACTTGGCTTTAAGATACCTGCTTTTTCGGCCGCAATCGCGCGGATATCTGACCCTAGAAACTGCTCATGATCCATGCTCACGGGTGTGATGATTGATAATAAAGGCGCGTCGATAACATTTGTCGCATCCAGTCGCCCACCGAGGCCGACTTCCAGTAACAGGTAATTAGCCGGGTGGCGACTAAACGCCAGAAAAGCGGCGGCAGTGGTGGCCTCAAAAAACGTAATCGGTTCGCCGTCATTGACTTGCTCAATTTCGGCAAGAGTCTGTGCGAGTAGCGTCTCAGAAATATCCTGCCCGTTAAGCCGAATGCGTTCATGGAAATTGACAAGATGCGGCGATGTATAGCTATGCACCTGCGCGCCATTTGCTTCGAGCATGGCCATAAGCATAGCGAGGGTCGAACCTTTGCCGTTTGTTCCGGCTATATGAATGACAGGCGGAAGGTTATTTTGGGGGTTGCCCAAAGCATCAAGCAATCGCCACATGCGGTCGAGTGATAAATCTATATATTTAGGGTGAAGTGCCAGCAAATTTGCCAGCGTCGTATCACTTTGACGCGGCAGAACTATTCTCCGGCAGGAACGGCTTGTTTTGCCTGACTGCTTTGCGGGTCAATTAGAAGACGAAGCAATCTACCCAAGGTTTCAGCCAGCTTATGACGGTGAACAACCATATCGACCATGCCATGTTCCAGCAGATATTCTGCACGTTGGAAGCCTTCAGGGAGTTTTTCGTTAATCGTATCCTGAATCACGCGCGGACCGGCAAAACCGATAAGCGCGCCAGGTTCAGCAATATGAACATCGCCCAGCATGCCGTAAGAGGCTGTGACACCGCCTGTGGTTGGGTCGGTCAGAATAACAATATAGGGCAGGCCTCTATCGCGTAATTCTTGGATAATCACGGTTGTGCGGGGCATTTGCATGAGGGACATAATGCCTTCCTGCATGCGTGCGCCGCCCGCGGCTGCGACGACAATAAATGGGCAGTTTTTCTCAAGCGCGGTTTCTCCGCCGCGAATAACGGCTTCGCCTGCCGCCATGCCAAGAGACCCGCCCATAAAGGCAAAATCTTGAACGACAACGACTGTTTCAACGCCGCTAATATCGCCAACGCCGATAGAAACCGCATCCCGCATGCCGGTTTTGTTACGGGCATCTTTCAGGCGGTCAATATAGCGTTTCTGGTCTTTAAATTTCAAAGGGTCGACAGGAACTTCAGGTGAGTCCACAAGGTCGTAACTGCTGTCAAAAAGAAGCTCAAAGCGCTCTTTGGTAGACAGGCGCATGTGGTGGTCGCAACCGGGGCATACTTTGCCTAGATCATCCATATCACGATGGAAAATCATCTCGCCGCATTCCGTGCAATTAATCCAAAGATTTTCTTCCGTGTCATCCTTACCGCGGAAAACACTTTCGAATTTTGGTCTTACGAAATTTTTAATCCAGTTCATTTTCTATCCCATGTAATCTGCATGGATTTATTCGATATTCTGAATATACGACTCTTTTACGCGCGTTTTACGCCTTCTGCAAGCTCTTGTGCCTTTTTTAGCGTTTCTGTTACTGTTTCAGCACTTGCGCGCCCTTGTGCATCAAGGGATTTGGTAATGATATCGACCAGCACGGAGCCGACAACTGCGCCATCGGCTACAGAGGCAATGGCTTGCGCCTGCTCGGCTGTTCTAATACCAAAACCGACGGCAACCGGTAAATCAGTGTGCCTTTTGACACGGGCGACCGCTTCTTCAACCACATGACGTTCGGGGCTGGCGGAGCCTGTAATGCCTGTTATGGAGACGTAATAAACAAAGCCGGATGTGTTTGCCAGCACGTCGGGCAGACGTGCGTCATCTGTTGTCGGGGTCGCAAGGCGAATAAAATTCAGCCCGGCATTGAGAGCAGGAATACACAGCTCATCATCCTCTTCAGGTGGCAAATCGACAATAATCAGACCATCAACCCCAGCTTGTTTGGCGTCATGGATGAAGGCATCAACCCCGTAAATGTAGACCGGATTATAATAGCCCATCAGAACAATCGGCGTTTGGTCATTATCGTTACGGAACTGGCGCACCATGTCGAGTGTGCTTTTTAAGGTCATGCCTGCTTTTAAAGCGCGTTGAGACGATGCTTGAATAGAAGGCCCGTCCGCCATAGGGTCGGTGAAAGGCATGCCCAGCTCGATAATATCAGCCCCTGCGGCTGGCAAGCCCTGCATAATTTTTAGTGATGTCTCAGGGTCAGGGTCACCTGCGGAAATAAAAGCCACAAAAGCCTTTGACTTATTCGCGC
The DNA here is from genome assembly GCA_000293845.2 of alpha proteobacterium IMCC14465. GTDB lineage: Bacteria > Pseudomonadota > Alphaproteobacteria > RS24 > RS24 > Micropelagius. The sequence goes on along the minus strand of ALYF01000003.1, from coordinate 187,936 downwards.
CGAGTTCTTTGAAAATTGTATCTAGTCGTGTCTGCTGCATGCGTGTCTTCCGTCAGCCAATATCCACATTGAGATGTTCCGCAACGGAAAACACATCCTTATCGCCACGCCCGCACATATTCATCACTAAAAGATGATCGTTGGGTAGGTCAGGCGCAATTTTGCCGACATGCGAAAGCGCATGGCTTGGTTCGAGAGCAGGAATAATACCTTCGAGTTTTGTGCAAAGTTGGAAGGCTTCAAGTGCCTCCTTATCAGTCGCAGAAACGTAACTCACGCGGCCTGTGTCCTTTAAATAAGCATGCTCGGGTCCGATGCCAGGATAATCCAGACCCGCAGAGATGGAATGGCCTTCAGTAATCTGCCCGTCATCATCTTGTAGAAGATAAGTTCTGTTACCGTGCAATACACCGGGCTTGCCCCCAGCTAATGAGGCGGCGTGTTCGGCTGTATCCAGACCGTGACCACCCGCTTCAACGCCGATAATGTTGACAGACTCATCATCAAGGAAAGGATAGAACAGACCCATTGCATTGGAGCCGCCGCCGATACAAGCGCAGAGCGTATCCGGCAGTCTGCCTTCGCGTTCAAGCATTTGCTCTTTGGTTTCTTTGCCGATAATGGATTGAAAATCCCGAACCATTGCAGGATAGGGGTGTGGCCCCGCCACTGTGCCGATTATATAGAATGTCGAGTCGACATTGGTTACCCAGTCACGCAGGGCTTCATTCATTGCGTCTTTCAAGGTACCCGCACCGGATGTTACAGGCATGATTTCCGCGCCCAATAATTTCATCCGAAATACATTGGGTTTTTGGCGTTCAATATCTGTCGCGCCCATAAAGACGGTGCAAGGCAAGCCAAAACGCGCCGCTACGGTTGCCACAGCAACACCATGCTGACCCGCCCCTGTTTCAGCGATAATGCGGCGTTTGCCCATGCGTTTTGCTAGTAATATCTGACCAAGGCAGTTGTTGATTTTATGTGATCCGGTATGGTTCAGCTCATCCCGCTTGAGATAGATTTTCGCACCGCCATAATGCTCGGTTAGGCGTTCTGCGAAATATAGCGGGCTAGGTCGCCCAACATAATGAGTTTGTAAGTCCTGCAATTGGTCAAGAAAGGTCGGATCTTGTTGTGCCGCGCCATAGGCTTTTTCCAAATCAAGGATAAGCGGCATAAGCGTTTCAGCCACAAAGCGCCCACCAAAAATACCAAACCGGCCATTTTCATCCGGTCCGGTTGTATAGGAGTTTGCTTTCGAGTTTGCTTCTGAGGTTGCTTCTGACATGGTCAGTTCCGTTTCTGAAATCTCAAAGAGGGTTATATATCATTTTTCCAAGCGGGCTGCTTGAATAAATTGTGAAATTTTGCCTCGGTCTTTTTCCCCGGCTTGGCGTTCCACACCGGAGGATACATCAACATAGGCCGCTCCGGTGGCTTGCACAGCTTCAACAACATTATCCGGGGTCAGACCACCAGCCAGAAACCAAGGGAGTTTGCCATTATAATCGGTCAATAAAGACCAGTCGAAACGATGCCCCGAACCGCCCTGCGGCCCACCAGGCTGAGGCAGGGCATCCAGGAGCATGAAATCAGCACAGCTATCAAAGGTTTCGGCAGCCGCCAGATGCGCTGCGCTACCAATACCAAGCGCCTTGATAATCCCGCAGTCAAACCTCTGTTTGAGGGCGGCACATCTTTCAGGACTTTCAGCACCATGAAGCTGGATATAATCCGGTGCTATGGCTTTTATCATGGCGTCTATTTGGTGGTCGTCCGGGTCAACAGCCAATGCAACTTTCTTGATGGAAGGGTGAAGCTCTGCCGCAATCAGCCCGGCTTGTTCATCAGATAAATGTCTTGAGGAGGCGGGGTGAAAAACAAAGCCGGCAAAATCAGCTTGAGCTTCTTCCAAAAAATGAGCGTCTTCTATTTTGGTAATGCCGCATATTTTAACTTGAACACGCATCGCTTCTCCTAAGCATACCCTAATGAGGATGCAATGGCTGAAGCCGCTTGTGCAGGGTCGTCGGCTTGTGTGATGGCACGTCCAATCACAAGAATATCCGCGCCTGCTTTCATGGCGGCTTCGGGTGTCATAATACGTTTCTGGTCATCTGCGGCGTGTCCGGCTGGCCGGATGCCCGGGACGATAAGTTTGAAATCCGCACCGCATTGGTTTCTAAGCGCTTCTACCTCATGCGCCGAGCAGACAACCCCGCCCATACCCGCCTGTTGGGCGAGATCTGCCAGCCGCAGGACTTGCTCGCGCGGTGTGGCGCTCACGCCAATTTGATCGAGGTCTTTAGCTTCGAGGCTGGTGAGCACAGTGACGGCAATCATAAGAGGCGGGGTGATGTCTTTTTCTGTGGCGGTATCTTTGGCGGCGTTGCTGGCGGCGCGCATCATGTCGAGGCCACCTGCTGCATGTACATTTAAAATTGCTGGTTCGAGTGGGCAAAGTGCTTTGACGGCTGAAGCCACTGTATTTGGAATATCGTGAAGTTTTAAATCCAAAAAAATCGGCAATCCCGTATCGGCAATATTTTGATAAGCGGCCACCCCTGCGGCATAGAAAAATTCCATGCCAATTTTAAGCCCACCAATATGGCCTGATAGGGTGTTGGCAAGTTGTGATGCCTGCGCTGTGTCCTGAGTATCAAGGGCGCAAAAAACTGGATTATCAGTCATCATTATTTTTACCTTTATCCCTTGAGAAAACACTATTCATGCTTTTGTTGAGGCCATTTCTCATCGCGGTCACACTTGAGCGTATATAGCTGAGTAATATGCCAAAGCCAATGGCGCCCATTAAAAGCACAAAAAGCGGTGCGCGAAACCCAAATATAGGCGCGTCAGGGGCAGGGTTTGAAGAGGCAAAAGGGTCTAGGCTAAAAGTAACAATTTGTCTGTTGGCAAGGGCAAGAAAAATGACACCCAAAGCAATCAGAAAAAATATCAGCCTGCCAAGAAGTTTCAATAGAGGCCCTCACGAGCCTTCATTATTCAGGCGGTCCCGCAAGTCCTTACCGGCCTTGAAAAAAGGCACGCATTTTTCGGCAACAGCTACGGCTTCCCCGGTTCTGGGATTGCGGCCAATTCTGGGGGGACGGATTTTGGCTGAGAAAGCGCCAAACCCTCTCAACTCAACGCGGTCGCCACGACCAAGCGCTTCGGTGATTTCATCAAGTATCGTATTTACCACCCGTTCGACATCTCTTTGATAGAGATGGGGATATTGATCGGCAAGACGATTAACGAGTTCGGACTTAATCATGTGTTTTCATTCCTTGATGTAAGAAAAAGTTATCCTTACATGTGCATGACAGTCAAGACGCTAGAGGGGCAATATTATTAAAAATATTGCCCCTTAACTTTTGCAATTATTCGGAATCGCTCGCCGATTCGTCAGTAGCGTCTTCAGAAGCCCCCTCATCAACATCGTCATTAGACTCTGTTTCTGCTTCTACTGGTGCTTCTGCTGTTTCTTCGGCCACTGGCTCTGCGACAGCTTCTTCAGCTGGAGTTTCCTCAGCTGGAGCTTCCTCAACTATTTCTTTTGTTGGGGCAGCTTCTTTTGCTTCTGGTTCAGAGGCGGTGTTTTTGTTCAACGCCTCGCCCAGAATGTCACCGAGTGACGCGCCGGAGCTGACAGAACCATATTGTGCCACCGCTTCTTTTTCCTCGGCGATTTCAAGCGCCTTGATAGAAAGACCAATCCGACGTGACTTCGAGTCAAAATTGGTAATCATAGCATCCAGCTTATCGCCAACCGCAAAACGCTCAGGTCTTTGGTCTTCTCTGTCGCGTGACAAATCAGAACGTCTGATAAAGGCGCTAAACTCGCTTTCCCCGACAGAGACTTCCAGACCGCCATCATTTACGGCAGTTACGCTACAAGTGACTGTATCGCCGCGCTTGAGTTTGCTGATGCCTTCCATTGGATCGCTTTCAAGCTGTTTGATACCGAGGCTGATGCGTTCTTTTTCAACATCAATATCCAGCACAACGGCTTCGACATCTTGATTTTTAGCAAAACCTGCCAGCGCTTCTTCACCGGAAAGATTCCAATCAAGGTCTGACATATGCACCATGCCGTCGACATCATTTTCAAGTCCGATAAACAGACCGAACTCTGTGATGTTTTTAACAGCACCGGTGACTTTCGTGCCAACCGGATAGGTAGCGGCAAAGCTGTCCCAAGGATTGTCCATGCATTGTTTCAGGCCAAGAGAAATACGACGCTTTGTGCTGTCGACTTCGAGAATCATGACCTCGACTTCTTGTGAGGTAGAGACGATTTTGCCCGGATGGACATTCTTCTTCACCCATGACATTTCTGACACGTGAACAAGGCCTTCAATACCGTCTTCCAGCTCAACAAATGCACCATAATCAGTGATATTGGTAACCTGACCCGTGAACCTACCATCAAGTGGGAACTTCTCTTCTGCAGAATTCCAAGGATCGTTGTGGAGTTGTTTCATACCAAGGCTGACGCGCATGGTTTCGGCATTAATTTTGACGACTTGCACTTCAACAGTCTGACCAATGGACAGAACTTCAGATGGATGATTAATCCGACGCCATGCAATATCTGTGACGTGAAGCAGACCATCGACACCGCCAAGGTCAACAAATGCACCATAATCGGTGATGTTCTTGACGACGCCTTCAGTGACCTGACCCTCGGCAAGATTTTGTACAATCTCACTACGGGCTTCCGCACGTGTCTCTTCCATAATCGCCCGACGCGATACAACAATATTACCGCGACGACGATCCATTTTCAAAATCTGGAAAGGTTGCGGCGTGTTCATCAGCGGGGTGATGTCACGGACCGGACGAATATCGACCTGGCTGCCCGGCAAGAAAGCTGTGGCGCCATTAAGGTCAACTGTAAAGCCACCCTTCACACGACCGAAAATAACACCGGTCACACGTTCATTGGCTTCAAATGATTTCTCGAGCACTGTCCAGCTCTCTTCGCGCCTTGCTTTGTCGCGTGAGAGCATTGCTTCGCCCATAGCATTCTCGATACGTTCGAGATAAACCTCGACATCATCGCCGACACCAAGCTCAGCTGGCTGTCCGGCCATAGCGAATTCTCTCAAAGGGACGCGTCCCTCTGTTTTGAGACCCACATCAATAATGGCGAGATCATTTTCAATAGCAGTTACGCGCCCTTTAACGACTGTTCCTTCAAGAACGGATTGACCGGAAAAGCTTTCTTCCAGCAGGGCAGCAAAATCTTCAGTTGTCGGATTCAGTTCCGACGGGTTAGAGGTTTGAGACAAGTGTCATCTCCTGTTTATAATCAAATAAAAAAAGTGCCGGCCGGTTGTTTCCGGCGGTCTTCCCTAACCGTCACACCATGCGACGGCAAAGAGCTATTATGAAATTACCCGAGCGGTTTGGATTTCAGCTGCCAATTGATACAATCAGCTTCAGAGCCGCCTCGAATGCGCTTTCTATACCTAAATCTGACGTATCAAGCAAGTGCGCATCTTCAGCCGGTCGTAAAGGCGCAATCGCGCGCTCCATATCTTTTTTATCGCGGGCAATGACAGCCGCCAGAATATCAGCCTCTTTGAGCGTCTTATCACTGGCGGAAAGCTCCAGCCAGCGCCGATGGGCGCGGATTTCAGCACTTGCGGTGACAAAAAGTTTCACCGGTGCATCCGGGCAGACAAAAGTGCCAATATCACGCCCATCCAGTATAGCCCCGTCTTTTCCGGCAGGAGGATTGGCGGCAAAATGACGTTGCAGTTCGAGAATACAGTTGCGCACTTCCGGATGTACGGCGACATCTGCCGCCGCTTGTCCGACTTCTGCACTGCGAATGGCTGTCTGGTCAATCGCATCAATATCGAGTTTCTGAGCGGCATTAAGGGATGCGTGCGGGTCGGTAGGGTCGGCTTGTGCGTGCAAAACCAGCAGGGCAACACCGCGATATAAGGCGCCTGTATCAAGACATGCATAATTAAGATATGCGCCCAGCTTTTTGGCAAGCGTCCCTTTGCCGGCTGCGGCTGGTCCGTCAATAGCGATGGGAGAAGGGTGAGACATGATTTACGCGCCCGGATGTGTCGTATTAAATTCTGCGCCCAAAGTGGCCATAAGCTCGAAAAAATTCGGGAAGCTGGTGGCAATCATGCGCGCGTCATCAATCGTTATACGGTTTTCTGCATTGAGACCCAGAACCAGAAAACTCATGGCAATGCGGTGATCTAAATGAGTTGTAACAGGCTCGTTATTCATAAGACCGGGAACGGGACCGCCACATCCTTCAATCACTAAATCATCTTCGCCTTCAGTGACAGATACGCCACATAGTTTAAGCCCGTCGGCAATAGCGGCGAGGCGGTCGCTTTCCTTGACCCTCAATTCAGCCAATCCATGTAGATGTGTGGTGCCACGTGCGCAGGCCGCAGCCATAGCAAGGATAGGGAATTCGTCAATCATATCGGGTGCTTTTTCAGGTGGCACATCAATGCCGACCAAATCTGAACCTTTGACAATATAATCGACGACTTGCTCTCCGGCCGCTTCACGTGCGTTCACAGCTTCAATTTTGCCGCCCATTTCTTTTAGGCAATCCCACAGGCCACTTCGATAGGGATTAACCATGACATTATTCAATCTGATTTCAGCGCCGTCAGAGAGTAATCCGGCAACCAGTGGGAATGCTGCCGAGGAGGGGTCGCCTGGCACATTAATGGTGGTCGCTTTTAATTCTGTCTCGCCGGTGAGCTCGATACGTCTTCCTTTACCGAGGCCTTTTCCCTCAGGGGTGCCTTTTCCGTCAGGGATGCCTTTTCCGTCAGGGATGGATGAAATATCAGCACCAAACAAAGCGAGCATATTTTCTGTGTGGTCGCGGGTAGATTGTTTTTCGGTTACGGCGGTGACACCTGGCGCACCCAAACCGGCGAGCAATATGCAAGATTTCACCTGTGCCGAGGCGACGGGGAGGACATAATCAATGGGCAGGGCTCTTTGCGGGCTGGTCAGCGTGAGGGGTAATTGCCCATCAGCCGCGCCGTGAAATTCAAACATTGCCCCCATTTGCGTGAGAGGATCGGTAACCCGTCCCATGGGGCGGCGTGAAAGTGATTCGTCACCAATGCATCTGGCTGTGACAGGACACCCTGTCATGGCGCCGAGCGTCAGTCTTATACCTGTGCCAGAATTGCCAAAATCAAGCGGTGCGTCGGGGCTGATGAGGCCGCCAACACCGCGACCTGTAACTTCCCATGTATTGTCCGATAAGCGTGTGGTTTGCGCGCCCATGGCCTGCATGGCTCGACCTGTTGCCAGCACATCGTCACCTTCCAACAACCCATGGATTCGGGACGTTCCGACCGCCAGCGCAGATAAAATAAAGCTGCGATGAGAGATTGATTTATCGCCAGGTAGCTGAATTTCTCCCCGAAAGGGTTTGGTCGCACGCTCAGCATGAGCGGGTTGAGGCGTTTCTTTGTTTTTCATGACGGCAGTTTAATGTTCACAGATGTTAAGAAAAAATAAAAATTCAATATATTAGCTTTTGACAGGGGCTTTTCTCTGTGGCAATGGAAAAAAGTGGAATTCTTGCTGGAGTTATAAAAGTGTCCAAAGAAGTTTCAAAAGGAAAACTCGGTATTAAGCGCATTTGCGGATCTTGCGGTGCGAAGTTTTATGATTTGGATAAAACGCCAATCATATGCCCTAAATGTGAAACCCCATATGAAGAAGCTGTTGCACCTTCTAAGCCGTCCGCCCCTGTAGCACCGGTCAAAGAAAAACCTGTTGTCGAGGAAGCTGCCTTGGAAGCAGATGAAGCAGAAGATGTTGACATTGCAGATGATGACACGACCGTATCCTTAGAAGACACAATTGAGGATGACCTCAGTGACGATGAGGATGAAGAGGATGATGAGCTTTCCGAGTTGAAAGAGTTTGACGCATTTGAAGAAGATTTCGAGGAAGATGAAATTGATGAGGATGACAGCGATGTCGCCCTGATTGATGATAATGAAGAATAGGCTTTTTCGTTATCCTGAACCCGTCATAAAATCTTCTTGATTGACACAGATAAATTACCTAAGTTCCGCTCAATCTTTTAGACGGTATAACCTTATATGCCGTCTTGATATATCACTTTGGGGGCCATAGCTCAGTTGGGAGAGCGCTTGCATGGCATGCAAGAGGTCGGCGGTTCGATTCCGCCTGGCTCCACCATTATTCTTTTACAGTCCGGTTTTTCTAGCTTCGAAAGAGCTCGGCAATATCGATTTTGAATGTATCGGCTATCTTTTTGATATTCTCAAGTGAGACATTACGCTCTCCGCGTTCAACGGCGCCAATGTAAGTCCTGTGCAAACCACATTCAAAAGCAAAGTCTTCCTGTGACCAGCCTTTTTCAGTTCGCAAAGTTCTGACGCGCGCGCCAAATTTCTTTTTAATATTATTTTCAACGGCATTCATGAGGCTTTGATAGCAAATTTAGCGCTTAAAAACTAACTGGTGATATCCGGGTCGGTTAGCAGGGCATAAATGGCGTCTGCATGATTGGCGTTACGGATTTTCGCGACAATATTATCGTCGCGCATCAGGCGAGAAATTGTTGCCAGTGCCTTGAGATGCTGAGCGCCAGCCGTGGTTGGGGCGAGCAGTAGAAACACCATATCCACGGGCTCTTGGTCAATGGCGTCAAAGGGGACGGGACGCTCAAGAAGGGCAAAAAAACCGATAAGTTCCTCCAGGGCTTCATTCTTCCCATGCGGAATGGCGACACCGTGACCAACACCTGTCGAGCCGAGTTTTTCCCGTTCGAGTAATGTATGCATAAGGTCATGAGCATCAAGCTGTGTATGCGCGGCGGCATGTTCCGTGAGAAACTGCAATATCTGTTTTTTTCCAGATGCCTTCACGCCCGCTAAAACGCGGTCGGGGCTTAAAAATTCCGATAATTGCATTGTTCAGATAGACTTGCGTCTTCCTATTATCTAGGCATTACCTGACCATAATTTGGTCTCAAACCGGCTTTATATGGCATTTTCCTCAGGGTCAATCCAGCCAATATTTCCGTCTGGGCGACGGTGGACGATGTTCAGCCTACCGTGACTGCCATTTCTGAAAATCAGAAAATCCTCATGCGACATTTCCATTTGCATGACGGCTTCACTCACGGAGAGTTTTGGCACAGAAATGCTGTCCTCCGCAATAGTAATTGGCGACCATTCTTCGGGTAATTCCTCATTTTCAGGTTCTGGCGCAATGATGCGTGAAATCGCGTTAAGCTGGTCAACCCGCTTGCCGCCTTGAATATGATGGTTTTTCAGACGCCTTTTGTAACGACGTAATTGTTTTTCGGCTTTTTGCAGGGCATTGTCAAAACACGCATAAATATCATCATTATCGGCGCTGGATTTAATAAGCAGGCCCGAGTCGAGATGTATGGTGCAATCGGCACGGAAAAAATGTCCCTGTTTGGAAAAGATTATGTTCGTCTCTGCGCCGCGTTCAAAATATTTGCTAATGGACGCTTCAATGTTGTTTTCAACATGCTCTCTTAGCGCATCGCCCGTATCGATATGCTTGCCGGTAATCTTTATTTGCATTTCTCTCTCCTTTACGCCTCCCATTTACATTTAGCGGTTCAAATGAGGTGGTTTTACAGTTTAAACCCTTCCCCAAGATAAAGCCTGCGTACGTCATCATTATTAATTATCTCTTGTGGTGTTCCATCTGTCAGGACATGCCCGTCATGGACAATAATCGCCCGGTCGATAATGCCCAAAGTCTCGCGTACATTATGGTCGGTAATCAAAACACCGACCCCGCGATTTTTCAGCAGCGACACCAGTTCACGAATATCATTCACGGCTATCGGGTCAATGCCGGCAAAAGGTTCATCCAGTAATAAATAAGATGGGTCGGTTGCAAGTGCGCGGGCAATTTCTACGCGCCGTCTCTCACCGCCGGATAAAGACACACCCTTATGATGGCGCAAATGTTCAATAGCAAATTCGGCAAGTAAGTTTTCGAGTTTTTTGTGGCGTAGATCAATATCCGGCTCAATCACTTCCAGAATAGCCAGAATATTATTTTCAACAGATAGGCCTCGAAAAATTGACGCTTCTTGTGGCAGATAGCCAATGCCAAGCCGTGCGCGGCGATACATGGGCAGGTTTGTGACATCCTCACCATCCAGAAGTATGGCGCCGTTATCGGCTGGAATTTGCCCCGTAATCATATAAAAGCAGGTGGTTTTACCCGCCCCATTGGGGCCCAGAATGCCGACAGATTCGCCGCGGGAAACCTTCAGCGAGATGTCTCGAACCACGGGTCTCTTATCAAAAGATTTGCTGATGCCGCGCACTTCAAGCCCTGAAGTGCTGTCGGAAAAACCTGTCGCCAGCTTGGCGTCGTTTGTTTTGTTTTGTGAATCCAACAAGATATACCTCAGTTAAAGTCTAGCCAATCTCGGCAAATGTACAAGTATGAGACGTTGATAATTTGCTTTATTTTATATGTTTATTTTTGGCCTGGAGTCAGCACACCGCGCACCCGGCTTCCCGGCTGTTTTGCATCTGCGGTTAAGGTGCCAATACCTGTTAGCGTGTCGATAATGAGTTTTTGCCCCTGAAGCTTGTTCCCATTTTGATGCAAGGTCACCTTATCGCCCATGGTGATAATTTTCTTATCAATTTCATAAGCGGCCCAGTCGCCTTTTGCCTGCTGACCATTTTTCGACATAATCACGACATTGCCACTGACCTTTATTGTGCCGACCTGCCCGGCTGGATTTTGGAGAACCGCCTTATCGCTTTCTAGGGTAAGTGGCCCCTGCGCCGCGCGGACATGACCGCGTAAAATGGCTTGTTGGGTGCCGGTTTTCTCATCAAGCTCAATATCCAGCTGGTCTGTCTGGAGTGAGATTTCTGCTTTGGTATCTGTCTTGAAGAGATGGCTGGAGCTTGTTTGCGCATGGGCCGTGATGCTTGCGAGACTTGCGAGGCTCAAGAGACCTACACCACATGTCACCGACATAAGTGCCGCCTGAAACGTGTTCATTGCGTCCCCCCTTTATTTTGCGGGGTGATGCGAATACGCACATCGCCAATAAAAGAGAGTTGGTTGGCATCTGGTTGTAAAATCATTTTATCCGCACGGAAGCGACCAATCGGGCCTTCGCCCGTGACTTCTTTGTCTGTTTGAGCGGATCTTTTGTCGAAATCGACGTTTAAATCATGCATATCCATGCGGTAGCCATTTGAGGTGAGGAGAGAAACCGGAACTCTGTCACCATTCAAGCGCGTCTCTGAAAGGGTGAGTGTTTTTTGCGTTCTCAGCATGTCCCCTTTCGGCGCGACCAGCTCAATCAGAATATTATCCCGGCTTGTCATTGAGGCACGGAGCTTGTCGAGGTAAACCCGCCCCGGATTGGTTAAATCTTCTCTGGCTGATGCTGCAGATAGGTCAAATGGTTCACCGTTTTCGCTGGAGTCGGAAAAAACGGGGTTTTGGATGACCACGCCCTCATTTGTGAGGGTTGCGCTTTCAAACTTTACCGGCGCGTTGGCGGTATTGGGTTGAATGAGGAAGAAGATAACAACCAGCAAAAGCCCTGCCGTCACCGGAAGTATGATTTTTAATTGTCTGACGCGTTGGGAATATCTCTGGGTCGAGGAGGCTTTATTTTTCTGTTGGCGCGGGGCTGTATCCGTCATGCTCGATGCTTTTGTCCTCACATATTAATGATGTGAGAAAATATCCATATCTTCCCAGCCAGCAATATCCATTGCCGCGCGTACCAGAACAAAATCAAAGCAAGCCAAAGCCATATCCAGTCGACCTTCGCGTTCCAAAATTTTTGTCAACTCAAGTTGGAGCTGGTGCAGGTAAAGCACATCAGATGCCGCATATTGAAGTTGGGCATCGCTTAATTCATCGGCGCCCCAATCTGAGCTTTGTTGTTGTTTGGAGAGGTCCACACTGAGCAATTCGCGGCACAAATCTTTTAACCCGTGACGGTCAGTATAGGTGCGCGCCAGTTTGGAGCCGATTTTTGTGCACCATAAAGGCGCGCAATGAACTCTAAGATAATGCGCGATAACCGCGACATCAAAACGCGCATAATGGAAAATCTTCACCACATTGCGGTCGCCAAGCAGTTTTTTCAGATTTGGCGCTTCATAGGTTTCGCGGTCCAGTTGCACAATATGCGCCGTGCCGTCTCCTGCCGAGAGTTGCACCAGACACAGCTTGTCACGCAATGTTTTCAGGCCAAGGGTTTCCGTATCCACAGCGACGCTGCCTGTAAAGGTCACATCGTCCGGCAAATCACCTTTGTGAAACATAATACTCATGGGTCAAAACCTTCCTGAAGTCAGCGGATAAATCTGAAAATTGTCATAAGAACTTTATAACAGTGTTTTGCTGTTAGGTCATCTTACAGGTAAAAAGCAAGTGAAATTATTCAGCCTGATACTGCCTGATACTGCCTGATACTGCATGTCACTGCCAGACCGCGTCGCTTGCGGAAGGCGCCCCCGTGTGTTCCGTATCGGCGATCGGGTGCTTAAATCGTGGTGCCCAGGAGAAGACTCGAACTTCCACGCCCATAAGGGCACTAGCACCTGAAGCTAGCGCGTCTACCAATTCCGCCACCTGGGCAATAACAGGGGCAAATACAGAAGATTTGATTAAGCCGCAGGGGGGGACTTGTCAATCGGTTTTACTTTTTGCCGGTAGCGGCTGATTTCTCCTGCTGCGACAACTCTTTTCTCGACCTGACCCCGCAATTCGGATAATAAAGTTCTGCAAGGTTTCGTCTCACATGAGGTTTTTATGTCACGAACAGTCAGTTCTGCTTCTCAGGTTGTCACCGTCTTTGGTGGCTCCGGTTTTCTAGGTCGCCACATCGTGCGCGCGCTGGTTAAGCGAGGTTGGCGCGTGCGTGTTGCCGTTCGCCGCCCTAATGAAGCGCTGTTCCTCAAAACGGCCGGTGCTGTCGGTCAGGTGGCAATTATGCAGGCCAATATTCGCGACGAGGCCAGCGTTCGCAAAGCCGTTAAGGGCGTGGATGCGGTGATTAATCTTGTCGGCATACTTTACGAGTCAGGTAAGCAGAAATTTTCAGCCGTTCAGGCAGATGGCGCGCGGACTGTTGCTGACGCCGCCGCCTCAGAAGGCGTACAAAAATTCGTCCAGCTCTCAGCTATTGGCGCGTCTTTTGAAAGTGACGCCGCTTATGCCCGCAGTAAAGCCGCCGGTGAAGCGGCAGTACTTGAAGCTATCCCGCAAGCTGTGATTTTGCGCCCGTCCATTGTTATTGGGCCGGAAGATGATTTTTTCAACCGCTTTGCCAAAATGGCGACATTGGCACCAGCCCTGCCTTTGGTGGGAGGCGGGGAAACGCTTTATCAACCGGTGGCCGTTCAGGATGTGGCGCAAGCTGTCTGCGCGACGCTGGAAGATAAGGATTGCGGCGGTAAGACTTATGAATTGGGCGGACCGGATATTTTCAGTTTCAAAAATCTGATGGAAATCATGTTGCGCCATACGGGGCAGAAGAGAATTCTCGCACCTTTGCCATTTTTCGCAGCGCAACTGATTAGTCGTTTCACGCAGTTTTTGCCGAACCCGCCTTTGACACCTGATCAGGTGGTGATGCTTCGTTCTGATAATATTGCAGATGAAAAATTGCCTGGTTTGGGTGAGTTGGATATCGCGCCGACCCCTATTGAGGCGGTTCTACCGCATTATCTTTCTCGCTTTAAAAGCCGATAGATTACAAAACATAAAGTAGCGACATGCCGAGAAGCAGGCGATAGGCGACAAATGGCAGAAGCGAAAGTCGCGCCGTCATTTTCATGAATAGATGAATACTTAGCAAGGCTGTCAGCGCCGCGAGTGCCGCGGCTAAGGTGGCATTGCCGAGGAGGGTCACATCGCCTAAAGCAATTAAGTCCATTACCCCCAAAGCGGCAAAAATGATGATGACCGGAATGGATAGTAACATGGAAAATTTTGCGGCGTCTTGTCGGTTGCATCCCATAGCGCGCGCCGCTGTGATGGTGACGCCCGCACGGCTGGCCCCGGGGATAAGGGCGAAAATCTGTGCGCACCCAATCAGTGTCGCACCGCGCCATCCGGTTGCCAGAACCGTATTATTTGAAGGCCGGAAATAATCGGCCAGAAAAAGCGGCAGGGCGAAAATAATCGTCGCCCAAGCCACAATTTTCGGGTCACGCAGAACATCTATCCAGCCGGTCAGCACCAGCAGGGCGCCAACAGGCAGAATAGGAAGCGTGGCGATGATGATTTGAATGGCGGCTATTTTATTTGCCGACGCCTTATCGCTAGGATGAGGACGCAGAATTTCCAACCCGCCCATGACCAGCCGGATAACATCTTGGCGGAAATAAATGATGACTGCTAGTAATGTCCCCGCATGAACGGCGATATCAATAATCACGCCCTGGTCAGGAAAATCAGTGAGGCCATGCAACAGATTCAGATGACCTGAAGAACTGACGGGTAAAAATTCTGTAATGCCTTGAATGATGGCGAGTAAGAAAATTTGGGTGATTGACATCTGGTTAAATTAACCGCCTAAATGTGTTTCTGATAGTTGCGGGATGGGTTGTCCCTCTCAAACCTTATATTTTGATACCTAACATATTGAAATTAATATTTTAATACATAGAATAGTTTAACTTGTTTGACTGGTGACGTTTATGGCGACCCTTTTTCATAATCCGCTTTGTCCGTTTTCACGGAAAATCCGTTTAATCATGGGTGAGAAGAAATTTGCTGCCGATATGGTTGAGGAACGGCCATGGGAGCGGCGTCTTGATTTCTTGATGCTCAACCCCTCTGGCGAGGTGCCTGTGCTTGAAGGTGAGGTCGGGACGATTGCTGGTCATTATGCAATCTCTGAATGGCTAGAGGAAAAAGGCGGTGCTGCCAAACTCTTCCCGGATAGTGGTCTGGGTCGGGCGGAGGTGCGTCGCCTTATTGCTTGGTTTGATGACAAATTCCATAAAGAGGTGGGTAGCCTCATTATCCATGAAAAAATCGATCGCCGTTTCATGAATCACGAACAAGGTGGCGGCACGCCTGATATGGAAAATGTCCGCATAGGTTTGCATAATCTTAAAATTCATCTCGAATATATTTCTTATTTGCTGTCTCAACGCGACTGGCTTGCCGGACAGGAACTGAGCCTTGCCGATATTACAGCGGCGGCGCATTTATCTTGTCTTGATTATACAGGCGATGTTGTATGGCGCGACTGGCCGGATGCCCGTGAGTGGTATGCCAAATTGAAATCGCGTCCGAGCTTCCGTAGCTTGTTATCAGATCACCTTGCGGGTCTGCGCCCGGCTAGCCATTATACCGATCTTGACTTCTAATCTTGAAAATCCCCCGCTTGATGATGTGCAAAAAGACCTGCCCCGTCTTTTCAGAGATATGGCTTATGCCGAAGGGTTTGATGCTGTTGGTTTTGTCAGCCCGGATGCAATTCCCGAGGCTGCGACACGTCTGAATGAATTCATCAGTGCTGGGCGGCATGGCGATATGGACTGGATGGAGACACATCAGAAACGGCGCGAAGCCCCGCTTAATCTCTGGTCTGATGTTAAAACAATCATCATGCTTGGCATGAATTACGGCCCCGACATTAATCCGCTTGATGCGCTGGAAGCCAAAGAAAAAGGCGTCATCTCGGTTTATGCGCGTGGGCATGATTATCACGATGTTATTAAGAAGAAATTGAAAAAGCTGGCGCGCCGGCTCGTTGAGGAAACAGGCGGCGCCGTGAAGGTCTTTGTTGATACTGCGCCTATTATGGAAAAGCCATTGGCGGAAGCGGCGGGCTTGGGTTGGCAAGGCAAGCATACAAATCTAGTTTCCCGTTCTTTTGGGTCGTGGCTTTTTCTGGGCAGTATTTTCACGACATCTGATTTACCAAAAGATGAGCCGGAGATTGACCATTGTGGGAGCTGTTCGTCTTGTTTGGATATTTGTCCGACAGATGCATTCCCTGCGCCATATAAGCTTGATGCGCGGCGCTGTATTTCTTATCTGACGATTGAGGCGAAGTCTCAAATCCCGCATGCGTTTCGGTCTAAAATGGGCAACCATATTTATGGCTGTGATGATTGTCTGGCCGTCTGCCCGTGGAATAAATATGCTGCGATTAGCCGTGAAGCTAAATTGCAAGCGCGCGCCGAACTCACCGCGCCTGACCTTTTAGAGCTTGTGGATTTGGATGACACCACCTTTCGTGCTTTGTTTCGCGCCTCACCTGTAAAGCGAACGGGGCGGGACAGATTTGTTCGTAATGTTCTTATTGCTATCGGTAATGCAGCGGGGGCGGTTACCCCTTCGCAGCAATCGCAATATCTTACCGCGATTGAAAGCCGCTTGATAGATACGTCGCCCCTCGTGCAGGGTATGGCAGTCTGGGCATTGGGGCAATATCTTTCAGATTCTGAGATGAAGATACGCGCCGCATCCGCCTTATCTGATGAAGCTGCGGGTCAGGAGATGGATGATACGGTGCGGGTTGAATGGGAGTTCTGGTTGTGAATCTCTTTTGTTTCGGTTTTGGTTATTGTGCTGAATATTTATCGGTAAGATTGATAAAGCAGGGCTTTCAGATTTCCGCCACCTGCCGCACAAATGAAAAAGCGGCAATGTTGAAAGCCGCCGGTATTCGCCCTGTTTTACTGTCAGGTGAGAAATTAAGTGCAAAGGAATTAGGCACGGCTGATCATGTCTTGCTCTCGGTGCCGCCGGAACAAGATGGCCGTGATCCGGTTTTAAATTTTGCCAGTGCTGCCTTGGGTGAGCTTCAAGACCAGTTCAAATGGGTGGGGTATCTGTCGACAACAGGCGTTTATGGCGACCATAAGGGGGCGTGGATTGATGAGGATACCCCTATTGGTGCTTTGAGTGAGCGCGGGCAAAGGCGGGTCTCGGCTGAGGCGCAATGGGCGGCGACCGGTTTGCCAATGCATTATTTCAGACTGGCGGGGATTTATGGCCCAGGGCGCAACACGCTTCGTGCTTTGCAAAACGGTACGGCGCGCCGGGTGGTTAAGGACGGGCAGGTATTCTCAAGAATTCATGTGGCGGATATTGCGACAATACTCGAAGCGTCAATGAAAAACCCTCATGCCGGACGCGCCTATAGTGTTTGCGATGATGAACCAGCGCCGCCTCAAGATGTTGTCACCTATGCAGCTGACCTTATGGGGGTTGCCCCGCCTGTTTTGCAAGATTTCGCGACGGCTGAATTAAGCCCAATGGCGCGGAGTTTCTATGGGGAGAATAAGCGCATCCATAATCACAGACTCAAAAATGAACTCGGGGTGACCTTGGCCTATCCGAATTACCGCGCTGGGCTGTCCGCACTTTGGGATAGCGAGACATATTAGGTGTTAGGAACTATCTGGTCACGAAGTCGCTTTAATGTCGTGGTCAGTAAGGTGATGTTATCCGGTGTGGAAAGACTGTGGTCGCCCTGTTCGACAAAGGTGATTTCAACATCCTGACTTTCAAGCGCTCCTGCCAGTTCGAGGGATAGCGACCATGGCACCGACTCGTCCAAACGACCATGCAATATTCTTACCGGCCCTGAAAAGGCGATACCTTTTTCAAGCATGAGATATTGCGCGCCATCCTCAATCAAATCGCGAGTAATCGGATATCCCTCATCGTCATAATCCGAGGGCATATAATAAACGCCCTTGCTGTCGAGTTCTTTCTGTATCCTCGTATCAAAGCGCAGGCGCATTAATTTTTCGGTCATATCTACTGCCGGTGCAATCAGAACAAGACCCGCAATATTAAGCGGCCTTTGACATGCCGCCATAAGTGACAGCCAGCCACCAAAACTTGAACCAACGATAATTTGCGGGCCGGAAGTGAGTTGCGCAATAATATCAAACACATCTTCACGCCAAAGCGAGACGGTGCCGTCGATAAAGTCACCGCCTGATCTGCCGTGTCCAAAATAGTCAAAACGCAGGAAGTCAATATTTTCCGTGGCACACCACGCGGCAAGGGCTTCCGCTTTAGACCCGTCCATGTCTGATTTGAAGCCGGTCAGAAAGACAACGCCTAATTTGGTGGAACTGTCCCCTTTTTGCTGTCTGTAAGCTGTTTTGAATTTTTTTATCGCGCCGCGATGGTCGGCGATTTGCCGGTCAAGGAATGTGACCTGCAGGTTGTCTGCAAAATTACCCTGCATTTCTTTTTGTGTATCTTCTGGCATATCTTCTGGCATTTAAAGCGTGTCCACATACGGATTATACATGTTATAAAAAACTATGGCTCATATTTCTGGCACAGCTCCAAATATCCTGCAAATCATTCCACGCCTTGATGGGGGCGGGGCAGAGGCGACAACACTCGAAATCACAAAAGCTCTAACAGCGGCAGGTGGCAGGTCGGTTGTTGTCAGTGAGGGTGGAAAAATGGCGGATGCCATTATTGCGGAGGGTGGTGAGATTATTCATGCGCCGGTCTCGTCCAAAAACCCCATCATTATGTATCAAAATATCAACCGACTGGCGCGTATCGCCGAGGCGCAAAATATAGATATTCTCCATGCCCGCTCACGCGCGCCAGCTTGGTCGAGTCTGTGGGCAGCACAAAAAATCGGAAAGCCTTATCTCGCGACCTATCACAGCAAAGTGCATGATAGCCCGAAGCTGAAAATTTTTTATAACTCTGTCATGACCAGAGGCGAAAGGGTGATTGCCAATTCTGCTTTCACCGCTGCACGCATCCGGTCAGTTCACAAAATTGCCCCTGAAAAAATCGACATTGTCCCGCGTGGTTGTGATCCAGAAAAGTTTGACCCTGCGCATATTTCGCAAACTGACATCACCGAACAATCCGCCGCATGGGGTGTTCAGGAAGGTGAGTTTGTTATTTTGTGTCCGGCACGGCTCACGCGCTGGAAAGGGCAGATGGTCTTACTGGAAGCTGTGGCGCGTCTGACCGGCAATTTCCGTCTGGTGCTGACAGGAAATACTTTTGACAAAACTGGAGCTGAAAGCCGCTTTGCGCAGGAGCTGAAAGCGCGGGCTTCAGAGATGGGCTTCACTGACAGGCTGGTTTTCGCCGGACATGTTGCAAATATGCCACTAGCCTATGCTGTCTCGGATTTGGCGGTTCTCCCGTCTCTCGACCCTGAACCTTTCGGTCGGACGGCCGTGGAGGCGCAGGCCGCGACGTTACCGGTGATTGTGTCGGATGCTGGCGGGTTTCGTGAAACGGTCAGGGAAGATGATGCCTCATCTGACAGTCCGGTTCAGCGCACTGGATGGCGTGTGCCGCCGGGTGATGTGGCTGCACTGACAGCGCGCTTGCAAGCCGTGGCAAATTTAAGCCGCGAAGAGCTATCCACTATCGGGCAGGCGGCGCGGCAATGGGTTATGGAAAATTTCACCACTGAAAAAATGTGCGCGCAAACTTTACAAATATATCAGTCAGTTATTCGCGATTACTATGGCGCATAACCCATTAGCGCATAACCAATTGGCGCGGTATGTACCACAAGAGCCGGGCGGTATTCTGCTCATCCTTCTCGACCTTTCCGACTTAGAAATTAAGGCGACACTTTCCCGCTTTGCGGAAGATACTGAAATAAAATCCGTGACGGTGCTGGCACATCCGCGTCAGAAAAACCATCTGTTACAGGCAAATGAGGTCTGGTGGTTGGACAGGCTTGGACCGCTGGGTCTGATTGCCATGTTGCGTCGTATTTCATGGCGGCGCTTTGAAGCCGTCTACCAGCCCCGTCAGGCGGGCGGCAAAAGTGGCTATGCATGGATTAAATTTTTCGTGCTGCCGCGCCCTAAATGGTTCTTTACTGCTTATCCTGCTTGACTTCCTAGTCAGGTCGCCTAAACATTCAGACTTATTTGCTGAAATATCAGAGGAGATTGAGAGATAGTTCGCAGACCTTTTCAGGCACAACCTTCCCGAGAGGGACCTCGTGTCAACAATATGATTCCCCACCCCGAAGTTATGGTGATTGATGCTGCTGGAGAAAAAAGAGGTGTTCTTTCTTTAGAAGAAGCTCTTTCCGTTGCAGAAGAATCTGGACTTGATCTCGTGGAAGTTTCCCCGAATACATCCCCGCCCGTATGCAAAATAATTGACTATGGCAAGCTGAAATATCAGAATCAGAAAAAAGCCAGTGAAGCTAGAAAAAAGCAGAAAACGGTTGATATCAAAGAAATCAAAATGCGACCCAATATTGATACGCATGATTATGATGTCAAAATGAGAAGCGTGATGAAGTTTCTCTCTGCAGGCGATAAGGTGAAAGTCACCATGCGCTTTCGTGGGCGTGAAATGATGCACCATGAACTTGGCATGGAAGTGCTTCATCGTGTGCGCGACCATTTTGAGGAGGAGGCTAAAGTTGAAGCCGCGCCCAAAATGGAAGGCCGTCAGATGATTATGGTGCTTGCACCGCGCTAATTTCTTTTTTGATTAAAAGCCTGCTTTTAACGCGATATCCGGTCTATCGGTCATGAGGCTATCAATGCCGAGATTGACCAGCCGGTGCATTTCATCTGTTTTATTTACCGTCCAAGCGTAAACCGCCAGACCGTGCTGCTGGGCAAAGGCTGCCGTTTCACCTGTGATATCGCCATGCCACGCATTCCATGCATGCCGATTTGACGTGGAACCCGATTGAGCGATTTCCTCGGCTATTTGTTCAATCTGACGCTTAATGAGAGATATGGCTTTTGCAGCATCCCCCTCGCATGTGATGGGGGAGGTGGTGAAACCAAGTGGCGTATCAGGCAACAGGCCTGCCAGATGGGTGAGACACCGCCAGTCAAAACATAGCGTGACAATATTTTCAGGACTTATGTGAGTTATTTGCTCGGCATATATATTGGTGCGGTGATGGCAATCTTTTTCAGAAGTATCCGGCCCATCGGTTTTGATTTCCGCCATCATGAAGGGTGTTTTCTCGTAAGAAGCAGCCATATGCAGCACATCAGAGAATTTTGGAATGCTGAGACCCTGAAAATTTGTGCGATTTGGGTGTTTTTGGTGAATGTTAGACCCCGCACGGTAAATCCCCACGTCAAAATCGGCTAACTCGCTATAAGTCAGGTCTTCAATTCTTAAAGGTGTCGATGTTTCGGGCAACCATTCACCCTGACGCATAGTGGAATCTGAGCGTAAATCAGCGTCATGATGCACGACCAACATATCATCTTTTGTCAGCTGTAAATCTAACTCCAGCCCGTCGCATTCAAGCCGCAAAGCTTGGTCAAAAGCCAGAAGTGTGTTTTCGGGCCACAGACTTGCCCCGCCACGGTGAGCAATAATTCGTGTTTTCATATTTCACCTTCCACTTGCGCAATCTGAACGGCTCATCAGGGGCTTGCAATCTCTTACCAGACGGGTATAAAGCGTCATTCAGGACGGTCCGGCTGAAGGGCTGCCGTGTCCGTCCAAAATGCAAACCCGGCAAGACCATATTTATAACTTTATTATATCATGCGGTCGCCGATTATTAGGAGAGCAAAATGCCCAAAATGAAAACCAAGAGTGGTGCCAAAAAGCGTTTTAAGCTCACCGCCTCCGGTAAAGTTAAAGCCGGTCAGGCAGGCAAGCGCCATGGCATGATTAAACGTTCCAATAAGCAAATCCGTAATTTGCGCGGCACGGACACATTGTCCTCACCGGACGCCCGTACCGTTAAAAAATATATGCCATATGGCTGATAGGAGAGTTTGATATGTCACGAGTTAAACGCGGAGTCACTTCCCACGCACGTCACAAGAAAATCCTTGATAAAGCCAAGGGCTATTATGGACGTCGTAAAAATACCATTAAAGTTGCTAAACAGGCTGTCACCAAAGCGGGGCAATATGCCTATCGCGACAGGCGCGTTCGCAAGCGCAATTTCCGTAGCCTCTGGATTCAGCGGATTAATGCTGCTGCCCGTCAACATGGTCTGACTTATGGCCGTATGATTGATGGTCTGACCAAGTCAGGCATTGAAATTGATCGTAAGGTTCTTGCAGATTTGGCTGTTCATGAGCCGGTTGCTTTTGAAGCGCTGGTTGAGAAAGCCCGCGGAGCGTTGCAATAAGCAACGACAAAGAAGCTATGGCTGATCCAGCAACAGATCCGGCCAGCCTCGAAAAAGAGTTTTTGGCTGCTATAGAAAACGCCTCCACGCTTTCGGCGCTTGAAGATGTGCGTCTTGCTGCGCTTGGTAAAAAAGGGCGTGTTTCTGAACTTCTGAAAACTCTTGGCGGCATGACTGCTGAAGAACGCCAAGTGCAAGGGCCGATTATTAACGGCCTAAAGATGACGCTGGCACAAGCCTTGGATAGTCGAAAAGATTATCTGGAAGTTGAAGCCCTTAATGCGCGACTGGCGGAAGAGACGGAAGATGTGTCTCTGCCTGTTTTGCCGTCGGCTCTGTCCGAAGGGCGGTTGCATCCTATCAGTCAGGTCACTGAAGAAATCGTCACGATTTTTGCCGATATGGGTTTCTCGGTTGCTGAAGGGCCGGATGTTGAAACAGATTTCCATAATTTTTCGGCGCTGAATATTCCTGAGTCGCATCCAGCGCGTCAGATGCATGACACATTCTATTTTGAAGAAAATGAAGATGGCGAGCGGCTGCTTTTGCGAACGCATACATCGCCTGTTCAAATCCGCACGATGGAAGCGGGCGCGCCGCCATTCAGATTTATCGCGCCGGGGCGCACCTATCGCTGTGATAGTGACCAGACACATACCCCTATGTTTCATCAGGTCGAAGGGTTGGTTATCGACAAGGATATTCATCTTGGGCATTTGAAATGGGTTTTGGAAACTTTCCTATCGACCTTTTTTGAGGTGGATGGCGTTGTGTTGCGTCTGCGCCCGAGTTATTTCCCCTTCACTGAGCCCAGCATGGAAGTCGATGTGCAATGCGCGCGGGCGGGGAATGAAATTCGTATAGGCGAAGGCTCGGACTGGATGGAAATTCTCGGATGCGGCATGGTGCATCCTAATGTTCTGACGAATGTCGGTATTGACCCAGAGGTTTATCAGGGTTTTGCCTTTGGCATGGGTATAGATCGTCTTGCCATGTTGAAATATGGCATGCCGGACCTTCGTGCCTTTTTTGATGCTGATTTAAGATGGTTGCGCCATTACGGTTTCTCGGCTTTGAACATGCCGACCCTGCAACGCGGGCTCTCCGTGGATGAGGGGGTCTAGATGAAGTTTACACTCGACTGGTTACATGACCATCTGGAAACCGATGCTACACTAGACATGATTTGCGACACGCTGAACCGTATCGGTCTTGAGGTTGAAGAAGTCATTGACCCTGCCGCGAAGCTTGCAGGTTTTGAAGTCGCTGAGATTATAGCAACTGAGCAACATCCTGATGCTGACCGTCTGAAAATCTGTACGGTGCAAAGCGGTCAGGGTGAACAAAAGCTGGTCTGTGGTGCGCCGAATGCCCGTGCTGGGCTTAAAGGTATTCTTGCCAATGAAGGTGCGGTCATTCCCGCTAATGGCATGGTTCTGGGTAAGGCTAAAATCCGCGGTGTTGAAAGTCGCGGTATGATGTGTTCGCTGGCAGAGTTGGAACTGTCTGAAGATCATGACGGCATTATTGAACTGCCTGACACTGCTACTATCGGTACGCCAGCGGCTGAAGCTCTGGGCAATCATGGTTTTTCAGTCGATCCGGTGATTGAAATTGCTATCACCCCTAATCGCCCTGATTGTCTTGGTGTGCGTGGTATTGCGCGTGACCTTGCGGCGGCAGGACTTGGCATATTAAAGGCGGATCCTGTTCAGGCCGCATCCTCAAATTTTGAGAGTGATATTAAGATTAATGTCGCCACACCAGATTGCCCTGTCTTTGCTGGGCGTGTGGTGCGTGGGCTAACAAATGGTGTGTCCCCTGATTGGTTGTCTGCCCGATTGCAAGCGATTGGACAGCGCCCGATTAACACGCTGGTTGATATTACGAATTATATATCATTTGATCGCGGGCGCCCTTTACATGTTTACGATGTAACAACTCTGTCCGGCGTGGTGACTGCGCGGGCGGGGCAGGCTGGAGAAAAATTCACGGCACTGGATGACGAAAGCTACGAGATTGATGAAAATGATTGCGTCATTGCTGATGACAAATCGGTTTTGGGGTTTGGTGGTGTCATGGGGGGCGTCGCTTCTGGCGCAAGCACGACGACAACAGAAGTTCTGGTTGAAAGCGCCTGGTTTGAGCCGATTGCCATCGCCAATACAGGCCGTCGTCATGGCATAGACAGCGACGCGCGTTATCGTTTTGAGCGCGGTGTTGATCCGCAAACTGTTTTATCTGGTCTCGATCAAGCCGTTCAGATGATAACAGAGCTTTGCGGTGGTGAGGTGTCGTCTTTAATTCAGGCTGGTGAGGTGCCGGACAGGCAACAAGTTATCGCCTTTGACCCAGCCCGCGTGAAATCGCTGACTGGCATTGACCTGACGGATGATAATATCGCGGATATTCTTCTGCGGCTTGGTTTTGACGTCACCCGCCAAGCGGAAAAATGGCAGGTGAAAGCACCAAGCTGGCGGCCTGATATTCACGGCTCTGCTGACCTTGTTGAGGAAGTGACCCGCATTTATGGCCTTGATAATGTGCCGAGCGTGCCACTCCCAAGTGATGCCAATATCACCCAAGCCATTCAGACCCCCGAGCAAACCCGAACTGCATTGGCGCGTCGTGTCATGGCGGGTTCTGGTCTTACAGAAGCTGTAACATGGTCTTTTATTGCCGAGCCTGTTGCGCTTAAATTTGGGGGTCATCCGGGTTTGAAGCTTGCGAACCCTATTTCGTCGGAATTATCCAATATGCGCCCGTCGCTTTTGCCGGGTCTCTTGCAGGCCGCTGGACGTAATGTGGCGCGCGGGCTGTCGGATTTTGGTTTGTTTGAAGTCGGGCAGGTTTTTACCGATGCGACGCCTGGCGGACAGGAAACGGTTGTCGCGGCGCTTCGATATGGTCATGCTAAACCGCGCGATTGGTCCGGTAAGGCTGAACCTCTTAACCTGTTCAGCATTAAGGCTGATGCGCTGACCTTGCTGGCAGCTTATGGTGTGCAGGCCGAGGCGCTTCAGGTTCTGCGCGATGCGCCTGATTGGTATCACCCGGGGCAGTCTGGTGTTTTGTGCCGCGATCCGCGCACACCGCTGGCGCGTTTTGGGGCGCTGCATCCAGCGCTGTTGAAAGATTTTGATGTCGCTGGGCCGGTCATGGTGTGTGAGATTTTCCCAATGGCAATTCCTCTGCCGAAGAAAAAGCCTTCCCGCAGTAAGCCTGTTTTATCTATATCGCCTTATCAGGCCGTGCGTCGGGATTTCGCATTTGAAGTTGCCGCCGATTTACCCGCCGATAAGCTGATTAAAGCGGCGCGCGGGGCAGATAAGAAATTAATTTCTAACGTTACGCTTTTTGACGCGTTTACGGGTGTCCCTGGAGGTCAGGGTGCATTGGAGGCCGGTATGAAATCGCTGGCGATTGAAGTAACGCTCAGCCCGATGGACGCAACTTTGACAGATGCCGAGATTGAGGCCGTCGCCGATAAAGTTATTCAGGCTGTTGAGAAGGCAACGGGCGGTAAACTCCGCCGATAGGGTCGAAAACAGCTTCCTTTGATTTTGATGATTTGACGCATTGGCTGTGTTCTCACGCAGTGCTATATCACTGCTATGACACAGAGTGTGACCCGAAAATGACAAAACAAGAGAACATCCGTAACTTTTCTATTATTGCCCATATTGACCATGGGAAGTCCACGCTTGCGGACCGTCTTATACAGGTGACGGGCGGTCTTTCAGACCGCGAGATGCAGGAGCAAGTGTTAGATAATATGGAATTGGAGCGCGAGCGCGGCATTACGATTAAAGCCCAAACCGTGCGGCTTGATTATACCGCCGCCGATGGCGAATTATACCATCTCAATTTGATTGATACGCCCGGCCATGTCGATTTTGCCTATGAGGTGAATCGGTCGCTGGCGGCGTGTGAAGGGTCATTGCTGGTGGTGGATGCCAGTCAGGGTGTTGAAGCGCAGACTTTGGCGAATGTTTATCAGGCGATTGATGTTGACCACGAAATTGTAACGGTGCTGAATAAGATTGACCTTCCTGCCGCTGAGCCGGAGCGTGTCAAACAGCAGATTGAAGATGTCATCGGTCTGGAAACGGAAAACGCGCTGGAAATATCTGCCAAGACGGGCATTGGCATTGATACTGTGCTTGAAGCGGTTGTGACGCAATTACCGCCGCCTTTGGGCTCACCCGATGCGGCGCTTAAAGCCATGCTGGTAGATAGCTGGTATGACCCCTATCTGGGTGTTGTGGTGCTGGTGCGGGTCATTGATGGCGTGATGAAAAAAGGCCAAAAAATCCGCATGATGTCGAATGGCGCATCTTATTTACTAGACCGTGTCGGGGTGTTTCGCCCTAAGCAAGAAAATGTTGCTCAGCTTGGCCCGGGTGAAATCGGATTTTTCACCGCCGCAATTAAAGAAGTCGCTGATACGCGTGTCGGGGATACGGTCACGGATGAACGCCAGCCTTGCGACGTGCCTTTGGATGGCTTTATGCCATCGCAACCTGTTGTATTTTGTGGCCTGTTCCCTGTTGATAGTAGCGAATTTGAGGATTTGCGCGATGCGATGGGCAAGTTACGCCTTAATGATGCCAGCTTTGAATTTGAAATGGAGACCAGTGCCGCTTTGGGATTTGGTTTTCGGTGCGGGTTTCTTGGCCTGTTGCATCTTGAGATTATCCGTGAGCGCATTGAGCGCGAGTTTGATATTGACCTGATTACGACAGCGCCATCCGTGGTTTATCACCTGCACATGAATGATGGCGAGATGATTGAGATGCATAATCCTGCGGATATGCCGGATGTAGTGAAAATCGAGCATATTGAAGAGCCGTGGATTAAGGCTTCAATTTTGGTGCCGGATGAATATATGGGCGCGGTTCTGAAATTATGTGAGGACCGTCGCGGGCGGCAACTCAATATGAGCTATGCAGGTAGCCGCGCTATGCTGGAATATGCCTTGCCATTGAATGAGGTTGTGTTCGATTTTTATGATCGGCTGAAATCTGCCACTAAGGGTTATGCCAGCTTTGATTATAATGTGACAGGTTATGAGCAGGGCGATTTGGTTAAAATGTCCATTCTCGTTAATGCTGAACCTGTTGATGCGCTTTCGACGATTGTCCACCGTGAGCGGGCTGAGAATCGTGGTCGCGCCATGTGTGAACGTCTGAAAGATCTCATCCCTCGACATTTGTTTAAAATCCCCGTTCAGGCGGCGATTGGCGGCAAGATTATCGCGCGGGAAACGATTGCGGCTTTGCGCAAAGATGTCACGGCAAAATGTTACGGCGGGGACGCGACGCGGAAACGCAAATTGCTGGATAAGCAGAAAGAGGGTAAGAAGAAAATGCGCCAATTCGGCAAAGTCGATATCCCTCAGGACGCGTTTATTTCTGCGTTAAAAATGGATGATTAGGCTTGTTTTTCATCAAGCCCTAGCTATAAATGCATCTTCTGGGACAGGTGGCCGACGCTATAAGGGGTTGGCCATTTATGGCCTTAGCCCGCCTTGCGCTGAGGTTGTAAAAATGTTGATATTCTGTGCGATGGACAGGTGGCCGAGTGGCTGAAGGCGCACGCTTGGAAAGCGTGTAGGCGTTAACGCGTCTCGAGGGTTCGAATCCCTCTCTGTCCGCCACAAACTAATCTATCATATTGATTTATAACAGATATTTTAGTTAACCCCCCTTGCAACCCACAATAAAGTTACTAAATTCTTCTCCCATACGAGTACATTTTGTAAACATATGTCTATTTACTAGGCGCTGGGGCTTGATAAGTCAGTACTCAATTATGAATACAAAAAACAGTGATTTAGAACAAGGTTTAATGCATTTCGTATCCTTGTTCACGGGGGTTACTGATAGTGGGAGTGGATTTAGTTTTTTAGCTAATGCAGCCCCCCTCCCATTAACTGGCAGGATGCAGCTCGGGACTTGGTTGGTAGATAGATGCTTCTGCGTTAACGTTAGAAATAGGTTTAATAGAATTTTGATAGAAAATTCTAAAGAGCCAATTAGAACATCAGAAAGAAGCATGGCCTGACTGGGACTATCCCCTTTTGTTTGAGCCCAATGATTTCACTTGTTATGAATGTAAACATACCGAATTTTGTATTGCTTACTCTCCAAGTAATGATCGCGTCAAAAACATCTTACCTCAGGATTTTGAATTCATAGGTAAACCTGACACGTGTCAAAAGTGTCAGCACAATGAATTACATGCGCAAATGTTTTGGTGGCGAGACTTACCTAAAGATTTCGTAATTGATAAAATCAATCATCTTAAGAATAATTTAAGTCTAGAAACGCTTTATAAAGTTGCCAGACTTATTGGGGCTAAAAGCTTGCGAAGCCCCAGCCAACGCATGATTGTTGGTGAATTCTATCTCAAATCCGCAAGATTAAGTTCAAAGAAAGCGATGTTCGATGTAATAAATTTTTATCTTGAAATTTTATTTGCATAACACTAATAGACTAATCAACAGGGTATAAATAATAGTGGTTGCGAGGTGTATTGAATGGCACGGAAAAAGTCACTCCGTTTTGGAGATTTCATTCAGGCGATGAGCGTTGATAGCCACAAAATCCCATACATAGAATTAATGCCCGAACCTCTATTTGACCGCCACGGCAATGAATTTCCTCAACCTATTCCAAAAATAAAAATGGGCGGTGGAGAAATCATTAAATTGCTTCAGCCATATATCTCAACAAGATTTATGGATCAGGCACGAGCCGTCGTTCCCTTAGCGGCATATCTTGGGTTATTTCAATATCTCGTCCTAAAAACCCCTGTGATTGATGCATCAATCATAGCTGGGGGGTTATTGGCCGTGATGGTAGGGTTAATGATGTTTATGGAAGGTTTAAAGCTGGGATTGATGCCTTTTGGGGAAGTCATTGGAAACAACTTGCCTCGTAAACTCCACTTAAGCGGTGTTTTGTTCATCGCTTTTCTATTGGGTATCGGCGTAACATTTGCAGAGCCGGCTATTGGCGCCCTTCAGGTGGCGGGATCTATTGTAGACCCAGAAAAAGCTCCATACCTTTTTACTTTATTGAATGATAAATCTGGCTCCACAGTCTTACTTGTTGGCCTAGGCGTGGGGTTAGCGGCAGTTCTTGGAACTGTTAGGTTTTTGCGAGGTTGGAGCCTTAAACCCCTAATCTTCATGAGCCTTACACCTACATTGATTTTAAGCATCATAGCTTTTTTTGACCCAGAACTTAATAAAATCGTTGGATTAGCTTGGGACTGTGGCGCTGTCACAACTGGCCCAGTAACAGTTCCATTAGTGCTTGCACTAGGGATAGGTGTTGCATCTGCTGCAGGTAAAGGGGCCGACTCCTCACTATCGGGTTTTGGGATTGTCACATTGGCGTCTATATTCCCTATTCTAGGGGTCTTGTTACTTAGCTTCTATACAGCTTATACCGTTCCGCCTGAGGTTATAATTGCGCGCGCTGCAGAAATTAAAGCTGCAGCTGAATTGGCGAGTAATCAACCTGAGTGGTATCAGCTGACGCCTTGGTCAGAAGTCATTCTTGGTGTACGTGCTATCGTTCCATTAGTAATTTTCCTTGGTTTTGTACTTTTTGTTGTTCTTCGTGAGCGGATAAAAGAAGCCTCAATAATGAATTATGGAATCTTCTTAGCCGTCGCGGGTATGTGTGTTTTCAATATTGGACTTACCTATGGACTTGCTAAACTGGGCGACCAATCAGGCGGTTTAATCGCGGGTGCTTTTAGCTCCGTTGAGGCCATATCTGCAAGCCCTCTCTACAGCCTATCAGTTGGAATTGGTATTGCTGGTTTATTTGCATGGGTATTAGGCCTCGGTGCAACTTTAGCTGAGCCAGCACTTAATGCTCTTGGAATGACTGTTCAGAACCTAACAAATGGTGCTTTTAAAAAATCAATGCTAATGGGTGCTGTGTCAATTGGTGTGGCTACTGGCATAATGCTTGGCGTGTTAAAACTTATTTTTGACTTTCATATCCTCTATATTTTACTCCCAGGTTATGCTTTGGGATTATTCTTAACAGTTCTTTCTACAGAAGAATTTGTAAATGTAGGGTGGGACTCAGCTGGCGTAACAACCGGTCCAGTCACTGTTCCACTCGTACTTGCAATGGGTTTAGGCTTTGGCAATGCTTTAGGGTCGACAGAAGGCTTTGGAATTTTGGCAGCGGCTTCAATTTGCCCGATAGTTGCAGTTTTATCTTTAGGGCTTTACGTCCAATTCAAAGTCAAACGCGAAGAACGTCTGACAGCACTCAATATGAACCAGACAGAAGATATCTCCGGGAGAGTTTAAATGAAACGACAGCTCACAACATTGACTGACGCAACATTAATTACAGCAGTTGTTCAGAGTGGATATGGAGAAATAGTCACAGACGCTTTATTGGAAGTCGGCATTCAGGGGGCTTCAGTTCATTCAGCCATGGGTATCGGTATACGTGAACGTCTTGGTGCGTTGGGTGTAGCCGTGGACGCTGAAAGAGACATTGTTACGGTTATTGTTTCAAGTGATGAAGTTGATCGTCTTTTTGAGCGCGTTTATTTGGCGGCTAAACTAGACACACCGGGCATGGGCTTCATGTATGCAACACCACTTGTTCAAGCAGCCACATACGTACCACCGAGTATTTTAAAAAGGTTTGAAAACTAAAAATGGATATGAAACAGTTTCCAATTCGCTCATTTGATGAGCGTGTGCAGTTTATGGATTACACGTGGATTATAAGCGGAACTATTTATGATGGTGGTTCCGAGAAACTTCTAGAAGCCCTTCGTTTGCGTGAAATTAACGAATGTTATTTCTACAATGTTGCCAGCACCCCAATTGGTAAAAAAACTGTGGCTGGTGTTGCTGAGTCATTTGACGTCGAAACATTTCATGTTTTGGTTTCCGCAGACCAAGCGGATAACATATTTGAATTTATTTACGAATTTTGTGAAATGCACGAACCTAATAAAGGCATCATGTATATGAACAAATTATCCAAATCGACAGTGAATTTACTTCCTGATCTGGAAGAAAATTCTCAAACTGAGCTAGCATCTTAACCAGTGGGTGAAAATATGAGTGATACTGAAACAGAAGCGAATAAAAGTGACGAAAAATCTGAAGTAAATTTTAGTGCAAGCCAGATCAAAGAAAATAAACGTCTCATTTTTGAATTGGAAGCAATTGTTACGGATAACTTCGCTAAGTCTATGTTGTCTTTAGCAGATGTTGAAGAAAACAGAGCGCTTCTTCTTAGAAACTTCACATCGTCATTTATGGGAAATAGATCTTTAGCGCTGGATAATGAAGAAGACCTCCACCGCAACCGACTGTTAATGATAGATGCCTTGGAAGCTGAAAATGATGTCCAGAAAGACTTCAAAGGGGCTTTGACCAATTCCACCAGCCTAGATCAAATTGAATACCGTATTGCTGTTAACGAAACTCTTTCGAAAATCACTGAAAGCCTTTCAACCGTCAACGCAACATTAAAAGAAATTAATAGCCTTATCATGGAAGCAAATGAGAATGTTGTAACGAATGTTGACGAAATGATTTCAGAAAATGCCGCATGGATTGATGGACAATTAGAACAAATGAAAAATGCAGCAAACTCAAAGAATAATAGTGGCATAGCCCAATCTAACAGTCTAAGAATCGAAAAACTAAGGGATATATCTAAAGCTCATAGCGAAAAAATAGCTGAATTTCTCTCTAGAGTTGAATCCGAGACTTCGGAAATCCTAGATAATGGGTCTAATATTGCTGAAAGAAAATCACGTATAATGGCGTCGCGGGAGAAAGTCGCAGCTAATCAAAAACGTACCGCAGACTTATTAAAATAACTACAGGGTTTGCACTTAAGGCAATTTTAAAGGTTGCAAAATGTCTGTATTTTGCATTCACAGTTATTTACTTCTTCTTCAAGGCGGAGCCTTTTTTATCAAAACGAATTAAAATATCTATATTGATATTTATTAGACCTTTTCACCATTCAGGCTTTACCGTTTTGCAGATTTTGGTGCCTGAAATGGCGGCGTTTGGTTTTGCTTTTGTTGCCGGATTATCCAGAGGGACCGTTTGTCGCTCTGGATGATAAAAATGAGGGTGTGTTTGGCAGGATACACACTATAAAATCACCGGCTGGCTCAAAATCTCTGAAGGCATCTCACAAGCGGGCGTTTGTCAGTAATTTGTCCTTAGAGTAGCAAATTTTGGTCAACAGTTTGTTCTACAGTCTAATTCATAATTTTAGCTCTTCAAAAAACATTTAAAGATTAACGACTTGAACCGTGATTCATGGGCCTTGAAACTTTAAACTGGTGCGTTTGTGTCAGAATTTGGGCAGACTGTTTTGTGTCCGCCCAGAACCCAGACATAAGCAAGTTTTCCTGAGATGTTAGAGCATGAATTCTTTTGTTATGGAGAGTTTCCATAAACTCGACTCAATCTCATAAGTAGATAAGTTCGAGTCATTCTCATTGATGGTGTAACCGGCGTTAATTTGCCAGCCTTCGAGTTTTGGGGAGAGGGCTTCAGCGTTAAATCTATAATTCACACCATAGACTGTGCGCTCATCCTCACGGATGCGTGGCGAGGTTATCAGGCGCGTTGCATATTCCGATTCCGCATATTCATAGAAGAAATTCACACGATGATTGGCATTAGGTAGCCAGAAAAGACCCAGACCATAGCCGTCTTGCTCTCTTTCGGTTTTAGCCACAGCATCAGCATAGGACTCAGCAGCCTCTCGGTCCGAATAGGTCACATGTGCGCGGGCATAAAGAGTGCTTGTAAGTTTGCTAAGCGCACCGATTGAATGAATTTGCTCTTCTGAATCCGAGTCATTGGCGGTTGGTGTATTGCTATGGTCCTGTTCCATATATTTGAAATTATAAAATAATCTCAAACCATTCTGGAATTTGTAGCTATAGCCAAACCGTGCCTGAACGACATCAATATCATTATTAAGTTGCACCTGCCCGTCACGTGTTGCACTGAAGACAGTATTGGTTCGATCAATCGTGGTATAGCCAAGTCCGACATTCAAATTATTGCTGCCTCTGACCATTTTGTAGCCTAGCGACGCTGCCATTGTGCTGGAGGTCGTGTTTTCGGTTTTATCGCCTTCATTCTCCTGCGCGGAGATGGAAAAATTGATTGAGTCCCGATCCAGTTGATATTTGCCTTCAAAACCAGCCATCACACCGAAAATTGTATCGTCAATTTTGGCAACGGCGTCGTCATTCACATTGTCCACGCGGTTCACAAGGGTCGTTGTGGTGCCGTCAAAATATTCAAAGATACCGCTTTCAGGAAAGCTATTGGCGTTATCATTACCGGTAGCATTAAGACCGATACGCGCTTTAAATTGCCAGCCATTTGCACCTTCAATATTCCGAGCCAGTTTTTTGGCACGGCTTTTTTTATCGGCAGGCAAGGGGAGGGTTGAAAGTAGTTTAATTTCTTCCAGCACCTCGTTACCCCGTCCGAGAAGGTAAAGGATCTGACCGCGAATATAACGGGCATCCAGATTTCTTGGATTGGCAATAAGCACTTTTTCGATATTTGTGAGGGCTTCATCAAGCTGGCCTTGTTGAAGATTGACCAGGGCAAGATTAAGGGCAACTGTCTCGCCGACATTTCCATTATTGGCGGCAGCCGCTTCGCGCGATTGAATCGAAAATGTCGAGATGAGACTAAGCAATAGAAGAGCCGCACCGTAGCGGCGGAACATAATAAGCATAATTATATCTTTATTTTTAGATGCTGGAGATGATTATTGTGCTGGATCGCCAGATGGGTTCTCTGTTGGGTCATCCGAACCAAAATTATCAGATACGGATTGAATGACTGCCCAGTCGGCGTCAGACAAGTCGCCCTGACCGTTAATCGGGCTGAAAGTATCCTGCCCTACAATCGCCTTACCTGCATCAGAGAGCTGGTCAAAGGCATTCAGAGTTTCGGTCACTTGTTGGAGGCTCACATCGCCATTTTCTAACGCTTCGGCAATCATGGCCTGAATATCAAAGTCAAAATTATCGATATTGGCTTCAATAATATCCAGCGCCTGATTAAGCGATCCTGCTTCTTCTTGTGTGATGAGGCCTTGTGCGAGCGCGTCAGCCACCATGGCGCTGTCTAGCGCTGCGTCGATTTGGGCAGAAACATCACCAGCACCGGTCTTTCCAGCGATGTCCTGTTCAGTCAAATCAGAAATAGCCTCGCCTAGCGGGACAATCTCGGTCTGCGCCATGACAGGAGATGTGGAAAAGGAGATTGTTAAGATGAGAAAAGAAAAAATAAATAAATTGCGCATTCGTATCATTACCTTACTTTAATAATATTGTGAGTAACTTGGTTTATAGACCTATTCATTGGTTTGTTTGTAATTTTAGGAATAATAATTGCTAGCAAAAACTAAGTATATTTACATTTTTGTTTTTAATGTTGTTTTTTGACCATAGTCTGAGGTGTTGCATGTTGAATTTAAAAAGTTTTTCCCTTTCACTTATCTTAATGACGGGTTTTCTTGCCGGATGTGCGTCTGGCGGGGCGTCTTCTTCGCCAAATGCTAATTTGATCGGGCAAAATGACATGGCGAAAAACTTTGAGGCTGGCTTTGTTGAGGGGCTGGAAGGCACAATTATTCAACGCCGTTTGGATGCGTTGGAAAAAATGGCACAGCTTTGCGGGCGTAATAATTACAGAATTACCAATATGGATGAAACCAATGAAGGCAATATGAATGTCGGCGGCCCCGAGCCCGTTGGTGATGGTATGGTGCTCATTAGTGAGAGTGTGATTAAATTTCGCTGGGAATTTGTCTGCAATAATTAGAGTTATGACTAGAAACCCCCATTAGGATGCTCTAGGTCTAAGTTTATGAACGATACATATATCTTTGATTTAACCCGTTATTAAGACATGTTTGATGCCTTCCTCCGATTTGAGCCTGAGATGCGCCTTGCTGCATTTGGCGGGACATTGACAGCAATTTTGCTTTGGGAATTTCTAGCGACCAAAAGGCCTGCTGAGTGGCGTTTTGAGAGAACGCTGACGCATTTATTATTGATGATTGTAAATTCCCTCGCTCTGCGCCTCGTCATGCCCATACTTGCTTTTGAACTTGCGCTTCATGTGGAGGCCCGTCAGATGGGGCTGCTCCCACTCATACCTGCACCGACATTTGCTATCTTTTTCATCAGTCTGATTGTTCTGGATTTGGCGATATATGCCCAGCATGTGATTTTTCACAAAATACCTTTTTTCTGGCGGTTTCACCGTGTCCATCATGCTGATACAGGTTTTGATGTGACAACCGGCTTCCGGTTTCATCCGGGGGAGATTGTGTTTTCCATGATATATAAGCTGGCCTTGGTATTATTGCTGGGCCCGTCTGCGGTGGCTGTTCTGGTGTTTGAGATTTTGCTCAGCTCCGCGTCGCTTTTCACCCATGCCAATGCCCACATGCCCCGCCGACTGGACAGTTTATTGCGGTGGGTTATTGTGACGCCGGATATGCATCGCATTCATCATTCGCGTCAGGGGAATGAGGCCTTAACCAATTTTGGGTTTAATCTCAGTCTCTGGGATAGGATTTTTGGTACTTACCAAACTGACCCCTCTCTTCCTCATGCTGAGATGGATATTGGATCGCAAAATATTTCTGCGCAAAGCGCTGCTTCATTTACCGCCATGCTGACATTGCCAATTCATAAGGATTAAAACGCTTATTTTGTGGTTTATCACATCAGAATATCGGTTCAAAGCTGCCCTCAAATGATGTTAGGCTGGTAGCAGTTTTCTATGAGAGGGTGACATGTTTTTAGATCATAAAATTCCACCGCCACTTGTGACGCTTGCCTTTATAGGCCTGATATATGGCACGACAAATTATGCTGCGGCAGATGTTTTTCCCTATCAAAATCTCATCGCTCTGGGCGTCTTGCTGATTGGGTTGGGCTTTATGTTTTCAGGCGTGCGTGAGTTTAAAAAACTTCAGACAACCGTTAACCCGCTTGATCCGGCGGCGGCAACGACGCTCGCCACATCAGGTGTATTTGGCTTGACGCGTAACCCGATGTATCTGGGGATGAGTTTCATTTTACTAGCGACCTGCATTTATCACGGGGCTTGGTTGGGGCTGCCACTCATAATTTTGTTTATGGCGTATATTACTATGTTCCAAATACGCCCCGAAGAAAAAGCCATGCAGGATTTATTCGGCGACGCCTATGAAGATTATAAGGCTAATGTCCGCCGTTGGATTTGAAGCGCTCATCTTAAAAAGAGCTCAACTTAAAAAGAGCTCATCTTAAAAAGAGTTCAGGCTAAATCTTTTTATAGACCTCACTGCCACCAATTTTGAATTCGGTAGATTTCTCCTGCATACCTGCGGAAAGTGCGTCTTCGGGGGACATATTTAATTTCGCCGCATAGTCGCGCACATCCTGCGTGATTTTCATCGAGCAGAAATGCGGCCCGCACATGGAGCAAAAATGCGCCACTTTCATGGATTGCTTCGGCAAGGTCTCGTCATGGTAAGATTTTGCAGTATCCGGATCGAGCGACAGGTTGAATTGATCATCCCAGCGGAATTCGAAACGGGCTTTTGAGAGCGCATTATCTCTAATCTGTGCGCCGGGATGCCCCTTGGCTAAGTCGGCTGCATGTGCCGCCAGCTTGTAAGTGATAATACCGTCTTTCACATCCTGCTTATTAGGCAAGCCCAGATGTTCTTTTGGGGTCACATAACAAAGCATAGCTGTGCCATACCAGCCGATTTGCGCGGCACCGATGGCAGAGGTGATATGGTCATAACCCGGTGCAATATCTGTGGTTAATGGGCCAAGCGTGTAAAATGGGGCTTCATCACACCAGTCCAATTGCTTGTCCATATTCTCTTTGATGAGTTGCATCGGCACATGACCGGGCCCTTCAATCATCACCTGAACATCATGTTTCCATGCAATTTGAGTTAGCTCACCAAGTGTTTCCAATTCACCGAGTTGGGCGGCATCATTCGCATCCCAAATGGAGCCGGGGCGCAAACCGTCGCCAAGCGAGAAAGATACATCATAGGCTTTCATAATCTCGCAGATTTCCTCAAAATGCGTATAGAGGAAACTCTCTTTGTGATGCGCCAGACACCATTTCGCCATGATGGAGCCACCACGCGAGACAATCCCTGTCATACGTTCGGCTGTTAGCGGGACATAGCGCAGCAACACGCCAGCATGGATGGTGAAATAATCGACGCCCTGTTCGGCTTGCTCAATAAGCGTATCTCGGAAAATATCCCAGTTAAGCTCCTCGGCGCGCCCGTCTACTTTTTCAAGTGCTTGATAAATTGGCACTGTGCCAACTGGTACAGGTGCATTACGGAGTATCCATTCGCGGGTTTCGTGAATATGCTTGCCCGTTGAGAGATCCATAATCGTATCCGCACCCCAGCGAATACCCCATGTCATTTTATCCACTTCTTCACCAATGGAACTGGTGACAGCAGAGTTACCAATATTGCCGTTAATCTTGACCAGAAAATTCCGCCCGATAATCATCGGTTCACTCTCTGGGTGATTAATATTTGCCGGAATAATGGCGCGGCCTCTGGCGACTTCCTCGCGGACAAATTCCGGTGTGATTTCTTCTTGCAGCGCGGCGTCGAAGCTTTCACCAGGATGTTGATGCGCCATCATTTTCGCCATACGTTCACCACGCTCGCCAGTCTCAGCAAGGCTCTCTAAATAAGCGGCACGGTTCTGGTTTTCGCGAATGGCGATATATTCCATTTCAGGGGTAATGATGCCTTTTCGGGCATAATGCATTTGCGTAACATTTTGTCCTTGTTTGGCCTTACGCGGCTGGCGCGTTAGGTCAAAGCGCAGTGCGGCGAGTTTTTCATCCGCGAGGCGTTCTTGACCATATTCGGAAGTCGGCCCGCTTAGATAGTCCGTATCATCACGTTCTTCTATCCATTTTTGGCGCAGCGGGGCGAGCCCTTTTCGTATATCAATTTTTGCAGTGGGGTCGGTATAAGGGCCAGATGTGTCATAGACAAAGATTGGTGGGTTATCTTCGCCGCCCATATCAGTGGGTGTTTGCGATTGTGTGATTTTGCGCATAGGAACTTGAATATCAGCGCGCGAACCGGTGACATAAACCTTCTCGCTATTGGGTAAAGACGCGATGGCGGCTTCATCAACAAGAGCATTTTCGGCGGCAAAATCAGAGTTTTTGGATGAACGAGCTTCCGACATTTTAAATTCCTCAATTTAAGCGTTTATATAAGCCAAAATAGGCGGATTGCCGGGTCGCTTTAAAATGACACTCCCTGCAGCGGCATTATCCGTAAACAGGTTCAAAGGGTTTCATCTCACCGTTCAGAGCATATGCCTGACCGGACCCCCGGTTAATACACATTAGATTAATATGTCGCTGCCGACAAGCAAACTGTCTATTGACGCAGCCTGTTAATGTCGGTCAATCTTGCAACTCGTAATAAAGGCGGATTCGATTTGGAAAATCTTTTTGTAGTGGATAAAGGCCGTCCGGCTTGCCCGATATATCTCTTAACCAAGCAGGGTCTTAAGGACTGGCTGGAAGACCATGCCGGTAAACAGGCGGCATGGGTAGAAACCAATCATTTCAAAGCCAGACGCGGGGAAATGTTGATACTGCCCGATAAATCCGGCGGCATTGAA
Organism: alpha proteobacterium IMCC14465; assembly: GCA_000293845.2. GTDB lineage: Bacteria > Pseudomonadota > Alphaproteobacteria > RS24 > RS24 > Micropelagius. Next base: position 149,055 of record ALYF01000003.1, on the reverse strand, counting down.
GCGGTTTTACTGGGCCAGGGCGCTTCACAGGGCGCATCAGAGAGTGCATCAGGGCGCTCAGAAATAGATATTTTCACAATTGGTTCTTTATCCAAGGCCTTACCATCAGGCGTTTATAGACTCGCGCACGATTTGGATGCCGAAGATATGGAACTTGCCGCCCATGCGTGGATGATTGGCACATATCATTTCGATAAGTATCTGCCCCAAAAGCCAGATTTTGAAGCCCCACAACTTGTGCTGCCGAAAGATTGCCGTCTCGATAGAATTATGGCGCTGGGCGAGGCCGTCTTTCTGGCTAGAGACCTGATTAACACCCCGGCAGCAGATATGGGGCCGGTTGAACTTGAGATGGCGGCGCTGAAGCTGGCTGAAAAATTCGATGCGGAGATTGACGTCATTGCTGGGGATGCGCTTGTCGAGGCGAATTATCCTCTCATTCATGCGGTGGGTCGGGCGGCTTATGACGCGCCTCGGCTTATTGATATACGCTGGGGTAATCCTGAGGGTAAAAAACTCGTTCTTGTTGGCAAAGGGGTGTGTTTTGACAGTGGGGGGCTGAATTTGAAACCTGGCGCCTATATGGATCTCATGAAAAAAGATATGGGCGGTGCGGCCAACATACTTGGCCTTGCTGGAGCGGTGATGCAATGCGGGCTTGATGTTAATTTGCGCGTATTGATTGGAGCGGTAGAAAATGCCATTGGCCCCGAGGCTTTTCGCCCAGGGGACATTCTGCCGAGCCGACAGGGTATGACGGTTGAGATTGGCAATACAGATGCGGAAGGACGCTTAGTTCTGGCCGATATGCTGACTGAGGCTGAGTCTGAGCAACCTGATTTAATTATTGATATGGCGACCCTGACCGGCGCGGCGCGCACGGCACTCGGCCCTGAGGTTGCGCCGTTTTTTGTTCGTCAAGATAATGTTGCACATGATTTAGAGGCGGCGGTACAGGCTGAAAATGACCCAATGTGGCGTCTGCCGCTTTGGGCCGGATATGATGACTGGCTGTCCAGCCGAATTGCGGATGTGAGAAATATCAGCAGTGGCCCACATGCGGGGGCGATAACGGCGGCGCTTTTTTTGTCTCGGTTTGTTGATAGAAAGACGGATTGGATTCATTGCGATATTTATGCGTGGAATCCTAAATCAAGCCCCGGGCGGCCTGTTGGCGGGGAAGCACAGGGTATGCGCGCCCTTTTCCGAATGTTGGAGCAAAGGTATGGGCGGTGAGAACAAACCCGATCCGCGACTAAGCCCATGGCGGGATGATCTCGCGGCGTCGCATTTGCGCGGTGAGGTCAAAGCCCCAAAATATGTAGATGGTGAGCCTTATTGTGTTTCAGCACCCGTCACGGCCTTGCGCCGTAGCCCTGCCGATGCCGCCATGATGGATACGCAGCTGCTTTTTGGTGAGGGCTTTCGTGTTTATGAAAAACGCGGCAATTGGGCATGGGGCCAATCGCTGACCGATGATTATGTCGGTTATGTTTTGTCGGGTGACTTACAGCCTTATTATGAGACCAACCATATTGTGCGTGCGTTGCGCAGTTTTGTTTACCGTGAGCCGGATATTAAATCCCGCCCCATTATGGCCATTTCCATGGGTGCGCGTTTGCATGTCAGCAAACAGGAAGGGCGGTTTTCGTATATTGAAGATGGTGGGCAGGATGAGGCTACTGGCTGGATCATCAGCACGCATATTGCTGCTGAAGGTGATTATGCGGCAGATTTTGTTACTGTCGCTGAGATGTTTCTTCACGCACCTTATTTATGGGGCGGGCGGGAGAGCCTCGGGCTGGATTGCTCGGCGCTGGTGCAGTTAAGTCTCATGCAGACCGGATATGCCTGCCCGAGAGATACTTATATGCAAGAGGCAACGCTTGGGCAGGAAGTGAGTGAGAATTTCCAGCGCGGCGATTTGGTGTTCTGGAAAGGTCATGTCGGGGTTTTGCAAAGTCCCCAGCAACTTCTTCATGCTAATGCGAGCTTCATGCAGACTGTTTCGGAAGATTTTGAAACAGCCTCTCAGCGCATTGAAAAAACAGAGGGGCCGATAACGTCTATCCGTCGTCTTTCCAACTCTGCCATTGGTGTTTAGAGGTCAAATGCGGCGCTGATAAGCTCGCGTGTATAGTCTTCTTTAGCGTTTTCGAAAATCTCCGCGGTTGAGCCGGTTTCAACAACCTTACCTTCTTTCATGACCATGACGCGGTGGGACAGTGCGCGCACAACTTTCAAATCATGGCTGATGAAAATATAAGAAAGGCCTCTTTGTTGTTGGAGATCTTGCAACAGGGTGACGATTTGAGCCTGTACTGAACGATCAAGAGCGCTGGTCGGTTCATCCAGCACAATAAGGCGCGGATTAAGAATAATGGCACGGGCAATGGCGATGCGCTGGCGTTGCCCACCGGAAAATTCATGCGGATAGCGATTGGCGCTTGCCGGGTCCAGCCCGACATCTTCCAGCGTTCTTCGCACTTTAAAGATTTTTTGATAGGTGTTGAGTTCTGGCTCATGCAGGCTCAAACCTTCAGTGATAATGTCACTCACCGACATGCGCGGCGACAGCGCACCGAATGGGTCTTGAAACACAATTTGCATATGTTTGCGAAGATGTCTCAGCGGCGTGCCCGTGAGCGTATCAATATTTTTGTCTCTGAAATTAAGTGTCCCGTCGCAGCCTGTCAGCCTGACTAGGGCGCGCCCAAGCGTGGTTTTGCCCGAGCCGCTTTCCCCGACTATGCCCAGCGTCTCCCCCGAAGCAAGGGAGAGGTTAATGCCGTCAACAGCCTTCACATAATCCAGCGGCTTGCCATACCAGTTTTTGGTACGAGGAAACCAGACTTTAATATCTTGAGCTGTGAGTATCGGTTCAGTTTCTTCTGTGTTTATGTCACCGGGCTGCCCAGTTGGTTCGGCTTCCACCAGCATTTTCGTATAGGGATGCTCTGGTTTGGTGAAAATATGCGCGGGTTGTCCGGTTTCAACAATCGCGCCATCCTTCATGACACAGACTCGGTCAGCCACTTGTCTGACGACGCCGAGATCATGCGATATCAGCAACATGGCCATGCCCGTTTCCTGTTGGAGTTGTTTTAGGAGAGCGAGAATTTGTTTTTGTACCGTGACGTCCAGTGCAGTGGTCGGTTCATCGGCAATCAATAATTTTGGGTTATTGGCCAGCGCCATAGCAATCATAACCCGTTGGCGTTGACCGCCAGAGAGTTCATGCGGCAGGGCGGCTAGCCGTTCTTCAGCATTGGGAATGCCAACCTTATTCAACAAATCCAAAACACGATGACGGCTGGTTTTGTGGTCAAAATCGTCTTGATGAATTTCCAAACATTCAGCTATTTGTTTTTCAATATTATGTAAGGGGTTGAGAGACGTCATTGGCTCCTGAAAAATCATGGCGATATCATTGCCGCGCAGATTTTTTAAAGCGGACATTTCAAGACTAGAAATATCCTCCCCCTCAAAACGGATTGTCCCCTGGCTGATGTGTGCAGAAGGCGGCAATAGTTTGAGAATGGATAGAGCAGAGACGGATTTCCCCGAGCCACTTTCCCCGACCAGCCCGACGGTCTCCCCCGGGGCGATGGTGAATGATACATCTGAGACCGCGCGGGTTTCTTGTCCCTGATTATGAAACCCGATGGTCAGATTTTCAATTTTCAGCAAATCAGTCATGAGATTGTGTTTCTTGGGTCAAAGGCATCACGAACGGCTTCCCCGATAAAAATCAGCAGCGACAACATAAAGGCAATGGCGAAAAACCCTGTCAGACCCAGCCATGGCGCCTGCAGATTGGCTTTACCTTGCGCCAGTAATTCCCCCAGAGATGGAGAGCCGGGGGGCAGACCAAACCCCAGAAAATCCAAAGAGGTCAGAGTTGTGATGGAAGCGTTTAAAAGGAAAGGTAGGAAGGTCAGTGTCGCGACCATGGCATTGGGCAGGAGGTGGCGGGACATGAGCGTGAAGGTGCCTACACCAAGCGCGCGGGCGGCAAGCACATATTCAAAATTTCGGGCGCGGAGAAATTCGGCGCGCACAACACCGACCAGCGATACCCACGAAAACAGCAATAATATGCCGAGCAATACCCAAAAGCCGGGTTCGATAACCGAGGCAATGATAATCAATAAATAAAGAGAAGGGACGCTGGTCCATATTTCGATAAAACGCTGGAACAGCAAATCCGTCCATCCGCCAAAATAACCTTGCACCGCACCTGCCGCGATGCCGATAAGGGACGAGAATATGGTAAGCGACAGGCCGAATAGAACAGAAATTCTAAAACCGTAAATGAGCCGTGCCAGCACGTCCCGCCCCTGGTCATCCGTACCAAGTAAATTTTCACTGCTTGGCGGTGCGGGTGCGGAAACGGTGAGGTCTAGATTAATGGTGTTGTAGGAATATTTAATCGGCGGCCAGAGCATCCAGCCTTTATCTTCAATCAGCGTTTTGACATAGGGGTCTCGGTAATCGGCCTCTGTTTCAAAATCTCCCCCGAATTTGGTTTCGGGATAGCTGAAGAAAACCGGCGCATAAAATGACCCGTCATAGCGCAGTAAAAGCGGTTTATCATTGGCGATAAATTCAGCGCATAAGGTCACCAGAAACATCACCAAAAATATTCGTAATGACCAGAGGCCACGGCGATTGGCTTTAAAGCTTTCCCATCGACGTTGATTAATGGGAGACATGTTGAGTTTCAAAATGCTCATGTCTCACGGCTTTCAAAGTCAATGCGCGGGTCCATCAATACATAGGTCAGGTCGGAAAGGAGGGTGATAATCAGCCCCACAAGGCCGAAGATATAAAGATTGGCAAAGACAACCGGATAATCGCGATTGATAATGGATTCGTAAGACAAAAGCCCCAGCCCATCGAGGGAGAAAATTGTCTCAATCAGAAGCGAGCCAGTAAAGAAAGCCCCGACAAAAGCACCTGGAAACCCTGCCACGACAATCAGCATGGCATTGCGGAAAACATGACGATATAGAACCTTACCCTCGCTTAACCCTTTGGCGCGGGCGGTGGTGACATATTGTTTGGAAATCTCGTCCAGAAAGGAATTCTTGGTCAGCAATGTTGTGGTTGCGAAAGCACCAATTGTCATGGCGAATACCGGCAAGGAAATATGCCAGAGATAGTCGATAATTTTGCCACCGGTGGAGAGGCTGTCGAAATTGTCAGAAGTTAAGCCGCGTAAGGGAAACCAGTCAAAATAACTGCCACCGGCAAACAGAATAATCAGCAAAACGGCAAACAGAAATCCCGGAATTGCATAGCCGACAATAATCACACCCGATGTCCATATATCGAAACGACTGCCACTACGTCTTGCTTTCGCGATGCCGAGCGGAATGGAGACGAGATAGGTGATGAGTGTCGTCCATAAACCAAGGGAGATGGAGACGGGCAGTTTTTCGGCAATCAGTTGTGCGACGGGTACGTCTCTATAAAAGCTGTTACCAAAATCAAATTGCGCATAATCACCAATCATAATCAGGAAACGCTCATGGGCGGGTTTGTCAAAACCGAATTGCTTTTCAAGCTCTTCAATAAATGCCGGGTCGAGCCCTTGCGCGCCGCGATATTTACTGCCGCCGTCAAAATTACCACCGGAGAGATTATTCATTTCCGATTGCCCGCCTGCAAATCGCGCAGTGGCGCTGACATCATACCCTTGAAGCTGGGCAATAATGCGCTCTACCGGCCCGCCGGGGGCAAACTGAATAATGGTGAAGCTGATGAGCATAATGCCCAGAATGGTGGGTATCATCAGGGCAAGGCGACGTAAAATATAGGCAGCCATTATTCCCTATACCTCCCGCTTACCGCACATTGTGGATTCTGAAATAATATTTTCATCACGTCACATTATGCCATGAAATCAGAATTATTCATCCCAATATAAAACGCTTTCAAATCCTAAAAATTTATTGCGGCTTATCTTCATTTGCCCACCAGATATTTGGAAAGCCATGACTGTAAAGCGGCAGATCTTCGGGTCGGCTGAGATTATGCCAATAGGCCAGACGATGGGTGGGGATATGCCAATGTGGGACAACAAAATGATGCGCGAGCAGAACGCGGTCGAGGGCGCGGGTTGCCGTGACTTGCGCTGCACGATTTGGGGCAAAAATAATATGCTCGACCAGCTTGTCGATGGCAGGGTTTTTGATGCCAATCAAATTGCGTCCGCCTGGCCGGTCGGCATTTTCTGCGCCCCAGTAATTACGTTGTTCATTCCCTGGTGACAGGGATTGCCCGAAACTATGCACAATAATATCAAAGTCATAATCCATGACACGGTTCTGATATTGGGTCGGGTCAATGGTGCGGATCGTTGCTGTCACGCCCAGTTTTTCAAGATTTTGGATAAAGGGGGCGACGATGCGCTCAAAAGCGGGCTGCACGAGCAGGAACTCAACCTCCATAATCTGTCCGTCTTTTTGGAGTTTACCATTGGTCACGCGCCATCCGGCTTCTTCGAGCAATTTCTTGGCTTTACGCAAATTCTGCCGCAACGCGTTTGGGTCAGGGTTCTCAGGATTTTGATAAACGTCAGTGAACACAGATGCCGGAAGCTGGTCTTTTAATGGTGTCAGTAGTGCCAGCTCTTCAGTTGATGGCAGGCCGGTAGCCGCGAGTTCGGAATTGTCAAAATAACTGCCAGTACGGACATATTGCCCATAAAACAGCGTGTTATTCGCCCATTCAAAATCATAGGCATGGTTAAAGGCCTGCCTCAGTTTGAGGTCTTGGAATTTCGTTTTGCGCGTGTTGAAGATAAAGCCTTGCATGCCCTGTACCGAGCCATTAGCAGGCATTTCGAGGGTCATTCTACCGTCTTTGACGGCGGGGACATCATATCCGGTGGCCCAGTTTTTAGAGTTATTTTCTTCTCTGAATTGCAAATCACCCGCTTTAAAAGCCTCGAAAGCAACAGTGAAATCACTGAAATAATCATAACGGATGCGTGCAAAATTATATTTGCCAATGGCGACGTTCAAGTCTTTCGCCCAGTAATCTGGGTTACGGCGATAGGTGATATAGCGACCTGTTTCGAATGTGTCGATGATATAAGGCCCACTGCCCAATGGCGGTTCGAGTGTTGTTTTTTGAATGTCTCTCGTGCCCTCTGCAGCTGAATTTGTCCAGTAATGCTTGGGGAGGACAACAAGCTGCCCGACAATTTGCGGCAATTCCCGATTGCCGGATTTTCGAAAGGTGAATTTAACCACATTTTCCGAGAGGGCTTCTACGCGGTCAACATCGGCATAATAAGCGCGGTAAAACGGATGATTAGCGGTTAGGGTCTCGAAGCTCCAAACAACATCGGTGGCCTTGACGGAAACGCCGTCGTGAAAACGCGCGCGCTCATCAAGGGTGAATGTCACGGAGGCAAAATCATCAGGGTGCGACATTGTTTTGGCCAGCAAGGCATATTGCGTCCCCGGTTCGTCGAGACTGGAAGCCGTTAGTGTGTCATAAATCAGTCCAAGTCCCTGAGCAGGCGTGCCTTTTAGAATATAGGGATTAAAGCTGTCAAAACTGCCATAGGCCGCTTCGCGCACCTCGCCGCCCTTGGGCGCGTTCGGATTGACATAATCGAAATGGGCAAAGCCCTGCTTATATTTAGGTTCCCCGAACAAGGAGAGTGCATGGCGCGATCCGTCAGCAAAAACAGGTGAAATGCCAGTCGGCAAAATAAGAGCCAGCAGACTGAGGGCGAAAACAATCTTTTTTGGATAAGTAAACATCATGACAAGCTAAGACTAAAGGGAGCCTTCAGCAAGAGAGGAAAAGCCTTCAGCAAGAGAGGAAAAACCCTCAGCAGAAGAGTGACGTTTTATTCTGCAGGCGTGTCTGTGACCAAATCTGAAAACATATCCGCAGTCGCTTCCGCAACAGGCTCATCCAGCGTCTCATTTTGAGGATTTAGGTTTTCTTCAATCCGGGATTCAACAGCTGGATTTTCACCGGCTTTGACTTCTGGTTCAGCAACAGGTGGCGTGTATCCGGCTGTGAAGTCAGTGGGTGTGTCACCCTGCGCGTTAAGATAGGCGATAATGGCTGCGCGATCTTGTGGCTTTCTGAGACCCGCAAAGGCCATTTTTGTACCCGCGGCATATTTCTTAGGGTTTTCAAGAAAACCATTCAGAGCGTTGTAATCCCAATTTCCACCCATATCGTTGAGGGCGTCGGAATAACCAAAACCGTCAACGCTGGCAATGTCACGATTAACGATGCCCCAAAGTGCTGGGCCAATCTTATTTGCGCCACCTTTTTCAAAGGCATGGCAGGAAACACATTTTTTGGCAACTTTCTCGCCCTTGTCGAGCGAAGCCGTTTGCAGCAGCGCCAAAATATCCGCTTCGGGTTCGGCTGATGCTTTGGATGCAGAAACAGCATCAACTTCCAAGCCTTCAACAATATAGGCATTGGCATCAGCAGACTCGATATGAAACAAAATGTCGCCCAAATTCTGCACACCGAGATAAACCAGAAGCGTGAAGAAAACGGCACCGGCAATTTTATTTAATTCAAAGCTATCCATGGCGTTTTAAAAGTCCTTTAATTCCCGACCAGAGCATGTAATTTTAATACCTCTTTAGCGCCGTAAAAACTTGCGGCGAAGCGTCGCACAATGTAGTGAAGTGCTGGATTTAGAAGTCTGGGATTTAGAAGTCGGGGATTTAGAAAAAAATTTATCAGATGTCGCAAGCAAGTAACAAATTAATCGTCATCATACCAGCGCGTCTGGCGGCGACACGTTTACCGAACAAGCCTCTGGCTGATATTGATGGTCGCCCGATGATTGTGCATGTCTGGGAGCGGGTAGTGGCGGCTATCGGGTCTGATAATCAGGTGATTATAGCCGCTGGTGACCCCGAGATTGTCGATGTGATGCAGGCCGCTGGTGGGCGTGTCGTGTTAACCGATCCTGATTTGCCATCCGGGTCTGACCGCATATACAGCGCGTTACAGGAAATTGAGAAACAAGATGGTGTTGCGCCGGCGCATATTATAAATGTGCAGGGTGATTTACCGACATTGGCACCGGAGCTTATCGAAAAAACCGCAGCGCTTTTACATGATGGTTCGGACATGTCTAGCCTTGTTGCAGAAATCAAAGACCCCACCGAGATCGACAATCCAAATATTGTTAAGGCGATTATCAGCTGGGATGAGGGGACGTCTGACGCAGAAAAAGTTGGGCGAGCGCTCTATTTTACCCGCGCTACAGCGCCGTCGGGTGAGGGGCTTTATTACCACCATATCGGGATTTACGGCTATCAACGCGCCGCGCTGGAAAGATTCGTTTCCTTGCCGCCATCGCCATTGGAAAAAAGAGAAAAACTAGAACAATTACGGGCGTTGGAAGCCGGTATGACAATCCGGCTGGCCTGCGTTGACACGGTTCCATTGGGTGTTGATACTCAAGAAGATTTGGAGAAAGCCCGCGCTATTTTGCGAGGGCAATAAAAATGAGAAATAAGTGCGCCAAAAGGTGTGGGAAGTGCCAAAGAGTGTGGGAAGTGAATAATGACGCAAAAAGATAAACCAATCGCTTTTCAGGGAGAAATGGGCGCCAATTCCCATATCGCCTGTCATGATATCTTCCCGGATAGGGAAGTTTTGCCCTGCACGACTTTTGAAAGCGCGTTTAAAGCGGTTGAAAGCGGGTCAGCGGCATTGGCTGTATTGCCGGTTGAAAATACGGTGGCGGGGCGTGTGGCTGACATTCACCGACTTTTGCCGGGCTATAATCTTTATATTATTGGCGAATATTTCATGCGCATCCGGCACTGTCTTTTGGGTCTTGAGGGCGCATCACTTGAGGGGCTAACGCATGTGCATAGCCATGAAATGGCACTGGGACAATGCCGGCATATTATTAACGAGCTGGGTCTTGAGCCTGTGGTTGCGGCGGACACAGCTGGTTCTGCGCGAGAAATTGCCGAAATGAATAATCCGACAGTGGCAGCCATTGCCAGCCCGCTCGCTGCCGAGATTAATGGTCTTAAAATTTTCAAGGAAAATATTGAAGACGCAAAGCATAACACCACTCGGTTTCTGGTCATGGCGCCCGAACCCGATGATGCTGAACCCAATTCAGGTGATGTTATTACGAGTTTCATCTTCCGGTGCCGTAATGTACCTGCCGCGCTTTATAAGGCGCTGGGTGGCTTTGCGACCAATGGGGTGAATATGACCAAGTTGGAAAGCTATCAGGTTGAAGGTAGCTTCATGGCAACACAGTTCTATGCTGATATTGAAGGTCATCCCGATGATGAGGCTGTCAGATTGGCGTTGGACGAACTAAATTATTTTTGTTCAGAGCTGAATATTCTGGGTGTCTATCCGGCTGCGGAATTTCGCAAAACAATGTGATTTTGGTTTTAGCCCTTCATCTCAACAAATGCCTTGATAAGATGATGCGCAATCGCCAATGAGGGCGGAATATCAAACCCTGCTGTGCCGTTAAAAGCATCTTTAATTTCAGCCACGCTGAACCAGCGCGCTTCTGCGAGTTCTTTTTCATCCACGGACATTTTGTCGTTCTCCGCTTCAGCTAGACAGCCAATCATGAGTGAACTTGGAAAAGGCCAAGGTTGTGTTGAATGATAGTGAACAGATGTGATGGCGACGCCTGCTTCTTCCATGGTCTCACGGGCGACGGCTTCCTCAATGGTTTCACCGGGTTCCATAAAGCCTGCCAAGGCGGAAAATAGCGTCTCAGGCCACCCCGCTTGTCTCCCAAGTAGGCATTTATCGCCAAGATAAGGCAACATGATGACAACCGGATCGGTTCGGGGGAAATGGTCTGCGCCGCAGGCGGGGCAACTGCGTTTATAACCGCCTTCTGCAATGACGCTTTGAGCGCCGCATTTAGAACAAAAGCCATGTGAGGCGTGCCATTCAAGCAATCCTTTGGCTTGCGCTAGAATTGCAAGTTCGGTTGGTGGCATATCACCGACCATGGCGAGGGCGCGTAAATTTTCAAAAACGCCGCCAGCCCGACACAGGGCATCAAACGGTGCGGTTTGCTCCGGTGCTTCCAATGGGCTGATATCCACACCAAAGCGGGGGGCGTTATTTTTGTTCAGACCTAGAAAAATAACATCATTATCGAGATAGGCTGAAATAGCGGCTTTGGGGAGCCATGCCACATCGCGTCCTTGTCCGGCGGCGGCTTCGGGTAATATCAGAGCATCGCCGCGCCAAAGGGGAACAAACAAAGCCTCTTGTGTCGCTATTTGCGCGGCCAGCCAATCCTCATCGGTTCTTAAATGCCCGGCACGGTCAAGCGGGTTATTGGCAAACATGTTTAATCTTTGTGTGAGTGGCATTAAGAACTCCAAAAAGCCTAAGCGAGAAGGCCTGAACTAATGGCGATAGGACGCCATGGTTAAATATTCACTTAACCCACTTTATCCACAGTGACTAGCTTTAGACAGGCTAAAAACACTCTAATCACTTGGCAAGCCTTGTCCTCTGATTTGAAAAAATGATATGTTAGTCGGGAGAGGTTGGCGGCAGACGCATCCCTCGCCAACCGGGTCAGGTCCGGAAGGAAGCAGCCCTAACGAGACCGGTGCGGGTTGCCTGTCCAGCCTCTCACGCACATGTCTAACTCACATGTCTCATTAACATGTCTCATTAACATGTCTCATTCGCTTTTTATGAAGCGATTACAGAATAGCCGTCACAGAAAAGCAATCTCAGAAAAGAATTCATAGAAAAGCAAGCGTATATGAGCGACCAAAACCAAGAAGAAGATATCACGCCTGTGGCACCCGACCCCGATACTGAGCCGGGATTTGGTCTGATTGCTGAAGCTGACGAAGAAAATAATGTGACCCCTAAATCTGAAGCTTATGAAGTTTTAGCGCGCAAATATCGCCCGCGTATTTTTGACGATATGATTGGTCAAGAGGCGATGGTGCAAACTCTGCGCAATGCGTTTGAAACAGGTCGAATTGCGCATGCCTTCATGCTGACCGGTGTGCGCGGTGTCGGGAAAACAACCACGGCGCGTATTTTGGCGCGGGCGCTAAATTATCAAACCGCACAACAAGACGCGCCCAATGTCGATATGCAAGAGCCGGGGTTTCATTGCGCCGATATTATGGCGGGCAGTCATGTTGATGTGATTGAAATGGATGCGGCCTCCGCGACGGGCATTGATGATATTCGTGAGATTATCGAGAATGTCCGATATCGCCCCAGTGCGGCGCGGTATAAGGTTTTCATCATTGACGAGGTGCACATGCTATCGACACAGGCGTTTAACGGCCTGTTGAAGACGCTGGAAGAACCTCCTGCCCATGTAAAATTTGTTTTTGCGACCACAGAAATCCGCAAAGTGCCGGTTACTGTTTTATCCCGCTGTCAGCGTTTTGACCTGCGTCGTCTGACCATTGAGGAAACACTACATCTGCTTAATAAGGTCTGCACGGCGGAAGGGTCGCGCTTTCAGGATGAAAGCCTTGCATTAATTGCCCGCGCGGCGGAAGGGTCGGCGCGTGATGCGCTGTCATTGCTTGACCGTGCTTTGGCTCATGGTGGCGAAGATAGCGCCGAAACTGGGCCGGATGCAGATGCCATGCGACAAATGCTTGGGCTTGCAGACCGGGGCAGAGTGTTTGATTTGTTTGATCTGGTTATGCAGGGCAAATTGCCTGAGGCGCTTGGCGAGTTCGAAACGCAATATAATATGGGTGCGGATCCGATTGTTATTCTTGCCGATTTGGCGGAACTCACTTATCGCCTGACCCGTATGAAATTTGTACCTGCCGCGATGGATGATATCACCATGGCAGAGGCCTTACGGCTGCGTAGTAAAGAAACGGCTGATGCGTTGTCGACGCAAGTCTTATCGCGTTGCTGGCAGGTCTTGTTAAAAGGGCATAAGGAAGCCATGACCGCGCCTGACCCGATGGCGGCGGCTGAAATGGTTATTATCCGTCTGGCGCATATGTCTGATATGCCGGCACCGTCGGAGCTTTTAAAGCAGATACAAAAATCATCACCTACAGGAAATCAAGGAAATGCTCCTCATGGAACTGCTGGGCCCGAGACCGGTGATGCGCCTCAAAATCCCGCCGGTGCGCAAGCTGTCTCAGAAAGCCAGACTTCTCAGCCGACGACAAATGGGGGATCTGGGGGTCAGCTAGCTGAGCGCGTGGCACAAGCTGAAACTCAACACGCACCCCAGATTGAAATAGCCCCATCTTCGACTGTAGCGCCACCTTTGAGTCGTAGTCCGGAAAATTTTAAGCAACTGGTCGCGCTTGTCGGGCAGATGCGTGAGATTAAATTCAAAACAGTTTTAGAAACGGGTGTTCATCTCGTGCGCTTTGAGCCAGCCTCTGAACTCAAAGCTGGGGTGATTGAATATCGTCTCGCCGAGGGGGCAGAGGATATCTCTCGCCCATTATCGCGTTTGTTGAAAGAATGGACTGGTCTGCAATGGGTGGTCAGCCTCTCGCAGGATACGGGCGCCGAGACGCTTTATAAAGAAGCGCATGATGATGCAACACGGCGCAAGGATAATGCGGCCGATGACCCGTTGGTCAAAGCGGCACTTGAGACTTTCCCCGGTGCCGAGATTGTCAGTGTGACAAATATGGATGAGCTATCGGGGTCTTTAGCGGCAAATCTTGAGGGGCAAGAGTTCATTGATGATGAGGGGGATTATGAGGGTGTTGATGTGGGTAATGATGAGGGTGAGGCTTAAGCGTTTGGTCTTGATTGGTAATGATTGGTCCTGAAATTGAAACCCTGATAAACCTGCTCTCTCGCATGCCCGGGCTGGGTCCACGGTCGGCACGTCGTGCAGTTTTGCATCTCGTGCGTAAACGCGAAAGCCTACTTCTGCCGCTGGCGGATGCCCTTCAGACCGCGCGAGACAGTATCGTGACCTGCACCACATGCGGCGCGATTGACACAATAGACCCTTGTACGATATGTGCCGATCCGCGCCGCGATGACAGTGTGATTTGTGTGGTGGAAGATGTTGGTGATTTGTGGGCGCTTGAACGCGCTAAGGCAACTAAGGGTCGCTATCACGTACTTGGTGGTGTGCTATCAGCGCTGGATGGTGTCGGTCCTGAAGATTTAAGCCTTGCCGGTCTTAAGACCCGCTGTGATACAGGCTTGGTCCAAGAGGTTATTCTCGCAACCAATGCCACAGTCGAAGGGCAATCCACCGCACATTATATTATGGATATGCTCAAAGGGAGTGATGTGAAGGTCTCACGTCTCGCCCATGGTGTACCTGTCGGCGGGGAACTGGATTATCTTGATGATGGCACACTTGCCGAGGCGATGAAATCCAGAACCGAGTTTTAGGGTAAATCAGCTTGTGATGACAATAAATCGTCCGGTTTATCGCTTAATTTATTACTGGTTTTATTAGAATCTTCAACTTCCAGTGCGGTAATTTTCTCGCCCCGCCGTGAGATTTTTGTGCCGGAAGTTTCAATCATCTCAATATCTTTATTGGCCTGATCGAAATGAGTACGTAATTTGGAAATACGGTCATTCAAGCGCACCACATCTTCAATCATCACATGCACTTCTTTTTGAATAATGCTGGCCTGTTCGCGCATTTTAACGTCACGCATAATGGCGCGTACCGTATTAAGCGTCAGCGACATGGTATTAGGGGAGACCGGATAGACACGCATGGAGCGGCATTTGTCCACAATATCGGGGCGGCGGATATGCAATTCGGAAAAAATGCTTTCCGAGGGTAAAAACATTAATGCAGCATCCGCGGTTTCGCCGGTGATGATATATTTATCGCGTATCGCCTCGGCATGTTTCAGCGTGTCCTGCCCAAATTGCTGCAAGGCAGTTTTTTGTTCAATCTCGTCGGCGGCTTGTTTGAATTTTTGATAAGCCTCAAGCGGGAATTTACTATCCACCACAACCGGTCCGGGCGGGTTTGGGAGATTAATAAGACAGTCAGCCCGCTTGCCATTGGATAGTGTGTGTTGAAAGAGATAGGCACTTTCCGGCAGGCCATCTATCACAATATCGGCCAGTTGTGCCTCGCCAAATGCACCGCGTGCTTGCTTATTATCAAGAATATGTTGGAGTTCAACGACCTGGCCTGAAAGCGCTGTTATCTGCTGTTGTGCTTTGTCTATCAGGGATAATCTTTCACCAAGCTCACCAAGCGTTTTGGAGGTTTTCTCTCGGCTTTCCTGCAATGTATGGGTGACATTTTTAGAGACACTGTCCAGCCGTTCCGACAGCGTCCGGTTGATTTCACCTTTGGCGGCTTCCTGCATGTCAGCAAAACTGTTGAGCCGTCCGGTCATTTCAGCCTGTTGGCGATTAATATCGGCAAGTATTGTATCAAGATGGTTTGGTGTGGTGTCTTTGCGTTTCAGCAATAGGCCAATACTCAACCCTATAAAGGCGGCAAGCACCACAAGTCCGATAATTGTAATTGACATCATACTCATAGAAACTTTTTAACAGATTCGCATTCATCCAGCCTGACTTCAAACAGCCCGACTTCAAACAGCATGACTTGACGAAAAAGGACGCACATCGTATCTCAGATATATGACAATAAGATCTATAATAGCCGTACCGGACCCCAGATTGAAACAAGTATCCGAGCCTGTTGAGGCCGTGACAGATGATATCCGCTTGCTCATGGATGACATGGTGGAAACCATGCATGATGCGAGTGGTATCGGATTAGCCGCCATTCAAATCGGCGTGAATAAGCGCATTGTGGTGATGGATTTATCGCCCAGTGACCCCGGCGAAGATGGGGAAAGCAATGACCGCTATGACCTCTCCGCGCTGAAAGATGAGCCAATTAGATATTTCGTCAATCCCGAAATTGTCTGGACGTCTGAAGAAATGAATAATTATCAGGAAGGCTGTCTGTCTGTCCCTGGTTTTTATGATGATGTTGAACGCCCGAAGGCCTGTAAAGTGGCCTATCTCGATTATCAAGGCGACCCACAAGAACTTGATTGTGACGGGTTACTGGCAACCTGTATCCAGCACGAGATGGATCATTTGAACGGTATTGTATTTCTCGATCATTTGTCGCGCTTGAAACGGGATATGATTGTCAAAAAACTGCGCAAAATTGCCAAAGAAACGCATGTTTCAGAGCCCTCATAAAAGTAAGTGTAAGAGCTGCTTTAGTCGATTTGCGGAGGTTTTGTCATGCGTTTGATTTTTATGGGGACGCCTGATTTCTCTGTTCCCGCACTTAATGCCCTCCATGCTGCCGGTCATGACATATGTGCTGTCTATACACGTCCGCCGACAAAAAAAGGGCGCGGTATGACCGAACAAATCTCTCCGGTTCATGAATGTGCAGATGCTTTGGGGGTGCAGGTCTTGACGCCTGAAAATTTTAAATCTCCCGAAACGGTTGAGGCATTTACGGCGCATCAGGCAGATTTGGCGGTGGTGGTGGCTTATGGTCTGATTTTGCCCAAAACTGTTTTATCGGCACCTGAAAAAGGATGCTGGAATATTCATGCCTCTTTACTGCCGCGCTGGCGCGGAGCAGCCCCGATACAAAGAGCCATTATGGCCGGCGACACGCAAACAGGCATTTGCATCATGCAAATGGAGGCGGGTCTGGATACCGGTCCTGTTCTCTTAAGGCGCGAGACGGATATAGAGAACACAGATACTGCGACGGATTTGCACAATCGGCTGATGATGCTGGGTGCTGAAGCAATTACCGAGGCGGTTGCGCAGCATGATGCTCTTGAGCCGACTCCCCAAAATGCGGCGGGTGTGACCTATGCCCATAAAATCGATAAGCAGGAAAGTCGTATAGCGTGGTCAGGGGATGCGCGCCAACTTGACTGTTTTATTCGCGGCCTCTCGCCCTTTCCCGGTGCCTGGTTTGACGCTGACGGTGATCGCATAAAGATACTTGCCGCCCGCCCGATAGAGGTGGCGTCAGACTTAAAAACGCGCGCCGGAGAAGTGTTGGATGCGGGGAATGGCGCCCCCGTCATTGCCTGTGATGCGGGTGCGCTTGAATTATTACGCCTACAGCGAGCAGGTAAATCAGCCATGTCGGGTGAGGAATTTCAGCGCGGCAAGGGTCTGAAACCTGGAACACTTTTGTTATGACGCAAAGATTTAAGCTTATCATCGAATATGAAGGCACGCATTTTTGTGGTTGGCAAACTCAGCGTGGCGGCGGTGCGGTACAAGACGCTTTGTCGGAAGCGGTTTACAAATTCTGTGGCGAAGAGGTGAATGTCAATGGCGCTGGGCGCACCGATACAGGCGTTCATGCACGCGGACAGGTGGCACATCTAGATTTGGAAAAATCAACCGATGCCTCAACTCTTTTAAGGGCGTTGAATTTTCATCTTAAGCCCCATCCCGTGGTGGTGCTTTCAGCCCAGTTGGTGGATGCGGAATTTGATGCGCGTTTTTCTGCCCTTCGTCGTCATTATGAATATCGTGTCTTGTCGCGCCGTGTACGCCCGACCTTGCTAGTGGAGAGGGTGTGGTGGGTGCCTGTCGAACTGGATGTCGATGCGATGCAAGCGGCGGCTGGGCGTTTGACCGGACGTCATGATTTCACGACATTCCGTTCAGTGCAGTGTCAGGCGGCTTCGCCTGTCAGATCTCTTGATCGCCTCGATGTGGTGGCGGAGGATGGTGAAATTAGAATTCGGGCGACGGCGCGCAGCTTTCTTCACCATCAGGTGCGATCCATGGTCGGTTCATTGAAGCTTGTGGGCGAAGGTAAATGGTCAGCCGATAATTTATCTGCTGCGCTGGAAGCCCAAGACCGCGCCGCCTGTGCGCCTGTTGCACCTGCTCATGGGCTGTATTTCATGTCCGTGGATTATGAAAAATAGCCGGAAAGAATTTCCTGATAGATTTTTGTCAAAGACCGAATGTCATCAACTCTGACATGCTCGTCAATCTTATGCATGGTCTTACCGACAAGACCAAACTCAATCACACGGCTGTGGTCTTTAATAAACCGCGCATCTGACGTGCCGCCGCTTGTCGATAATTCGGGTGTCATGCCAAGTGTTTTTTCAACAGCACGGACAGCAAGATCGCTCAATGCCCCTGTCGGGGTTAAAAACGCCTCGCCGGAATGATTGATATCAACCGTCATGGTAAATTGATCATCATTAAAATTATTATGGGCGGTGGTGAGGTTGTCGTTAATCCAATCGGTTATGCTGTCGCGGTTCCAAATATCATTATAGCGAATGTTAAACCGTGCTTGCGCTAATGCGGGGATGACATTAGTTGCCGCATTACCAACATCAAAACCAGTGAGTTCGAGATTGCTGGGTTGGAAATGCGGTGTGCCATCATCAAGTTTGACGGCGATTAAACGCTCTAATAATTGAACAAGATGCGGCACCGGATTTGCGGCTCGGTGAGGATAGGCAACATGACCTTGCACACCCTCAATGGTCACTGTGGTGTTCACACTGCCGCGCCGCCCGATTTTAATCATTTCGCCTAATATTTCGGGATTGGTCGGTTCGCCGACAATGCAATCATCAATCACTTCTTTTTGTGTGCTCAACCAGTCCAGCATTTTAATCGTGCCATTGACGGAAGGGCCTTCTTCATCGCCCGTAATCAGCAGGCTGATAGAGCCTTTAGGCGTACCTTGTTGAGCAAGATAATCTGCCGTGGCGGCGACAAAAGCCGCTATTGCGCCTTTCATATCTGCTGCCCCACGTCCCCATAATTTATCTTCTGAGATGTCGCCTGAAAAAGGGTCTTTCTGCCAGCTATCTGCCGCACCAACCGGCACAACATCTGTATGCCCCGCAAAGCAAATATGAGGTGCCGTGTTGCCAAGCCGTGCATAGAGATTATCTACGCGCGCTGTGTCAGGGTCTTGAAACGGCAAGCGCGTGCAGGTGAAACCAATATCTGTCAGCACTTTCTCAAGCAAATCCAGCGCACCTGCATCTGCAGGCGTCACGGACGGACAACGTATCAGCTCAGCGGCAAAATTTACCGGATCAATTTGCATCAGTCTCTCAGCAATTCATTAATGGAGGTTTTGGCGCGAGTGCCTGCATCCACGGTTTTTACAATCACAGCACAGGCGAGGCCAGGCTTGCCAGCTGTGCCGGAAGCGTCAGGTAACATGCCCGGGACAACCACAGAGAAAGGCGGCACTTCGCCATAGGAAATATCACCACTGGCGCGGTCAACAATTTTGGTCGAAGCTGACAAAAATACACCCATGGACAGCACCGCACCCTCACGCACAATCACACCTTCTGCAACTTCGGAGCGGGCGCCGATAAAGCAATTATCTTCAATAATAGTGGGGTTGGCTTGCAGAGGTTCCAGCACGCCGCCAATACCTGCGCCACCAGAAATATGGACATTCTTACCAATCTGGGCGCAAGAACCAACTGTCGCCCAGGTGTCGACCATAGTGCCTTCATCCACATAAGCGCCGAGATTTACAAAGCTTGGCATCAAAACAACATTGGGCGCGATGTAAGCCCCGCGTCTGACCACGCAATTCGGGACAGCGCGGAAGCCTGCCGCCGAAAAATTATCGGCTGTCCATCCCTCGAATTTTGACGGGACTTTATCCCACCAACTTGCCGAGCCGGGGCCATGCGCGATGGTGGTCATATTATTGAGACGGAAGGACAAAAGGACGGCTTTTTTCAGCCATTGATTGACATGCCAGTCGGTCTCGTTCTTTTCGGCAACGCGTAACGTGCCATTATCCAGATAGGACATTGCCGCTTCAATCGCGTCACGTTTCTCGCCGGTCATACTGGGCGAGATATCATCAGGGTTTTCAAAAGCTGAATTGATAATTTTTTCGATTTCTTCATAAGCTTCAGCCATCGCTGTCTCCATTCATAATCATAATTCACAATCATATTGAAAAGCTTGAGATGAACCTAGTTATCCTCACGGTTCAGTCAAGCGTGCTGCCATTCATGTGACGTTTTATCACTTTCCGTTCATGAGGGACAGAAAATCCACCAGATTATCGATGACATAATGTATGTGATCCCCATCTGCGCCTTCATGGCCGATTTTGGAATGTTCAGGAGCGTTCTCAGATAATTTAGGTTTGAGCCAAACGGTTGTCATGCCCAGTTCGTGAGCCGGCAATAAATTGCGTGCCATATCCTCGAAGAAAATCGTCTCCTCGGGTTTGATGTCATAATTAGCGATGAGTTTGTGATACACATTTCTGTCGGGCTTGGGGACATAGTCAGCCGCGCGAATATCGAAGATATCATCAAAATGGTGCAGCACGCCGAGCCGGTCGCTGACTCTTTCGGCATGTTTTTGTGTGCCATTGGTGAAAATATATTTCTTGCCCGGCAGATTAGCGAGTGCATTGGAGAGTTCAGGGTCTGGTGTTAGTGGCGAGACATCAATGTCATGAACAAAATCAAGAAATTCATCGGGTTCAAGCCCGTGAATTTGCATGAGGCCGGACAAGGTCGTGCCATATTCCTTCCAGTATTTTTTCTGTATGTGAAACGCCTCATCATGTGTGAGTTTGAGTTTTTCCTCGATAAAACTTGTCATACGCACATCTACATGGGCGAATAAATTCTTTTCGGGGGGATAAAGTGTGTTGTCGAGGTCAAACAGATAAACGGTTTGTGTATCGATATTTGGTGTGGTGGTTAACTCTTTACTCAAAACGCATAATCCATTTCTGCTCTTTACCAGTGTCAATTTTCATGAAGCCAGTTTTGTCGAAACCTTTTTCGGCGCATTCATTTCGTCCCTCAATCGTGAAGCGTGTTGGTTTGGTGCATAAATCAAATGTCCCGCCCCAGAAAAGAGGCTTGCCGCTTTGCAGGAGGGGCTTACCCTGTTTATCGACAGCTTCCGCATAAACGAAATAATATCGATCCAACAAGGATTTATTAATGGCACGGATGCACTCACCGGAGGGGATTTTTAGCCAGCCCTGAGTGGTGAAATTATCTTTACTGACAAATCCAATCGCCGACCAAACAAGATGGGGCGTGTCGTTACAAAGCTGGAGGCCGCGTGATTGGCTTTTCGCCTCAGCCGCTTCAAATAATCGGGCGAGAAGGTCTTGGGTGATAATTTGGCTTTGCGTCAAATCATTTTTGAGTTGAAAGTCTTTCAACGAGTCGCGTGTGCGCCGTCCTGCAAAGCCGTCAATGAGGCCGATTTCATAACCAATATCAGATAACAGTCTTTGAGCGCCCGCCACCTGCGCTTGCTTGCTATTAAAATTATAAGACTCGGAAAAGAAAATCTGGTTCTTCTTGCTCGAATATTCCGCTGGAGAAAAATCTGCCGCCGCATGGCCACGCATTCTGCATTCGCGTCTGCCGTTAATGTCAAAATCAGTATCATTGCGAATACAAAATCGCTCCGCGCCGGTGAAATTCTGGACATCGCCGGCATGGACTTTCAATGAGCGCGCATAGACAAATAACTCAGCCCCGCTGGACGGAGCTTGTGGCGCAACTTCACATTTACCCGGGAACATGCGGACCCAACCTTTGCTCTGGCTGGCATTGCCGTCTTGTAAGGCGGTGGCGGCTTCAAGCACATAGCTGGTGTAATTACATAATTTGACGGTCTCAGCATTGGCTGTTTGCGGGGTGAGGAGTGTCACAAAAGCGCAAACGGCTATCCATGTTTTTATAATGCCGAGCCGCATGCCATTTTTTTTAACACCGAAAACCATTTTTAGCCGTGCCTTCAAGAAATGAGTGTGCCGGCCCCAAGGGCGGTGAAAAGCTCCAGAAGAATAGCATGGGGAATCCGCCCATCAAGAATTGCCACAGCCTCGACGCCGTTTTTCCGTGCGGCAATCGCCGTCCCCAGCTTAGGTATCATGCCGCCGACAGCCGTACCGTTTTTGATAAGCGTATTGGCTTGGCGCAGGGTGAGATGTTCAATTAAGACACCGTTTTTATCAAGTACGCCTGCCACATCGGTGAGCATCAGTAATCTTTCCGCTTCAATAGCGGCGGCAATCGCTCCGGCGGCTGTATCGGCATTAACATTATAGGTCTGGCCCGTGCGCGAGGTTGCGACAGGTGCGATAACCGGAATGGCGTCAGATCTGGCGAGGTCATACAGCACTTCGGGGTTTACCTTTTCAGGCTCTCCGGTAAAGCCAATATCGATGACTTTTTCAATATTGCTGTCAGGGTCGCGGGTTTTGGCCTTGGTTTTTTTGGCAACCAGAAGATTACCGTCTTTGCCGGACAGTCCGATAGCTCTGCCGCCCGCCTGATTGAGTGCGGTGACAATTTGTTTGTTAATGGAACCGGCAAGCACCATTTCGACAACTTCCATGGTTTTGCCGTCTGTCACTCTTAAGCCACCGGCGAATTTACTTTTCATACCGAGTCTTTGCAGCATTTCCGCAATTTGTGGTCCGCCGCCATGTACGACGACGGGGTTGATACCGGCTTGTTTCAGCAGCACAACATCGCGGGCAAAAGCCGCGGAAAGTTCAGGGTCACCCATAGCGTGTCCGCCATATTTAATGACCACAGTTTTTTTGTCATAGAGCTGCATAAAGGGCAGCGCCTCGGTAAGCACATGCGCTTTCTCCAGCCAATCGGCATGTTTGCCGGATTTTGAGGCTGTTTTGTTTTGTACAGACTTATTTAGTTTTGTCTGGCTCTGTCGTGTTTTGCTCTGTGTTGACTTTCTGGGTGCCATGTCGTCGTTTCCATATTGATTAGGCTTTATACCCTATTGCGGACAAATCAACCAGCCCGGCAATCTCGGCGCGCAGCAAATTTATACCCTGACCTTTGACCGCTGAAGTGGCAATCATCTCGGGATGTGCGGCAGGCCTTTTTGCCAATGCAGTCTGCATGGTTGCGAGTGTCGCCTCCAGTGCGGCTTGTTTGGGTTTATCCGCTTTGGTTAACACAATCTGATAGGAGACAGCCGCCTCATCCAGCAATTTCAGAATATCAAAATCATTTGACTTAATACCGTGGCGCGCATCTATCAAAACAAACACACGTCGCAAATTCATCCGCCCGCGCAAATAACTCCGTAAAAGTTTATTCCACGCAGCAATTTTATTTTTCGATTCTTTGGCATAGCCATAGCCCGGCATGTCCACCATCCAGAGTGCTTGGCCAGCTTCGTTGTTAGTTTCATCGCGTTCGGCGAGAGCGAAAAAATTTAATTCCTGCGTGCGACCGGGTGTGGATGATGTGCGCGCTAAAGCTTTATGTCCGGTGAGTGCGTTAATCAGGCTGGATTTGCCGACATTAGAACGTCCGGCAAAGGCGATTTCCGTGAGGTCACCATTTGGCAGACCGTCAGTATCCACAACGCCAAATTTGAAGTTACAGGGTTGTGTAAACAACCACCTCCCAGCTTCAAGTCCAGCTTCAAGTCTTTCAGCTTCAGCCGGATTGATTTCCTGATCCGGCATCATCGCCCCCGCTTTTTTTGTTTTTACCAAAACCTAAATTGGGCAACAGCTCAATGCTGGCGCCATGCCTGCTCATAATTGCGCCCTGTTGGAGCAGCGACAGGAAGTTGTTCCAAGCCCAATATATAACCAGCCCCGCCGGAAAACTTGCCAGCAGGAAAGTAAACATAATCGGCATAAGCTGGAACACGCGGCGTTGCACAGGGTCGGGCGCAGGCGGGTTCATTTGCATTTGAACGAACATGGTCAGACCCATAATAATCGGCCAGATGCCAATCATCAGAAATTGCGGGGGATCCCACGGTATCACCCCGAAAAGATTAAACAGAGAGGTTGGGTCCGGTGCTGAGAGGTCGTTAATCCAGCCAAAGAAGGGCTGATGCCGCATATCAATGGTGACAAACAAAACCTTATAAATTGAGAAAAAGACCGGAATCTGAATCAAAATCGGCAAACACCCTGCCAGCGGATTTAACTGCTCCTCACGGTAGAGCTTCATCATTTCCTGCTGTTGCTGCATTTTATCATCCGCGTAAACATCACGAATACGCATCATTTCAGGTTGCAGCTTCTTCATTTTTGCCATTGTCACATATGATTTATTGGCAAGCGGGAGGAAGACCAGCTTAATCAGAACCGTCACAATCAGGATGGATACGCCGTAATTGCCGAAAATATTATAAAACAGAGCCAGCAGCTTAAACATTGGTTTGGTCAGGAAGTAGAACCAACCCCAGTCAATCATCAAGTCGAATTTCAGAATGCCCTGGTCATTATAGTTGTCGATAAGCTTGACCTGTTTTGCCCCAGCAAAGAGCCTACCGGTTGTTTCAATTTGACCGCCCGGTGTAAGCTGTTTGGGTGCGAGTGAGTAGAGTGCTTTATACGAGTCTCTATTGGCGTTCTGGTCGCCTGTTAACCGCCCTCTGAAAATTTCATCTTGCGGCGGGATAAGCGCAGTTGCCCAATATTTATCTGTCAGGCCAAGCCAGCCACCCGTGGTGGTCATATCAAAGGCAGGGTCTTCTCTGAGGTCGCCATAGCTAATCTCCTCAGAACCATGTTCGGCACCAAAGACGCCAATACCACCTTCATGAAGGACAAAAATCGGTGCATCCGGAACTGCTCCAAGGCGCGTAATGCGCCCGAAAGGGAACAAGCTGAAAGTTGTTTCGCCAGTATTCTCGACGGATTGCTTGACCGTGAACATATAATGCGCGTCCACAGAAATATGCTGTCTGAAAATTAACCCGTTCGGCGCTTCATATTTGAGCGTGACGGGTGACTCCGGTGTCAGCACTGCGCCGCTTTCAATGTTCCACAGCGTTGTGTTGTTTGGCATATTTTCAGCATTGCCGCCAGAATTGCTACCGACACTGTTCCAGCCATAGCTTGCCTGCCATGTCTTATTATCACCAAGAGTAGAATGCTCGAGCAATCTGACGGGCGGAGCGTTTTCTTCTAGGGATGTTGGGAAGTTAACCAGTTCAATGTCATCAAACCTCGCGCCCATTAACGCGATGCTTCCTGAAAGCTCCGGCGTTTGGATACGCAGGCGAGGGCTATTGGCGAAGGCTTCATCTTCCGGTGTTACAGGGGCTTGGGCTGCGCCCGGTGTGGTGACGCCAAAATTATCGGCATTTGGTGCGATAACATCGGATGGCCCTCTTGTTTCAAAGCCACCTTGATCTGCTTGTGCTTCTTGTAGTGCAGCTTGTCTGGCACGTTCGGCGGCCAGCTTGGGTTCAACGATGAAATATTGCCATCCGAGGAGAACAATCATGCACAAAAAAATGGCTGATAAAAAATTACCGTTTTTCTGATCCACACTCTACTCCTCTTGTTTTAATCGCTATAAGACGAAACATTATTTGATGAAACTTTACTCTGCGGCGCATCATGAATGCGCTTGAGAGCTGTTTCAAGGTCTTTTAATAAATCATGAAAAGATCTTACCAGTGTTGCCTGACGACCAATCAGCACATAATCAAATCCATTATGACCTGAGCGAGGTAAAATTTGCTCGGCGGCAACTCTAAGGCGGCGGCGGACCCGGTTGCGGGCGACAGCATTACCGACTTTGCGGCTGGCGGTTAATCCATATCGAATATGATTATGTTGGGTATTTTCTCGTGCCTGCAAAACCAGTCCAGGCATCGGTTTTTTTTCCCCCTTGGCGACGGCAAGAAAATCCGGTCTTATCCGCAAGCGTTCCAACTGTGTCATGAGACGGGTTGAGAACGACCAGCTTAGGCTGACAGAACTTTTCTGCCTTTGGCACGACGGCGGTTTAACACGAGCCTGCCATTTTTTGTCGCCATTCTGGAACGAAAACCGTGACGGCGTTTACGCACGAGATTGGATGGTTGGAATGTCCTTTTCACGACACAGTCTCCTGAAAAAATGCAAAATAAGGTCTTCTAATGGATAACCCTTTATATGAGCGTGGATATACCAAAATATTCAATAAAGTCAATCTATGGCGAGCTTTTCAGCGTTTTTTATTCGTTTAACCAAATATCACGCATATCTCTCGCTCTATCAATTCTGTGTGAGGCGAATTTTAAAGCTGGACAGCCCTGTCATTCACCCTGATATTTGAAAAAAATAATCATGAGGTATTTCCGGTTTGGAAAAACTAAAAAAAATTACGCCCTTATTTTTGCTGTTTTTAGGGCTTATCGCTGCCTTCTATTTTGATCTTGGAAAATATATTGATTTCCGGTTTCTGCAAATTCACCAAGACATTGTCAAACGCTTTATTACCGATATGCCGGTGCAAGCTGCCCTGATATATATGACGCTTTATGCGCTGTCGACAGCACTTTCCTTGCCTTTTGGGGCTATTATGACGATTTCGGGTGGCTGGTTATTTGGTGTCTGGTTCGGCGGCGGTTTGACAATTTTCGGCGCGACGATTGGCGCTTGCACAATTTTTCTGGCAACACGCTATGCCTTTCGTGACGCAATGGTCGCGCGTGCCGGCGCGCGATTGCAACAATTTGAAGCCGGATTTAACCGTCATTCGACCAGCTATTTGCTGGCCATGCGGCTTATTCCGGTTTTTCCGTTCTTTTTGGTCAATTTTCTCCCTGCTTTAATCGGCGTTAGATTGAAAACTTATGCTGTGACAACATTTCTGGGCATCGCGCCGGGGACATTTGTCTATGCGGGTTTGGGGAATGGGCTTTCTTATGTTTTATCTGCGGATGAGCCGTTAAATACATCAGTAATTTTTAGCCCATCGGTTTTTTTGCCATTGTGCGGCTTGGGGTTTTTGAGTTTACTTCCAGTAATATGGAATAAAGTAAAAGGTTAGGCAGTTAGTCCGAATTATGAAAGCGGTATCGAAATTTGATTTATGCGTGATTGGCGCAGGTTCAGGCGGATTATCCGTTGCTGCGGGCGCTGCTCAGATGGGCGCACGCGTTGTCCTTATTGAAAAAGGCAAAATGGGTGGCGATTGTCTGAATTATGGATGTGTGCCATCCAAGGCGTTGCTTGCCGCTGCGCATAAGGCCCATGACATGCATGATGGGAAAGAATTCGGCATGAAGCAGACTGGTCTCGAGATTAATTTCAGATCTGTTCACAACCATATACATGATGTGATTGAAGGCATTGCCCCGCATGACTCGGTTGAGAGGTTTGAGGGGCTTGGCGTTACAGTGATTAAATCCAAAGCCAAATTTATGGATGCGCGGCGCGTGCGGGCGGGATCGAAAGTCATTATGCCCCGCAACACAATTATTGCTACAGGCTCCAGCGCGGCACTGCCGGATATTCCAGGCTTGGCGGATATTGACTATCTCACCAATGAAACCGTTTTTGATCTGACCCGCGCTCCGCGTCATATTGTTATTATAGGTGGTGGGCCTTTGGGCGTTGAAATGGCGCAAGCCCTCAGACGATTGGGCAGCGAGGTCACCATTTTGGAGGCCAAACGCCTTTTACCGAAAATCGACCATGAGCTTGCTGAAGTTGTCGCGGCGCAACTTCGAAAAGAAGGCATTCGGGTTGTTGAAGAAACAAATATTATTCAAATCAGTCAACGTCGCAGCAATGCGGTTATTCATATCGCTGATGGTAAGAGTGTGCGCGATATTGAGGCCAGCCATGTTTTGGTGGCGACAGGGCGACGCCCAAATCTTGATGAATTAGATCTCGACAAGGCAGGGGTTTTATTCTCCGATAGTGGTATTGAGGTTGATCGCCGATTACGGACAAGTAACAAAAGAGTTTTTGCGATTGGCGATGTGATTGGCGGCATACAGCAAACCCATGCTGCGGGTTATCATGCCGGCATTGTTCTTCGTAACACGCTTTTTAGGCTTCCGGCGAAGGCAGACTTATCTGTTATGCCGCGGGCAATTTATACAAGTCCGGAAATCGCTGAGGTTGGTTTAACGGAGTCTGAGGCCAGCCAGCTTCATTCAACAGTGCAGTCGCTCAAATGGAGTTTTGACGATAATGACCGCGCGCGCGCCGAGCGCGATATGGAAGGTCTGGTGAAAGTCGTCGTCACCAAAAGTGGTAAGATTCTAGGTGCTGGCATTGTTGGAAAAAATGCCGGCGATTTGATAACGCCTTGGACTCTCGCCATGCAGGAAGACTTAAAAATCTCTTCCATGGCAAATTTAATTGCCGCCTATCCAACAAGAAGTGAAGCATCCAAGCGTGCGGCGGGTTCATTTTATGCGCCAACGCTATTTGGAAAGGGAACGAGACGGCTTGTCAGGTTTTTAAGTATGTTCGGGTAAATTTGCGTTTACGCAAGCTAGGTAGATTTGATTAGTAATTTAAGTAAAATTTTCAGAGTTAACTGGAATAAAGACGATCGTCAGATTTTGCTCTTTGAGCTCCCGAAAAGGGTTTTGACGATTGTTATCATGGTTTATGCGACATGCATGCTCATCGCATCGCCGATTTACCTGACATTTGTCAGGAAAAGTCAGATGAGCTTCATTTATGACACCACATCATTCATTGCCCGAACCTATCAATCGGCCTCATTGCTGCATTCTGAAATGCCGGGCATCTCAGCTGAGGTCGCGCGTATTAATCGCCATTGGATTGAAGGCTTCACGATTGAAGATACAAGAAGTGGCGGCGAGGTTTTCAATTTCACATTTGATGCCAGATTAAGAAATGAAGAAATCGTCGAACGATTTAATCTCGGTGGCGGCGGGTTTTTTATGGATTTATTCGATACGTTCCGTTTTCTCACGCTGGACCGTAACGCGCTAGTTTTCATAGACAATGAAGATTTTGAGGGTGTTCAGAAGGTCTATCCGATTATCAAACCGGCAGCTCTAACCAGCTGGATGTTTAATGTATTTCAGGCGATTAATTTTTACTGCCTGATGGTGGCAATTATTTTGACGATTGTGGTGTGGACTTATTTCAATCTGATGTTCAACTTTTCTTTCCGCCGCTGGATTGAACAACTTTATGGCAAAAAAGTTGCCGGACAGAATATCCCTGTTTCTACAAATATGCAGGAGCATTTTAAGGAATTTATTTCCGGTGAAAATGAAATGGCGTCACTTGGCAAAGCGACGCAGAAGCTCACCCATGATTTTAGGAATGTGTTGGCGACTATCCAACTCATTGCTGACCGCTTGGAGACCTCAGATGATAAGAATAGCCGTGTCAGTGGGGAGCGCATCACACGCAGTCTTGAAAAGGCGACACTGCTTTGTGATTTGGTTTTGAAAAACACAATGCGTGCGGACACCACACTTGAGCGCCGTCTGGAATTGGTGGGGCCGATGGTTCAAAATGTTTTCTCCATCACAAGACTGCATGATTTGGATAAGGTCGTGCGGCTTAAAAATTTCTGCCCTGAAGGGGTGCAAATTGATTGTGACCCGAAACTATTTTTCCGTATCCTCTATAATATTGTGTTGAATGCTGTGCAGGCGATTCAGATGGACGGGCGTGATGTTTCCTCAGGTCAGGGGAGAATTAGTATTTCCTCAAAAAGAATGACGCATGGATGTGAAGTCAATATTAGAGATAACGGCCCGGGTATTTCAGAAGAAAAAGTCGAAAAGCTTTTCTCAAATGAGATGCGCTCGACAAAAGAGGGCGGTTCCGGCCTTGGGCTTTCCATTGCGCATGATTTGGTTAATCTTCATGGCGGGACGATTGAGCTTCTTTATACGGGTAATACGGGATCGTGTTTTAAAATCTATATTCCCGATACACAAAACCCTAAAGATGCCGACGATAGGGGGGAAGGTTTCTCGGATAATGAAGGTCAAAATGAAAGTCAAATCGTTGCCTAGTGTGGCAGGCTTTATTTAGAGAGAACCACTATTTAGAGAGAACACTATTTAGAGATGACTAGGCCTTCACGCCTCGGGTCTGCGCCGCCATCAATCGACATATCTGATGTGCCATTTTTAGTCAGGCGTAAGCCATGCAGACCGCTATGCTGGCGTTTCAAAATCACATTATGTCCCAAGGCTTCTAACTTGGGTTTAAGTTTTGCCAATTCCGTATCAGCTTCCAGTTCCAGCTTTTTGCCTGTTGTCACATGACGCGGCAGATTAATCGCCGCTTGCATCGTCATGTCATGGTCTAGAAGCGCGAGAACAGTTTGGGCGACATAGGAAATGATTTTTGGTCCACCCGGTGAGCCGAGCGCGGCAAAAAATGATCCGTCTTGATTAAAGATGATAACAGGCGTCATGGAGGAGCGCGGGCGCTTGCCGGGGGCAACTGAATTTGCGACCTGCTTGCCGTCAGCCTTCGACATAAATGAAAAATCTGTGAGCTGATTGTTAAGAAACATGCCGCCAGACATAATGCGGGAGCCAAAAGCAGCTTCGACGGATGAGGTCATGGAAACCACATTCCCTTGCGCATCATGAATGACAAAATGCGTGGTTGAAGGTTGTTCCGGGCTGGGAGTGGCAGGGTAAGCTCGGGTGCCGTTAAATATGCCAGGGGATATATTTTTTAAGGCTTGGTCAGGGTTCAGTAATTGACTGCGTTGGTGCAGATAAGATGTGTCCAGCAAAGAGGCGACGGGGACGTCAACAAAATCCGTGTCGCCGAGATAAGCGCCACGATCTGCAAAGGCGAGCCGTGTTGCGTCTGTCATCAGATGCACAAATTCGGCACTACCAATGGGATAGGCTGATACATCGACATGAGACATTATGCCGAGAATTTGCAAAAGAGCCACGCCGCCCGAACTGGGGGGCCCCATACTGCACACCTTAAAACTTCGATAGGGGCGGCATAAATTCGGGCGCTGTTTCGCCTGATAGCGCTTGAAATCTTCTATTGTGAGGGCGTGATGCGGATTTAACGCTGCTAAATCTGTGATGATTTGCTGGCTGGTCGAGCCGCTATAAAAACCCTGCGCGCCGTTTTGTGCCAAGTTTCGGAGTGTGTCGGCATAGGCAGGGTTTTGAAGCTTTGTCCCTATTGCTTTGGCTTTAAATTTTGTTTCCTTTTTGGCGTGTGTCGTTGCAGAAGCCTCATCATCTGGCTTATCGGTTGGCTTATCGGTTGGCCCATTAGTTGGCCCATCATTTGGCAAGAAATAAAGATTTCGCGCCGACGGGTTGTTTTTGAGAAACGGGTCTGTGCTGAGCAAATAATGCAGGCGTGGTGTAATGTTAAAGCCGTCCTCAGCAAGTCGAATGGCGGGGGTGAAGAGATCAGCCCAGTCAAGCTGCCCATATTTTTGATGCAGTTTTTCGAGTAGGGCTGGAATGCCGGGAACACCAACGGCGTCCGGACTGGTCATGGCGGCCACAAAACCTTCAATCGTGCCGGCGCGGCTTTCAAAAATATCCGGCCTTATGGCAAGCGGTGCTGTTTCACGCCCGTCCCAGCTGGTTAAGTCACCTGTTGCAGCATCGTAATGTAATAAGAAGCCGCCACCAGCAATGCCGGATGATTGTGGTTCGACAAGCCCTAAAACTGCTTGAACAGCAATGGCAGCATCGGTGGCGCTGCCGCCTTTTTTGAGAATATCTACCCCTGCTTTTACCGCGTGTGGATGCGCTGCAGAGATCATATAAGGGACCATATAAGGGACCATATAAGAGACCTCATGGTCGCCGTGATGGGCAGATTTATTTTGCTCGCCATGTGCCGGTGATAGCGACGTCATGAGGAGCCAGCCAAACATACTGGCGAAACCAAACAGACTTGTGAAGCCAAACACACTGGCGAAAAAGGTGGGCGGTTTTTTTGAGTTCATTTTCTGCATGTGTTTTGACGATGGGTCTTTCAGCTTGTCGTTGATTCTCGTTTAACCGTAATCAGGGTTTTGACGCGTTTCCACTAAATATTCACCTCTTGCCAAGTTGCAGCTAAGTCTTTAAGACACTCTTTCAGACAAATTCAAACAAACGGCCACATAAGCTGGCCTTCAGGGCACCGGTAGCTCAGCTGGATAGAGTACTTGACTACGAATCAAGGGGTCGGGAGTTCGAATCTTCCCCGGTGCGCCACGCTATAAGCACTTGGCATAATCACTTAGCAGCTCTGTGTTGCCATAGTGCGCCTTGCGCCGCGTAGGGGTGGAAGCCCCGAAGTCGGCTTCTTCTATTCATATATTTACTGTAAATTCTACAAACGATGAGTTTGTTATGTGTTTCCCCGTGCGCCTTCGCCCAATCGCCCTCTGCGTGAAAATGCCGTTTTACCCAATCCTCCCCGGTATCCTGAATTATTCTATTAGCTGTTTGACTTATTCAGATTGCTTCGTTATTTTAATTGCGTAAAAAATAACAATAATTTTTGAGGATAAATATACATGACACAAGATATACAATATGTATTAGATAATGGCGATGGACCATATCTGGATTTGCCAATACTAGACGGCTTTCAGCCGACAATCGGAACGGCACCAACCCTTAAGTTACGATCGCCTTTGGATACAGCCGTCACAACCGGCCAGAAAGCAGCCACTACCGGCAATCATGCCTATCTGGTTGAAGATGCATGGTATGCGCTTGACGCAACCGACAACTGGTTCAACTATTTTGAATTGGGCAGCTATAGCGATGCTGAGTCATCGGTTGACATCACGTTGAGCTATCTCAATTCAAAAGGCGAATATGTCAGCGAAAAGTTCTACGGCATGAGCAAAACAATTGATCTTGCAATGGGCGGAACACTGACGATTTACAATCACACCAGTAATTTTCAGACCGGCACCTTAAAAGCGCAATATCGCTCGCCGACGCAGGATATTCTGGATGCCCTCAATACAGGAGACACGGCGGTAGAATCTGTCAGGATTACGCTGACTGACTGGGACGGTAATACAACCAGCGATGTCTTCTCCGTTAGCTATGACGGTATTACCACGGCGCCGACAGCTACCGATGATACCAGAGAAACTTTTGCCGGTGAACGGTCAAGAGATAATGTTCTCGATAATGACGTCGTTGCGGACAGCAAAATCAAAGTCACTCATCTTGATGGTGTAGAATTGTCTGCAGGTGCGCGCTTTGAAGGTGAATACGGAACACTGAGAATCAAAGGCAATGGTGGTTATGATTATCGGGCCAAGAAAAACATCGACTTTGATGGCCAGGAAGAAGTCCGTGATGTTTTCACCTATACGATAACCGACAGAGAAGGCGATACGGATACGGCAGAACTGGTTTTCACTTTTTCAAACAGTGATGCCCCTATTGCCCGGGATAATTCAGTTAGTCTCGGCGACAGTGCAACTGTTCGGGCCGGTCTCTTGTCTGATGACGGTTCGCCGAATGGCAGTGATTTGCGTCTGGTCAGCATTAACGGTCAGGCCGTTGAAGCAGGCGACATCATTGATACGCAGTACGGAACGATGACCATCCGCAATGAAGGCGGGTCATTTACATTTGTAGCAAAATCCGACGATGAGATTGATTTCGGTGATGACCAGGAAGTGCATGAAACGCTTAGCTATGTCGTCACCAATGATAGCGGGTTAACTGACGACGCAACATTGACCATCACCGTTTATGACGTCATCTGATGTTATAGGCGGCATCTGAATGATGCGTCTGAAAAGGCGGGGTTAATTACCCCGCCTTTTTATTTTGACCCTTCATGTCTCATCAATGCGGTTGAAAGAAGGAAATCGCATGAGACAGCACAGGGTGTTATATTAGCGGTGACTGCCGCCATTGTGCTGGGCCTTCTGGTTTTACGCCAGCATGTACTGAGACATGGCGGCGACAAGGCGCGCGAGACATCAAGGCCGCTGCGGACGTTTATCGCCTTTATAAGTAGCCGGAAGCCAATTAAGCCCGGTTCATGATAACATTGCCACGGGTTTTGCCGGTTCTGACATAACCCAATGTTTCCAGCTGGGCTAAAATATCTTTTTCCCATGATGCGCTATTCGGTTCTATCACAATACAGCGCGGCCACAGGCTTTCCGGCGCGTCGGCAAAAAATGGAAACAGCGCATGATCTTCAAAGCCTTCAATATCAATCTTCATCGCATCTAGCTTGGTGATATTCTGGCTTTTCAAAATATTTACCAGCGTATCGGAGGCGACATAAATAGGCGGGCTGTCATCTGCTTCATCTTTAAAAACGCTTGCCGTGCCGAGGCCGTTGCTGCTGTAAAACGGAACTTTTGTGCCGTCGCCAATACATAAGGGGACAATGGAGATAACTGACTCAAGATTGTTAATTTTCACATTAAAGGATAGGAGTTCCAGCGTTGGCGGATTGGGTTCAATGGCAATAATTTTGGTAAAACCACGCTTCGCTAAACTCAAAGAGTAATGACCGGTATTGGCGCCGATATCCAAAAACACTTTATCTTGTTGCGATGGTTTCGCTGCCCGGGCAAGCGCATCAATTTCTTTGAAGTCATAAAATTTTGATGTTGTTAAGATTTTCCTGTCGGTTGTATTGTCTCGAATGTTAAGGCGGTATTTTATGCCACGAATTGTTGTATCGACGATTTCATAGCCTTGGTTTTGCCAGCTTTTATAAATTTTCCGGCGCATAAATCCTCTGCTGAGACCAAGTTTTCTGAAAATCTCGAAAAAAACTGTGGCACGACCGGGCTTGTAATATCCAAACTCTCTTAACATTTATTGCCTTTAATCCTATCGTTTCTGATTGTCTAAACTACATTAAATTTTGATTTTTTGCGCCTCAGAAGTGAGGATAATTTCAAGTCAAATATTGTTGTTAAGTCATTTAATCCATGTAAAGGTCTTTGAGTTGCGTATCGTTTTTGGAGTTTTGCAATGGTCAGGCGTAAAACCTCAACCGGGAAGAAACCTGCTGAGGCCTCTGTAAGCCCCGCAAATATGGTGTCTGCGGCTACACCCAATATTAATCCGGGTATGAGTTCAAGCTATAATCTTGGTAGAACAGTTTATATTACGGCATGGATTGTTGAGATTGTTGCCGCAATAATCGGACTTTTTATCGCTTTTTCTCAAGGTATTTCCGTATTTGTAAATATCCCCGAAGCTGAAAGAGATTTTGGGGTGCATACGCGTGCTGTTATGGGGGCTTTGCCATTTGTTGTGATTGCGATTTTGGAACCGACCAAAATTTATCTCGCATCAGGGCTTTACCATTCGCGTCTATCTAACCGGCTGGGTATGACACTGGCATTTGTCGTGGGCCTCACTGCGCTGACATTTGTTACATTTGAGACCATGTTTAATGCCTTGATTCAACAAAACACGAATATCACGCAGCAGACGCGCCAGCTTGTGAATGAAAGATATGAAGTGCTGGATGCGATTGAGACCATTGATCGCGATATTAACCGCTTCGCATCTTTAACACCGCAGCAAAT
Source organism: alpha proteobacterium IMCC14465 (assembly GCA_000293845.2). Lineage (GTDB taxonomy): Bacteria > Pseudomonadota > Alphaproteobacteria > RS24 > RS24 > Micropelagius. The sequence continues at coordinate 113,797 of ALYF01000003.1, read as the reverse complement.
CCGTCAGCAATTTGCCACACCGATTGAAAATCTTGAGGCAGACCGCAAGCGACGCATTGATATTGCTGCACGCGAACATAATGAAAGCCTCACAACCCTGACGGCAAGACTGGATAGTCTTCAGATGCAAAGCAGGGGCAATGCCGGTGAAGCTCTCAGAGAAGAAATTTCCCGCCTCAGTGCTGCTATTCAGGATGTCACGCGCCTCAGGCAGGATGCGGTCAATAATATTAATAGCCGTTACAAGCAGCAAATTGACGACATCAAATTACAAATTTCAAGAATTAATGATAATCGGCAAAGTCAAATTGAAAATACTGATGATTTCTTTTTTGGTCGGTCTCAGATTATACGGGAAATCAATTCTGCCACGAACAGCCAAATTGATGAGTTAAGTGCGGCGATTGCCAAGCTCGAAAGCCAGCGTGATGATGAGTTGCGTGTTGCGATTTCTGGTTTTGATACCAGACAGCGTGGCCTGTCGACTGAGCAGGACCGGTTGCGCAAAATTATTGCGTCTCAGTCCGAGCGTTTTTCGCAACTTCGCAATGCGCAAACCGAGACAGTTCAGCGTCTCATTGCCACCTCAAAAGCCGATTATGCGAAAAGGCTCGAAACTATTAATGCCCAAATTGACAGACAGATAGGCGAGATAAATGTTCAAAAGCAGGCCTCGCTCGAAATGTCCGGTTCACAGGCGCAGTTAATTCCGGCGTTACAGGAAAAAAAGAGTGGGCTGGTTGAACGCAGTAATGAGCTACGCAAGATATATCGTGAAAAAGTCGAAAAAGTGCAGGTCTATCAGCTCACAGCTATTGTGTGTGGTACGCTTGAAGAATGGTGCTTTAAAGACAGCATGCTTTTGCCGGCAGGTAGCGAGAACTTTACACGTGCAAGGGCGCGTGGGTTTGATGTTGCAGATTTGCCTGAAGAAAAAGTCAAATTTGTTTCTACGCTCTGGTTCGGGTCGACGGCACTCATTGTCGCTACAATGGGAACATTCCTAGCGTTCATCTCTTTTGTTTTATCAGAGGACAGACATGTAAGACGCCAACACCGTAGCCGGTCCGGCAAAGTGATTGTCATGATGTTTCTGCGTTTCTCCAGTCTGCTTAAAGCATTTGGGCAAAGCCTTTTGGAAATTGCTGCGCGCACGGGCGATGGCTTTATTTATATTGCCCGCGCCCTTGTCTATTTGCTCCGGTTTGTTATCGAGACTCTTCTCGATATTATTGGCATGCTGGCGGATAGTCTGCGTATTTTGATATTGGTGTTGAGCCGAGGCGTGCATATGACATTTGTCGAAATCCGCCGTAATATCCGCAAAAATGCAGCGCGGACGATTGAGAGTGTTGACGCCACGGCGCTGGTCTCGCCTTCGCTTGATAAGCCGTCACAAGCTGATGGTGTTTTTGACACTCATGAAGGTACGCCAATTGCGCAAGAGGTTCAGCCACCAGAAGCATTAATTTCTGAGTCACGTGGTGAAGAAAAAAATATAGAAGAAATTGCTGAGGAAGCGCCCAAACTTGACGTTCCTCAAGAGACTGACAAGCCGAAAGTACCCACAGCATCTTCAGTACCCAGAGTACCCATCACCCAAAAATTATCAGCTTCGGTTAATGCATCGCTGTCGTCACTGCGTGAGACATTGAATAAAACGCTTTTCAATCCGGATATTATCACGTCCATTAGTGAGAAAATTCCTTTCAAAAGTGATATTGCCGACCGCGTGGAAACTCCCAAACAAGCACCCGTATCTAAAAAGAAGCCTGCCACAAAAAAACAGGCCTCTGTCTCGACGAAAGAGCTGAATGCCGGGCAAAGCGCGCAGCCTCGCCCACGCAAATCGGTACGAAAAGCGCCACCAAAAAAATGGTATGAAGATTGATTTTGTCGATTATCTAAGCCGCTCGAAAAGTTTTCTGTCGCTTTATGGTAAAAGGGTTACTATGTAACCTTACTGCATCATGCATGAGCTATTGGCTGGGTAATGGAAACAAATCTTCATAAATTATTCGACAATTTTGACGTGTTGATTGATAGCGGGCTGATACTTGTCGATTCAAATGGAGAAGTTGTTCATGCCAATCAAGCGGCTATTAACATTTTGGGCGCGCGCATTTTAAATCAGCCGCTTGAATATTATTTACGCCACCCCGATATTAACCAAGCCCTTAACAGCATAAATGAATTTGGTGAAGCGAGCCCACTTACCTATCTGCGTTATGATGATGTGCAGCATGAATATGTTGTCAAATTTGTCCCTTTTCCAGATGGCCATTGTTTGGTTTTCATGAATGACGTTACGGCGCGTATCAGCTTTGATAAAATCAGATCTGAATTTGTCGCCAATGTAAGCCATGAATTACGCTCACCGCTCACAGCTCTGACCGGTTTTATTGAAACTCTCCAGACCACGGCTGCGGATGACCCTAAGGCGCGGGTTGAATTTCTTGGCATTATGCAGGAAGAGGCGGCGCGCATGCAGCGTTTGATTGATAGTTTGTTGTCGCTATCGCGCGTTGAGGCGCAAGAGCATTTGCACCCCAATGATAATGTGCAGATGGTAGATGTGATTAATGAGGTTGCCGGTTTGACATCCTATCGGGCAGCGCAACGTGGCATGAATATAGAGCTGTCAAATCATTTGCCGCAATCACTTAGCCCGATTGTTTTGGGGAAAAAAGACGAGTTGAGTGAGGTACTGCATAATCTTTTGGAGAATGCCATTAAATATGGTTACGAGGACTCAACGGTTAAAATCATTCTTGAAACGGACGAACTCAAAAAAATGATGATTATAAGTGTCGTCAATTCAGGGGAGGGTATTGAGGAAATTCATTTACCCCGCCTCACGGAAAGATTTTACCGCGTGGATAAAGCCCGCACACGTAAGTTGGGCGGTACAGGGCTTGGGCTTGCAATTGTGAAGCATATTGTGAACCGCCATAGAGGGCGCTTGCAAATCACTAGTGATTTAGGTGGCGAGACTATATTCTCAGTTTATTTCCCGATAATGGGTGCTTAAGTTTCCGATTTAATGGTTATTAATCAAAAACACTGAAATGACCGCATTTGGCGGGTCATCCACATGATTTTACTGTATTTTTGCAGTTATATGTAACGCGTAGATGCTTTTTATGAATTTGTCACACTTCTGTAATATCAATAAGGTCATCTTCAGTTACTAAAATTAAATAACTGGAGGCAAAAATGCCTGTGATAAAAGCGTTTCAACCAAATCTTACCAAATTAATTTCGAATCTTTTGATTGCATCATTCATTCTTTTGGGATCAACATTTGTGGCCATGGCGCGGGATCAAATTGTGATCGTTGGCTCGTCTACGGTTTTTCCATTTTCAACTTCTGTTGCTGAGCAATTTGGCCGGAACACAGAGTTTAAAACGCCTATCGTCGAGTCCACTGGCTCCGGTGGCGGATTAAAGCTTTTCTGTGCCGGTATCGGTTTAGAACACCCGGATGTCACGAATTCATCAAGACGTATTAAAAAGAGCGAATTCGATAATTGCCAGTCCAAAGGCATTGCGATGACTGAAGTGGTTATCGGTTATGATGGCATTGTCGTGGCAAACCTCAAATCTGCCGCCACGCTTAATCTCAGTCTGAAGCACATTTTTATGGCGACTGCTGCCAAGGTGCCTGCGCCTGGTTGTGAGAGTGATTGTGCGTTGGTTGAGAACCCTTACAAAATGTGGAGCGATATTGATCCGTCTCTGCCTGCCAAGAAAATTGAAGTTCTTGGCCCGCCACCAACATCCGGTACCCGTGATGCGTTTCAGGAACTGGCGATGCAAGGGGGGGCTAAAGCTTTCTCAACGCTTAATGCACTAAAGAAATCAAATAAGAGCGAATGGAAGCGAATTGTTCATACCGTTCGTGAAGATGGCGGATGGATTGATTCCGGTGAAAACGATAATCTGATGGTTAATAAATTAATCGCCAATCCTGATGCTGTCGGTGTTTTTGGCTATAGTTTTCTCGAACAAAATGCGGATAAGCTCAAAGGTGCTAATGTTGATGGCATCGCGCCAAGTTTCGAAAATATTGCAGACGGACAATATAATATTTCCCGTTCACTATATTTCTATGTGAAGCATGCCCATATCGGTACGGTTCCGGGTATCAAAGCTTTTATTGAGGAATTCACCAGTGAGAATGCGTTTGGTGAAGAAGGTTATCTTCTTGATAAAGGCCTCATCCCCCTCTTTGAAGAAGAGCGCGATGCCATTCGGACGCAGGCTGTTTCATTGAAAAAACTGGAATTGTAAAATTTGCATGCGCGTTAAACCGTCCTGATGGTGGGGAAAAACGCCTACGATACTTCGGGATTTGAACAGAGGTAATAATTTTGGAACTCATTGGTTTGATGTTTCTGGCTCTGATTTTTCTGATGCCATTGGGTGCCAATATTTATGGCCGGTCGCGCATACGTAAGCTGATGAGTGCGTCGGCTCAAACTCAAAGCGAAGGGCGTGTTAAACAACACTCTCTTACTACTTTTCATGGTCTTTTTATGTCCATGTGTGTGCTGTTGCCAGCCTTGGCGGTTATCCTTTGTTGGCTGACTTTTGCTCCAATGGTCATATCGTCATTGCTGGTTTCAGAGATCACAAGATTAACAGGCGAGACCGATCCACGTTTGCTCAGTATTTTCGTGTCCAAGTTGGAAGCTCTTTACGAAGGTGTCCTTAAGGCTGAATTTGTTGAGCCTGAAATACGTCAGGCTCTGGGCTATTACAGCGCATTAATTATTCGTGCCAATATATTCCTTTATGTTGTTACCATCGCCACGGCGGTTGCAGGCTTTGTGTTGTCAGCTCGTCATATATCCCCACGTTTTGCGGCACGGGATAAGGTTGAGGTTATAATTAAGCGCCTGATGCAACTGGCATCGGGTGTCGCGATTTTAACGACGATTGGAATTATTTTATCTCTCGCTTTTGAAGCGAGTCGGTTTTTCGACGCTATACCCATTAAAGAGTTTTTATTCGGCACCCATTGGAGTCCGCAAATTGCTATTCGTGAAGGCCAGGCCGGCGGGTCGGGGGCTTTTGGTGCCATTCCACTTTTTGCCGGCACATTGATGATTACTTTTATTGCCATGTTGCTGGCTGTTCCTATTGGTCTGATGTCGGCTATTTATCTATCGGAATATGCGTCTAAGCGGTTGCGGAATGTGGCCAAGCCCGCCATTGAATTGCTCGCGGGTATTCCAACTGTCGTTTATGGTTTTTTTGCCGCCCTTTTTGTCGCGCCGTTTTTACGAAATAATGGTAGCGTCATCGGATTGGAATTATCTTCCGAGTCGGCGCTGGCGGCGGGATTAGTGATGGGGATTATGATTATTCCATTTATCTCATCCCTCTCTGATGATGTGATTAATTCCGTGCCGCAAAATCTTCGTGACGGTGCGTCTGCGTTGGGGGCAACACAGGCAGAGACAATTACACAAGTTATTCTCCCCGCCGCATTGCCGGGTATTGTGAGTGCAATTTTGTTGGCAATATCGCGTGCTATTGGCGAGACCATGATTGTTGTTATGGCGGCAGGCGTCGCAGCGAATTTGACAGCCAATCCTTTTGAGTCCGTGACCACAGTAACCGTGCAGATTGTGATGTTGTTGGTGGGCGACCAAGAATTTGACAGTGCCAAAACGCTTGCTGCTTTTGCGCTTGGGCTTGTATTGTTTTTTGTAACACTGATGCTCAATATTTTGGCGCTCTATATTGTACGCAAATACAAGGAGCAATATGACTGATCAGGCCACACAAACCGCGCAATCAAAGCATTTGAAGAAGCGCTATCGAGCTGAAAAAAGATTTAAATTTTTTGGTCTAGCGGCGATTTGTTCAGCTGCCGGTATATTGCTTGTGCTGCTTGGCGGATTGACGCAAATGTCTATTCCGGCCTTTACGCATCATTACGTCACGCTCGACATTGCTATTCCTGAAACAACCATACCGGCTGACCAAGTGACAGACCCTGCCGCTATGAGAAAAGTGAACTGGCGCGGGATGGTTCGTAAAACGCTCAGAAATGAATTTCCGGAAGTCACTGACCGACGCGGTAAGCGGGCTATCGGCAATCTTCTGTCGGGCGGTGCTGGCGATGCGTTGCGCGATAAGGTTCTCAATGACCCGACTATTATCGGCTCGACTGTAGCAGTGGCATTGCCCCTTTCCGACGATGTTGACTTATTATTAAAGGGTTTGATTGACCGCTCTCTGCCCGAAGATAACAGGGTGATTTCAGATCGCGAATTAACCTTTATCGATCATTTAGAAGCCGCTGGTCGGATTGATAGACGCATTGCCTGGTTTTTGTTTACCTCCGGTGACAGCAGAGAGGCTGAAATGGCGGGTCTTCGCAGTGCGGCTGTCGGCACACTCCTGACCATGCTGGTGACGCTGCTTTTCAGTTTTCCGCTGGGTGTCATGGCGGCGATTTATCTAGAAGAAATCGCGCCGAAAAACCGCCTGACGGATTTGATTGAGGTGAATATTAATAATCTGGCTGCCGTACCGTCTATTGTGTTTGGTTTGCTCGGTTTGGCGGTGTTTATTAATTTCTTTCATCTGCCGCGCTCTGCGCCTCTCGTCGGCGGAATGGTGTTGGCGCTCATGACGCTGCCGACCATTATAATTGCAACACGCGCCGCGCTTGCTGCCGTGCCTCCCTCTATTAGAGAGGCGGCATTGGGTGTTGGCGCGTCACCTATTCAAGTGATTTTTCATCATGTGCTGCCGCTTGCTATGCCTGGTATTCTGACTGGAACGATTATCGGACTCGCTCAAGCCGCAGGGGAAACAGCACCGCTTTTAATGATTGGGATGATGGCATTTATTGTTGATACGCCCATGTGGATTGATGACAAGGCGACGGTTTTGCCGGCTCAGATTTATATGTGGGCCAATAATCCCGAGCGTGCTTTCCAGGCCAAAACAGCCGCCGGTATTATTTGCCTGATGGTATTTTTACTTTTGATGAATGCCTTGGCGATATATTTGAGAAAGAAATATGAAAAGAGATGGTGACATGACGCTTTCAACTCCCAAAATCAAATCATCGGGCATTATTGTTGAATATGACGATAAGCGTGCTTTACATGGCATTGATTTGGATATTTACCCGAATGAAGTCACGGCACTGATTGGCCCGTCTGGTTGTGGTAAATCAACATTCTTGCGCTGTATTAATCGTATGAATGACGTCATTGATAATTGTAAGGTTAGCGGGCGGTTGATGATTGATGATACGGATGTTTATGACCCTGAAATTGATGTCGTAGAACTCCGTGCGCGCGTGGGCATGGTATTTCAAAAGCCGAACCCCTTTCCAAAATCAATTTATGATAATGTGGCTTATGGTCCGCGTATTCATGGTTTGACGGAAAACAAAGATGATATGGATCGCATTGTTAAAAAAAGCCTTAAGCGCGCCGGCCTCTGGGATGAGGTAAGCGAGCGTTTAGATGACAAAGCGTTGGGGCTTTCAGGTGGGCAACAGCAGCGACTTTGTATTGCCAGAGCGATTGCGGTTAATCCTGATATTCTTTTAATGGACGAGCCTTGTTCGGCACTTGACCCAATTGCGACATCTATTATCGAGGAACTGATTAATGAATTAAGGGAGCGTTTTACGATTGTTATCGTGACCCACTCCATGCAACAGGCGGCGCGTGTATCGCAAAAGACGGGATATTTCCATCTTGGCAATATTATCGAATATGGCGAAACAAATGATATTTTTACGCGTCCAAAAAATGAACAAACAGAAGCCTATATATCAGGACGGATTGGATAGCTCATAAATGGTAGAAAAAAAACATATCGTAACCGCATTTGATGACGATTTGGCGACGCTGAATGACATGATGGCCAGAATGGGTGCCTTAGCAGAAACCCAACTTTTTGCTTCTACTGAGGCGCTGATTGCCCGCAACCCTTCCGGTCTGGATGATATTATCAAACGAGATAAAGAGCTTGATAATCTCGAGGCATTACTGAATGACAAGGTCATCGAGATTATCGCGCTGCGTGCGCCGCGTGCTGAGGATTTGCGGCGGGTGATTGTCGCTTTGAAAGTGGCGTCGACATTGGAGCGAATTGGCGATTTGGCTAAAAATATTGCCAAAAGAAATAAGGTAATATTGGACACCACCGTAAAGACGCAAATGCTGCCCTCTATCAGAACCATGACCTCTATGGTTCTGAAAATGCTCAATAAGATTCTAGATGCTTATGTAGAAGTTGATCCGGTCACAGCGCTTGATGTTATGGAAGCGGATATAGAGGTGGATAAGCTCAACACAGTGGTCTTTCAAAGCCTCATTGAAGAAATGTCTTATAATCAAGAGCAGTTGAAGATTGGTCCACATCTGCTGTTTGTTGCTAAAAACATTGAGCGCGTCGGTGATCACATTACTGGTATTGCCGAACAAATTTATTTTTTACACCATGGAGAGATGCCTGATCAGAATCGGCCCAAAGCCGATCGGTCGAGCTCAATTGCTTTACGAGTTAGGTAGAAAAATGACAGCCAAAATCCTGATAGTCGATGACGAGCCCGCGCAACAACAATTGTTAAGATATAATATTGAAAAAGCAGGTTATGATATTTTGCTTGCAGATAATGGGAAAGACGCCCTCATCATTATTGAGGAAGTCAAACCGGATTTGATTATCCTTGATTGGATGATACCGGAAGCTTCGGGCATTGATGTTTGCCATGAGTTACGCAGCCGCCCTGAGACACGCCTGTTACCGATACTTATGGTCAGTGCGCGTGGTGAGGAAGGCGACCGTGCATTGGGGCTGGATTCGGGTGCGGATGATTACATCACTAAGCCATTTTCGCCGCGGGAATTGGTCTCGCGCATCAAGGCTTTGCTGAGACGTTCCCGCCCGACATTATTACAGGATAAGCTGGAATTTCAGGGCTTGGAACTGAACCCTGAAACTATGCGGGTGACGAGAAACGGCGATGATATTCATCTTGGTGCGCGTGAGTTTAAGCTTTTGAGCTTGCTGATTGAACGCCCTGAACGCGTTTTCAGCCGCGATCAATTACTTGATTTGGTCTGGGGGCATGGGGTCTATGTTGAAGAACGCACGGTTGATGTGCATATGAGCCGTTTGCGCCGCGCCCTGAATAAAAGAGCGGATGGCGGCCCGGATCGGCCGGATATGATACGCACCGTGCGTGGTGCGGGTTATGCGCTGACCAAAAAAGATTAAGCTTCTTTAGGCTCTATTTTATTGGCTCTATTTTAGCGGCTTCTGTTTATCAATCTGAGTTTTTGCAGCAAATGCCATGAGGGTGTAGCAAATAAGTGCTGCCGTAAAATCGTTTGATGTTTGTCCTTCAACCGGCGCAAGTTCGGTGATATCAATGCCGACACAGCGACGCCCTTTCAAGGTGCTTTCCACCAAATCCAGTGATTGATAAAATCCTAACCCGCCTGGCACAGGTGTGCCGGTTGCGGCGATGACAGACGGGTCAAGACCGTCCACATCAAAGGTGACATAAATATTCTTCGGAAAATCATCCGGCAACTCAATCTGGCTTATATTGTTTCTAACCAGCATCGGGCCGTCATGAGCGATGACCCCATGCTGAGTGCGGGCAAGCTCTTCTTCCGTACTGAGCGCACGAACGCCGAGAGAAACAATGGGCAGCCCCGCTTCCGCAAGCAGATGCATGACGCTGGCATGGGAATAATGATGGCCTTGATAAGCCACGCGGAAATCGGCATGGGCGTCAATCTGAACAATGCCGAGGGTTTCCCCTTTTTGATGTAGCGCATCCATGACGCCCATCACCGCGCCATAGCTCACACTATGTTCGCCGCCAAGTGTTACCGGAATATGCCCTTTGGCGCTGATGTCGGCGGTTAGGGCGCGTAGGTCTTGCATCACCTGTTCAATCGGTTGCGTGCAATTAAGTTCGGGATGCGTGAAAATACCCTGCTGGCATGGCTCAAAGCCTTGCACATTGCGTTCTAACTGGTCGCTGGCCTGCAAAATAGCTTCCGGCCCTTTGCGCGTGCCAGTGCCGTAAGAGACCGTGGCCTCCAGACCGCAAGGGATAATCTGAAACAGAGCGTCAGCCTGTTGGTTTTCGGTGGCGCTGAGTTCTGAACCTAAAAATTGCGACGTCATGAGAGGCGCCTTTCAAAATCACTAAAATCAAATTCTCTGACGCGTTTAAGGTCATCCGTCTGGCTGTTCCATATCGCGATGGATGGCATTTTCATGCCGTTAAAGGTGGTGGTTTTGACCATTGAATAATGTGCCTGGTCAAGAAAGGCGAGGCGTTGTCCGGGCTTCGGCATGTTCGGGAAATTATAGGTGCCGATAACATCACCGGCGAGACAACTCGGCCCACCCAGCGTCACATTTACCCCGTCTTCTGACGTTTCATTGAGGAGAGCCGGACGATACGGCGCTTCCAGAACGTCAGGCATGTGGCAGGTCGCAGAAATATCTAAAATAGCAATCGGGCCATCATTATCCGTCACATCCAGCACCTCGCCGACAAGAATACCCGCATCAAACGCAATCGCTGTGCCGGGTTCGAGATAAATCTGTGCCTCATAGTCAGCGCGCAATCTTTTCAATAAGGCGATAAGCGCCTCTGTATCGTAATCCGGTTGCGTGAGCATGTGACCGCCGCCAAGATTGAGCCATTGAAAGCGCCCCTTTTGCGCTGCCAGATAAGGCTCTATAGCCGCGACGGTGCGCGCCAGTGGCGCAAAACCTTGCTCGCATAAATTGTGCAGATGCAGACCATCTATATCCGGTAGGTCAAGCTGCATAAGCTGGTCAAGCGGTTGTCCGAGCCGCGAGCCTGTCATGCTCGGATCATATTTCGCCGTCTGGCCTTCTGAATGTTGCGGGTTAATGCGCAATCCAGTTTCTGCGCCATATTTGCGTGCCACATCTGCAAAGGCTTGATGCTGCCCTAGATTATTAAATACCACATGACTGGAGAGCGTTGCGATGTCTTCAATTTCAGATGGCTTGAAGGCGGGCGCAAAACTTGAGAGTTCGCCTGAGAAATATTTTCTGGCAAGTTGGGCTTCCCACAATCCTGACGCGCAACATCCTGCTAAGTAGTCGTTGATAAGCGGCGCCAGTGACCACATGGAAAAAGCTTTTAAGGCCAGCAGAATTTTTGTATCAGCGGCAGTTGCGATATCTTTGAGAATTTGGAGATTTTCCGTCAGCTTGATTTCGTCAATGACGAAACAGGGGCTGGGTAGCCTCGATAAATCAAGCTTGGCAAATTGTCCGGCACCGGATGACTGCGTTGGGAGCATGGTTAGAAATCCAACATGATTAAAAATCTAATGCTTTGGGCAATTCAGTGACATGCCATGGCAGGCCATATTTATTCAACCTCTCCATAAACGGGTCGGGGTCAAATTGTTCCATATTCCAGACACCGGGCTTGCGCCAGCTTTTATCCAATATTAAGGATGCACCAATCATCGCCGGCACGCCTGTCGTATAACTCACGGCCTGACTGCCTACTTCAGCAAAACAATCTTCATGGTCGCAGATATTATAAAGATAAACGGTTTTCGGTTGTCCCTCATGCATGCCACTTACAATATTACCGATACAGGTTTTTCCCTTTGTCGTTTCCCCTAGCCCAGAGGGTTCGGGCAGAACGGCTTTCAAAAATTGAAGCGGGACAATTTCCTGTCCCTCATAGAGTATCGGTTCAATCGAGGTCATGCCGATATTTTCCAGCACGCTTAAATGGGTGAGATAGGCATCGCCGAAAGTCATCCAGAAACGCGCGCGGGTGAGTTCGGGGAAATGCTTGGATAGGGATTCAAGCTCCTCATGATACATCAGATACATATTGCGCTCCCCGACTTGGGGGAAATCAAAACTTTGCTTATGGCTTAATGCCGGTGTCTCAACCCAGCGCCCCTCCTGCCAGTGTCGTGCCGGGGCAGTCACTTCGCGGATGTTAATTTCGGGGTTAAAATTGGTCGCAAAATGCTGACCGTGATCGCCGCCATTACAGTCCAGAATATCCAATGTCTGCATTTTCTGAACATGATGTTTGGCGATATAGGCCGTGAATACATTGGTAACGCCCGGGTCAAAGCCAGAGCCTAAAAGTGCTGTCAGACCCGCTTTTTCAAATTTTTCTTGATAGGCCCATTGCCAGTGATATTCGAATTTTGCTTCATCCAATGGCTCATAATTTGCCGTATCCAAATAATCGGCCCCAGCGATAAGACAGGCTTCCATTATATTCAAGTCCTGATAGGGCAAGGCCAGATTAACCACGAGAGACGCTCCCGTCTTTTCGATAAGCCGAGTTGTTGCCGCAATATCATCTGCATCAAGTTCAGCCGTTGCGATGGTGACACCGGCACGATTTTTCACACTGGCAGCAATCGCGTCGCATTTAGCAATACGGCGGCTGGCAAGGGTAATCTGCGAAAACATATCAGGCCACATTGCCATTTTATGGACGGCAACAGAACCGACACCCCCCGCACCGATAACGAGAACTTTAGACATATGGCCCTCCTGATTTAATGCTCAAAATAGGTGTAGCCTTGAATGCTGTCTTTGAAAGTGGAAATCATTTCCTTTCTTTCTGCAGCGCTGACACGACCGGCGCGGACGGCATTTTCAACAATCACCTTAAATGTATCGACCATACGGCGTGGTTCATATTCGACATAACTCAATACCTCGGAAACCGTATCGCCTTCTTGTTCATGCATCATCTCAAAACTACCATCGGGGTTTAACTCAATGGTCACAACATTCGTGTCGCCAAATAGATTATGCAAATCGCCAAGAGTTTCCTGATAGGCGCCGACAAAAAACACGCCAAGATAATATTCTTCACCTGCCATAAGGTCATGAACTGGTAGCGTGTTGGAAACACCTTTCTCCAGCACAAAACGGTCAATTTTGCCGTCACTGTCACAGGTAATGTCACTGAGAACAGCTTCTCTTCGCGGCTTTTCATTTAGCCTTTGCAGGGGCGCAATCGGGTGAATTTGGTCAATTGCCCAAATATCCGGCAGGCTTTGAAACAAAGAAAAATTACAATGTAATATATCGGCGGCTTGTTCCAGCGCATCAATCATATCTTCACCAACACTCATTGTGTCGCATTGATGGGCGGGGAGGAGAAGGTTTTTAATCCTGTTCATCAGATAAAGATAAGTGCGCTCAGATTTTGCCGTCATGGCAAGGCTCACCTGATTGCTTTGGAAAAGACTGCGCACCTCATCGCGGTAATATTGCAAATCGTTCCAGCATTCCTGCAATCTTTCATGGGACAGATAGGTTTCAATCTCCAGCATTTTGGTGAGCAATGGGTGATCGTCATCTGCAGCGTCAACTTTCAGTGTGCTGTCAAAATGGGTTGCCTCAAGCACATTGAATAACAGCATGGAGGATTGCGCGACACAGGCACGCCCGCTTTCCGTGACTATCACCGGATGCGGCATGTCATGTGCATCCATCATATCTTTCACGGTTTCGATAATATTCAGGCAATATTCATTCAGCGAATAATTCACCGAATTGGCAGAGGCAATATGTTCGCCCGTATAATCAACACCCAGACCGCCGCCAAGGTCGAGATGTGTTAGGGGCGCGCCTTCACGGCGGAGTTCAACAAAGAACCGCGCCGCTTCCTGTGTGGCATGACGGATTTCGATAATATTTGGTACCTGACTGCCCAGATGCGAATGTTGCAGAACCAGCCAGTCCAGCGCCTCATGCTGGCGGAGTTTTTCAACCACATCCATAACTTGAGGAATACTTAAGCCGAAGGTGCTCCTGTCGCCGCTTGATTTTGCCCAGTTGCCGCTGACGGTATAGGTCAGTTTCACTCGAATGCCGAGTTGGGGTGCGATGCCCGTTTCTTGGGCAACATCTAGCACTAAATCCAGTTCGCGTGGACTTTCAAGCACCAGAAAACAATTATACCCCAGCCTTTGTGCCATGAGGGCGAGCCGGACGAACTCGCTATCCTTAATGCCGTTACAGATAATCGCCGCTTCTTTGGAGAGATTATGCGAAAGCGCAATCAGCAGTTCGGCTTTGGAACCCACTTCCAGACCAAAATCATAAGGGCGTCCAAAGTCGACAATTCTATCCACAACAGGTGCTTGCTGATTGACCTTAACCGGAAAAACCCCGCGATATATGCCCTTATAGGCCAGTTCTTCAATCGCCGCGTTAAAAGACACATTAATTTGGTCTATGCGGCTTCTGAGGAAATTCGTAACCCGTAATAAAACCGGCGCGGTGATGCCGCCCTGGTCGAGGTTCTTAATAATTTCTGTAAGGTCGGTTGGGGGGCTGTCAGGACTTTCAGGCTGACAAAGGCCGATATGGCCGTTTTCAAGAACAGTGATAAGGCCATCACCCCAACGGGAAATACCATAAATATCCTCTGTCAGGATGTCTTTATCGAAATTTTCAGAAATAGAAATGCCAGCAGACACAACGCCCTCCTCATCAACATGTTTTCGCTTAAATCTTTGTGGGGTTAAGGTCAACAACAAATAAAAACCCCGGGAGCATGACCCCCGGGGTTAAACTTAACAGGTAGGAAGGTGGACCTGTTGTTTTGGGCAGAACTTAGCGGGTAAATTCTGGGTAGGCTTCAATGCCCAACTCAGATTTATCCAGCCCGGTTAGCTCATCTTCTTCACTGACGCGAATACCGACAGTAAATTTGAGGAGCGTCCAACCTATGGCACTTGCAATAATTGCGAAGATGCCGATAGAAACGACACCCAGCAATTGCGTGCCATAAGCTGTTCCCGTATTGCTCAAAGGTACAATCATCGTGCCCCAAATGCCGCAAACCAAATGCGCCGGAATAGCGCCAACAACATCGTCGATTTTGAGTTTGTCGAGCAATGGAACCGCGAGAACGACAAGAATGCCGCCGACAGCGCCAATGAAAAGAGCCTGAGCAATCGTGGGTGCGAGAGGTTCGGCTGTAATGGAAACCAGACCGCCAATCGCGCCGTTAAGAGCCATTGTGAGATCAACTTTACCATAGAGTAGTTGTGTTGCGACCATGGCGGCAACAACACCTGCTGCGGCTGCCATATTCGTGTTGATGAAGATATTTGCAACCGATGCCGCATCAATGCCGGAGCCAAGGGCAAGCTGTGACCCGCCATTAAAGCCAAACCAGCCGAGCCATAGGATAAATGTACCCAATGTTGCGAGTGGCATGGATGAACCAGGAATTGGCGTGACTGATCCGTCAGTGCCGTATTTGCCGGCACGCGCACCCAGAAGAATGGCACCGACAAGAGCCGCCCAGCCCCCAACAGAGTGGACAAGTGTTGAACCCGCAAAGTCTGAGAAGCCTGCTGCTGATAGCCAACCGCCACCCCAAACCCAAGAGGCTTGAATTGGATAGATAAAAGCTGTGAGCAGAACGACAAAGCCAAGGAAAGGCCATAATTTGATACGTTCGGCAACGGTGCCTGAGACGATAGATGCTGCGGTCGCAACAAAGACCATCTGGAAGTACCAGTCTGAACCTGCTGAATATCCGCCTGAGAAATCTGGTGTGTCTGATGTGAGACCAGAATCATCGCCGCCCCAAATGCTGAAGCTGCCGAGATATCCGCCCTCGTCAATTCCATAAAGAAGGTTATAGCCGACGAGATAGAACATGATGCCGGCTACGGAATAGAGTGAGATGTTTTTGACACAAATTGTGCCGACATTTTTGGATCTGACCATGCCGCTTTCGAGCATGGCAAAACCTGCAGCCATAAACATGACGAGGAAGCCACACATTAGGAACAGCAATGTATTGAAGACATAAGCAGATTCCGCTGATGTGACTTCAGCCTGCACCGGACCCGTGAGTAGAGCGAGCCCAATGGCAGCGACTGACAAGCAGGTAAGGAATTTAGGTAATTTAATCATTTTTTTCTCCTATATCGCATCCGAACCGGTCTCTCCGGTTCTAATACGGGTGGCTGAGTCTACTGAAAGTACAAATATCTTACCGTCACCGATTTGACCGGTTTTGGCAGCTTCCACAATGGCTTCACTAACAGGTGCAACCATGTCGTCATCGACAACTATTTCCATCCGAATTTTTGGCATGAAATGCACTTCATATTCAGATCCCCGGTAGATTTCGGTCTGACCTTTTTGGCGGCCATATCCTTTCACCTCGGAAATTGTAATGCCGGAAACGCCGATATCTGCGAGTTTTTGTCTGACTTCGTCCAGTTTGAACGGTTTGACAATGGCAATAATGAGTTTCATTTTTCTCTCCCAGTTTATATTTTATCGTTAAAAAAATCCCCGGAAGACGAATCCCCCGGGGAAAAATATGTGTGATTAGGACTTCGAGAATTCTGGATATGCTTCCATACCGAATTCTGAAACATCCATACCTGCTAACTCGTCTTCAACTGATACACGCAGACCAATGGTGTGTTTAAGCACCGTCCATGTGATAAAGCTGGCGATAAAGGCAAAGATGGCAACACTAATGACGCCCATAAATTGGCCGAAATAGCTGGCATCGCCATTTGTCAGTGGCACAATCATCGTGCCCCAAATACCGCAAACCAAGTGAGCTGGAATAGCACCGACAACATCGTCAATTTTCAATTTCAACAAAAGCGGTGTTGTGAGAGCCACAAGAATACCACCAACGGCACCGATGAACACGGCTTCGCCAATGCTTGGTGCAAGTGGTTCAGCCGTAATGGCAACCAGTCCACCAATAGCTCCGTTAAGAGCCATTACAATGTCAACTTTACCGAAAAGGATCTGCGAGGTAATCATTGCAAACATCACACCGGCTGCTGCAGCCAGATTGGTGTTGATGAAAATGTTTGAAATAGCGACTGAGTCAAGAGCTGAACCTAATGCAAGCTGCGATCCACCGTTAAAACCAAACCAACCGAGCCACAGGATGAATGCACCCAGTGTCGCCAGTGGAATTGATGAGCCGGGGAAAGAGGTCACAGAACCGTCATCATTGAACCGACCTGTGCGTGAACCGATAACAATGGCACCCGCAAGAGCTGCCCAACCACCCGTTGAGTGGACGAGAGTAGAACCAGCGAAGTCGGAAAATGCGAAGTTTGCATCCAAGAAGCCACCGCCCCATTCCCATGAGCCTACGATTGGGTAGATGAAACCAGTCAGAACCAGCGTGAAAATAAGGAAAGGCCAGATTTTCAGACGCTCAGCAATTGTACCGGAGACAATTGAAGCTGTTGTTGCGCAAAAGACCATCTGGAAATACCAGTCAGAACCAGAAGCGTAACCACCTGAATAATCAGGAGCATCACCACCAACAGCCATGTCATCAGCACTCCAAACGCTCATTGAACCAAGGAAACCGCCTTCATCGACACCGTACATAAGGTTGTAACCGACCAGCCAATAAAGCAGGCCAGCCGTTGAGTAGAGCGAAATGTTTTTCACGCAAATCGCTGCTGCGTTTTTGGAACGAACACTACCCGCTTCCAACATTGCAAAGCCTGCCGCCATGAACATGACAAGGAAGCCGCATACGAGGAAAAGGAAGGTGTTAAATACATACTGAGTTTCAGCACTTACTTCAGCGTGCGCAATTCCTGCTATGAGTGCAAAAATTCCAAAAAAGATGAAAAACTGAAACCCTTGTTTTTTAAATAGAGACATATTCTACTCCCGCGATTTTAAAAAAATCACAAAACTATAGATTTGTCCGTCTAAGTAAGTTGCTTAGAAGGAGATACCGTAAGAAACGAAGGCTTTCATGTCTGAGTCTGAGCCGGGGAAGAACTCGTCATCAGCCTGACTGAATGTCAGTGCAAAATCGCCTTTGGAGATTGTTACATTGTAGTCAATCTGTTCATCAGCAACGGAGTCCTTGTCGTAGATACCGTAGTGAAGGCTGACACCAAAATCGCCAGAAAGCGGAAGTTCGTAATCAAGTGCGAGATAGGTCTCGTCGCCGCTATCAGCATCATAATCCGAATCAACCAGATATGAATATGTCAGGGAGAAACCATTGGCACCGACTGATACATAGACTTCGGAGAAATCTAAATCGTCACCACCTGAATACAAATAAGCGATGTAACCGACATCATAGCTCAAAGAGCCTGCGTCACCGGCATAACCGAAGTAAATATCCTGCTCAGAGGATGTGTCGTCACCAAAATCGACGTTTGATGCCCATGTTCCGATGTAAAAGCCGCCGGCAGCAAAATCAAGACCGCCTGAGATGGCTGCCTGATCATCTGTCTGGGTCATACCGCGCCAAACATAGTTGTTCGTGAACCCGATATTACCTTCCAACGACGTTTCCGCCTTGGCTGGTGACATCATGATTGTTGAACCAAGCATCAGCCCGAGAGCTGTTGTTTTTACCAGATGGTCTTTAAGTGAGATTAACATTTTAAAAATCCTTTCAATAATCCAAAGAAACAAGCCTAGAACTTGCGTCTGCCGTATACATTCACGAACTGTGCCAAAAATTTAAAATATACTAATTATATTTTATAAATCATTGATATTATTGATTAATTAATAAAAAGATATTGTTGTAACTCTCTATTTGGAAAAAAGGGTGCTTTAGAAAGAGGCCGCACACATGCCTATTTATTAATCAATAAATTAAAATGATTAAATAATAGGCATTCAGGGTATGCGATGAGGTAATCCAAAAAGAGTATCAGCGATCATAGCCGACAATATCAACTAAACGACTAGCTTTGATCCGGTTTGCGGCAATATCAGCGGCATGGGTTGTGTCCGGGTTTAATGCCCCCCATGATTGGACGAGCGGAGACGGCAAGGCGTCGACTCGGACGGGGTATTCATAGTTCAAATTCGCATAAATCTGCTGAGCTTCTTGAGAAACAAGAAATTCCATGAGTAGTTGTGCGTTTTCTTTATTGGGCGCATAGCGTGCCATAATCATGCCCGACAGACTAACATGTGTGCCGGTGGTGTGATTATTTGGAAAAACCATGTGAACGGCTTTGGCCCAGTCTTTTTGCTCTGGGTTTTTTTCATTATCGATCATGGCACCCATGTAATAAGTATTGCCGATAGCGATATCACATTCTCCGGCATAGACGGCGCGCACTTGGGCTCTATCATTGCCGGAGGGTTTGCGTGCAAGATTTTGCTTCAGGCCGCTAAGCCAGGCTTTGGTTGCGGCTTCTCCATTTTGTGTCAGATAAGCGGCAAACATTGCGAGATTATAGGGATGTTGGCCGGAACGGGTACAAATTTTTCCCCGCCATTTTGGGTCGGCTAGTTCTTCATAGGTGAGTTGTGTCACTTCCGGCAGGCGATTGGAAACAAAAGCAACACGCGCACGTTGGGTGAGGCCGAACCATCGATTTTGCTGCCCCCGAAAAGCCGGCGGGATATGTTGCAATAAAATATCTGAGTTAACTTCTTGGGCGATTGTTTTTGATGCGTCGAGCAGGCGGGTAATATCCACGGTAAGAAGGATATCGGCAGGACTGCGTTGGCCTTCCAGCTTGATTTTCTCCAACAACCCTTTTTGCGCAAAGATGACATTCACCTTAATACCGGTTTGGGTTGTGAATTTGTCAAATAATGGCTTCACAAGAAAAGGCTGGCGATAAGAATAGACATTGACTTCTTGAGCCGCGTTATTGGCCTTTGCGGGGCTTGGCGCAAGAGCCAGATAGCCCGTAGAGACAAGGCTGCCAGTTACAAAAAAGCAGGCAAGCAGAAAACACAAAAAGTCTCTGTTGTTAAAGCGGTGCATTATTAGTGCCCTTAACTCTTAAACCAAATATTGGGGAGGCTAGGTTTTTAAGCCCCTTGTTAGTCCCAGAAACTTAGCATAACGGGCAGGGAAAAGTCGTCTCATAATGTCAATGTGACGTGCATCACGACCAATCAGGATGCGCGGGCTTTCTTTTTCAATGCCTTTGACAATAATTTTGCCGGCTTCCATTGGTGTGGTGAAGGCCATTTGATTAAACCCTTTTTGCAACTCACTGCGGGTTTCTTCATTGTCTTCATCTTGGGGGAGGCGAGTGCGTGTGGCGATTTTAGTTCTCACCCCGCCGGGGAAAACTGTTGAAACGCGCACATCATGTTCCATCATTTCCAGGCGTAGCGCTTCTGAGAAACCGGCAACGGCAAATTTGGCGGCATTATAGGCCGATTGCGTGGACATGCCGATTAATCCCAAAATGCTTGAGACATTAATAATATGGCCTTTATGTTCTTTTATCTGGGACATAAAAGCCTGGGTGCCGTTAAGCACGCCATAGACATTAATGCCCATCATCCATTCCATTTCTTCCATGGTCATTTTTTCAACACTGACACGCATGGATACGCCTGCATTATTTAGGAGGAGGTCTGCGCCACCAAAATCTGTCTCAACTTGTTTGGCAAAATCAAATACGGCATCTCTATCTGTGACATCAAGTTGAAAGTGGTCAGCTTTACCGCCTTCATTTTGGATAAGCTTGGCTGTGTCTGCGGCGGCATCGGGATTGATATCATTCACGATAATATGCGCGCCTTTTTGCGCGGCAATCTGTGCCGTGGTGCGGCCAATGCCATCACCACTACCGGTAATAACGAACACTTTTCCGTTGAGCTGTGTCATAGGCAATCCCCCTGTTTACGCTTATGGGAGAATAACACGAAG
Source organism: alpha proteobacterium IMCC14465 (assembly GCA_000293845.2). Taxonomy (GTDB): domain Bacteria; phylum Pseudomonadota; class Alphaproteobacteria; order RS24; family RS24; genus Micropelagius. Next base: position 93,087 of record ALYF01000003.1, on the reverse strand, counting down.
ATTAGGCTTGGCCTGAACTTTTTCTGCGCCGTCTTTCAACAGGTTGATAGGCCTGAACGACATGGGTTTCGCAATAGGGGTTACCTGGTTTGCTTCTCGCGCCACAAAAATGAAAGTTCGAATTACCTGGGTCGCCAATTGGCCATTTGCAGGTATGTTCCGTAAGGTTCAAGACGCTGGCGCGCTCCTCAGGCGATAAAATCGGCTCTGGCGCGGGGTCATATTTCATCTCATGGAGACTCTCATCTTTATCGTAGGAGAGTTTGGTGCCGGCAATGCTTGGTTGCGCTTGGCGCGTTCGGGTCGTCTGGGTGCCGACTTTAGCGGTGGAAACACGCGCTGGTGTAGCACGTCCTGAGAGACCGAGACGATGCACCTTACCAATGACGGCGTTTCGTGTGACGCCGCCCATTTGGCGGGCTATCTGGCTCGCACTTAATCCTTCTGTCCAAAGTTTCTTGAGTAATTCTACCCTTTCTTCTGTCCAAGCCATGATTGTCTCCTAATTTATGTGCGGTTTGTGCATGTGGTGGGTTAGATGTGCATTTAACCCTGTTAATCGTTAAAAACTCACTATATCTAGTGGTGTCGTTCATAAAATCTACAAGATGTAGAAATTACGTCAATATCAGGAAAACCATTATCCACAGGTGAAATGCCAAAAAACCGAGTTTTCCCCAGATTTACGTCCATAAAATCGTCTATTGCCTGAAACGCAGAGATAATCTAAGGCTAGAACATGTCATCTGAACCGCAAAACACCGATACACCCCCCGTTCATCACACTTGGCCTGCGCAGGGTGCAAGGCGTTTTGGTGTGGTGAATTGGATTGGGCTATGGACGCTTTATCTCCGCGAAGTGCGTAGGTTTTGGAAAGTTGTGTTTCAGACTGTCGGTGCGCCAGTTGTAACGACGTTGCTGTTTCTGGCGATTTTTTCATTAGCACTGGGGAGTTTGCGCCCTGATATTGGTGGCACGCCTTTTACGAATTATCTCGCCCCGGGTCTTGTGATTATGGCGATGTTGCAAAATGCCTTTGCGAATACCTCGTCATCTCTATTAATCGGCAAAGTGCAGGGCAATGTGGTCGATATTCTTATGCCGCCTTTATCGGCAGGTGAATTAACCACGGCAATTGCGCTTGGTGGGCTGACCCGTGGGTTGGTTGTTGGCGTCTTTACCTTTTTAGGGATGACTTTTTTTGTCGACTTTACCTTAAGTAATATATGGGCCGTGCTTTATTTTGCGGTATCGGGTTCGCTTTTAATGTCTTTTATGGGCATGCTGGTCGGGATATGGGCTGAAAAATTTGACCATATGCAGGCGATTACTAATTTTATTATTACGCCGCTGACATTTTTATCCGGCACTTTTTATTCGGTAGAACAATTGCCGGAACCGGCGCAGATATTTTCGTCTTTCAATCCCTTCTTTTATATGATTGACGGTTTCCGCTATGGTTTTATCGGTCAGCCAGAAGGCAATCTTCTGGTCGGGGTTTTGTTGCTGGCTGGCTTGAATATTATTTTATGGATAAGCTGCTATATTATGTTTGATCGCGGCTACCGCATCAAAGCCTGACGCTTATTTCAAATCTCCGCAATAACCCCCTCAATAACCCCCTCAATAACCCCCTCAATAACCCCCTCAATAACTGTGGCAATACATTGACAGAACAAGGGTTTTTCGTGGATAATGAAACTTGTTGGATTTTTATTAGTCGCCCTGCCTTAAACCGTGTCGGGCGTTTTTCATTTCAATCTAATTTGGTCATTTACGGATATGCAAACGCGCGACGATAACGGGATGAACCCAGTTATGGGTACTTATAATCGTAGTCCTCTGTCCTTTGTCAGGGGTGATGGCGCGTGGCTGGAAACCGAAGCCGGAGATAAATATCTCGATTTTACTACTGGTATTGCCGTTAATTCTTTGGGGCACGGGCATCCTAAACTTGTTGCGGCCCTGCAAGAGCAAGCCGAGAAGCTTTGGCATGTCTCAAATCTCTATACTGTGCCCGAACAGCAGGCCTTGGCGACGACACTCACGGAGCTGACATTCGCCGAGAAAGTCTTTTTCTGTAATTCGGGTGCGGAAGCTATTGAAGGGTCGATTAAAACGGCGCGGAAATATTTTGCCGATAAAGGGGATAATGACCGTTTTGAAATCATCTGCTTTGGCGGCGCGTTTCATGGGCGGACGCTGGGCGCACTGGCGGCAACCGGCAACGCGGCTTATCTTGATGGTTTCGGACCTCCTTTGCCTGGCTTTAAGCACATTGACAGTTTTGATATTAAGGCCGTTAAAGCAGCAATCACTCCGGCCTCTGCGGCGATATTGATTGAGCCAATACAAGGTGAGGGTGGGGTTGTGCCTGTGCCTTTCAGCTTTTTAAGACAATTACGAGAATTATGTGATGCGCAGGGTTTGTTGCTGATTTTCGACGAAGTGCAATGCGGCATTGGTCGGACGGGGAAACTCTTTGCGCATCAATGGACGGATATCACCCCCGATATTATGTCGGTTGCCAAAGGTATAGGTGGCGGCTTCCCGTTAGGTGCGATACTAGCTACCGAGGCGGCGTCGGCAGGCATGGTGCCGGGGACGCATGGTTCGACCTATGGCGGTAATCCGCTGGGCATGGCTGTTGGTAAGGTTGTTATCGACACAATTTCTGCGCCTGAGATGCTCGAGGCGATTTGTCAGAACGGGCTGGCGCTGAAACAAAAAACCGCATCCGTTATTGATCGCTTCCCCGATATTCTTGCCGAGATACGTGGTGAAGGCTTGATGCTCGGACTGAAAGCCGTGATTGACAATAAAAAACTTGTTGAGGCCCTACGCGACCAAAAACTGCTGACCGTGGGGGCTGGTGAAAATGTTGTTCGGCTTTTGCCGCCATTAACCATCACGCTGGACGAAATCGATATTGCTGTTAAGGCCCTAGAAACTGCCTGCGAAGCATTGCAGGCTGGTGAGGATATGCCAGAAAATGCCGAACCACAGAATTTAGGCAAAAAAGGGCAGGCGGCGACAACATGACCCCGAAGCATTTTCTAGATTTGTCTGATTTAACTGCTGATAATGTCAGAAATATTGTTGACGAAGCCAGACGCCGGAAAGAGGCGCGCGCCGGCCTGTCCAACGGCACGCCGGATGCTGACCAGCCTTTAGATGGGAAATTACTTGCCTTGGTTTTCGACAAGCCCTCCACACGGACCCGTGTGTCCTTTGATGTTGCCATGCGGCAATTGGGCGGGGATACGCTGATGTTGAACCATAATGACATGCAGCTTGGCAGAGGCGAACCTCTGTCTGATACGGCTAAAGTGTTGAGCCGTTATGTCGATGCCATAATGGTACGCACGGGGCCGCATGAAAATCTGACCGAGCTTGCTGCTGATGCCAGCGTGCCAGTGATTAACGGGCTTACGGCTTTCAGTCACCCCTGTCAGATACTGGCTGATATTTTAACCATTGAAGAACATCGTGGGCCAATTCAGGGGCAGAAAATTGCCTGGCTCGGCGATGGGAATAATGTGTCCGTCTCATGGATACATGCGGCTAGTTTGCTCGGTTTTGAATTGCATCTTGCCGTGCCGGATAATTTCAGACCGCCTGAAGATGTATTATTATGGGCCGCAGAGAGAGACGCTAAGATTGTCTTTGCAGATACACCGGAAGCGGCAGTCGACCAAGCGCTTGCGGTTAACACAGATTGCTGGGTGTCGATGAGTGATAACCCCGAGGAAGCGGCGGCACGCGCGAAAGCTTTTGAGCCGTACCGGGTAACCGAGGCATTGATGAAGCTTTCTCATAATGGCGTCTTCTTGCATTGCCTGCCTGCTTATCGGGGCAATGAGGTCGAAGCGAGTGTCATAGACGGCGCGCAATCTGTTGTATTTGACGAAGCGGAAAACAGAAACCATATACAAAAAGCAATTCTGCTCTGGTGTTTTGAAGGATAAGCCGCCAGCACAATATGGATACGGCACAATATGGATAATATTTCGCTCCCCTATAAAATTGAGAATGTCAGTGCGCATGGTCGTGTTGTCAGGCTGGGCTCTGTTATTAACGAGATTATCATGCGCCATGATTACCCCGAAGCCGTGTCAGCTTTGCTGGGCGAGGCTGTTGTTCTGACAGCGATGCTTGCTTCAAGTATGAAATTTGAGGGGCGCTTTGTTGTGCAGACGCAATCGACCGGGCCCGTTTCTATGCTGATTTGCGATGCGCGGTCTGACGGCAGCCTGCGCGGTTATGCCAAACTCGATAAAGAGGCGTTTGCGGCATTGGGCGAGAGCCCATCGCAACAAGATATGCTCGGAACGGGGCATATTGCTTTTACCGTCGATCAAGGCACGGATATGGAAAATTATCAGGGTATTGTCCCGCTGGAAGATAATCTGCTTGCGGCGGCGTTGGCTTATTTTGATGGTTCCGAGCAGGTGCTGACACATTTAAAACTCACTGCCATGCCGCTATTTCGCCCGGGCGGGGATATGGAATGGCGTGCGGGGGGTATTATGATTCAACAGACCGCACTTCAAGGTGGCTCAGATACCAGTAGAACAAGCACGCAGGATGACTGGGTAAGGATGCAAACTTTGATGGAAACGACAGGACCCGATGAGTTGCTGGATCCTGAACTTAGCCCCGAACAGCTGGTTTACCGTCTTTATAATGAAGATGGGGTGAGGGTTTTTGATGTTAAAGACTTTAGTTTCAATTGCGGATGTTCCCGAACGCGCATAGAAAATATGCTCAATTCTTTTCCTGAAGAAGATATTCTGAGTATGCAGGAAGAGGGACAGGTGACCGTCACATGCGAATTTTGCAATGAGGTTTATCAATTTGACGCGCAATCGTTTAAGGAAGTTCCTATTAATTAACATAATCCGCGAAGCCCCTTGTAAGGTTATGGGCTTTAAGAGCCTGCAGAAACAAGCTTTAAGCGCACTTATTTTAAGCCCAGCTATATTTTTCTTGGCATCATGCGCCTCAGCACCTCCGGCACCGCCCAGCTATGAGCTAACCTTCCAGCATCTCCCGCGATTGCAGATAATGGCAGGCTCAATTGTTCTGAAATCTGTCTATCAGCCGGATGAGACAAAAAACCTGTTCGACACAAAAAAGCCGCAAAACCCGACAATGATAGTCAAACAATGGGTGCAAGACCGTCTGGAAAGGCAGCCAGCGTCATCTGCAAAGCTGGTTTTGACCATTATTGATGGACATGTTGAGGTGACGCAGAAGGAAGAAGCTGCTGTTTTTGGGCTGATTGCGTCTCAAAAGCAGGTTTTTACGGCCAATCTCGTGGTCGATGTGGCTTATTCTGCTTCTGGAGCGGCGGCGAGTGAGGAAATGCGTGTTTTGCGTGTTAAAATAGCGTCTAATCAGTCGGTTTTTGGGCCATACAGCCTAAATATACTTGATAAGGCTTATTTTATGCTTATCAGTGATTTAGCAGGTGAATTCGACACACAAATGCGTCTCGTACTTGAAAAATTAAAAATAATGTAAAAAGCCTCGTTTCCTGAACTGGTAATCGGCCATTTAGACGTTATATATCTATTAGGACGGCAAATATGTTGGCAAAACTTGAAGATTTTTGGAAACGGTATGTCTCTCCGGCACTGCTTGGCTTTGCGCGGTTGATTTATCGTCTTCTATCGCCTTTACCCCAAAAGGCTCGGCTTCCGGTATCCATTATCGGTGGGTCTGTGCTGTTTTATGCCCTGATGGTGGTGACTAATCCGAAAACCAAGACGTTTGAACCGCGCGAAGAAAGCTGGAATATAACGGTACATGAAGTGTCCTATGGGACAACGATACCTGAATTTACCTCATATGGTGAGGTCATGGCGGCACGCAACATTTTCCTGCGTGCGCTGGTTGCTGGCGAGGTTGTTTCTGTTTCAGATGCTTTACATGAAGGGGCATTCGTCAAAAAAGGCGCAGAATTGCTGAGTATTGACCCTTTTGAATATGAAAACGCGCTTGGTGAGGCAAAAGCCCAGCTTGTCAGTGCGGAAGCCTCCCTCAAAATGAGCCGTCAAGATTATGAGCGCGCCCAGAAATTGTTTGAAAAAGGCACGGTGGCTCTGCGTTATCTCGATGAAAGAAAAACCGATTTAACTGTCAAAAAGGCATCCGTTGATCGTCTTAAAATTGTTGTTCGCCGCGCACAGAGAAATTTAGATAATACGAAAGTTGTCGCGCCCTTTGATGCTTATGTCAGCAATGTCACGGTGGATGAGGGGCGCCTTGTTAATCCAAATGACCATATTGCCAGATTGAGTGATGCGTCGAGTTATGAAATTCGTTTTAATCTCTCTGATAATGAATATGGTGCCTTGCTGTCTACCCAGTCGGATATTGTGGGTCAGCCTGTTTATGCTGTTTGGAAAATCGGTAATAAAGAATTGCCTTTTGAAGGCAAGGTGAAATATGTCGGGGCCACAATTGATACGTCAATTCGCGGGGTGGATGTCATTGCGGATGTCACCAGTATCGGCACTGCGCCCATAAGAGGCGGTGCCTTTGTCGAAGTCGTTATGCAGGGCAATTCATTCGAGAATGTCGCCTCTTTGCCCGAAGATGCCCTTTTTAGCGATAATATGGATGGCGAGATGGTTTATGTCATCACCAATGGCCGTCTAAAATCACGTCCCGTGAAAAGCGTGATGCGTGCCGGTGGTCGGGTGCTGATAGCTGAAGGCGTGACGCAAGGCGAGATGGTTCTAACGACCAGGTTCGAAGAAATCGCCGATGGTGTGCTGGTGAATATCCCCTAATGTCTGATACGACTCCGCCTGAATCCCCGTCTGAATCCCCAACATCTCCACAAGGTGGAAAAGAGGAAAGCTATTCCCCTTTTACCTCGCTGGTCAGGTTTTTTATCTCGCACAGAAATGCAGCACATCTGCTCATGCTGTCGATGATTATTTTCGGTTTTCTTGGTTTACGTGAGTTAAACACGCAATTTTTCCCAGATATTGAGATTGAAGTTGTCGGTGTCACTATTGTCTGGCCCGGGGCCAGTGCTGAGGATGTGGACATTAATATTGTTGAGCCCTTACAGGCACAATTGCGTTATCTCGACGGTGTCGATGAGCTTGAATCGCGGGCGCGGACTGGTGTCGCCAGCTTTAATCTGAATTATAAGCGCGGCTTTGATATGTCAAAGGCGACCAATGATGTTGAAGCGGCGATTGGGCAAATCACGACGTTACCGAAAGATATTGAAAGACCGATTGTCCGCCAATATGTGAATTATGACCCGGTTGGTAATCTTCTTTTAAGCGGGGCTTTTCCGGAACACGCCCTTAAGAGTTATGCCACAAAGCTCCGAGATGGTTTGTTGGATGCCGGTGTCGATAAGGTTGACCTGGTCGGTATCAGAGATGAAGAAATCTGGATTGAGGTGCGTATGGATCAAATCCGTCGCTATGACCTCACCATTGATCACATTGCAAATGCCATTCGCGCCAGCTCATTGGATATGCCGGGCGGCTTGTTGCGTGCGGAAACAGAAAAACAAATACGGGCCCGTGGATTGAAGAAAACCGCTGCTGAGGTTGGTGAGATTGAAGTGCGCGCCTTGCCTGGGGGTGAGCGTGTTTTGGTCAAAGATGTTGCACGGGTGACGGAAAGTTTTAACAGCGATCAGCCATCGGGTTGGGCTAATGGCAAGCGGGCTGTGCAAATCAAAGTCTTCCGTTCGGAAACGTCCGACTCATTGGATACGCTGCGTATACTCCGTGATTTTGGTTTAAAAGCTGAAACTGAATTGCCGCAGGGCATGGAACTGAAAGTCTATGACACGCTTGCCGATAAAATCGCTCAGCGTCTAGGTCTATTGCTCCGCAATGGACTGGGCGGCATGGTGCTTGTGCTTATTACCCTGTTTTTGTTTTTGAATGCACGGATTGCCTTCTGGGTCGCGTTGGGTGTGCCGATTTCTATCATGGCGACACTGGGCTTGATGTGGCCCTTGGATCGCACCATGAATATGTTGTCCATGTTTACGTTTATTATGACGTTAGGCATTATTGTGGATGATGCGATTGTTGTCGGGGAACATTCGGCGACTGTTTTTAAGAGAGGGACAACGCCAGAATATGCGGCTGAACGCGGGGCGTTGCGTATGTCCAAGCCGATTTTCGCCGCCGGACTGACGACCCTCGCTGCTTTCACACCGATACTGACACTTGATAATATTTTCGGTGATTTAACCCGGCCTATTCCTATTGTAGTATTTGCTGTACTGGCTGCCAGCCTTGTCGAATGCTTCTTTGTTCTGCCGTCTCACTTGAAGCATGCCTTGACCTATCCTGAAAAACCTCCGACGGGCATCCGTAAGCGCTTTCTCGAAAAATTTGAAGAATTCCGTCACGGTCGTTTTAAGCAGTTAACCATATCGGCTTTTAATAACCGCTATACGACACTGAGCATTGCGATTGCCTGTTTTATTGTTGCTATCTCGCTTTTTGCAGGTGGTCGTTTGCAATTTAGGTTTTTCCCGGCACCTGAAATGGAACGCATTGCAGCGCGCATAATTTTCCATTCCGGTACACCGCGCGAAGTAACTAAGCAGGGTATGGAAGCCATCGAAGCGGCGCTTTATGAAACAGATAAACAACTTCGCGGCGATGATGAGACATTGATTAATGCGAGCTTCTCTTTGCTTGGCAGTATGGGCTATAGCTCCGGTAATCATCTTGCCTATATTGAGACTGAGTTGATTGCTTCTGAATTGCGGAGCGTGCGCACGAAAGAATTTATCAAAAAGTGGAAAGAAAACTTTCCGCCCATTGCCGGTATCCGATTCACAAGTGTGGAAGAATTAAATGATGGCCCCGGTAGCTCGCCGATTGAAATTCGGTTGCAGGGCGAGTCACTTGATAGTCTGAAAAAGGCCGCCGGTGAGGTCGTGAAAGATCTGGAGCTTTATCCGCCTGTTATTTCCCCTTACGAAAATCTGTTTTATGGGAAGCAGGAAGTGTTGATTGAAGTTAACCCGAATGGGGCTGCTTTGGGCTTTACCAATCAGATTGTTGGTCAACAACTCAGAAATGCTTATGAGGGCGCGATTGCCCGACGCTTTGCCCGGGGTGATAATGAAGTAACCATTCGTGTTTTATTGCCACGGGATTATGGCAAGCCACAAAGCCTTGATGATTTCTTCCTTGCCGTGCCGGGTAGTGCACCTATCCGTTATGTGCCCTTCTCGCAAGTTGTTGATGTAAGCGAGCAACCAGGTTTCAGTTCCATCCAACGCGCGGGGGGTGCGAGAGAAGTTCTTATCCGCGCGGGCTTTGCTGATAATGCCGGTAACCCTGCAGATATTGTCACGGAATATGCCCAGACCAAATTGCCGGCGATTAAAGAAAAATACAATGTCGAGCAGGTGGTTCGTGGGGAACAGGAAGACATGAAAGAAAGTTTCCAGCAGCTTATTGTTGGTCTGTTTGTCGGGTTGGGGCTGATTTATATGGTGCTGGCGCTGGTGTTCTCCAGCTATACGAAACCCCTGGTTATTATGTCGGTTATTCCTTTTGGCATGATAGGGGCGCTGGTTGGGCACTTTGTGCAGGGCTATGAGTTTAATTTCTTGAGCATGATTGCCCTGCTCGGTCTATCGGGCATTTTGGTTAATAATTCTATTATTCTCATCAGCCGTATTGATGAACGTCAGGCCACGGGTGAAAATTTTGAAGATGCGATAATTAACGGTGTTAATGATCGCTTGCGGGCGGTTGTTCTGACGTCTCTGACGACAGTTTTGGGATTGGCGCCAATGTTGTTTGAGACGAGTACGCAGGCACAGTTCTTGTTGCCGATGGTGATTACCATGGCGTGGGGCCTTGCTTCGTCGGCGTTTTTGGTGCTTCTGCTGGTGCCGGCTATTCTAGGTATTCAGCGTGATATTCGAGAGTATTTCCAAAAGCGGAAGCAACAACGGAGCGTGCTCGCAGAATAAGTAGCGTGCTCGCAGAATAAGTAGCGTGTTGGCGTAGCTTAATCAGTTACGCCAGAAACGAGGTGTCAACATGACCAATACGCTAAAAAGTTCTAACCTGCCCAGCAACATTGCCAGACATAAAACCCATTTTGCCGCCATAGGAAGTTCTGAATAATTGCCCTGTGGGCCGATGACCTCGCCCATGCCCGGGCCGACATTGGCAATGGCTGCTGCGGCGGCAGAGAGTGCTGTCAGAGCGTCCAGCCCCAATATGCCCAGCGAAAGAGCAATGAGTCCGAATAGGGTGAAATAGGTAAAAGCAAATGTCAGCACCGAAGCGGTTACACTATCCGGCAAGGCGTTACCATTATATTTCATTACAAATACGCCATTAGGATAGGCCAATTCCTGAACCTGACGGCGAAGGCTTTTCAGCACCACTTGAACACGGAAGACTTTGAGGCCACAGGAGGTCGAGCCGGCACAGCCGCCAATAAACAAAACAATAAACAGAAGGCAAATTGCGAAATTTCCCCATTGCCCGTAATCACTGGAGGCATATCCCGTGCCGGTTAATAGGGACGTTGTGTTAAACACCACCTCCCGCAGTGCCGTGCCTGTCGAAACATCTTGTGTGAACATGCGATAAAACCACAGGGTTGTGATGATGGTCACCAGCAGGGATAAAAACCCTCTAATCTGGGCATCGGTAAAAAGCGGTTCTCTATCGCCCCGTATTGCCTGCAGATAAACCACAAAAGGCAGACTGGAAATAATCATAAAAAATACGGCGACGGACTCAATGCCCAAACTGTTGAAGTGACCAAGAGAGGCGTCTGAAGTCGAAAAGCCACCGGTTGAAATTGTCGTCATGGCATGGGTGATGGCGTCAAACAGACTCATCCCAGCCAGAAGATAGGCAAAGGCACATAGAAACGATATCAGCAGATAGATTTTCGCAATCGAGCCGGCAATCTCGGTGGCGCGCGGTAATATTTTTTCTGAATTGTCCGAGGACTCAAGTCGGAAAAGTTGCATGCCGCCCACATTCAACATCGGCAAAACCGCAATCGCCATCACAATAATCCCGATACCGCCAAACCATTGCAACATGGCGCGCCATAATAAAATTTCTGGCGGGGTCGTATCCAGCCCGTTGATGATCGTCGCGCCGGTGGTTGTCAGGCCGGACATAGCTTCAAAAAAACTATCCGTGTAAGTCAGCCCGATAAGGCTGAAATTGAGCGGCAAGGCTGCAAATGCAGTCAGGGCCAGCCATGAGGAGCCGGTCAGCACAAAGGCTTGCTTAACAGTGAGTGGGCGTAACTCGCCGCGACTTGTTAGGATCAGGGCGACAGCAAAAAAACCAGTAATACAGGCACTTAAAATAAAGCTTTGCCAGTCGGGGCTGGTTTGTAAAAACCCCGCAATGGCAGGCACGAGCATGCCAATGGCAAGGCTGCCCAGCATCAGGCCAATAATAAATAATACGGTGCGAAACTCGTTCATTAGTGAAGCGCGGTTTTGGCAAATGGGCTGACCAGCGAGAAGGCGGGTATTTCGACATCAAAGTCGCGCCCGCTTGCCGTGCGCATAAAATAATGACCGCACATAAAACCGCTGGATGTGGTCAGGGGTGTGCCGGAGGAATAGGTATAATCCGCCCCGGGTAAGAGGGTCGGTTGTTCGCCGACAACGCCGTCGCCTTTAACTTCTTGTAGGCGACCCATTGCATCGGTGATTTTCCAGTGGCGGGCGAGAAGTTGAACTGTCTCATCACCCAGATTGGCAATGGTAATGCGATACGCCCAGACATAATAATCCTCATCGGGGTCAGACTGTTCCTCAATAAAGCGGGTCTCCACAATGACCTTGATATTTTCCGTTATGGCTTCAAACATTTTCCCGACCAATCAAGAGGCGCCATTTAGGATGCGCATTTTAAGAATTAACTGACTCCAAAGCCTGCATAAAATCATCTATCAAATCATGCGGGTCTTCCAGCCCAACAGAAACCCGCAAGGTTCCCGGGGTTATGCCCACTTTTAGCCTGTCCTGCTCCTCAAGCTTTTGATGTGTCGTTGTCGACGGATGCGTGATAAGCGTTTTAGCATCTCCGAGATTATTGGAAATTTTAACAAGCTGCAAATGATTGGCGAGCTGAAAGGCTGCTTTTTGTCCGCCATTTACTTCAAATGAAAATAAGCTACCGCCGCGCTGCATCTGTTTTTGTGCGAGTTTATAATGCGGGTGGCTTGGATTTCCCGGGTAAATCAGTCGCGATACTTTCGGATGCACTCTCAGTGCCTCGGATAGTTTTTCAGCCCGGTCACAATGGGCATGCACCCGAAGTTCCAGCGTTTCGAGTGATTTTAGCATCACCCAGGCATTAAACGGGCTAATAGAAGGCCCAGTCTGGCGGATGAAATTGGCAAGATGGTCGTCAATCCAGTCCTTGCGTGCCAGCACGATGCCGCCCAGACACCGACCTTGCCCGTCAATATGTTTGGTTGCCGAATAAATTACGATATCCGCGCCCAGCGTGAACGGGTTTTGTAGAATCGGTGTGGCAAATACATTATCGACAGCCATGAGCGCATCATGGCGATGGGCAATCTCGGCGATGGCTTCGATATCGAGAATATCGAGCATCGGATTGGTTGGGCTTTCCAGAAAAAAGATTTTTGTTTCGGGCAGCGCCGCACGCTCCCAAGCTGTTAAATCTGTGCCATCTATTAACGTCGTTTTGATGCCATAGCGCGGCAGAAGTGTTTCGATAATATAACGGCATGAACCAAATAACGCCTCGGCGGCAACAACATGGTCGCCAGTTTTCAAATAGCACAGCATAGAAGCTGCAACGGCGGCCATGCCGGTGGCGGTGGCGCGGGCATCAATTTCAAACCCCGCATCAGGCTCAAAATCAGCACTTTCTAGAGCAATCATGCGTTTTTCAAAGCTTCGGACGGTCGGATTGCCAAACCGACTATATTGGTAACCGTCATCTTCTCCCAAAAAACGCGCCTGTGCCTGTTCAGCACTGTCATAGACATAGCCGGAGGTCAGAAACAATGCCTCACCGGTTTCCCCATAAGCCGTTCGTGGTTCGGCTTCATGCACAAGATTGGTACTCTTGCGCCATTTATTTTTATTGTTCTCTTCTGTCATCTGATACTTTCCGTTGACCCGTTTTAAAATAGGCCAATAACAAAAAATCTGATACTAAAAAACCCGGCCAATGGGACCGGGCTGTCTCCCGGTCTTTTTAGCCATTTATTTAACGTGGCTGCAAGCCGACCGGCTCAAATCACCACACTCATGACCGGAAAATGACGAAAAAAAACCTTTTCGTCAAGGGGACTGTTATCCACCGCGTATTTGGGGTGGGCTCTTGTTTTGCAAGCCATCCAACCATTTAATAAGGTACAGCGAATCGTTACCGGATTTTCAGGATTTTATATGCAATTATTTCCAGAAGAAGAACAAACACCTGTGACAGCACCCGGGCAAACCCATGCGACAGGCATATTGCCTGCCCATGGCATTCGTAACATGATACGCGACCAACAAATCTGGGCAGTGAACGGCCAAAAATCAGGTGTTTTGGATGACCAGATACAGCCTGCCAGCCTTGATTTGCGGCTTGGTGACACGGCCTATCGTATCCGGGCAAGTTTTTTGCCCGGGGTTTCAGGTCAAGTGATGCAAAAGGTTGAAACCTTGGCATTTCATAAGATTGATTTAACGGATGGCGCCGTGCTGGAAACAGGCTGTGTGTATCTCGTGCCGCTTATGGAGGCGCTTGCCTTGCCTGAACGCACGGGCGGCTTTGCTAACCCGAAAAGCTCGACGGGTAGAATTGATGTGTTTACACGGGTCATTACAGATTTCGGTGTGGAATTCGATAAAGCCCCGCCGGGTTATAAAGGGCATCTTTATCTTGAAGTCAGTCCGCGCACTTTTCCGGTGCTGGTGCGGGCAGGTTCGCGGCTTTCTCAGATTCGTTTCCGGCGGGGTAATCCCGCGCATTCGGATGCTGAAATCAAACGCTTGCATCAAGAAACTGCTTTGGTTGATGGGCACGCCAATATTGATGGTGGGCTGGCTCTTTCAATTGATCTGGCAGGAGACAAGCAAACCGGACTTATCGGTTATCGCGCGAAACGCCATGCTGGGCTGATTGATGTTGACCGCGTGAATAGTTTGACGGTGAATGAATTTTGGGAACCCATTTATAATCATGGCAAGAACCAGCTCATTTTGGACCCTGACGAGTTTTATATTTTGGCCTCGCGGGAATCCGTCACCATTCCGCCAACACATGCGGCAGAAATGGTGCCGTTTAATCCGCTAGTTGGTGAATTTCGTGTGCATTATGCAGGATTTTTTGACCCTGGCTTTGGGGCTGGGCCGGAAGGCAAGGGCAGCCGTGCCGTGTTGGAGGTCCGTTCGCGGGAAGTCCCGTTTATTCTGGAACATGGGCAGGTTATTGGACGGTTGATTTATGAACGCCTGACCGACCGGCCAGAAGTGCTATACGGCAAATCGCTATCGTCAAATTACCAGCGTCAAGGGCTTCGGCTTTCCAAGCATTTTATTCAGGATTAAGTCTCTCTAATGCTGTCATTTATGGTTTCTATTGGATGCCTGCATCGACGTCTGCATTTGCTGGAACATGATTTGTTTTTTCCCAAACAAAAGGTGTCCAAAAAAGTTGTGAGATGGCGCGGCAGGTAATGAATCCTGCGAGTAGCCAGATAAAAAATAATCCGAAAATATCCTTGAATAAATCTCGACGCTTGGTGCGATAACAGACATAAAAATAGGAAAAAAAGATCATACCCCAATTCATAACAATGACCTTAAGTTGCCATTGATAGTGTGACATGACGAATATGTCAGGCATGCTCCATAAGAAAATACCGATAAAAACCCAGACGCCTAATCCGTATAAGCATCGAATGAGAATGACCAGATGCAGGCCGATATAACCTACAAGGCCAACCTTGCCGATAAGTTTGATGGGTTTTCTTAAAAGCACGAGCAGGGTTTGGAAATGTCCTTTTTGCCAGCGTGTACGTTGTTTGATAAAACTCCAAAAGCCGCGGGTTGGGCTTTCAATAGTCGGTTGGGAAATCATCGCTGTCGTGTAGCCGCGAAACGCCATCCGAATACCGATATCTGCATCCTCCGTGACATTCCAGCTATCCCAACCATAAATCTCCCGTAAAACAGAAACTTTAAAATGGTTTGATGACCCGCCAAGCGGCAGAGGGATGTTGAAGCGCACCAATGCCGGAAGAATAAATTTAAACAGATGCAAATATTCGAGAGTCATTTGGCGGGCGAAAAACCCTTCTCTTTTTTCAAGTCTAATATCCAACGGTGCTTGCAAACAGGCGAGGTTTTTCTCCTGACCCGCATGCCGACGTGCAAATTCAGATGCGGCGGCACGGAGCTGATTTTTATGGGGAATATCCTCCGCATCATAAATTACCAGAAAATCACCGGTAGCATGCGCAAGTGCATAATTACACGCACGCGGCTTGGTGCGGGGTTTACCATCCGGCACGACGAGGATTTTTTCATTCAGGCTGCTGTCTGATAAAGCCTTTTGTAAGGCTTGATATGTTTGAATATCAGACTCTTCGACCACATAGAAAAATTCAATTCTGTGTGGCGGGTAATTAATCTGCCGCATGGCGAAGGTAATTTGTTCCACCATATTGGCTTCTTTAAATAAGGGGATAACGACAGAATATCGCGGCAATTGTGTATCGGGTAAATCTATCGCAGTCACCGGAATTTCTACATTCAGCGCAATGGCGAGAAAATAAAGCGGAAAATAAGCCGTGAGCATCAGGGTCAGAATAATGACCGGCATATTGCTGCCATTAATAATGGCGCCAATTAACAGGCCGAAAAGCAGGAGAATGAAAATCCCAAGTCGCGGCGGTATCGGGTGATGGGACGAGTCTTCCGGCGCATATCTGGCAAGCGCATGTGTTACATCACGGATATCTATATTTGTTTGCTTTGGCCGTTTTAACACTTTTACAGATGGCTCATTTAAACCGTCTTGCACTTTATTCTCCCTCTGCAACAGCCTTACAGATGTGTGACAACAGCGCCACTTACTGAAAAGAGAATAAATTTTAGATACTCATAAAAATAGAAATGCGATGAGTTATGATTGGGGGGATTAATTTGGAATTTTCCGGAATCTGGCACGGGCGCCGCGCTCAATTGCGGCTGCGGCAAGCTTATCCACTTTTAAAAAATCTCTCAGCATGTCGAGAAGATGCAATTCTTCCGGTGTGACCGTCAAATCAGCGGCGGCAATTTCTACCGCCAGTGCATAGGCGGTCTCATGCAAGTCATCGGGCAGAGTGCTGGCAAGCAGGCTCATCAGGCTATCTAGTCCTTCTTCATCAGCCATTAAGGCGACAAAATTGTCGGTGATGACATCTAGATCTTCAGGGGAGAAATTCTCGAATACCGGCAAGAAATCAATCAGTCTTTCGACGCGCGAAAGTTCGACATCACTAATCGCCTCATCTGCTGCGGCCATGGCCAGCATGAGATGAATAAGGACCTGTTGTTCTGTCATAGGGGGGTGGTGAATCATGGCCATTCCTTTAATTAATGTTGGCGGACATAATGTTGTTTGACAAGCTTTTATCAATCGCTAGTTTCCTGCTTATAATTGCACCTTATAAAATTGAAATGCCGATAGAAATATAGAAGACATTTATATGACATCTGATTTGAAAAACTGGAAAACCCCTGCGACTGACAGCAAGGCCTGGCCTTTTGAGGAAGCCCGCAAAATCCTGAAGCGTCTGGAGGCATCAGGCAGAAATGATGTGTTGTTTGAGACGGGTTACGGGCCTAGCGGCTTGCCACATATCGGCACATTTGGGGAGGTGGCGCGCACCAGCATGGTCCGACAGGCCCTTGAGACGCTCGCGCCGGATGTCAAAACACGCCTGATTTGTTTCTCCGATGATATGGATGGCCTCAGAAAAGTACCGGATAATGTTCCCAATGCTGAAATGCTGACGACGCATCTTGAAAAACCTCTGACGCGCGTGCCTGATCCATTTGAAACGCATGACAGTTTTGGGGCGCATAATAATGCCCGCCTTCAGGCGTTTCTCGATAGATTTAACTTTGATTATGAATTTGCCAGTGCCACTGATTATTACACTTCTGGCCGTATGGATGAGACATTGCTCAAAATTCTTGGCAATTATGACGCGGTGACCGGAATCATTCTGCCAACACTTGGCGAGGAACGCCGAAAGACTTATAGCCCGTTTCTGCCGATTTGCCCGACAAGCGGCAAGGTGTTGATGGTGCCGTTAACCGCGCGCGATGAGGCGGCGGGAACGATAAGCTACACGCACCCGGTAAGCGGTGAAGATATCACGACAGCTGTTACTGGCGGGGCGTGCAAACTGCAATGGAAAGCTGACTGGGCGATGCGCTGGGTTGCATTGGGTGTGGATTATGAAATGGCTGGTAAGGATTTAATTGAAAGCGTAACGCTCTCTTCAAAAATTTGCCGTGCGATAGGAGGCACACCGCCTGAAGGGTTTAACTATGAGCTGTTTTTAGATGAAAATGGCGAGAAGATTTCAAAATCCCGTGGGAATGGCCTGACCATTGAGGAATGGTTGACCTATGCCGCACCAGAAAGTTTGTCTCTTTATATGTTTCAAAGTCCGCGTAAGGCCAAACGATTGCATTTTGATATCATTCCGAAAAATGTTGATGACTATCTGACATTTCTGAACAAATTTCCGACCCAGACTGCAGAAGAACAGCTCATGAATCCGGTCTGGCATATTCATGCCGGGCAACCACCCTCTGGAGATTTACCGGTTAGTTTTGCCCTTTTGTTGAATCTCGTCAGCGTCAGCAATGCCGATGATAAAAATGTACTGTGGGGATTTATCAAAAATTATGCACCCGAGGCAACGCCCGACGATTTGCCAATGTTGGATGCGATGGCAGATTATGCCGTGACCTATTATCATGATTTTGTGAAGCCGACGAAACGCTACCGCGCTCCTGATGATACAGAAAAACAAGCCATGATAAGCCTGCGGGATAAGCTTGGTGAGTTGTCGGATGATTTGGACGCGGAGGCTATTCAGACCGAGGTTTATGCGATTGGTAAAACCTATTTTGAAGATAATTTGCGGGATTGGTTTAAAGCCTTGTATGAGGTTTTATTGGGGCAGTCGCAGGGACCGCGTTTTGGCTCCTTTATAGCCGTCTATGGCCTTGAACGCACAGTTGAGTTGATTAATCTGGCCTTAAATGGTGACTTAACGGGTGATTGATTAGCAAAGCAGGAGAATAATAGGGTGAGAGGCACGTGACGCCAACAGCGCATTTTATTTATAAAATATGTCCCGAACAAGATTGGCATGTGGCGACTGATAAAGGTATTTATACCGGCACACAGCTTGATATTGAGGACGGGTTTATCCATCTCTCCCCGCCTGAGGCGGTCGTTGCGACAGCGGCAAAACATTTTGCCGGTCAAGACGGACTTGTGTTGGTGCGATTTCTGGTTGCGGATTTGAGCGCGGCGTTAAAATGGGAAGCCTCACGCGATGATATTTTATTTCCACATTTTTATGCACCGCTGGACCCGCGCCTTGCAGATAGAGTCTGGCCTTTAGCGCTGAACGGTCGTAAACATATTTTTCCTGAAGATATGACAATAGAAACGCCCCATCAGGAGCAATAATGAACTTATACAAACTCATACGTCCTATAATTTTCTGCCTGCCTGCCGAGCTGGCGCATCGCATGACCGTGCGGGTATTGTCGGTGTTTGGGTCGGTGGTTGGAAAATTCATGCCTGCTTCAGGGCGTGATGATTACATACTTTCCGTGTCGGCGATGGGGCTTGAATTTTCAAATCCGTTTGGTATGGCCGCGGGGTTCGACAAAAATGGTGAGCTGCCCGAAGCTGTTAGTCGGCTGGGTTTCGGCTTCACCGAAATCGGAACAGTTACCCCACACGCCCAAGACGGTAATCCCACGCCGCGTGTTTTTCGGGTGACCCGTGATGAGGGTATTATCAACCGTCTCGGGTTCAATAATGAGGGCCATCAGGCTGTGCGAACCAGGCTGTCTTCTTATAAACCGCTTCTGCCCAAGGGGTTTTCTGTTGGCGTGAATATTGGGGCTAATAAAGACTCTGCCGACCGCATAGACGACTATCGTCTGGGCGCGGAAGCTTTTGCTGAACTTGCCGATTATCTGACAATTAATGTGTCCTCGCCCAACACGCCGGGCTTGCGGGACTTGCAAACAAGTGAGGCGCTCACCCAAATCATCACGCAGGTGAAAAAAGCTGCTGGTGATGTGCCGGTCGTGCTGAAAGTTGCGCCTGATTTGACGGAAGATGACATTGCAGAGATTGCCAAAGTTGCCCTCAAGGTGAAGCCGGCGGCGCTGATTGTGTCCAATACCACGATTGAGCGCGACGGGCTGAAAAGCTCTCCCTATAAATGGGAAGAGGGTGGCCTGTCTGGAAAGCCTCTGATGGAAAAATCCACTGACGTTTTGCAGCAATTTTACAGGCATACGCAAGGCAAGCTGACGCTCATTGGCGTAGGGGGTGTTAGTGATGCCGCTGATGCGCTGGCAAAAATTAAATCCGGGGCGTCGCTTATTCAACTTTACACGGCGCTGGTGTATCAAGGCCCTGGGCTGATTTCGACATTAAAGCGCGAGCTGGCTGACTTATTGCGTGAGGAAGGCTTTAACTCGCTTGAAGATGCTATTGGTATTGATGTCTCCTATGACACTTCAGAAGAGACGAAAGATAAGGGGACACAGATGAAAATCTTACATAATCCGAGATGTACAAAATCGCGGCAAACGCTGGCTCTCTTGCAGGAAAACGGTGTCAGCCCTGAAATTGTTGACTATTTAAAAACCCCCTTAACTGAAAAGCAGATTAAAGCGCTATTGAAGAAGCTGGGGCTTTCAGCGCGTGAGGCCATGCGCCGGAATGAGAAACTCTATAAGGAATTGAAGCTTGCAGATGTTGATGATGAGGCCGCTTTGATTAAAGCAATGGCTGAAAATCCCATTTTAATTGAGCGTCCCATTGTTGAAACACCAAAGGGCGCGGCGATTGGCCGACCGCCCGAAAATATTCTACCGCTTTTAACTGCGTAAAATAAAGCGTAACTGTTTTAATTAAGAGTATAGTAAAAAGACATTTCGGAGGGGATATGTCTAAAACCGAAGCTGTTATCGCCGGAAAAAGAGCGACCACCCGCGCCAATAATAAAGACGCCATCTTGATTGCCGCGCGCGAGGTCTTTACCGAAATCGGATTTGGCGGCACAACTGTGCGCGATATCATCCGCCGGACCGGGCTGGCGAGCGGCACTTTTTACAATTACTTCACGGGTAAAGAAGAAGTCTTTCAGGCTTTGATTGATGATATTGGCGCCCGCTTGCGCCCGCGCTTGCGGTCTGTGCGGGCCGATGCGAAAAATTTTGAAGACTTTATTGAAACGAGCTTCCTCGCCTATTTTTCTTATTTTGCTCATAATCCTGGCGATTATGGTCTGTTGCGCTCCAATCGCGGGCGCGAGGGGGGCTATTTGTCCGGCCCACAAACCCGAGCGGGACTGGAAGAATTGCGCGAAGATTTATTGCAAGCTATTCAGGCCGGCATTGTGCCTAATCTAGATGTGGATTTTATGACATCGGCGATAAGTGGGTCGGCTTTTTCTATTCTAGACGAAATGATGACACGCACCCCGCCCGATCCGGTGCAGACAGCGCGTTTTGCCTCCCAGCTTTATCTCGGCGGTGTGCGCTCTTTCGTAAGCGAATAAAAGGCGGCATATTATCCTAGGCGTTTGCCGAGAGATAAAAACTCAACGCAATAGACAATAATGATGACACGGCGCCTAGCGTGAGCCCGGCGCGTAACCGCGCATACCAAACCGGTAACGTGCCGTTTCTTGCAGCGCTAATGTCTGATAGCCCCTGCACACTGTGACAAGCAGCAAGCAGGAGAGGCCCTAAGGGAAGCGCTGGAAACACAAGCACACCATAAGCGAGTAAAGCAGGGAGGACACTTTGTATAAATGTGCGGGTATCAAAATTATGCAACGCACTGCCCCATCGGACACCGCCAAGAAAAGACAAAATAATCGCGCCATAAACCATGCCGAAAGTACCTGCAATACCTTGCCATCCCTGTGAAGGCGGCATCCATATGAGAACAGCCGGCGCAATGAAAGGAATAAGACCGCCGACTCCGAGCCATAAAGCAATGGACGGGATAGCCTCTTGGTCGTGATGCGCGTTATTCATAATTTTCTAAACTAGCCGAGTGTGGAGAGGGCTGGAAACCAGTCCAGCAGATAGGTGGCGAGGTTTTGTAAAGAGCCTGAGAAAATCAATGCGCCAGTTGTGATGAGCAAGCCACCCGTTATTTTTTCAAGCAAGCCTAGTCTCTGTTTGATTTTGGTTGAGCTTTTCAAAAAATATCCCACGCCGATTGCTGATAAAACAAAAGGCACACCAAGACCCGCCGCATAAGTGGCCAATAGCCCGACGCCTTGTTGAAGGCTATCGCTGGAGGCGGCGAGTGTCAGAATCGTTGCCAGAATTGGGCCAATGCAGGGCGTCCACCCAAAGGCGAAAGCCAGGCCGAGACCGAATGCTGTAAAAATCTGTTTCCCATCCTTAGTGTCGTCATGATTTACCGGCTTGGTGACACGAAGCTCGCGTTGTAAAAAAGAAATTCTGAATATGCCTGCCATATGCAGGCCGAGAATGATGATAAAAACACCGGCGATTTTGGCGAGTAAATCCTTGTGACCCAATATAAATGGGTTTATTGCCGCCGCGCCTGCGCCAAGCGAAATAAAGACGACCGAGAAGCCTGCGACAAAAGCCAATGCGCCGGGGAGGATGCGTCCCCAGATAACATCATCATCCGCTTCAGTTAGTTCTTCAAAGCCGATGCCTGCGGCAAAGCATAAATAGCCCGGGACAAGCGGTAGAACGCAGGGCGAGAGAAAACTGAGCAAGCCGCCTAGAAAAGCCGCCCCGAGGGAGAAACCGAATTCATCCATGCATCACCTTTATGAAACCTCTTTGATAAGCCGCTTATTTTTAACTTCTGCGGCGGAAAAGCACTGTTGCCATCCATCCAAAAAATATGGCGATTAGTACACCAATTAAACCATATAGAATGGGAAGCTGATGTGCCAAGCGATGAAGTAAATGTTCAAAACCGGCGATGCCAACAATAATCGTATTATTTTGTATGCTGAGAGCTTTTCCATCATCAAAAAGAATGATTTGCGCGTCATAACTTCCCATAGGAACGCCCGGAGGGAGGGCGATTTCGGTTCTAAAAAGCCGGTTACCGATAATTTTCACGCCGGACGGGTTTTCGCTATAGAGGTCGCGGCTTTGTTTGTTGCGGATAAGACCCTCAAGAAATAAATCTGTATCTTCATGAGCAGAGGCCAGTTCTATCGGGACATAATCCAGTCCGATGCCCATTTCTTGGCGTGTTGCGGGAGACGCAATGTCTGCGAGTGCGCGCGAGGCTGCGACTGCGTAATAGGAAGGGGTTGAAGAGATGGCGAGCGACTCTGTGTTCACCCATAGTCCGAAGGTTTTGTCTTTCCGTCTGACTTTTAAGCCCTCATTCGGCCCACGCAAAATAACGACAATATCCGGCGAGGCGTTTTTGCGCGACGTCTCAAATGCACCAAAAAGCAAAACTGTTTCGCCATCAAAATTTGCCTGAATAGCCACCTCGGAGGTTGATAGGTCCGTGACAAGCTCATTGCTCAGAACCTGCGTGACGGGTGCGGCAAGCAAAAAGCATATACCAAGCCATGTGATAAAACCGCGATTCATTAAGGTGTGACCCCTGAAGGTAACAGTAAGGATGAAAGAGAATAAATCTCAGCGGGCATGAAGAGTAAATCACCCAGCATTTTAATGCCCACCGCCAGAACGATTAAGGCGAGCAGGGCTCTTAATTGTTCCCCTCTGAGCTTTTGCCCCAGCCGCGCGCCGATTTGCGCGCCGACCACGCCACCAATAATTAATATGGTCGCGAGGACGACATCTACTGTCTGGTTTTTCACAGCATGCATAACAGTCACGGCAGCTGAGACAAAAATAATTTGAAACAGCGATGTGCCGATAACGACATTTGTCGGCATGCGCAGAAGATAAATCATAGCGGGAACCATTATAAAGCCGCCGCCAACACCCATAATTGCGGCCAGCACGCCAACAAAAAAACCGATGAGAATGGGCGGGATGATGCTGGTGTAAAGATGTGAAACTTTAAACCGCATTTTAAAGGGCAGGCCGTGTATCCAGTTATGCTGTCCGGGTCTGCGGGCGGGGATAGGGCGACCTATATGTCTCGCGCGAATGGCACGAATACTTTCTATCATCATGAGAAGGCCGATAACGCCGAGAAAGACCACATAACAAAGCGATATCATTAAGTCTATCTGACCCATTTCGCGCATCACCGTATAAAGCTGAACACCGACTGCTGAACCAGCCAGTCCGCCGACCAGCAGCACACAGCCCATGCGAATATCGACACCACGTTTTTGAAAATGCGCTATGCCACCGGATATGGAAGAGGCCAGAATTTGATTAGCTTCACTCGCCACCGCCACAGCTGGGGGGATGCCGACAAAAATCAAAAGCGGGGTCATTAAAAACCCGCCGCCAACACCGAACATGCCTGATAAAAAACCGACAAGACCACCAAGACCAAGCAGCAAAAAAATGCTGACGCTGGTCTCTGCAATGGGTAAATAAATTTGCATATTGTTTTTAGGTATTGTTGTGGCTCAAACTTATGACTTATCACGCAGGGCGCGATTTGCATAGTGAAGAGAGCGCAAAGTGAAGAGAGCGCAAACAGGGTATGTGTTGCCAAAATAGCGTCTCTCTCGTTCTTTTAATCTCGCCAATTTCGAAAAAAAGACTAGGTCATTTTTACAAGGTCGAATTTTTATCTATTTAGGTGGAGAACAACATGTCACCTTTTTCAGCTCCAAAAATCCAGATGCCATTTCACGGTCAACCAAACGCCTATTTTGAAGATAGCTTAAACTTCCTGCATTGGGATGCCCCCAAAGGCGCGCCCGTGATGCATTGGGCCCATGCCAATGGCTTTAGCGGAGGCACTTATGCCCCTTTGCTTTCAAGGCTTAATGGATTGGCACATATTTATGCTTGGGATGCGCGCGGTCATGGCGCCACAAAATTGACCGCCAACCCTAAAGAGCTGACAAGCTGGTCTCCCTATAAGGATGACATGATCCGATTTATTGAAAAATTAGCGGATAGGCATGAGCAGAAAATCCATCTCACAGGTCACAGTCTTGGTGCGACCACATCAATTCTTGCAGCTGCTGAACGCCCGGATTTGGTTGCGGGGCTTGTTCTCGTCGATCCGGTGATTATTCCCTATCATTTGGGATGGCTTTCCGCTGTTTTGCATCGGCTCAAATTACCTCATCCTGTTGGTCATCTTATTCGTCGCTCCAGACGCCGCCGCAGAGTTTTCAAATCTCGCCTGGAGATTGCCGAATCCTATTATGGGCGCGGCGCGTTTGCGATAGATGATGAAGGGTTTCTCAATGCCTATCTCGACACGGCGATTGAACCCAAAGAGGGGGGTGTCGGTCTTTGTTGTCAACCCGAATGGGAGTCCCAGAATTATATTGCCCAGCGCCATAACTCCGCACGCGCCCTCAAAATGTTGGATTGCCCGGTCACACTTGTGCGGGCGGCGATAAATTCGACGGTCTATTCCAGTAAGCCGTTTATGAAAACCCGACAGCCTGTGACGTTTAAAACAATCGCGGATACGACGCATTTTCTGCCATTTGAGAAGCCGGGTGAAATTGCTTCCATCATCACAGATGTGATTATGGATCAGAAATCCCAATAAAGGCGCGTCTATTGAGATGATGTCTCAAAAGGTGTGAGGTAATTTTCATAGCCTTGGGCTGCCATATCTTCGACGGGAATAAAACGCAGTGCCGCCGAGTTTATGCAATATCTCAAACCTGTCGGGGCAGGTCCGTCGTCAAATACATGCCCTAAATGGCTGTCAGCATATTTTGAACGCAACTCGGTACGTTCAATGAACAGAAAATTATCCGGCTTTTCGACAATATGGGCAGGCGTCAGAGGGCGGATAAAAGATGGCCAACCCGTGCCGCTTTTATATTTATCCCTAGATGAAAATAGGGGTTCGCCGGAAATGACATCCACATAAATCCCGTCGCGAGTCTCATTCCAATAGAGATTGTCGAAAGGTTTTTCTGTCCCATCTTCCTGGGTGACATAATATTGCAATGGGCTGAGTTTTGTCTCGAGGGTGGCATCATCAGGTTTAACAAAGCGGCTTGCTTCCCAAGCCCAAGCAGAAGGGACGAGGTTGGCAAGTATAATAAAGACGATGATCACTATAGGCATCATGAGGGGCATCATGAAGGGCATTTTTGGCTTTTTTGTCATGTGAGTCTCCTTGTTACTGAGTAGAGTTTTGGTTTCACGTCACTTCCATACCCGACTCATCCATGTATGATTATTAATTGTGGGATGTGTTTTTTTTATGTTCCAGATTGTGACGAAATTGTGCAGTCCCAAAATACTGCACTAAGATGCCTGAATAAAATTAAGAGAAATTTGGAGGAAACAATGTCTCAAAAATTAAAAATCATAGTTGGCTTGGCGTTATTTGTGTTTCTGTTTGCCTGTGTGATGGCTTATTTTGCGGTTGGCTGGACTGGTTTTGATAAGGTGCTGGCTGAACCTTGGGGTCTGGTGACCATTCTTGATTTGCTTCTTGGGGTTGTCTGCATGACTGCGGTTATTTTTACACTCGAAGATGACTGGAAAACAGCCGCCATGTGGTCAGTGCCGATTTATTTTCTCGGAAATATCGTGACAGCTATCTGGATTTTGAAGCGGTTTGGGCAAATCACCGAGTCAAAATGACTTGTGGATAAGTCGCCTCGAATGTTTCGAGACTATGACGCCTGTCCAGTGAAATTTTTTTTAAGAATATTTTCCTGTAATTTCAAGGGTTAGAGCGCGAGTCTTAAAAAATCCGAAAAAAAACATATACTACCTGTTGACGCATCAAATGGTTTGAGACACTATATGTTGTAGTTTCTGCTGATTTGTCGGATTATGTGACGGGTCAGATTTGAGGACTAAATCTCGGCCATGAACGATGTTTTTCGTGGTGTGTTTGTTCGCACCTGCCGGTAGATTGCCCTCAAATTTAGGCCTGCAGGATGACAATACACAGCTTATTAAGATGAATTTCTGAGTTATTGGAATTTATCTTTGGCACTGAGGACGGGTGAATGTTTAATAATACTGACAGAAAAGACGGTCAGACAGATGGCCAAATAGAGGCTGCTGAGCAGCAGGTTCAGGACGTGTTGAAAACAGCATCGCAAGAATTGAGAAGCAGCCGGAAGGCCGAAGGTCATGACCCGACCGCACAGCCGCAGATGGATTTTGAACGGGGCAATCAAACTGTCCAGTTTGAAGACCGTCCGAGTGTAAAAATCGATTCGTCACGCGATGCTCTTTTAACCGAATTTGGCAAAGCCACACTGACAGACCGGTATCTTTTGCCCGGCGAGACTTATCAGAGTCTTTTTGCGCGTGTTGCCTCCTTTTATGGTGATGATGAAGCGCATGCCCAGCGACTTTACGACTATATTTCCAAGCTTTGGTTTATGCCGTCTACGCCAGTTCTGTCGAATGGCGGTACAACAAGAGGTCTTCCGATTTCCTGCTTCCTGAACGAAGCTAATGACAGCCTTGCTGACATTGTGGATTTGTGGAATGAGAATGTTTGGCTAGCCGCACGTGGTGGTGGCATCGGGTCATATTGGGGCAATTTGCGTTCGATTGGCGAGAAAGTCGGTCAAAACGGCAAGACCTCAGGCATCGTGCCTTTCATTCGTGTTATGGACAGTCTGACGCTTGCTATTTCCCAAGGGTCTCTGCGCCGAGGGTCTGCGGCAGTTTATCTCCCTGTTGATCATCCCGAAATTGAAGAATTTATCGAGATTCGTCGTCCAACTGGTGGCGACCCGAATCGTAAGGCTCTTAATCTGCATCATGGCATTCTTATTTCTGATGGATTTATGCGGGCGGTTGAGAATGATGAAGACTGGGCGTTGCGCAGTCCGAAGGATAATTCTGTTCAGGCTTCTGTTAAGGCGCGTGATTTATGGATACGTATGCTGACAGCACGTATTGAGACTGGCGAGCCCTATATGATTTTCCGGGATACGGTGAATAATCAGCGTCCCGAACATCAAAAGCTTTTGAACCTTGAAATTAAAACCTCGAATCTTTGTGCGGAAATTACGCTCCCAACTGGTGAAGACCATCTGGGAAATGACAGAACGGCAGTTTGCTGTCTGTCATCTGTGAATGTCGAGAAATATGAAGATTGGCAGGATGACCCGAATTTCTTGCCTGATGTGATGCGCTTCCTCGATAATGTTCTGGAAGATTTCATCCAACGTGCGCCTGACAGCATGGCAAAGGCCAAATATGCCGCGATGCGTGAACGCAGTGTTGGTCTTGGTGTGATGGGCTTCCATTCATATCTGCAGGCCAATATGATTCCATGGGAATCTGTTATGGCGAAAGTCTGGAACAACCGGATCTTCTCTCATATTAAAGAGCAGGTTGACCATGCTTCGCATGTACTTGCAGAAGAACGTGGCGCATGCCCCGATGCTGCAGAATGTGGCATGCAGGAGCGTTTCTCTAATAAGACAGCGATTGCGCCGACGGCATCTATCTCAATTATATGTGGTGGCACCAGCCCCGGCATTGAGCCGATTGCCGGTAATAGCTTTACGCATAAAACATTGTCGGGCTCTTTCAATGTCCGTAACCGCCATCTGGCTAAATTGTTGGATGAAAAAGGGCGCAATGATGACGATACATGGTCATCAATCGTGACCAGTGGTGGCTCTGTCGCGCATCTTGATTTCCTGACGGATGAAGAAAAGTCAGTTTTCAAGTCGGCATTTGAGATTGACCAAAGATGGCTGATTGAATTTGCCGGTGACCGTGCGCCACTCATTGACCAAGCGCAATCTCTGAATGTGTTCTTGCCCGCTGATATTCATAAGCGTGACTTGCATCAGATTCATTATCAGGCGTGGAAGCGCGGTGTTAAGAGCCTATATTACTGTCGTTCCCTCTCCATTCAACGTGCTGAGAAGAATGACGGCAAAACGCCTACCGAACAGGATGCAGCGAAACCCGTTGCTGTATCGACCATTGATTATGAAGAATGTGCTTCCTGCCAGTAAGCCAGTTATCGGCTTGCTATCTGGGATGCCAAATAAATTGAAATTTAACTAAGAGGACGTGTGTCATGTCACTTCTAGAAGACCGTATTGTTTATAAGCCATTTCTTTATCCAT
This sequence comes from alpha proteobacterium IMCC14465, assembly GCA_000293845.2. GTDB lineage: Bacteria > Pseudomonadota > Alphaproteobacteria > RS24 > RS24 > Micropelagius. The sequence continues at coordinate 64,589 of ALYF01000003.1, read as the reverse complement.
GGGCATATGACGCCTGGCTCACCCAGCAGCGTATCCATTGGTTGCCCGAAGAAGTCCCGCTCGCCGAGGATGTTAAAGATTGGCACAAGACCCTAACAGTGGGCGAAAAGAATTTGCTCACACAGATTTTTCGGTTTTTCGTGCAGGCCGATGTTGAAGTGAATAATTGCTATATGAAGCATTACTCACAGGTTTTTAAACCGACTGAAATTCAGATGATGTTGTCCGCGTTTTCAAATATGGAAACCATTCATATCGCCGCCTATTCGCATTTGCTGGATACAATTGGCATGCCCGAAGTTGAATATGAAGCCTTCCTAAAATATAGCGAAATGAAGGATAAATACGACTATATGCAGGAATGGGGCGTTGAAACAAAAACGGATATCGCGAAAACTCTCGCGGTTTTTGGTGGTTTCACGGAAGGGCTGCAGCTTTTTGCCAGCTTTGCGATTTTGATGAATTTCCCGCGCTTCAATAAAATGAAGGGTATGGGTCAGATTGTGACGTGGTCAGCCCGTGATGAGACTTTGCACACTAATTCAATCGTGCGCCTGTTTAATACTTTCGTGAATGAGAATCCTGAAATCTGGACAGAAGAAACCAAGAATGATTTGTATAAGGCCTGTGAGACAGTTGTCACGCATGAGGATGCCTTTATTGATCTTGCGTTCGAAATGGGCGGTGTTGAAGGTCTTGAGCCAAGCGAAGTCAAAGATTATATCCGCTATATCGGTAATCGTCGTTTGACCCAACTCAACCTGAATCCGATTTATGATATTGAGAAAAATCCATTGCCATGGATGGATGAGATGTTGAACGGTATCGAGCACACGAATTTCTTTGAGAACCGTGCGACCGAATATTCAAAAGCATCTACAGCGGGTACATGGGACGAAGCGTTTAGCTAATCGCCTTAAAACATTTCTGCCTATAGCAAATCAGGATGGGTCTTAATTGGCTCTCCTGATATTGTTTTTTGACATATATAATTTTGCTGATAATCTAAATTCTACATATAACTTCCTGAAGAATAATAAAAATAGGAGGAGAGGATGTTTGTATCCCGTTTTGTATTCAATTTTGTATCCAATAAGGTCGGTTATTCGCCCTTCCTATCGAGTATTTTTTTGCCATTATTGCTTGTTTTGCCTGCCTTATCTCAAGCGCAAGCTCAAAGTGAAAATGAGACAGCCACACATTTCTATGTGACTGCTGGTGCTGTCTTGGAAAGCAATTTTGAATTTGCCGGAAATCTGAACAATCTTGAGGAAGAGGGGAGTGGTTACTATCTTGGCGGCGGTTATTCTTTCAGCGAGATGATAAGCCTTGAAGTTGGTTATACGGAAGCCAATGACTACTCAAATAATGGTGGGCAGTATTCAGATGTTAAAATGTATGAATTAAGCGGTATGACGCATCTGCGGTTTGAAAATCCTTTTTCACCTTATTTACGGCTCGGCCTCTATCATGCCAGTTCTGATGATGCGCCCTCTCCCGAGATTGATGATACCGGTATTCTTTATGGGGTTGGAGTGGATTATTCCCTCTCCGAGGGTCAGTTTATTAGGCTTGATTTCACACCGGGTAATGCTGAAGGCGATGAGCTGGATCGGTTGATGATTGGTCTTGTTGTTGATTTGCAAAAATAGACCAACACAGGTTTTTGGTTTTAAAATCAAGCGCTGGATGTGCGTTTCTAACCAGCACAAAATTTGACTTTAATCTCTATTCTCTTGCTCCATCCAGTCGCCTCTTGTCAGTCCCTGAAATTCAGGTCATCATTACCTCTTATGAGGTAAAAAATGATTGATTTGTACACATCACCGACCCCGAATGGATATAAGGCTTCCGTCACGCTTGAAGAGCTTGAGCTTGATTACAATGTTCATGTGATTGATATTCAAGCTGGCGATCAAAAGAAGCCAGATTTCCTCGCGATTAATCCCAATGGGCGTATTCCGGCTATCATTGACCGTGATTTAGGCGATCTTAGAGTGTTTGAAAGCGCTGCCATTATGATTCATCTGGCAGAGAAAACCGGCAGACTTTTACCTACCAAGGCCGAGGATCGAGCCGAGGTGATGTCATGGTTGATGTTCCAGATGGGGGGCATTGGCCCGATGATGGGGCAAGCCAATGTTTTCTTCAGATATTTCCCTGAAAAAATCCAACCGGCAATTGACCGTTATCAAAATGAGGTGCGGCGTCTGTTCGAGGTGCTGGATACGCATTTGGCACATAGCGAGTGGTTGGCGAAAGACTTTTCCCTTGCTGATATTGCGAATTGGTGCTGGACGCGGACGGCCAGTTGGTCAGGCGTTGAAAATCGTGATTTGGAGCATCTTCAACGCTGGCAAGATGCGATGGAAGCGCGGCCTAAATCTGTGGCGGGCACAAAAGTGCCGTTTGATATTACCGAACTTTTAAAAGCTGAAGGCAAGGATGCGGAGCAATTCGCCAAAGAAGCCGAAAAGCTGGTGCAGAAATAGCCGGAGAACCGGGCGTGGGGTGTGAACAAAAATTTGGGAAATGGTGCTGCCGGAGAGAATTGAACTCTCGGCCTCTCCCTTACCAAGGGAGTGCTCTACCCCTGAGCTACGGCAGCCAATTAACGAGGCCATTAAGTGCCACAGCATGACCAATTAGGCAAGTCACAATCAAGTCACAATCAAGTCACTCTTAACGGATTCACATGTCATCATCTAACAATTCATCAGGGCCAAAAGCTGATCGCAAAGAAAGACTGGGCGCGGCTTTGCGGGCTAATCTTCACAGAAGAAAAGAAGGTAGAAAAGAAGGTAGAAAAGAGAGCAGAAAAGAGGCCAGAAAAGAGGCGAGAAAAGAGGGGCTTAAACAGGCACATAAGCAGGTTTTAACCGACGATGACGCGCCTTCGCCTGCTCAGAAAGCCACCCATAAGGAAATCGATAAGGAACAAGAATAATGGATAAAATCGTCATTAATGGCGGCAATAGATTGATGGGTGATTTGCCGATTAGCGGTTCAAAAAATGCCGTTTTGCCGCTTATGATTTTAGGGCTTTTGACCGACGAAACGCTTAAACTTATAGGCACACCCCGGCTGGCCGATACAATGACGCTCGGCCATGTGCTGGAGGAATTGGGCGCCGAAATCGCACTCTTTGGACAGGGAAAGGGCGAGGGGCTGACCGTTCACGCCGCTGATATTGCACAAACAACGGCTTCTTATGAGCTGGTGTCTAAAATGCGGGCGAGTTTCTGGGTTATTGGGCCGCTTCTGGCGCGTTGTGGGCAAGCACGTGTGTCTCTGCCGGGCGGGTGTGCGATTGGCACGCGCCCTGTGAATCTTTATTTGCAAGGCCTTAAAGCAATGGGCGCAGATATTGAGGTTGCCGATGGCTATGTGAATGCCAAGGCGTCTTCGTCGTCAGGTCGTCTGACTGGCGCGCAGATTAATTTTCCAATGGTTTCTGTCGGGGCAACGCATGTGATGATGATGGCGGCGAGTCTGGCGGATGGGCAGACCATTATTAATAATGCGGCGAGTGAGCCTGAGATTATAGATGTTGGGCGGTGTTTGCAGGCCATGGGGGCGCGTATTGAGGGGCTTGGAACGCGCACGCTGATTATTGACGGTGTTGAAAAGCTGAACGGCACGACCCACACTGTTATCCGCGATCGTATCGAAGCAGGTGCGTATGCCTGCGCAGTCGTTGCATCAAATGGCGAGGTGACACTCACAGGGGCAGATGAAGATTTGCTGGGGGCGCTCGCGCCTGTTTTAAAACAAGCCGGGGCGATGTTCACGCAAACGCCAGATGGGTTGTTGGTCAAAGGCACATCGGATGTCCGTCCTGTGAATCTGGTGACCGAGCCTTATCCGGGTTTTGCGACCGACCTGCAAGCGCCTTTTATGGGCTTGATGTGTGTTGCCGACGGGGTGAGCCATATTAGAGAGACGATTTTTGAAAACAGATTCATGCATGTGCAGGAATTGGCGCGCTTAGGGGCTGATATTCAGTTGCAGGGGGATACGGCGCGTGTCACCGGCGTTAAGAATTTGAAAGGCGCACCCGTTATGGCGACAGATTTACGCGCCTCCGTGACTTTGGTGATTGCGGGGCTGATTGCGGAAGGCCAGACGACCATTCAACGGGTTTATCATCTTGACCGTGGCTATGAGAATTTGGAGAAAAAACTTTCCGGCTGTGGCGCTGATATAAGTCGGGTGTCTTGAGAATATTCAGAAGGATGTGAGCAGAATAGGATGAGCATTTACCAACCGCTTCATTTGGTGGCCTGTGATAAGGATGATTTAAAAGTTATCTCTGCCATGATGCAGGATTGCATTATTAATGCCTCTGATATGGTGTTTGATAAATCCATGCGCCTTTTTGCGTTAATGGGTAATCGTTTCTGCTGGGAAGTAGAGCATGAGGAGACGCATCAACGTGTGCGTGTTGGGATGCATTTTACTGATGTGCGTAAAGTTTCCTACCGCGATGTTGCGTTTGGCAGTGACCAGATTTTGTCCTTACTTGCCATTGAATTTGTCCCGCAAGAACCTCCTAGTGGTATTTTGCGTATAATTTTTTCGGGGCGATCAGAAATTCGTCTCACCATAGATGCGATGAATATGGTAATGCAGGATGTGACACCCGGATGGTCGGCCGCGAGCAGACCGCAACATGAAGATGATGAGCCGTTAAACGAGAACTAATATGGTCTTACGACTGAATAAAACCGACATAGATTTTGATGCGGCCTTTAAGCAGCTTCTGAGCATGAAGCGCGAGCAGGATGAGGACGTTAATCTTGCTGTGGGTGACATTATCAAGGATGTTCGTGCGCGAGGGGACGCGGCTTTGTGCGACTACACGAAGCGTTTTGACCGCAGTGATATGAAGCCGGAAATGTTGCGCGTGTCAGCTGACGAGATTGAAAATGCCGAAGCCGATTGCCAGTCTGAGACTTTGCAAGCGCTGGATGTGGCGTCGAAAAGAATTGCTGATTTTCATGCCCGCCAAAAGCCGCAGGATGAACGATTTACAGACGCGCAAGGCGTGGAACTGGGACATCGTTGGACGGCTGTGAGCGCGGCAGGAATTTATGTGCCGGGGGGGCTGGCAAGCTATCCTTCATCTGTCTTAATGAATGCGATACCCGCCAAAGTTGCTGGGGTTGAACGTCTCGTTATGGTGGTGCCTATGCCTGATGGCAAGGTGAATCCGCTTGTTTTAGCGGCTGCAAAACGTGCCGGCGTTGACGAAATATATAAAGTCGGGGGCGCGCAAGCGGTTGCTGCCCTTGCTTATGGTACAGAAGTAATCCAGCCAGTGGATGTGATTGTTGGCCCGGGGAATGCTTATGTAGCGGCAGCTAAAAAACAGGTTTTTGGGCATGTCGGGATTGATATGGTGGCAGGCCCATCTGAAATTCTGGTGGTTGCTGATGCTGAAAATGACCCGGCTTGGATTGCCGCTGATTTGTTATCTCAGGCCGAGCATGACAGCGTTGCGCAATCTATTTTGATGACAGATGATGCGGGTTTTGCCGAGGCTGTTTGTGATGAGGTTGAACGCCAACTGACTGACCTGCCACGCCAAGAAATCGCCCGTCAAAGTTGGGAAAATTTTGGGGCCGTTATTCTTGTGCCGGATTTAACTCAAGATGGTCCGTCTTTAATTGATAGGCTCGCACCTGAGCATCTTGAACTGGCTGTGAAAGACCCTGAAGCTCTCTCTAACAATATCAGAAATGCTGGCGCGATTTTTCTGGGGCGGTATACGCCAGAAGCTATTGGGGATTATATAGCCGGCCCGAACCATGTTCTGCCGACGGCGCGCGCATCGCGCTATGCATCGGGGCTTTCTGTTTTGAACTTTATGAAGCGCAGTTCGCTGGTTTCATGTTCGGCTGATAGTCTGAGAGAAATTGGTATGGATGCTATCCGTTTGGCTGAGTCCGAAGGGCTATCTGCACATGCGCATTCCGTAGCAATCAGATTGAACAAAAGCTAATGAATGACACGTCGGAAGATAGCCCGAATAAAATCGTTCATCTTTCTCTTGATGATCCGGCACTGATAGCCAGAAATCCGGATGTTGAGCATGAGCGCCGTGTCGCTATTTTTGACCTTTTAGAAGAAAACAGTTTTTCGCCAAAAGACTGTGCGCCTGGGCCATATCGGGTGACGCTTTCTTTGACCGAAAAAGGTCTTAATTTTCACCTGTGTGATCTTGAGGATAAACCGTTAAAGGATATTGAGTTGTCTTTGATGAGTTTTCGAAGGCTGGTGAAGGATTATTTCCTGATTTGTGAAAATTATTATCAGGCTATCCGGTCTGCATCGCCAGATAAAATTGAAACCATAGATATGGGGCGGCGGGCTTTGCATAATGAAGGGTCGACCCTGCTACAGGAAAAACTGTCAGATGTTATTACGATGGATTTTGATACAGCACGACGTCTGTTTACGCTGATTTGCGTATTGCAAATGAGGGGTTGATTTTAACTCATTTTATGGTCATTCTCCGGCCATTAAACAGGAAAAATATATGGCTAAAGAAGAACTGCTTGAATTTCCCGGAACTGTTGTCGAGCTTTTGCCGAATGCAACTTTTCGTGTGAAATTGGAAAATGATCATGAAATCATTGCCCATACCGCCGGAAAAATGCGGAAAAACCGTATTCGCGTATTAGCTGGCGATAAGGTTCTTGTAGAAATGACACCATATGACCTCACTAAAGGGCGCATTACCTATAGATACAAATAGGCAGAAATTGTGGCTGGCCAGCGCGTCGCCGCGCCGTCTCGACCTGCTTGCCCAGATAGATGTCACGCCCGATACTGTAGGCCCGGCGGATATTGACGAGTCTCCTAAATCCGGCGAAACCCCCAGAGAGTTGGCGCAACGCCTTGCCGCAGAAAAAGCTGCTGCGGTGCTCCCGCATATTCCTGATAATGAAGACTGGATTATTCTCGCGGCGGATACAGTTGTGGCGCAGGGGCGCAGAATTTTGCCTAAAGCAGAAACTGAAGAAACCGCAATGGCGTGCCTAAAGCTTTTATCAGGCCGTGCGCACCGGGTTTATAGCGGTGTCTGTCTCATTTATAGGGGCAAAAGCATGCTGAGAGTGGCTGGTACACGCGTTCATATGAAAAAACTCTCTGACGAGGAGATGAAGACCTATCTTGAAAGTCAGGAGTGGCATGGCAAGGCGGGTGGTTACGCTATTCAGGGGCGGGCAGACGCATTTGTTAAATCCTTAAACGGATCCTATTCAAATGTTGTCGGATTGCCTTTATATGAAACATCTTCGTTATTGACCGGTGTCGGTTTCAAGGGCGGAAAACGCACATAATGATTAAGGCTTATTGAGGAGGAGCGCATGGGATATGAAGTTTTAATGTCTGTGGAGTTGGGCCATGTATTTGTTGCCAATGTTAATGACGGAAAGCTGATTGATTTGCGTATAGAGCCGGTTGGTTCTGATAATCAGGATGTCGGACGGATTTATCTGGCGAAAGTGGCTCGCGTTGTGCCGCGCTTGCAGGCAGCATTTGTTAATATTGGCGAAAACTCTGACGGGTTTCTCGGTGCGCGCGAAGCACGAACGCTGCTGGTCGATGCTGACCGCGACACCCCGATTGAAGATTGTGTGCATGATGGTGATACGGTTCTGGTTCAGGTTAACCGACCCGCCGATGGCGATAAGGGGCCGCAACTCACGGCTGATATTAGCCTGCCCGGGCGCTATGCAGTGTTGACGCCCTGTCGCTCGAAAGTTTCCGTGTCGCGGTCCATTGAAGATGACAAGGAACGTCAAAGATTAATTGACCTTGCCGAAACAGTGCGTGACCGGTTGGGCATTGAAGGCATGGACGGGCTAGCCGGCTGGGTGCTACGCACTGCGGCAGAAGGCGTCGATAATGAATTGCTTGAAAAAGACATGGAGATGATTGCCGGTATCTGGACAGATATTCTCGATAAGGGCGATGATAATGATCCGCCCTGTCTGTTGCATCAGGATTTAGGCGGCGTTGAGCGCGGCTTGCGTGATTTTATCCGCCCCGATACAAAATCTGTGACGATTGAAGGTGAGGCGGCTTTTCGTATGGCGCGGAGCTATTGTCAGAAAGTCATGCCGCAGGCTGAGGCACTTATCGCACAGAGCGCGTCTGATGAAATCCTGTTCGATCGTTACGACATTAATGGCATCATCGATAAGGCGCTTAACCCGCGTGTGGATTTGCCATCGGGGGGCTGGATAACCATTGAAACGACCGAGGCCATGACAACCATTGATGTCAATTCCGGCAGTCATAGCGATCCGGCACTGGCGATTAATCTTGAGGCTGTCACCGAAATTGCCAACCAGATTCCGTTGCGAGCTGTTGGCGGTCTCATCGCAATAGATTTCATTGATATGTCCGATGAAGCCGATGGAAAGAAAATCGAAGAAAGCCTGCTGGCGGCCTTTGAGGATGACCGTGTGCCGGTGCGTATCGGTCAGATGTCTAATTTCGGGGTGATTGAAATGACCCGAAAGCGTGACCGTCTGTCTTTGATGAAATCCTTACCGGCTGGATATTTTGATGACCCTGACGATAAAAATGACCCAAACGGTAACAATGACTGAGAGTTCTCCAAAGCCCGTGCCTTGCCCAATTTGTAAAGAGAATGATAGCGCTCAGCCTTACAAGCCATTTTGTTCAGCCAGATGTGCTAATGTTGATCTGCATCGCTGGTTAGGAGGGCATTATAGTGTCCCGGCTGTTGAGCCGCCTGATAATTTTTCTGAACCCGATCATTTATCTGAAGATGACGACACTTTTGGTGACATTCATTAGTTTCCAAAAGTCCTGAAGGCGCATCTTATTTTGATGGTGGACAGAGCCTGCCCAATTTCCTATAACCACGCGGTGGTAGCGGCTTATTGGCTGGTATACATCACTTGTGAAAGTGCCCGGGTAGCTCAGGGGTAGAGCAGCGGACTGAAAATCCGCGTGTCGGTGGTTCAAATCCGCCCCCGGGCACCATTTCATCCGATAGTTATCGGCAACAATCTTCTCAAATTAATACTCATGCCTCTCAAAAGGAAATGCTTGCTCGTCGCTATGGCAATGGGATAAGCGTGACAGTTAAGTGAGCATCTTTTATATTTACATGATGACGCTCCTTATTTTTTACTTACTACTTGCAGTGCTGGTTTCTTTTTTCTGCTCTGTTGCAGAAGCCGTCCTTCTCTCTGTTCGCCCTTCTTATATAGCCGTGTTAGAGGCTCAAGGGTCGCGAAGTGCTAAGAAACTCAAAAAATTATGTAACAATCTCGATCGCCCGCTTGCAGCAATCCTGACGGCAAATACGATTGCTCATACGGTTGGTGCAGCCGGTGTTGGCGCGCAAGCGGCGGTGGTCTTTGGCAATCAATATATAGGTCTGACATCTGCAATTCTGACTTTTTTAATCCTCATATTTTCTGAAATCATTCCCAAAACCTTGGGTGCGTTATATTGGCGGCAACTGGCTGCCCCTTTTGCTATTCTGATAGCGGGGTTGACGCAACTGCTCCTGCCATTTGTTTGGTTGTCTGAGAAGTTGACACGGTTGCTGTCTAGGTCAGGAGCCGGTGTTCATACTTTTAGTCGCGATGAATTTGAAGCTATGGCTCAGATAGGGGTTGATGAGGGCTTGTTAGAGTCTAAAGAGTTAAAAATAGTGACCAATTTGATGCGCCTGCGCCAATTATCAGCTCGCGATATTATGACGCCGAGACCGGTTGTCTTTTCAGCTTCTGAAAAAATGACTGTGAGAGGTTTTTTCACGGCTCATTCGGAAAATGCTTTTTCCCGCATACCGGTATATGCAGAAAACGAAGACGATATTACGGGTTATGTGCTTAAAAGTGATTTGTTGATGGCGCAAGCGCGGGATGAGTTTGACAAATCTCTTTTAGAGTTCCGACGGCCTTTTTTAATGTTTTTGGATGTGTTGGACGCTTCAAGCATATTCGACCGACTCATACACGGGAAGAATCAGATTGCTCTGGTTCTGGATGAATACGGCACCATGCAGGGTATTGTGACAATGGAGGATGTTATGGAAACCCTTATCGGATTGGAAATTATGGATGAGTCGGACAAGGTGGATGATATGCAAAAATTGGCTCATAAACGTTGGCGCGCGCGTATGGAAAGCATGGGCATTAACCCCGACAATCTGGAAAAGACCAAAAGGTGAGGTTCGCCTTATTTATAATATCTAGCATCCCTAATAGAACCTATCTTCCCTTATAAAATGCTTTACCTGCAAGCAGAACATTTCTGGCATTTTTATAATAATTATTAACTGAATAATTCAAATTGTTACAAGTAAGTAAAGTTTCTGTAATATTTGCAGGCTTATCTGTGCCTACTAATTGGTAGACAACATTCCACTGGAGGGCAAAATGCCATCTTTCATTCATTTTCGTAAATTTTTAATGTCGGCCGTAATCGGTCTGACAGTCGCCGCTTGTGATGGCGACAGCAATACCGAACTGGCCTCTCTTGGCACAGTCGGCCCTAATCCTGGCGCAGGCGGCTCAAGCTCCGGCGGTTCCGGAGGTTCCGGTAATTCAGGCGGCGCAACAGCCAATTGTGAAACCGGATTAACGCAGGTCACTCTCAGTAATGGTGACGAGGTTTGCTCTATTTCTGGTGTAATTAACGCCGACCTGACACTTAGCGCCTCCAACATTTATATGCTTGATGGTAAAGTTGTTGTCGGTGAAAACGAAGCCAAAGACGGCACAGGCGGCACAAATGCTGTTCTGACTATTCCAGCCGGTACAAAAATCATTGGTAAAGAGACACCGACCTCCGGTGTAACGTCTTACCTAGTTGTGACGCGTGGCTCCCGTTTGGAAGCTACCGGTACTGCAACGCAACCAATCGTCTTTACATCCGAGCAGGATCACCTGCGTGGTCGTACATCCCCAATTGCACTCAACGAAACTGAAACTGGTGAATGGGGCGGTCTTGTTGTCAATGGTCTAGCTACCATTAACAAAGGTACTGACTGTGAGCTTGCCGCCAATGTTTGCGAACGTGAAGGCGAGGGCGATAGTGGCCTTTATGGTGGTAATGACGATACGGATAATTCCGGTACCTTCAAATACATGCAGGTACGTTACGCCGGTTATGCCTTTACCGCTGACAATGAGTTGAATGGTATTGCCTTCCAGGGTGTCGGTTCCGGCACAACCATTGAATATGTCCATGTCCATAATGGCGCGGATGACGGTATTGAATTCTTTGGCGGTACAGCTAACGCAAAATATATCGTTGTAACAGGCGCTGATGATGACAGCATCGATTGGACGAACGGCTATCGCGGTTACATCCAATATGCCATCGTTATGCAAAACGCCAATCAGGCCAACACAGACCAAGGTATTGAGGCCGACAGTAACTCTTCCGACAATGATGCCTTGCCACGTGCGCGTCCTGTTTTGTCAAATGTGACCCTTGTTGGTGCACGTCCTGCAGAATCTGATATCGGTATCTTGCTCCGCGAGGGTACAGGTGCTGGCATCTATAACTCAGTTGTCTCCAATTTTGAACATTGCTGGGATATTGACGGAACTGCAACATACACAAACAGCACAACGGCTACCGGTGTTACACTGAAATCAGTTCTGTTTGATTGTGATGCTTCCTTCAAAGCTGACACGGATGCAGGTGAAGATGATACAGCTGCGGGCACAGGTCTCGCTGCTAAATTCGCCGCAGGTGCCAATAATGTTGAACAGGCAAGCACATTGTCTAATGGTTTCATCAACGGTAATAACGAGAATTCTGTAACTTCTGTCAATGTTAACACTGAAGAGACGCTGACATGGTTTGAATTCGCGACCTATATCGGTGCGGTGAAAAGTTCTTCAGCCACAGATAACTGGACGCTTAACTGGACATATGGCATCAACCCGACGCCAGCTTGCCCAACCGGGACAACAGCTATCGGTACAACTGGTTGTGAGCTTACAGGCGTTATCACAGATGACATGAACCTCGTTTCTGGTCTTAGCTACTTCTTGCGTGGCAAGGTTGTTATTGGTGCCGATTGCGGTCCTGACAAAGATAACGAGCTTTCAACTTGTGACAAGGCAGAGCTGACGATTGACCCAGGTGTCTCCGTTTATGCGCGCGAAAACCCACTCTCCTATCTGGTTATCGCACGTGGTTCCAAGTTGAACTCCAACGGTACAGCATCCGCACCTGTAACCTTTACAGTTGAGGATGATGAATCCAGAAACCTTGACTCGGATACGGGTCTTTGGGGTGGACTGGTTATTAACGGTCGTGCGCCAATCAACAAGGGTACCAATTGTGAAGTTCTCACAAACCTTTGTGAGCGCGACGGTGAAGGCGATAGTGGTAAATATGGTGGTAACGATGCTGCCGATGACAGTGGTCAAATTTACTACACAGTCGTCAAATATGCCGGTTTTGCCTTTACGGCAGATAACGAGCTGAACGGTATCGCCTTTGAGGGTGTCGGTTCCGGTACAGAAGTTGATTACGTCCAGGTCCATAACGGCGCCGATGACGGTATCGAGTTCTTTGGCGGTACAGTTAATGCCAAGCACCTTGTTGTCACCGGTGCGGATGATGACAGCATCGATTGGACGAATGGTTATGTTGGTAACATCCAATATGCAATCGTTGTTCAGAACGGTGCCAACCAAGGTAATACTGACCAGGGTATTGAAGCGGACAGCAACTCGTCCAATAATGACGCCCTGCCTCGTGCCTACCCATCCTTGTCAAATCTAACGCTTGTCGGTTCCTTCCCAGCCGCGACCGGTGCAGAGTCCGATATCGGTATCCTGCTCCGTGAAGGTACGGGCGCCAATATCTACAACACTGTCGTAGTAGGTTTTCAGGACGGTATCGACATTGACGGTGCGGCAACTTATGCAAATCGTGACAGTGGAACAACCGGTATTAATCTGAAATCCGTATTCATTGATACAGATACGGCCTTTGGAGATGATACAAACGCCGGTGAAAATGATACAGCGGCTGGCTTTGACCTCCCGACATGGTTTGCAGCTGAAGATGGCAATAATGACAGCACAACTTCAAACTCTTTGACCACTCTCAGCGGTGCGACAACGGGTCAGAAGCGCTACATTAACGGTGCTGTTGAAAACGGTATTGCGGATACCGACCCAACAGCTCTCGGCGCCTTCTTCGAAGATGCTGGCTTTGTTGGAGCCGTACAGAGTTCCGACAACTGGACGTCCGGTTGGACGGTCTGGTTGAACGACTAGTCCTTAAGGATACTGGCCGTCGCAGCCTAGCTGCGGCGGCCAACTCACTCTTCGGTTTATGCCTTCAAAATCAGGTTGCCAAAAATGACATATTATAAACAGTTTAATTCCAGCTTAGCCGCAATAGCTTTGCTGGCTTCGTTTCCAGCCCTAGCCAATGCTCAAGAAATTGACGAAGTTCAGGTCATTGGGGTTTTTATTCCCGATGAAAAACGTAATACCTCCGAGATTTCCAATGTTCTTGAAGCTGAGGACTTTTCACTCGCTGGAGATACCGATATAGCCGTGGCTCTGACACGCCTTCCGGGTCTTTCACCTGATACGACAGGTAAATATGTCGTCGTTAGAGGGTTGACGGAAAGATACACATCCACACTTTTAAATGGCACGCAATTGCCATCGCCGGATCCTTTGAAAACGGCCGTGCCGCTTGATATTTTTCCGACGAGTATTATTGGTAATGTGCTTGTTCAGAAAACTTATTCGGCTGAATATCCCGGTGCTTTCGGTGGCGGTGTCATTGATCTACGGACGAAAAGCGTTCCTGATGAGCCATTCTTAAACATAAGCCTGAGTACAGGATATAATAGCGAGTCAACCACTAAGGATGGCCTTTCCTATTATGGGAGTGACCGTGATTGGTTGACAATGGATGATGGTCACAGAGAATTGCCCAGCATCTTCAGAAATGATTATCAGCTTACCAGCCTGACGCCTGCCGCATTAGAGCAATATGGTGAAGCTATTCCTAACATCTGGTCCATTGACTTTGATGAAAACAAGCCAGATTTGTCGGCTAAAATTTCCGGTGGTACCAGTCGTGATACGGCTAATGGTGTCGTCGGTATGATTTTTGCCCTTGATTATTCAAGTGAGTATCGCAACCAGTTTGGTGAGCAATTTTCATACTCGGCTACCAATGATGGTCTGGTGATTCAGCAGAATTTCTCCAATAGCGTCTGTGAAAATCAAAGTGTTAGCACGCAATATTGCGGTTTTAACACCACCTCATGGAACACAAATCTCAATGGTTTGCTGTCAGTTGGTTGGGAAATCGACTCCAATAATGAAATTAAATATACAGGCGTGCTGCTAAGATCGAGTCAGAAACAGGTTCAGATCAAAGGTGGTTCTACTGACTCCAACGATCTTGAAAATACAACCCGTCTGGATTGGAAAGAACGTGAAGTTATTTCTAATGCCGTTTCCGGTGAGCATACATTTGATCTCATTGATGCTGGCGAGACGATGCTTGACTGGTCATATAATATTACCAATGCGACCCGTGATGTTCCTTTGCGTCGTCGTTATAAATATTTCTACGATGATGGACCGGGTGCCTTCCGCATCAGTACGCGGACAGACGGCAATCTGACTGAATATGGTTATATGGAGGACGAGTCACGTGACTTAGTTGTTAATCTTACACAAGTCGCCGATATTTTCGGCTTTGAAACCGATATTAAAGTCGGTGCGGCTTACAATGAGAAAGAGCGCTCAAGTTACTATCTGACATATCACTATAATATGGGTCAGGTTACGAACCGTGATTTATTGTTCCGTGTACCAGAAGTTATCTTTGGGTCGACCAACATTGATCCAAACGGTATTTATCTGCAATCGCTGACGCGTGCCGCTGACAATTTCTCTGCTGACTTCGAGAACGCACAGGCTTATTGGCAAATCGACACACGTTTGACAGATACCATCCGCGTTTCATCCGGCTATCGTTACGAAGATAGTGAGCAGCTGGTGCGTGCGACCGACCGGTCAACATTAACGCCGCTTCTTGTTACGCAACAAATTGAGTCATTCCTCCCATCAGCAACTGTGACTTGGGAATTTGCAGAAAATATGCAATTGCGTTTCGGTTATTCGGAAACCATTAACCGCCCGGATAGTCGTGAATTGTCACCAGCCCGTTTCATTCGTGAAGACGGCCGGACGGAAGAGGGTAACCCCAATTTGCAATTCGCTGAAATCAAGAACTACGATGCGCGTTATGAGTGGTATTTCGGTGATAGTGATTCGTTGACAGTTGGTGTGTTTTATAAAGATATTACCAATCCAATTGAGTATTCTATCGCGTCAATCGGTGGCGAAGGTCAGCTTGATACAGTGGCAAATGCCGATGAAGCTGAGCTCACAGGTATTGAGATTGAGATAGAAAAGCAACTCGGCACACGTTTGAATCGTGATTTATTCGTGAAAGCGAACGCGACATATATTGATTCAGAAGTGATACGAAGCGCTGCGAATTTCGGTGAGGTGACAAATCTCGTGGGGCCGATGCAAGGTCAGTCCGAAATCCTTGCTAATGTACAGTTCGGATTTGAGAACCTTGAATCTAATGAGTTCTTCAACATCGTGCTTAACTATGTTGATGAACGGATTTATCGTTTAGGTACAAACTCACGTCCTGACCTTATCGAGAAGCCACCTTTCGAGCTTAATGTGGTTTATAGCCGTGATATCTATACAGCCTATGACCGCCCTGTAGGTCTGTCTGTAAAGCTGAAGAATCTGCTGGACGAAGGCGCTGAGAGGCTTCAAGGTTCAGAGATTGCCGAAGCCTATGATATTGGCACCACACTTTCTATCGGTCTGAATTACTCATTCTGATTATAGTTTAGGAAATACTTCAAATATGACCGCCGCCGAAGCAACGCCGACAAAGTTTATCGTTAATGCGCTAGAACTTGTCCTTGTAGCTTCGGCGGCGCTTCTTTTTGCCCATTATGTTGCGACGTTTCTGGACGACAAGGGCAGCCTCAAGATTTCGGCTTATCAAAAACCTGTTTCTTCGGGCATACAGCAGTTTTCCCAATCCTATGATTTTAAAAATATGTTCTTCCCCGAATTAACCGTCGCAGAAGATACAACTGTCACGGTGCGTGCCGCCGAGTCCACGTTGGATATTAAATTATTTGGTCTGCGTTCAGACGGTAATGGCATGGGAAGTGTTATTTACAAAATCGGAGGTCAGGAACAGCAAAATGTGCGTGTCGGTGAACAGATGGCCGATAAGATTAAATTACTAGCCGTTTATAATGACCGAATTGAAATCAATAATAATGGTAGTTTTGAAACTGTTTCATTCGGCAAGGTCAGTTCACGTTTGCGTGGTTTCCTAGATACGACGCCCGCGCCTCAACAAAATGAAACACTTGTTAAAACAGATGAGACACACCCCCCCTTTTTGACGACCAGCTATTTTAAGCCTGTTAAAAATGAGAATGGCGCAATGGTGGGTTTTATTCTTCAAGCTGAATATGCAGCCATGCTTTCCGGCACAGCCTTTATGCCTGATGATGTCATTATGGAAATCAATGGTGAGCGTGTTCACAATTATGAAAACCTCTCCGAGGCGCTGGAAAAGCTCCGTTTTGGTCAGCAAATTGATATGATGATTGAACGAAATGGGAATAAACAAAGTTTAACATTTACCGTTCCTTTAACGGCCACTGCGACGCGTTAAAATGAGTTTATCTGTTTGAGTGAAGCCATTCACAAGAATTATTAATCTGTCACATCCGCGTCACATTACTGTCACATAGAAACATTCTACTCATATTTGGCATTTCTCCTTAGATTTAGCCCCCAATAATTAATGATGGTCATTTGTCGCCGGTTTATTTCAAAAAAAATACAATGACTAAAAAGGATGTGGCTTTCATGAAAATCTTAGTCGTTCTGTTGTTTACCCTGATGTCGTTTAATGCTCATGCACAAATTTCAGGGGGGCTGAATTACAAGGATGCGGATTTACGAGAATTCATTGAAGATGTCGCCCTCGCCACGCGGAAAACATTCATTATCGACCCAGGTGTCACCGGCAAGGTAAATCTTGTTTCAAGTAAGAATATTGATGCCGAATTACTTTTTGAGATTTTTCTTTCAGTGCTGAAAGTCAACGGCTATGCCGCGACATCCACCATTGATGGCGGGTATAAAATCATCCCTGTCGATGTCGCTTTCAAAGATAGCGTGGAGGAGGATGCGAAGGGCGACCGTATCGCCACTAAAGTCTTTTTCCTTCGTTATGCCGATCCGGTAAAGGTTTTGGGTGTTGTGCAACAATATGTGAACCCCAAGGGATTGAGTTTCGCGCGCGAGGGATTGCAAGCCATTGTAGTCTCGGATTATGCGCATAATCTGACGCGCATTCAGTCAATTATTGCCGAGATTGATGTTGATAATTCCGTTGTTAAAATCGTTAAGTTGAAAAACACATCTGCCCGTGAAATGGCGGATGTTGCCCGTCAAATAGCCAGTGAGAATTCGAGTAAAAACGCAAGCTATGAACCGATTAAAGCGATACCCATCATCGCCAGCAACTCTTTGATTTTGAAAGGCCAACCGCAGGCTGTGGCACGTTATTTCCCGGTCATTGAAAAGCTAGATGTTGAAAATGCCTCCAATGGTTCGCTGAAAGTGGTGAAGCTGAAATATGCTAATTCCGAAACGCTTTTGCCGACCTTGCAAGCTCTTTCGGATAGCATAGCAGCTCCTGATGCAGGGGTTAATAAATTTTCTCCGGAGAAAATTATTATTTCAAGCTATGTGGAAGCCAATGCCATCATCATTAAGGCAAGTGCAGACGCTCAGAAGAAGCTGATTGATTTGATTTATGCCCTCGACGTCCCGCGTGCACAGGTTCTTGTCGAAGCCATTATTGTTGAAGTTTCCAACAATGCGGCCAAGTCGCTAGGTGTGCAATATGTTCTTGCCGGGGGCAAAGACAGTAAAGTGCCTTTTACAGTTGCTAATTACAGCAATTCCTCACCAAACATTCTGGCCGCGACTGGGGCATTGGTGCTGGATAATTCGTCAGACAGCAGCAGCTCTGATACCGCAGATAATCTGTCGGGCTTTCTGCGTTCTGCCGCTATTGATAGCATGCTCGGCATTAACGGGCTGGCGGTCGGTGCCGCGGGGACGCGAAGTGATGGCGGCATTTTTGGGGTTATTCTGAATGCATTATCCGGTGATGTGAAAAGCAATATCCTCTCCACACCGTCAATTATGACCTTGGATAATGAG
This sequence comes from alpha proteobacterium IMCC14465, assembly GCA_000293845.2. GTDB lineage: Bacteria > Pseudomonadota > Alphaproteobacteria > RS24 > RS24 > Micropelagius. The sequence continues at coordinate 46,242 of ALYF01000003.1, read as the reverse complement.
CCGGCTAAATTCATTGTCGGTCAAGAAATACCTATCACCACAGGCGAGGCGCTGGGTTCGTCCAATGCCAACCCATTCCGTACGATTGACCGCAAAAATGTCGGCGTACAGTTGGAGGTTGTTCCTCAAATTAATGAAGGGGATGAAATCCGTCTTAAAATAAGACAAGAAGTATCCTCTGTCTCTGGCCCGATTACAGCAAATTCTTCTGAGTTGATTACCAATAAAAGAGAAATGGAAACCACGGTTCGGGTCGGTGATGGCGAAATCATTGTCCTTGGTGGATTAATCCAGCAGGATGAGAGCATATCCGTTGATAAAATACCCCTGCTCGGTAGTATTCCTGTTCTTGGAAAAGCTTTCAGTTCAGAACAAAAATCAAAATCCAAAACCAACTTAATGGTATTTCTGCGGCCTACAATTGTCAGGACAACCGAAGATGCTCGTGCGGTGACAGAACTTAAATATGGCTATATTTCTGACAGTCAGAAAAAGGCGAAAACCAAACTTTCACTGGATGACATGATGCAAGATGTCATGGGCGTTCCGTCGGAACAGGAGTAACGCTCCAAATGGTCCAATTAACCCCCAATTCGCCAACTTTAGACGCACATAGTTTCTCTGATATGTTGCCGTATGCATTTGCGCGCGATTATGGCTTGGCGCTATCGCCAGAAAAAAAAGGTCTGTGTCTGAACCTGTCGCAAGCTGCTGACAGATCCATGATTGCCGAAGTGTTTCGGGCATGTGGTGATGTTCATATGGTCAAGACACTTTCTGATGAAGATTTTGAAAGTCTGCTGTCAACCATGTATGCCAGCCGCGGAATTGATGCTGAGGTTGATAGTTTATCTGAAACCAATGGCGATGATCTCGACAGTGTTTTGCAGGGTGTTGAACAATCCGCTGATTTACTTGCAGGGGATGATGACGCGCCGGTTATCCGGCTTCTCAACAGCTTATTCAGCGAAGCCGTTCGCGCCGGGGCGTCGGATATTCATCTTGAACCCTTTGAGGACAAAGTCGCCGTCCGATTGCGAGTAGATGGGCTTTTGGCTGAAATTGCAGCTTTATCAGCTAAGTTAGCGCCCTATTTGGTGTCCCGCGTAAAAGTGATGGCGCGGCTTGATATTGCCGAAAAACGTCTGCCGCAAGACGGGCGCTTATCTCTGACACTTGGCGGTAAAAGCTATGATGTAAGGGTTTCCACATTACCAATCCGATATGGTGAGCGCGTGGTCATGCGTCTGCTTGATAAGGATCAGGCATTTTTAAGCCTCGGCGATCTCGGCATGGTGGAGACGATACGTACACGTTTTGAGAGCGCCTTATCTGAACCAAACGGTATTTTGTTGGTAACGGGCCCGACAGGTGCGGGTAAAACCACAACGCTCTATGCTGCTTTGGGACTTTTGAACGATCAGTCACGCAATATTATGACCGTTGAAGATCCGATTGAATATGCCCTAAAGGGGGTCAGTCAGACTCAGGTGAACAATAAAGTTGGCATGACCTTTTCAAGTGGTTTGCGGTCTATTCTTCGCCAAGATCCGGACGTGGTGATGGTCGGGGAAATACGAGATGCCGAAACTGCCGAAATTGCCGTTCAAGCGAGTTTGACAGGGCATTTGGTCTTGTCGACCGTTCACACCAATAGCGCAGCTGCGGCTATGACACGGTTGGTAGATATGGGCGTAGAGCCGTTTTTACTGGCATCTTCTGTCAAAGCCGTGCTGGCTCAACGATTGGTCCGGCAACTTTGTGCATCGTGTAAGCAACCATATCAGGCGTCTAAAGATACAGCGGCAAAGCTGGGCCTGAAAAGCCAACAGCTTGAATTATATCAACCGACGGGCTGTTCTGAGTGTCAGAATACAGGTTATCGCGGCCGAATTGGAATATATGAGCTGATTATGGTGAATGACGATATTCGTCGCATGATACAGGATGGCGCCGGGGAATTAGATATTGAGGCGCGCGCTATTGCAGACGGTTTGCCGGTTCTTGCAGATAGTGGGCGCGATTTGGTCCTGTCGGGTGACACCACGCTTGAGGAAGTTCTACGAGTCTCTCGGCTCAAGGAGCCGGTATAATGCCTGCCTATCAATATGAGGCGCTAGATGCGCAAGGAAAAAAGCAAAAAGGCGTTATTGCTGCTGATAGTTTGCGTGATGCAAAAAAACGTCTGCAATCGAAAACATTATTTCCAGTCAGCTTAACAGAAGGTGGTCGTGCTCAAGCTTCAAATGGTTCAGTAACGACGTCATCTATGGCGCGTCTATCCTTACCGTCACTGGGTTTCTTCTCAACGCGCCGTGAAAAAATATCCTCGCGCGATTTGGCTATGGTGACACGTCAAATGGCAACCATGATTGGGGCAGGTTTACCCGTTGACGAAACCTTGCAGGCTATTGCCGCGCAAAGTGAGAAACCATTAATACGGGATGTATTGACCAATATTCGCAGTCGTGTTGTCGAAGGTGAGAAACTTTCAGAAGCGATGAAAGTAGAAGCCGCATCCTTTGATGATTTATACAGGGCGATGATTGCTGCCGGTGAAGCGTCAGGCGATTTAGGCGGGATTTTGGAACGGATTTCTGAATATTGCGACAAATCTGAAGATGTGAAAAGTAAGGTTCAGGCGGCTATGGTTTATCCGGCGGCTCTGAGTGTTATCGCTAGCGGTGTTCTCGTCCTTTTAATGACATTTGTCGTGCCTAAGATTGCCGTGCAATTCGAATCCTTCAATGCAGAGCTTCCGGCTTTGACGCGTTTTGTTATCGGTTTATCAGATATTCTGACGCGCTTTGGTCCGGCTTTTTTGTTGATTATTGTCGCGGCAGCTATCGGTTATTCAGCCGCCTTACGCCGTATGCCGCTTCGCCTCAAAGTGCATGGCTTCTGGCTTCGCCTTCCTCTGGTCGGTAGATTATTGCGTGTGGTTGCGAGTGCTCGATTTGCCCGCACATTGGGGACGCTCGTAGAGGGAGGAAGCCCTGTTCCAGAAGCAATATTGGCGGCGCGTGAAACACAATCCAACCAAGTGGTGCGCGACGCTGTTGATGGGATTTATAAAGATGTTCGTGAAGGCGGCGCACTTGCCGCTGCATTCCGTAAAAGCGGTATTTTCGTCCCCTTGCTGGTTTATATGGTGGCGATGGGTGAAAAAAGCGGTTCATTACCGCATATGCTGACAAAGACAGCCGATTATCTTGAAGGCGAATTTGACGGGGTTACGCGCACTCTGATGAACCTTCTTGAACCGGCTATTGTCGTGATTATGGGCCTTATGGTCGGCGTGATTGTCATGTCCATTATGTTGCCTATTATGAGTCTTAACAGTCTTGTTTTATCTTAGGGGAAGAAAAAAATGACCATAAATAGCCATATGCAACTGCCGTCTAAAATGCCTGAGGCCAATGGTTTTTCCTTTATCGAACTCATGGTTGCTGTTGTGATTATGGGGCTTTTGACTTCTGTTGTGGTGTTGAATGTGCTGCCGAGTCAAAACCGCGCCATGGTGGAAAAAGCCCGTAGTGATGTGGCTCTGCTATCGCAGGCGATTGAAATGTATCGGATGGAGACCTTGCGATATCCCGCTATGGAAGGTGGTTTGGATGCGCTGACCCGCGCGCCAGCCGGTGACACATTTCGTCAGGAAGGGTTTGTCAAATCTCTCCCTAAAGACCCTTGGAATAATCCCTATCAATACCTTGTGCCTGGAGAATTCGGACCTTATGACGTCTTCTCTCTTGGTGCCGACGGACGACTGGGCGGCAGCGGATTGGACGCAGATATCGGCAACTGGCTGGACGAGTAATTATGATGACCGGCTCCCCGACATCCGCGCAGGGCTTTTCTCTGCTCGAATTGCTGGTCGCCGTGTCCATTCTGGCTCTTGCGGCCATCCCGATACTTATTAATCAAAGTCAAAGTGTGCGCATGGCATCGCATGTGCAGGAAAAAGTATTGGCACATACCGTGGCAGAAAATACGGTGGCCTTACTTTCGGTTAAGTCCGACGTCAGCACGGGTGTTTTGTCTGGCGAACAGCGGCAGGGTGGTGCCGTGTTTTTATGGCGCGCTGATATTTCCCAAACCACAGATGGTGGTCCTCTCATGATGTCGGTCTCGGTGTCCAGACCTGAAAGCGCGATAAAGCTGGCGCATTTAACGGGTTTTAAAGAGGCAGGGCAATAATGTCGGAAAAAGGCTTCAGTCTCGTTGAAACGCTTTTAGCCATGTTTCTGTTATCACTTGTGTCAATGACGGCTCTTGTCATGCTGAATGGTTATTTTCGGGGATCAGCGGCGATTGGGTCGGCAAGCACGCGACTATCAGAAATGATGTCAGCGCGTGAACAGCTTGCTGATGATTTGCTCCATGCGGTGATGCGCCCTTCCGGTGCGGCTGAAATGCCGGTTATCTTTTACGGTGATATGCGCACCTCTTGTTTTTTGCGCCTGACCCGCCGTGCCGGTCCGGTAGCGATATATGACCCACGCGGAACAGATATCGAGTCCGTTCGCTATTGTTTAGAAGATGGTACCTTGACGCGTCAGGCTTATGACCGCCCTGATGCGGTGCGCGATACGCCCCAGCGCCGCTACAATCTCATAGATAATATAGAGACGGTGGAAATTAGGTTTCTTGTCAATAATGCTTGGGTGCGCGAATGGAGAATTGCCACGCCCAGTGCTTATGCGCAAACGGATATGAGTGCGTTTAACCCCGAAGGGGTGAGCGGCATCAGCGCGGATGATTTGCCCAGTCTCGTGGAAGTGAGTTGGACGGTAACAGATGATGGGGTGTCACGGGACTATGTGCATTATTTTCGAACCGGCCGGTATTTCGGCAGCAGTTCTGGCGGCGTATAATGGAAGTCAGAGATAAACAATTTTTTATTGGTTCAGAATTATTGCAGCAAAGCAGGCAAACGGGTGCGGCTCTGATTATTGTATTGGGTCTGGTGTCTGTCATGAGTGTGACGGCAGTTGTGGCCTTTGATATGTTTGGCATGTTTGTTCGTAAAACCACTAATAGTCAAATCGTGTCGCAAGCGCGTGAATATGCGCTGGCGGGAGAAATCCTCGGTGCAAAGCGTGCCGGTGCCGTCATTAAAGCAAGTGAATTATTTGGCGTTAGTGATGCCATTAATGACGCCGATAACGGGTTGAAAGTTGACATGCCGATAGATGGCGGACGCATAAAAGGTGCGTTAAAGGAACATACAAATTGCTTCAATCTGTCGACATTGGTGAGTAAATTGCCGGATGGGTCATATGCGGCCAATGTGATGGCCATGCAGCAATTTTCTAACCTGTTACAAGCTATGGGCATTGGCACGACAGAGGCTGCATCTTTGACGGCTGCGCTAACGGACTGGCAGGATAGTGATACACGACCGCTGCCTATGGGGGCTGAAAGTGCTGCCTATAATCGTCTTGACCCGCCTTATCGTGCATCCGACAGCCGATTGGTGAGTATCAAGGACTTGCGTTTAATTCGCGACTTCTCAGTTGATCTCATTGATGCTTTGACCCCCTTGGTTTGCATTGATCCGCTGGATACCCAAACTGTGCTTAATCTTAATACGCTTCAACCACATCACTCGGTGCTGGTTAAGGCATTGCTTGGTGATGCGGTCACAATGCAACAGGCGTCGCAATTAATAGCGTCACGCCCGCGGGGTGGCTATGACCATAATCGTCGGTTCTGGCAAATGAAAATATTTGAGGGTAAGGCGATACCGGAGGCAGTGCGGGGGCAATTTATCACCACGCCGAGACGTTTTCTTCTGACTGTGGATGTACGACTGAACACAGCGCGTACTCGATTGAATTCAGAGCTACACTTTAATCCCGATGGCTCATATATTATTATTTCTCGCTATTTCGGTGCATAAGCACTCAAGTATTTAGGCACTCAGGAACAAAATTTATGGCCCGCGCACAATTTGAATTTATAAAAACAGCTGAAAATCTCAGTGGTAATTTAGGTGGTAATTTGGGCGGTAATGCCGTGGCGGTCATAGCTGGTGATATGGTGAGCTGTTTTCGTGTGACCTTGCCTGCATTGTCTGCAGCAAAATTGCGTAAGACGCTCCCCTATCTGGTCTCTGACCTCATGGTTACAGATATTGAGGATATGCATCTTTGTTTGGTTGAGACGGAAACACCCAATGATTATCTTTTGCTGGCTTGTGCCGAAACTGTCATGCGTGAGATGCAGGATGCGGCACTGGCGGAGGATTTATCCCTGAAGGCGGCATGGCCTGACTATATGCTGATTGCCCCGCCTGATGAGGGGGTTGCTATTCTGCACGAAGATGGCGATATCTTATGCCGTCGTGCAGACGGAACGGGTTTCCGTATGCCGGAGAAACTCGCCGAAGCAGCTTTGTCGGATGTGACAAAGGATGCCCGTAGGGATGGTTTGCGCGGCCCGCCGCCAGAAGATGGGCAGGGGATGGCGACCGGTATATATGGCGCTCAATTTCCATTTATGAGTTACCTGCCTGTTCTCAAACGGCCTGCGATTTTGGCGGCAACAGTCTTGTTAATTTGGGTCATTGGTTCATTTGCACAAATTGGTCAATATCAGGCCGCACGCGCTGATTATGAAGAAGCTTCGATACAGTTGTTCAAGCAGGCTTTCCCTGATGTCACCCGTGTCGTGAATGTCGAAGCCCAACTTATGAATAAAATGATGTCGTCCAATGCTTTGCCGGCACGAAATTTTTTATATCTAACGGATACGCTTTTTCAAGCGGTCGAGGATGTTGAAAATATCGGAATAGACAGATTGACTTTTGATCGGACGGATATACGCCCGTTACAGGTGACGCTTCGGGCGCAAAATTTTTCAGCACTGGAACGCGCCAGACAAAAACTTGTCGATGCAGGTTTTGCTGTTAGTGAGGGAAAAAGCAGCCAGGTCGAGAATGGCGTGACCGGAGATTTCTCTCTGTCCCGTACAGCGGGGATTGGTCAATGATGGAAACGCTAAAAAATATATTGAGCCATATGGAGGCTAATTTTGTTGGCTTCTGGCAATCTGTGACCTTGCGCGAGCAAATTGCTTTCTTAGTCGCAGGCTCAGCTATTGCTCTCTTCTTGCTTTATGTTGGTTTGTTACGACCACTGGATATGAGTCTCGAAAAAAATCGTATGTCGCTTGCAACTGAACAAGCCCGTTTTGAACGTATTACCGGGCTTCTCTCGCGTGCCGGAAATCAATCTGATGTCGTTTCACAGGGTGATAAGCCGTTAAGGGCAGCACTTACGGAAACTGCCAAACGCGTCAATATCGGGCTGAGTATGATTCAGCCCGGTGATGATGGCAGTGTGACCGTGCGTATCAATAAGACCAGTAGCGCCTCGCTTATGCGATGGCTGTCCGCGCTTCAATCCGAACAAGGACTGCAAGCAGATGAGGTTTTGATTCAGAAAAATATGAATGAAAAAAGCCTGAATGTGAGTGCTGTTTTTGGCCGAGAATAAGACAATAGGAGCCAGCTAGATGAAAGATATAATGAGACGTGCTTTGGCTTATTTAACGCATCTTTCGGTCATAAGAGCGCGCCTTGAACCTCTGATGCGTCGCATGTCTGAAGTGTCTTTTAGCTCTGCTAGCCTAGCTAAACTATTTGGTGTTGTTTTTCTGGTCAGCTTGATACTCCAATTACCGGCGTCGCTTGGGTTGCGCATGTTTCAACCACAAGGTCTTTATGCGCAGAGTATATCCGGCAGTCTGTGGGATATTCGGCTTGAAAAGTTTGTCTATGCGGGTCGTCAATGGTCATCAGGACGATTCGAGCTGGCAGCTTTGCCTTTATTAATTGGTCGCCTTGGTGGCGAATTTTCTTTGTCAGGGGCGGGCGGTGTTTTTAACGGGTCGATCAAACATGCCGGGTCGGACAGGGTTGCCTTTCACCGTCTGGATGGAAAATTCAGCACATATTTTCAGTCTACTGGCATCAATGCCGAGACTATTCAAATGCCGGTCACTGTCACTTTTGATGGGCGTAAATTGAATTTGGACAAAACTGGCGCATGTTATGACGGGTCGGCGCTGCTCACCGTGTCAACAGACAATGCCGTTATGGGCAGTTTGCTCCCCGCCAGCCTGTTATGGAACGGAAAAGCCGCGTGTGCAGATGGGGTGATGCGTTTAGACCTGACTGCTGATTTAGCGGCTGGCACGTCTCAGACGACAAAGATTGACAATATTCGTATAGCTGGCACGCTGGACGCGATGCGCTTAAAGGCGGACATTATCGTCCGCTTGCCTGTATCAAGCCAGAACGATGATGCCATTTTGAATGTTTTGCGTTTCTCCGGTTTTGAAGCGCGCCCTGATGGGTGGGCGTTACCGTTAGAGGGAGGGTTTTAAGATGAACAGACTATCAAAGTCTTTAACGGTGCTCGTGTCGCTTTGTTTGGCAAGTTTTATGACGGGTTGTGCCAATTTGCTCGTTCCCGTCGTTATTGCCACGACACCGATGGTTCTCCCTCCGCCAGATAATCGTGACAGCCAAAATACATCAACCGACAAATCGGATACTGAAACAGTGTCGACGGTTCCAGATGGCAGGCTTGTGTTCGGCAGTCTGCCGCCGCAACCGCTTCCGGAAGGCCAGTGCGGGTTATTTCTGTGGGGCGCGGGGGAAGGTCGACCGTTATATTTTTTCCAAAATACCGCCGAGGCGCGGGCAATTATTCCGGTTAACGGAAAAAATATCATTATCCAGCGTAGCGCTGCTGATAGACAAATTGTCGAGGGGTTTTTTGCCCGCCAGAACTTCACTGTCGATGACATTAAAATCTCGGTTGTTTTGCAACCTGACCAAGGACGAAATGTCCTCAAAGGTGTTGTCATTCCAACGGGTATTATAAATATCACTGAAAATTCAGGTCGTCAGTCGGTCTTGTCTGTCGTAGGGCTGTTTAGCTGTAAGCTTTAATTTTAAACCAAGAAATCTCTCGCATGCTTTCTTGATGCCGTCATTTTCTTCTCTCAGCCTGTCCCAGACCTTTAGCTGTTGCCGCCCGCTCTTATTGCGTGGCGAGATAAGCAACATGAGAAATTTTTGCAGGAAGGCACAAGGCTCATAGATATTAGCAATCTTGTTGCATAAAATGCCAATCTCGTTACATAAAATGCAAGTTGGGTGCATAAATTATTGATAAATGAATAAGGCGAATAAAGGGTAATTTAATATGAACGATTTATCTCTCTTTTCACTCAAAGGCTCTGTCGCACTCGTGACCGGCGCATCTAGCGGCATTGGTCATGAAGTTGCCATTGGGCTGGCACAGGCGGGGGCGAAGGTTGTTGCCGCCGCCCGCAGAGAAGACAGACTTGTCAGTCTGGTGGAAAAAATAGACCAGCAAGGGGGCGAAGCTCTTGCAGTTGCTCTCGATGTTACCCAACGCGATTCGATCACACACGCCTTTGACAAGGCGGAAGAAAAATTTGGTCAGCCTGTGAATGTCATTGTGAATAATGCAGGTGTCGGGATGGCAAAATCTATTCTGAATGTCGAACAAGAAGATATTGACCATGTCATGAATACAAATTTTACAGGTGTGTTTTATGTTGCTCAGGAAGGTGCGCGCCGTTTGGTTGCGGCACAAGCTGCGGGAAGCATTATTAATATTGCGTCAATTTTGGGTATGGGCGGTAAGAAAGCGCATACAATTTATTGCGCGTCAAAAGCGGCTGTTGTGAATATGACCCGCTCTATGGCGCTGGATTTACAAAGTAAAAACATTCGTGTGAACGCGATTGCCCCGGGCTGGTTTGATACTGAAATCACCCATGACTATTTCCAGACCGAAGATGGGCAGAATTTTCTTAAACAAACACCTGCAGGTCGGCCGGGTGAGGTGCAAGATCTTATCGGCCCGATTATCATGCTTGCGTCTGATGCGGGGGCATTTGTCAATGGCGTGACCTTGCCCGTGGATGGCGCTCACACGGCAACATGGATTTAATGATTAAAACAAAGCGCGTAAAACAGGAGACTTACTCATGCTGAAATTACATTTTGCACCCAACTCTCGTGCCGGTCGAATTGTCTGGCTGCTTGAAGAGCTTGGCTTGCCCTATGAGATTAACAAGATGGCGTTTCACCCAGATGCGTTAAAATCTGATGAGCACCGTCAGCGTCATCCGCTTGGGCGCGTGCCTGTGCTGGATGATGGGGATGTCTCGATTTACGAATCCGGAGCGATTGTTGAATATATTCTCGAGCGCCACAAAAATGGCGGCCTGAAGCCTGCTGTTGAGGCGTCTGAGTTTCCGGCTTATTTGCAATGGTTTCATTATTGTGAAGGCATGACCATGCCTCCAATTAATACGATTGTCGTGCATACACTCATACTCCCTGAGGAGCGCAGAGATGCAACGGTTCTTGGGCAGGCCCAGCGTTTGCTGTCTAAAGCCCTTGTGCCTGTGGAAGAAACTCTTGCTGGTAAGGATTACTTGATTGGTGATTTTTCGGCGGCGGATGTGATGCTTGGGCATTCAGTTTTTATGAGCAACCGGTTTGGCTGTGTCACAGATGATATGGTGAATATCAAGGCCTATATTGAACGCATTGAAGCACGCCCGGCATTCCAAACTGCCATTACAATGAAGTAGCCTATTGCGGCAAAGTTTAAGGCCAGTCTGTATCCGGCTTTATGCGTCTGTATTTTTTCTTCTATTCGGCTTCTTCCATCTGGCGGCGGAATTTCTTGCGTTCATGTTCCAGCAAATAACGCTTGCGCAGCCGCAGGCTGGTCGGGGTGACTTCCAGCAATTCGTCAAATTCGACATAGGCCATCATGTCTTCCAGTGACATACGACGCGGCGGTGTCAGGGTCACAGCTTCATCTGTACCGGAGGCGCGCATATTGGTCAGTTTCTTGCCCTTAAGTACATTAATTTCCAAATCATTATCGCGGCTATGCTCGCCGACAATCATGCCGTGATAGACGGGGGTTTGCGGATCAATAAACATGACGCCACGGTCTTGCAGATTGAAAAGCGCATAGGCAACCGCCGTGCCGGTTTCACTGGCAATCAGTGCGCCATTTCGGCGCCCGGGAATATCACCGCTATAGGGTGCGTATTCGTGGAATACACGATTCAAAACCCCCGTACCCCGCGTTTGGGTCAGGAAGCGGCTCTGATAACCAATCAAGCCACGAGACGGCGCATGAAACACAATCCGCGACTTTCCTGCGCCAGCTGAACGCATATCTATCATTTTGGCTTTGCGGCGGTTCATGCTGTCGACCACGGTGGACGAAAATTCTTCATCCACGTCAATCGTGACTTCTTCGACAGGTTCAAGCTTTTGACCGTTTTCGTTACGAAGCAGAACTTTCGGGCGCGAGACGTTCATTTCAAAACCTTCGCGGCGCATGGTTTCAATCAATACGCCCAGTTGCAACTCGCCACGCCCACCAATTTCAAATGCATCCTTATTGTCGCTTTCGGCAAATGTAATGGCAACATTGGTTTCAACTTCAGCAAGCAATCTCTCGCGGATAACCGTAGAGGTCACCTTTTTGCCTTCTTGCCCTGCAAAGGGGCTGTCATTTACCGTGATGGTGACAGACATTGTAGGCGGGTCAATTGGGGTTGAGGCAAGGGCATCAGTAATGCTCGGATCGCCGATTGTGTCAGCCACCGATGCTTTGGTGAGACCAGCAATACATATCAAGTCTCCGGCTTGGACTTCTTCAACCGGCACACGCTTTGTGCCTTCAAAGCGCAACAATTTGGTCAGGCGGCCTGTTTCAATCTGGTCGCCATTAAGATTAATCGCCTTCACTGCGGCATTGAGTGTTGCTTTGCCTTGTAAGACGCGTCCCGTTAAGCAACGACCAATATAGGGGTCGCTATCAAGCAATGTTGCGAGCATGGCAAAGGGCTTATTAGGTTCAACCAAGGGTGGCGGCACATGGGCGAGGATAACATCCAGCAGCGGATGAAGATTGTCACGCGCATCATCCAGTTCAGTGGCGCACCAGCCATCGCGACCGGAGGCATAGAGGATAGGAAAGTCAAGCTGCTCAGGGCTGGCATCCAGTGAAACGAATAAATCAAAGACCTCATCGACAACTTCATCTGGTCGTCCGTCAGGCCGGTCGACTTTATTGATAACGACGATAGGACGTAGACCTTGCGCGAGTGCCTTGCCGAGTACGAATTTCGTTTGTGGCATCGGGCCTTCTGCTGCATCGGTAAGCAATATCACCCCATCTGCCATATCCAGAACGCGCTCAACCTCTCCGCCAAAATCCGCGTGGCCCGGCGTATCAATAATATTAATACGCGTGTCTTGCCAGGTGATGGATGTTGGCTTGGCGAGAATGGTAATGCCGCGTTCTTTTTCCAAGTCGCCGGAGTCCATGACGCGTTCATCGACCGCCTGGTTATCTCGGAACAGGCCGGATTGTTTCATAATCGCGTCAATGAGTGTGGTTTTGCCATGGTCAACATGGGCAATAATGGCAATATTGCGCAGATTTTGCGCCGGGGTGGCGGTCATAAGGGAACCTCAGTAATTGGCGTTATTCGGCTTCTATCGCTTCTTGGCCTTTGTGGGAAGCAGAAACTCGGTTTTTAAATTTTTATATCGGCAGCCTTGGCATCCTCGACGAATTGATCCAGCCCTTTTGCGGTTAGCGGGTGGTTGAGGAGCCCCCATAATACGGCGGGTGGCACAGTCGCAACATCTGCACCATAAAGTGCCGAGTCCCTGACATGAAGCGGGGTACGGATGGAAGCTGCGAGGATTTGTGTGTCAAAGTCGTAATTGTCGTAAATGATACGCAGATGATTAATCAGTTCCATGCCATCTGTGTGGATATCATCAATCCGCCCGATAAAAGGGGAAATATAGGTCGCGCCTGCTTTGGCAGCCAGCAGACCTTGATTGGCGGAAAAACAGAGGGTGACATTGGTTTTAATACCCTCTGCTGTTAGCGCACGGCACGCCTTTAAACCATCGCCTGTGAGGGGCAATTTCACGACGACATTGCTGGCGATTTTGGCGAGGACTTTGCCTTGCTCAATCATATTTTGCTGGTCAATCGCAATAACTTCGGCGCTGACATCGCCATCTGTGACCTGACAGATTTCTGCGATAATTTCCTTAAAATCCCGTCCGGCTTTTTTTATCAAAGAGGGGTTGGTTGTGACACCATCAATCAGACCGGCTGTATTTAACTCGTTAATTTCACCGATATCAGCTGTATCAACAAAAAATTTCATTTTTATCTCCTCTTTTTCGCCTTCATGCTTTCAGCGTTTGGACATTAGCTTAGTTTAGTTTCTTTTGCCGCATATTTCACTGTTTTCCTTTGAAAACATTAAAGTGCGTTCGGGACTTGCCAGGCTACAATTTCAAGCTCACAATTGTTTCATGGTAAATGTTGCGTTGCGTATGTTTGAGAAGGGACAGGCTTGTCTCTCGGTTTGGTTCATCAAGGGTTTGGTTTTGCCCGTAATGGCGTTGTTTGTTTTGCAGGCCTGTTCTCAAGAAAATAAACCAGAAATATCACCTCGTATTTCGCATGACAATTTTCTGGTGCTGGACGCGCATCTAGATACACCACTTGTGCTTGATCGTCCCGGCTTTGATATCACATTGCGTCACGACCCAATGCATGATTATGCCCAGATTGATTTGCCGCGTATGCGCGAAGGAGGCTTGGATGGTGGTTTCTGGGTAATTTACACCCCGCAGGGCGCATTAACACCTCAAGGCTATGAGGATGCCCGCGCCCATGCTTGGCACCGCAATGATTTGATTGACAAAATGCTGGCCGATCATGCCGATGATTTTACGCTTGCGACAACAGCAGATGAAGCCGCGACCATTGTCGCTAAAGGCAAGCGCGTTGTTTATAAGAGTATTGAAAACGCCTATCCACTTGGCACGGATTTGACACAGCTTGATGCGTTTTATCAGGCAGGTGTTCGCATGGTTGGGTTGGTGCATATGACCAATAACCAGTTTGCTGACAGCTCGACAGACCCTGAGGGGCCGGTATGGAATGGCTTATCGCCCTTGGGGATGGAGCTTATCCGCCGCGCCAATGCGCTAGGAATGATTATCGATATGTCCCACGCGCATGATGTCGCGCTGGCGCAAGCAATTGAATTGTCAAAAACACCTGTCATCCTTTCACATTCCGGGGCAGGGCATTTATATGAGCATCCGCGTAATGTCGGTGATGCGTTATTATTAGACCTCGCAGCTTCGGGCGGCGTTATGCATATTAATTCGCTTTCCGGTTATCTGAAAAAACTAAATATAGATCCGGCAAGGCGTCCGGCTCTGGTCGCACTCTTCAAAGAGTTGCGTGAGAACCCGTTACAAACAGAGGCCGACACGATGGCATTTTTGGAGGCACGCCGCGCTATTGATGCGAAATACCCGCCAGATTTTGCCAGTTTTGATAATGTAATGGCGCATATTTATCATGCGCATGCATTGATGGGGGCGGCGCATATTGGCATCGGTCTGGACTGGGATGGTGGTGGCGGTGTTGACGGTCTTCAAGATATTTTAGGTTTACCTAAAATTACCGCGGCTATGCGCGAGGCAGGGATGTCGGATGCAGATATTGCCGCTATGTGGAGTGGCAATTTATTGAGGGTTTTAGAACTTGTAGAAAGTTCAAAAAAATGAAAACTTAGGTGTTGATAAAAATAATATCGGCGCTGTTTCAGTAAAAGAGTTCTGCGCCATTAAAGGGAGAAAGCTGTGAAAAGAAGATTCTTTTTTAAAACACTTATGGCGGGAACTTTTTATAACTCACTCACGACAGCGCGGGCGGGTACTTATAAAGACTTAGCTCATCTTGATATGATTGATACTGCTGCTGAGATTTCATCGGGTCGGGTTTCTATGTTTGAGGTCATGAAAGCGGCCATGGACAGAATTGATGCGCTAGACCCGCACCTCAATGCCATGGTTACCAAAACATATGATTATGGTGCGAGACAAATAGTTAATAAGCCAACCGGCCCACTTGCCGGTGTGCCTTATATGCTCAAGGATTTGAATTCGCTTACTGGTGTACGGACAACACGCGGGTCACGATTGTTTAGTAGTCATACATCAACTCGCCAAAGTCCTTATACAGATAATATTCTCTCTACCGGTGTCATCATTCTCGGCAAAACCAATACGCCAGAATTTGGTCTGATGCCAACGACAGAGCCGATTGCCAATGGGCCAACTCGCAATCCTTGGAATTTAAACCATTCTACGGGCGGGTCATCAGGTGGTTCGGCTGCGGCGGTGGCCTCTCGCATGGTTGCGGCGGCACAAGCAAGTGATGGGGGTGGGTCTATTAGATTTCCGGCTGCGGCATGTCATGTCTTTGGGATTAAGCCTTCTAATGGTCGCTTTGGTGATCAAGGCTATGAGGAACAACCGGTTAATCTTACCGTGCGGCACGCCATTAGCCGAACGGTTCGCGATAGTGCCTTTATGCTGGCTTTGACTGAAAATGGGCCGGGCGCAACCTTGCCCCCAATTGGCTATGTGGAAGGGCCGTCTAATAAGAAAAGAAAGTTTGCGCTGTCGTTAAATGCCGGGACAACTCAACCCGATTACGATACGAAACGCATTGTTCAAAAATTAGCGCGTCGATTGGAACGCTTGGGTCATGAGGTCGAGGAGGTCAGCACGTCGCCGCATGATAATCCGCTTTTCCAAGATTTATTTGCCGGTCTATGGGCGCAGGGTGCGAATGGCCTGCTGAGTATCGCAGAAAGAGTGACCGGTGTTCCTGCTTCTGAAAGTGGGTTGCTTGAACCCTCTACAATGAAAATGATTGAATTTTACGTTGAAAAACCTGCAGTCGATATGGCACGGGTTAAAGAGATACTTGGCGAGTTGGAAAGCCAAGTAAATAAATTTTATCAATCTTATGATGCATGGATTTCGCCGATTTCTTCAATGCCTGCGCCGAAGCTTGGCTATTTCACAGATGCACTTGAAGATGCGAAGGAAGACGGTTCCAATAAAGATGTAATTACTCAGGAATTGTTTGACCGTTTGGCGCAGTTCACGGCCTATACGCCGATAAATAATGCGCTTGGACGACCTGCTATGTCAGTGCCGGGCGGGTTTAGTAAATCTGGCATTCCTATTGGCGTGCAAATTGCTGCCAATACCGGAGAGGAAGCTATGTTGCTCGATATTGCTTATCAGCTTGAAAGCGACATGCCTTGGATAGGGGATAAGCCGCCTATTTCGGCTTAATTGAGTGCGTGAGGGTGTTGCGTAATGATTGATATTGATAATTTCACGCCTCTATCTGCCTTGATTGGGGGCGGGTTGATTGGCCTGGCAGCGGCTATCTTATATGTATTGAACGGGCGTGTTCTTGGTGCGAGTGGCATTGCGGCTTCTGCATTGGAAGGGATACTGCACCCCGCGGCACGCGATGGTTTATCGTGGCGATTGGCGTTTCTGGTCGGCGTCATATTAGGCCCAATTATATATATGTTGCTGACGGGTACCCTGCCGCAAAGTGAGTATATCGCACAGGATGGCAGATTAATTCTTGCCGGTCTGATTGTTGGCCTTGGCACGGGCATTGGGTCGGGGTGTACGTCGGGTCACGGTATTTGCGGTTTGGCGCGATTCAGTAGGCGGTCTCTTGCTGCCGTGCTGACTTTTATGGCGACGGGCTTTGTGACAACTTTTATTCTTAATCATCTGGTGGGGATGTGATGCAACTTGTTATCGGTCTTGGGAGTGGTGTCATTTTTGGGTTGGGATTGTCTGTTTCAGGCATGTTGAACCCTCGTAAAGTTTCAGCTTTTCTCGATTTGGCAGGGGCTTGGGACCCTTCGCTGGCATTTGTCATGGGCGGGGGCTTGGTGGTGAATCTTCTTGCCATGCGCGTGTTTAAAAATCGCAATAAGCCCTATTTTAGCGTCGCATTTTCTTTGCCTCAATCTGTTGCCATTGATCGCCCTTTGCTGATTGGCGCGGCTTTATTTGGTATTGGCTGGGCTGTAGGCGGATTATGCCCGGGGCCTGCCATAGCCGGTCTTGCCTATCTATCGAGCAATGCATTGATGTTTTTTATTCCCATGCTGCTGGGTTTATATATCGCCAAATTTATTAAGCCTAAAATCTAAAACCGCTATGAGTCGTTTTTTAACTTGCGCCCCAAGTGTAAATTACATAAAAAAAATGTATAATTGACCTAGTGCTGAGTAAAAATCTCTTATGACCTCAAATCCAGAAATACACGGCTTTTTTGATACAGCGACCAACACAATCAGTTACATAGTGCGTGACCCCGCCAGCCAACATTGCGCCATTATCGATAGTGTCATGGATATTGATTATGCCGCTGGAGAAATCTCCTATGCCCATGCAGATCATCTGATTGATTTTATATCCGAAAGAAGCTGGCAAGTTGATTGGCTAATCGAAACCCATGTTCACGCAGATCATTTATCTGCTGCGCCTTATATTCAATCACGGCTCGGCGGTAAGCTTGGCATTGGTCACGGTATTACGACGGTTCAATCCGTATTTGGAAAAATTTTCAATGAAGGGACGGATTTTGAACTTGATGGCAGTCAGTTTGATTACCTTTTCAAAGATGGGGATAGCTATCAGATTGGAGCGTTGGAAGTCTTAGCCATAGATACGCCCGGCCACACACCAGCATGTATGACGCATATTACCGGTGATGCGGCTTTTGTTGGCGATACGTTATTTATGCCCGATGGTGGCACGGCACGCGCGGATTTTCCTGGCGGAGATGCGCGGGCTCTTTATCAATCTATTCATCGTATTTTGTCTCTACCGGATGAGACGCGATTATTTATGTGTCACGATTATGGTCCAAATGGACGCGACTTTAAGTGGCAAACAACGGTCCATGAGCAACGTCAGATGAACATTCATATTCGGGACGGCATCACAGAAGATGAGTTTGTTGCCATGAGGCAAAAGCGGGATGCCACACTTGATATGCCAAAACTAATAATGCCATCCATACAGGTGAATATGCGGGCAGGTCATTTTCCTGAAGCTGAAAACAATGGAAGCATTTATCTCAAAGTGCCTTTGTCAGGTATTAAAAATTAATCGAAAAGGGTGGCACAGATTTGCGGAATATTATGCCAATATTGAGCTGGGGTAAAACCTATCGCTTGCCGCATTTCTATCAAGATGCCTCGGCTGCGATAATTGTGACCATTATGCTGATACCGCAATCGCTTGCCTATGCATTGCTCGCAGGTCTGCCGCCGGAAATTGGCCTCTATGCCTCTATCATGCCACTTGTCGCTTATATGATTTTTGGCACAAGCAATGCGTTAGCTGTTGGCCCGGTTGCCGTGATATCGCTGATGACGGCTGCTGCAATTGGCAAGCTGACGCAGTCCGGCCAAGTTGACTATATCTCCGCGGCAGTGATGCTGGCTTTGTTATCGGGTGTGATGCTTCTTTTATTGGGTATTTTTCGACTGGGCTTTCTCGCAAATTTTCTTAGCCATCCTGTGATTTCGGGGTTTATCATCGCGGCGGGCTTATTGATTGCAACGAGCCAGCTCGGGCATATTTTTGGTATTTCGGCATCTGGTCAGACTCTACCGGCGCTTTTGGTATCTTTGTTTGATGGACGAGATGACGTGAATAGCACGGCCTTTATGATTGGGTGTGTGGCGCTCATATTTCTCATCTGGGTCAGAATAGGGATGAAGCCCTTATTGCAGGCGTGTGGTCTTTCATCGAGTTTAGCTGGTAATATCAGCCGTGCGGGTCCTTTATTGGCAGTTTTTGTGTCCATTATGGTGGTGCAGTATTTTGCGCTGGGGGATAGTGTGGCGATTGTCGGCACAATTCCCCAAGGCTTACCCTCTTTCACCTGGCCTGATTTATCTCTGGATA
Organism: alpha proteobacterium IMCC14465; assembly: GCA_000293845.2. Classification (GTDB taxonomy): domain Bacteria; phylum Pseudomonadota; class Alphaproteobacteria; order RS24; family RS24; genus Micropelagius. The sequence continues at coordinate 27,308 of ALYF01000003.1, read as the reverse complement.
TGATTGAGGTGCTGTGGTTACCGGCTTTGTTCATTAGCATTATTGGTTTTGTCGAATCCGTATCGGTTGGGCAAACGCTCGCTGCGCGTAAAAATGAACGCATCGACAGCAATCAGGAATTAATCGGATTGGGCGCAGCCAATATCGCCGCTTCGTTTTCCGGTGGATATCCCGTAACAGGTGGGTTTGCCAGATCGGTTGTTAATTATGATGCGGGGGCTGCGACGCCAGCAGCAGGGGGGGTTACGGCGATTGGTATTGGGGTCGCGACATTAATTTTTACACCTTATTTATATTTTCTCCCTAAGGCAGTTCTGGCGGCGACCATTATTATTGCCGTTTTATCTTTGATTGATGTGTCGGTTCTCAAAAACAGTTGGCGTTATTCCAAGTCAGATTTTTTTGCCATTTTCGGTACGATTATTGTGACGTTGTTTATGGGGGTTGAACTGGGGGTAAGTTTCGGTGTTTCCGCCTCGATTGCGCTTTACCTCTATCAAACCAGCCAGCCGCATATTGCTGAGATTGGGCTGGTGCCGGAGACACAACATTTTAGGAATATTCTGCGCCATAATGTCATAACCAGTCCGATTATTTTATCCCTTCGGATTGATGAGAATATTTATTTTGCCAATGCAGAGTTTATTGAAAAACTGATTCAAGACAGGTTAGAGAAATCGCCGAATATTCGCCATGTGGTTTTGAACTGCACGTCAATCAGTCTTATTGATGCTTCGGCACTTGAGGTTCTTGAAAGTCTGAACAGCTTTCTGAAAGCGCGGTCGATTGGGTTGCATTTTTCTGAGCTCAAAGGGCCGGTAGAAGACAGATTGTTAAAGGCGAAGTTTCTTGAGCATTTAAACGGGCAGGTTTTTCTACATCATTTTGAAGCTGTGTCTGAGCTTGACCCGAAAACATATATTAACCAAAAGGCTCTCGCCGAAGCTGACCAAAGCGCACATGATGGCAGTCATATATAATAGGTCTAAAGACCCGATCTATGGTTGATGACGTCAGTGCCAGCGGGCAAGGATAAAATCATTCCGTCCTTAGCGATGGTGATTTTGCCGTCATAAATTTCATTCGCCTGCCCTAGAAAAAGTGTTTCCAGTAAGTCACTCGGGAGCGGGGGAACAATATGATGCATCAGCAACTCCTCTACATTGGCATCAGCGGCGATACGGGCAGTTTCTTCGGGGGTGGTATGGTAATCGGGTACATCCCGAAAAACTTTTCCCAGATGATTCAGCCCTTTTGCGTCCAACACATCAGCCATTTGTAAAATCATTTCGGGGTCCAACACCTCATGTATCAACAAATCTGCATTTTGAGATACCACTAATAGATTGTTATCAAATTTTGTATCACCACTGATAACCACGGATCGATTTTTGTAATCGAGCCGGTAACCAAAAGCAGGTTCAACAGGCTCATGCGATACCAAAATGGCTTGCAGGCTGAGGGCAGCTTGCGATACGGGTAATAGGGTGGCGGCTGCTGTATCAGATTGTTTTGTGGGGGTCTCTATCGGGACGGCAACCCCGCCGGCTCCTTCGGGAGGAGCAATGCCGTGACCATGATGTGCGGTTCTAAAACCTGCATCAATCTCATAGGCCGTGTTGAAACCATTGACGACTTTTGTCACGCCTCTAGGTCCATAAATTATGATAGGTGTTTTACGTTGACCTGCAATCCATGTCTGAATCATTAATTGTCCCAAACCGTCTATGTGATCGGAGTGAAGATGGGTGAGATAAATCGCTTCCAATTTATGAAATGGAAACCCCATCAACATCAGATTGCGGACATTTCCTGCCCCGGCATCAAAGAGATAGGATTTATCGCCTGCGATAATCCCCGTACAGGGGCCTGAGCGCCTCATATCCGGCAAGGGTCCGCCAGCACCGCAAATAAACACATGCAGCCCGTCTGGTAGGTCGGTAGATATATCCCTGCCAAGGTTTTGTTCCAATGCGCGAGAAAAAATAAAAGCGGCAATTTGAGGCTTTAAAAGCTGGGCGGTGATAAGCAATGACAGTGCAGTTATTACCAATGTCAGAACCGCTTTTTTTATTATGTTGTCCATCATATTCTCCCTTTATGGCTTGAAAGACGAAAAATATCATAGGCATAATGATTTATGTAGTGAAAGGTTGGGATGCAGATATGTCTTTAAAATCGCTGATTTTGCCGCAACTTGTGGCGTATAAAACGAGTGAAAGGCGATATCTCGCCAAGCGCAAGCGTTTTGAACATCGCAGGCAAAAAGCCGGCGCACCGCATCTTGTTGAGTTTTTCCATGATGTCTCTGACCCATATTCGCAATTACTCGCAACGGTCTTGGCTGAATTTCAGGCGCGTTATGATGTGACAATTAAGGTCTGGCATATATCACCCCCGACGGATGCTTTTGTCCCTGAGCGTCAGAAGCTTGCGGATTATGCAATATTAGATGCGACCCGACTTGCGGCGAAAGCCGATATTGATTTTCAGGTTAAGAAAATCCCTTCAGCGGTATTTCAGCAATCAACATCTTCTGAAAACCTCAATGCAGATGCGCGCCTCGCTCGCTTGGGTCATTATTTGGGGGGAACGCTTTATTATGGCGGGGAGTGGTATTGGGGGCTTGATCGTCTCCATTATCTTGAAGACAGGCTTACTGAATTGGGTGTCTCGCGACAGGAAGGTCTCGCGCCGATTTTCCTGCCGCCAGCAGTTGCTGAAACTTCTGGGGGCGTAAAAAGACCTAATAAACCCGTCATTGATTTCTTTCTCTCATTCAGAAGTCCTTATACGGCGATTGTCGCTGACCGCGTGGCGGCTCTGGCAGATGCCTATGATGCTGATTTGCGTCTCCGTTTTGTTTTACCCATGGTTATGCGCAATCTCCCTCTGCCAAAGGCCAAGAGAGAATATATTTTACCTGATACGGCAAGAGAGGCGCGCCGGATAGGTGTTCCTTTTGGTAAAATTTGCGACCCTGTTGGACGACCTGTGGAGCGCGGTTACTCGTTACTGCCATGGGCGATAGAGCAAGGGCGTGGTATGGATTATGTACGGGTATTCCTCAACAATGTCTGGGCTAAAGGGGTTGATGCGAATAGTAATAGCGGTATGCGGCGGATTGTAGAAGGCGCGGGTCTGGATTGGCGGGTAGCGCGGCAGATTCTGGGTAATGATGACTGGCGCGATGAAGCTGAAGCTAATCGACTTGAAATGATGTCGCTGGGGGTCTGGGGTGTGCCAAGTTTTAAAATCGGCGAAACGGTTACCTGGGGACAAGACAGGCTCTGGTTGATTGAAGATGAACTCAAAAAAACCGGATGACTTTATCAAGACACCCGGTTTTTAAATTTATATCTAAGAATGTCAGACTTGTTTAAGTGCCTGCTCAAGGTCGACAAGTATATCGTCAATATGTTCAATTCCAACCGACAATCTCACATAACCCGGGGTTACACCTGAGGCCATTTGATCTTCCGGTGATAATTGGCTGTGCGTTGTGCTTGCTGGATGAATGGCGAGGGAACGCGCATCTCCGATATTTGCGACGTGATACAGCATTTGTAACGCATCAATGAATTTCTTACCGGCTTCGGCACCAGCTTTTAATTCAAAGCCCATAAGCGCACCATAGCCGCCATTCATCACAGCATCGGCACGGGCTTTGAGTTTATCATCCATCAATGAGGGATAAATGACGCGCTCAACCGCATTATGGGAAGACAAGAACTCAGCAACTTTCACAGCATTCTCACAATGGGCCCGCATACGAAGCGGTAAGGTTTCCATGCCTTGCAGAAACTGAAACGCATTAAAGGGACTCATCGCCCCACCAAGATCGCGCAATAAGGTGGTTCGCGCTTTCAAAATATAAGCGATAGGCCCAAGCGGGGCAGAAGCGACCGTCCAAACGGCGCCATGATAGGATGGGTCAGGCTGGTTGAGATAAGGTTGTCTGTCGCCCGCAGCGGCCCAGTCAAAATTACCGCCATCAACAATCAGGCCACCAATGGATGTTCCATGCCCACCAATATATTTGGTAGAACTGTAAACAACAATCGCCGCGCCGTGATCAAGCGGGCGGCATAAAATAGGTGCTGCGGTATTATCCATAATTAACGGAATGCCGTGCGCGCGCCCAATGGCAGCAATTTCGGCAATCGGAAAAACTTCCAATTTCGGATTTGGTAATGTCTCGGCATATATCGCACGCGTTTTGTCATCAATCGCATTTTCAAAAGCCTGTGGGTCAGAGGGGTCAACAAATCTGACCTCAATGCCCATATCCGGTAGCGTGTTGGCGAAAAGATTCCAAGTTCCCCCATAAAGATCGGTGGAGGAAATAATATTGTCGCCCGCATGCGCAATATTTTGGATCGACATGGCAGTTGCGGTTTGACCGGAAGAAACAGACAGTGCCGCAACTCCACCTTCAAGCTCGGCGATGCGCTGCTCGAGGACATCATTGGTCGGGTTCATAATCCGTGTGTAGATATTGCCGAGTTCTGAAAGAGCAAAAAGACTTGCGGCGTGATCGGTATTATTGAACTGATAACTCGTTGTCTGGTGGATAGGGACTGCAACCGAGCCGGTTGTCGGGTCACTGCGCCACCCGCTATGCAAAACAATGGTTTCAGGGTTTTTCGATTCAGTCACAATTTCCTCCTCAACAAATATATAATTGCGAATACAACACCATGCCAAATACCACCTTTTAAAGCAAATATGCAGGTTATTTTGAGAGGGTGTGCCAAATCTACGGTATCTTTTGTTTCAAACCTGCAGGAAATAAATTACGATAATTTAGATTTTGGGGGGATAGGAATGACAGTAAAATATGACTTTAGCGGTTACCGTGTTCTGGTGACGGGTGGCACGAGTGGTATCGGCCTATCTGCGGCGCGCATGTATCTTGAGGCCGGAGCAGATGTTGTGATTACCGGAACAAAACCTCTTGAGAATTACGATGTTGATTTTTCTGCCTTTAGCTTCAAGCAAATGGATTTAGAAGATAATGCAAGCATTGATACGGTGGCTAAAGCAGTTAGCGGCGAAGGCGGGTTGGATATTTTGGTCAATAATGCCGGTCTGGCATTTGCCTCTCAAGGGTTGGATGAGCATGATCCAGATGTATTTGCGCGTGCAATCCAGATGCATCTGACGGGTGTTTATCGTCTGTCGCATGGCCTTGTGGATAGGCTTGCCGAAAGCAATTTGCCGGGCGGCGGCGCGATTGTGAATGTTGCTTCCGTGACCTCGTTTATGGGTGTGGATATGACGCTTGGCTACGGGGCGGCCAAAACTGGTATATTAGGACTCATTCGCGGCATGGCGGTTGATTTGGGTAAGCGTAATATTCGCGTAAATGCCGTGGCTGCAGGGCTCACTCAGACAGGCATGACATCTGTGATGTTTGATAATCCCGAATGGATTAATCCGACATTGCAACGAACGCCTTTGCAAAGGCTCGGAAAGCCAGAGGATATTGCCGGTGCGGTTTTATTTGCCTCAAGCTCTGCTGCACAATGGATAACCGGTCAGGCGCTGGTCGTTGATGGCGGCTACACAATATTTGGTTAATAAGGAGAACATCATGTTAGAAAATCTTGTTTTTGGAAGTCCTATAGAAGGCACACCGCCGTCACCTGACCATGTGCGGTCAGTTCTGAATGAATATTGTAAATGTTTGTCAGAAGGTGATGTGGATGGGATTTTAAATCTATTCAATCCTGAAGCGCGCTTTTTTGATCCTGTTGGTGAGCCGCCGCGTATCGGGCATGATCAGATTAGAGAGTTTTTTGAACCCAGTGCGGGTCAGTTGGTTTTATGTCCCGAAGGTGCCATAAGAGTTGCGGGTTTTTATGCAGCGGTTGGGATGCGGGCGCGAGTTCATGGTTATGGGCCTGAGTTTTTTGTCGATACGCTGGATGCGGTTGTCTTCAACGAGGCTGGTAAGATGACGCATTTCTATGCGTTTTGGGGGAGCAGTAATAACCCATCACCGGACACGAATTGGCCCCCTCATAAGGGCTGGGACAATAGCTAGAAAGCTAGGGCGTATTTTCAAAGACCCCAGTCTGAAAGATCCAAGTCTAAAAAACCCCAGTCTAAAAAACCCAAGACACGGAAAAGGTAAGGTCAGTTGTTTCTTTGGAGAAATTTGGCAGATTAGATTTTATCTTTTTATGGAAAATGCCAAGCTCCAATTGCGGTATCATCCTGTTTTGCGCTACGGCTTGAGGCGTCCAAAATAGGCTGGCTGAATATTCCGATAGACGGTCTTTGCGTTTGCGAAGAGATGAAATGAATGGATCAGCTTGTTCATATGAACGTTCGGAACGGTTGAAGCGTCCGGAAATCAGGATTTGATCAAATTTGCGTCCGGCAATAAACGCAATCTGTTCCTGATCATAATTATTTAGTCTGTCATTCTTGTCCAATTGGGTCAGTGATGGTTGGAGGCTAACAAAAAATCTTTCTTTTCTGTATTCGGCGCCAAGCCCGACCTTATAGGTCCAGCCAGTATTCCCTTTATTGGTTGCGATGTCAGGATGATAACTGTGAACAGAACGCGCTGCCGTCACAACAGGTATCAACGTAAAATTTTCGGACATTGGAAGTTTGACATTGGCGGCGAGGTTAAAAATCGACGCATAATTATGCCAGTTCAAATTAATATCCGTAAGGCTCACGGAGAGACCCAAGGTTCTTTCACTACCCTTGCTATAGCTCATGCCCAGAGTTGTCAGAGTCAAATCATAGCGGTTTAGATCTTTGAAATCTTTAATCTGATTGGAGGCGTAGAATTGCAGAAATTCATCATCATCCAGATTAAACGAGGGTGTGTAGGTGACATCGAGTTGGGCTGTGGAGAAACTCTCATCTATGTCCGGCACTGTATTGAGAAAATCATTATCGAAAAAAGTAATCTGGTTTTCTTCCGATGTGCCTAGGGCATTTTCAGCAATGCCGCCCCCTAGCTTGAGCCTTGAAACAAATTTCTTGCGCGGTATACGGCGCGTGTTCATTTGTTCAGCGCGTTTTAGGCCTTCTCTGAGAGCGGCTGCATTTTTACGCATATCTGCTGTTGCGGTTGTATCTTGCGAAATCTGATCAAGATTGCGAAGTCCTTCAGTCCTGTTACCCATGCGTAATTTCAACTGAGCATACATGATGCGTGCGAGCTTACTGTTTGGGTCGGTCAACAAAACCCGCTCCAAAGTTGCGGTTGCGCCTTTGACATTATTTTCAGCGAGTTGTTTTTTAAACAGTAGAAAATTGAGTTCCAGATTGCCGGGATCGCCCAATACTTGTTCGAAAATGCCTGTTTCTGATTGAGGTGTAAGGCTTTGACTCTCTGTGCGCTCAACGCCCCCACCGGCAACAATTTCAGGTGCGCAAAGGAGAACCGTGAAGGTCAAAAGCTGACTCAATTTTATGGAAAAACGCATATATATCATGAATTACTGAGGCTCTAATATCACAACTCTAGGGTTCATCAAATCGATGCTGTCATCCTCGTAACCGGCTTCATTCATGCCAGATGGCGAGATTTCTATCGCGCCCGCCAAAGCATATTGGCTAGCACTATTTTTCAAAAAACTGACATGGTGGGTAACATTCACATCGAAATCATTACCGACAGATGAGTCGACACCTGTATCAATAGCTATGTTGGTTTTTGTGAAGGTGCCATCATTATTCAATCTGTCCGTATTCCAATCAAATGGTGCAGTATCGGTAAAGTTGCCGCCAGCATTGTTGGCATATTGCAGATTACTGAATGTTAGATAGACATCAGATTGAACATTTTGAGTGCCGTAATCTGCCATGACAACATGACCGACACTCCAGTCCCCATCATAAGCGCCGGTCGAAGGTACGGTATATTTTCTATGAAATGACCCGATGGAAGAAGAAGATTCGTCAAAAAAGTTTTGCATTTCTAAAAACGACAATGAATTATATTGAACGCTATTAATAAAAATTTTACCGCCAGAATTATCCAGCAAATCGACGAGTGGTGAGTTTGTTGGCACAGGGGTCGTTGCATCCGTGGATTGAATGAAATTACTACACTTGGTTGTCTGGCAAATAAATGTGAGCGTCTGAGCTAAGACATCAGAAGCCTGATTGCCTGATTTCGCTTGAAAGTTAATCTGGATGCTCCCATTGAGGTAATGATCAACAATCGGCTCATTGCCGGCATTGTCATCAATGCTCCAGAGATAAATGCCAGGGTTTGCCGGGTCTTGAGCAAAGCCAATCCATGATGGCAAATTTTCTGTCTGGTCTTCAAATATTTCTATATCGCGGTCTTCCACCCGAGCGACAGCCACATCAATCTGACTGCTGGTCAAAGACATAGGGTTCCCGTCCATTGACGAGATTTCGGGTGGGTCTTCTGCGCCTACATAATTTAGGTCCAGTGTGCGGGTAAGTGTTTCAGCACCATTTGTGACTTGAAAACTGACTTGCTCATTTGCTGTTTCCCCATCATCTAAAGCATCCAGCAAAACACCATTAGGCAGAATTTTAAAGGCGCCGGTCTCGGAGTTTAGAATAATATCTGTGCCATAGACGCTATTCGCTAAATCATAGGCCTTGTCGTAATTGGCATAAATATTGGTGATAAATTCATAATTTGGCTCACCGGGCGCGGGTGCTGGCCCGAGAAGCGCTTCCGGCGAACTTGCTTGCGTTACGACAGATCCGTCAACAATGATTGAAAATTCCAACGCATCTGCATCCAAATCACTGGCGGACAGAGTCCCATCAATATCGGTCACACCACCAACGGCAAGAGAAGTCGTATCTGCGATTGATGAGGCCGCATTACTGGAGGTGAGGCTGTCATCTGCACCGATGATGACAGCTTTAAGTATCTGGCTAATCTGGTTGGTGCCATCAGAGATGTTCAGATTAAATTCTTCCGTGGCATCAGCGGTTAGGCCTTCAATGGCAGTATCATCCGGCACATAAAGCAAATCGCCAGTGTTCGTATTCAAATAAAGCGTGCCATATGTGCCGACAAGAGCTATGTCATAGCCCACCTGTCTGGTATTAGTTGAGCCATTGACAATGGCAAAAGCTAACTCATCGCCATCAGGGTCATTCGCATCTATTTTTGACAAGATATTTGCAAAATCATCATCGCCGCTTGTGTCGGTCAGGGTGAGGTCGGCCAGTGTTTCAGCAATAGGGGCTTCATTAATTGGTGTTGTTCCTGAGTTTCCAGCCCCTGAATTATCAGTTGCTGAATTATCAGTTGCTGAATTATCAGTTGCTGAATTATCAGTTGCTGAATTATCAGTTGCTGAATTATCAGTTGCTGAATTATCAGTTGCTGAATTATCAGTTGCTGAATTGTCAGTTGCTGAGTTTCCTGTTGTGCTTGAAGCTGCTTCCTCTCCAACAATTTTCATGTCTTCTTCAGACGTTTTTTCAGTCGCCTGTTTTTCTGTGTCTGTTTCGGTTGCTACAGGGGATACGAGTTGATCAACAATATCTGCCTGTGCGGTGGTGGTCGTTGCATCGCTGTCAGGTCTACCCGTCGCGTCAATAGAAGGTTGCTTAATTTGACCATCAGCTGTGAGCTCTAACGTCTCGTCATCAGTCTGAATGTTGTTTTCAGCTGTTAAGTCTGTGTCGAGTTCTGTAGAGCTGGAAGTTGTTGTGTTGTCCTGTTGGAAAGAGGCGAGAATAATTTTGTCAAAATCGCTGGTTTGATCACTGTCAGATTGCAACTGACCATCACCATCAAGATTGCCATTAACGTCAAGGCTCGTCTCAGTGCTTGTAGTCGAGGCAAGCTGCGTGTCTGTATCTGTCCCAGCGGCTAATGATGTATCAGATGACGCATCAGATGATGCCTCAGATGATGCCTCAGATGATTGTGTCGTCGCTGTGCTGTCATTTTGTGCCGCAGGTGTCTCGTCACCCCCAGCATTTGTTTCATTATTTGTTTCATTAGAAGCGGTTGTTGTTTCCGTGTTTTCACTATCGACCTCTTCTTGAGTGTCTTCTTCTGAGTCTTCATCGCTTGAACTTTGTGTATTTGTCACGAGTTGGTCTTCTGAATCATCCTCGCCGTCACTGTCCTCTTCTGTGCTTTCCAGCAAAATGATGACATCCTCAAGCGCGTTTGTTTCGACTGGAGACGGGTCGCTAATATCGCCTTGATCATTCACCTCGACGCCCCAGCCATGCTGGGAGATTTCCTTAATATCATTATCGGTGATGACATTAATAATCCCCGACATAAGAATAATTTGAGTGTTTGCGGGGGACACATCGCCGAGGACTTCTGTGCCGCGAATTGAAAGTGTGGCTTTGGGGAGTTTCAGTTTTACCGCATCGGGGCCGGAGGATGCCGTTGCGCCTGAGATGAATCTGAATGCCCCACTTTTAATCGACACTTCCACATCGCTGGAATCGGAGTCGTAAATAAATTTATCGACAATTAGTTCCGCATTTGGGCCGAGGGTAAAGGTTGTCTCATCTCTCAGGAGGATTTGCAGTCTGCTGTCTGCGGATGTTTGTATTCTATCTTCGAGAAAAATTTTTTCGCCGAGGGAGGCGGGATGAACTGCGCCTGGTCGCGCGATATATTAATTTGTCCGGTTTTAAAGGCTATGACACCAATCATTTTGCCTTTCATTTCATCCGTCATCTCAGAATCAAATAGCTGAGATGTGAAGCTAAATAAAATAACAAAGACAATAACGAGATTGCCCGCAAAGGCAGATTTTACTGGTGACCTGAACAACACAACATACTCCTCGACCTCAAATAATGAGGCATCAGGTCTTATAAATAATTACTAGCTTAAATGCCAGTAATATTACCCTTTTGCAGAGAAGCTTATTGGGGGGCAATATTAAAAATTATAATTTAAATTTAATCTTAAAAACTATTTTGAAAACCGAGGGTAAGAGGCCAGTCCCGTGACATTTGAGGTCCATTTAACTTCTCATAAATGGGGCCATTTACTTCTATGCCCAGCCTTTTGTGAACCAATGCGCCTGATTGAGGCGTTATGTTAAGCCCAATGCCGAGCGTTAGGCGCTCACCACCATAAAAATTCGGGTCGGCAGATTGAACCGGTTTGTCAATCAGCGCATCACGCCCGTCAATTTTTTCTTCACTGGTGCCTTTTAGCCGCAGTGACGCGCTCAGTGTCGGAGAGAGCGTTTTCGACACCCAGCTTTGAACGCTAAATAGATTACCAAGATGATAATCGGCATCATTATCATTCAGTCTGATGATGGCTGAAATCTGCCCACCAAAATTATAATTTTCCAGTTGCCTGTTAAAGGTGAGGGCGGGTTTAAAGTCGTAACTGCCCGACCCGGTTTGCATCGCATAAGGCAGGCGCGCCACAATACGCGTATTCATGGGGGTGAGCAGCGTATCTGTCTTTTCAATATCACCGGTCGGCAGACTGAGACCCAAGGCGTAATGAATTTGTGAGCTCGCGGTTTTTTGGCCTCTGATAAGTGCTGTTATGGTTGTATCTCCAAAACCTTCTGACTTTGTTTCAAAATCACCAAGGCGCATGCCCATCATATTATAGCTTGTGAGACGCATTGTTTTTTGCACATATCCGGTCATGGCCATGAGCGTCAGGTTTTCGCTTGGGGCATACATGACCCCGAGCATGGTCATATCCATCGCCATTTCCTGCGGAACAACCCGTAAATTTGGTGGCATCATCGCATTCGTGTTCGGGATATTCAGAATTTCAGAGTCGCTAGCATTGTTTGAGCCAATTTTATTACCCCTCATTTCCATTCGTATTTGACGCAGGGAAATCATCCACTTACCGGCATGGTGCATATGGTCGCCCATCACGCCAATCGGCGCATGTGCTGCTGTATGGCTTTCGGTGTGTTGAGGCGTGTGATGCCCAGTGTGATGCCCAGTGTGATGCCCAGTGTGATAATTGGCATGATTATGGGTGTTGCTATGCGATGACTTTTCATTACCTCCGGCAAAGGCTGGTGAAGTCGTGAGGGCAATGAGGGTGATGAAAGAAAAAGTTTTGGCTGAAGATGTTCTGATGTTCATAATTTTTAATTGGGTCTAGTTATCAATCACCAATTTATTAGCAGGCTTACGCACAACCAATACTGTTACATTTGGTCGCACATATTACTGATTTATTTCAGCGCAAGTGATGTGCTGGGATACATTTACCTAAATCTGATGAAGCCGGTTTTAAATTGTGGCCGCGAGCAAAAAGCAGGCTTCATCCGGCACACTGCAAATATCGCGATTACCTTCAATAAATGAGTCGAGAATGCGCCCTGCCGTGTAAAATGAAACATCTGAGAAACCTGCTTCTTTGAGGCATGCCTCTAGCTCTTGCTCTGTATAAGTGCTTTCAAATGGCTCACCCATTTGTGATACCACACGGTTTAACTCACCGACCGGATCTTGCAGGTCTTCATCGGGATGGGTCGCATCTGGCATGGCAAAATCCATGATGAGCTGACTACCTGCTTGAAACTGACCTAAAACAGACATGGTGGCCTGGACTGTTGCGGGGGTGAGGTACATTTGCACGCCGAGCCAGGTGAACATGGTAACAGCATCCGACCGAACGCCGCCTGCTTCAAGTGCTTCTGCCAAGGTTTGATTTTCAAAGTCAAAGCCCACAAATTGCAAATTCTCAGGCAGTTTAATGTCACATTCGGTCAGTCTGGCTTTTTTCCACTGTTGCGTCGCAGGGTGATCAATTTCAAAAACCGGAATGCGAGCAAGCTGGTCGGCGCAGCGATAGGCGGTCGAATCCAGCCCAGCGCCCAAAATCACGAGCTGTTCAAGCCCCTGCTCACGGGCTTTGGCGAGGCGTTCTTCCACGAGACGTGAGCGCATACATACTGAGTCAGTGATTTGCTGAACAAAACTCTCAGCCACTTCCCGACTACTGAGGCCGGAAAAAAATTCTATCACGCCATTTTTATAATCTTTAACGGCTTCTAAATCGGCCATACCGCTTAAGGGAAGAGCCGTTGTGTCCTGTAAAATTTTTGGTTCCGGTGCTAAGTGACAATGATGAGCGCGCAATACAGCGACCATTAGCGCGGTTTGGCTTGGACTTCCATCTTCCATCTTTCCCCCCATTTTTTTTATAATCTTGCCTAGGGACGACTTGGCAAGTCAAGGTAAAACCTTGCGCGCCGTGACCGTAAATTTTTCTAATTTATGTCTATGTTGGCTGTGATGTTTGTTTTTTGCCGGGTTTTTCAGTTTCGAAGGCTTTGATATTTTTCTTCTGCCGCTGATAGAAAAGATAATGGATGAAATAAACAAGACCGATTGTGAGGCATGCCGCAATAACAGAGTCGCTTAAAAAGTGTTTGCCAGCCACAACCCTATAAGTCATGGCGAGGCCGGTCAGCGCCAGAATAGAAATGGTTAAGGTGAGGCGGAAACGTGACATTATTAGTGGCACCGCCATCAAGACGGCAATACCGCTGACATCGCCTGAAACAAAACTGCAATTTTTTGTGCATTCTCCGGAAATAATCCAAGCCGGGCTGAAGTTCAGAACGCCACCAAATTCAATAATATCTTGCTGGCGTGCCCGACCAAAAACATTTTTCAGAACACCTTCCACCATCAGAGCTGGCCCTAAAGCGAGGCATGTAAAGAAGAAAAGCGCGTGCTTCCTCATTGCCTTCATCGTCTTTGGCATAAGAAAAGAAAGGAGAAGTATGAATAAAATGCATAATATACTTGCGAGTTTAAAGCTTGGCCGTACAACCTGCTTCAGCAAGGTCGCAAGCTCTGTGTTATTAAATGTGAACCCTAGGCCGGGTGTATAGTATCGTGCGGAAGTTAATAAATCTATCTGATTAAAAATCACAAAGAAAAGGCTAACAAAAATAGTAAAGATGCCGATATAGAGAGACATTTTTAATGAATTAACGGTCAAGAATAACTCCAGACTCTTTTTATTATTAATAATTACCGATGAATTATATAATAAAAAAATCAGTGATTAATTTTTTTATCTTCTTCATCGTGAGAGTTGGATAAGTTCACTTATTTCCGTAACTTGCAGATTAATGAAAAATGACTCATTCTAGCGATGTTTCATTTTGAGAGTGCATGATGATGCAGATACAAAAGCGCGTTTATGAAATTCTAGGTCAGGCGCAAGGCGGTGACAGAGTTAGCCGCTTTGTTGACAGATTTCTCACTATTTTAATCGTTTCCAATGTTCTCGCTGTTAGCCTGGAGTCTGTTGAATCCATTGGCTCTGCTTTTAGGCTGGAGTTCGCGGTTTTTGAGATTTTTTCAGTCATTATTTTCGGGTCTGAGTATATTCTGCGCCTCTGGTCTGCGGCTGCCAAAGAGGATAGCGCCTATAAGTCAAGCTTTGGCAAACGCATAGAATATATTTTGAGTTTTAATGGTCTGGTGGATTTGGCCGCGATTTTGCCGAGTCTCATTTCAATGTTTATCGGTAGTTCTGATTTGCGTTGGATTCGTGTCGTGCGCCTTCTCAGGCTGCTTAAAATGTCTAACTATTCGACGGCACTTGAAGATTTAGGATCTGCAATTTACGAGGAGCGACGTTCTTTTCTGGCGGCGCTCTATCTGTTTGCCTTGGCTTTGTTTATTGCCAGCGCCTTAATGTATGTGCTGGAGCATCAAGCCCAACCCAAGGCTTTTGCCTCAATACCAGAAAGCATGTGGTGGGCATTAATAACGCTGACGACGGTGGGCTATGGGGATGTGTCTCCTATCACGCCATTGGGCAAGATGGTGGGGGCTCTCACAGCTCTTATTGGGGTCTGCACCGTGGCCTTGTTAACGGGTATTATCGCAAGCGCTTTCACCAGCCAGATTGAAAAACGTAAAGTTTTGATGAAAGCCGAAATTGCCGCGGCCTTTAGTGACGGAATTATTATGGATGCCGAATTGAAAAAGATTGAAGACATGCGGCGGCGTTTCAATATGAATGAAGATCATATTGCGGCGATTATCGAAATCATTTCGGATGGTAAAAAACGTTAATCCGTTAAAGCCCTGCGGTCGCTATCGAGTCACACAGATTAATTTAATCAACAATAATATGTTTCTTTTATCCTCTTTTAATGGGGTTTATCGCCTTGGGCTGTTTACGAGGGGTTATATTCTGTGATACAAAAATTTAATAGTATGGACTAATGGATAGTAAATAAGAGGGAGGTCGATTTGGCCAATAATCGCAAAATAATCATGGTGGGCTTTATGCAGGCCCAAAATTGTTCGAATTATCCAGCCTCTTGGCGTCATCACCAGTCTGCAGGTGATTTTCTGACACCCGATTATTATCAACGCATTGCGCGTGCGCTGGAAGATGGCAAGTTTCACCTCGGCTTTTTTGACGACAGGCTTGCTTTGCCGGATATATATGGCGCAGACCATAAAGAGGCCGTAAAAAACGGTATTCGCGTGGTGAAGATGGACCCAGTGCCGATTTTAGCAACCATGGCGATGGCGACTAAAAATCTTGGTCTCGCAGCCACTATTTCGACGACCTATTATAATGCCTTCCATATTGCGCGGACGATGATGACGCTAGATCACATGACTGGCGGGCGTGCAGGCTGGAATGTCGTGACGTCACTTAATGACTCCGAGGCTTTCAATATGGGGGCTGCGGGGACGATTGAGCATGACCGACGCTATGACCGTGCTGATGAATTGATGACGAATATTATCGACATGTGGGGCGCCTGGGATCCGGATGCTATTTTGTTTGATAAGGAAAATGGTGTATTTGCCGATCCGGAAAAAGTCCGGTCTTATGATTTTCAAGGTGAGTGGTTTCAAACCAAGGGTACATTTACCGTGCCGCCATCCCCGCAAGGCCACCCGGTGATTGTTCAGGCCGGTCAAAGCGGGCGCGGGCGTCAATTTGCCTGTGAATGGGGTGAGGTGATTTTCACGATCCAGAACAATGTGGAGCGCGGTGTTCAGGTTCGTAAAGAGATGCGCGAAGAGGCCGCAAAGCAGGGGCGTAACCCTGATACAATTGCAATTTGTCCGGCAGTTTACGTTACCACCGGTGAAACTCAATCCATTGCCGAAGATAAATATGCTTATGTGAATAGCCTCGCCAAGCCAATTGATGGTCTGACTTTGCTTTCCGAAGTGTTGAATTTTGACTTCGCGACTAAGGGTTATGATGAACCTTTTACCGATGAAGAGCTGGGCAGCATTAATGGCTTGCGCGGTATTCTCGATAAGGTTGTGCGCCTGAGTGGGAAGTCTAATCCGACATTGAAAGACTTTGTTGACCATAGCGGGCGCGGCACGGTGCATGAGGCCCCGCATATTGTCGGGGATCCCAAACAGGTCGCGGATGAGCTGGAAAAATGGTTCACCGAAGGTGCGGCGGACGGGTTTGTGCTATTCGCGTCGCATACGCCCGGCGCTTATGAAGAGTTCTCACGCTATGTTGTGCCGGAGCTGCAAAGACGCGGCATCTATCATGACGACTATGCTGGACCGACCTTGAGAGGTAATCTCGGCTTTAGTTCCTATCGGCAAAAATAGGCCATAGAATTTTGACGGGTTTCTTAGATTAGATACCCGTCAGCAAGTTCTATCGCCTTGTCCCAAAGCTTACCTGCCAGCTCGACATCTTTTACAAGCGGGTGGTCCTTTGGTTCTTTCGGATTGCTGTCTGCGAAATGCTGACCGCTTACGCCTTCAAGTGACGGGTGCGCGGCTACAAAACAATGCGTGGCTGCGCCTTGAGCAATGGTCCGCGTGAACGGGCCGGCAAACATCGAAATCAGCTTCACCTTAAAGCTCTCCGTATCACTGGCGAGATTGGTTCTGATAACCCCTGGGTGGATAGAATTTGAGATAATTGTTGTGCCTTCCAGACGGCGAGAGAATTCTTGGCTCAGCAGCATGACAGCGATTTTTGAATGCCCATAGGCGGTCAGCGCATCATAACCATTGCTGAAACTTAAATCGTCAAAAGCGATACCCGTTTTGCGTGGCGCGGTGGCATAGCCTTCGGAGGCGACCAGAGCCAACCTGCCAGCAGGAGCGGCTTCAACAAGTGACATGAGGCGATTGATTAAAACAAAATGCCCGAGGAAATTAACCGCAAATTGAATTTCCAAAGGCTCTTTATATTTATCAACCACCTTATAGGGCGGGGTCATAATGCCAGCATTGGTCAGGATGACATCTAGTGATTGAAACTGCCCTTTGATTTTATCCGTACAGGCGATTATGGAATCAGGGTCCGCCAAGTCGCATTCAAATGGCGTGGTTGTGCCGGAAACTTCCGAACAGGCTGCCTGCGCGGCGTCCATTGTTCGGTCCAACCCAATAACATGTGCGCCACGAAGGGCGAGAACACGCATAGCTTCTTTGCCGAGGCCAGACGCAACACCTGTCACCAATATTGTCTTGCCGGAAAGGTCAACGCCTTGTGTTACTTGTTCAGCCGTTGATTTTTTGCTGAAGCTATTTTTGCTTGCCTGAATATATGCCATTTTTCCCCCCAAATTAATTTCTATTAGATTTGAATATTTGATCTCATTTGACAAGACTTCTCTTTAATTCCGTCCACAATAGAACGGCTTAAAGCCTCACAATATCTCCGAGTCATGTTCGTCAATCAGATACATGCGCATGGATGTCCGGTCAAAAAGCTTTTCTTCATCGGTCGTGATTTCATCGGTGATTTCCGGTGTGGAAATAGAGTCTAAAAAAGCGCGGAATGTTTCTTCATCCGGATACCATGCTTCGAGCAGTACATCATATTCTGGGTCGTCCTGTTCGACACCGCTTCCATCATTCAGATTATGCAGATAACGCCTGGTATATTTATGGGCGTAACCGCGTAGATATTTTTCACCAATCAGACGGTGATTGCTTTCATAATATGCTTCAAATTCTGACTTGGACATGCCCGGTTTTCGTTTAATCGGCATAACGACTTTAAACATGATGATAACCCCTATTATCGCTCACAAGGCTTGGATGATACTGGTAAAATCATAATCACGAATAAGTGTGCTTGTCTTCAGGAAATAACTGAGCCAAGCGTGAGGATTATTTTTTACCCGATGTACCAAACCTTTTTTGACGAATTTCAAGCGCGACCTTCATGCCTTTTTCTTTCACTGTATTAAAGAATTCTTTAAAGGTCGGGCTTTGGTGAAATACTGCATCCAAATCTGCCGCCCGTCGCGCTGAAGTCTCAAAACCCATATTTTCATACCAGCAATTCGTGGACTCTTTGAGCAATGTGAGATGGTCAACCGGAGAGAGCGCTATATCGCGGGCGACTTCCATGACGCGGTCATCTAAAGCCTCATCTGCGACGGTCTCATTCACAAGCCCTAATGCGACAGCTTCATCGGCGTCAATCAGCTTGGCGGTATAGAGCAATTCTTTGGTTTTGCGCATGCCGATGAGCAGAGGCCACAAAAACACTGTTGGTGGAATGCCAAGATCGCGTGCCGCCGGATGACCGAAGCGCGCAGATTTTCCTGCAATGACAATGTCAGACATGGCAATCAATTCTCCGGCACCTGACAGGCAAGGACCTTGTACCCGCGCAACGATTGGCTTGGGGTATTTCCACAATTCCAACCAGTAATCCAGCAATTCATGAATATCCAGACGGTCTTGATGGAGATTAACGCCCTCGGGATAATCAGCGGGGAATTGAGAAATAATCCAATTCTCTTCACTAATGTCATAACCAGGCGAAAAAACCGGACCGGCGCTTTTCAGAACCACAACAGCAATATCGGCATTTGCCGCCGCCTCATTCAATGCTTCTTTCAACTCCGCCAATAAAAGAGGTGATAAGGCGTTGAGTTTGTCGGGACGATTTAGGGTTATATGAAAAAGCTTATCGTCAATTTCGGTCAGTATTGTTTGTTTTTCACCCTTGGTTATGTGTTGCGTCATGTGTTGCGTCATGTATTACGCCTTTCTAACTAAATCGAAGCAATGAGTCATAAACTCATAAATCCCTACCTCAATATGGCAGGCATTAAATAGATGATGCCGCGAACCTACTATTAAATGAAACTCAAATATTGGTTTTGACGAGGAGCTTTGTCACATGGCGGGCATTGTAATGGTCCGGGTCGCGCGTCGGCATTTCATGCAATGTTGCATTGGGAAACCGCTTCATGAACTCCAGCAACATTAATTTGGCCTGTGCTTTCGCCAAAAACAGCCCAGCGCAAACATGCGCGCCAGTTCCAAAGACAATATTGCCGTTTAAGTCACGCGTGATGTCAAATTCCTGAGGATTATCCCATTGCGCTGGATCCAGTCCGGCGGCTTGTCCGGCGATAATAATCTGTTCCCCGCGCGTCACGGTGATGCCTTCAAATTCGACATCTTCCAATGCGTAGCGATGCAGGCCTGTTTTGCCAAATGCCTCATAACGAAGTGCCTCGACAATCGCATTATCGACGAGCGAATTATCTTGTTTCAGTTTTTCATACTGATCAGGATTATCCAGCAGGGCATATATAAGAGACGGATGCATATCGCTTGCTGTGTCACTACCCGCGGCGAGCATCGCCGCAACAATGCCAAGAACTTCCCAGTCATTAAGGCGGTCATCCCCATCCTGTGCTTCCAGCAAAACGCCGATAAAGTCGTCGCCTGGCGAGTCGGCCGCACGGCGCTCGGCGATAAGGCTCTGCAACATGGCAACACCTGCTAAAGCAGTCTTGAGCAATTCTGCACGGTCTTCCGGTGAGGTTGTGAAGCCATTATAGCGAACCATCGCCCAACCCAGCTTGTCGAAAATCTCAGAATTCTCCGGCGGGATACCAACGAGACGTGCAATTGACCGCCGCGGAATTTCTACGGCGATTGTCGAAGAAACATCAAAAATTTCTTCATTGGCAACTTTGTCAAATGTCTCTGAAACAATATCGACAATGCCCGCCATGATTTTATCGGTCTGGCTCATGGAAAAGGCTTTGGCCGCTAGACGTCGCACGCGCCGATGTTCAATGCGGTCAAGACGGAACAGGCTGTTATCCAGCATGATTTCAAAATCATTTTTGTCCTCATCCGAGGTCGGTGGGGGCGCGAATTTCCAGTTCATAAAATCCGGCGTGAGGCGTTCATCGGCAAGGATGGTTTTGCAAAGTTGATGCGAGGTTACAATCCACGCCTGCCAAGGGTCATACCAGCCCATACGTTGGTCGGTGCCCTCAAAGAGTTCATTCACAACATCGCGGTAATGATTAAGATATTCTTCAGATTGCGGTGTATAAAGCTTTTGAAAATCAGTTGGTGTTCCGTCATTATTTTCCAGCATGTCTTCCCTCCATCTCACGCATATAATTTACCTTAACGAATCCGGTTCGGAAATAAACAAAAATATCAATCTGCCCTCATCGCAGTATTCGATAGCTGCTGGTCGCCTCATTCAGTCGCGTTTGCCCGAAGTTGATGCCCGAAGTTGACGCCCGAAGTTGATGCCAGAATTGCACTAAGGCTTCATTGCTTCCCAAAATGAGATTTTTTCGCGACGCTTCCAGCCCTTTTTGACATTTATATATTATTCTTTACCATACCCCCTATGGGTATACGGTTTTTTATTTTACCGGCAATTTTAACATTTGCCTTAACAACGGCGTTAAGTGCGCGGCCCGTCTCATATACTGGTGGTTCGACGGTCATGTATTTCTCAGATGAACTGAAAGAGTCTGTCTATTATCATTACTCACCATCCTATAGATATTCTCTCGGGCTGGAGTGGCTTAAGGACAAAGTGCAAAATAAAAATTACGCCTATCTGCGCTATACGCATTTGTTGAACAGAAAAAATACACAGACGTCTCAGCGCAATTTATATTTTCAATCCGGCATCAGTTCTGAGGGTATAGACAGAAACTTCATCGGCCTGCATGGCGATTGGGAAACGCGCCGACTATTTACCAGCTTTGGGCTCAAGCATGTGCAGACAGATGTGAAAGATTACACTGAGGAATATATTCAACTGGGTCTTGCGCCTTATCTGGGCGATTATGGCGATTTGCATACATGGATTTTATTTAAGGCCAAAAGAAACAGTCTGACGAATGAATGGAACAGCTACCCAGTTTTGAAATTGTTTAAAGGGAATTTTATGGTGGAGCTTGGATATGATGAGAATGATGAATGGGATGCCCATCTCATGTATCGATTTTAGGAGAGAGACATGAAAAGAATTTTAATATCAGTATTTTTATTGCCGTCACTCGCCCTAGCAGGTGAGCATCAGATGAAGCATGATAAGCATCATAGTCATGACGGCCCTGAAAACCATGAAAACCATTTGCATAAAATGGTGGACGGGCAAGAGTTCCAGCTGGATGAGGAAAGGTATAATAAATTTGTTGCTGACCTTTCTACCGCTCAAATAGCTATTTTAAGCGTGCAAGGCATGGTTTGTGACTTCTGCGCGCGTGGGATTGAGAAAACATTTAAAAAAGATGAGGGATATCAAAACATCGATGTGGATCTCTCCAATGGTAAAGTTTTGATTGCTTATGATATGGCAGTGCGCCTAGACCGTTCCGATATTGAGAAAAAGATTTTGTCTAATGGGCAAAATTTGGTGGATATGCAGATTTTAACTATTCCGTGATTTCTCATTTGCTAAAAGCAAGGTCTCTCCATGAAAGACAAGGTCTCCCCATGAAAGATAAGACAGCCAATTTTTTTTCATTATTCGCATCAACGTCGACTTTGGTGTGCTGTGCTCTGCCGGCTGTATTCGTCGCGCTTGGTGCGGGGGCAAGCTTTGCAAGCCTGTTGAGCATTTTTCCGGCTCTGATTGTTTTATCAAAATATAAAATTTTGATAACGATAATTGCCCTTTTGATGATTGGGGTAGCCGGAGTCGTTAATTATAAAACCTATCATATGCCATGCCCTATTAATCCTGTTGAAGGGAGGTTGTGTCTGCAAACCCGTCGGCGTTCGCGCTATCTATATTATGTTTCTGTTTTTATTTTCCTGTTTGCGACAATTTTTACATATTTAATACCGAGATTTATCTAAAGGTGAGCTCAATGTCTGACCATCCATGCCATTCAGAATATCTACCAAACCTCAGACGCGTCGAGGGACAAATCCGAGGGGTCGCCAAATTGGTTGAAAATAAAGAATACTGCATCGATATACTCAACCAGCTAAAAGCTGCAAAAAAAGCGATCGCTTCTATCGAGGCAAAGATTCTGGAAACTCATATCCGTAATTGTGTCCAGCAGGCTTTTGCTGATGAAGCAGATATGGAAGAGAAAATCGCTGAGGTGACAAAACTTCTGAAAAGATAAAATATCTTGCCTAAGCCGGAGAGCCGTGTACCCCTATTGTGACTTAATTTAGACTTAGCTTGTTTTACGTTGAGGATGCCTTCGGGGTGGGAATAATGACAATAATGAACGATTTGAGCTGGGTGCCAGCTTTGCGGACTGATGCGCTGACTTTTCTTTTTACCAATGTGACTTTGCTTGGCTATCAAGTCTTTCTGTTTCTTTTCCTGTCATTCGGGTTTTACTTCTGGCGCACTAAGGCTTTTTATCAGGCGGGACTGCTGCTGTTTTTAACAGCTGGCATTAATCTATTTTTAAAAGATTTTTATCAAGACCCGCGACCGGATACGATTTATGCGCTGGATAACAAGACCGGTAATTCTTACGGCTGGCCGAGTGGTCATGCACAAATGGCGATTGTTTTATGGGGCTGGTTGGCGCTGCAGGTTGACAAAACTTGGCTCAAAATAAGCCTCTGGATGATTGGCATATTAATATGCATGAGCCGGATTTATTTGGGCGTACATGATGTCGGCGATGTGCTTGGCGGTATCACGTTAGGCGCCTTGACGCTTTATGCTTGGGTCAAGCTGGATGTCGCAAATCGTCTCATCACGGCAGGGGAGTCTTTTGGTTTGCCAAGACTGGTGCTGACACTTTTAGCTGTGCAGGTCATTTTCATGGGACTGCATATTGGCGGCACGCTGGATTTCGTAGGTTCATGGATGTGGGGTCTTATGATGGGCTGGTTTATCGGCCATGAGTTGGACGCGCGTCGGGGCGTTGAGCTTCAGGGTCATCTTATCGTGCGGGGTGCGATAAGTGCAGTCGGCGCGGCGCTGGTGTTTGGCGCGCTTATCATTTCTAGTCGGGTGCTTGGCCTGGCGGATGATACGATAGCTGGTGATATCCTCGCGCCTTATGGCTCGGGTGTTGGCTATGGGCTTGTCATGTCGCTGGCTATTCCCTGGCTTATGAGGCGACTTCCATTTGGACATTCTTAAAGTGTAATGTCCTTATAGCGCGATATCTCGGATTAATTCTTTACCGTCCCAATTGTCACAAGCGGATTTGATCATCCCAAAAAACATCTCGAGTTCTTCGGATGCTTGTATCATTTCAAACCAAACACCATGGCCGCGTAAATAACTATAGACGCCGCCACCCTGATTAATTGTGCAGGCAAGTTCAAGGCCGGCGGATTTAGCGAGTTCCACTGAGGCGTTCATATCTTTGGTTGTGAATTGCATATGGTGAAGCCCCCATAATCCGGCACGTTTATTTGCCAGATAAGGTGAGGGCGAGTCGCAAAGGGGGTTGATAAGCTCTATCTGAACATCGTCTTTATAGCTTATGGCAACATCAATATTGATGGTGCTTGGCTCTCCATCCATTGTGGTTGCCATTGAAACACCGGACATGAGCGTCCATGGTCCAATTCCGGATGTTTGTGTCCAGAAAGCAGCTGTTGTCTCTATGTCGTCCGTCAAATAGCCGATTTGAGTTATAGGTCCAAATAGGTTTTCAGGCTGCATGCTTCCCTCGCTCTTTTTTGTAACCCAGTCATATGTTTCATGCGCAGATTTTCATGAATATGGGATTGTGTCAAAGCGCATGTTTTTTATTTCTAAAATATTACTGTCGTGTAATTGTAACAATTAAAGTCCAGTGGTTTGCGTATATTCCAATAGGAGACGTTTTATGTCACAAGCACTTTACGACCCCATCTTTACATTGTCTCATTTACGTAAACCGGCAAAGCCTATCGTGTCGCTTGGTGATGCCGCTCAGTTGAAAGTGCGCCTAGCGCAAGACAAAAAAGATATTCGGGCGGCGCAAGCTTTACGTTATGAGGTTTTTTACAAAACCATGGGGGCGCATCCGAAATTTCGTCAAAGACTAAGCCGCATTGATAGCGACCGTTATGATGGTATATGCGAACATTTACTTTTGACGACCACCGAGAAAGTTGCGAAAGCCTCTAAGAAAACCCGACTGGCTAATGGCGAGACTGTTATCGGTTGTTATCGTTTGCTCTGCCGCGATGTGGCTGAGCGTGCGGGTGGTTTTTATTCTCAAAACGAATTTGACCTGACACCGTTTTTGAATGGTGCCGGACGTCACCTTAATATAGTTGAGCTTGGGCGCTCTTGTGTGCATCCGGACTTCCGTTCCGGCAAAGGCATTTCGCTGATGTGGAAAGGGCTTGGTGCTTTTGCGGCGCGTCACGGCATTGAGGCAATGATGGGTTGCGCCAGTTTCTCCGGTACAGACCCGCAAGCTTTCGCGCAACCGCTTAGCTATTTGCACCATCATCATAGTGGTGAGGCGGCCTGGCAGGTGCGCGCCCATTCCCGACATTTTGTTGATATGAATATGATGAATGCCGATGCGATTGATCAAAAAGCCGCGCGTCGCGCTTTGCCGCCAGTGCTGCGGGGTTATATCCGGTCCGGTGCATTGGTTGGCACTGGCGCAGTGATTGACCGTCAATTCAACACGGTGGATGTATTTGTGCTTATGCCGATGCAGCAATTATCAGAACGTTATCGCCAGCGTTTCGCGAGCGAATAGTCAGTCTCACAAAACCATAAGGAAACGCCGAAAACAACATCTAGAAGACAACATCTAAATGTCGAGATGTTTCGTATAGAACATATAAAATAATTTGTGGTGTTACCTCAGTGAATATTAAATGGTTGCTCATCTTTTTTTTAATCGGTTTTGAGTGCCTTAGGGCGCCCGACAAAAAAGAATTAAAAATTCAATAGAAGCTGCGCTTATTGAAGACTTAAATGTGAAAACTGTCTTCTAATCAGGCCTTAGATAAAAGAATGCTTCAAATGCCTCCGGCTAGCTTTGGATGGCTCAGTATAAATCTCGACATTTAACTTGAGGCACACTGCTGTGACTAGACACGCATGCGAAGCTTGTTGCTTCAACTTTGTGTGTCAAACCAGGCCGCTTCGACGTCACTTATCTTCTTTTCCAATACTGCGTATTCATCGAGATGTTGTTGCATGCGCGCGCTGTCAGCAATCGCTTCGGGGTGGGACATTTCGGTCTCCAAATGCGTTTTTTGCACGCTTAACGTTTCTAATTCGGCTTCCAATTTATTGGCTTTGGTCGCTTTATCTGTGGCGTCAGAGGCTGTTTTCTTTGCCTTTTTATTTTTTCTTGCCTCGGATCTTTCTTTGCTGCGTTGTTCCATAATCGTGCGGCGATAGTCATTAAGATCGCCATCATAGGGAGCGACGCCTGCATCTTTTACCAAATATAGCCGGTCGGCCACAGCCGCGACCAAATGAGGGTCATGGCTCACCAAAATCACGCAGCCCTCATATGCGTTAAGTGCCTCAATGAGAGCTTGGCGCGCATCAATATCCAAATGGTTGGTTGGCTCATCGAGCAGCATAATATGGGGGGCATTGTGGCTCATAATGCAAAAGAGCAAGCGTGCCTTTTCGCCCCCAGAAAGTTTTTTGATTTGCGTGTCGGATTTACCCTTATCAAAGCCGAATTTGCCCAAAAGTGCGCGACATTTAGCTTCCGGAATATCACCAATAGCGGTGCGCATGGCCTCATAGGGTGTTGTCTCATCTTCCAGCTCATCGGATTGATGTTGCGCAAAATAACCGATCCGCAATTTGCTGTTACGCGCCACATGTCCGGCCATTGCAGAGAGATTATCCGAAATAAGTTTGACCAAAGTGGACTTGCCATTGCCATTCGCCCCCAAAAGTGCAACGCGGTCATCGTCGGTCAAACCAATATTGATTTTTCGTAAAATCGGTTTGCCCGGCTCATAGCCCACATCAACATCATCCATGGTGATAATAGGCGAAGCGATTTTCTCGGGCTGAGGAAAATTAAATGAGGTGGCACGCTCGGCAATCAGCGCGTCCACCATATCCATCCGCTCTATTGAGCGCAGGCGGCTTTGTGCTTGTCGGGCTTTGCTGGCCTTGGCGCCAAAGCGATCGACAAAGGCCATCATCCGCTTTTTTTGCGCTTGTTGTTTTTCATATAGCGCCTGATGCCCCAGTCGTTTTTGCGCATGGGCGCTTTCGAACTGGTCATAATTTCCGGTATAGAGGGTCAGCTTAAGCTGGTCCAAATGGGCAATATGGGTCACGACTTTATTCAATGTTTCGCGATCATGGCTGATGATAATAAAGGTGTGTTCATAATTTTGAAGATAGCTCTCAAGCCACACAATTGCTTCAAAGTCCAAATGGTTGGTCGGTTCATCAAGCAGCAATAAATTGGGTTTTTTAAACAAAGCGGCCGCCAAAGCCACCCGCATTTTCCAACCCCCTGAAAAATTTGAAATAGGCTGGCTTTGTTGCTCGGTGTTAAACCCTAAGCCAGACAAAATTATGGCCGCCTGAGACGGTGCTTCATAGGCATTAATATCGGCAAGACGCAGATAAATATCCGACATGCGGTCGACATCAATATCGGTTTCCAGCTCGGCAAACAGCGCGGTGCGTTCGGTGTCGGCGGCTAGAACGAGGTCAATCAGGGGCGTATCATCGTCTGGAATATCTTGCCGCACCATGCCCATTTGCGTGTTGGACATCATTGAAATATCCCCGCCATCAAGTTGCAATTCTTGCGCAATTAGCTTGAAGAGCGTCGATTTACCCGTTCCATTATTCCCGACAAGCCCGACATGATGGCCGGTCGGTATCGACAAAGACGCTTGATCAAATAATGTGCGGCCGGCAATGCGATAGGTGATGTTATTAATGTCTAACACTGGGAGTATTTCACTTTATTGGGGTCTGGCGCGAATATGTACAAACATGAGCCGCGTTACAAGTGGTTTGTTGGGCTGACGCCGCTGCTTTTAGTCATAAATCGTCGCCAAAGCTATAACGCCCAAATCTAGGGTGACACCACTATAACACCACTGTGATAGGCGACGCATTTGGGGGCTTAGGGAATGAGGTGCTTTTGGTAAGCCATTTTTTTTATTGTTAAAAGTGGCGCACC